>JAXLYM010000003.1:0-27500 GCA_046351455.1 Polyangiaceae bacterium
GGTCGACAACTGCGCGGTGACGGCGAACGCCAATCAGACCGACACGGACGGCGACAAGCTCGGCGACGCGTGCGACGCGGACGACGACAACGACGGAGTCGCGGACGCGCTCGACAACTGCGCTCTCCTCTCCAACGCCGATCAGGCCAACAACGACGGCGACGCGCAGGGCGACGCGTGCGACTCCGACGATGACAACGATGGAGTCCTCGACGCCTCCGACAACTGCGCTCTCCTCGCGAACGGCAATCAGGCGGACAACGACGGCGACGGCGCGGGCGACGCGTGCGATCCCGACGACGACAACGACGGCGTGGACGACGCGATCGACAACTGCGCCACGACCTCGAACCACTCGCAGGCGGACCTCGACGGCGACGGCGCGGGCGACGCGTGCGACTCCGATCTCGACGGCGACAACGCCCCGAACGGCACCGACAACTGCCCGAACGTCTCCAACGCGAATCAGGCGGACTTCGATCTCGACGGCGTCGGCGACGCGTGCGACGCGGACAACGACGGCGACGGCGTGGACAACGCGATCGACGACTGCCCGCAAGCGGCGAACCCGGATCAGGCCGACCTCGACTCCGATGGTCTCGGCGACGTGTGCGACTCCGACGTGGACGGCGACGGCGTGAGCAACGCCGGCGACAACTGCGCGACGACCCCGAACGCGGGCCAGCTCGACTCCGACGGCGACAGCCTCGGTGACGCGTGCGACGACGACGACGACAACGACGGTGAGCCGGACGCGAGCGACAACTGCCCGACCGTCGCGAACCCCGATCAGCACGACGCGAACGACGACGGCGTGGGCGATCTCTGCGACAACGACGACGACAACGACGGCGTCGCGGACGGCACGGACACCTGCCCCGGCACCCTCCCGAACACCGTGGTCGACCCGGCGACCGGCTGCTCGCTCGACCAGCTCTGCCCGTGCGACGGCCCGCAGGGCACCGACCTCGAGTGGAACAACCATGGTCAGTTCGTCTCGTGCGTCGCGAAGGCGTCCAGCACCTTCGTCGCGCTCCACCTCATGACGGCGGCGCAGCAGTGCGCCTATCAGTCGGCGGCGGCGCAGTCCGCGTGCGGCGGGGATCCGTGCAAGGGCAATCCGCTCAAGGCCAACAGCAAGTCTCCGAACGCCCCGTCGATCTCGCTGTCCCTCGTCTCGTTCGCGCACACCGGCACGGCCTCCCCCGCGACGGCGCGCGTGTTCGCCGGCACGACCGAGGTCCTGCCGAACGCCCAGGGCAAGTACATCATCCCGATGCGCAACAGCCTCGGTCAGGTGATCAAGGACGCTCTGACGGCCGCTCAACTGGAGTCGAGCAACCTGCCGCGCGGCTCGTTCGTCGTCCTCCGCGGCGGCGACGGCTCCGTCACGCAGGGCCTGATTGGCTACATGAAGAAGAGCGGTGTCTCGATGGAGATCACCTCGGGCTTCGTGGGCGCCTCGTACGGCAGCACCCACAACCTGAGCTTCGAGAAGCAGGGCGACGGCCTCGCGATCCTCGGCAAGGCCACGCAGGACGAGTTCATTCGTGAGATCGGCCAGCTCCGACTCAAGACCACGGCGACCACCGCCGCGGACCTCATGAAGTACCGCGTCTGCCAGTGACGCTCGGCGGCACCCTGGGGGGGCGCTGATCCACCGACTGGGTCCTCCCGGATCCACCCCGTCACGACTCCTCCTCTCCTCTTCCCCTACAAACGAAGGCCTTTTCGTCACGCCCCGCCGGTGCGGCCGGCAGGAACGGCTCTTGATGTGCGGGCGGGATTTTCCATCGCTCTGGTGGTGACCGTCGTCGCTCGGGACGCCGCGCCGCCGATCGTGGAGGTCTCATGCGATCGCGACTCCTTGTATCCTTCGGCTTCGCAACATCCCTCCTCGTGCTCGGCTGCGGCGCTGGCGGCAAGTCCAGCGGCACCGGCGGAGACGGCGGCTCCGGCGCCTTCAACTCCGGCGGCGGCACGACCGGCGGCAGCGGCACGGGCGCCACGACGTCGATGGGCGGCACCACCTCGGCCGGCGGCACGACGTCGATGGGCGGCGCCACGACGACGAGCGTCACCACGAGCACCGAGTGCCCCGCCGGCACCGCGGACTGCAACATGAACCCGCAGGACGGCTGCGAGACCATCACCGCGAGCGACCCGAACAACTGCGGCGCTTGCATGAACGTGTGCCAGGGCGCGGGCGGCCTCAACCCGACGTGCAGCCTCGGCGTGTGCGGCGTGGAGTGCCCGATCGGAAAGGGCAACTGCGACGGCAACGCGCAGAACGGCTGCGAGTCGGACCTCACGGAGGACTCCAAGAACTGCGGCGCGTGCGGCTTCGACTGCATGGGCGCGGCCTGCGTCTCCGGCACGTGCGCGTGCGCCACGGAGTCGAAGACGGCCAATCCGGTGCCGCTCGATCTCTTCATCATGCTGGACCAGTCGGGCAGCATGGATGAAGCGCTCGCGAGCGGCGGGACCAAGTGGACCGCGACGACGACGGCGCTGAAGGGCTTCTTCGGCGATCCGGCGAACGCGGCGCTCGGCGTGGGCCTGCAGTATTTCCCGCTCGTGGACGGCGGCGCCGCGTGCAACGCCTTCTGCACCGTGGACGCGGACTGCGGCGGCGCGGCGTGCGGACCGTGCCTGTTCGGGTTCTGCCTCGGCGGCGGCGCGGGCGGCGGCGACTCGTGCAACGTGGCTGATTATGCGATGGCCGACGTCGAGATCGCGGCGCTCAACGCGACGCAGGTGAACAAGCTCAACACCTCGATCAACGCGCATTCTCCCACGACGAACACGCCCACCTCCGCGGCGCTCCAGGGCGCCATCAACCACTCGAAGGCCTGGGCGCAGGCGCACCCGACGCACAAGGTGGCCGTCGTCTTCGCGACGGACGGCGAGCCGACCGAGTGCGATCCGATGGATATCCCCTCGATCGCGGCCATCGCGCAGGCGGGCGTGAACGGCAATCCGAGCATCCCGACCTTCGTGATCGGCGTCGGTCCGTCGCTCGACAACATGAACGCGATCGCGGCCGGCGGCGGCACCGGGCAGGCGTTCCTCGTCGACACCGGCGGCAACGTGGTGCAGCAGTTCGAGGCGGCGCTCGCGTCGATCCAGCAGAGCGCGCTCGGGTGCGAGTACACGATCCCGGTGCCGCAGATGGGCATGGTGGACTACGGCAAGGTCAACGTCCAGTATACACCCGGAGGCGGCGGCGCTCCGCAGGTGATCGCCAACGTGGCCAATGCGGCGGCGTGCGATCCGCAGCTCGGCGGCTGGTACTACGACAACAACGCGATGCCGACCAAGATCATCCTGTGCGACAAGCAGTGCGCGCAGGTGTCGGCGGACCAGACTGGCAAGGTCGATATCCTCCTCGGCTGCGCGACGCAGCACATCTAGCCTCTCGTCCCCGTAGACGGTGGGCGCGCGCTCGCATTAGGATGCGGGCGATGTCGTCTTCCCCTTCGATCGTGGGGCGAAGCCTCGCGCTCGCCTCCGTCCTGATCCTCGGATGTTCGTGGGCCTCCTCCGGGTGCTCGGTGGCGCTCGGGGATCTGGACGAGGTGCAGTGCAAGACCGACGAGGACTGCACGGCGCGAGGCGGTGAGTTCGCCGACTCCGTCTGCAAGGACGGCCTCTGCACCGAGAAGCCGGTGGACCCGAAGTGGGGCTGCATCGGTCATGTGCCGGCGCCCACGGCCGGCCACACGGACACGCTCACGGTGAAGCTGACGGACCTCATCAACCCGGCCCCGCCCACCAACCTGACCCTCCGGCTCTGCAACAAGTACGATGTGACGTGCGCGGCGCCGCTCGGGACGCCGAAGATGGACGCGGACGGCAACGTCACGGTGATGCTCCCGTCCGATATCGAGGCTTATCTGGAGATCACGAGCCCCGACTACGAGTCGACGATCGCGTTCCTCGACCACACGGTGCAGAACGACAACTCGTCGGTTCAGCTCGTGCCGGCGGGCCTGGCGAAGACGCTCGCGCAGAACGCGGGCGTGCAGGTCGACGACACGAAGGGCATTGTCCTGCTGCGGACGGCGGACTGCACGGGCGGGGCGACGGCGGGCGCGAGCGTGACCTTGTTCCCGAGCGACATGGAGACTCGGTTCTACACGATCCAGAACGCGGTGACGGCGGACGCGACGCAGACGGATCTGGCCGGGAACGCGGGCTTCGTGAACGTGACGCCGGGGACCGTCACCATCACGGGCACCGTGGGCCCCAGCGGCCCCGAATACGGATCGGTGAAGACGCTCATCCGCGCCGCCTGGATGACGTACCAGATCGTCCCTCCCACTCCCACGCTGTGAATCGAGCCGAACGCGGATGATGATGAAATCGAAGCACCTCTTCGCGACGCTGGCGGTGACCGCTTGTTTGAGCGCCCCGGCGGCGGCGCAACAGGCCCCCTCCGCACAGCCCTCCACGGCGCCCGCCCCGCCGGCCGCGGCGCCCTCGGGCACGGCCGCGGCCGAGAGCGACGAAGGCAAGGCCCGCTTCTTCCGCGGAGTGGACCTGTTCCGGGAGAACGATTTTCGCGCGGCGCTCGTGGAATTCAAGCGTTCGTACGAGATCAGCCACAACTACAAGGTGCTCTACAACATCGGTCAGACCGAGTACGAGCTCGCCGATTATGCCTCTGCGCTGCGATCGTTCCAGAGGTACCTGGATCTCGGCGGCGCCGACATCGAGGCTGCGCGGCGGGGAGAGGTGGAGAAGGAGATCCAGGGGCTCGCGGCCCGCGTCGCGCGCGTCGAGATCAAGAGCAACACCGAAGGGGCGGAGGTGCTGATCGACGACGTCGTGGTGGGCAAGACGCCGCTCACGGACGCGGTGGTGGTGAGCATCGGTCGGCGCAAGGTGGTGATCCAGAAAGACGGCCTCACGTCGACGGCGCGGTTCGTCGATCTGGCCGGCGGGGACCGCACCAGCATCGAGGTCAATCTGAGCGGCCCTGCCGTCTCGAAAGAGGACGCGTCGCCTCCGCGGACGGGCATGTGGGTGAGCCTCGCGGTCACGGGCGGCCTGGCGGTCGGCGCCGCGGTGGTGGGCGGCCTCGCGCTCTCGGCGCACGCGGACGCGAAGAAGCAGCTGGACACCTTCGGCGCGACGAAGGCCGATATCGACGCGGCGCGCTCGAAGACGCAGACTCTGGCCCTGGTGACGGACGTCCTCGGCGGCGCGGCGATCGCGATGGCCGGCGTGACGATCGTCCTCGGGGTGACGGGCGGCAAGAAAGAGGCGCCCCCGCAGCCGAAGGCGGCGCTCACCGTGGGGCCTTCGGGGTTCTCGTTGAGCGGGAAGTTCTAATTGGCAGTCTGAAGAGCACGACGGAAGGCGCTCAGGCCTTCTTCTGCGCGAGCATCCGGTACGTGTTGGACCAGCCGGGGCGCGCGAGAAGGCCCGCGAGGCCGTGATCGAAGAGGGGGGCCAGCATCAGGAAGGGCAACATCGCCGCGAAGGCGAGCGTGCGGCGGCGGCGCTCCCACGTGCTTCGCGGGCGCCACGGGACGTCCGCTTTCGGCGCGATCCAGTGGACGAAGAGGAACACGGCCGCGAAGAAGTCGATCCGCTGGTGGGCCTCGCCCCGGTGCCATTTCACGACGGAGAAGCCGTGTTTGACGAGGAGCTTCTCCAGGTTCTTCGTCGAGAGGAGGTGCTGGTGCTGCGGCTGGAAGAACGGGAGCCACAGCTTTCCGAAGAGGCTCTTCAGGCCACAATCCGGGTCCGGCAGCTCGATCATCAAGTGGCCACCTGCGTGGACGACCTTCGCGGCGGCCTCGATCTCGGCCTCGGGCTCGCGGGTGTGCTCCAGGTAATGGCTCATCGAGACGACGTCGTACTGGTCTTTCAGACCGTCGGCCATGTCCGGGAACAGGCCTTTGTACCCCTTGTCGACCCAGCCGCGGCGCTCGGCGTCCTCGATGGAGTCGGAGAGGTCCAGCGCCTCGAAGCGGCATTCCGGAATACGGTCCTTGGCGATGCGGCAGAAGTGGCCGTGGCCGCCGCCGACGTCGAGCCAGCGCGCGGGGCTCGCCTCCGACTCGACCATCTCGCTCCGCAGGTGATACTGCATCAGCGACGCGCCGAAGATGGCCTCGATCTCGTCGCCTCCGAGGCCGTCGTAGAAGTCCTTGTAATAGAATTCGAGGCCCTTCAACGACAGGCGCGGGTTCTGGAAGATGTGGCCGCACTCCCCGCATCGGTCCATCGTGAAGCGGCCCGGCTTGCCCTGGAGGAGATCCGGTGTTTCGAGCTGCCGCCCCAGCGAGCGCGACTCGCACAGAGGGCACGTCTCGCGGCGCGGCTCGAAGAAGGGGGTCAGGCCGTCTTTCAAGAGACGATCGTAGTCGGGGCGACGGACGTCCACCTCTCTGGGGTCGACCGCGGGCGCGTCCTCGTTGATCAGCGAGAACCAACTGACCAGATCGAGCGGCCAGCGGAGGAGCGATGTGATCAGCAGGTCCGGAGTCTGGAGGCGGCCGCCCGCGAAGGCGACGAACGGCTGCAGGGTGAACGCGACGGCCACCGCGGCTCCGGGCGCTTTGCCGGTGATCGCGGCGATCAGCACGATCGCGAGGATGATCGGCACGCCGCCCAGGACGAAGTCGGCGCCGCTGCCGTGCCGCTCGCGGAGGACGGCCAGCTTGCGTCGCGACGGGACCGCGCGGAGGCCGTCCGCAAAGGCCACATCCGTCCCCGAGGACGCGTACCACTTGAGCCGCCCCACCGCGCGCACGAAGGCCACTTCCTCGGTGAATTCGGTGGTCGTGACGCCCGCGCGCCGCAGAACATCGGCGGTCACGAGGGTCGCGTGGCCCGCGCTGATGCCTTTTCCGAGCGTGTCTGTCCGGTACTTCTCCGGATCCAGGAACTGAAACAGGCCCCACGCCGGCAGCGTGCGCATGTCCGACGGGAACAGGTCCAGGACACCGAGCTTGTTCGCGCGCGCGTGGGCGCTGGCGGCGCGCTTCGTCGCGTCGTCGAGCGTGACGCCGGGGGCCACCAGAAAACGATGCTCCGGCGACACCGGATCTTCCGAGGGTGCCAGCGCCGTGACGGCGGCGACGCGGCCCCGCACGCGGAGCGCATCGAGCACCAGGAAAAGCGCGACGAGCGCCCATCCCCAGATCAACATGGGTCCTCTCCGAGGTGGGCAGCGGGTGCCGAGGTGGCCTGTTGCGAGACAGCTTGTTGCGAGGCAGCCTGTTCCGAGACAGGCAGTTTGGAGGCTGAAAGGCGTGCCAGCAAGTCCGCGGCCCGTCCGGCGCCTCCGGCCTCGCGGAACGACGCCTGGACTCTCGCGGCGGCCTCGCGAAACGAAGGCTCCGCGAGCACGCGGCGGACGGCGTCGCGCAGCTCGTCGGGGCGCACGCGGCCGAATTTGAGGCGAATCCCGGCGCCGGCGCTCGCGACCTGCTCGGCGACGACGGGCTGATCGTCCTTGATCGGCAGCACCACGAGCGGCAGGCCATTCCACAGAGTCTCGGCGACGGTGTTGTGCCCTCCGTGGCTGACGACCGCCTGCATGTGCGGCAAGAGCGCGAGCTGCGGCACGAACGGGCGCACCAGGAAATTGTCCGGCACGCGCGCGAGCTGCTTCACCGGCGCGACCATCACCACCTGGATCGGCTCGTTTTCGAGGGCTTCCACCGCGACATTGTAGAAGCGCTCGCCGACCTCGAAGTTCACGGTGCCGAGCGACACCAGCACGCGCGGCACCTCGCGCAGCGCCTCGAACGGGAACGGCGCGTTCTCCGGGCGCTCCGCGATCGCGGGGCCGACGAAGTGGACGTGATCGGCGAACGTCGCCGCGCCGCCCATGAGCGCCGGCGTGGTGAACGCGATCACGAGGTGCGGCGAGCGGTCCGGCTCCGCGACCGGCGCGAGGCCCGCGGCCCCTTCGAGCGAGGCGATCTGCGCGTCCAGCCACGCCCGCACTCTGGGCAGCCCCGCGAGCGGATCCGTGAGGCCCGCGGACGTGGTCGCGAACGTGGCCCACCCGAGGCCGCGCTTGCGAGCGATCATCGCGCCCGCGAGCGCCTGTTGATCGACCACGAGGACGTCCGGCGCGATCGCGTCCACCGCGCGCTCCACGCCCGGCATCATGCTGTGCGCGAGCGGGACGAAGAACTCCTCCCACAGGAACTGAAACGCCGCGAGCCCGCGGACCGCGCGCGCCTTCGCGTTCGCCTCGGCCCACCGCTGCTCGGGCACGTGATCGTCGAGCTCGACGAGGCGCGCGTTTGCCGGCAGAAGAGGCCGAACCGCGCGCGGGTGCGCGACCCACGCGACCTCGTGGCCGCGCGCTTCGAGGGCGCGCGCGACGCTCACGGTGGGGTTCGTGTGGCCCACGAGCGGCGGCACCACGAATAGAAAGCGAGCCATGCGCGCGGCAGACTACTCCCTGGACCGGGCGGCGATCCAGCCAAGGACGACGTCGCGGACACGGGCGGTGACCTCCCACAAGACAGAGTGGGAGCAGCCCTCGAATACGATGAGATCGAAACGCGGGATGAGGCGTTCTGCCTCACGGGCGGCCGGCAGGAGATCCGATGTCTCCCCGTACAGCGCGAGCACCGGAGACTGGATGTTGCGCATCGCCTCGGCCGGGAGGGAGCCGGACGCGCGCATGTCGGCGACGAGCGACGTGCCGTACACGAGGGCGCTCGCGGTGCGCGCGAGGCGCGTCGATTTCTTCTCGCTGTGACGGCCGAGCCAGCTCTGGAAGGAGATCGCGATTTGACGGTCGCGCTCCTCGCCCTTCAGCTCCAAGGTGGCGCTCATCGCGTCGGCCCAGCCCGTCTGTCCGACGTGGCCGTCCACGAGCACGACGCCGCGCACGCGCTCGGGGTGCGCCGTCGCGAATCCGAGCGCGAGCAGCCCGCCGAAGCTGTTGCCGACCAGGAACACGGGGCGATTCACCGCGAGCGCGTCCAGGATGGATGCCAGATCCTCCACCATGTCGCACAAGGTGTATCCCGATTCCGGCCGCGACGAGAGGCCGTGTCCGCGCAGGTCGTACAGGACGACGTCGCACGAGGCCGCGAGCGCGCTCCCCAGCGTGAAATAGAGGCTGGAGAGGTTATCCATCACGAGGCCGTGCAGCATCACCACCGTGGCCGGCGCGTCCGGCGAGCCGAGGCGCTGCACGTGGAACTTGAGGCCTCGGGCTTCAACGTCCGCCATCGCGCGCCTCCGTGCTCTGCGCCGCCGCGCGGGTCGATGTCGCGCCCGGGGCGACCGTGGTGTCCGGCGCGTCCAAAAACTCCAGGATCGCTGTCGTGAGGGCGGCTGTCGCGTCGAGGTGCAGATAGTGGCCCCCCAAAAGGACGCGGAGCGTGCCATTCGGGAGCGCGCGCGACAGGCGATCTCCGACGGCGCGACAGCTCGATGCGGCGCCGTACACCGCGAGCGTCGGGCACGAGAGGCGCGCGAGGTCCGCGTCGGGGATGTCCGGCTCGGCCGCGAGATCGCGCAACATCGTGCTGTCTTCCGCGAGGAAGCGAATCGACTCCAATAGTCGCGACGCCTTGCGGCCGCCGCCCGCCAGGAACGCGCGCAGATCGGCCGGGAGCGCCTCGATCATCTGCGCGGGCGACCGGGCCGCGAAATCCGACAGCTCATCGAACCGGGACGGCGGGAGCGGCGCCTCCACGAGCACGAGACGCCGCACGCTACCTTTATGATCCAGCGCGAAACGCAGCGCCACCAGCGCGCCGAAGCTGTGGCCCACGAGATCGATCGGTCCGTCTCCGAGCGGCGCCGCGAGCTCCGCGAGATCCCGCGCCATCGTCGCGACGTCGTAGCCTTCGCGCACGCGCTCCGTGCGGCCGTGGCCGCGGAGATCGAAGAGGCGCACGCGGCGCTGCTCCGCGAGGGCCGGGGCCGCGGTGAAGTACCAGGCCGCGAGCGAGCCGACGAGGAGGCCGTGCAACATCACGACGGGCGGCCGCGGGCCCGCGCCGAGATCCTGCACGTGAAAGCGGGCTCCGTTCGCGACGACATCCATGGAGTTGCGCCACGGTATCCGAAAGCGCGGTGACGATCTTGGCCATTCGACAGGGCCTGTCGGGGGGCCGTTCGGAGGCGCGGAGTTTGGCCGCCGGATCCGGGGGCGAGTACCGTATGCGTCACGTATTGGTGGAAGGACCGCACGGCGGAAGTTGCCGCGCGAAGGCCGGCGTCCGCCCTCAAGTCAACGGAGCAATCATGTCTGTCAAACACGCCCTCTCGTTCGGATTCATCGTCTCCTGTGCTGCCCTGTTCGTCGCGTGCGGGGGCGAAGGCTCGGCGAGCGCTCCGGCCGGCTCCGGCGCGCCCACGAGCAAGCCGACCGCGACCGCCGCGATGACCGCGACCGCCGCCGTGACCGCGACCGCGACCGCAGCGCCGACCGCCTCGGCCACCGCAGCCCCCGCCGCGGGCGGCGTCGTCGGCGCGGCGGCGGGCGAGATGTTCGCCGTCGGTTGCGACTCCATCGCCAAGGACAGCGAGTGCGGTGACATCGTGATCACGAACGAGGCCGACAAGGCCAAGAACGAAGAGATCATGAAGAAGCTGTGCAAGGACACCATCACCAGCAAGCCCTGCAGCGCCGACAAGATGGTCGGGACGTGCCGTGTGATGAAGGATATCGTCAACCACTACTACGAAGACGGGCCGAAGAAGTACACCGCCGAGACCGCGCAGAAGGCCTGCGAGAAGGCTCACGGCAAGTGGATCGCGAAGTGACGATCTCCCGGTCTCGCTAGCTCTTCTGCGAGACGATTCGATTCACCAGCTCGCCCACGCGGAGCGCCAGGATCTGGCCGAGCTCCATCCCCGATAACCAGCCTGCGAAATCGACGCTCTTGCCGTAGCGCTCCTGGAGCTTCTCGGCGAGGGCCACGAACTCGATGCTTTCGAGCTCGAGATCCTCGTTGAACGACGTGTCCATCGTGATGGGGGGGCCGAGGCCTCCGTCGTCGCCGATGACCTCGCGGAGCAGCTCGGCGACGGTGGAGAGGACCTGTTCGGGATCGCGAAAGGTGGCAGTCATGGGCACGTCCATCCTACGATGTGGTCGGCGTCGAGGTGCATCGTCTCGACCCAGGTGCTCTGTCCCTCGGCGCCGACGAGGAGGCGGTCGCCCATCACCTCGCGGACCACGAAGCGCGACGGATTGCCGGCGAGGCCCGTCCCGCGCGCCTTCGCGGCGGCCTCCTTGGCGACCCAGAAGCGGGTGATCGCCACGTCGCGCGACGTCGAGGCCGGCTTCTCCTCCGCGACGGACTCCCCTCCTCGACCGCTGCTGCGCGGCCCCTCCACGGGCGGGAGAAGAGCGCGCTCCGAAGGCGTGAACGCCAGCTCCTCGAAGTCGGCGCTCCGGGGCTCGATGCGCTCCAGATCGACGCCGCACGCGCGGCCTTCCGCGATCTTCGCGACCACGAGCCCCTGTTTGTGCGCGGCGGAGACGTGGAGTCCGTCGCACGCGGGGCCGCGGACCACGGGGCGGCCGGAGGGCTCCGACTCGATCTCGATCTCCGCGGGAAACAGCGGGCCGTGGCCGCGGTCCCAGAGGTGCTGTCGCACCACGTCCTTGATGGCCATCCGCGCGAGGAGCCACTCGCCCTTTCCGCGCGGCCCCACCTTGTGCTGATCGCGGCGCTCTCGCTCGGTGAGGTACCGGCGCGCGAGCAGGTCGCGGGAGGCGGCGCCGCGCCAGGGCTGGCGGAGCACGCCGAAGCGCTCCGGGCGCATCTCCGTGACGAGGTTCTTCTCCGGGAACATGAGGATGTTCCACACCCGCGGATCCGTGTCGAAGCGGCGGTCCTCCCAGCCTTCGATCCGGCACCACGCGCGGCCGGCGCGCGAGAGCTCCACGTCCGCGCGGACGAGCGTCGCGTCGAAATCACGAATACGGACAGTGCACTCCAGACGCTCACCGGGCGTGGGCTCGTGGCCGAAGAAGCGCACCTTCTCCAGGATCACCGGCATCGCCAGGCGATCCACCGCGGCGTTCTCCATCACCCAGTAGCCGAGGAGCTGACCCGCGTTGTCGAGGAGACCGCCCTTCGCTTCGAGCGACACCAGGGTTCCGCGAATGCCATCCTTGCCGAGCGTGCCGAGGTCCACGACTCCCTGGTACGCGGGGCCGTGGAACATCCACCGATCGTCGTACAGCGCGGCGGCCGTGATGCGCGCGGGCGCGGCGTTCGCGAGCGGCGCCACGTCGGCGCGCGGGGCCGCGGGATAGACGCTGGCCATCTCCACGACGCCGGACGCGTAGCCCTCGATCGTGATCTCCACCTGGGTGTCGCCGTCGACCTTCGCGTGGATCGTCAGCTCGACCGGCGGCGCCACCGCGAGCCACCGCAGCGCCCGCACGCGCGAGAGGCCGATCGGGATGCGCGACGGGCACAGCTCGCGCGCGATCTCCATCATCGTGGCGATCAGCATCGTCATCGGCACGACGGGGTAGCGGTCCTCCATCGAAGGCCACCCGGCGCGCTGCCGGTAGAAGCTGTGGTCGACGAGGTACGGATAGCGATCCACCGACATTTCTCGGCGGATCGTGACCTCGCGCTGCACGGGCACCGCGGGCGCGCGCGACGCCTCGAAGGCCTTCCAGACCTCGTCGGTCGCGGCGCGAAGCTCGCGTGCGCTGGCGGCCATCTCGGCGACGAGAGGATCCGAGTCGCTCGAAATGTCCTCGAAACGAAGGCTCGGCGGGGGATCCGTGCGCGGAGGCAAGGGCGGCGGCGAATAGATCGGCACGCCCAGCGACAGCTCGACAGGTCGTGCGGCCGGCTTCGGAGGGGGTGCAACCGGTCGCGAGATCGCCTTCAAGAATAGGCGATCCAAGGAGACCGGCACGCCCTCCACCCACAGCGCGCACGCGAGCCGCCGGAGCTGCGCGAGCCCGCTCTTGCCCGCGACGTTCGCGGAGATCGCGAGGTGCGGCCGCCCGCGCAGCGTGTCGCCGATGAACCCGACGAGGCTCCCGGTGCCGACCTGCACGAAGATGCGCACGCCGTGCTCGAAGAGCGCGTTCGTCAGCTCGCGGAACCGCACTGGCTGGACCACGTGATCCACCGCGAGCGCGCGCACGTCGTCCGGATCGCTCGGGTACGGCGCGCACGTCGTCGCGGACCACAGAGGCACGCTCGGCGTCGTGAGCGGCAGCGTCCGGAGCACGCGCTGATGCGGCCCCACGAAGTCCGCGAACAAGGGCGAGTGGTACCCCGATCGGAA
Source organism: Polyangiaceae bacterium (assembly GCA_046351455.1). Classification (GTDB taxonomy): domain Bacteria; phylum Myxococcota_A; class Polyangia; order Polyangiales; family Polyangiaceae; genus JADJRH01. Next base: position 13,264 of record JAXLYM010000003.1, read on the forward strand.
CGGCAGCTTCTGGCAGAGGATCCCCTCTTTTTTGAGGCGATCCAGCGCGACATCGACGCTCTCGTCGCGGCCGCAGATCAGCACTTGATGCGGGCAGTTGTCGTGCGACACCGCGATGTGGGAGAGGTCGTGGATCGCGCGCTCGGCCTTCGCGACGCTGCACCCCGCGGCCACGAACGCGACGCCCGGCACCTCCACGTCCTCGGGCGCGAGGGCCGCGATGATGCGGTCCACGTCCTCGCGCGGGATCATCTCCGACGCGATCATCCCGCTCCACTCGCCGATGCTGTGGCCCGCGATCAGCTCCGGCGCGACGCCGATCTCGCGCAGCGCCGCGTCCAGGAGCCGGTTCACCGCGATGATGCCGAGCCCGAGATCCTTTAGCTGTGAAGTATCCTTCGGGACCGCGCACGGAAGCCCGAAGCGCTCGGCGACATCGTCGACCCGCGGGACGAAGCTCGCATCGACGCCGGGAAACACGAACGCGACCTTCCCTCCTTGGGCCGCGAGCGGGCGCGCCGTGAAGAAGATGTCGTCCCGCGCGCGCCACGCATCCCCACGTCGGATCACCTGCTGCGCGCGCGCGATCCGCTCCGGCGTGGGGTTGATGAGAGCGACGCGGCAATCGCCTTCGTTTGTAGGCGAAGGCAGCGGTGCGCCGGACGCGAGGGCGCGCTCGGCATCACGAAGCGCTTCGATAAGTGCTTGTGGACTCTCCGCCGCGAAGAGGAGCATCGGCTCGGCCGGATCCGCGATCGTGGGCGCGGCGGCGGGATTCGCGGCCGAGGCGGAATTCGTGGCGGAGGCGCCGGGATTCGCGGCGGTGGCGGCCGCGCGATTCGTGGCGTTCGAGGCGCTCGCCGACGCCGACGTGGACCGCGGCGCGTGCTCCTCGATCACGACGTGCGCGTTCACGCCGCCGAAGCCGAACGCGTTCACGCCGGCGCGGCGCGGGTGCTCCGAGCGCTCCCACGGCTCGGCGCGATCGATCGTGCGGAACCGCGTCGCGGCCAGCTCCGCGCGCGGCTCTTCGCAATGGAGCGTGGGCAGGAGCACGCCGTGGTGCACCGCGAGCACCGCCTTCACGAACCCCGCGACGCCGGCCGCCGGCATCGTGTGGCCGATCATCGACTTCACGGAGCCGAGCACCGCCCGCCGCGAAGCGCCGTCCGCCGGCCCGAACACGCGCGCGAGCGTCGCGAGCTCGGCCGCGTCCCCCGCGGGCGTCCCGGTGCCGTGCGCCTCCACGAGGCCGACCGTCGCGGGATCGATGCCGGCGCGCTGCCACGCCCGCATGAGCGCGAGCACCTGCCCCTCGATCGCGGGCGTCATCAGGCTCGCCGAGCGCCCGTCGCTGGACACGCCCGATCCGCGCACCACCGCGTAGATGCGATCGCCGTCGCGCTCTGCGTCACGGAGGCGCTTCAGCACCACCATGCCGATGCCCTCGCCGATGAGGAGCCCGTCCGCGCGCGCGTCGAACGGCCGGATGGACTCGGTGCGGGAGAGCGCGCCGAGCTGGCAGAACACGCTGTAGAACGACGGATCGTGGCAGAGGTGCGCGCCGCCCGCGATCGCGAGATCCGCCACGTTCGCCGAGAGATCGCGGCACGCGTGATCGATCGCGACCAGCGAGCTCGCGCACGCCGCGTCGACGGTGTACGCGCCGCCGCGGAGATCGAGCCGGTTCGCGATGCGCGATGCCGCGAGGTTCGGCACGAGGCCGATCGCGGTGTCCTTGCCGTACGGGCCGAGATCGGCCTGCATTTCGGCCTTCACCGCGTCGATCTGCGCCTCGGTGATGCCGGGCACGAGCGCGCGCAGGCTCCGCGCGAGCACCTCCGCGCCGCGTACCCGCATGTCGAGCCGCGCGACGCCCGGCGTGAGGTAACCGCCGCGCCCGAGCACCACGGTGGCGCGCGCTCGATCGAAGCTGCGATCGTGGTAACCCGCGTCCGCGAGCGCGTTCGACGCTAATTCCAGGGCGAGGAGCTGATCCGGCTCGGCGCCCTCCGCGGCGACGGGCATCACGCCGAAGGCCGCGGCGTCGAAGAGGACAGGCCCGCTGAGGAAGCCGCCGCGCTTGCAATACAGGCGATCCGGCGCGGTGGAGGACGGGTCGTAGAAGACGGGATCCAGCCTGTCTGCGGGCGCCTCCACGATGGCGTCGAAGCCGACGGACAGGTTCTGGAAGTAGGTCGCGAGATCGGGCGCGCCGGGGAGCCGCACGGCCATGCCGACGACGGCGATCGCGGACGCGTGCGGTGCTGCGGATACGGCGGCCAAGCGCCTCGCTTCTTATCAGAACGCCGCGCGCGCGAGGAAGGCGTCATCGTCCCCCTGGCTCGTGAGCGCGCCGGATCCGAAGTCGACCGCGCCCTGGAAGCTGCCGGTCACGAGGAGGCGATCTGCCCCATCGAGCGCGAACAATGCCTTCCCGATGCGCGAGGTCGCGTCCCCCTCGGAGGCGCCGAGCACGCTCGCCGTGATGTCGCCGGAGGGCGCGATCCGCCCCACGAGCACGGAGGAGGGCAGTCCATCGAGCTTGTCCGCGCCGAGAGCGACGGCGCTCGTGAACGGCGCGAGCACGACGAGATTGCCACTCTCGTCGAAGATGCCAGTCGGCGGCGCCTGGTCCCCGTCGGCGGCGGAGGCGGTGGCCCGGAGAGGCTTGCCGCCCGCGGAGAAGGTGGCCGCGTAGAAATCGAGGTGCCCCGAGGCTTCGATGACGTGGTCGTCGAACGCGATGGATCCCTCCAGATTGCCGGTGATCGCGATCCGCCCGTCGGCGCTCGCGGCCACGGAGGACACCCAGAGATCGCCGTCGACCGGGAACGAGGTGCGAAAGTCGACGTCCCCTTGCTCGTCGAAGCCCAGGAGAAACAGCGTGGGATTGTCGCCCGCGCTCGGGATCGGCGGGGCGCCGTCGTTGATCTCCATGGGTCCGCGCAAGGTGCCCGCGAGGACGACGCGCCCGCTCGCGTCGAAGGCGGCTTGCGGCAACACGATGCCATCGGGCCAGGAGTCGCTCTCGAAGGTGCGCGCCCACAGGGTGTTTCCGAGCGCATCCATCTCCACGACGAAGGCGGCGTTCGCGCACGCGGTGCACGAGGGCTGCGAGTTCGTGAGGGGCCCCGTGCCGAAGTCCACGGTGCCGCTGAAGTTGCCCGCGATCACGATGTGGCCGGCCGGTGAGACTGCCATGCTCGACGTGAGGGTGTAGCGGCCTTGGTCGCCGAACCGCTTGTTCCACAGGGGTTTCCCGTCCGCCGAGAGCCCGGCCACGACGGTGTCGTAGTACCCGAGGGCCGGGATGGGCCAGAGTCCGAAGTCGATCTCACCGGCGCGCGGGGCGACGAGCGTGACGCGCCCTTGGGAGTCGACGCCCGCGAAGGTGCGGCCGGGAAGCGAATCGCCGCCGGCTCCGCCGAAGGACTCGCTCCAGAGGGGGTGACCGTCCTTGTCGAAGGACCCGACGAAGAGGTCCGTGACTCCCTTGTTGGGGAGGGGCCCATTCTCCAGATCCACGGAGTCGCCGAAATACCCGGCGACGGTGACGCGCCCCTTCGGCCCGACGGCCACGCTGGTCGCGACCTGCGGCCCCGCGTCGCCGAACCGCTTGCTCCAGAGGTCCGAGCGCTCCTCGTGCGAGTCGGTCTCCGCGCGAATCGTGGGCGCGCAGGCGAGCGCCGAGGCCGCGGCGACGAGGGCGAGGGCCGCAGCACGGGAGTCGACAAAAGAGCGAATCGAAGTCAGGGACGACATGGTGAGTGGCCTCCAGCGACGATCCGGAGATAACGCACCACCGTGGCGCCCGCGCTTAAGCAGACCTTAAACGGAGGATGCCCACCCACGCACGTGCGCGGGTCCAGTGAAACGGGCCCCCTCCCTGCGGGTGCGAAGCAACCGCTTTGGGAGGGGCGGACGGGCGAAGCCCGGCCGGGGGTGGGCAACTCACTCAGTCTGCGGTCGGAGTGCTTGGTGGGCGGCCGTCCATCACGGCGAGCGGCGCGTTCATCAGGACGACCTGCGGGGCCGTGCCGCCGTGGAGCAGCTCGTCGAGGAAGCTCTCGGCGCCGAGGGAGGGGTCGATGAGGCCGACGCCGCGGCGCTCGTACTCGCGCGCCAGCTCCGGGGAGATCATGCCGGCGCCTCCCCAGGGGCCCCAGTCGAGCGAGACGACCTTCGCCGGGAGGCGCGCGGAGAGCCACCACGCGAGCTTGTCCAGCGCGTCGTTCGCCGCGGAGTAGTCGATCTGGCCGCGGTTGCCGAAGGCGCCGGAGACGCTCGCGAAGAAGGCGATGAACGCGACGCCGGGGCGCAGGCGCGACGCGAGGGTGCGGGCGCTCGCGACCTTCGTGTCGAACACGCGATCGAAGGCGTCCCGGGTCTTCTGCGCGAGGAGGCGATCGTCGAGGACGCCCGCGCCGTGCACGACGCCGTCGATGCGGCCGTGCCGCTCGTACACCGCGTCGAGGAGAGCGCCGAACGCCGCGGGATCGCGCACGTCGACCGCGTGGTACTCGGCCGACGCGCCCGCCGCCGCGAGGTCCCGCATCGTCGCGCGGATCTCGCGGGCCGCGAGGACCTTCGACGCCAGCGCCTCGATCGAGGCCGGATCGCGCGCTTTTTTGTGGGCGATGATCGCGCGACGGAGCTCCGGGAGATCGCGGGCGCTCGCGAGATCCGGATCCTCCTGCGCGTCCGGCAGCGGCGAGCGACCGCACAGCACGAGCTTGCAGCCGAACCGCTTCGCGAGCGCGCGCGCGATGGCCGCGGTGATGCCGCGGGCGCCGCCGGTCACGAGGACCACCGACTCCGCGCCGAGGCGGACGCGCGGATCCGGGGCCGCGGACGAGCGCTCCGCCGGGGCCACGGAGAGGGCCTTCCGCTTGCCGGCGACGTGCGCGATCTCCACGTGATCGCGCTCGGTCGTGAGCTCGAGGGTCACGTGCTCCGCGAGGCGCTCCGGCGGCTCCTCCGGATCGAGGGCGACGGCGCGCGCGTCGAGGTCGGGCTGCTCCTTCGCGAGCGTGCGGATCAGGCCGGCCGCGCCGGTGCGGGCGTTCGGCTGCTCGCTCGCGAACGGCGCGCCGACGTGCGTGAGCGCGATCACCGTACGGGCGCCCGCGAGCGCCGCCTTCTGCGCGCGCTCGAACAGGGCCTTCGCCGGATCCTCCGCGGGCTGCTCGCGCGGGGCGAACGGCGCGACGTCGATGAGCCCGTCCACGTCGGTGAGCGGCGAGCCGTCGTCGACACGGACGTTCGCTCCACGCGCGCGGAGGGCGTCGGCGAGAGCGCGCGTGAGATCGCTGGATCCGCCGGCGATCAGGATCGATCGGCCGCCGAGCGGGACGCCGCCGGGGCGCGCGGGCGCGTCGACGACCGCGGGCACGAAGCGCTGGATCCCGCGGTGAACGCGCACCGAAGCGCGCGCGGGCGCTTCGATCGCAGGGCTCGCGGATGGAGTCGGCGCGTCGGCTTTCGCTGGGGCGCCGCCTCCCTTGCGCGCTTCGAGCCACGCGATGATCTCGCGGAGCGTCTTCATCGTCGCGAGCTTCTCGATCGCCTTGTCGCGGCCCTCGCCGAGGTCGTTCATGAAGCCGAGCTTCTGACCGAGCGTGCCGAGGATCTCGATGCGCTTGATCGAGTCGATCGACAGCTCCGCTTCGAGGTTCAGATCGAGCTCCAGCATGTCGGCCGGGTAGCCGGTGCGCTCGCTCACGATCGCGAGCAGCGCGTCGTGGATGCTCACCTCCGCGGCGGGCGGCGGCGCTCCGGCGGTCCCGAGATCGGCCATCCACTCCACGCTCTCGGATGGGAGCCTCGCGGCCCGCGGCGCGATCGACGTGGGCGGCATCGACGGCGACGATCCGCGCGATGGCGGCATCGACGGCGCGGACTTGCGGGACGGCGGCGCCGACGGATGACGCGCGCGGGGTGGCCCCGGCGGGAGCGACGGCATCGACGGTATCGCGATCGCGGCGCCGTCGATCGCGGATCGCAAGAGCGCGCGACCGTCGCGAGATCCGCTGGATTCGCCGAGGAACCCGAGCATCACCTGCCGCTGCGCCTCGATGATCTCGCGCGTCGTGCGCAGGTACTCGAGCACCGCCGTCTCGCGATCCACCGCGGCCGGCGCGGGCATCACGAGCGGCGCCGTCACGGGTCGGAGCGCGCCCGGAGGCAGCTCCCCGTCGAGCGGCCGCGCGAGGTGACCGTCGACGAGCCACGTGGTCGGCGAGAGCCTCGCGGCCGGCGCGTCCTCCAGATCGAACGCGCGCGCCTCCCGCCCCGCGTAGAGCGGCCCCACGTCGATGGCGACGCCCGCGGTCGCGAGCTCCGCCAGCGCGACGAGGAGCTGTACGATCCCGTTCTCTCCGGCCTGATCGCACGCGACCGCCACGTGCGGGCGGCGCCCCAGGATCTTGCCCGCGAGCCCGGTGAGCACGCGCCCCGGACCGACCTCGACGAACACGCGCGCGCCCGCGGCGTACATCGCCTCGATCTCCTCGACGAAGCGCACGGGGACCGCGACGTGCTCGGCGAGCATCGCGCGCACCGCGTCGCCGCTCTCCGGATATGGCGCGGCCGTCGCGTTGGAATACACGGGAATTTGGGGCGCGGAGAGCCGTGCCGTCGCGAGGATGGAGCCGAACAGCGCGCTGGCTCCTGCGACGATCGGGCTGTGGAACGCGCACGCCACGGGGATGGCGCGCGCGCTGAGGCCGGCCGCTTCGAGGCGCTCGACGGCCTCGCGCACGCCCGCGGTGGATCCGGAGATCACGGTCTGCTCGGGCGCGTTGAGGTTCGCGATCACCACGCGATCGAGGCCTTCGAGGTGCGGCGCGATCGCGTCGGGCGCCGCGCTCACCGCGGCCATCGCGCCGGGGTCGTCGCCCGCCGCGGTCAGGATGGATCGCGCGCGCGCCTCGCTGAGCCGCGCGAGATCCGCCGCGTCGATCGCGCCGGCGTGCGCGAGCGCCGACAGCTCTCCGTAGCTGTGGCCCGCGAGCATGTCGGCGCGGATCCCCAGCGATCGAAGCAGATCCGCGAGCGCCGCCTCCACGACGCCGAGGGCCGGCTGCGCCGCGCGCGTGTCGGTGAGCGCCGCCACCTGCGCCGCGCGCGCCTCGCGCGTCGTCGCGAGCGGAGGGCACATCTTCGCGGCGATCTCGGGCGCCGCGCGCAGATGCCGCTGGAGCCGCGGGAACGCGATGAAGAGGTCCGCGAGCATCCCCGGCCGCTGGCTCCCCTGCCCCGAGAACAGGAGCGCGATCTGTCCGCCGGCCCCCTCGCGACGCACGAACACGCCGCCGCGATCCGCCCCGCGCCCCGACGACGGCTCGCTCGGATCCGGCGCGAACGAGCGCGCGCGGTCGAGCTTGGCGCGCAGGTCTTCCCGCGACGTCGCGACGATCGCGATCTGCACCGGCCCGTCGGATCGCCGCCGCCGCTCGGTCACGGCGCGCGAGAGATCCGCGAGCTTGAGGAGCGGCGCCGACGTGAGCAGCTCTTCGAGCCGCTCCATCTGCCGCAGCGCGCCCGAGCGATCCGGCGCGCGGAACAGGAACAGCTCCGCGGGCCACACGTCGAGCCCCGAAGCCGGCGCGTCCGCGGCGTCGTACGCCTCGAGCACCGCGTGGAAATTGGTGCCGCCGAAGCCGAACGCGCTCACGCCGGCTTTGCGATCCTCCGCGGGCCACGGCCGCGCGACGTCCCCGAACATGAACGGGCTCGTCTCCGGATCGTACGCCGCGTTGGTGCGCTTGATGTGGAGCGTCGGCGGCAGCACGCGGTGATGGAGCGCGAGCGCCACCTTGATGAGGCCGGCCATCCCCGCGGTGCATTTCGTGTGGCCGATCTGGGATTTGACGGAGCCGAGCGCGACGGAGGAAGGAGCCGCGCCCGCGCCCGCGAACACCTCCGTGAGCGACGCGAGCTCCGTGCGATCGCCGACGACCGTCCCCGTGCCGTGCGCCTCCACGAGCCCGACGTCGCGCGGAGAGATCGCGGCCGCGCGGTACGCCCGCGTGAGCGCGCGCATCTGCCCTTCTTTCCGAGGCGCCGTGAGCCCGAGGCTGCGCCCGTCGCTCCCGCCGGCGACGCCCTTGATCACCGCGTACACCCGATCGCCGTCGCGCTCCGCGTCCGCGAGCCGCTTCAGCACGACGCACGCGACGCCCTCGCCGAGGACGATCCCGTCCGCGTCGGCGTCGAACGTCTTGCACGCGCCCGTCGGCGAGAGCGCATGAACGCTCGAAAAAAGAAGGTAATCGTTGATGCTGTTGTGCAGATCGGCGCCGCCGCACAGGACCATGTCGCTGGTGCCGGTGGTGAGCTCCTTCACCGCGAGATCGATCGCCGCGAGCGACGCCGCGCACGCCGCGTCCACGGTGTAGTTCACGCCGCCCAGATCGAGCCGGTTCGCGATGCGCCCCGCGATCACGTTCGCGAGCACCCCCGGGAACGAGTCCTCCGTCAGCACGGGCAGGTGCTCGTCGAGCGCCGGCGGGATGGGCCCCGCGTACTGCGGATACAGCGCGCGGAACCCGTACGCGGAGCTGAGATCCGTGCCGGCCTCCGCGCCGAAGATGACGCTCGTGCGATCGCGGTTGAAGGCGCGCTCGCCGTACCCCGCGTCCTCGAGCGCGCGCTTGGCGACCTCCAGGCTGAGGAGCTGCACCGGCTCGATCGAGACGACGGAGCGCGGCGGGATCCCGAACGCTAGCGGATCGAACGGGATCGGCGGCAAGAACCCGCCCCACTTCGATCGCGATCGCGCGCCGTTCGTCTCGCTCGGGTCGTAATAGAGATCCGCGTCCCAGCGCTCGCGGGGCACCTCGGTGACGGCGCTCCGCCCGGCGATGACGTTCGCCCAGAACGCGCGGCGATCCGGCGCATCCGGGAACACGCACGCCATCCCGATGATCGCGACGTCCGCGGGCTCCTCGTGGGCGGGGCCTTCTGCGGCGCGCGACGCGACCTCGGCGATCGCGGCGACGGAGCCCTCGCTCACGTCGCGGTGCAGCGCCTCGATCGAGATGACCTCCTCGCGGAGCGCTGCGATCTGGCCGATCATGTACATGCCTTCGCGGGCCTGCGTCGCCTCGTCGACGCGCGCGAGCACGTCGCCCTCGCGGCGGATCCCCTTCGCGGCGATCCGCAGACGCCCCACGTTGAGCTGCTCCAGCGCGGCCCAGATCTCCTCCGGCGCCTTCTTCTCCGCTTCGAGCCGGCGCTTCTCGTCCTCGAACGCGACCACGAAGTCGGTGTCGACGCACCGCGTGGCGTGACCGGGCGCGGTCTCCAGGAGCACCGTCGACGCGCAGTCGATCGCCGCGCGCTGGAACCCCGGGAGGATCGCGCCGCTCGCGACCGCCTCCTCCGTGAAGAGGTACGCGGTCCCCATGAGCACGCCGATCTTCGCGCCGCGCGCCGCGAGGGGCGCCGCCATCGCCGCCACCATCGCGGCCGATCGCGCGTCGTGCACGCCGCCCGCGAACACCGCGCTGACAGAAGCGACGTCCGGGTGCGCGAGCAGCTTGTCGATCTGCGCCTCCCACAGCGCGAAGCTCGTCCGCGGCCCCACGTGCCCGCCGCACTCGCGCCCCTCGAAAATGAACCGGCGCGCGCCGTCCTGCAGAAACAGATCGAGCAGCCCCGGAGACGGGACGTGCAGGTACGTGGCGGTCCACTGCGCGTCGAGAGGCCGCGCCTGCGAGGGTCGTCCGCCCGCGATGAGCGCGACCTTCGGCTTGAATTCTCGGACGATCGCGAGCTGCTCTTCCCGCAGCTCCTCCGACACGAACCCGAGCACCCCGACGCCCCACGGCAGCTCACCGAGGAGCGCGCTCGTCTCCGAGAGGAGCGCGCGCACCTCTTCACCGCGCATGAGAGCGAGCGCCAGGAACGGGAGCCCGCCGCCCTTCGCGACCGCGAGCGCGAACGCCGCCCGATCGCTGACGCGCGTCATGGGCCCCTGCGCGATCGGATAGCGCGTGCCGTGCGACACGGCGATTCCGCCACCTGGAGCGAGAGGCCGATGCGTCTCCGCGAGCCGCAGATGCTCGCCGATCGCCTCCTCGATCGCGTGCACGATCCCGCCCGCCGTCTTGAAGCGATCCGCCATCGATCGAGCGAAGGCCGCGTCCTGTCCAGCGGGGAGCAGCAGCGTCTCCAGATCGCCCGCGCCGAGCAGATCGCGCACCTCCACCGCGCTGCGAGCGCCGGATCGCGCGACGGGAAGATCCGGCCGCGAGAACACGCGGTGCTCTCCGATCACGGTCGTCTCGCTGCCGTCCATCGCGCGGATCGCCGAACGGATCGCGTCGGGCAACGTCGACTCGCGAGCGAGCGCGAGCTGCACGTCGATCACGACGCCCTGCGCGCCGCCCGCGATGCACGCGGCCCCGGTGTGGAGCCCGACGCCGCCTTGCACCCAGATCGGAGCCACCCCGCGCGCGCTGCGATCGCCGACGATCCGTTGCGCGAGCACGAACGCCGTCTCGGATCCGACGCGCCCTCCGCTCTCGGAGCCCTTCGCGATCAGCGCGTCGGCGCCGCGCTCCGTCGCCGAGCGGGCCTCGTCGATCGAGGTCACCTGCACGACGACGCGGCGCGGACGCCACGCCGAAAGATCGCCGCCGGCCGTCACGATCACGACATCGACGCACGCGGGCAGATCCCCGGAGCCCCAGCGGGTTCCCTCCGGGACGCGCACGGCGAAGCCGGATCGCCCGCTCTTCGCGATCTTCGCGAGCGCCTCACGACCTCGACGCTCGTCGCGCCCGAGATCGAGGACGGCGAGCGCCCCCGATCGCGCGAGGGCGATCGCGAGGCGGGCATCCGGATTTTCGAAGGGGGTGATGGCGAGGACGCGAGGGAGACCGCTCATCCGCACTGGCCCGAGCAGCTGTTCTGGAGGCAGTTGGTCACGTCGTCCGCGGCGGACTGCCCGTCCGGATGATCGCTGTAGCAAGAGAACTGGCAGAACGAGTCACTGGGGTCGCACCCCTGCGCGCACGTGAGGATCGCGGCGCACTCCGCGTTCGCGACGCAGGTGTTCATCGCGCCGGAGCAGCTCGTGAACAAGCACTTCGAGCAGCCGTCGAGCGCCGCGGCGCCCGCGCACATCCCGTTGCAGCTCGTCGCCGCGCAGTCGTTGAGCAGCGCGGCCTCGGAGATCGCGCTCGAGTTGTTGCTGAGGCAGGCCTGGTTGCAGGCCGCGTCGTTCGGCGCGCACGCCTGCGTGCACTGCACGAGGCTCCCGCAAGCCGCATCGCCGTAGCAAGCGCAGTAGAGCGACTCGCACTGCGCCGCGAGGCAGTTCGTGCAAGCGTCCCCGAGCCCTTGACAAGTGGGGTTCGTTGTGGTGCCCCCCGTCCCTCCGGTGGTGGTGCCGCCGTTCGACGTGGTGCCGCCGTTCGACGTGGTCCCGCCGGAGGAGGTCGAGCCGCCGCTCGACGTGGTCCCGCCGGATCCTCCGGTGCTCCCGCCCGACCCGCCGCCGCCGGAAGATCCGCTGCCGGAGCCACCGCAAGCAAAAAGAAGAGCCCCCGAGAGAATGACCAATGGGAAACGAAGCTTCGCGAACATGGCCGCATGTTCGCTGTTCATTCGCCGCGAGTCACGCCCAGAACACGGGCTCCTTCTTCAAGAAACACGCCCCATTTGCCCCATCCCGGATCCGAAGGTGCCAGGAGACATCGAATTCGAAATTCGATCCGCCTGGCGCAAGAGGGTTGGATCCCATCGACGCCGAGTTGGCGCTCTGGCGCTCGGGTGCGTGAGCGACTGGCCTTCTCGGCGACGGCCTCCGAGCTCCGAAGCGGCCGGGCCTGCGGAGGCCGCGCGAGCGCGATGGGGAGTCGGAAGGACAAAAGAAAAAAGCCCGTGTAACTTGCGTTACACGGGCCAAAGAGGATCCTGGCGGCGTCCTACTCTCCCACTAGGTCTCCCTAGCAGTACCATCGGCTCCAAAGAGCTTAACTTCCGAGTTCGGGAAGGGATCGGGTGTGACCTCTTCGATATCACCACCAGAAATTTTGGGTATTTCTCACGTGACAGCCGATCCAACCTGTCCGTGGCGTCCTAGGGTGCCTTTTCGCACCGTTCGCTGCGAGCGCTGGGCTCGTTACCCGAGCTCCGAGCGCAAACTCTTCTACGTGTCTTAGAAGTATGGTCAAGCCGCACGACCTATTAGTACCGGTTAGCTCCTCCGATTGCTCGGTTTCCACACCCGGCCTATCAACCTCGTAGTCTACGAGGGGTCTTTAGGAGTCTTGCGACTCGGGATACCTAGTCTTGAGGCCGACTTCCCGCTTAGATGCTTTCAGCGGTTATTCGTTCCGTACATGGCTACCCGGCTATGCCCTTGGCAGGACAACCGGAGCACCAGAGGTACGTCCACCCAGGTCCTCTCGTACTATGGGCAGCTCCTCTCAAGTATCCTACGCCCACGGCAGATAGGGACCAAACTGTCTCACGACGTTTTAAACCCAGCTCGCGTACCGCTTTAATCGGCGAACAGCCGAACCCTTGGGACCTGCTCCAGCCCCAGGATGCGATGGGCCGACATCGAGGTGCCAAACCGCGCCGCCGATGTGAACTCTCAGGCGCGATCAGCCTGTTATCCCCAGAGTACCTTTTATCCGATAAGCGATGGCCCTTCCATGCAGAACCACCGGATCACTAACGCCTGCTTTCGCACCTGTTCGACCTGTCGGTCTCACAGTTAAGCTCCCTTGTGCGTTTGCACTCTACGCCTGGTTTCCAATCAGGCTGAGGGAACCTTCGCACGCCTCCGTTACTTTTTTGGAGGCGACCGCCCCAGTCAAACTGCCCACCAGGCAGTGTCCCTGACCCGGATCACGGGCCTAGGTTAGATTTCCAGAAAATCCAGGGTGGTATTTCAACGTTGGCTCCGCTGAACCCAGAAGCCCAGCCTCAAAGCCTCCCACCTATCCTACGCAGAATGTCCCGAAAATCACTGCCAAGTTGCAGTAAAGGTTCATGGGGTCTTTCCGTCTTGCCGCGGGTAGAGGGTATCTTCACCCCCGATACAATTTCGCTGAGTCCCTGGTCGAGACAGCGGGGATGTTGTTATGCCATTCGTGCAGGTCGGAACTTACCCGACAAGGAATTTCGCTACCTTAGGACCGTTATAGTTACGGCCGCCGTTTACTGGGGCTTCGGTTCGGAGCTTCGCTTGCGCTGACTCGTCCCCTTAACCTTCCAGCACCGGGCAGGCATCAGACCCTATACGTCGTCTTACGACTTTGCAGAGTCCTGTGTTTTTAGTAAACAGTCACAACCCCCATTTCTCTGCAACCAGCAGTCGCTCCAGAGGCAAGCTCCTTCACAACCACTGGCACACCTTCTCCCGAAGTTACGGTGTCATTTTGCCGAGTTCCTTAACCAGGGTTCTCTCACGCGCCTTGGGATATTCACCCCGCCCACCTGAGTCGGTTTGCGGTACGGACACCAAAGGGGCTCTGTACGCGGCTTTTCTTGGAAGTATGGGATCATCGAGTATCCAGCGCTAAGCGCTGACCTCATCACCTCTCGGATACGCGGAAAACCGTTTGTCCCTATCGGGTCCTGGCTTCCCATCCTACTGGCTTGAACACGGACGACCAACCGCCGTGCTCGACCTACCCTGCTCCGTCCCCGCTTACTTCAACGCCATCCTTGGTGGTGCAGGAATATTAACCTGCTTTCCATCACCTACGCCTCTCGGCCTCGGCTTAGGTTCCGACTTACCCATGGGAGGATTATCCTTCCCCAGGAAACCTTGGGCTTACGGCGACCGAGTTTCTCACTCGGTTTATCGCTACTCATGCCTGCATAAGCTCTTCTCAAGCCCGTGATCGGTCGTTCCCGTCCGACATGTGTCTGCTTGAGAATGCTCCCCTACCACTCGTTAAGAGTCCGTGGCTTCGGTACTGAGCTTAGCCCCGTTATATTTTCGGCGCAGACTCGCTTGACCAGTGAGCTATTACGCTTTCTTTAAAGGATGGCTGCTTCTAAGCCAACCTCCTGGTTGTCAATGCGCTTCCACATCCTTTGACACTTAGCTCAGATTTAGGGACCTTAGCCGACGATCTGGGCTCTTTCCCTCTCGGCTACGGAACTTATCTCCCGCAGCCTGACTCCCGGATACTTGTCAGTGGCATTCGGAGTTTGATTGGGTTTGGTAATCTGGTAGGACCCCTAGCCCATTCAGTGCTCTACCT
>JAXLYM010000003.1:32500-626359 GCA_046351455.1 Polyangiaceae bacterium
CTTCGGGAGCATCACGACCGCGTGCACGACGCGCGCGGCGTCCGGCCGATCGAGCTCCGTCCAGTGAGTCGCGGTGACCGCGTCCAGCTCTTCGTCCGTGACGGGGCCGCGCGCCTCCGCCTCCGCGGTGATCTGCTGCATCAGCGCGCGCGCGAGGACGCCGCTTTCGGCCGCGTTCACCTGCGGATCCGCGGTGACGCCGCGCGCGCGGGCCTCCTCGGCGAAGAGGGCGTCATGCACCGCGAGGTCGCGGGCCTCCTTCACGGAGATCGACTGCGCGGCCGCGATGCGGGCCACCTCGTTCGATCGGATCGGGGCGTCGCCGACGCGCGCGATCGTGCCGGAGTCGAGCGGGGCTGCAGAGAGCGGCAACGGCGCGGGCGGAGGCGGCGGCGGCGACGGCGCGTCGCACGCGGTCGCAACGAGCAGCGCGGTCGCGGGGAGCCACCGCTTCACGCGGCGCCGCTCCTCGGGCGGAGCAGCTCGGTCGAGGCCCGCAGCGCCAGGCCGCCCACGATGAGGAGGTACAGCGCCTTGAAGTCTTCGCGATCGCTCAAGGCGACGACGCCGAACCCGAACGCGGCGATCGCCGCGGCGAGCAGAACGATGGAGAACACGTCAATCGCGCGCGACACGTCCGAAGATTACCGCCGGAGGACGGGGCGCTGGCAAGGGATTGGGGACGAGAGCGCCGCGCAGATCGCCGTGGCGTGCGCAGTTACGGGCGGAACAGGATGTAAAGCGCGCCGCCGAGCGCCACGATCACGAGGAAGAGGAGCGCGCGGACCACCGTCGCCGTGAAGCGACGGCCCGAGCCCGACGAGCGATCCTTCCCGAGCGTCGTCGCCACCGTCGAGGCGCCCGTGAGCACCGCGGCGCTGCACGCGATCGCGACCGCCTGCGCGACGAGGCCGCGCTCCACGTCCCGCGTCCGGAAGGCCGCGAACACGAGGCCGAGCGATCCGAGGACCGCCAGCGTGAGGATCGGGATCGAGAGGACGGGGAGGCTCGATCGCGGGGGCAGCGGCATCGATTGGCTCTCCGCCTCGGCGCGATCCGCGGGGCGCGGCCACACCTCCCGCCACGACAGCGCGAAGATGGCCCACGCGAGGCTGCCGGTCGCGGCGCGGAACGGGGACATCCGCAGCGGGTGCAGCGCGTTCTGCGAGAGGAGCCACGCCGCCGCCGACAGCGCGAGGAACGCCGTGATCCCCACGTGACGCCCGATGCGTCGCCGCTCCGCCAGGAACAGCGGACCCGCGAGGCCCGCGACGAGCGCGAGCCCTGCGAACAGGCGCGCGCCCGGCGCCGAGCTCTTCGCGAACGCGGCCGGCGCGACGGTGATCGCCCACGCGAGCACCGCCGCGATCATCGTCTGCGGCGTGCGCGAGCCCTTGAACGCGCGCGCCGCCACGTCGAAGAGCGGCGTCACGCGGATCCTCGGAGGAGGCTCCCCACCGGGACGAGCTCCTCGGACCGGCCGGACGCGTCCTCCTCCGGCGGCGCCACGCGGAGCCCGAGCGCGCGCCAAAGATCCTTGTCGAACAGGTGGCTCGGCCGGACGTTGGTGAGCGCCGCGAGCATGTTCTGCCGCGCGCCCGGCGATCGCTCGTCGAGGTCCGCGAGCAGCCGCGAGATCGCCTTGCGCTGGAGGTTCTCCTGCGAGCCGCACAGATCGCACGGCAGGATCGGGAATTTCTCCTCCGCGGCGAACGCGGCGAGCTCGTCCTCCGCGCAGTAGACGAGGGGACGGATCACCACGTGCACGCCGTCGTCCGCCATCAGCTTCGGCGGCATCGCCTTCAGCTGTCCGGAGAACACGAGGTTGAGCATCAGCGTGACGATCGCGTCGTCGCGGTGGTGGCCGAGCGCGATCTTCGTGCAGCCGAGCTCCGTCGCCAGCCGATACAGGATCCCGCGCCGCAGCCGCGAGCACAGCGAGCAGTACGTCTTCCCCTCGGGGATCTTGTCGGTGACGATCGAGTAGGTGTCCTCGCGCACCATCCGGAATTCGAAGCCGCGCTCGTCCATGTATTGCTGGAGGAGGTGGCCGGGGTAGCCGGGGTGGCCCTGATCGATGTTGATCGCGATGACGGAGAAGCGGACGGGGGCGCGCTTCTGAAGATCGGTGAGCAGCGCGTGAAGGGAGTAGCTGTCCTTGCCGCCGGAGACGGCGACCATCACGCGATCGCCGTCCTCAATCATGTCGAAGTCGGTGATCGCGCGGGACATCTTGCGCGCGAGCTTGCGACGGAGCTCCATCGCGCGCCTAACCTCGGATCACTCGTGGCCGAAGCTGTCGATCAGCTTCAGGTAGGTGAGCACGCCGTGCCCCGTGCCGCCCTTCGCGTACACGTTGTAGGCCTTCGACGCCATGGAGGGGCCGGCGATGTCGACGTGGATCCACGGGGCGTCGCCGACGAACTCGCGGAGGAAGAGCGCCGCGGTGATCGAGCCGCCCCAGCGATCCGCGGTGTGCTTGAGATCGGCCCAGTCGCTCTTCAGGCCCTCGCGCAGCTCCTCGACGAGCGGCATGTGCCACATCGCCTCGCCCGCGTCCTTCGCGGCCGTCTTCATGCGATCCGCGAGCTCGTCGCGGTTCGCGTAGAAGCCGGACACCGTGGGGCCGAGGGCCACGACGCACGCGCCGGTGAGGGTCGCGTTGTCGAGCATCATGTCGGGCTTCAGGTCCTTGCCGTACGCGAGGCAGTCCGCGAGCACGAGGCGGCCCTCCGCGTCGGTGTTGATGATCTCGACCATCTTGCCGTCGAGCGATCCGAAGATGTCGCCGGGGCGGTACGCCCACCCGTCGGGCATGTTCTCGGCGCAGCCGATGAGGCCGTGCACCTCGACGTTCGGCTTCACGGCGGCGACGGCGGCCATCAGCGCGATCACGTTCGCGGCGCCGCCCATGTCGCCCTTCATCTCTTCCATGCCGGGCGCGGGCTTGATGCAGATGCCGCCGGTGTCGAACGTGAGGCCCTTGCCCACGAACACGAGGCGCTTCTTCGCCTTGCCCTTCGGCTTGTAGGTCATGTGCACGAAGCACGGGGGCCGCGCGCTCCCCTGCCCCACGGCGACGATCAGCTTCATGCCGCGCTTCTCGAGCGCGGGGCGATCGAGGACCGTGCAGTCGAGGCCGCCTGCCTTGCAGACCTTCGCCGCGGCCTCGGCCAGCTTCTCGGGGTAGAGCTCGTTCGGCGGCTCGTTGATGAGATCGCGCGCGATGCAGATCGCGTGACCGACCTTCTCGCCGAGCGCGACGGCGTCCTTCTGCGGCTTGCCGACCCTCTCGGTCGAGAGGATCGTCACCTTCTCCAGGTCCACCTTCGGGAGGCGATCGCCCGTGAAGTAGCGGGTGAAGCGGTACGCGCCGAGGACCGCGCCCTCCGCGGCGGCGCGCTCGGCGCCCTCCACCTTCGGGATCTGCACGGTGAGCGACGCCGCCTTCGACGAGAGCGCGAGGCGCGCGGCCTTCGCGGCGAGCACGCGCACGTCCGCGTCGGACACGGGGCCCTTGCCGAGGCCCATCACGACGACGCGGCTCGCCTTCGTGGCGCCGTTCGTCTGGAAATCCGCGACCTGATCCTTCTTGCCGGTGAACTCGTCGCGCTTCAGGTTCCGCGCGACCACCGGGCCCAGGGCCGCGGCGAGCTCCGCGAGGAAGCCTTCTTCGACCTTCGCGCCTTCAGGGACGCCTACGACCGCGAGATCGGCAACGGTGCTGAGGGGATCGGACGATGAGATGGAAAGCTTGATGGGCATCGGGCTCCTGGGGCGCTGCGCCGCGAGAACGGCGCGCATCTAATCACGCCTTTTCTTCGACGTCACGCCCGCGGGCGGCCCCCAGGCCCCAAGGACCGAGGAGCCGCAACCCGGGCCTACGAAATCAGGCGTTCTTGTAGACGTCCATCACGTCGCCGAGGAGCTGCAGGGCGTCCGTGCGCTTCCGCTGGAAGGCGTTGCGCCCCATGATCGAGCCGAACGAGCCGCCGGCCGCGAGCTGACGCACCTCGTTGAGCACGTCCTCGGTGCCCTTCGCCTCGCCGCCCGAGAAGATGACGACGCGCTTGCCGTTGAAGCAGCTCTGCACGACGAGCTTCACGCGGTCCGCGAGCGTGTCGGTCTTGATGCCGTGCTTCTCGAACACCTTCTGGTGCTCGGGCTGCTCGATGTGGGCCGACGGCGGCTTGACCTTGATGACGTGCGCGCCGAGCTGGGCCGCGATCGTGGCGGCGTAGGTGCAGACGTCGACGGCGGTCTCGCCGGCCTTCGAGATGCCGGCGCCGCGCGGGTAGCTCCACACGACGACGACGAGGCCCTTGCGCTTCGCCTCGAGCGTCAGCTCCTTGAGGTCCTGGTACATCGTGTTGCGGGCGCCGGAGCCCGGGTAAATCGTGTAGCCGATGGCGACGCAGCCGAGGCGCAGCGCGTCCTCCACGGTGGACGTCAGCGCGGAGATCGGCTGATCCATCTTCGCGAGCGTGTCGCTGTTGTTCACCTTCAGGATGAGGGGCACCTGACCGGCGAACTTCGCGGCGGCGGCCTCCATCGATCCGAGCGGCGCGGCGTACGCGTTGCAGCCGGCGTCGATCGCGAGCTGGTAGTGGTAGTCCGGGTCGTACCCTTCGGGGTTCGGCGCGAAGGAGCGCACCGGGCCGTGCTCGAAGCCCTGATCGACGGGCAGGATGACGAGCTTCCCCGTGCCGGCGAGCTTCCCGTGGTTGAGCAGGCGCGCGAGGTTCGTCAGCGTGCCGGGGTTCTCGGACGAGTACCAGGAGAGGATTTGCTGGACGCGATCGGTGTGGGCCATGGTGGTGCTCCCGTTTTGCGGGCGGCATAGCGCGGGGGCCGCGGGACTAGAAGCACCGCGTGCGGCGCCGCACAGATTGCGGAGGATCGGAGCCGCTCGGACGCCATCGCTGCGCGGCGCGCCGGAGACCGACGGAATTTTTTCCGAGGCGGCGAAGGCTCTAGCGAAGCCTCTCCAAGCGTCGGTGCCGAAGTGCTACCGGAGGAGACATGAGCGATCACACCACCCCGCAGGCCACGAGCTCGCGGATCGGCATCACGCTGGAGACGTTCATCTTGGAGGGCATGCTCGGTCACCCTGCGGCGACCGGCACGTTCACCTCCATCCTCAACCAGATCAGCTTCGCGGCGAAGCTGATCACGAGCAAGGTGCGCCGCGCCGGCCTCGTCAACGTGCTCGGGTACACGGGCGCGACGAACGTGCAGGGCGAGCAGGTGATGAAGCTCGACGACGAGGCGAACGCGTCGCTGATCGCGGTGCTCGGGCGTCGCAAGCACGTGGCGGCGGTGGCGAGCGAGGAGCTCGACGACATCGAGGTGCTCACGCACGACTCGCGCGCCCGTTACCTCGTCGTGATGGACCCGCTCGACGGCTCCTCGAACATCGACGTGAACATCTCGATCGGCACGATCTTCGGCATCCTGCGCCGCACGAACGTCGACAAGCCGGTCGGCCCCGAGGACTTCTTGAAGCCCGGCATCGAGCTCGCGGCGGCCGGTTACATCATGTACGGCTCGTCGACGGTGGTGGTGCTGACGACGGGCCGCGAGTCCGGCGTGCACGGCTTCACGTACGACCCGACGTGCGGTGAGTTCTTCCTCTCGCACGAGAACATCCGCATCCCCGAGAAGGGCTCGACGTACTCGATCAACGAGGGCAACCAGAACAAGTGGTCCGACGAGGTGAAGCGCTGGACCGCGTGGATCAAGGACGACAACAAGGCCGAGGGCCGTCCGTACGGCGGTCGCTACGTCGGCACGCTGGTGGCGGACGCGCACCGCACGCTGCTGAAGGGCGGCATCTTCGCGTACCCGACGGACAAGAAGAGCCCCGAGGGCAAGCTCCGCCTCCTCTACGAAGCGAACCCGTTCGCCTTCATCTTCGAGGCAGCGGGCGGCAAGGCCTCGCACGGCAAGGGCCGCATCCTCGACATCCAGCCCACGAAGCTCCACCAGCGAACCCCGCTGATCCTGGGCTCCCCGCACGACGTGACGATCTTCGAAGAGTTCATGACCGGCAAGCGCTGACCAGCCCGTCGTCCGCGAGAGCGCCGTCCAAAGCTCTCGTTCGATCTCCCCAAAATCTCGGTGCCCACCCCCGGTCCGTGCTCGGCGCTGCGCGCCTGCGCGCGGCCCGCCCCTCCCAATTCGCCCGCTGACGCGAGCGAAGGGAGGGGCACCTCCTGTCATTCACCTCGGCGCGGGACCAGAGCGCGACCGGCTGTTCGAGCCGTCTGCGCGCACGTCAAACCCCCTGCGCGTCGGGGCTCCAGATCACCTTGTGCATCTGGATCTGCACGCGGACCGGGAGCGCGTCCTCCAGCACCCACGCCACCAGATCGCGCGGCTTCAGCGCGCCGAAGACGCACGACGCGAGGAGCGCGACGCCGCGATCCGCGAGGGCGCGCTCTCGGATCACCGCGCGCATCCATTCGTAGTCGGCGCGGCCCGCGAGCACGAACTTGATCTCGTCGCGCGACGTGAGGTGCTCGAGGTTGCTCCATCGGTTGCGGTGCGCCTCGCCGGATCCGGGGGCCTTCAGATCCATGATCTTGTGCACGCGCGGATCGACGCCGGCGACGTCCGCTTCGCCGCTCGTCTCGATGAGCACCGTGCGCCCGGCGTCGCACAGCTCGGCCAAGAGGACGCGCGCGCCCGGCTGCAACAGAGGCTCGCCGCCGGTCAGCTCGACGAGCGGCGTGCCGAGCGCCAGCGCCTGACCGAGGACGTCACGGCGCTGCATGCGCTTGCCTCCGTAGAAGGCCTGCGGCGTGTCGCACCACGAGCACCGGAGGTTGCACCCGGTGAGGCGGACGAACGTGCACGGGAGGCCGGCGAACGTCGACTCTCCTTGCACGCTCCGATAGATCTCGTGAACGACGAGCGTGTCCTCTTTCATGTCGCGCGCTCGCCCTTACCGCGACAGCTCGCCGCGCGCCAAGCCGATCGCCGAGGATCGACCCGAGCGCGATCGTGCGCCGAGCCGCTCAACCTCGGATCGTGGCCTCGCCGGAGCCGACGGCGGTGATCTCGCCGGACGCGGAGCGCACGAGGAGGCACCCGCGATCGTCCACGCCGCACGCGACGCCGCGGTGGCCGTTCACCTCGACATGGCGGTCGCGGAGGAAATCGAGCGCTCGGATCTCCTCGATCATGTCGGCGAGGCGCGACGCCTCGTACACGCGCACCACGGAGAGGACCTCCGCGATCATCGACGCGGCGATCCTGGAGCGATCCAGATCCGCGACGCCCGCGATCGCGAGCGACGTGGCGGTGCGCGCGAGATCGTCCGGGAACGCCGTCGTGCGGACGTTGAGCCCGATGCCCGCGACGAGGCTCGCGACCCGATCGCCGCGGAGCTGCCCTTCGACGAGGACGCCCGCGATCTTGCGCCCGTCGACGTACACGTCGTTCGGCCACTTGAGCATGACTCGGCCGGCGCCCGCGCGAACCGCCGCACCTCCGCCGATGTGCGCCCCACCCCCGGGCGTCGCCGCGCGAACCGCTGCGCCTCCGCCGATGTGCGCGCCTTCGCTCGCCGACGCGTCGAGCGCGCGCTGCACGGTGCGGGCGACGGCGAGGCCGACCGCCAGCGTGATCGGCGCGACCTCCATCGCCGCGACGTTCGGCCGCAGCACGATCGACGCGTAGATGTTGGAGCCCGCGGGGGAGTGCCACGTGTGGCTGCCGCGACCGCGGCCCGCCGTCTGCGCGTCCGCGAGGAACGACGCGCCGTGCGCTGCGCCCGCGGCCGCCGCTCGACGCGCGTCCTCGTTCGTCGACCCCGTCTCCGCGACCACCGACACCGGCCCCGCGAGGCGCGCCCCGATCCGGACGAGCGCCGCCTCGATCGCGTCCGCGCGGAGATCCACCGGCTCGCTCACGGCGCGACCTTCACAGCACGAGATCGAGCGCGATGTCGGCGGCCGGCGCGGAGTGGGTGAGCGCTCCGACGCTGATCACGTCGACGCCCGCCTCGGACAGCTCGCGGATGCGGGTCATCGTGATGCCGCCCGAAGACTCGATGATGGGGCGCACCGGAAGCTCGTTCACGCGGGCGATCGCCTTCACGGTGTCCTCGGTCGTGAAGTTGTCGAGCATGATGATGTCGGCCTTCGCCGTGATCGCCTGCTCCAGCTCCGCGAGGTTCGCGACCTCCAGCTCGATCCGCGACGTGTGCGGGGCCCGCGCGCGCGCCCGCTCCACCGCCTGCGCGATGCCGCCCGCGGCGATGATGTGGTTGTCCTTGATCATCACCGCGCTGCCGAGGTTGTCGCGGTGGTTGTGCGCGCCGCCCGTCCGCACCGCGTAACGCTCCAGCACGCGGAGGCCCGGCGTCGTCTTGCGCGTGTCGACGATCCGCGTCCGCGATCCGGGAGCGAGAGCGCCCGTGTACGCGCGCGCCGTCGTCGCGATCCCGCTCATGCGCTGCGCGAAGTTGAGGGCCGTCCGCTCCGCCATGAGGAGCGAGCGCGCGCGGCCGGTCACCTCCCAGATCACCGCGTCCTTCTCCACCGCGGCGCCGTCGGCCACGTGCACGCGCGTCTCGACCTCGGGATCGAGGAGCGTGAACGCCCGCAGGAACACCGCGCCGCCGCACACGACGAGCGGCTTGCGAGCGACGGCTGTCGCCTTCGCGCGCGCGTCCGGGAGCACGCACGCCTCGGTGGTGAGATCGCCGCCGGAGAGGTCTTCTTCGAAGGCGCGTTCGAGGAGCTTGTCGATGATCGAAGGGGTCATGGATCAAGTGTGACCGGCGAGCGGCCTGTGGGGGGACAGAGGTGACAGGAGCGAGGAGAGACGAGCGGGGACGCGCCGAACGGGAGCGCGGCTCACCACTTCATGACGGCGCCGGCCCACGTGTAGCCGCTGCCGAACGCCGCCATGAGGACGCGGGTGCCCTCCTTGATGCGGCCGTCGGCCCACGACTCGGAGAGGCCGATCGGGATCGTCGCCGCGGTCGTGTTGCCGTAGCGATCGATGTTGTGGACGATCTTCTCCTGCGGGAGGTTGAGCTTCATCGCCACGAACTGGTTGATCCGCATGTTGGCCTGGTGCGGCACGAAGAGATCGATGTCGTCGATCGTCATGCCCGCCTCGCGCAGCGACTCCTCCGCGACCTCCGGCATCTTCTCGGTGGCCCAGCGGAACACCTGCTTGCCGTTCATCTTCGGCCACTGCAGGCCCTGGTCGAGCATCTCGTGCGTGATGCGCGGCATGTGGCGCGAGCCCGGAGCCGGGATCCAAAGATCGAACGCGCCGGCGCCGTCCGCGTGCAGCTTGATCGAGTGGATGCCGCGATCACCGCCTGGCGACTCGCCCACGAGCGCCGCGCCCGCGCCGTCGCCGAAGAGCACCGTCACGTCGCGCCCGCGCTCGGTGAACTCGATGCCGGTGGAGTGGACCTCCGCCCCGACGACGAGGACGTTCTTGTACATCCCGGTCTTCACCCATGCGTCGGCGATGCTGAGCGAATAGAGAAAGCCCGAGCACTGATTGCGCACGTCGAGCGCCGGCACGCCGGGGAGGTCGAGCTTGTTGGCGAGGAGGCAACCAGAGCCGGGGAACGTGACGTCCGGGCTCAGCGTCGCGAAGATGATCATGTCGACGTCTTTGAGCGTGCGCCCCGCGCGCTCCACCGCCATCTTGGCGGCCGGCACCGCGAGATCGCTGGCGCCGATCCCGTCGTGCTCGATGTAACGACGCTCTTTGATGCCCGACCTTTGCTGGATCCATTCGTCGCTGGTCGGGAACAGCTTCGCGAGATCGTCGTTCGTGACGACTTTTGTGGGTACGTAGTGACCTGCACCGAGGATGGCGGAACGCCGCATGGCCGGGGACCTACCGCGGCGCGCGGAGACATCCAAGCGAGAACTACCCGACACGACGCGTCAAAGTGCGCCCCCGCCCGCGGAATCGTGCAATATGTGCAGCCGCTGCCCCGCGGGTGGCACGGAAAAGGATGCGCGTAAAACGTGCGATGGCACGCTCTGTTTCGCGCGATTTCGGCTCACGCCCGTCTACCGGCTTGTGAGACTCTCCCAGGACCTCCCTCCCCAACGGAAAGTGATGCGCCCCCAGGTCGGTCAGGTCATCCACAACAAATATCGCTTGCTTCGCCTCATCGGCGACGGGGGCATGGGGAGCGTCTTCGAGGCGCGCCATGAGGTGCTCGGGACGACCGTCGCGCTGAAGTTCCTGCACCCGGAGCTGTCGAAGCGATCGGGCCTCGTGCAGCGGTTCCTTCAAGAGGCGCGCGTCTCGGCGCAGATCCAGAGCCCCCACGTCGTCCGCGTGACCGACGTCGATCAGAACCCGAACGGGCAAGCCTTCATCGTCATGGAGTACCTGGAGGGCAAGACCCTCCAGACGCTCTACGAAGAGCTGTACCACGCGAGGCAGCGGCTCTCGTACGGCGACGCGCTCGAGTACTCGATGCAGATGCTCGAAGGGGTGGAGGCCGCGCACGTCGCGGGCGTCGTGCATCGCGATCTCAAGCCCGACAACGTGATCATCACGCGGGGCAAAAAGGGAGAGCCGCTCCTCAAGCTGCTCGACTTCGGCATCGCGAAGCTGAAGGTGACCGGCCAGCTCGACCGCGGTCTCACGCGGCCCGGCATCATCATGGGCACGCCCGAGTACATGGCGCCGGAGCAGGCGTACTCGGCCGACGCCGTCGACGCGCGCGCCGACATCTTCTCGCTCGGCGTCATGATCTTCGAGATGCTCGCGGGCCGGCGCCCCGTCGGCGGGGACGAGCCGCACCAGATCGCGACCGCGTACCTCACCCGCAACATCGCCAAGCTCCTCGACCTCGCGCCGCACGTCCCGGCGGAGCTCGCGGCCGCCGTGCACCGCGCGATGGGGCCGAAGCCGGAGGATCGATTCTCGTCCGTCGGCGAGCTGCGCGCCGCCATCGAGCCGTTCTGGCTCGCGACGCGCCCCGCGGCGACGCCGACGCCGGCCGGCGTGTCCATGCTGACGCCCGCTCCCGCGGCCGGGACGCCGAACAACGTCGCGGGCTCGCTCGTCGACGGCGTGCGCCGCGTGCCGAAGACGCTCCCGCCGGAGGGTGATCCGCAGCCCGCGCCCGTGATCAACGCGCCGAGCGGCGGCCAATCGGTGGAGGTCGTCTTCTCCTCCAACCCCGCGCCCGACGCGCGCCCGTCCGGGGAGGTCGTGTCCTCCGCGCCGGCGACGACGCCCGTCTCGAAGATGCCGGTGTTCGATCAGGTGGGATCGACGCCGCAGCCCGCGGAGTCGCCCGCCGTGTCCCTCGCGGACAAGGGCGATCAGCCGCTCGAAGGCGCCGCGGCGTTCGCGCGCACCGACGCGGCGCTCGCGGAGAGCGTGGCGGTCGCGCTCGCGGCGTCGCAAGCGCAGGCGCTGGCGCCCAACCAAGCGGCGCTCGGCGCGAGCACCAGCCTCGCGGCGCCCTTGGCCGGCGCGCTCGATCTCAACGCGATGGGCACCGCGCCCACGGTCGAGGCGCCGCCTCTTTCGCTCGGCGGCGGCGCGAACAAGGGCGCGACCGCGGCGATGCCGATGATGCCGGAGCGCGCGGGCGGCACCGCGGTGGGCGCACCCGTATTCCAGGGCGGCGTGCCCGGCGGCAACGTGCAGTCTCCTTACGGCGGCGCGGCGATGGCCGGGATGCCTTCGACGGCGTCGATGGATCCGCTGCCCGTGCAGAACTACGCGGCGACGGCGCCTCGCCGGCCGGTGGCACGAAGCACTGGCACCTCGTTCGCGCTGATCTTGCTCGCCGCGGCAGCGGTCGCGGGCGTCGTGGTCGGCGGCGTCTACTTCGCGCAGCAGCACGCGCGCGAACAGGATCGCGCGGATGACACTCCGCTCGTACCGACGGCGCCTCCGGTGGTCGTCACGTCCGAAAATCCCACGTCGTCGACGCCCGTTCGGGTGCCGACCGCGCAACCTCCCGTGACGAATCGACCGCCGCAGCTGCCGAAGCCGACCGGCACGGGCACGGCTTCCGTCCCGACGGCGATCCCGTCCGGAACGCCGACGGCGCTGCCGACCACGTTCCCGACGGCGCTCCCGACCACGTTCCCGACGAGCCTGATCCCGATCCCGCTGCCGACGGCGTTCCCGTTCCCGTTCCCGCAGCAGCAACAGCAACCGCCGCAACCGGCGCCGTCGACGACGCCGGGCAAGGGGCCCATCTTCGTGCCCAAGCCGCAGCCTTCGGCGACGACGACCTCGACGTCCACCCGGCCGCACATCATCATCACGTTCCCCAAGAACCAGGACTGATCGCGGATGAACCAGCCGCCTCCCGGCAACCCGTGGCCTCCCCCTTCACCGACCGGCAACGCGCGGCCGGGCATGACGCAGCTCGGGGAGCCTCCGCCGGAGGCGCTGACGCCCGGCCCCAACTACGGCGCGCCTGCGCCGCGGGCCGGCGCGAGGGTCGCGCAGACGATGGTGGATCCGGGTGGCTCGTACGGAGGCTCGCCCGCGTACGGCGCGCCGCCACCCAACCCCGGATACGGCGCGTCTCCGTATGGTGCGCCGTACGGGGCCCCGCCGGCGATCGCCGCGGCGCCGCGTCCCGCTCCGAAGAGCAGCTCGCCGTTGCCGATCATCCTCGGCGTGAGCGGGCTCGTGGTCGTCGGGCTCGCGCTCGGAGGCTTCTTCTTTTTCCGCTCGCGCGCGTCGGATGAGCCGCCTCCGCCGATCGAGGTGCCGACGGCGCCGGCCGCGACGGTCGCGGCGGATCCGTCGCCGGCTCCGGCGGACACGCCCGCGGCGCAACCTTCGGAGGAGCCCGCGCCCACGGACGCGCCGGCGGTGACCGTGCCCGCGACGCCGAAGCCCGCGTACACCGCGCCGGCGAAGCCCTCGTCGACCACCACGAAGACGACGCCTCCGCAGCTCCCCAAGCCGGGATCGACCTCCACCACGAAGCCGACGCCGACGACGAAGCCCACGTCGACGAGCAAGACGCCCGGCAAGCGGCCCTTCCTCAAGTTCTGACGCGGAGCGCGCGCGGCGTAGCTCGCGGGGTCCGGCGCCTCGCGTGATAGCTTCGCGTGCCATGCGTCGAACGAAGATCGCTCTCTCCCTCGCCGCAGCCTCCGCCTTCGCGTGGGGCCTTTCCGTGCCAGCGGGTTGCAGCGCCGCGGGCGGCAACTCCGGCTCCGCCGGCGCGGGCGCTGGCGGCGCGACGACCACGACCAGCAGCACGACCACCGAGGTCGGCGGCTTCCTCGAAGATCCCGACGCGGGCTCCGACGCGAACGACGACGTCGTGATGAACCCGTGCGGCACCGCGTGCAAACCCGCGGAGCTCTGCGATCCCGATCACATCGGCCTCGACGACAACTGCGACGGCCAGGTCGACGAGACGTGCGACTGCTCCGCGGGCGAGGCCCACTCGTGCTTCAAGGGAGACCCGTCCTACCTCACCACGCAGGGCTGTTATCCGGGCACGATGAAATGCACCGAGAACGGCGTGTGGGGGCCGTGCGTCGGAGGCGTGCACGCGGCGGGCGATCTCTGCTTCCTCGGCGACACCGTCGACTGCCACGCCATCTCCGCGGTGCCGTTTCAGGACGTCAACTTGATCGACGGCACGGGCAACTTCGGCGTCGACGCGGTGCCGGGGACCGAGAAGTGGACGGTGATGTGCCCGCCCGGCGTCGACCCGTGCCCCGCGGTCAGCGGCGCGAGCCCGGCCGACGATTTCAAGCCGCTCCAGCTCGGCGAGTACACCGTGACGTACGAGAAGGGCGTCGCGGGCGGCGGGACGAAGTCGTGCACGTATCCGCTGTTCGTCGGCGCGCCGGGGCTCCGCGTCGAGCTGTCGTGGGAGCACCCCGCCGCGGGCAGCGTCGACCTCGATCTCCACCTGCACCAGCCCGGCGACACGACGCCGTGGAGCTTCTCCGGCGGCCTCCAGGACTGCACGTGGGCCAACTGCACGATCGATCAATTCAAGGTCCCCGGCGCCGGCCCCGACTGGTTCGACGGCGCGGCCCCGCCCGATCCCGTGGACTGGTACCTCGATCCGGTGCAGCAGCGGAACACGTGCTACTTCGCGCCGCACGGCAAGGGCGCCGAGTGGCAGGCCTTCGCGCAGGGCTGCCACAACCCGCGCCTCGACCTCGACAATCAGAACTGCGATCCGACCGTCCTCGATCCGAACGACGCCAAGTTCTGCGCGCCGGAGAACGCCAACGTGGACTATCCGCCGCTCGGAAGCTGGTTCCGGCTCGGCGTTCATTACTTCACGAACAACGGGCTTTCGGCCGACGTGCACCCGCGCGTCAAAGTGTTCTGCGAGGGCGCGCTCGCGGCGGAGCTCGGGCCTGCGGGGTACTTCACGCCCGAAGCGCCCGTCACGTTCGTCCCCTCCGACGGCGCCGGCGCGTCCGGCCACATGTTCTGGATGGTCGCGGACGTGGGCTTCGAGCAGGGCGTCTGCGGAACGAAGCAGTGCGTCGTGAAGCCGCTCTATGCGGACAAGGCGAAGAAGACGCCCCTCGTCACGGTCGACTTCGCCGCCAAGGTGGGCTTCGGCCCACCTTATCCGCCATCGCCCTGAGAACGCATCGACGCGAGCCTGCACAACATTTCGGTGCGACGACGGAGTGCTTTATCATCGCTCCGTCGGCGGCTGTTGCCTGCGCTCAATCATGGAGCGCAGCGCCGCCCGGGAGTCGCATCGTGCAGAGACACCCTCGCCCTTCCCGTTCCATTTGGACGCTCGTCCCCTTCATGTTGGCCATCGTCGGATCGCTCACCGCGTGCGCGGAGGGGAACACGACATCGGGCAGCGGGCAGGGCGGTGACACCAACACCGGCACGGTCACCGGATCGGAGACGACCGGCGGCAGCACGAGCACGAGCAGCGGCGGATCAGCGGGCTCGTCCGGCGGGACGACGGGCGGCGGCGGCGCGAGCGGCGGCACCGGCGGATCTGTGGGCGGCACCACGAGCTCCGGCGGCTCCGGCGGCTCCGTAGGCGGCGGCGGCGCGGGCGGCGGTTGCTCCGTGGACGAGAAGCTCTGCTTCAACATCTGCGTGCCGGTCGATGATCCGATGTTCGGCTGCGACGATCCGTCGTGCTCGCCGTGCTCGGATGCGCACGCGCTCCCGGGGTGCGTGGCGGGTGCGTGCGCGGTGCTCAAGTGCGACGCCGAGTGGGCCGACTGCAACGGCGACGCGAGCGACGGATGCGAGGTGCACCTGCCCGCGGATCCGAACAACTGCGGCGCGTGCGGGACCGTGTGCGCGGTGCCGCACGGCACCCCCGGCTGCGAGGCCGGCTTCTGCACGGTGGCGGCGTGCGATCCGCCGTGGTCCGACTGCGACGGCACCGTGGCGGACGGCTGCGAGGCGAACGTGCAGGTCGACCCCGCGAACTGCGCGATGTGCGGTGTGACGTGCGCGCCCGGCGAGCAGTGCCAGGACGCGGCGTGCGGCGTGTTCTGTCCGCCCGGCAAGGCCAACTGCGACGGCGACGCGGTGAACGGGTGCGAGGTCGATCTCGGCACCGTGAGCAACTGCGGCTTCTGCGGCGACGCGTGCGACCTCGCGCACGCCTCGTCGAGCTGCGAGTCGGGCGCGTGCGCGATCGTGGCGTGCGACGCCGGCTACTCGGACTGCGACGGGATCGCGGCGAACGGGTGCGAGGCGAACCTGCAGGGCTCCGCGGGGACGTGCGGCGACTGCAACACCGTGTGCCCGAGCGGGCCCAACTCCACGCCGGTCTGCCAGTCGGGCGCGTGCGAGCTCGTGTGCGCGGGCGGCTACGCCGACTGCGACGCCGATCCGAACGACGGGTGCGAGCAGCCGATCCTCACGGACCCCTCTCACTGCGGCGCGTGCGACACCGTGTGCGTCACGCCGAACGGCACGCCCGGCTGCGCGAACGGGAGCTGCAAGGTGTCGGCGTGCAACCCGGGCTTCGCCGACTGCGATCAGGTCGTCGGCGACGGGTGCGAGGTGAACCTCAACAACGACGTCAGCCACTGCGGCGCGTGCGCGACCGTGTGCGTGACCCCGCCCAACGCGACGCCGACGTGCGGCGGCGGGACGTGCGGCTACGCGTGCAACGCCGGCTTCGCCGACTGCGACGGCCAGGCCGCGAACGGCTGCGAGGTGAACCTCAACAACGATCCGATGCACTGCGGCTCGTGCGCGGGGGTGTGCAACCTCGCGAACGCCTCGGCCGGGTGCGCGGCGGGCGTGTGCAACATCGCGTCGTGCCACAACGGGTTCGCCGACTGCGACGGGCAGGCGCCGAACGGCTGCGAGATCAACACGCAGACCGACGCGGGTCACTGCGGCGCGTGCGCGACGGCGTGCGCCCTGCCGAACGCCAACAACGCGTGCCAGGGCGGCGCGTGCGTGATCGCCTCGTGCCAGGCGCCGTTCGCGAACTGCGACATGCAGACGGCGAACGGCTGCGAGACCAACACGAGCACCAGCGTGGACAGCTGCGGCTCGTGCGGCGCCGCGTGCAACCTCCCGAACGCCTCGCAGAGCTGCGTCAACGGGGCGTGCGCGGTGGGAGCGTGCACGGCGCCGTTCGCCGACTGCGACAACCTCCCGGCGAACGGCTGCGAGACCAACACGAACACCAGCGTGGGCAACTGCGGATCGTGCGGCAGCGCGTGCAGCCTCTCCAACGCCGCGGCCGCGTGCTCGGCCGGGTCGTGCGCGATCGCGTCGTGCAACTCGGGCTTCGCGGACTGCGACAACCAAGCGGCGAACGGGTGCGAGATCAACACGCAGACCAGCCTCGCGAACTGCGGCGGCTGCGGCTCCGCGTGCGCTCCGGCGAACGCGGCGGGCGCGTGCGCGAGCGGCACCTGCGCGATCGCCTCGTGCAACGCTGGCTTCGCGAACTGTGACAATCAGGCGGCGAACGGCTGCGAGATCAACACGCAGACCAGCCTCGCGAACTGCGGCGGCTGCGGCGCGGCGTGCAGCCTCGCGAACGCCGCGGAGTCGTGCGTGTCGGGCGCGTGCACGCTCACCTCGTGCGACGCGGGCTTCGCGAACTGCGACAACCAGACCGCGAACGGCTGCGAGATCAACACGAACACGAGCACGGCGAACTGCGGCGGCTGCGGCAACGCGTGCAGCCTCGCGAACGCCTCGCAGAGCTGCGTCGGCGGCGCGTGCGCGATCGGCGCGTGCAACGCCGGCTTCGGCAACTGCGACAACAACGTGGCGAACGGCTGCGAGACGAACCTCAACGCGAGCCTCGCGAACTGCGGGACGTGCGGCAACGCGTGCAGCTACGCGAACGCCGGCGCCGCCTGCAACAACGGCTCGTGCGCGATGGGCTCGTGCAGCTCCGGCTTCGCGAACTGCGACAACAACGCGGCGAACGGCTGCGAGGTCAACACGAACACGAGCGCGGCGAACTGCGGCGCGTGCGGCAACGCGTGCAGCCTCGCGAACGCCTCGTCCACGTGCTCGAGCGGATCGTGCGCGATCGTGAGCTGCTCCGGCACGTTCGCGAACTGCGACGGCCAGGCCGCGAACGGCTGCGAGATCAACACCGCGACGAACCCGAACAGCTGCGGCTCGTGCGGCAACGTGTGCAGCCTCCCGAACGCGGTCGCCGGGTGCAGCGCGGGCGCGTGCACGGTCGCGTCGTGCGCTCCGGGCTGGGCCGACTGCGACGGCGTCGCGGCGAACGGCTGCGAGGTCAACACGAAGACGAGCGTCGGCAACTGCGGAGCGTGCGGCAACGCGTGCAGCGCGGCGAACGGCACGGCGACGTGCTCGAGCGGCACCTGCCAGGTCGCGTCGTGCAACGCCGGCTACCAGAACTGCAACGGGCTCTACGTCGACGGCTGCGAGATCAACACGCAGACGAGCGTCGGAAACTGCGGCGGCTGCGGCCAGATCTGCGCGCCGGCGAACGCCACGGGCCTGTGCTCGAGCGGGACGTGCACGATCGGCTCGTGCAACTCCGGCTACCAGAACTGCAACGGCACGCAGGGGGACGGCTGCGAGATCAACCTGCAGGCCGACGTGCAGAACTGCGGCACGTGCGGGAACAACTGCGCGGTGAGCTGCGCCGGCAACACGAGCCTCACCGCGTGCTCCGCCGGCGCGTGCCAGATCCAGGGCTGCGCGGCCGGCTACTACAACGTCGACGGCCTGTGCAGCGGCGGGTGCGAGTGCCTCGCGTCGAACGTGAGCCAGGCCTGCAACACGCCGCAGTCGCTCGGCGCGCTCGCCGTCGGCGCCGCGCCGGTCACGGTCACGGCGAACCTCGTCCCGAACGGCGTGGAGGCCTGGTACACGATCACGTTCACGGGCAACACGAACGCGAGCTACCACCCCCACGTGAAGTTCACGAACAACCCGAACAGCGCGTTCAAGTTCGACATCCGCTCGAACTGCGCGGGCGGGACGATCAGCTGCGGCTCCGAGGGGACCGTCTCCAACGGCGTGACGGACTGGGAGACGTTCAACGGCGCGGGCTCGCCGGGGTACTACGACGCGATCCCGCCGGTCGGTAACAACGGGACGATCCTGATCCACGTCTTCCGCGCGTCCGGGGCGCTGAGCTGCGCCGGCTTCACGCTCCAGGTCAGCAACTGACACGCTCCGACTCCCCTCCCTGCGGCTGCGTTGGGGCGCCGCAGGAAGGACGGAGCTCGTGGCGGCGCCGAATCCATCCTCGACGTTTCAGGCAGGCGCTTTGGGAGGGGCCGGCGGGCGAAGCCCGACGGGGGGTGGGCACTCCTCGCTGGAGGAATACAGGTAGAGCCGCTCCAGCGGCGTGCTGACCGTCGAAGCGACTCCAGGTGGGGGGTCGTCGTTGATGGGGCGGTCTTCAGGGGGCGACGCGCGCCAGGAAGTTCGGGCCGACGAGGCCTTGGCCGAAGTTGAAGGTGGCGCTGTTCGCGAGGGAGCCGCGGAGGACCATGCCGCCGAGGCCGTCCACCGCCATCGCCATGTCCGTGTCGCCGCCCGCGCCGCCGATCGTGAGGCCCCAGCCGCTCAGCGTGCCGTCCGCGTGGAGCTTCGTGAGGAAGTAGTCACTGGAGCCGTAGCCCGGGACCGCGCCGGCGCCGAAATCGATCGAGCCCGAGAAGAGGCCCGACACCGCGAGATCGCCGCTCGGGAGCACGGCGAGCTTGCGCATGGAGGCGCCCGAAAGCGAGCCTGTCCACAGCACGTTGAAGTCTGGATCGACCTTCACGATGTGGTTGCCGACTCCCAACGTCGTGGCGCCCATCGTGAGCGTGCCAGTCGACACCTGAATCGACAGGAAGAGGTTGTTGTTCGCGTCGGAGACGATCTGGTCGACGCCGGCGCCGCCCGTGACGGGGAATTGCTTGACCCACGCGAGGTTGCCCGCGTTGTCGTGCTTGACGAAGATCATGTCGACCGCGTCGTTGAGGGGAACCGGAGCCGAGTGGTAGCTGCTGCAGTCGACGCCGCCCTGGATCGCCTGGGTGAACGTGGCGCCCATGATGGCGGCGCCGCTCGTGTCGACGCCCATCGCGTTGAATTTGCCCGACGTGTACGGCGTCACCGGATAACACCCTCTCGACCACGCCTTCGCGCCGGGGGCGGTGGCGTCCTTGTAGATGAAGGTGCCGCCCTCGCAATACGCACCCACCGCGATCGCGGTGACGCAGTCGCCGTACACGACCATTCCGCCCAGGTTGTCGGCGGCGACGCTGCGCACCGTCGTGCCCCAACCATAGGCGTAGTGGCCCGAGGAAAAGAGCGGGTTGCCATTGGGGTCCAGCTTCAACGAGTAGACGCCGGGGAACGATGTCTCGCTGTATCCTGGGGAGGACGCGGTGACGACGACCCCCTTGAACGTGCCGGTCACATAGATGTTGCCGGCGGCGTCCGTCGTGAGGGCCTGCGCGTTCTGATCACGGGCGTTGTCCGGGTTGATGATGTATTCGTCGCCGAACTTCTTGCTCCACAGGATGCTGCCCGTCGGGCCGTATTTCGCGACGTAGATATCCTGCGTCGAAGAGACGTACTGGCCGATCGTCTTCGTGGAGGACATGGGGCCCGCGCCGAAGTCGACGGTGCCGTAGAAGCTGCCCGCGCCCACGAGCTCGCCCGCGGCGCCGGCCGCGAGCAGGGAGTGATAGCCGTTCTTGCTCCACACGTACGGGCCGGCGGGCGGGGGCTCGTAACAGACCGTCAGAGACGGCTTCATCGACGTCTCGGAGCTCCAGAAGAGGTGGCTGTTCGCGAGCGGCTCCTGCAGGGCGACTCCGTTGTTCGCGAGGCCGCCGTTGACCCATTGGGAGACGAGGCCGGTGATGTCCACGGACTTCGTGCCTCCGTTGCCGGCCGCGAAGCTCGCCACCGCCGAGGCGCCGATGCCGCTCGCCGCGTCGAAATTGGAGGCGTTCGCCGTGGCCTCGGACCACGCGTTGAGCACCGGATAGACGCTGACGAGGTTGTTCGCGTCCGTCCACGAGGCGGAGAGGCTCAAGGTCGCGCTCGTGATGACGGCGCCGGCCGGGATCGCGCTGAGATCCGCCTTGATCAAGGAGCGGTTCATCCCGCCGCCGCCCGATTTGCCGGTGTAGAGGCTCGGTTGATCGCCGGTCGCCCATCCGGGGTAGTCCGCGGACAGCATCGTGTCTTCGATGTTGCCAGTCCCGCCGCGCTGGATCGTCACGCAGGTGGCCAGCGCGGACTGCGCTTCGGTGACGTTCTCGGCCTGGAGATCGGCGTCGCCGTCGCTCTCGCTTGGGTCATTGGATTCTACGCATCCGGTCGCGGCGGCGCCGAGGAGGAGAGACACGATGGTCCAAGAAGCTCGCGTTTGAAGAGACACTGGCTACCTCCAAGAAGGGAAATCAGCGGACGCGCGCTCGCGATCGCGAATGAAGAGATCGCGCCTTACGCCGCTCGTTGATTGAAAAGGCCGCTCGTCGACGCAATGCGTCTCGGAGAGGCGTCGAGGCGCAACTCGGGTGCTCCACGCGTCCCGGTGGCGACCTCGTGCCGTGTTCTTGCTCGGCACTTTCTGCCGTGCTGCGTGGGGGTCCCCGCCACGCGGTCTCCCCCGCGAGCCGTTCGAGCGCGGAGGCGCCTCCCTGCATAAGAAAGCAGCGGGCGAGCGTCCAGGTAACCCGCCCTTGTCTCAGAAAACAACGGCGAATGCCGGGCAGAATAGTGGTAGGCTGGAAGGTTTATTGAGGCGCGAGGGCCTTCAGCGGAGCAGATCCGCCAATACCTGGCCTGTGGCGGTCTTCTTCTTCGCGATCGCCTTCGGATCGCCCTCCGCGACGATGCGGCCGCCCGCCTTGCCGCCCTCGGGGCCGAGCTCGATCACGTGGTCCGCACAGGCGATCACGGCCGGGTGGTGCTCGATGACGACGAGCGTGTCCCCGCGGGCGACCAGCTTGTCGAGCACGTCAATCAGCCGCGCCACGTCGGAGAGGTGCAGGCCGGTGGTCGGCTCGTCGAGCACGTAGAGGGAGCTCTTGCCGCGGACGTTCGTGGTCAGCTCCGTCGCGAGCTTGAGGCGTTGTGCCTCACCGCCCGAGAGCGTGTGCGATCCCTGCCCGAGCTGCAGGTAGCCGAGGCCGAGGTCGCGCATCGTGGAGAGGAGGCCGCGGATCTTCGGGTGCGATTGGAAGACCGTGACCGCCTCTTCGATCGTGAGGTGGAGGACCTCGCCGATCGAGAGGCCGAGGTACTTCACGTCGAGCGTCGCGGGCTCGAAGCGGGCGCCGCCGCACGCCTCGCACGGGGTCGTCACGTCGGGGAGGAAGGACATCTCGTGCGAGACGACGCCCTGTCCGTCGCACGCCGTGCAGCGGCCGCCGGTCGTGGCGTTGAACGAGAAGCGCGCGTTCGTGTAGCCGCGGATCTGCGCGTCCGGCGAGGCCGCGAAGAGCTTGCGGATCTCGTCCCACACGCCGAGGAACGTCGCGGGAACGGAGCGCGGCGTGCGGCCGATCGGCGACTGATCCACCGCGAGCGCGCGGCCGATCGACGCCGGGAGACGGAGCTTGTCGTGCGGGCCGGGCTCGGGGCCTTCGAGCTTCAACGCCTTGCGCGCGGCCGGGTACAGCACCTGACGGACGAGGGTGCTCTTGCCGGATCCGCTCACGCCCGCGACCACCGTGAGGCGGCCCGCGGGGATGCGGAGCAGATCGCCCTTCAGGTTGTGCGCGCGCGCGCCGGTGAGCTCGATCGCCTCCGTCGCGGGGCCGAGGTG
The DNA here is from genome assembly GCA_046351455.1 of Polyangiaceae bacterium. GTDB lineage: Bacteria > Myxococcota_A > Polyangia > Polyangiales > Polyangiaceae > JADJRH01. Next base: position 54,735 of record JAXLYM010000003.1, read on the forward strand.
CGTGCGGCGGCGCGCGATCGCACCCTCGTCTTCCAGCGCGCGGCCCGTGGGAGACGCCGGGTTCGCGAGGACGATCGTCGGGTCGCCCGCGGCGACGATGCGGCCGCCGCCTCGACCGCCGGAGGGGCCGAGATCGACGAGGTGATCGGCCGCGCGGATCGTGTCCGTGTCGTGCTCGACCATGAGCACCGTGGAGCCCATGTCGACGAGCTTGCGCAGGTTCGTGAGGAGGAGGCGCGTGTCGCGCGGGTGCAGGCCGATCGTCGGCTCGTCGAGCACGTAGAGCGCGCCGGTGAGGCCGCTCCCGAGCTGCGCCGCGAGCCTCAGACGTTGCATCTCGCCGCCGGAGAGCGTGGCCGCGCGGCGATCGAGCGAGAGGTAACCGAGGCCGACCTCGACGATGAAATCGAGGCGTCGAAGGAGCTCGCGGTGCGGGGCCTCCGCGATCAACGAGGCGTCACCCTGGAACGCGAGGGCGCGGGCCCACGCGGCGGCATCGGCGACGCTGCGCGCGTTGACCTCGTGGTAGCGATCGCCCGAGAGGCGGACGGCGCGCGGGAGAGGCGACAGGCGCGAGCCTTCGCACGCGGTGCACGGGGAGGCCGCGTCGTCGTGCTCGCCCTCGGTGCCGCCTTCGATGCCGGAGCCCTCGCACGCCTCGCAGCGGCCCTGCTTCGTGTTGAACGAGAACCAGCGCGGATCCAGCTCCGGCACGCCCATGCCGCAGCGCGGGCACGTGCGCGTCGTGGAGAACAGCTCGTCCTCGGGCGCCTTCGCGGTCCTCTTCGCGGGGGCGCGGCGCACCTTCACCGCGCCCTTTCCGAAGGCGAGCGCGCGGTCGTAGAGCACGCGATCGAGATCGGCGAGCGCGCCCTCGTACACGACGAGATCGATCGAGTGCTCCTTGCGCTTGTCGAGGCGCGGCGGCTTGTCCGTGGAGCACTCTTCACCGTCCGCGATCGCGCGCGCGATTCCGGCGCGAGACGCGGACGTGAACACGTCGAGGTAGGTGCCCTTTCGCGCGACGACCGCGGGCGCGAGCAGCGTCGCTTGCCCCGGGATCTCGCGGAGCGCGCGGTACGTCTCGTCGGCGCCGCGCGACGCGATCGGCACGTCGCATTTCGGGCAGCGCGCCTCGCCGACCTTCGCGTAGAGGAGCCGGAGGTAGTGCGCGACCTCGGTCACGGTGGACACCGTCGATGACGAGCCGGCGCGCGTGGTGCGCTGCTCCAGCGCGATCGAAGGCGGCACGCCGGTCACGCGATCGACGTCGGGGCGCGGCAGCGTCGGGAGGAACTGGCGCGCATAGGGCGTGAGCGTCTCCAGGAAGCGGCGCTGGCCTTCGGCGAAGATGACGTCGAACGCGAGCGTGCTCTTGCCGGAGCCGCTCGGCCCCGTGACGACGACGAGCTTCTGGAGCGGCACGTCGATCGAGACGCTCGCGAGGTTGTGCTCGCGGGCGTGCAGCACCTCGATCGCGCGCGGGAACGCGGAGGCGCCGTTCGTCGCGATGGATCCGTTCGTCGCAGCGGATCCGTTCTTCTTTTTTTTGGGGGTGGCTCCGCTCGTTTTGTCGTCGGCCTTCTTCTTCGAAGGTGCGCTGTCCGCTCGCCGCTTGCTGCTCTGCGACGTGCGCTCCATCCACTGCGCGAGCGCGCGGCCGGTGCGCGTGTCGGTCTTCGCGACGACGTCGGGCGGGCCCTCGGCGACGATGCGACCGCCGTCCACGCCGGCGCCGGGGCCGAGATCGATCACCCAGTCGGCGGCGCCGATGATGTCGAGATCGTGATCGACCACGATGACGCTCGCGCCCATCTTCACGAGCGCGTCGAGCGCGTCGTTCACGTGCTCCACCTCGTCCGCGTGCAGACCGGCGGACGGCTCGTCGAGGAGCACCAGCGATCCCGGCAAAGGCTCCGCGAGGGCGCGCGCGAGCTTGAGGCGCTGCGCTTCGCCGCCCGAGAGCGTCGACAGCGGCTGCCCCAGCGCGAGGTACCCGAGCCCGAGCTTCTTCGCGGGCCCGAGCGCGCGCACGATCGCCTTGTCGCCCGCGAACACGGTGAGCGCCTCGTCGACCGTCATCGCGAGCACGTCCGCGACCGATCGCCCCGCGACCTTCACCTCGAGCACCTCGTCACGGAAGCGCCGACCGCGGCAGCTCGGGCACGTGAGCGCGACGTCCGCGAGGAACTGCATCTCGATCGTCTCGAAGCCCTCGCCACTGCACGCCTCGCAGCGCCCGCCCGCGACGTTGAACGAGAAGTGGGCCGCGGAGTAGTCGAGGTCCATCTCCTTCGCGCGGGCCGCGAACACCGCGCGGATGCGGTCCCACGCGCTCGTGTACGTGGCCGGGTTGCCGCGCGACGTGCGGCCGAGCGGCGCCTGATCCACGAGCGTGACGGCGAGGATGCCGGCCGTGCCCTCGATGCGCGTGTGCGCGCCGGGCGACTCGATGTCCTTGTAGCCGCGCGCGCGGGCGAGCGCTCGGTAGAGGACGTCGTCGACGAGCGTGCTCTTGCCGGAGCCGCTCGCGCCGGTGACGGCGACCACCATGCCGAGCGGGATCTTCGCCGTGACGTCGCGGAGGTTGTTCGCGCGCGCGCCGACGATCTGCACGTGCCCGGTCGGCAGGCGCTCCGGCCGCGGCTTCGGGAGGACGCCCGCGAGCGCCCGACCCACCGCGAGATCGGCTCGATTTTCCGCGTCCGCGAGCGATCCGTCGTACACGAGCTGACCGCCGTTCTTGCCCGCGCCGGGGCCGAGCTCGACGATGCGATCGCACGCGCGCAAGACCACCGGCTCGTGCTCGATCACCAGCACGACGTTGCCGCGCCGCGCGAGCTCCCGCATCGCCTCGACGAGCGGCGGGATGTCGGAGACGTGAAGGCCGACCGTCGGCTCGTCCAGCACGAACAGCGCTCCGGTGAGCGACGTGCCGAGCGCGGACGTGAGCGACACGCGCTGCGCTTCACCGCCCGACAAGGAGCGCGCCTGACGATCGAGCGTGAGGTACCCGAGGCCGACGCGCGTGAGGTACCCGAGCCGCTCGATGAGCTCGGCGCGCGCCATCGCGCCCTGGCCCGTGATCGGACGCAGCGCTTCGAGCCGATTCACCGCGTCGCGCAGCTCCAGGCCGTGCCACGCCGCGAGATCGAGATCGCCCACGCGGTGCATGAGCGCCTCCGGCGAGAGGCGCTTCCCGTCGCACGTCTGGCACACGTCGTACGCGCGGTAGCGCGCGAGCAGCACGCGCACGTGCATCTTGTAGGTGCGCGTCTCCAGCCACTCGAACCACTTGCGCACGCCGGGGAACTTGCCGCCGTGCCACGTCCCCTCGCCTTCGATCACCTGCTTGCGCTGCGCGTCGGTGAGGCTCTCCCACGGCACGTTCATGAGGACGCCGACCTTGTCGCAGAACTTCTTCAGCACCTTGCGCTCCCACGTGGTGCTCTGGCCGCTCCACGGCCGGATCGCGCCGGTCGCGAGCGTCTTCTTGCCGTCGGGGAACACCTTGTCCCAGTCGATGCCGATCGTGCGACCGAAGCCGCGGCACGCGGGGCACGCGCCGATCGGAGACTGGTACGAGAACAAGCCCGGCCGCGGCGCATCGAAGCCGCGCGCGCACGACGGGCACACGAGCCCGCGCGCGACCGGCACGCGCGTGAAGCCGCCGTCCGCCTGCAAATGAAGGTGCGCGTGGCCTTCGGCGCGGCGCCACGCGTCCTCGATCGCGGCGCCGAGGCGTCGCTCGTCGCGGGCGGAGAGCTTCACGCGATCGACGATCACGTCCACGTGGAGCGCCCCGCCTTCGAGCACCGCGGACGGCGCGATCGTGTCGATGTCGTGCGCCTGCCCCCGCACGAGGATGCGGCGATACCCGTTCGCCGCGAGCGAATCGCGCGCGACGAGGTAGCTCTCCGTGCCCTCCACCGGCACGCGGTACGTGACGAGCGCGGTCTTGCCGTCGTGCTCTTTTTGAAGGCGTCCGGCGGCGTTTCCGGCGTCCGTGCGGACCGCCTGCACGTTGCACTTCGGGCAGACGGGCACGGCCTCGCGCGTGAAGAGGGCCGAGAAATACGGCTCGATGTCGGCCATCGTCGCGACGGTGGAGCGCGAGCTCTTCACGGGCGCGCGCCGATCCACCGCGACGCCCGCGGCCACCGGATCGAGGTCCTCCATCGGCGGCCGCTCCAGCCGCTCCAGGAACTGCCGCGCGTACGGGCTGAAGCTCTCGACGAAGCGGCGCTGTCCCTCGGAGTAGAGCGTGTCGAGGGCCAGCGACGACTTGCCGGAGCCGCTCACGCCGGCGACGCCGACGAGCTCTCCGGGTTTGAATTCGATCGAGATCCCCTGAAGGTTGTGCGTTCGGGCGCCGCGGAGACGGAGGTCGTGCATGCTTTCGAGGAGTGCGGCGGAGCGGAGCTGCACCGCCCGCGGGAGGTGGGGACCCGACGGCATCACCGGCGGGGCGGGACGAAACGGCCGTCCCGAGACACGAAACGGCGCGAAGAGTGGGGGGCGGCGGCTCCGCGGGCAAGGGGAAGAGTTTCGCGCCGGCCGGATGGCTGACAGCCTCCTGTCAGGATTCGCCCCGCGGCGTCGAAGCGCGGAGGGTCGCGCGCTCGCGAGGAGACGTCGAGATTCCCGATTGCGGCGCGGCAGGTTCTTCTGCACGACTCGGGGCATGGCCGCTGACTTCACGCTCTACAGCTTCCACACGAGCTCCGCGTCGCACCGGGTGCGGATCGCCCTTCATTTGAAGGGAATCGTGCACGACTACATCCCGGTGAACATCACCAAGCAGGGCACCGAAGAGTGGGAGAGCTACCGGCACAAGAACCCGCAGGCGCTGGTGCCGGCGCTCCACCACGAGGGGCACCTCCTCACGCAGTCGATGGCGATCCTCGAGTACCTGGAGGAGGTCGCGCCCTCGCCCGCGCTGCTGCCGAAGACGCCGGTCGAGCGGGCCCGCGTGCGGAGCATCGCGATGTACATCGTGTCGGAGATCCAGCCGATGCAGAACCTCCGCGTGCAGCGCCACCTCTTCACCGCGCACGGCAAGACCGAGGCGGAGGGCATGGAGTGGCGCCGTCACTGGGTGGCCCTCGGGATGGATGCGCTGGAGCGCCAGATCAACGACGGCAGCGCGGGCCTGTTCTGTCACGGGGACGCGCCCACGATCGCGGACTGCTGCTTGATCCCGCAGATCGACGCGGCCCGCCGGTGGGGCCTCGACGTGAACCGCTGGCCGACGATCGCGCGCATCGGCGAGCACGCGTCGTCGATGGAGGCGTTCCGGAAGGCGGCGCCCGCGGAGCAACCGGACGCGCCGAAGAAGAGCTGATGAGGCAACTGGCCTGTTGACGAAGAGGTTCCCCTCCCTGCGCCTGTGAAACAGGCGCTTTGGGAGGGGCCGCCGACCGGAGGGCGGCGGGGGGTGGGCACCTGAGCATTCGTCACTTTTTTGTCGGATTTACAAGGGGGCGCTGCCCCCTCGTATCACTCCCCCGCCAACGAAACGGGATCACTGCACGTCAGGGCACATTCCCGCGTTGAGCGTGGCAGTGTTGTTGTCCTCCAAACACTCCTTGAAGGCGCCCGGCATCGGATCGGTCATGTCCACGTCGACCGAGAAATCGAGCTGCGGATACTGGTTCGGGTTGTCCACCGTCAACGTGACGACCTCCGCCTGGCCGGGGAGCAGCGGGCCCGCTGTCGCCGTCTCTTTGAGGAGCGTGGCATTCGCTCCGATGCCCGCGTAAAACCGCACCTTCACGCCGGGGCCGACGCCCAGGGAGCCCTGGTTGCGCACCGTCGCGCTGAGGTCGATCGACGTGGGGCAGTTGCCAAGCGAGGCGTCCAGGCTGACCTGCAGATCCGGCGCGTTGAACACGCCCGCTCCCTGGCTCGATTGACGGTAGTTGTTGAGGCCCGGGGGGTTCACCCAGCTCACCTGCTCGGGGATCGGGAGGGTGCCGTCTCCGTTGATGTTGGTGATGTGATAGGCGTGCTCGTTCCAGATGCGGCGCGTGCGAACCCAGTTGTCGTCGGCGTCGCCGTAGACGAAGACGCCGTGCCTCGACTCGGCCGCGGGGTACGGGCACGTGGTGCTGCCGTTCTTGTGGTTGAGGTCGTTGCCGACGATGACGACCTCGGTGTTGTTGTCGCCGTCCACGTCCGCCACCACCGGATACTCCAGGATCGTCGCGGACGAATTGGCCTCCTTGTAGAGCTCCGTCCCGTCGACTCCGCTGTATACGCGGAAGTAACACTCGTCGTTGTAGACGACCTCCGCCGCGCCGTCGCCCTGGAAATCGAAGACGCTGGAGCCCGTGCAGTTCGAGGATTTGTCCTGCGTCGCCGCCTGCCACTTCACCGTGAGGGTCGGAGTCGGGACGGAGGTGTACTCGAACACCGAATAGAAGTCGCCGCCGGCCGTCGCGAACTCCGGGGTGCCGTCCGCGTCGAAATCGGCGACCGTCGGAGGGCCGCCGCGCCCCGTGCCCGGCATCGCGATCTGCGCGAGGACAGCGCCGGTCGTGGGGTCTTGCACGCGCACGTTGCCGCTCGCCACGACGATGAGCTCCGGCTTCCCGTCCATGTCGAGGTCGGCGATGGCGGTGTATCCGTCCGCGAGGTTGTTGTTCCAGTACACCGTGCCGTCCGAGCGGAACGCCTTCGCGCCGGACACGATCTCCTGCGGCAATTGCCCGTCGAGGTCCGCGATGATCGACACGGGGCCGTAGGTGCCATTCGACCCGAACAAGGCCCCTCCGTTGATGAGGAGCTTGCCGTTCGCGTCGAAGACGAAGCCGCCCACGCTGATCTCCGGCGTGCCGTCGCCTTCGAGATCGGCGATCTCGACCGCGGCGGAGGCGAGCGTGCCTGTGAAGGGCGTGCCGTCCGCCTTGGTGGCGGCCCACTTGAAGGTGCCGTCGCTCTCGAAGGCGATGAGGCCGCCGCCGATCTTGCCAGTCACGATCTCCACGAGACCGTCGCCGTCGATGTCCGCCGCCGCGGGCGTGACGCGCGGCTGCACCCGATTCTGCGCCACGTAGACATCGCTGTTCATGTCCCATTTCTCGGCCCCGGTGGCCCCGTCGAGCGCGCGGAGATAGGCCGCGCCGGAGGGATCGTACGAGTCCGAAGTGACGATCACGACGTCGGGCGTGCCGTCCTTTTCGAGGTCGACGATGACAGGCATGTTGATGACCTGGACGTACGCCGGCTGGATCGCCGTCTCGGTCCACGACCACTCGATGATCGGATTCAAGGGGCCAGTCTGTGGCTTGTACTCGCACAGGGGCGCGCCGCTCGGCTGCGGCAGACAAGCGCCCAGCGTCGGCTCGCAGAACTCGTCCTCGGCGCAGTCGGCCCAGTCGAGGCATGGTTTGCCGGGCACGACGCACGCGGCGGCCACGCACACCTCGGCGGCGGCGCAGCATACGCTGAGATCCGCGCCGCATCGAATCTTGGAGTCGCACGCGGGCATGCAGGCGCCGAGCACGCAATCCTGGGTGGCGTCGCAACAATCCCCCTGACCGCACACGGTGCCTTTGCAGCCGCCGAAGAGCTCGCCGCCGCCCCCGCCGGTGCCGCCGCTCGCGGACGTGGCGCCGGAGCCGCCGGTGCCTGTCGTGGACGTCGTGGAGCCGCCGGTGGAGGTGCTCGAGGAGCCGCCGCCGGAGCCGTTCGATTCCCCGCCGCAGCCGGTGAGCGCGGCGAGGAGAGAGAGGAGGGAAGGCGTCAGGAAAAGAGGGCGCGCGAAGGATTTCACGCGTCGAGAGATATCAGCTCACGCGGTCATTTCGTCACGAAGAACGAGCGCGTGATCTCGCCGAACGGACCCGGGACGGGCTGCGCCGTGTACGTCACGGTGACGACGCTCTTCGTGTCGCCGAGGTTGGGCAGGTATTGCAGCAGCGTCATGCGCGAGATGTACTCGCCGGGGCGCGCGTTCTTCACGCGGACGGGCTTGTTCTCCTCGATCGCGAGGCCGACGCCGCTCTCGATGCCGGGGCCGCCGACCGACGCCGTCACGATCGTGTCGCCCTTCTTCACCGTCGCGTTCGCCACGTAGAAGTCGAGGAGCACGCCGTCCGACGGCGCGGGCCCCTTCTCGGGCGGCGTATAAAACAGCATCGGACTGCCGTCCTTGAACCACGGCGTCACCTTCTTTCCGATGAAGAAGGACACGGACGCGAACGGCACCTGCTTGCCGTCGGGCCGATAAAACTCGCCGTTCGCGCGGCGCGCGAGGATCGAGAAGACGTGCTGTCCCTCGTCGAGCGTGCCGAAATCGGCGAGGCGCACCGGCTTCGACGGGTCCTCGATGCGGCGGCAGCTCCCGCGATCGAGCACGGCGCACACGTGGTCGCCTCCGGTCGGTTTCCAGCCTTTCACGGCGATCTTCGCGTCGAACGTGGCGGCCTTCGCGGTGGCGATCAGCGCGCTCTTCGTCGGCGCGGAGATCGACAGCACGGGCGGCTTTCCGGCGGCGCGCGTCGGCTCCACGATCGCGAGCACCGGCTTCGGAAGCGGGACCGCGGGCTCCGGTTCGGCGCGGATCACCGAGGGGATCGTGATCGGCGTCGACGTCGCGGCGGCGTTCGCGGAGGAGGCGGGCGCGGCGGCGTTCGATGTCGCGGACGCGCTCGCGGAGGGCGTCGCGGAGGCGTCGGCGCCGGGCGAACGGATGACGTCGGCGCGCGCGGTGCTGCACGCGGAAAGCGCCACGGGCAGGAGAGGCAACCACCACGAGCCGAGCACGCTCTTCACCAACATACGACCTCGATTACGCGCGCCGTCTCGTGTCCGCAATCGCAACTTGCGACAACTGGCAGGTTGAGACGCCCGGATTGCGGCGCGCCGGCGAGGGTCCCGGCCTGCGAGGTGTCTTGTCGAGCGGGTTTGCGAATTCCAGGCCAGGATGCCAGTCGCTGGAGGGGCGCGACCCGTCGTACGAACGAGAGGTCTTGTCGGGAGGCCCCGAGTCGTGGTCTCACGGGGCGATGCGCGTCTTCGGTCACGCCGTGGAGATGTCGGTGCTCGTGGTGGCGCTCGCGGGGTGCTCCTCGAAGGGCTCCGGGCACGAGACCAAGCCGATGCCGCCCGCGTTGATGACGACCCCGCCGACGCCGCTGACGCCGCAGCTCCCGATCGGCGAGCACATGGTGCACGTGGAGGCGGACTCGGGCAGCGGCCTCGTGCTCTACCGCGTGACGGTGGACGAGACGTCCACGAAGCTCGACTTCACGTTCACGAACAACACGCCGCGCGCGACGAACGTGACGGTGGCCCCGCCGAACGACAAGCACGCGATGTTCCTGGAGTGGGGCTCCGGCCAGAAAGCCCCGTTCCAGCGCGCGACCGGCATCGACATCACGCCGAAGCAGACGGCGATCCCGGCCGGTCAGAGCCTGAGCTTCTCCTTGGTGTTCGGCCCGCTCGACGTCGGCGTGAAGACCTTCGACATGTACGAGGGCGAGGACGCGAAGAAGGTGATGCCCGGCCAGCAGACGTACTGGGTGGTGCGCAACATCACCTTGAAATAAAGCCGTTTCAGCGACGCGAGGCGAGGTCGCGGAGGAACGCCACGTCGGAGAAAGGGCGCGGGCCGTCCGCGAAGATCTGCTCGGCTTCGTGGCCGCGGCCCGCGACCAGGATCACGTCGTCGGGACCGGCGGCGCGCGCGGCTTCGGTGATGGCAGAGGCGCGATCGAGGATCGTCCGCGCGGCAGGGTGATCGCCGACGCCTTCTCGGATCGCGCGCGCGATCGATGCCGGGTCCTCGGTGCGCGGGTTGTCGTTCGTGACGATCACGCGGTCCGCGGCGCGAACGGCGCGGCCCATCGGCGCGCGCTTCGCTCGATCGCGATCGCCTCCGGCGCCGAGCACCACCGTGAGCGAGCCTTTGCAGAGGCGGCGCGCGGTCCGCACGGTGCGCTCCAGCGCGTCCGGGGAGTGCGCATAATCCGCTACGAAATACGGGCGATCCGCGACGACCTCGAAGCGGCCCGGAGGCGCCGGGCACGCCGCGATCGCGCGCGCCGCCACCTCCGCCGGCGCCCCGAACGCGACCGCCGCGAGCAGCGCCGCCGCCGCGTTCTCCGCGTACACCTCGCCGATCGCGCGCACCGTCATCGAATCCGGCACGTCCCCGAGCCACGCCGACGCCGCCTCCGAAGGCGCGAGCGTGAAGCGCGTGCCCGTCCACGTCGGCTCCACGCCCGTCGCGTCGAGATCGATCGGCATCACCGGATCGCCTCGATCCGCCGCGCCGAACGTGCACGTGCGCGCGCCCGGCGGCAGCACCTCCGCGATCAGCTCCGAGGCCGGATCGCGGGCGTTCAGGATCGCGGCGCCGCCCGCGGGCAGGTGCACGAAGAGCTGCGCCTTGCTCGCGAGGTAGTGCTCCAGCGTGACGTGCGAGTCGAGATGATCGTGCGAGAGGTTGGTGAACACGCCGACGCGCACCGGCCACGCCGCCGCGAACCCCAGCGCCAGCGCCTCGCTCGTGAGCTCGATCGCCGCCGTCCGCCCGCCGCGATCGAGGCACGCCCGCATCGCCGCGAGGAAACCGTCGTACGTGGGCGGCAAATCGAGCAGATCGTCGTCGATCCACACGCCCACGGTCGTCGCGCGCACCACCGGAGCGCCCGTCCACGCGCGGAGCGCCGCGGCGACGAACGTCGTCGTGGTGGTCTTTCCGTTGGTCCCGGTGACGCCGATCGTCGGCAACGAGGCGGCCCACGCGGGCGGCGGAGGGAACTTGCGATCGCTCATCGATCCCCCGGGCGTCGCACGGCGAAGGTCAGCGCAGCATCCACGTGCACGACTCGAGGCTGCACCCCTCGGTCATGCACGTGATCATCGACTGGCGCTTGCCGTCCTTCACCGCGGAGAGCAGCTGCTGGCAGTCGTTCATCGAGAGCTTGCTCCACGAGTAGCCCGCGCACGTTGCCACCACCGGCGAGCACGCGTTGAACGTGGACGGCTGCACGCACGCGGTGCGGATCGCCTCGCTCGCGCAGCTCTCGGACTTCGAGAAATCGCAGATGTCCTGCGTCTTGCTCGCGGCGTTGAGGCAGCTCACGGCCTTCTCCGCGATCGCCGTCCGCAGCGAGGTCTTGAAGGTCTTGCAGTAGGCCTTCGTGTCCGCGAGGCTCTCGCAGAACGGGCCGGGGGGCGGCAAGATCGAGCACGCGGGCACCGTGCCGGCGTCGTTGTCGCACGGGCCGCTCGCGGTCTGCGACGTCGTGGTGTCGTCCGACGTCGTGGTGGAGGTCGTGAGGGCCGACACCTGGTCGTGCGCCATCAGCTCGGTGCTCGTCTCCGGCACCTCCGGCACGACCATCTCCGTGCCGCTCGGCGTCGGCGTGGGCGGCGCGCTCGGCCCCGTCGTGGCGGGCGATGCGCTGCACCCTCCGCCTGCGAGCGAAGCTGTGAGGAGGAGGAAACGCGCGCGATCGATCTGCATGGCGCGCCGCTCATCGCCCGGATCCGCCGGCGCCACAAGCCGCGCGCAGGAGTGTCACGCCGCGAGCCGCGCCGAAGAGGCCTCTCCGCGGAGCCGATCCAGCGCCATGCTCCACGCGCGCGACGCCGCGAGCCCCCGCTTGTCGAGGCCCGGGATCGTGACCTCCGTCATCGTCTTCGTGAAGACGCCGAACGACGACGGCCCGTGCGGCGCGCCGATCGAGACGCCGCGATCACTGGCGCGCGGCATCGCGAGGAACGGCGCGTGGAACCGGAGCTGGTGCTCGAACACCGCGACGAGGTAGGCGGAGAGCCTCCGCTTGAGCCGCGCCGGCGCCGACGGGAGCACCTCGTCGAGCAGCTTCCACCCGAGGCGCGCGTGGCCGATCTCGTCCGCGAGGATGCGATCGAGGACGTCGCGGAGATCCGGCGTCGCGGCCTGCTCGCGCTCCGCGCCCACGAGCGCGACGGCGACGGTCTCGCTGCACGCGCCGATGCTGATCGCGTCGCGGAGGACGGCCTCGATCTCGTCGGCGTCGTCGTGCTGCGTGACCCGCGGCAACGGATCCGGCAGCGGCGCGCGCGCCTCCCCGCCGAGCGCCGTCACCGCCCGCGCGCAGAGGACCGCGTGCGAGCGCTCCTCATCCATGCCGGCGCGCGCGAGATCCAGCGTGCGCCCCGGCATCCCGGCGCGCAGGAGCTTGTCGTAGAAGCCGGCGAACACGCGCGACGAGATGTGCTCCGCCACCATGCGATCGCGCCAGTTCCGGAGGGCGAACGCGCGCTCTTCGGGCGGGACGTCGGACGTGTCGCCGACGTCGATCGGGGCGCGCGCGGACTCGTCGCGGAGGTCGAGGACGATCACGACGCCGCCTCCTCGCCTTCGAGATCGGCGAACGCGTCGAAGAGCTCGGCGCGCATCGGAGGCGGCGCGGGCGGGCCCCAGCACGGCGCGCACCCGCAGTCGCCGCCGCGGCTCACGCGCAGCAGATCGCCGATGCGATCCGCGCCGTCCCCTTCCCCGGACGCGGCCTGTTCACTCGGCTTCGGATCCGGAATTTTCGCCTCGGCCGCTTGGCTGGCGGCGGCCGCGGCCGCGAGGACGGACGAGAGCGCGGCCACGTGCGCCGCCATCCGGAGGCCTTTTCGACAGGCCTCGCTTCGATTCGTGATCATGAGAACAACCTCCAGCCCGCCCCTCCCGCAACGGCCGTTCCCCGGGCGCGAGGCGCCGTGTCGAGAATTGGTCGCGCGCGGATCGGCTACGAATGAAGCCTTTTGTGATTTGTTCTGATTTTGTAGAACGCGAAGAACATTTCCCTCTCGGTGGGTAACCTTCGCGGCGCGCCGGGCGGTCCAAAGATCGAGCGCCGCTCGAATCCGCTTGTTTTCAGGCCGATCCTGCGCGCGTACGGCGATTGCAACGACCGGGCGCGATGGACGGAAGCGCGCTCACGTCGGTGCTCGCGGTCACGGCGGCCCGGCATTCTCACGCCTTTCAGATCGCGGCGGCGTCGGCCGCGGTCCTCTCCTTCGTCCCGCTCGCGGCGTCGTCACGTCCTCGGCGCGCGCGGACGCGGGACGCGCGGCTGCTCGCGATCGGCATCGTGGCCGCGGCGATCGGCGCGGCGGCGCTCCCGATGATGCTGCGGCTCCCGGCGGCGATCGCGACGAGGAGCTTCGCGCCGCTCCAGATCGGAGACCGCATGGCGATCGGCGCGCTGATCGGGTTCGCGCTCGCGGTGGCCGGCGCTGCGCGGCTCCGGGGCCTCTCGCCGGCGCGCGCGCTGGATCGGCTCGCGGCGCCGATGGGAGCGCTCGTCGCGGTGGGGCGCGTCGGGTGCTTCCTCGAAGGCTGCGACTTCGGCGTGACGACGCGCGTCCCGTGGGCGGTCACGTACCCCGCGGGGAGCCACGCGTTCGAGGCGCAGCTCGCGCACGGCCTCGTGCGCGCGGCGGATGCGAGCGCGCGGCCCGTGCACCCGACGCAGCTCTACGAGTCGCTCGTGGGCGCCTTCATGATCGCGGCGGCGTTGATCGTGAGCCGCGCGCAGGCGAAGCGATCGTCACGCGCATCCTCGGCGACGGACGGATCGCGGAAGGACGGATGGCCGCTCGCCGAGGGGGCCGCGTTCCGCGCGACGATCGCGATCTACGCGGCCGGCCGCATCTTCGTGGAGGCGCTGCGCGGCGACGATCGCGGCGCGCTCGGTCCGCTGTCGACGCCGCAGTGGATGGCGCTCGCGCTCCTCGCGTGGGCGGCCTCGGGCCTCTTGTCCGGCCGATCGCAGACGGCGTCTCGATCGCACGAAGACCACGGATCGCGGCCCTCCTCCGCTGTCGCGAAGTGAGCTCGCCTCCCAAACTGAGACGTCTCGACGCGCGGAGAGGCCTCCGATCACCGAGAAAAACGCATCTTACAGCGAGATGCCACGGGTACGCCGGATGCACTGCTGGGGGTCGCCCCGCGCTCCATCGGGCCAAGGCCTGGAAGCGGGGGGCGGAGGATCTCTCCGTGAGAAGTATCCACGATCACCGCGCGACGTCGCCCGTTCACCGGCGAGCGCTGTTCCTCGCCACGCTCTTCGCCGCCACGTTCGCCGCGAGCGCGGCCTCCGCCAACACGCAGCCGCCCGTGTGCGTGCCGTCACCCGAGATCTGCGACGGCGTCGACAACGACTGCGACGGGACGATCGACAACGGGAATCCGGGCGGCACGGTGCCGTGCATCACCGGCCTCGTGGGCGCGTGCGGCCTCGGGACGCTCACGTGCGTGAACGGCGCGCTGCACTGTGTGCCCGAGCTCCAGCCGGGGCAGGCCGACGAGATCTGCGACGGCGTCGACAACGACTGCGACGGCATCGTGGACGACGGCTTCGGCGTGGGGACGGAGTGCTCCGCCGGGCTCGGGGCGTGCCTCAGCTACGGGTGGCTCGTGTGCAACGCGCTCGGCAACGGCACGGTCTGCAACGCGACGCCGGGCCCCGCGGGGGCCGAGATCTGCGACGGCGTCGACAACGACTGCGACGGCGAGATCGACAACGGGAACCCGGAGGGCGGCGATCACTGCGACACCGGCCTGCTCGGCGTGTGTGCGGCCGGCAAGACCGTGTGCCAGACGGGCGCGATGGCGTGCGAGCCCGACACGCTCCCCGGCGAGGCGATCGAGGTCTGCGACGGCTTCGACAACGACTGCGACGGCCTCACGGACGAGGGCGATCCGGGCAGCGGCGCGGCGTGCGACACGACCTTCCCCGGCATCTGCCAGGCGGGCGTCCTTCATTGCGTGAACGGCGGGCTGCGCTGCATGGGCTCGGTTCAGCCGGGCTCGCACCACGAGGCGTGCGACGGCCTCGACGACGACTGCGACGGCGTCGTGGACAACGGGTGCAGCGGCACCGGAGGCGCCGGCGGATCGACCGAAACGGACAGCGGCTGCGCGGACGACAGCGACTGCAACGAGGGCTTCCTCTGCGAGAGCGACGCGAACGGCTTCGGCCTGTGCGTGCCGGTCGCGGGCAGCGACAAACCGTACGGCTCGTCCGGCACGTGCGCGTGCACGACGGCCCCGGGCGACGGCGGGCCGCTCGGCTGGGGATGGGCCACGGCTTTCGGGGCCGCTTTGATCACGGCGATGGTGCGCCCGTGGACGCGAGCTCGTGGTCGCAGACGTCCCGATCCCCTTCGGTGACGCGTTCTGGAGGACGGAGCGAGCGTTTTCCATAACCGCCGAGGGGCGCGCAAAGGGGCGGCGAATCCCTGGAATCAAGGACTTCCGATGCGTCGAGAGCCGCGCGGACACGGCATGTCGCGTGCTCTGGTCGCGCGCTGATCACGCACCGGAGGAACCTCAAGATGACATCTGCCGCCCGATGGATACGGAGCACGGCCGTCCTCGCCGCGCTCGGCTTCAGCGCTCTCGGCTGCCACACGGCTCAGCCCACCATCCCCACGAACGGCTCCAACGAAACCCCCGTCGGAGCGTGCTCGTCGCCGCGCGCGATCGAGGCCACGTGGGAGAGTTTCCGCGAGCATCATCCATTTCATTCGCAGGAGGTCGCGGCCTCCGACCCGGACGCGGGAGGTTGCCGCACCATCATCCTCTCGGAGCCCCCGCCCGGAGTGGATCTCGGGAGCCTGAACGACATTCATCCGTCGCTCGGGAAGCTCGCTGTCCGCCGCCACCGGATTGGGGTCGACGGCTATGTGGAGGACTTCATCGGACAGCTCCCGTCCGTCTCGGACGACGAGCTCGCCGAGATCACGAGTCGGCTCCACATCTCGTTGTTCGGGACGGCGTACAGAGCGAGGTTGGCCCCCATCGCGCCGGCCGCAGAGCCGAAGACGAAGCTGGACATCGAGGTGCGGCCGGCGGAGCTGTACGAGTGGGTGTTCGGCTCGGAGGCCATGTTCTGGCCTGTCGACGGCGGTCCGCGCGAGCGCGCCAATGACCTGTTCGACCCGTCGCAGACAGGCGTGTTCCTGTCCAGCTCTCCGGGCGTCGTCCTCTGGTCTTTCCCGAAGACGGGGGACTTCGCCGACCAGAAGGCCAATGTCCGCATCTTCGGCGTGGAGAGCGATCTCGTGCTCGGCGCCGTCGCGGACGAGGACACCGTGGTCGTGATCGGCCGCGAGCGCGTGGCGCCCCTGGAGACGCTCCCGCCGCTGCGCTTCGAGAGCGTCCAGATCCTGGCGCGGACGCCTTTGACGCAGCTCGCGCAGAGCTACGAGCGCACGCAGCTCCTCGCAGGTGCCGTGTCGGGCGGGATGGACTGGGCGCCCATCCTGCTCAGTCCGGCGATCGTGGACACCGAGGTGGGGAGCGTCCTCAACATCGCCGATCAGCTCCTGAAGCGGTGGTCCGAGGCGATGACGATCTCCTATGAGGGATTCCGTTACCCGGGCGAGCCCGCCGCCGGCCCCTTCGCGAAGGGGATCGTCGCCGAGCTCCAGGCGCCCGTCTTGACGTTCAACTGGAACACGGCGCTCACAGGAGCGCTGTCTCCCCTCGCGGACGGGAAGAAGCTCTATTGGATGCACCGGACGGGCGCCCTCAACGTCAGCTATCTCCCCGGCGATCGCCCCGATCCGCGCACAGCCATGTACGAGGACAAGGCGAGAGACTTCTTCGCGGCTCAATCGGATCCGCACATCGTGCGAGCGGTGCAGCACGCGACGCTCTTTCAAGCGTTCCGTCAGCTCGGAGTGACGACCTCCGACCCGATCGTGGATCTGGAGGACAAGCTCGCTCCGGACGCCGCCAATGACACCTTGGTGGAGAACGGCGCGGCGGCGATCGAGCGGCTGGAATCCATCTCGGAGGCTGACATGAAAGCCGCCTTCGCGGCCTTCGTGGACCGCGACATGGGCGCCGTGGACAAGCCGACGGAGGAGCAGATCCAGGAGGTCCTCGCGAGGGTTCCGCTCACCACGCGCGCGCAGATCGGCGGCCAGCTCCGCGCGAAGCTCCTCGAAAAATGGCCCGGCCTGGTGACGCAGATCAAAACGGAGCGGGTGGACGGGATGATCACCGTCGCCCACGATCTCCGGAAGAAGGTGGTGGCGGCCGGGAGCGCAGAGGCTCCGCACGACATCGCGCTCGCGCTCGTGCTCGGCCCCGTGAGCCAGAGGATCGCCGCGGATCCGGCCCTTTTTCGCGCTGCGATCCCGTACCTGAAGCAGCCCGCCGCCCAGAAGCGAGCGGCCGCGATCACGGACGCCGTCACGTTCCTCAAGGCGCACCAGCTCGACCAGATCGATCCGGACGCGTGGCGCGACGTGCTCGCCGCGCTCGTCGATCTGGACGTCGTGGAGGGTGAGTTCCGCAAGGCCCGGAACGACCGCGTGACGGAGAGCCACGTGCGGACGCCCTCCGTGGTGCGCTCCTCTTCCGGCGGGGGCGGAGCGCACGGCGGACACAACGTCGGCGCCAGCGTGCCGCGCATCGAAGCCGCGGTTCGGCCGGTCGATCTCGCCCACATCACGCTCGACCGGAGCGGCTTGTCGATGTCGACGAACGCGATCCCGGCTCGGCCGAGGACCGCCGCGCTCGTCGCGGTGCCCGAGCGCGTCCGACCGTCGACCATCTCGCTCGACTCCAAGCCGCCGCCGCCGCCGGACATCCCCGAATCGGGCTGGGCGCGGCAACCGGCCGAGGCTTCGGAAGGCTGCGGTTCGGGCTGCGTGCTCATCGGCAAGTACGACACCGCCGATCCCGAGGTCGGCAAGAGCGGCGCTCGCCGGGCCCGCTTCCGGTTCGAGATGGACGGCGTCGCGGGGCGCGCGGGCTCGATGGTGGACGTCGTCGACGGGCTCCACCGCGCGCTTAGCCGGAAAGCTCGGCTGAACAGGCCGAAGGTCTTGACCGTGAGCCTCGTCGTTCGCGACGCGCATGTGACGCCCGCCGAGGCGATGGCCCTGGCCGACTCCGCGAAGATGGCGCTGATGGAGCGCCACCTCGACGCCAAGTCCGGCTTCGTGATCGACAAGGTGGGCCGAGCGTCCCTCACCGAACGCTACAATCTCGCGAACGCCGTCGTGTCGCCCCCCAAGAAGGTCGGAGCGTTCTACGAGATCTCGGTGTCTGTCCCGCAGAAGGAGAACTTCGTGTTCCGCCTCCTCTCGAAGACCGACCTCTCCACGAAGCTCCGCTCGGCGTCGGATCTCCCTTCAGGTCTTCGGCCGGTGGGGGAGCTCGCGACGGAGCTGCGGAAGACGATCGATCCCGATCTTCTCATGGAGCTCGCGAGCGACGCCCAGGGCCCGATCACGGACAACGAACAGGACATCCAGAGGTCGCGGTATGCCGGAGAGAGCAGTCCGACCTTCTGATTGCGCCCTCGCGGTGGCGTTGCCGATGTCGCGCGCGGAGCTCCTCGCGGATCTGCGGTCCGCCGCTCCGTCCGACTTCGCGCGAGGTCTCGGCCAGCTCCACGGAGAGGCTCGGCAGGAGCGGCTCGCCGCCGAGTACGAGGTGCACCTCCAAGCGGCGCGGCAGACGATGGGGCTCGCCCGCGCGGAGGGCGTCACGGTGGTGACCCGCGCGACGCTCGCCGACCTCGAAGCGTTGACCGGACGCTTCGAGGTCGTGTCGGTGATCGCCCACGCGCCGAGCCGCGGCGTGACCACGGACGACATCGTCGACGCGGGCGCCATCTGCAGGACGATCGCCCTCGGGGACAGCGACGATCACGATCGGCTTCGGCGGCGGCTCGCGGCGGCGAGGATCTCGCTCGACGCGCCTCCGCCGTCGCCGCGGGCGCTCGCCGAGGTGTTGCAGCGCTCGCTGTGGACGCTCGACGTCCTCGCGGAGCGGAGCCCGGAGCAGCTCGATCGCACGCGCCTCGAGGACGCGCTCCCCGAGGGGCTCCGACCCGCGCCGGTGATCGAGCTCGCCGACGGGCTTCACGGCATCGCGGCGCTGCGTGGGGCGATCTCACCGCGCTTCGGGGGCGTGCTCGACCTCTCCACGTGCGTGTCGGTGGTCGTGGCCGAGGCGCTCAAACGGACGCGGAGCGACTTCCTCGTCCTCGGGACGACGCGCCCCACGGTGCCGCTCCATCGGTTCCTCCTCTACCGGATCCGGCTCGCGGAGCTGGTGCGCGCCGGCCGGCCTGTTCTGTTTCGCGAGCTCCATCGCTTCGTCGCCGAGGCGCTGGGGCACGCAGCTTCGAGGTGAGGCACCATGTTCTCTTCACGACGACGCCTCCTGTCCGCGCTGGAGCAGGCCGTCCGCGGCGGGTTCCCGCAGGGAGGCTCCGAGGGCGATTTCGTCCTGCGCCGACTGCGTCCGAAGCTCGACGCGCTGAAGCTCCGAGCCCGACGCACCGCGACGCTCTGCGGGGTCTTGTTCGCCGTGCTCGCGCTCGCGATGGTGGGGGCCACGGTCACGAGCCTCGACGCGCTCACGCGGGCCGGCGCGGCGGCGGTCCTGGTGTCGCTCCTCACGTTGACCGCGCTGGGAGCCATGGATGCGACGCGCATGAGCGCGCTCATCGACGCGCTCGAGGAGCTCCTCTTCGACGGGGAAGCGCTGCGCCCGCTCGACGTGGTGGCCGCGTTCCGAGACACCCTGTCGCAGACCCCCTCCGAAGCGGCGCTCTGGGCCTCGCTCGTGGAGGAGCTGTCGCGCGCGTACGACAGGCCGGAGGATGCTCGCGACGTCCTGGAGAGGGCGGGCGTCCCGCTCGGTCACGTTCGTCTGGCCGAGGCGATGATCCCGCTCTGGCGGGACGCGCTCCGCGTGGTGCGGCGCCGGCGAATGCTGCCCGATCTGGCGCGCGTCGTCCTGGCAGACCCGCAGGCCCGGTCGTTCCATGAAACCTTCGAAGGGCTCTTCGAGCGGGCGCGGGAGATGAGCACCGAAAGCGCATGATCCTGCGGCGCGTGGCCGTAAGAGCTTCCGCGAGGCGAGGGAGTCGTGCGAAGTTGCGCGCCGTGCCCTGGGTCCACGCGATTCTCCGAGGTTCGAAGGTCTATGCGCGCGCCGACGAGCGCGGCGCTCTCGTCGAAGAGGGCGGCCGGGTCGAGATCCGGTACAAGCCGAACGACGGCCGGAAATACGGCGCGCGCGCCGACAACCTGAAGCTCGTCGACGGGCGCATCCTCCCCGAGGAGACGTGCGGCGCCGCGAGCTCCGTCGCCGACGCGAAGACCGCGAAGAGCGCGTCCGCCTCCGGGGAAGCGACGAGCGCCGATGCGAGCGCCGCGCCCGCGCGCCCCTCCACGAAGCGCACAGCGAAGCCGAAGGCCGCCTCCGCGGACGAGCCGCCGCCTCCCCCGACCGACGGCACGGTGATCCACGTATACGCCGACGGCGCGTGCTCCGGAAACCCCGGCCCCGCGGGCCTCGGCGTCGTGATCCTCGACACCGAGAGCCGCGTGGAGCTGTCCGAGTACATCGGCCAGGGCACGAACAACATCGCGGAGCTCACCGCGATCCTCCGCGCGCTCGGCGAGACGATCGAGAGCGAGCGCCCGATGGTGATCCACACCGACAGCTCCTATTCGATCGGCGTGCTTCAAAAAGGCTGGAAAGCGAAGGCCAACCAGGAGCTCATCGCCGAGCTGCGCGATCTCCTCAAGGGCCGGCGCGGCGTCCGCCTCGTGTATGTCCCGGGGCACGCGGGGGTGAAGTGGAACGAGCGGGCCGACTCGCTCGCGCGCGCCGCGGTCGCCTCGCGCAAGACGACGCGCCACGTCGTGCGGTCCCAGTCCGCCTCACCGCGCGCCGCCGGCGACTGATCCACGGGTTACCGAAGCGGACGTTCGCTTTCCGAGGCTCCGGTTGGATCGTCGTTGAAACGAGGGCGCGTCTAGGCCTACTGTTCGCGCTCTTTTGCACGGGCGGCGGCGCGCCGGCCCACCCTGAGCGCTCCACGGATTCGCGGGGAACCTCAGGTCCCATTCGATGGAGGAAAAGCCATGTTTCTGGTCGCTGGCGTTTCGGGAAACACGGGGTCCAAGGTCGCCAATCTCCTGCTCGACAAGGGCGAGAAGGTTCGCGTCGTCGTTCGCGACGAGAAGAAGGGCGAGCCGTGGGCCGCTCGCGGGTGTGAGGTCGCGGTCGGATCGCTGACCGACGTCGACTTCGTCTCGAAGGCCTTCGAGGGGATCGCCAGCGCGTACCTCCTCGTGCCCCCGCAGATGCAGGCCGCCGACCCGGTCGCCGCGAGCAAGAAGATCATCGACGGCTACGTGGAGGCGCTCTCGCAGAACGACCACCTGGAGACGATCGCGTTCCTGTCGTCGCTCGGCGCGCAGTACGACAAGCTGCCGATGGGCCTGATCGACATCTCGGCCTACGCGGAGTCGAAGCTCCTCGGCGTGAACGTGCAGTTCTTCTTCCTCCGCGCCGCGTACTTCATGGAGAACTGGCTCGGAAACCTGCCGCAGATGCAAGCTGGGATGCTGCCGTCGTTCCTCCGCGAGAGCTTCCCGATCCAGATGGTGTCGACGCAGGACATCGCGGAGTGCGCCGTCGAGGCCCTCCTCGACCCGACGAAGCCCTGGGACGTCATCCAGGTCGCCGGCCCCGCGCAGCACAACTCGTGGGACGTGGCCGCGGCGTTCGGCAAGGCGCTCGGCAAGCCCGTGAAGGTGGAGACGCTGCCCGTCGAGGACATGGTCGAGATCATGGGCAAGTGGGGCGTCCCCGAGGGCCTCGCCCGGCCGATGCAGCAGATGTACAACGCGATCCACATGGGCCGCTGCGAGCTCAAGGATCGGCCGTTCTACACGTACACCGGCAAGGTCTCGCTGGAGCAGTTCGCAGAGCAGGCGGTGAAGGCCGCCACCGCGAAGTAGCATCTCACGCAAAAGCCGCGAGTCGTTCGCGGCTCCATCGCGCCGGGGTGAGGTAAAGTCCCGGCGTGAGCACCACGCAGCAAACCTCTCGTCCCCGCCCCCTCGTCCTCTGCATCCTCGACGGCTTCGGCGAACGCGAAGGGCGTGACTTCAATGCGGTCCGCCTCGCGCGCACGCCGAACCTCGATCGGCTCCGCGCCGCGTACCCGCAGACGCTCATCGGCACGAGCGGCCCCGACGTGGGGCTCCCCGTCGGGCAGATGGGCAACAGCGAGGTCGGGCACCTGTGCTTCGGCGCGGGGCGCATCGCGCTCACCGACATCAGCCGAATCGACGTCGCGATCGCTGAGAACCAGCTCTCGCGCAACGAGGTGCTGAGCAGCCTCATCGACCGCGCGAAGGACAAGAAGTGCCGCTTCCACCTGTTCGGCCTCGTGTCGGACGGCGGCGTGCACTCGTCGCTCGGGCACCTGCTCGCGCTCATCGATCACATCGCGTCGTACGACGTGCCGATCGTCCTGCACGCGTTCCTCGACGGGCGCGACACGCCGCCGAAGAGCGCCGCGCCGTACCTGGAGAAGGTGTCCGACGCGCTCGAAGGCAAGGGCGTCATCGGCACCGTGTGCGGCCGCTTCTGGGCGATGGATCGCGACAAGCGGTGGGACCGCGTCTCGCGCGCGTGGCACGCGATCGTGCGCGAGGAGGGCGCGGGCGATCCGAAGGCCCCCGCGACGGTGCCGCACTTCAGCGACGTGTTCGAAGCTCTGCGCGCGGCCTACGCCGACGGCAAGACCGACGAGTTCGTGGAGCCTGCGCGCCTCGGGGACTACGACGGGATGAAGGGCGACTTCGTGGCCGAGTTCGGCTCGGAGCCGCTCGAGTGGCAGTGGCACGGCGAGGAGGTCGGGTTCGCCTTCAATTTCCGGCCCGATCGCATGCGCGAGCTCTCCGCGATGTTCACGCGTCGCAACCTCCCGAAGGAGGCGGACGAGATGATCGAGCAGCGCGGCCGGCACATGCTCGCGTTCGAGGACGGCGCGTACGCGGGCATGACCGAGTACGAGAAGGCCCTGAAGCTCCCCGTCGCGTTCACGAAGGACGACGTGAAGAAATCGTTCGGCGAGGTGATCGCGGCCGCGGGCCTCACGCAGCTCCGGTGCGCGGAGACCGAGAAATACGCGCACGTCACGTACTTCTTCAGCGGAGGTCGCGAGGAGCTGTTCTCCGGCGAAGATCGCATCTTGGTGCCCTCCCCGCGCGACGTGAAGACGTACGACGAGAAGCCGGAGATGAGCTGCCCCGAGGTCACGAAGAAGGTCTCGGACGCGCTCCGCAGCGGCAAGTACGACTTCGTCCTCGTGAACTTCGCGAACCCCGACATGGTCGGCCACACCGGCAACCTCGAAGCCGCGATCCAGGCCGTGGAGGCCGTGGACAAGGGCGTGGGCGCGATCTGGGACGCCGTGAAGGAGATGGGCGGCGGCATGTTCATCACGGCCGATCACGGCAACTGCGAGACGATGCGCGACGCGGAAGGCAACCCGCACACGGCGCACACGACGAACCCGACCATCCTCCTCTACGCCGACGACGCGCGCCGCGACGTGCACCTGCGCTCGGGCGGCCGCATCGGCGACGTCGCGCCGACGATGCTGGAGCTGCTCGGCGTCCCGCAGCCGCCGGAGATGACCGGCAAGTCGCTCCTCGCGAAGTGAGGCCCGACAAGATCGGCCCCTACCGCGTCCTCGGGGTGTACGCCGAGGACGCGCTCACGATCACGCTCCGCGCCTTCGATCCGGGGCTATCGCGCGCGCTCCTGGTGAAGACGGCGCGCGCGCCGGTGGAGCCGTCCGCCGTGCGCAATCGGCTGCTGCACGAGGCGAAGATCGCGGGGCCCACGTCCTTTTACCCCGGCGTCCTCACGCTGCACGGGCTCGTACGGAAGGACGACGCGGTCCATCTCCTGTTCGAGGACGTGGACGGGCCGCGCCTGTTCGAGCTTTCGGCGAAGGTGACGCGGCTCCCGCCGGCGCAGGCGATCGCGATCGCGCTCGGGATCGCGGAGGCGCTCGCGCACCTGCACGCGCGCGGGATCGTGCACGGCGGCCTCCAGCCTTCGCGCGTGGCCCTCACGAAGAGCGGCGGCGTGAAGCTCGTCGACCTGTCGACCGCGCGCGCGGCCGGCGCCGAGGCTCCCGACGACGAGCCGCCGCGTCCCCCCGAGTACATGGCGCCGGAGCAGATCCTCGCGGAGGCCGAGGGCCCGCGCGCCGACGTGTTCTCCGCGGGCGTCGTGCTGTTCGAGCTGCTCGCGGGAGAGCGCCCGTGGGCCGATCCGCCGAAGCCGCCGCCGAACCCGGACGTGCTCGCGCCGGCCGAGATCTCCGCCGAGGAGCGTCACGCGCTCGCGCACCGCATCCGCAACGCGCCTCCGCCGCCGCTCGTGACGACGGAGGGGCCCGCGACCGCGACGCTCGCGCGCATCGTGAGCCGGAGCCTCGCGAAGGATCCGGCCGATCGCTACGAGGACGCGGGCGCGCTCGCCGAAGAGCTCCGAGACGCGCTGCGCGAGGTGTCGATCGAGCCGGCCTCGGCGCTCGTGGCGCGGGCGCTCGCGGCGGGGGATTTCGTGCCGGATCGCCCGCCGGTCCGCGCGCGCGGCCCCGCGGAGATCGCGCCGCCCGACGTGGGACTACGGCGGCTCGTGCAGCAGCTCGGCGCGGTGCTCGGCCTCATCGTGTTCGGGTCGCTCATCACCGAGTGGAGCCGCGCGGGCGAGCGTCCGGCGCCGCCTCCGTCCGAGACGAAGGCGGGCGAGCGCGGCTACCTGCGCGTGCTCGCGCAGCCGTGGGCGGAGGTCGCGGTGGACGGCGAGCGCATCGACACGACGCCGATGGCGCGCCTCATCCCCGTCGCGCCGGGCCGCCACTTCGTCACGTTCACGCACCCGAACGCCCCCGAAGAGAAGCGCACCGTGAACGTCGTGACCAACCAGACGGTCCTCGTCGACGTCACGATGCGCGTCGAGCGCCCCCACAAGGACGCGGGGCCCGACGCCGCGCCGATCGACGAGACGCCTTAGACGGGCGGCTCTTCCTGCGTCTCACTTTTCTGAGACTCGGGCTTCACGGCGGGGATCGTGGTCGCCGTCGGGTCCGGGATGCCGAGCGTCGACTCGCGGAAGTGGAGGAAGATCGTCTGCGCCACGCTCATGCACGGGACCGCGAAGAGCGCGCCGGGCAGCTGGAAGAAGTGCTCCCCGACCAGGAGCGAGAACACGACGAGCACCGGGTGGATCTTCGCCGCGTCGCCGATGATCTTCGGGTTGAGGAAGTTCGCCTCCACCTGGTGGATGCCGACGATCCACACGAGCACCGCGACCGCCGTGCCGACGCCCTGCGTGAGGCCGATCGCCACCGCCGGGATCGAGCTCAGGATCGATCCGAAGATCGGGATCAGCGACATCACGCCCGCGAGCACCGCCATGATCGGCCAGTACTTGAGGTCGAACAGCCAGAAGCCGATCGCCGACAAGACGCCGTTCACGAGGCAGATCAGGAGCTGCCCGCGCACCACGCCGGAGAGGCCGCGGTCGAGCCGGCGCAGGAAGCGATCGAAGCTACCGCGCGACTCCGGCGCCCACAGCTCGCGGAAGAACGCGAGGATCTTCTCGTGCGTGAGGATCATGTACGCGCCGAGCATCAGCGTCATGAAGAGCGTGAAGATGCCGCGGCTGATCGCGCCGACGATCTCCTGACCGACCTTCAGGATCTGCACCGCGTTGCGCTTCGCGAAGCTGAGGCCGCGATCGAAGCCCTGCTGCAGCACCGTCGCCGAATGCAACCCGCGCGGCGCCTCCTGCGCGTCGAGCTGCCACACGCCCTCGTCGACCTCGCGGAACCGCACGTCGTCCGAGAGCAGCACGTCGAACGAGCCGTCGTCGCGCTTCTGCACGCGGATCGGCGGCTTCGGCTCGTCGGGGCCTTCGTCGGGCGGGGGCGGCGGCGGCACGAAGCCCGCCACCTTCGCGTCCACCGCGGGGAGCCAGCGCTCGCGCAGATCCGTCTTGATCTTCGGCCACTCCGTCGCGAGGCCGCGCACCTCCGAGCCGAGCCGCGGCACGATGAGCGCCACGAAGCCGGAGATCGCGCCGATCGCGATCGCGTACACGAGCAGCACCGCCACGAACCGCGGCACCCGCAGCTTCTCCACGCGCAGCACGGACGGCGTGAGCACGTAGGCCACGACGAGCGCGAGGATGAACGGCAGCAGGATCGCGCGGGCGGCGATGATCAACGCGACGACGAGGACCGCGCTCGTCCCCAGGAAGAGCGCGCGACGGTTCGGAGCGGTCACGCCTCGGCCCCGGCGCGGATCGGCTCCATCTGGAGGTCCGCGAAGTACGAGAGCAGGTGCGCCCGCGTCTCGTCGAGGGCCTGCGAGACGATGCGCGTGTCCGCGATGACCGGCATGAAGTTCGTGTCGCCGCCCCAGCGCGGGACGATGTGCACGTGCAGGTGCGCCGCGACGCCCGCGCCCGCGACGGCGCCGAGGTTCATGCCGACGTTGAGGCCCTCCGCGCGGACGGCCTTCTTGAGCCGAACGCCCGCGTCGCGCACCAGCCGGAACAGCTCGTCGTAGTCCTCGGGATCCAGCTTCTCGGGCGTGTCGACGTGCTTGTACGGCATCACGAGCAGGTGGCCCGGCGCGAACGGGTAGCGGTTCATCATCACGAACGCGCGCTTGCCGGTGCACACGACGAGCCGGCTCCTGCGCTCGTCCTCGGAGGCCGCGTCCAGGCCGCAGAAGACGCACGACCCCGAGTCCTTTGGACCGAGGATGTACTCCATTCGCCACGGGGCCCAGAGGGGAGGATTCATCGCTTGGGACCCTATCATTTTCGAACGGCGGTATGATCGCCACGCTCCCCGTCCACGCCAGTCGCTCGTGATCGCGCGGAAGACCGGGAGCTCTCGGAGGACTCCGTGCGTGGCCTTATTGTGATGAGCTTTTTTGGATCGCTGGCCCTCTCGCTGGGCGCGATCGGCTGCGGAAACAAGATCAGTGGCTCGGGCGGCAGCGCCACCACGACGGCCGGCGGCGACGGCGGCGGCTACACCGCGCCCGGGGGCGGCGGCGCGGGCGGCTCCACCTGCGTGCCCGAGGTCGAGATCTGCGACGGCAAGGACAACGACTGCAACGGTGTGCCGGACGACGTGAAGGACCTGCCCGGCGGCTGCAAGTGCGACGAGGGCACGACCCAGACGTGCTACAGCGGCGCGAGCGGGACGGCCGGCGTCGGCGCGTGCGTGGCCGGCTCGCAGGTGTGCAAGGACGGCGCGTGGACCGAGTGCGTCGGCCAGGTCACGCCGGCCAACGAGACGTGCAACAGCGTCGACGACGACTGCAACGGCACGGTGGACGATCTCGGCGTCGCGACGTGCGGCGTCGGAGCGTGCGCGGTCGTGCTGGAGAAGTGCGTGGACGGGCAGGCGCAGTCCTGCGTGCCGGGCCAGCCCACCGTCGAGGTGTGCGACGGCGTCGACAACAACTGCAACGGCCTCACCGACGAGAGCGATCCGATGAACGGATCCTCCTGCGATTCGGGCCTCTTCGGCCCCTGCCTCGTGGGGACGATGGAGTGCGACGCGGGCGTGCCGACGTGCGTCCCCAACATCCTGCCCACGGCGGAGTCGTGCAACGACGTGGACGACGACTGCGACGGCACGGTCGACAACAACGTGGCCGACGTCGGCATGGCGTGCGACACCGGCAACCCTGGCCCGTGCGCCGCGGGGACGAAGGCCTGCGACAGCGGCGCGGTCGCGTGCGTGCAGAACGTGTCCCCGGTGACGGAGCTCTGCGGCAACGCGGTCGACGACGACTGCAACGGCATCGTGGACGACGTCCCCGGCCTCAACGGATCGTGCGACACCGGGCTGCTCGGCGCGTGCGGACAGGGCACGCTCATCTGCAACGCGGACGGATCGACGACGTGCACGCAGACGACGTTCGCCGCGATGAACGACCCGTGCGACGGCATCGACAACGACTGCGACGGCGTCACGGATCCGGGCTGCCTCTACTCGTTCACCGGCGTCGTGACGAACCTCCCGATCGCGCAGCTCACGGGCTGGACGCTCTGCTACCAGGACACGTACGACAACGCGAGCACGCCGATGTCGACGATCCTCGCGCAGTGCAACAAATCGAAGCTCTTGCTCGGGTGCCGCCAGAACGGCTCGTCGGTGCTGACGGTGGCCGCGAACGCGCCGCGCGTGGACGTCATCTTCGACACCGGCAGCACGAACACGCCCCACAACGCGAACGGCGTCGGCTGGTATTACAGCAGCAGCTATTCATGGGGCTTCGCGGGCCTCGGCGACCCGCTGAGCCGCAACTCGTGCGACACGGGCAGCATCAACCCGCAGAACCGCCTCTGCTGGCACACGGGCGGCGGCAACATCAACGGCGGCTGGCGCTGCGGCGCGACGACCAGCGTCTGGGACACATCGTACCAGCGCCAGGTCTACCACGCGAACTGACCCTCTCCGCGGACTGCCCACCTCCCGCGGACTGCCCACCTCCCGCGGACTGCCCACCTCCCGCGGACTGCCCACCTCCCGCGGACTGCCCACCTCCCGCCCCAAACGAAACGCGCACGCCGAGGGGGGGCGTACGCGTTGAAAAGGCCCTTGTCCGGCGAGCTACTTGAGCGTTTTCTTCGGAGACTTTGCGCGCTTCGGGGCGGCGATGGGCTTGCGCGGAGCGGGGGACGGCGCGGCTCGGTGGACGGTCCCGGCCGACTTTTCCTGGAGCTGCTTGCGGAGCTCGGCGACCTCGGCCTCGAGCCGATCCCGCGCCTGCTCGGCCGCGACGCGTCCCCGGACCTCTTCCTGGCGGGCGCGGGCCTCTTCCTGGCGGGCGCGGGCCTCGGCTTCGACCGGCGTGGGCAAGAGGTCGCGGCCTTCGGGGTCGCGCGCGAGGCGCAACATGCGGACGAACATCGGGTGAGGGACAGCCACCCAGAACATGCCGAGGCTCGTGCACGCGAACAGCCCACCTTCGGGCTCCTCACGCTCCACGAGGTCCCCTTCGACGTTGTCCCACACACGGATGGGCCGTTCTCCGTCGTCGGGATCGAAACGAACGACCTCGCCGATCCCTGCGGCGCGGTAGCGTTCCAGCTTGGTGGCCCAATCTTCGTCGCCCTCGTCCGAGTCGCTGACGACCTCCACCGCGACGTCCGGCGCGCCGCGCAGCCACGTCTTCCACACGCGATACACCGAGTGCGGCGGACCCAGCTTCACGAAGGCGTCCGGCGCCAGCTTCTTCTTGGGGTTCGTCGGGTCGTAATAGACGAACTGGTCCGAGCCGAGCGTCGCGCGTGACCCGAGCTCATGGACCAGGATCTGGTAGAGAGCCGTGCGGAGCTCCATGTGACGGTTCGTCTCGGGCATCTCTTCGGATCCGGGGAAATGAAGGGGTTGCGGCGGCCGGACGTAGCGCGGGCGCGCCGCAGGCGCGGGACGCTGGAGGTCGGTGGTTTCGAGGAGCGCCATCGAGGCGGCAGCATAGCGTAAGCCAGGCTCCGTGTCGCAAGCTCGCGGGCCCCCGGCGCGTCCGGCGATTGCCACTTTCCAAGATTGCCAGTCCGACGCGGGCTCCCGGGGAGTCCGACAGGAAGCTCCGCGGAGTCCGGTACCAGGTTCTGCGGAATTCGATACGAGGT
Organism: Polyangiaceae bacterium; assembly: GCA_046351455.1. Lineage (GTDB taxonomy): Bacteria > Myxococcota_A > Polyangia > Polyangiales > Polyangiaceae > JADJRH01. The sequence goes on from JAXLYM010000003.1 coordinate 84,250, forward strand.
TCTGCGAAGTCCAATGCAAGGTTTCGCGGGGCCCGACGCAAGGCTCCCCGGAACCGTCCCATGGACTCTCCGGAACCCCATCCAGGGTCCCCGGAACCCAGGTCAGGGTCCCCCGTACCTTGGCTGACTGGAAAAATCTCCCCCAACCGCCCCCCTTTGCCTACATCTTACCCCCTCCAAGGGGGACTTGGGGCTCCGGTCTACTTCTTTGCGGTGCCCTTCGCGGGGACGTCCGCAGACGCCGTATCTTCGGCCGGCGCATTGGCGGCAGCGTCCTGCGCGGCCTTCCGGGCCTCTTCCTGGTACTGGCGCGCGCGCTTCGTCATATCGCTGAGGCCGTCCAGCACGGGGGCCAGGAGGGAGCGGAACTCTTCATTGGAGGACGCGGCCGTCCGTGCGATCTCCAAGGCTCGCAACCCCGGCTCCACCACCATCTCGCCCGTGTTCATCGCGTCGTCGACGAAGCGCTGCCGCGCCTCCTTCAGCGCCTCTGCGATCTTCAGCTCGGCCTGCACGCGCTCCATCCGGCGAAGTAGCAAGTCGACCTCGAAGTGGAGGGGGTCCTTGCCGCGGTCCGACTTGCCCATCATCGCGTCGAACACCGTCGCGAGCTTCGCCTTCGACTCGCGGGTCGCGTGATCGTCCTTGTCGCTCGGCGTGAGCGCCGTGAAGAGGGCTTTGAGCGGGCCTCCGAGCTGGCCCACCAGCTTGCCGAGATTGCCACTCTTGTCGCTGGCTGGCAGCTTCACCAGCCCCGGCCACTCGGCGTTCACGCTCTGGATCGCGGAGAGTGCGCGCGCGCTGTGCTCTTTGATTTCGTCCGCATCGTAGTCGTCCGCGATCTTCTTGTCCGTAGACAACGCCTTTACCGCCGGCGCGGCCTTGTGTGCAGGCATGGACCTTCTCCCTTTTCTTGGTTCGTCACGTCGCCACGGCGCGTTGATCTCCCCTTGAGGACGCGGCCGCCGCGAGACTCACGACAACAGGTAGCGACGGAAGTGTCAAGAGGGTCAGACGGAGCCGACCATCGAGCCGCGCGGGGCGGCGCATCACCGGAGTTGAGCGGCAGATCGAACCGGCCTCCGGGGACCTGCGGTCGAACCCGCGGGCCGCGCATGGAAGCCGCCGCCGAAGGGAGTGTCAACCCTCCACGCGCCCTCCGGCGATCAGGTTGTCTCACACGGGCGCGCTGCGCAGATCCCTGCCTAGAGCTGATTCACGTCACGACGAGCACAGGCAGACAGACGCTTTTCATGAGTTTACAAGGGGCGCCATTAGGAGGCCGGAGCCCGCTCAGCGGAGGCACCGCGGAGCTTGGCTCCGCGGAGTCCGCAGCTGAGTGGGCGCAGGCCTCAACGTTTTTACAAGAGGTCTCCGCCCCCTCGTATCACTCCCCCGCCTACGCCGCGTGTGCTGGGTACGAATCAAATCCGCTATAATACACGCAGAGGCGTGCATCCCGCGATGATAGCCACGGTGCTTGATGTCGAGGTCCGGATCGCGCACCGCTCGGACATGCAGTCTCACGGGTGGCGGCGAGGGGTGGCCTTGGGCCTGGGTTCAGAAGCGCTGGCACGCCAGCGCAGCGCCGCGATCGTCCGGCGCATCCTCTCGGTGACGCTCCTTCTATGCGGTGGCTATGTCCTCGGCATTTCGACGCTCGGAGGATGCGGCAGCAGCGGCCCCACATGGCCCAAAGACGGCCAACTGCCGGACAGGATGATCGAGAAGCTGGCAGAGTGCGCCAAGAAGGGGCCTGTCCCGCTCGAATCGAAGACGTACAACCTCTCTTTCATCGTGCAAGTTGCGGAGGGGGAGAATGAGGTGGCGGTCGAAGAGGTGATGCTCAAGGACTCCACGCTTCAACTCCATGAGGTGGAGTCGTGCATGGCGGACGCGCTGCACACGATGCGGGCGCCGCTTCAAGTGCTGGCGTTGCGGCGGCGCAGCTTCGTTCCGGAAGGGCCGGTGTCGCCGGAATCGCGGACGCTCTTGGGGCAGGCAGAGGCGGTGGTGCTTCTGGAGGCCACCGGGCTTGTCGTGGTCGGGTTGGCGTTCTACGTCGTCGTCGTGTACGTGTTGGAAGACTCGAAGCCCAAGAGGCACCGGCCCCATCCCACGACGGCGGAGCCTCCTGCGACCGCGGAGCCTGTCGCTACGGTGGAGCCGCTCGTGACGGCGGCGCCGGTCGCTTCCATGGCGCCCACGACGACCGCGGTGCCGACAGCCACGGCCGTGCCGACGACGGTGCCAGTCCCGCAGACAATCACCTACAAGAAGCGGAAGAATGAGAAGATGTGCGACGCGCTCACAGTCGAATGTCTCGAACACCGGGCACAACCACCGGAAAGGGTGAGTCAGTGGGGCCAGGAAAAGAACTGCGGGGCTTGCCAGCGAGAGTGTTACAAGGATGGAGTGTGGCCCGATTACAAGTGCCCGCGTCCTCGATAGGTGCATGGTACCGTGGAAAGATGAAACGTCATGACGTCCCCGAACGATGAAACACAGTTGTGCGCGTCCTGTGAAGAGAGGCCCGCGACCCGAGAGGACACGCACGACGGCAAGACCGTGAGGGTCTGTGAGATCTGCTTCAACAAGGGGTTCATGCAACAAGTGATCAATGACCGCCTGCTCGAAATCATGCGGCTGAAGAGCAGCGGGCAATATGACGAAATCCTGGCGCTCCTGGCGTCGACCTTGGAAGCGCATCGCGCCATGGATCACTTCAACGAGCTCGCCAGACACGTCGCGGCCCAGCGAGCGTGGACCCTCTACGATGCCGGTCGTTATGCGGAGTCCGAACAAGCTTACAAAGAATGGGCAGCGCTCGGATTCAGAGACATCTGGAATCAGCAGTTGTATGCCCTCGGGCTGGCAGATACGCTGGAGGCGCTGGGGAGAGACGAAGAAGCTATCCCCGCCCTGGAGGACGCGCTCGGCAACGAAAGGCCGTGGGACCTACAGCTCGCAATGTCCGTCTTGATGACCCTCGTAGGCGTCTCTGCGAAGGTCGGACGGCCCGTCGACCCGAAGTGGCTGAAGGTGGCCGAGGCCATCGCCAAGCATTTCAGCGTCGAGCTGCCGTCCGCGCCCTCATCCGAGGCGTCGATCCTCGCTCTCGCCCAAGCGATCGAAGGCCTGCCGGAGCCGCTCCTGAAGAACAAGCCGAAGTGAGCCTTGAGACATGAAAAAAGAGGCTGCGGTCAGGCTCAACGAGATGCTGCTGGAGTGTTATTTCAAGCTCCACGACACCATCGACATCGCCAGAGACAACTGCGATGCAGAAGAGCACAAGGCTTACTGTCGGGGCGTCGGGCAGGTTCTGGGCTATCTGTTGCTCGATGTCTTGGACCCGATCTACGCCGAGCACCCGGATCTGTGTCCAGAGCAGATCGCCGGGAAAGAAGCGAGTGACGCCCCCCAAGAGTGAATCGGCGCACCATGATTGAGACGCTCTTCGAAGCCATCATCGAAGGGGATGTCGGACTGCTTGCGGAGATCCTCTCTGCGGGCGCGCCCCCGAACGTCTTCTTCCGTTCTCAGTACGGGATCAGCGTCGGTCTCACGCCATTGCAGGTCGCAGTGTGGAAGCTCGCGGACGAACCTGCCGGGCCAGTCGACGCCGTTGTTCTTCTCCTGCCCTCGACTGCTTGATGTACACTGAATCCCCCGAGACCCCTGCGAATCAGGAGCACATCGGCGAGATTCGCCGGTTGCTCGGCGCGCCGAAATCCATGGCTGCGACTTCGAATCGGGCCGGACAAGAGCCTTGATGTAGGAGAAACATGAAACGAGAGCTGGCAGGACAGATCGTCTCCAGGGTTCACAAAGTGACCGCCGAGATCGACGACACGATAGCGCTTGTTCAGAAGGAGTGTGGTGAGGAAGAGTTTCGCGCATACCGCAGCGCGGCCGGACATGCGATGGGACACCTCTTTGCCGATATCCTTCGCCCGATCTTTCAGGAGTATCCGGAGCTGATGCCGGAGGAGATGAAGTAGACTCCTGTGTCCGAATTGCTCCTCCATGCCGTTGAGGCGGGCGACATCGATCGTCTGGCGGAGCTTCTCGCCGACGGCGCGGATGCCAACGCGATCCTTACGTCCCGCTACGACACCATGGAGGAGCGCCTCACTCCGTTGATCGCTGCGGTTCGCGAGCTTCAGCGCCCCGGCGGACCGGAGACTCGCTGCTCCATCGACTCGGTGGTGCTGCTGCTCCGCTACGGCGCCGACGTGAACCGTTGGGACGCAGAGCATGCATCAACCCCGCTTCTGAACGCGGTGTTTCGTGAGCACATCGAGGCTGTGCGGCTGCTCCTTTCCGCGGGAGCGGACCCCAATGTGCGCGGCGACGAGGGCGACTCACCGCTTCGTTGGTGTGCTCAGAACGGGCTCGTGGAGATGGCTCGGCTCCTGCTTCTCTGCGGCGCGGACAAGACTATCCACGAGGGAGGTGGACCGACAGGCATGAACGCGCTCGGGTTCGCTGCCACCAGACTCGATGTCGACATGGTGGGGCTCCTCCTGTCCCACGGTGCCAATCCGCTGGTCGGCGACGCGGACGGGCGGACGACGTTCGAGCGAGTCCAGTTCGCGTCTCTCCCCCAAGATGCAGCGTCCCAGGAGCGCGTCCGCGAGATTCGCCGCTTGCTCGGCGCGCCGGCCACTGAGCCCACGTGAGGCCGGCACCGAAGAAACGTCACGTGGCGGAGCGAGTGACGCCGCTCACTTCGCGCAGCCGCCCTTCGCAGAGGCCCCATTCTGCGCCGGGATCGTCACGTCGACGATGGCGCGTCCCTTCACCTGCGCGGACTCGAACGGGACGTCGATCGGCGCGCCGCCGTCGGGCGTGACTCGTAATGTGTATTTGCCGAACGCGGGCAGATAACGCCCGTAAAACCCGTCCGGACAGCGGGATTTCCACACCTCGCCGGCGTTGGTCTTCACCTCGACGACCTTCACGTCCGCGCTCACCGGACGGCCCTTGTCGTCCTTCACGCGGCCCTCCACACTCGGCCCCTCCAGGTACCGATTGAACAGCACGCCCCACGCGGGGCGCACGGCGTCGAGCGTCTGCTGGTGGAGCAGCGGTGTCTCCCAGCTCCGGTGCGCCGCCTCGAACAAGAGGGCCAGCGTCCCCTGCGTGAAGCGGAAATAGTCCTGATCCGTCCCGTCCACGGGATAGAGGTTCTTGTGCACGTAGAGGGGCCGCGTCTTGTCGGGCCGCGTGGCGCGCGCGATCTCCTCGGCGACGGGCCACGCTTCATTGGGGACCGGCTCCGGCACTCCATCGATGGTGTACGGCGCGAGCAACGCCACCGTGCCGATGTGATACGAGATGGATCCCACGAAGTGCTGCTGTTCGGAGAGCGCCATCATCGCGCGCGTCTCGGGCTCGCTGGCGGGCTCCGGGCCGCGGTAATTGCGGCGCTCCGGGTTCTTCGTGCTGCCCTCTTCGCGGAGGGCGCCCCAGCGAAAGGGGTAGTTGCGATTGAGGTCCACGCCCCGCTGGTTCAAGGTGCCGCCGACCACGAGCTTGCGCGTCTCCCGGCCGTTCTTCCGGCCCGCGCCGAAGTCCTGCATGAACGTGGCGATGCCGTCCGGGTTCACCATCGGCACGCACCAGATCTGGAATTCGGACAGATACCGCTTCACCCGAGCATCGGAGTCGGGTTTGAGGAGCGTCTCCATCGCGTCGAGCACGATATCGGAGGACAGCGGCTCGTCCCCGTGGTGCGCGGCGTTCAGCAGCATGCTGGGGCGGTCGTGCGCGGACTTCGGATCATCGGCCACGAGCACGGCCTTGATCGCGCGCCCTTCGGTGGAGGTGCCGATCTGCACGATCTCGGTCTTGTCGGGATACTGCCGGTGCAGATCGTCGATCACGTCATCGATGTCGAGCAGGTGAGCATAGGCATTGAACACCCGCTTCCATTGCTCCTTGTTCACTCCACGGGGCTGCTGCGCACGCGCCGAAGGCCTCCTCCGGCGGCCGCGGCGCTGGCAACGGCGCCGCGGAGACTGACGCGCTCGCAGACACCGTCGCCGTGGAGCGGTCAGTCGCGACCGGCATAAGCCGTCCCCGACAGGGATGGAGGAGGCGCCGGTGGCCGCCCATGGACATCCCCGCTGGACTGGCCCTTTCCACAAGCGGACACGGCGAGCACCAAACAGACCAGGATCGGAGCACAGAAGATCAAATCATGGTGCCCACCTGCGGCCGTGCTCGGGCTGGCCTGCGCGGCGGCCTCCCTCCTTAATTTGCGTGCTTCGCCCGCAAAGGGAGGGGAACGTCACATTCCTTGAGCGGTGTTCAGAGTACATGCCTGGTCCCCTCCCTTCGCGACCGGAGGGGCGGCGCGCGGCGCGCGACCGGGGGTGGGCACCGCCCTGCGATTCCGAACGGCGCGCCCAGAGAGCGGCTCCGCGAGATCGTCTGTCATCCTGCAATCATGTTCCGTGAAGCTCTGCGCGCAACGCGGCGATCATGTCGTCGAGGGCCACGCGCGCCGACTTGAGGCCGCCGCTCATGCTGAAGAAGCCGTGAATCTGGCCTCGACGCAGCGGTGCTTCACGCGGACGCCCGCCTCCGCGAGCGCCTCCGCGTACGCGCGGCCCCCGTCGCGCAGCGCATCGAAGCCCGCCGTCACGATGTACGCAGGACAGGCCCTGGTGATTCCCGGCCAGGAGCGGGGACGCGCGCGGGTCCGTCTCCTGGTCCGGCGAGTGCAGATAAGCACCCAGGAACCAGTCAATCGACTCCCTTCGTGAGGAAGAAGCCCTCCTGGAAATAACGGTGCGACGGCTTCGAGCGCGTCATGTCCGTGCACGGGTACACGAGGAGCTGGAACACCGGCTTTCGTGGGTGGTGCCGCAGCTCGCGCGCGACCACCGCCGACAGGTTGCCGCCCGCGCTGTCCCCCATGACGGCCATCTTCGCCGGGTCCCCGCCGATGGAGGCCGCGTTCTCGGCCACCCACTCGTACGCGGCGATCGCGTCGTTCACGGAGCCGGGAACTTGTGCTCGGGCGCGAGGCGATAGTCCACCGCCACCACCACTGCGTGCACGCTCAAAGAGAGTTCCTCGACACTCCCCATCATGCGACTTCAAGCTCCCGAGGACGAAGCCGCCGCCGTGATAGAACACGATGACGGGGAGAGGGCCAGTCGCCTCCGCCGGACGGTACACGCGGGCCCGGATCGCGCCGCCCTCCACGCGGATCACCACGTCGTGGATCGACAGCGCCCCTTGCGGCCGCGCCTGGAGGATCTGCGCCTCCGACTCCATCCCGGCGCGGGCCTTTTCGAGTCCAAGCGCGCCCATGTCCGAGAGCGTCGGAGAGGCGCAGGATGGCCTGGACTTGCGGATCCAGGAGGAACCCCTCCGGCGAGGACACCGGCGCTCCGACGAGCGCGCGCAACACCCCATGAGGGAGCTGCATCAGAGTCAACGTGGCCTGGCGCTGAGCCTCGATATCGAACGACATACGCTGTGATTCCCTACTTGCCCTTGGCGGCGCGGACGCCGAGATCGATGGTGACGCTCACGCTGACCGCGATCCCGGTGCCGATGACGTCCCACAAAAGTCTTTCCACGAAGGGTCCCCGAGGCCCATGGCGTCGAGCACCTCTTCCGAGGCCGGCGCCGATCCCCACGGAGGCGGCCAGCGCGGCGCGCCCCGCGACGTCGTCGGTGATGGCGGTGGAGACGGCATATCCGCCCCCGGTGAGCCCGGCGCACCCCCATGTGAAGGGCCTTGTCCGTCCCCCACCACGGATCCGGATCCGGCGGAGTCGCGTGGGCGGCAGTCGTCGTGCAGAGGAGGTACAAGCCGCGAGCGCGGAGGAGACGAGAGGTCGCCGCAACATCCCCCGAACATTCGGCGAACCGGCCCCAAAAGGCAAAACCAGAACATGCCTGATTCACAAAACGCAAACCCCCCGCTCCTTTCGAAGCGAGGGGCCTACGTTGCTTATCGGTCCGATCTCAACCGGAAGCCGATGGGCGCCACCCTCACTTCAGATCCAGTTTCCCACCGAGCTTCTCGCGGATGAGGTCGCCGATCGTGCCGGCCACCGGACGGTCGTCATCGTCAGCGCCGCCAGTCTTGGCGCCGCCTCCGCCCTTCTTCTTCTTGCCAGAAGTGTCCGAGGCAGGGCTTCGGCCCCGACGTTCTTCATGGCGAGGAACAGGCGCCGATCGATCGTGTCGATGCTGGACACCTCGCACTTCACCTTGTCGCCTGCCTTGATCTTGCCGCCTTCGGGCTCCAGCACGTCGGACGTGCTGATCATGCCCTCGACGCCTTCGCGGAGCTTCACGAACACACGCCGTAGTCGACCACGGAGAGGACCTTCAAGGCCGTCGAACACTCGGCCCATCGGGAACTCCGTGAGCATGCTCGGCCACGGATCGTCCCAGAGCTGCTTGATGCCGAGAGACCTTCTTCTCGTCGTGGTTGATCGAGAGGATGATCGTCGACGTCGTCGCCCTTGTGGTAGAGGTCCGACGGGTTGTTGACGCGCACCGACCACGAGAGATCGCTCTTGTGGACCATGCCGTCGACGCCCTCCTCGATCCCGACGAACACGCCGTAATCGGTGAGGTTGCGCACCTTGCCCGCGATCTTGTCGTCGGGGTGGTACTTGTCCGTGAAGAGCATCCACGGATCGGGCTCGAGCTGCTTGAGACCGAGGTTGATGCTTCGCGCGAGCGTCGACCTCGAGCACCTGGCACTCGATCTCCTGGCCGACCTCGAGGAGCTTCGACGGGTGCTTGACCTTCTTGGTCCAGCTCATCTCGCTCACGTGGATGAGGCCCTCGACGCCCGGCTCCAGCTCGACGAACGCGCCGTAGTCGGTGATCGGCCATGACCTTGCCGCGGACCTTCTTGCCGGCCGGATAAGCCTCCTCGGCGTGGTTCCACGGATCTTCCTGGGTTCGCTTGCGGCCGAGGGAGACGCGCTCCGTCTCGGGGTTGTACTTGAGGACCTTGACGGTGACCTCGTCGCCGACCTGGAACACCTCGGACGGGTGGCTGACCCGGCCCCAGGACATGTCGGTGATGTGGAGGAGGCCGTCGATGCTGCCGAGATCCACGAACGCACCGTACTCGGTGATGTTCTTGATCGTGCCCTTGACGACCATGCCCTCGGTGAGGACCCGAGCGTCTTCTGCTTCATCTCGTCGCGCTCGCGCTCCAGGAGGACGCGTCGCGAGAGGACGATGCGCGTTGCGCTTCTTGTTGAACTGATGACCTTGAACTTGTAGGTCTGACCGATCAGCTTATCGAGGTTGCGGATCGGGCGGAGGTCGACCTGCGAGCCGGGAGGAACGCCTTGACGCCGCCACGGATGGTGACGGAGAGGCCGCCCTTGACGCGCTGGCTGATCGTACCTTCGATGAGCTCGTCCGCCTCGCAGGCGTTCGAGATCTCATCCCAGACCTTCATCTTGTCGGCTTTTTCTTCGACAAGGTGACGAGGCCGTCGTCGATGCCGCGTTCTCGATGTACACGTCCACGTGGTCGCCAGGCTTCACGCTGGCCGAACCGCCTGCGTCCGCGAACTCGCGAAGAGGATCACGCCCTCGCTCTTACCGCCGATGTCGACGACCACGGCGTCGCGACCAACGCTGACGACCGTGCCGGAGATGATTTCGCCTTCGCGCGCGAAGTCGCCGTTTTCGACGCTCTTTTCGAACAACGCGGCGAAGCTATCTCCGCCCGCCATTTCCATCATTTCGTCATAGAAGTTTTCGGGACCATCCTCTTCCCTTCTTGCCGAAGGAGAGGCCGGCGGTAGTACCGCGCCCAGCGCGTGTCAAACGTGAAGGACAAGCCGCGATCCAACGCGTAAACGAGCCCCCGACGCGGCGGTTCCGGGGCGAGGATCGTCACCGGGCGAGCATCCCGAACGGCTTTCACTGGCCCAGATCGTCGCTGGACCTTCGCTCCGGGGTGTGCGGCGGGTCGTTCGGGTCGGCTCCGTCGCCGGGGACCGAGAAGTCGGGCGGTCGAGCTTCGGCTCCAGCGGGAGGACCGGGAAGCCGGGCGGCGGGGTGAAGCCGTGCCGCGTACGTGAGCAAGGCGATCTTTTCGTGGTGATGCGGTGTCCAGCTCCCCGGCTCGGCGCACCAGTCATGGAGCCAGTAGACATCGTGAAGCTGACGAGCTCGTCCTCCGGCCTCCCCGTGTGCTCGTGGTAACGAAGGAGGTAGTCGCGGAGGCCCTGTCGATAGGTCTTGTAGTCCTCCATGCGGATACGGTTCTCGTAGTCGCCGTACACCTGCGGGAGACCCATTCCCTTCGCGTCCGAGAGGAACAGATCCGGCTCTCTTCCCGTGAGCGGATCGATGTGGCGGCCGTCCAGCGTGAAGGCGTCGATCGCCAGCACGCCGTCGTCGCGGAGCGGGTTCGCGCGAACATGCGCCATCCCTGGCGCCCTCGCGTATAGCCTGTCACTGTCCCTACGGGGACGGCAGCGGCGGCTTGAGCTGCGTCGGGAAGCAACGGATTGCCCACCATCATCTCGAAGAAGGCGCACACGGCGAGATAGGCCACCAGGGTCTCGCGGGCGGTGACTCCGATGCTCGCGAGGCGCGCTCCGATCGGGGAGATCGAAGGCTGTTCGGGCTTGTCTCGGGAGGTGAGGCCGAGAGAAAAAGCGGGCGATCTCGGCGCGGTGACCGGACAGATAACCCATGATCGGGTCCCAGGAGAAGAGGCTCAGCGCCCACAAGGGATACCGCCACACCGTGCCTCCGGGGAGCGATCTTGCGATCTCGAAGACGGCCTTGGCGCGCTCGTAACGGCGGCCCTCCGCGTCCTTCACTCACGAGTAGCGGCGGATTCGCGTGGTCGGGGCTCGATGGCTCCAGCGTGAGGAGATCGAGCCTGTCCAGGCGCGCGAGGAGGCGGCCGAGGAAGAACGCGAGCGGGCTCGTCCGGTCGAGGACCACGGTGCGCGCGGAGGCGCGGCGGCGACACCACCTCTCCAGATCGCGCCAGTTCTCGCGCGTCGGCAGGAGGTACGTGAGCAGGTCGTCATCATCGAGTACGAGGAAGGTCGAGTCGGAAGATGCCCGCGAACATGCCGTGCAGGACATGCATCCACGCCATCGCGAGCGGACGCGTGTACCGACGGCCCGTCGGCCACAGGATCCACGCGCAGATCAGGGCCTCGATCACGAGGGTCGCCCAGGAGACGAATCGGGTGAACGGGGAACGGCAGGTGCAAATCGCGGAGCCACGCGCCGAAGGGCGTCAGCATGCGGTCGATCTGCAGGACGTAGTGGACCGTCTTTCCGGCCTTCCAGTCGTCTCCGCTCTTGTTGACGACGTTGAAGAAGCAGCAAATCGCGATGTTGGCGAGCGCGAGGAGGTAAATGGGCGCCCTCCGCCGGGCGACTCTGGTCCTCCGGGCGGTAGCGATTCGCGGAGGTCGCTCCAGCCTTTTCTTTGTGCTCGCGGAACGAGCGCAGGAGCGCGTCCACCGAGAAACGTAGGCCCACCGGCATGAACAAGGCATAACCGACGAGCAGGTTCAGGATGACGTAGCCGCCGTTCTCGATCATCACGAGGCGCTGATCCAGGCTCACGATGAGGACGAACGACAAGGCGTTGAACAGGCGCGTTCGATAGCCGACGAGGAACATCACGTGGCATAGGACCGCGATCGTGAAGATCACGTGCACCTCGGCCGGCGTGGAGAAGGCGTTCCAGAGAGAGAGGTTGTGCGGCTCGAAGCGCGATACAGGAGGAAGTGGTTGGTGAGGACGCCTTCGGAGGAGTAGAAGAGGCGCGCCTTCTGCCAGCGGCGGATCACGTCGATCGTGCACAGACTGCCCAGCACGATACGGAACAGGCCGAGCGTGCGCGGGTCGATCTTGCAGTAACGATCCCAGATCCAGCGGCGGTGATAGATGGCGATGCCGAGGGGCAAGGCGAGGGCGCCGGCGCACAGATCCGAGGTGGTGACGAAGGCGCCGGCGCGCCGTCCGGACGCGGCATCGAGCGGGAAAACGTGCCGAACCACTCGTGTTTGAAGCCGACCCAGTACCAGATGGAGGCGCTGAGGAGTGGGGAATGCGCCACAGCAGCGTGACGAGGAGCTTCTTCGGCCACCCCCATGTCGGTGCGCGAGCGCGAACAACGTACCACCGACGGCGCTCACGACGACGCCCGCGAGCAGACTGCCGATCAGCGTCCCGAGGCCGAATCGATTGGCCGCGCCGACGGATCGACCCGTGTGAATCAAGACCAGCGTCGCCACCACCGCGAGGAACGGGCCGACCCGACCACGAACGGGAGCACCGCGCGCGACGGGCCGAGGACGCTGGGCCAGTACGGACCGGACTCCTCGTCTTCGGTCATGGCCTGTTCTTTGGCGAGCCCATTCTCAGGTCACCGGACATTCATGTTCTTGAGCGTGGGAGAAGGAGGCCGCGTTTTCTCGCGGGTCGCGCTGGAACGGCATCAAGAGGTCTTCGCCGAGGATCTCGACCGTAGCCGCCGGGCGCAGGGAGCTTGTATTTGAGCCACACGACATCGAAGTTCACGATCTGGTTCTCGGGCGCGTCCGGCAGCGACGCGCGGCCCCGCGGGCCAGATACTCCTTGAATGGCTTGTGGAGATCGCGGAGCCCGGGCTGGAAGAACAGGGCCTCCAGGTAGGTGCTCCACAAGGAGCCGAGTCGGGGGTGAGGGACGGTGGCGGCTCCGGCGCGCGGCCCGTCAGCAGATCGATGTGGCGGCCGCCGCGGGTCACCGCGTCGACGACGTACACCCCGTCTCCCCTCGACACGTCGGGGGCCAGGACATCGTAGTGCCCGCGCATCCGCGTCCAGCCCGTGATCGCGCTGAAGAGCTTCCAGCGTGGCAGATCGGCGAGCGGGGCCACCCGCTTTCCCGGCCGGTCTGGAGCAGCGCCGCCGCGAGGAGCAACACGGCCCCAGCGCGTCCCGGAGAGCGCCTGTCACGGACCTGCGGAGTCGCACGGAGGGCGCCATCCCGCCCGGCTTCAAGGTCTCTCCGCGATCGAGTCCGCGGCGGGCTTCACCGGCACGCCGCACGCCCCGAGGCCGAGCGCCTCCGAGATGGCATATCGCCGCGGCGGCACCGTCCGGTAGAGCGCGTCCCAGAGCCCCGCGGTCCCGGGGATCCGGAACGGGAGCGACAGGAAGAAGCCGAGCGGCAGCGCCCGCAACATCGCGGCGACGGCCCGTCCTTCCTTCAAGACGTGGCCTTTTCGTCGACCGCCACCACCGTCCCGAGCAGAGGATCGTCGGTCACGTCGGCGGGGAGAGGGGCCGTCTCGACTGGCATGGCTGGCGCGGATCGCCTGTAAAGAAGCCGCGCCGGCTCCTCGTCGTCCGGCGCGCTGCGGTACGGGGGTTTCTCAGCTCCGGCGGCACCGTGAGGAGATCGTTGCCCTGAAACGTGAGGTGCGACCGCGGATCGAGGCGCTTCAGGATGCGCGCGATGAGGAGGCACACCCCGCAGTCCGCGTCGTAAATGACTGTGAGGAAGCGGTAATGCGCGCGTAGCGTGACTGCCAAAGATCCCACTGCTCGGTGGAGATCACGAGGAACGCTGCCGCCACGAACGTCCACCCCCAGAGCCCGAACGAGAACAGAAGGCCGTACGTGAGGCCGTAGAAGACGAGCAACCAGAACGCGATCGGCCGAGAAACCGCGCCGGCACGAACAAGAGGACAGGCACCGCGACGGGCGCGACGCGGAGGAGCCATGTCCAGCCGCGGAGGACGCCGGGCGGAAGGAGGCGCGCCTTCATGCCGAGATCGCTCACGAACCGCTCGATCCACAGCGCGCATAATGGAGCTGCCGTCCCGTCCCGCCGCCACGAAGCGCCGCTCTGAGTCGCGCCGTCGCGACGAGCACGATCGTCAGTTGCAAGAGCACCGCGAGGGCCGCGAGCGACGTGGGCTCCACCTTGGGCGCGCGCTCCCCGTGAAAGGCCTCTTCCCCGGGCGGCGCGCGATCGTTCAGCGCGTCGGCGTCCTTCTCGTCGCGCGCCTTCATCGAACGAAGCAGCGAGTCCAGCGAGAAGCGGCTCCCGCACGGCAAGAAGGCAGTCGCCGCGAGGGACGGTGATCGCCACGTCGCTGGCCGGCGAGGCGAGCAGGGTGTTCCGGGCCCTGGCCAGGCTGATGTGAGCGAGGAGGGAGAGAACATGAAAGACCCTTTGTTTGTAGCCGATCAGGAATAGCAGATAGACGATCAGGATGAGCAGCAGCCCGGCCCCGGCCTCCGGGGCGTCGAGAAGGCGTGGAGGAGACTCCACACCCGCGGCTGCTCGTCTTTCAGCAGATAGAAGAGGTGGGCGTGGTTCGGGAGGACTCCTCGTTCGAGTAGAAGTCCCGCAGAGAGGACCACCTTGGGCCCAGTCGCCGAGGAGCCGCCGCCATCGACGCGAAACATAAGCCGAGAGAGCGAGCGTCGATCCGGAGGAACGTCCTCCTCGGAATCGCTCGGACCAGCGTCATGACCGATCCTCGACCTTGAATCGGTACGTGTCCTCGTGCTCGACGGCGGCAGGATCGGCGCGCGCAACATCAACGCTCGGACGCCCCAGAGATCGATGAAGATGCGGTATCCTTGAGGGCGGTCTCGCCGAGGTAGTCGACGCCGGTGGAGCCGCCCGTGCCGACGCGACGGCCGATCACGCGCTCCACCATGCGGGCGTGCCGCTGGCGCCACATGATCATGGCCTTTGTCCCATCTCCAGCACGCTGTCCACGATCTCCCGCGCCCACGCGCGAGGCGCGGCAATTCACGGTAGCTCTCCAGGGAAGATGGCGGCCGCGCGCACGTCCCTCCGGCGGCGCTTCGCCGCCTCGTCGGCGGTGGGGTCCTCCTGGGCGAAGAGGAAGGCCTCCGCATTGGCCATCTCGCGCTCGTAGGCACGGCGCGCACTCCTTCGGCCTCGACCGCGGTGCCGGCGACTTGCATCGCGCGCTCCAGGCGGATCTTCGCGTCGGCGCGGTGCGACGAGAGGAAGCTCTGGAGGAAGTGCACGGTGCCCTCCTCGCTGCGCGCTGCCGTAGATGGGAGTGCGAGCGAGCTTGCCACTCGTAGAGCGCGTCCTTGAGCGTCGGGGTGTCGGCGATGCGCGCTTCCACGCGACGGAGCGCGGTCGACTCCGTGCCGCCCTCGCCTTTGAGCGCCTCCTTGAAGCTCTTCACCTTCCCGAGCGGGACGCGGCGCGCCTCTCTTCGAGCCCGAGCAGCACCTCCAGCTCGCGCACCTGCGCCGACTGGAAAGCCGCTCGCGGGGATGAGCTGATCGCGGAACTCCAGATAATCGCGCGTGGTGAGCGTCTCGACCACCTTGAAGTGGGACACGGCCTGTTCGAAGAGCGTGCTGATGCGCTTGAACGAGCGCACCGCGGCGGCGAGCTCGACGTCGGGCACCGGCTTCTTGCGGAAGAGGTCGCGCGCGGATCGCCTCCTCACGCAGAGCGAGCTTGAACCACAGCTCGTAGACCTGGTGCACCGTGATGAAGAGCACCTCGTGTCTTCGACAGCTTCGACTCGTTCCTCGAGGCGCCGCCCTGCAGCTTCAGGAGATCCTCCACGCGGATGTAATCCCAGTAGTTCATGGCGATGGCCGCTCCTCGAAAAGGTTTCCCTTGGGCGCGGATCGCGTGGGGCGCGGGGAGTCTACTTCCCTGCCAATCAAAACGAAAGGGACTACGGCCTCCCAGTGCGGCCGGCGGCGGCGCGGACGACGAAGACGGCGGGCATCGAAGCCGTCCTCCCCGGGGATCACGGTGGTTCCGTCCGTGATGTCGAGCGGCGGGCCCAGGCTCTGAAGCTCCGCGTGATCGAAGGATTACGCCCGACTCCGCCTCCATCGCGATGATGCCGGTGGTGCCGGGCACAGCGTCGTGGTGAAGCGCACGCGACGATCGCCCGTGCACGACTCCACGACGCGCGCGCAGTCCCGGAAGCGACCGGCCGGCACGTCCATCACGACGCCGACCGAGTCGATGCGCGCGGGGCAGCCGTTCTGGCCGCGGAACCACGCCCTCCGCGATCGGCGTCGCGATGACGAAGGTGTCCGTGCTGTCGATGAGGACGCCGCGCTCGGTGTACGAAGCGCTTCCGGCGGCCGTTCTTGTAGAGCATCTCGCCGTGCGCGGCGTCGATGCGGTGCGCGCGCAGCACGAGGAGCCCCGCGTCGCCGTCCTCCGCGCGTGCGGTAGCCGTAGATGTTGCCGTCGACGAGAGGGAACCAGCGCTCCACGTCCGTATCGGACTGCACGTCGCGGGCGCCGTCCGGCGGCGCCAGGAACGAGTCGACGCCCGCGGGGCGAGGGCCTGCCGAGCAGCCGAACAGCGCGGCGCCGAGCACCAGAGGACACCACGAGGCGAAGCGAGATCGGCTCACCCCCGTAGGATGCCCAAGGCCTCGCCAGCATTCTCACTCGGAAGTCGAAGCGCGCAGGAAGCGAGCGCCGTCACCGCACAGGAGCCACGGAAGGCGGCGCGGCTTCGTGCGTCCGCGCTTCGGGGCTCGGGTGCGTCCAGTACCAGCCGGCCAGGATCGCGAGCAGCGCCGCGGAGAGCGCGACGAGGTAGAGCGCGAGCGGATCCGGCTTCATTCGCCGAAGGATCTCGGCGGCGGCCGCGCGCACGGGCTCGTCCTCGCGGCGCTCTTCTGGAGCGCTTCGGCCTTGTGCGGGCGGCCGCGTAGTTGCCTTGTTCGAAGAGGTCGACGAGCGCGTCGAGCTGAGGGTCGTGCGGGAAGTCCTTCGCGAAGGCCGGGATCTGCTTTGCGGGACCTCCCATGGCGGGGCTCTTCAGGCGGCCTTCTTCGCTGTCGTCCGCCTTCTTGGTGACCGGACGCGCCGATCTCCTCTTCGTAGCGGGCGTTTCGCTCGTTCTGCTGGATCGCCTCGATCGAGTCGGCGCGGAAGATGTGGATCGCGTCGTAGGGGCAGTCGAGTCGTGCAGAGCGTGCGCCGACGCACTTCTTCGTGATGACCTCGGACACCTCGAAGTGGTGGCTGCTCTTCAGGTCCACCATCGTCAGCGCGTCGAAGGGGCAGGCCCAGACGCACCACTCGCACCCGACGCACGACTGAAGATCCACGTGCGCGCGGGGCGGGCGGCGGGCTTCCAGCATCTGCAGAGGTTGCCGGTGGTCGTAGATGGCCTCGTCCGGGCACACGACGCCGCAAGCGCCGCACCCGATGCAGAGCCTCCGGGGTCGATCACGTGCAGGAGCTTGCGATCGCCGCTGATCGCATCGGTGGGGCAACGCTTCGCGCAGGCGGTGCAACCGGTGCAGTTCTCGGTGATGATGTAGGGCATCGAACCAAAACCTCAGGGAGCTTGTAGAGCCGCGGCAGACTAGCGCAGCGACGCGGCGCATCCGACGAAAAAGTTGCAGGACGGACCCGGATCGTCGGGATCCGTAGGGCTCAGATGGCCGCGGACAACCCCCACTGCGACAGCGCGGAGCGGACTTCGGAGGCGTCGGCGCAGGTGGCGACCGAGGGCCGCGGGTCCCGCCGCGGCGGCCGCGGAACCAGACGGCGCGCATCCCGATGGACACCGCGCCGTCGACGTCGACCGCGTGCGCGTCGCCGATGTGCACCGTGAGCGCGGGGTCCACCCCGAGCCGCTCCAGCGTCCAGTCGAAGATGCCGCGCGCCGGCTTCTCGACGCCGAGCTTGCCCGAGTCCGCGACCGCGCGGAAGAGCGACGCCCACCCGAGGTGCGTGAGCAGCTCCACGAGGCGGCCCTCCGAGTTGGACACGATGCCCTGCGGCACGCTGCGCGCCGAGCAGCGCGCACGAGCTCGATCATCCCCGGCACCGGGCGTCGCCACAGGTTGCGCGCCGGCTGATCGTCCCAGAGGAAATCGGTCGCGGATCGATCGCGTCCGCGCGCACGTGCGCACCGCGGAGGAGCGCGCGCATGAAGGTCTTCCACGGGTGGCCGCCGGAGCCCGCGGCCGCGTTGTACGCCGCCCACGCGCCGGGCACCGCGGTCGAGCGCGTCGGCGGGCGCGGGCTCGCCGCGCTCGGACAGCTTCTGCGAGAGGAACGCGGGATCGAGATCGGCCAGCGTTTGACCGAAATCCCAGGTGACGGCGACGGCGGGGGTCAGCATGCGCCGCGGGTGATTAGCACGGCGCGGCGAGCGGCGATCACTCGGCGTACATGGCCTCGATCTCGTCCGCGAAGTTCGCGACGACGCGGCGCTTGACCTTGAGGCTCGGCGTCAGCTCGCCGGTCTCCACCGTGAAGGCGCGCGGCAGGATCGAGAACTGCTTGATCGTCTCGACGCGCGCGAGCGTCGCGTTGACCTGATCGACGGCCTTCTGGATCTCGTCGCGCACCGCCTGGGCCTTGTGCGGCGGATCGACCACGCCGCGCTCCTCGCAGAGCTTCTTCGCCGCGTCCGGATCGAGCGTGAGCAGCGCCGTGAGGAACTTGCGACGATCGCCGATGACCACCGCCTCCGACGAGCGGGTGGTTCGAGCGCGCCCGATGTTCGCGGGCGTGATGTTCTTGCCGCCGGAGGTGATGATGATCTCCTTCTTGCGGCCGGTGATCGACAGGAAGCCCTCGGGATCGATCGCGCCGAGATCGCCCGAGCAGAGCCACCCGTCCTTCAGCGTCTCGGCCGTGGCCTCGGGCTCTTTGTAGTAGCCGAGGAACACGTTCGCGCCCTTGACGAGGATCTCGCCGTCCTCCGCGATCTTCACCTCGCAGCCGGGGATCGCGGGGCCGACGGAGCCGAGCTTCGTCTTGCCGACGCGGTTGAACGAGGTGGGCCCGGTGCCCTCCGACTGGCCGTACACCTCGTGCACGACGAGGCCGAGGCCCGCGAAGAACTCGAGCACCTCCTTCGAGATCGGGGCCGCCCCGCTCACCGCCGCGCGCATGTGGCGGAAGCCGATCGCCTCGCGCACCTTCGAGAAGACGAGCTTGTCGAAGAGCTTGTACTGCGCGAGGAGCAGCGGCCCCGGAGCGACGCCGCGGTTCTCGCAGTCGGCGTACGCGCGGCCCACCTTCATCGCCTGCTGGGCGAGGACTCTCTTCGCGCCCTTCGCCTGCGCCATCTTCCCGGAGATGCCCGCGTAGAACTTCTCCCAGATGCGCGGCACGCCGAAAAATAGCGTCGGCTCCACCTCCTTGAGGTTCTCCGGCACCTTCTCGAGCGACTCGGCGAAGTACACCGCGTAGCCCGTGGTGATCGCGCCGTGCACCGAGAACATCTGCTCGGCGATGTGCGCGAGCGGCAGGTACGAGAGCGTCCGCTCGTCGGGCCGGCTGTCCACGAGCTGGCGCGCGATCCCGGCCGTCCACGCGAGGTTCTTGTGCGACAGCATCACGCCTTTGGGCGGCCCCGTCGTGCCCGAGGTGTAGATGAGCGTCGCGAGGCCCGCGGGCTCCAGCGCGTCGATCGTCTCGTCGATGATCGCGTCGGGCAGATCGTCGCCGAGCGCGAGGAACTCCTCCCACGAGAGCGCGCGCGGATCGTCCGGCTTCGGCGCGCCCTGCATGAGGACGATGTGCTTGAGCAGCGGCACCTTGTCGCGCTCGCGCTGCAGCTTCTCGAACTGCGCGGCGTTCTCGACGAGGACGACCGGCGCCTCGGCGTGGTTCACGATGTACGCGACCTCCTCGGCCGAGCAGCTCGTGTAGATGCCCGCGCCCGCGCCGCCCGCGGTCATCGCGGCGACGTGGAAGATCACCCACTCGGGCCGGTTGAAGCCGAGCTCGCACACGGCCTTGCCCGGCCCCACGCCGAGCTTGCGGAGCGATTTGGCCGCGCGCCGCACGATCGCGGCGTACTCGCGGTACCGGGTCGGGCGGTAGCTGCCTCCGCTCTTCGAGAAGAAAGCCGGCGCTTCGGGGCGATTCCTCGCCTGCTCGAACAGGCGTCTCGGGATGCTGTCAAAGGGCATGGTCGAAACCTCGCGCGGGCGAGGGGAGCACGCTTCACCGGCCGCCGTGCGCTCCGGCGTCTCTCGGTGGAGCCCCCGCATCACCCTTCGCCGTTAGTACCTCATCCGGCGGCGGGAGCGCTACGCCCGCTTTGCTCCCCGCGTCGGGAACGCCTCCGGGAAGCGCGTCCGGAGCGCCCGAAGGAGGCGGCGGAGGCGCGCTCTCGGCCCCGGAGGGCAGCGCGCCGGCCGTCGGATGCCGCACCCCGCGCAGCACGAGGAGCCGCTCCAGGAGCGGAAGCGCCTGGTCCGCGGGCGCCTGCGCGGTGATCTCGATCGACTCCCCCTGCGCCTTGATCGTCGCGTCCTCCAGCACCTTCGAGAACCCGACGATCCGCGTCGTGACGTCGGCGGCGCGCTCGTCCTTGGCCTTCGTCAGGATGCGTGCGACGTCCGCGCACGAGGCCGGGTCCTCGCACGCGATCACGGCCTTCAGCACGACCATCGGCCCGAGCTTCACGCCCACGGCGGCCGCCAGGATCGACGCCGCCGACTTCGGTCCGCCGCCCTCCGCGAGGTTCTGCGCGAGGTCTTCGCGCTGCTTCGGCGTGAGCACGATCGTCGCCCGCAGCGCGGATCCCTCCACCAGCTCCGACAGGCGCGCGTGCGCCACGCTCGTGCGGATCGTGGGGATGCGCCCGTCCGCGGCGTCGATCATCGCGCGCAGGTACGGCCCGGCGCCGAGCAGGATCGGCCCGCCCTTCTTCACGGCGATCTCCGCGCCGGAGAGGATCATCGTCGCGTCGCGCACGGTGCGGAAGCTGCCGACGTTCGTGATCACGGGCCGCCCGCCGCGCGCCTCGATCACCTTCGACGCGCACGCGAGGATCGGCTCGTCGTCCGCCTGACCGGCCGCGACCAGGCCGAAGTCGCCCTCGTCGCCGCCCGCGGGCACCACGATCGCGAGCTCGCCGACGCGCTCCATCGGATCGAAGCCGCACACCTCGCGCACGGTGCCGAGGCCGGGGATGTTCCGGTCCGACTCCAGCATCTTCTTGCCCTCGGGCGAGGCCCGCAGCGCCGCGAGATCCGCGACGGCGACGACGATCGCGCCCTGCGGGATCGCGTCGAGCGCCGCGGACCGGAGGCCCGCGGGCGTGCGCGTCTTCTGGACGGCGAAGACGACGAATCCAATCGTCGCGATGAGGGCGGCCGCGGCGATCGCGTTCTTGGTGCGCGTCTGCACGCGCGCTGGTTAGCACGGGCAGAAACGAGACGCGGCGCGAATCGGCCCTTGAAGGCGCCGCGTCCCCCGGGCGACGATGCGCTCATGCTGACGGTGTTCGAAGTCCACCTGGCCCCCGGCGCCGACCCCGACGCGATCCTCACGGAGGAGACGGTCCGCTCCACGCAGGCGCAGATCATGACGCTCGACGACGCGAAGAAGGTCGGCTTCGGCGGCCTCCCTCCGGCGCCTCCCGGCCGCGAGGTGCGGCTCATCGCCGTCGCCCGCCGCGACGCCCGCTGGATTCAGCGCGCGCTCGAGTCGAGCGAGGCCGTCGGCGTGTTCAACGTCCACGAGGTCGACTGATCGTCTTTCGTCAACCTCGCTGAGTTTGTTTTTCGGGGGGCGCGAGAGAGGTCTCGTCGGAGATGTCGCCGCACGTGCGCGCTGACTGCACCTCGGAGGCCTCGCTCACAGCGGCCGCCACAGCGGAAAATCCACGATCGCCCACGAAAACAGGGCGTGCGCGAACAGCGACGGGCCGAGCCGCCCGGTGCGGTTGTAGAGGTGCCCCCACACGAGGCCGCCTCCGAGCGCCGCCAGCGCGAGCAGCGGGTTCGGCCCCGCGGCCTTGTGCGCGAGCAATCCGACGGTCGCCGCGTGCGCGAGCGCGTACAGGAACGACGACGCGAGCCACCCTCGCAGCGGCCCCGTGAGCCGCACGAGCGACCGCATCACGAGCCCGCGCCACACGATCTCCTCGATCACCGCGATCACCAGCACCGCGAGCCCGACGTAGATCATCCGGTTGTTCGAGGTGTCGCCGAGCTGCAGGTAGATGCGCGCCAGCCACCACGTGCGCGGCGAGTCGGCCCCGAGCACGAGGCTGCGCGCCGCCATCGTCGCGCCGTACATGAGCAGCGCCACCATCGCGCCGAACGACAGATCGCCCTGCTTCGGCCGCAGCTCCGTCGCGATCGCGCCCTCCTTGCCCATCGCCCAGATCGCGACGCCCGCGAACGGCGCGTACGCCGCGCCTACCGCGATCAGCATCGCCCACGATCCGGCCTGCTCCGTCGCGAACGCGAACCGGAGCGCGAGCGCGCTCACGATCGTCACCGCGATCGTGAGCGGCCCCGCGATCTTCAGCGGGATCGCGGGCGGCGGGGGCGGCGAAGGCTCGCTCGGCTCGTCATCGTCGTCGTCGGGCTGCTTCGTCATCGCGCTCATCTCCGGCACAGCGCGGCCGCGCGGTCGAGGATCTTGTCGGCGAGCTCCGTCTTCGGCAGCACGCCGAACGGCTCCGCGGCGTCCTTCGTGACGAGCGTCGCGCGGTTGTCGTCGCGGCCGAACGAGTCGCCCGCATGATTCGCCACCACCACGTCCACGCGCTTCGTCTGCAGCTTGCCGCGGGCCGCCTCCACCACGCGCGCGTCCGTGTCCGTCTCCACCGCGAACCCCACGAGCACCGGCAGCCGATGCGCGCGCGCCGCGCCCACCTCCGCGAGCAGATCCGGGTTCGGCACCAGATCGAGCGCCATCGGCCTCGCGGTGCGCTTCAGCTTCGTCGCGTTCTCTTCGCGGGGCCGGTAGTCCGCGACGGCCGCCGTCATCACGAGCATGTCCGCGCGGTCCAGATCGGCGCCGAGCGCCTCCCACAGCGCGCTCCGCATCGCGAGGGCGCTGCGCACGTCGACGCGCTTCACGCCGAACGGCGTCGGCAGCGTGACCGGCCCCGCGACCAGCGTCACGTCGGCCCCGCGCATCGCGGCGCGCTCGGCGATCGCGAACCCCATCTTCCCCGTCGAGCGGTTGCCGAGGAAGCGCACCGGATCCAGATCCTCGATCGTCGGCCCCGCCGTCACCACGACGCGCAGCCCGCGCAGATCCGAGCCTCCGGCGCGCGCGATCACGAGCGCCGCGATCGACTCCGGCGAGGCCATGCGCCCCATCCCGGACTCGCCGGACGCGACCTCGCCGTCCTCGGGCCCGATCAGCTCCACGCGCCCGTCCGCGACGATCGTGGCGACGTTGCGCTTCACCGCGGGGTGCGACCACATGCGCGGGTGCATCGCGGGCGCCGCGATCACGGGGCCCTTCGCGCACAGCGCGAGCGCCGACACCAGATCGTCCGCGCGCCCCTGCGCGAGCCGCGCGAGCACGTCCGCCGTGGCCGGCGCGATCGCGACGACGTCCGCCCGACGCGCCAGATCCACGTGGATCTCCCCGGCGAACGACGGATCGAACATGTCCGTCACCGTCGGCTCGCCCGTGATCCCGCTCAGCGTGAGCGGCCCCAGGAACTCCGTCGCGGACCGCGTCATCACCGGCAGCACGCGGGCGCCGGCCTTCCGGAGCGCGCGCGCGATCTCGACCGCTTTGTACGCGGCGATGCTCCCGGACACGGCCAGCGCGACGACGGGCGCGCGATCGCTCGGAGCGGTTTCGGGGAGGCCGGAGGGCTTCTGGCTCGGCGCGTTCACGCGGTGACGGTGGCACGAAATCGCGCTTTGTGGAAACCATCCCGAGGTCGTCGCGTAGGAGCGTCATGGCCCGTCTCCCCAAAGAGCCCCCGTCGTCCGAGATCACCCCCGAGGCGCTGTACAAGGGTCGCCGTGAGTTCCTGAAGAACGCCGCCCTCTACCTGGGCACGAGCGCCGCGCTCGGAGGCGGCCTGTGGAGCCTCGTGCGCAAGAGCGGCCGCGCCGATCCGCCGGAGCCGATCGCGGAGGTGCCGCCCCTCCCCCAGCCCACCGCGGCCGCGACCGCCGGCGTCGACTCCCCTCCTGCGAAGAGCCCGTATTCGATCGACGAGCCCCCGACTCCGTACAAGGACGTCACCACGTACAACAACTTCTACGAGCTCGGCACCGACAAGTCGGACCCCGCGGAGAACGCCGCGACGCTGCGACCGCGCCCGTGGACCGTGCAGATCGAAGGCGAGGTGAAGAAGCCCCAGACCATCGACATCGACACGCTGATCAAGTGGTTCTCTCTGGAGGAGAGGGTCTATCGGATGCGGTGCGTCGAGACGTGGTCGATGATCATCCCGTGGCTCGGATTCCCTCTCGCGGAGCTGGTGAAGCGCGTGGAGCCGACCAGCAACGCCAAGTTCGTCGCGTTCACGACGCTGTACGACATCAAGCAGCTCCCCGGCCAGAAAGGCAGTCTGCTCGACTGGCCTTATGTGGAGGGCCTGCGCATCGACGAGGCCACGAACCCGCTCGCGATGATGGCTGTCGGCCTGTACGGCAAATCGCTCCCCGGCCAGAACGGCGCGCCGCTTCGCCTCGTGGTGCCCTGGAAATACGGGTTCAAAGGCATCAAGTCGATCGTGAAGATCCGCTTCACGGACACGCAGCCTCCGGCCACGTGGAACATGGCCGCTTCGAACGAATACGGCTTCTACGCGAACGTGAACCCCGAGGTCGATCACCCGCGCTGGAGCCAGGCGATGGAGCGGCGCATCGGTGAGCTCTCCCGTCGAAAGACGCTGATGTTCAACGGGTACGCCGAGCACGTGGCGCACCTCTACGCGGGCATGGACCTGAAGAGGAATTTCTGATGAGCGCCGCACAAGATCCGCCGGAAGACATCGCGATCCCCGGCCTGCCGAGGCCGCGCCGCACGCTGAAGAGCCGCGCGCGCCCGTGGCTCGAACCGGCCATCGTCACCGGCGCGACGCTCCCCGGCGTGGCGCTCGTCGTCGCGGCGATCCGCGGCGCCCTCGGGGCCAACCCGATCGCGGAGGCGCTGAACGAGCTGGGGCTCCTCGCGCTCGTGCTCCTCGCGGCGTCGCTCGCGTGCACGCCCGTCAAGATGCTGACGAAGGTGGCCTGGATCCAGCCGCTGCGGCGCACGTTCGGCCTGCTCGGGTTCGCGTACGCGAGCCTCCACGTGCTGCTCTACCTCGTGATCGATCAGGGCCTCGCGCTGAAGGCCATCGCGCTCGACGTGGTGAAGCGCCCGTTCATCACGGTGGGCATGCTCGCGTTCGTGCTGCTGGTGCCGCTCGCGATCACGTCGACGAAGGCGCAGGTCGCGAAGCTCGGCGGCGCGAAGTGGCGGCGGCTCCACAAGCTCGCGTACGTCGTCGCCCCGCTCGGCGTCGTGCACTTCCTCCTGCGCGTGAAGAAGGATCTGACGGAGCCCCTCGTGTACGGCGCGATCGTCCTCGCGCTGCTCGCGGTCCGCGTGGTGAGCGGCCTCGCCAAGCGCTCGAAGGCGACCGCTGCGGACGCCTGATCCGCGCGACGTCCCCTCTTCCGGATCACAAAAAGAAGAACGGCGGCGCGAACCGAATCGCGCCGCCGTTCTCGTTTCAGCTTCGGGACAGGGCCTCTCGACCCTGTCCTGTCAGCTCAGGCTCGGATCAGAGAGCCTCGGGATAGAGGGCCTTGGCACCCACGTGGATCCAGTTATCCATGCGGGCGAGGAACCAGGGCACGCTCTTGTAGCGCTCCAGCTTCTCGGCCGCGGCGTCGTCCACGATCGAGGGCAGGCCGTCGCCGTCGACGTCCGCGATGAACCAGTCGTTCGGGTTCGGGTTCGCCTGGTCCGCGATCTCGCCGTTCTTGTCGTACCACTTGCCCGCGAACGCCTGCGACATGAGCTTGTTGGCGTACTGGAGCACGCGGGCCGAGATGCCCTTCTGCACGGTCTCACCGAAGATCGTCTCGGTGCCGAACGTGCGCGCGACGTAGGTGCTGCCGCTCGGGAGGTGCAGCTCGGTCCACGCCTGCCAGTCCGGGTTCGAGTCCTTGCCGAGCTCCTTAAGCTCCAGGCGGTCAAGCCAGTAGCGCTTCTGGTTCTCGGGGAGGAACACGTACGTCCAGGCGATGAGGAACTTCTGCTGCTCCCAGCCGATGAGCGGATCGACCGTCGCGACGTTCGGGATGGCGGCCGGGCCGAACGAGCTGCCGCTCTTGCCGTACTGCGAGCAGACGGTGCTGTCGACGTTCGGGAAGCACACCTCGGGGCCGGCCTTGGGCCACCACGACGTGGTGCCGATCGGCTGGTTCGAGAAGCCGTCCGCGTCGACGTCGGGCTTGCCGTTCGCCTTGGCCGCGATCTTCACGCCCTTGATGAGCGTGTCGCCCGTGAGGTTGTTCGCGAGCCAGCGGCGGTAGCCCTCGGTGAACACGTCCGCGATCGAGATCGAGCGGTAACGCGCGTCGAGGAAGTCCATCGCGGAGTCGCTGATGAAGTTGTCCTCGGACTCGGTGAGCAGCATCGTCGCCCACATCTTGTGGTAGTACGAGCCGGCGTTCACGGTGTACTCGGAGTCGTACTCGCCCGTGTTCGCGGCGAGCTTGTTCTCGATGAGCTCACCGCCCCACGAGACGTTGCCCCAAAGGCCGCGCGCGCCGTTGTGCATGACGAAGGCCGGCGTGCCCGAGGCGAGGTTCGAGTAGAAGAGGTCCGCGGAGCGGAGGACGCCCGGCTCATCCGGCGCGTCGTAGTAGTTGCCGGGCTCCGGGCGGGCCATCATGCGGGAGAGGTGGTCGAACGCGATGCCCGACGCGAGGGTGTTCGTCGGGAACACCTGCACGAGCGCCTGATCGACGACGTCCGCCTGCGAGAGACCGACCTCGATGCCGAAGTCCTTGTAGATGTTCACGAGGAGGCCGACGCCCTTCGCGGAGTCGCGCATCTTCTCGTTGTAGCGCTCGAGGCGACGGTTCACCGCGTTGCGGATGCTGAAGGACTGACGGCCGCGACGGTAGTTGTCGAAGACGTGGTTCAGCTCCTGCTGGCTGATGAAGAAGTCGAACAGCTCGTAGAGGTCCGCGCCGTTGTCGTGGCGGTACACGGCGGAGTTGCCGAGGTCCGCCCAGCGATCCGTCGCGAAGCCGTAGGGCACGCGGGTGCGGTTCTGCATGTCGACGGCCGGGCCGCCGCGGTAGTAGGGCGACGCTTCACCGGTGTCGGCCATGACGGGCATGCGGAGCGAGCGCCACTGCGCGTAGTCGACCGGCTGCTGCTTGCACTTGGTGTACTGGCCGTTGACGCTGACGATGAGGCCGTCGAGCACCGGGTGGAAGGTGCCGTACTTCGCCTCGTCCCACGCCGCCGGCTTGAAGGCCGCCGGGTCGACCTGGACGCAGTCCTTGATGAGCTCGTACTTGTCCTGGAACTGCGCATAGCCGTTCACGAGGCTCGACGAGGCCGTGCCCTTCGGGTTGCCGATCGACGGATCCCAGCCGAGCAGACCGCCGAAGTTGTCCGTCTTCTCGATCACGCCGCGGCCGCGCGCCGTGCCGACGTTGTAGGACGGGTCTTGGTACACGGCGACCGCGTCACCGTAGAACATGCGGGCCGCCGCGAAGTCGTACGCGCCGAGGCCGATGAGCTCCTGGGTGGTCTCACCCGCGTAGTCCATGACGGAGGACTGCATGAACATCCAGAGGAGGTTCTTGCGCTCGTTCTCGGTGATGGGGTCGTAGTAGCGCGGCCCGACGCAGTCCTCGCCGTCCGTCGACAAGTCCTTGCAGAACTTGTTCGAGATGGTGTTGTCCTTCGTGCGGAGCTGCCAGTACTGCGGGCGGAAGTTGTACGCGTCCGACGACGATACGAAGTTGTGACGGAGCGCGATGGAGTGACCCATCTCGTGGATGATGACGGCGTACTGGGCGCGCTGCGCGATGAACTTGCGCATGCGCTCGGCGCGCTCGACCTGCTTGTTCTTGTCCTCGGACGGATCGAACTTGCCGAACTTGTCCTCGAGGACGTCGGCGAGGTTCGCGATCGCGAGCGGGGCCGGCGACATCGCGTCGTCCGCGCTCATGATGCAGGCGCCGCGCTTGCCGAGGGCCTCTTGCTTGAAGCGCTCGAACTGGCGGTTCAGGGCGCGGTTCGCGCCGCGGACGGGCGAGCCCATGTTGAGGACCGCGTCCGTCATCGGCATGCCGTCGATGCCGGCGTACTGCTGCATCGCCTTGGTGAGCAGCTCGGTCTCGATGTCGGTGCCCTCGAGGGCCTTGAGGCGCGCCGCGTGGAGGGGCGCGTTCGCCGAAGCCTGACCGACCTCTTCGCGAACGGCCGAGCGGGTCTTCAGGAACAGGTCCCGAATCTTCGCCTTGGTCTGCTCGGAGACGGCCGACATCTCGTCGTCGCCCATCGTCTTCGCGTCGTACTCCTTGCCGGCAGCGGCCGCGATGCGGGCGCGCACGTCACGCTTGGAGAACTGACCGGCCATCGGGCGCTGCCCGGCGGCGGTCGCGGCGGCGGACCAGTCCTTGATGTAGGTGCCTTCCGTGATCTCGTCGGTCTTGATCTCGCCCTTGATGTAGCGAGCCATGTCGACGACGCCCTGGCTGAACAGGTCGTTCACGTGCGTCCACACGTTGATGGAGCTCGCGACCTTCTCGCCGGTGAGCGGGTCCTCCGAGTCGACCATGATGCCCCACGGGGAGGGCGTCTGCGGCTCGATGATCGAGTTGACCTGGTTGTAGCGGAGGTCGCCGATGCGGACGTTGAGGGCCGCGTCGCACTTGTCGATCGTGTCCTGGTCCGTGCCGGCCTTCTTCGCGTCGGCGCAGGCGGCGGCGGTCAGATCGGCCGGGAGGCGCTTGTCCGCGGGCGCGCACGCCTCGGGATCGTTCGCCTCGACGGGGGAGTGGCAGAACACGAGGGCCTCGGGCTGCTTCGCGAGCCAGATGACCTCGGGCTCGTAGCCGCGGGCGGCGCCGACGGTGTCGGCGACGGTCTCGCACTTGACGCCGGCGTAGACGACCTTGCCGTCCACGGTCTTCTTGTGGCGGCAGTCATCGACCTCTTTCGCGAGCTGCACGGCGTCCCAGTTGGACGACTGCTGCGAGCGGAGGACCGGGAACTGGCCGGCGCAGTCGACGCCGCCGACGCGCACGCACTCGGCGTACTTCGCGGTCACGCCGGCGGAGCGCATGGCGACGTCCCACTCGTGCGCGGCCCACTCGGTGCCCTCGAAGAACTCCTGGTTGGAGCCGTCGGTGTAGTACCAGACGATCGGCTTCTGCTTGCGCTGGACGTAGGGCAGCGTGCACTTCTGCGTGAACGTGTCGCACTGCGAGCCCGGGCCGGCGGCCTGGCACTCATCCGCGGTGCCGTCCGCGCCCGCCGAGCCGTCCGCCTTCACGACGTCGCGGTTCGGGTCCGCGCCGTAGGGCGTCGTGGTGGGCGTGTAGCACTTGATCTCGCCCGTCATCGCGTCCGGGTCGGAGTAGAAGTGGCTGCGCTCCCAGATGTTGTAGTGGTCGAGCATGCGGTGCCACTTCTGGTCCACCATGCCGTAGTCGCGCGCGTAGCCGTAGCGGTCCTCGTAGAAGCCGCCGTACGCTTGGAAGCGGTAGCCGTCGTACTCGCGCGGCTCGAAGTCGGTCTTCTCGATCTTGCGGAACGACTGACGGAGCGTCAGCTCGACCGGATCGCAGGAGCCCGAGGGCGCGGTGCCGCCGGCGATGTCCGCGTCGAGGTAGCAGGAGGGGAAGGTGTCGATGCCCCAGCCGAAGGAGGAGAGGTTGACGAGGCCGGGCTTCGCGAACGCCTTGTTGGTGACGTCGAAGTAGCCCATGTCCGGATCGAAGTGGGGCGCGTTCGAGTCCTTCGGGTCGTTCACGTAGTACGAGAGCGGCTCGTAGCTGACGCCGCCGTACAGGCCGACGAGGGACAGCGTGTCGAAGTCGTAGGCGTCGGTCGCCATGTTCTTCGACCAGTCCACGCGGATGTACTCGCGGAGGTTCCACGGGCGATCCGAGGTGTTCTCGACGATGACGTTCGACTCTTCGCCGGTGGCCGGGTTGTAGTCGCGGCGGATGTCGAAGTGCGAGAGGATCGGGTACGCGGCCGCGACGACGCCGTCGTTGGAGGCCGGGCCCGCGCCCTTGCCGTCGCTGTCGGCGACGCGTTCGTACGTGATGCGCGCGATGAGCAGATCCTCGGTGATCTGCCACTTGATGCGGCTGAGCGGCTGCGCGTACGTGGACGTGAAGAGTCCGTCCTGGGCCGCGCCGTAACCGACGTCGATCAACGTCGTCTGGAAATAGAACTCCGGATCATCCTTGGAGCCCGCCAGATCCGCGCCCACGAAGAACGACTTCGCCAGGGCGTTGGGCTGCACCCGATTAATCGGGGCGCGCTCCTCGGCGCACCCGGCGGAGCTGCCCGCCGCGAGGCCGATGGCGCCTACCAAAAGCGCCCTTGTCCACAACCTTCTCATGGAGCTTCCTCCTAAAAACAAGTCGATGCGTCCGTCTGTCGTCCGCCTTCGGCTACCCACGGAGCGGGCACCCGACGGCGGACGCTTGTAAAGACCCGGCGCGGCTTAAGCAGAAACCGAGCCAGAAACGAGATCGTCACAATTTCCCGGGAATAAAGCATCCCTGGGTCCCTGCGCCCTCCACCGACCAGCCCGGCCGTTAGGTCCGTAACCCCGGAACGCTAACGGGGGGCAGGGGGAGAGGGCCGGCGCTCCTACCACGACTCGGAGCCGGGGTGTCGCGGGATCGTCGGCGGATTCACGGCGCGCGAAGAGGCCGGTGCAAAGCGCGCTCGGGATCGACTAGGTTCCGGGGCGTGCTGGAACGCACGCGCCCCCTGCGGGACCCCGTCACCATCTACCTCGACGACGCGCCGATCCAGGCGGAGCGTGGGGAGCCGATCGCCGTGGCCCTCCTCGCGGCCGGCAAGATCACCCTCGCGCGCAGCCCGAAGCTCCACCGACCGCGCGCGCCTTCGTGCCTCCGCGGGGCGTGCGACGGCTGCCTCGCGCGGGTGGACGGCGCGCCCAACGTGATGACGTGCCTCCGCGGGGCGAAGGGCGGCGAGCACATCGAGACGCAGAACGTCGTGGGCGGTCGCGAGTCGGATCTCCTGCGCGTGACGGACTGGTTCTTCCCCAAGGGGATCGACCATCACCACTTGATGGCGGGGATCCCGGGCGTATCGGGCGTGGTGCTCGCCTTCGCGCGGAAGCTCGCGGGCCTCGGCAAGCTGCCGGACGAGCCGGTCGGGACGAAGGAGGCGCGCATCGTCGAGTCGGACGTCGCGGTGATCGGCGCGGGGCTCACGGGCCGCGTGATCGCGTCGGCGCTCGCGCGGGCCGGCCTCCGGGTGGCGGTCGTGGATGACGGCGTCACGCCGGGCGGATCGATGCGCGGCGCGCCCGACGTGGCCGAGCGGATCGAGCAGGCGCACCCGTGGGGAGCGTCGACGGAGCGGCTCGGGTGCAGCGTGGCGGCGGGCGTGTACCGCGGCGAGGTGCTGGTGGCCTCGGACGCGGGCGCGACGGTGGTGCGGTCGCGCGCGAAGGTGTTCGCGACGGGCGCGCACGACGGCGTCCTCGCGGTGCCCAACAACGACTTGCCGGGCCTGTTCTCGGCGCGGGCGGTGGCGCATTTGCTCGCGCGCGGCATCACGCCGAAGGGCAAGACGGCGGTGATCGGCGAGGGCTTCTGGGCCGACCGCGTGATGGAGCAGCTCGGCGCGCGCGCGGTCCGCGTGCCGGAGTCGAGCGTGGTGAGCATCAAGGGCACGAGCCGCGTGCGCGAGCTCTACCTGCGCGACGCGAAGGGCGCGCGGACGATCGACGTCGAGATCCTCGCGGTGGCCGCGAAGGGCGCCCCGTCCTTCGAGGTGGCGGAGCAGGCGGGCGCGACGACGCGCTTCGATCCGGCCTTCGGATATGCGGTCGCCTGCGACGCGCGCGGCCGAGCGGCGGAGGGCGTGTGGGCCGCGGGCGAGTGCACGGGCGCGCCGTTCGATCCGGAGTCGCTGGAGCGACAGGCCAAGATCGTGGCCGAAGACGTGATTGCCAGTCTGCGGGCGTGAGCGCTCTTCTGCAGCTGAGTGGGCGCAGGCCTCGACGTTTTACAAGGGGGCTCCGCCCCCTCGTATCACTCCCCCGCTCGCGCCGTGTACTGGGTGCGAGTCAAATCCGCTGTGGATACGGGGATTGTCCCCTCCCATCGCTCACCTCGTGAGCGATCTGGGAGGGGCGGCGCACGCGCAGCGAAGCGAGCATGCGCCGGGGGTGGGCACGATTCAATGGGGTGATCAGTCTGGCAGGTTGGGCGCGACGGAGAGCTCGCTCGTGGGGATGTCGGCGCCTTTGAGGGCCTTGAGGAAGGCCACGATGTCGTTCACCTCGTCTTCGGTCAGCTCGGGCAGCGCGTCCAGCGCCGGATCGTGGTTCGGATCGAGGGCGCGCGTCGCGGCGGACGTCTTGCGCAGGATCACCTTCGCGATGCTCGCCTCCGAGCCGTCGTGCAGGTACGGGCTCGTCATCGAGGCCGATCGGAGCGTGGGAGTCAGGAACGCGCCGCGATCCGCCTCCTTCTGAGTGACGATGTAGCGCCCCTCGTCGGCCCGCGCGCCGTCCGCTCCGGGGGGCGACGTGGCGATGTTGTGGAACTGGAAGTCCGTGAAGAGAGGGCCGGAGTGGCAGAGGTTGCAGCCGGCCTTTCCGCGGAACAGCGCGAGCCCTCGAATGGCATCCTCCCCCATCGCGGAGTCGTCCCCCGCGTTCCACTCGTCGAAGGCCGAGTCGCGCGACACCGCGATACGGATGTAGACGGCCATCGCCTTCCCCGCGAGGCGCCAGATCTCGTCCTCCGAGAGGGCGGAGATGTCCTGTCCGAAGGCCTGCTGAAAGAGCGGCACGTACCCCGGAATCTCCACCGTCAGCTTGTCTTTCAGGGCCGTCTTCGCCCCCGGGACGTCCACGACCGTCACCTCGGAGGCGGCGTGTCCGGGCGCGAGGTTCATGTTGGCCTCGGCGAGGGGCAGCACCATCGCGTCCGGCAGATCGGTATAATGGTTCCCGTCCCACCGCAGCATCGTGGCATAGACGATGTTGTAGAGAGAGGGAGTGTTCCGCGGGAGCACCGGCGTCGCGGCGGGGTAGGAGCGATCCGGCGCGTCCTTGGGCCCGCCGGACTGGAAGTCGCCGAGCGGAAAGTGGCAGTTTCCACAAACGGTCTTGCCGCTGCCCGAGAGGCGCGCGTCCGAGAACAGGGCGAGCCCGAGCGCCTTCTTCTCCGCGGTCGCGGGGTTGTCGGGCCACTCCGGCAGCGCGGGGACAGGCCCCATGTCGTCGACGCGGAGGCCCGTGTCCGGGTGGACGGGCCACGCGTCGTTGGGGTTCGTGGTGGTGGCGCCGCCTCCGCCCCCGCCGGAGCCCGAGCCGTCGCCGCCGGAGCAAGCCGCGAGGGCCGCGACCGGGACGCCCACGAGGAGCGCGAGAGTGACCCCCGAGGCGCGGCGCTTTCGCCCCCCTCCAAACTGGCAGTTTCGCGAGCGCATGTCGACCTCTTCAGGGGATGGAAAGGACCGTGTTGGTGAAGGCGGCGGTCCCCTGGCTGGGGTCCGCGGGCGTGCGGTTCTCGACGGTCACGGAGGCGTCCGCGCCGGCGACGTTCAACCGGAGAGTGCCGAGCGCGTTCTTCGGATCGCCCGGCAGGATCTGGTCCGTGCCGAGCGTGAACGATGCCAGATCTCCCCCTTTCGCGGGCGGAGCGTTGGTGATCCCGTCCATCATCGCCATGTCGATGGGCGTGTCGGTGTAACAGACGAACACGATGTCGTACGGCCCGTCTTCGTAGGTGGACGGGGTCACGTAGGCGAGGGTCAGGCTGTCCGGCATCTGGCCCCATTGATAGTCGATGGGCGGGTCGTTTCCGGGGGAGAAGCCGGCGGGGAAGGTGGCAAAGAGGTAGGGTTTCCCGACGATATCGGCCGCGGCCTTCTGGACGACGGTGTTCGAGGGCGTGAGGAAGGAGAGCTGTCCGCCCGTGCCGGAGAGCGTCACATCCATCTCGAGCGAGTGTCCGGCGACGGTGGTCGTGGTGGTCGAGGTGGAGGTAGAGGTGGAGTCCCCGCCGGTGTCCGTCTCCCCGCCTCCGCAGCCGAGGAGCGCCACGGAGAGCAAGAGTCCCAAAGACAGAGCTCGGAGCATGAAAGTGTCCTCCGCGCGGCCGCCCGCGCACAAAAGGGGGCCTGTTCGCCCGCCGATACCGACTCTCGCAGCAGAGTCGAGAGGGCGTTTATCGAGGAGGAGGTTGGCCGTCAACGAAGAATGTTTCGTGTACGTAATTTTTATTTATAGGAGAAGCGTGGCGGAGGATCTGTTCAACGGCCGTGGAAATTGCCGCTCCCGGAGAGCACGCGGGCGAATACATCGGAGTCCACGTTACCGCCGGTCAGGATCACACCGACCTTTTTCCCGGCGAGCCGACTCTTGATCTGGAGCGCCCCGGCGAGCGAGGCGGCGCCGGCCCCTTCTGCCACGTTGTGCGTCGTTCGAAAGAGGATCCGCATCGCCTCGGCGATCTCCGAGTCGGTCACTTCGAGGACGTCCTCGGCGTACCGCTGCAGGAGATCGAGCGCCTCCGCATCGGGGACGCGGCACGCGAGCCCATCGGCGATCGCCGTCGTCACCTCGGCCTCGACAGGCTTTCCGGCGCGCCGCGACAGCGCATAACAGGGGGCCTGCGCGGACACGACGCCGAGGATGCGCGCGCGACATCCGAGCGCCTCCCGGGCCGCGACGCACGCGGCGAATCCGGATCCGAGCCCGATGGGGACCAGCACGACGTCGAGATCCGGAGCCGCGCGGAAGAGCTCGTGATAGGCAGTCGCCACCCCGGCCACGAGATCGAAGTGGAACGAGGGCACGAAATGGAGACTCTGCTCCTTGGCCACGCGGGCGGCCTCTTCGCGGGCCTCCTGAAAGTCGCGCCCGTGCTCGACGAGGCTCACGCCGAGCGCCCGCATGGCGTCGTTCTTCTCGCGGGAGTTGCCGAGAGGGACGAAGATGGTGGCCGGCACCTCGGCGGCGCGCGCGGAGAACCCGATGGACTGCCCATGATTGCCGCGCGTCGCGCTGATGACGCCGCGACAGGCGGGCTCGCGGGAGAGGAGCCGATCGAAGTAGACGAGCCCGCCGCGGACCTTGAAGGCGCCGACGGGCACGTGATTCTCGTGCTTCACCCACGCCTCGGCGCCGAGGGCATGTCCCAAGAGGGGCCACACGATCTGCGGAGTCGGCGGGATCGCGCGGTGGACGATGTCGGCGGCGGCTTCGATCTGCGAGCGGCTGGGGAGGTCCATGCCCGCCTGCATTATCACGTGCGGGCCGCGGCGTGACCGCTGCGCGAGGAGCCACGGGCCGTTGGAGGAACCGGGCGCGTATACCGAAGTATCCGAGAGAAGGAGTATCGCGGGGCGCTTTGGGACAGGCGTCTACGGGTTGGCTCATCCGGTGACAGACGTCTCGGCCCGCAACGATTTTTGCGCGACCGCCGAGCGGAGATCGTGGAGATCCGCAGTCATCGAACCGGCTTATTTTTTGCTGCGATCGCCGGCGCTGTGGCCCAATCAGGAGCAGGAAGCATCATGAAACACCCGGGGTTGTATTCGGTCGTACTCGGCGTCGTCGCGATCTCGCTCGGTTGTTCTTCGCCGGACGGGAGCGCCGCTCTCGACGAGCATCTGCAGACGTTCGAGGCGGCGGTCGTGTCTCACGGGAGTGAGATCCAGTCCATGAAGAGCCTGACCGACATGAAGACTCACGAGAAGACCCACGCCGACGCGACGAACGGCATGATGGGCGACATGAGCGCCGACATGAACGGAATGTCGATGTGCGACTCCTCCGGTCAAACGGGCGGAATGATGGGCGGCAGCGGGATGATGGGCGGCGGCAGCGGGATGATGGGCGGCGACGGAAGGATGGGGATGGACGGAATGATGGGGATGATGGGCGACGCGCAAAAAGAGTGCGACCAGCATCACGCCGCGATGGACGCGGCCATGGATATGATGATGGCGGAAAAGGAGGAGATGCGTCATCAGGCGGAGATGAAGAGCCTCTTCCAGAAGATGCACGACCAGATGGGCTCGATGGGCGACGGCACGTGCACCATGACCCACTGAAGCGCTCTTCGAAGCCGCGTTTTTGCCTGGCCCGGAGCTCACGTCTCCTTCGAGACGGCGAGGGCCACGGTCGTCTCTCCGGACGACGAGGTCACGTGTCACGACCTCCGCACGGCCGGAGCCCCCCTCGCCGTCCTCTCGCCCTCAGATACCGCCGGACGCAGGCACCGCCACAGGCTTGTTCGCGTTCACCACGACACAGCGCACCACGGTCGCCGCCGTCGCGGAGGCGGCCCTTCCGCCGCCGCTGATCAGCGACGCTGCCAGGTTCTTCGCCGCCTCGTCGACCTCCTGCGATCCCTTCGCCGGAGGAGGGCTGCTGTTCGCCTCGTACACCGTGCCAGTCTGAACAACCCCCTTCGCCACCTCGCCGTCCGGGAAGGAGAGCTGCACGGTGATCTTGAGCGCCACCTGCGACGCCTCGGGCACGCCGAAGCTGAGGGGCTTCTTCGCGAAGGCGTTGCAGAAAGCGGGCGCGCCGTTGCCCCCGTTCGGGCCGTACGTCGTCTGCACCCACTGCGCGACGTTGACCTTCAGCTCGTCCGAGTCGGCCCCTTGAGCATACTGAATACACTGCTTCAGCGCCGGATCCCACGTCGCGCCCGTCGGGCAACTGGCCACCTTCGCGCACGCCTGGCCGTTCCACTCCTCGTCCGGCGCGCACGTCTGCGCGAGAGGCACGCACGCCGCCGTGGAGCCGTCGACCACCAGCTTCTGACCGGCCGGACAGCCGAGCTGCTGGCCCTGGC
The DNA here is from genome assembly GCA_046351455.1 of Polyangiaceae bacterium. Lineage (GTDB taxonomy): Bacteria > Myxococcota_A > Polyangia > Polyangiales > Polyangiaceae > JADJRH01. Next base: position 121,058 of record JAXLYM010000003.1, read on the forward strand.
CGACCGCGACTCCCATGTTCGCCGCCACCTGATTGACCTGGTCGTGCGGGATGCACCAGCCCGTCGTCTCATCCATCTCGTCGCCCGGCTTGCACGTGAGCTGCACGCAGCCGCCGCGCGTCCACATGCGGCCTTTTCCGCAGTACGCGTTCGCCTGCGCCGTCGTCATGCACTGGCCCGCGAGCGGGATGCGGTCCGCGTTGCAGGCGCAACGGTTGGTCTTCACGTTGAACGACGCGCCGTCCGCACAGGACGAGATCGAGCACCGGCAGTTCCTTCCCTCGCAGATTTTGAGGAGGCACGTCCCGGACGGGCAGCCCGGCAAGAATGCCGTGGCCGTGAGCGCGAACGCAGCCAGCGCGAACGGGGCGAAGAAGCGTCGATCCATGGCGCGCACCATAGCGCAGTCGCCCGCGGCGCCGGTGCCCGTTCCGTGCCTGAATGCGCGTCGGTCCATCGTCGCGGACGCGCCGTCGTACACGGGAGGCGAGGTTTCTCACTATCCGATGGACCGTGTGCTGATCTAGCCTCTCGGCCGATGCGCCTCGGCATCCTCGGACCTGCCCAGGGGGACTTGCCGGCTCTCGCGCGCGGCGCTCAGCACCTCCTGGACTTCGCGCAGGCGGAGCGCGTGATCTACATCGGCAACGACGACGCGCTCGATCGCGTGGTCGCGAGCTGGGCCCGCTCCATCGTCGGCGCGAACCCGTCCGACGCCGCGCTGTTCGATCGCGCCGCCGAACGGTGCGCCCGCGGGACCGCCGACGACATCGACGAATTCGTCGCGAAAGAGCGAGCGCTGCGCAGGCTCCGCGTGCTGACGTCGGTGCCGCCGGGGCAGCGGTCGATCGAGATCCTGGACCGCCACGTGATCCTGTTCGTGTACGACAAGGCGACGCTCGACACCGAGGACATCGGCGCCGCGCACCTGCTCGTGTTCGGTCGATCTCCGGAGCCGCTCGTGAAGCGCGTCGGATCGCGCACGTTCGTGTCGCCCGGCCCCGCCGCCGGACCCGCGGGCGTGCTCCTGCTCGAAGACGTCGGCGGCGGCGTGCAGATCGAGCTGCGGCGCGCGGACGGGGAGATCGTCACCACCGACACGCACGTGCTCGGCGGCGCGCAGGCGACCAAGTTCAAGGTGCAAGGGAGCTCCTGATGGAGCCGGGTCCGCGCGTCGCGGTGTTCGGGGGCAGCTTCAATCCGCCGCACGTCGCGCACGTGCTCGCGGTGGTGTGGGCGCTGTCGGTGGCGCCGGTCGATCAGGTGCTGATCGTGCCGGTGTACCAGCACCCGTTCTCGAAGGAGCTCGCGCCGTACGAGCACCGGCTCGCGATGTGCGAGGCCGCGATGGGCTGGATCCCGCGCGCCACCATCTCGACGGTGGAGCGCGAGCTCGACGGCAACAGCCTCACGCTGCGCACGGTGACGCGCCTCGCGCAGGATCACCCGGACTGGCGGCTGCGGTTGCTGGTGGGCGCCGACGTGCTGGCGGATCTGCCGAAGTGGCACCACTTCGACAAGATCGCGGAGATCGCGCCGCCGATCGTGATGGGCCGCGCGGGCGTGACGCGGGACGACGCTCCCGTGCCGATGTTGCCGCAGGTCTCGAGCACCGAGGTGCGCGAGGCTCTGGAGCGCCGCGACCTCGACGTCGTGCGCCCTCTTCTGCCGTCGCGCGTGCTCGCGTACATCGAAGAGCATGACCTCTACCGCAAGAAGTAGGAGCGACGCCGCGAAGAAGGCGGCCGCCACGAAGACGCCCGCTGCGAGGAGCGACGCTGCGAAGAAGGCTGCCGCGACGAAGAGAGCAGAGATGGGGGGTTTGTCGGTGCACGTGCTCGGCTCCGGGAAGGTGGGCACGAACCTGGCGAGGGCGCTCGGCGCGACCGGGTGCTCGGTGACGTTGCGGGCGGCGCGCGAAGGGTTTCCGTCGGAGCGCATCGACGCCGACGTGATCATCGTCGCCGTGCGCGACGGGGACGTGCCGAAGATCGCGGCGGGCCTCGCGGAGCGCGGGCTCATCGGGCACCGTCCGGTCGCGATCGTTCACTGCGCGGGCGCGCTCGGACCGGAGGCGCTCGCCGCGGCGCGCGTCGGCGAGGTGAGCGTCGCGCAGATGCACCCGATGATCTCGTTCGCGTCGCCGGGTTCGCTGCCGGATCTGGCGCGCGGACAGCTCCACGTGGACGGCGATCCCGCGGCGGTGAAGGCCGCGAACGCGCTCGGGAAGCGCCTCGGGATGACGCCTCGGACGATCCCGGGCCTCGATCGCGTCGCGTACCATGCGGCGGCCGGCCTCGTCGCGAACGGCGCTGCGGCGCTCGCAGCCGGCGGCGTGGATCTCCTGGAGCGCGCCGGGATCGATCGCGTCACCGCCGCAAAAATGCTGGGCCCGCTGCTGCGCTCGGTCGCGGACAACGTGGAGCGGATGGGGCTGCCGGACGCGCTCACCGGCCCGGTGCGCCGCGGCGACGCCGGAGCGGTGGAGCGCCACATCGCCACGATCCGAAGGCTCGCGCCGCACCTCGTCCCGTTCTACGCCGCGGCCGGAACCGCGCAGCTCCCGCTCGCGAGGGCGCTCGGCGAAGGCCCGGCGGAGAGCTTCGACGCCATCGAGCGCGTGCTCGCCGAATCGAACCGCGCCTGAGGTTCCGTTCGCCTCCCGCGGCGCCGCCGCCCCAGTTGTTCCGCGACGCTGCACGTGGCCGTTGCGTCTCCGAGAGCCCCCTCTTACGCTCGCACTCGCTTGTCGCCCGGAGCCCGCCCTCCCCTGCCGTACGCGGCCGGTGCGCGCCCGACCAATGACGCGACCTCTCTGGGTGCGTCCGACGGTTCGAGCGACGCCGGTCGCGGCTTCATGTCGCTGGACGCGATCCTGCGCAGCGCAGGCTCCTCCGGCGTGGTCCTCGTGCACGGCGCGGACGCGGTGCTCGACGCCGTGGCCGCGCACGCCGCGCGACGCGCTCGAGGCGCCGGGCGCGCCGTCGTCACCGTGGGCCGCGCCCCCACCGACGACGCGATGCGCGAGCTCTCCGCGCAGATCTCGGGCTCCGCCGTCGCCGATCCGCTCGTCGCCGCGGAGGCGCTCATGCGCTCCCTCGCCGGCGCCGTGGCCATCGTGCTCGATCGCGCGCCCAGCACGTGGGGCGCCGCCGTCCTCGACGCGCTCGCCGCCTCCCTCCCGCCGGACGCCGAAGACGCCCCGCTCGTGATCGTGATCGGCCCGCCTCCGGGCCGCGCGCGCGACGTCCGGAGCTCCTTCGCCCGCGAGGTGCTCGAAGTGCGCGGCGCCCTCGGCCCCGAAGAGACGCGCGCCTTCTGGGAGGCGATCGCGCTCGACGCCGACCGCACGCTCTCCCCGCGGCTCGCGCGGCTCGACGCGCTGGAGCGGTGGTGGAGCGGCGCGCGCAACCTCCGCGGCGACGGCTCGCTGGAGGCCGCGCCGCTGAGCGAAGGCGCCCGCAGGATGCTCGCGCGCATCGGCGTCGGCGAGCGCTCGTTCCACCCCGGCGATCTCGTTCGCCTCGGCCCCGCGTCGGCGCGCGACGAGCTCTACGCCGCGGGCGCCATCGAGGTGGGCGCGCGCGGTCAAGCCGTGAACGTCGCGCCGGGCTGGGAGACCGTCGCCACGCCGGACGCGGACGATCTCTCCGCGGTGGCCGCCGTGCTGGAGCGCGGCGTCGCCCCGCTCCACGGGGAGCCGCGCCACGACGGCGATCCGTGGGCCATCCTCCGCGCGGCCGAGCTCTACGCCCGCGCCGGTGACGAGACCCGCGCCGAAGCCGCGGCGACGCGCGCGATCCTCACCGTGGCCGACGCCGACGCGCGCTCCGACTTCTGGCACCGATGGCAGCGCGCGCAGGTGCACCTCCCGAGCGACGGAGCGGTGCGCCGCCTGCTGCGCTCCGCCGAGATGGCGCTCCGCGTGGGCGACGCGGATCGCGCGCTCGAGATCGCCCGCGCCGCGGCCTCGCAGGCAGGCAACACGCACGAGGCGACGCTGCTCCTCGGACGCGCGATGGCGGCGCGCGGCGACCTGACGACCGCGACGCTCGCGCTCACCCGCGCGATGGAGCTCGCGGGCGACGCGGGCGCGCGCGCTCGGGCCGCCGTCGAGATGGCCGAGGTGCACTACGTCGCGGGCCAGATCGACGAGGCCCGCCGCCTCGCGGAGGAGGCGCTCGCGACCACGAGCGATCCCACGACGCGGCTCGGCGCGCGCAACGTCCTCGGCAAGTTCCTCCTCGACAAGTCCAAGTGGGCCGAGGCCGAGGCGCACTTCGCGGCCGACGAGTGGGACGCCGCGTGCTCCAACGACGCCCTCGCCGAGCTGCGCGCCCGCGTGAACCGCGCCATCGCGCTGATGGAGAAGGACCTCCGCGACGAGGCGCGCGCGATGCTCGCCGGCGTGCTCGCGGAGGGCGAGGCGCTCGGACAGCTCAAGGCCGTCTGCTTCGCGCTCGGAAACCTCTCGATCCTCGCGCTCCGCAAGCACGAGTACGCCGAGGCGCTCGTCCTGTCCGAGCGGGCGATCGTCGCGGCGCGCCGCCTCGGAGACAAGATCCGCCTCGCGCACTTCATCACCAACCTCGCGGAGCTCCGCGTGAGCTTCGGCCTCGTGGGGGAGGCGGAGCAGACGCTCGCGTTCGGCCGCAAGGCGTGCGGCGCGCTCGTCGTCTCGAAGCTCGCGTCGCACTTCGCGCTCGCCGCCGCGCGCATCCACCTCGCGCGCCGCCGCACGCTGGAGGCCACCGCGGAGATCAAGACCGCCCTCGTCACGGCTGAAGCGTCGCCGACGGGCGCGCACCTCGGGCGCTGCCACCGCCTCGCCGCGCGCATCGCGCTCGAAGACGGCGACGTGGTCCGCGCGGCCGACGCGATGGAGAAGGCGAAGCCCGCGAGCACCACCACGAAGGATCGTTCGGAGGCCTTCCTGATCGAGGCGCTCATCGCGCGCGCCTCGGGCGCCCCGTACGCCGAGCTCTCGACCGAGGCGCTGCGGCTCGCCGGACAGGCCGACAACCGCACCGTCGGCATCGAGGCGCACGTGCTCCTCTGCCACGCGGCGCGCGACGCGGGCGACGTCGATCGGGCCCGCGCGCACCTCGGCAACGCCCTCGCGCTGCGCAACGGCATGGCGGAGGCGCTCCCGGATCCGGTGCGCGAGCGCCTCTTCGCCCTGCGCGATTTCGAGGACCTCGCGAAGCTCGCGGCCGCGATGGAGCGCGAGGCCGCCGCGGCCTTCGCGGGCCCCACCACGCTCCGCTCCCTCGCGGGCGACGACGGCGATCTCCCGGACGTCCCCGTCGCGATCCCGGCCTCGCTGCGCGCAGGTAACTCGGCGCCTCCCCCGCCCTCCGGCCGCAAGATCGTCGGGCGCGACGCCTCGATCGTCGCGCTGCTGAGCGCGGTGCAGAAGATCGGCCCGTCCGACGCGACCGTCCTCATCCACGGCGAGAGCGGCACCGGCAAAGAGCTCGTGGCGGAGGCCATCCACCAGGCGAGCCAGCGCAAGGCCGGCCCCCTCGTGAAGGTGAACTGCGCTGCCCTGGTGGAGACGCTGCTCCTGTCCGAGCTCTTCGGTCACGAGAAGGGCGCGTTCACCGGCGCCGTCGCGCGCCGTCGCGGCCGCTTCGAGATGGCGGAGGGCGGCACCCTCTTCCTCGACGAGATCGGCGACATCTCCGCGCGCACACAGGTCGCGCTGCTCCGCGTCCTCCAGGAGAAGACCTTCGAGCGCGTCGGCGGCGTCACCCCCATCCGCGCGAACGTCCGCGTCGTGTGCGCCACGCACCGCGATTTGAAGGCGATGGTCGCGCGCGGCGAGTTCCGCGAGGACCTCTACTTCCGCCTCACCGGCGTGGTGCTGGAAGTCCCTGCGCTGCGCCAGCGCCTCTCGGATCTGCCCCTCATCGCCGACGCGATCCTCGGGCGCATCGCCTCCGAGCGGTCGGCCCCGGCGAAGCGCATCAGCTCGCAGGCGATGACCGGCCTCCTGCGCCATCGCTGGCCCGGAAACGTGCGCGAGCTGGAGAACGCCTTGCGCGCGGCCTCCCTCTTCGCGGAGGGCGAAGCCATCGAGCTACCGGATCTGGTGGCCAACGTGGACAGCCTCCGCGGCATCGATCTCGCCGACGTCCCGCCGGACCGCCGCTCCGACACCTCGGCGGCGAACGCACGCGGTGACGCGCTCCCGTCGGCCGGCCGCCCCTCGTCCCCCCAGGCCGTCTCCGCATTGCAAAACGGAAATGGCCGCATTTCAGCCGCGCCGAGCGCCCCTTCGTTGGGGAGCGGGCCGCCCGGGGACGGCGATGGTATCGACATTGCAAGCGATGATGTGGACGCTGGCGATCTGCCCGTGGACCCGTCAAAGAATGCACGGGACGGCGCGGATCCGACCGAGGTCGCCTATCTGCACATCCGCTCCGGCGTCAGCCTTCACGACCTCAAACGCAACATCGAACGAGAATGCATTCAGCGAGCTTTGACCGAGAGCAAAGGGAACATCACGAGGGCGGCGGCGCTCCTCGGGATGAAGCGCCCGCGCCTCTCGCAGCTCGTCAAACAGTATCAATTCGGCGGAGTTTCGGAGGAAGACACATGAGCACGAGGGCTGTTCTCGCGCTGGCCGCTGCGCTGGCGATCGGCGCGTTCGGCTGCCAGCAATCGACCGACTCCGAGTCCGATGGGGAGGAGGACGTGGCGCAGGCCGCGCAGCACCTCGACCCGGCGGACGGCGCGGACGACACGGACGACTCGGCGCCCACTCAGGTCCACGGCACCGACTGCATGAACGGCAGCCCGCACGAAGATCCGCAGCCCCAGCCCTGGCACTACGGCCAGTCGAACGACTCGGGGAAGCCCGGCGGATCGAACCCGCTCGACTCGTCGACGAAGACGTCGATCGTGCCGGTGACCGGCCGCCGCTGAGCCTCCCCGTCCTCCGACACGATCGACGCGCCGCCTCGATCGCGCTCTTCCATCCATTGTTCTAGCCTCAGCTCGTGCCGCTCGACCTCCGGACCCGCACGACGCTGGTTTGTGGCGCGCTCGCGCTCGCGATCGCCGCGTCCACGCTGCTCCGAGGGCGCGTGCGCACGGTGCACCTCCTCTTCGCGGCGTTCGCGGCGGACGTGGGGCTCTGGTACCTCGCGCAGTCGCTGTTCGGCTTCTTCCGCGCGGAGATCTGGGAGCGCTTCACGGCCATCCTCGCGGTGCTCCTGCCGCAGTTCGCGCTCCAGCTCTTCGAGGCGATGATCCCGCACGAGCCGGGGCACCGCTCGCGCCTCGTGAAGTTCGCGGGCGTGCTCGTCCTGCCGATGGCGCTGCTCGTGATCGGCCTGCAGGAGTCGCGGATCGTCCGCGTCGGCCTGCTCATCTACGTGTTCGCGCTCCTGTCGTCGGGCCTCTTCACGCTCGGCCAGCGCGGCGAGCAGTCGACCTCGCGCGCGACGCAGCGGCGCGTGCGGTTCCTCGTCGTCGTCGGGGCGATGGCGTGCCTCGCGAGCGTGATGGAGTACGCCTCGTTCCTCGTGCCGGACCTGCCGCCGGTCGGCGCGGCGCTCTCCGTCGTGTTCCTCTTCATGCTCGCGCAGGCGCTCCGTCACGAGCGGCTGCTCGACATGTACGAGATGCTGGGCCGCCTGCTCGTGGCGACGGCCGTCGCGTTCCTCCTCGCGGGCATCTTCTTCGTGCTCGTCGAGTTCGTCGGCCGCTTCAACACGATGTACCTGAACGCGGTCCTCGCGGCGATCGTGCTGCTCGTCGTCGTGGACCCGCTGCGCGCGCGCGTCGAGGAGCAGATCCAGCGCCTCTTCTTCCGGGAGCGCGTCGATCTGGAGAGGTCGCTCGCGGAGGCGCGGCAGCGCCTCGTGCACACGCTGCAGGTCGACGAGATGGGCAAGATCGTCGTGAGCGCCGTCGAGCAGTCGCGGCGCGTGACGGCCGGCGCGCTGTACCTCCGCGATCCCGAGGGCACGGGCTTCGACAAGCTCGCGGGCTTCGGCCCCGGCGTCCCCGTGCGCATCGAGTCCGCGGCGACGCGCGCGCTCCTCGATCGGCTGGAGCGCGGCCCCGTCGATCTCGAAGAGGTGCAGCGCGAGGCGCGCCCGCGCCCCGAGCCGGATCTGGACAAGGGCTCTCGAACGGCCGCGAGCGCCGTGGTCGCGGCCGCGGAGGCGCTCGGCGCGCTGAAGACCGGCGTCGTGCTCGGCGTGCGCGATCAGGAGCGCATGCTGATCGGCCTCCTCGTGCTCGTGGACACCCGCGTGCGCGACGCGTTCTCGCCCGAGGAGCTCGCGGTGCTGCAGGACTTCGCCTCGAAGATCGCGGTCGTCGTCGAGAACTCGCGCGTCTACTCGCAGATGAAGAACCGCGATCGGCTGACGGAGCTCGGCCGGATGGCGGCGGGCCTCGCGCACGAGATCCGCAACCCGCTCGGCGCGATCAAGGGCGCGGCGCAGCTCCTCACGGAGCCGACGGACGCGACCGGAGAGCCGGATCCGGCCTCGCGCGAGTTCCTGAACATCATCCTCGAAGAGGTGGACAGGCTCGATCGCGTGCTCGGATCGATCCTCGATTACGCGCGCCCCAACCCCGGCGTGAAGGTGCCGACCGACATCAACTCCGTGGTGAAGCAGACGCTCCGGTTCCTCGCGAACGAGCGGAGCAGCGACGATCTCCAGGTGGAGGTGCTCCTGGATCCGAGCTTGCCGCGCGTCGCGATCGATCCCGAGCAGCTCCGGCAGGTGTTCATGAACCTGTATCGCAACGGCGTGCAGGCGATGAAGGGGCGCGGCCGCATCACCGTGTCGACGCGCGTGCGGCTCGGCCTCGGGACGCGGCCCGGACAGGCCGGCACGGACGAGCCGTTCGTCGAATTGACGGTCGCGGACAACGGCCCCGGCATCTCGCAGAACGTGCTGCGGAACCTGTTCCAGCCCTTCTTCACGACGAAGGAGAAGGGCACCGGCCTCGGCCTCGCGACCAGCAAGAACATCATCGAGGGGGCCGGCGGCCGCATCGAGGTGCGCTCGTACGAAGGGAAAGGCAGCACCTTCAGCATCGTGTTGCCGGCCACGAACGAGACGATCGGCACGCCCACGCCCGGCCCCGTCCGCGCGGCGCCGAAGCCGAACGAGGTCAGCGCCGCGGAGGCATCGGCCGGCGCGACGAAGAGCAGCGCGTGAACGCAGCCTCCGCGGAGGGAGCGCGCAGGCTTGTGGTAACGTGCCCCACGCTCGCCCGCGCCACGCACGCCTTCGAATGAAGCCTCCCTCCGCATCGAACGCAGGACACGATCTCTCGGACAGCGAGACGACGTTGATCCGAGGACCCGGAGCGCTCCTCGGCGCGGCCGGCAAGCACCTCGCCATCTCGATCTTCCACCACGACGGCGTGCACGTGACGGGGCTCTCTCCGGGGATGCCCGTGCTCGTCGGGCGCTCGGCCCCGGCGGACGTGCGGATCCCGGATCGCTCGCTGTCGCGCGCGCACGCTCGGTTCGTCCTCGGCGAGAACGATCGCGTGGTGCTCCAGGATCTGAAGTCGACGAACGGCACGTGGGTGAACGGCGTCGCGGTCGATCGCTGCGAGCTGCCCGTCGGCGGAGAGGCGCTTCTCGGCAACGTGGTCGTGCGGGTGCACCTGCTCGCGCCCAACGCCGTCCCGGGCGCCCTCGGGGACGAGCCCGGCTTCCGAAAGGCGCTCGCGCAGGCGATCGAAGAGGCGCAGCGCACGTCGAGCCGGCTCGCGGTGCTGTTCGTGCGCGGCACCGGCATCGTGAACCCCGAGGACACGCACACCGTCGCGCCCGGAGACGTGAGCCGCTGGGTCCACCGCGTGCGCGCGGCGATCGGCGACGGCGCGGAGGTGGGGCGCGTCCGGCGGGACGCGGTGCTCGCGCTGGCTCCCTCCGCCGACGCGAAGACGGCGCACGCGATCGCGAAGGCCATCGCCGCGGCGCCCTCGGCCGACGACTGCCCGCTGCTCGTCGGGGTGGCGCCGTTCCCGGATGCGGCGATGTCGGCGGACAAGCTGATCGATCGCGCGCGCTCCGCCGTCGAGGCCGCGACGCTCGCGAGCCCCGTGAACGTCGCGCTCGAAGGCGCCTGGTCGGACACGAAGCTCATCACCGTCGCGGGCCCCGTCGTCGCCTCGGAGGCGATGCGCCGCACGCTCGCGCTCGTGGAGCGATCCGCGGCCGCGCGCGTGCCCGTCGTGCTCTGGGGCGAGACCGGCACCGGCAAAGAGGTCCTCGCGCGCCACCTGCACGATCGCAGCCCGCGGCGCGACCGCCCGATGGTGAGCGTGAACTGCGGCGCGATCCCCGCGCAGCTCGTCGAGAGCACGCTGTTCGGCCACGAGAAGGGCGCGTTCACCGGCGCGCTCGCCCAGCAAAAAGGCGTGTTCGAGGCCGCGGACGGCGGCACCGTGTTCCTCGACGAGATCGGGGAGCTGTCGCCCGCCGCGCAGGCCGCGCTGCTCCGCGTGCTCGAGACGCAGCGCCTCACGCGCGTCGGCTCCACGCGCGAGATCAGCGTCGACGTGCGCCTCGTGGCCGCGACGCACCGCGATCTGGAGAAGATGTCGGAGGAGGGCCGGTTCCGCTCCGACCTCTATTACCGGCTCGCGACGATGATCGTGCGCATCCCGCCGCTGCGCGATCGCAAGGAGGACGTCGCGCCGCTCGTGCAGCGGTTCCTCGCGAACGCCGGGGCCGACCCGCGCACCGTCGTCGATCCGGAGGCGATGAGCGCGCTCACCAACTACGATTGGCCGGGCAACGTGCGCGAGCTGCGCAACGCCATCGAGCGCGCGCTGGTGGTCGCGCAGCACGGCCGCATCGAGGTGTCGGACCTCCCGGAGAAGATCCAGGCCGCCGTCGCCGAAGAAGCGCCGGAGCGAGGGACGCTCGCGCCGCCGCCGCCGATGGCGCCGCCGATGACCGCGCCGCCCCCGGTCGTGGCCCCCCGCGGAGAGGTCGATTTGCGCGCGGAGATGATGGCGCACGAGCGTCGGCTGCTCATCGAGGTGCTGACAGCTTGTGACTGGAACAAGACGAAAGCTGCACAAAGGCTCGGACTGCCGCTCCGAACGCTCACGTACAAGATGACGACTCTCGGCATTCAGCGGCCAGAGAGATAACCTGGGGCCCGGTGTCGCGATCGGGTGCACCTCTCGACGGACCGACGGTCCCTCAACGGCCCAGCCCTTCGGGGGGTGACAGGGCGTGGGTGGATCGCGTCATCGGAGGCAAATACGCGGTCGAGGGCGTGCTCGGACGCGGCGGGATGGGCGTCGTGCTGAAGGCCCGCCACCTCCGCCTCGACGAGCCGGTCGCGATCAAGGTGCTGCACTCCTCGCTCGCGAACGACCCGTCGATGTCGGCCCGCATGCTGCGGGAGGCCCGCGCGGCCCTGCGGTTGTCGAGCGAGCACATCGTCCGCGTCATGGACGTCGACACGCTGGAGAACGGCGTCCCGTTCATGGTGCTGGAGTACCTGGAGGGCTACGACGTCGCGTCGCTCATGAAGAAGCGGCAAGCGCCGATGGCGTTCGAGCACGTCGTCGCGATCCTCGATCAGGCGTGCCGCGCGCTCGCGGAGGCCCATTCGCAGGGGATCGTGCACCGCGATCTCAAGCCCGCGAACCTCTTCATCGTGAAGCGCCCCGACGGTCGCCGCGTCGTGAAGCTCCTCGATTTCGGCGTCGCCAAGCTGGAGCTGCCGCAGGAGGCGCCGATCACGAAGAAGGGCGACATCCTCGGATCGCCCCGGTACATGTCCCCCGAGCAGGTCCGCGGGATGACGCTCGACGGCCGCAGCGACATCTGGTCCGCGGGCGTCGTGCTGTACGAGCTGCTCACCGGCGTCGCGCCGTTCGCCGCGCCGAACTTCGCGGTCGCGTGCAAGATGGTGCTGGACGCGACGCCGCCCTCGCTGCTCACGCTGCGGCCCGACGTGCCGCCGGGGCTCGCGGCGGTCGTGGATCGTTGCCTTCAAAAAGATCGCGAAAAGCGCTTCCCGGACGCGATCGCGCTGCGCGACGCGCTGGCGCCGTTCGGCGTGACGGCGACGCGCGCGGGCTCGCAGATGACCCTGCCGGACCTCGGGGAGCTGATCTCGTCGGACGCACCGGCCGCGCCGCTGATCTCCGCGCCGCCGCCCTCCGGATCGCCGGACGCGGCCCCCTTCGATCCGCTGTCCGCGCCGTCCGCGCCGGCCGCGCCGGCCGCGGGGCCTTCGGTCGCGCCGCCGTCGTCCTCCGTGATCGATCCCTGGAGCGCGAGCCTCGCCACGGCGTCGCGCCCGTCGCACGACGCGACCGAGATCGCGCGCCGCCTGCAATCCCGCCGCTTCAAATGGATCGCCCTCGCGGGCCTCGCGATCGGCCTCGTGATCGGCGTCACGATGATCCTGCGCGAGCGGCGCTCGTCGAGCGCGGGCAACGCGGCCGGCGCGACCGACGCGACGTCGCAGCCCGCGAATTCGGCCGTCCCGAGCGCGGCGACGGCGATCGTGGCGACGCGCGCGGTGGACCCGACGCCGCCCGTCCCCGCGAGCGCCTCCGCGGATCCGGCGCCCCCCGCGACCGGCACGAAGGACGCGACCGCCGACACCGCGAAGGCCGCGACGACGGCGGCCCCGCAGCGCCGCGGCCCCGCGACGAAACCCGCGCCCACCGGGGCCGATCCGTTCGGGGAACGCCGGCAATGAAGAGGCCTCTCTGCGCGACGATCCTCGTGGCCCTCGTCACGCTCGGGGCGCCGCGCGCCGCGCTCTCGCAGGCGAAACCCGGCGCGAGCCAGGAGGCGAAGGCCGCCGCGCAGGCCCTCTTCGACGAGGCGATGGCGCTGCGGAAAAAAGGCTCCACCGCCGAGGCGTGCGCGAAGCTCGACGAGAGCCTCCGCCTCGACGCGGCGCCCGGCACCAAGTTCTACCTGGCCGAGTGTCTGGAGCAGGCCGGCAAGCTCGCGAGCGCGTGGACCCTCTACACCGAGGTCGCCGACGCGATGGCCGCGAGCGGACAGCAGAAGCGCGAGGCCTTCGCCCGTGAGCGCATCACCGCGCTCGCGCCGCGTTTGTCGCGCCTCAAGGTCATCGTGCCCGACGCCGCGCGCGTGCCCGGCCTCGTGGTGCGCCGCGACGGCGTGCTCCTCGGCGAGGCGCAGTGGGGCTTCGCGGTCCCGCTGGATCCGGGCCAGCACACGGTGGAGGTCACCGCGCCGAAGCGCCCGCCGTTCTCGAAGACCGTCGATCTGCGCACGCCCGGCGCCACGGAGACGATCGAGATCCCCGCGCCCTCGACCCAAACCGAAGCGGCGCCCCCGTGCGCGACCGCGCCGCCTCCCGCCTCCGCGACGCCGAGCGCGCTCCCGCCTCCACCGCGATCCCCGTCGCTCTTCAGCGATCCGCTGGCGCGCGCGGGCCTCGTCGCGGGCGGCGTCGGGATCCTCGGCCTCGCGGCGGGCGGCGTGCTCGGCGCCCTCGCGATCGCGAAGCAGAACCAGAGCAACCGCGGCCCCTGCGACCTCGCGCGCGACGTCTGCAACGAAGAGGGCCTCTCGCTGCGCGCGGACGCGATCACCGCGGCGGCCGGCTCCACCATCTCGTTCATCGCGGGCGGCGTGATGCTCGCGGCGGGCGTCGGCCTCGTCGTGTGGCCCGCGCTCCGCCCCACGGCGCCGACCGTCGCTCTCCGCCCGGGCGGCGTCACCGTGGAGGGACGATGGTGAGAAGACCCCTTGTTTTCGCGGCGATCCCGTTCACGTTCCTCACCGCGACGGCGTGCCAGGATCTGCTCGGCCTCACCGCGGGCACGACCGGCGGCACCACGACGACCTCGGGGGGCGGCGGCGCGACCGGCGGCACCACCGGGGGCGGCGGCCACACCGGCGGCGGCGGCACCGGCGCGACCTCCACGACGGGCGGCACCGGCGGCGAGCTCCCGTGCGGCCCCGACTGCAAGTCTTCGGACTGCAAGAAGGCCGAGTGCGTCGCGGGCGTCTGCGAATACACCCTGTTCCCCGCGGGCCAGATCGTCCAGGATCCGACCCCCGGCGACTGCAAAGCCGATCTCTGCGACGGCGAGGGCAACCTGGTTCAGGGCGCCCCGCGCGACGACGACGCCGACGACGGCGTGGAGTGCACCTGGGACGCGTGCGGCGGCGGCCTCGTGGGCCACGCGCCGAAGGCCGAGGGCACCCCGTGCAGCGGTGGACTCTGCCAGTCCGGCGCGTGCGTCCCGGCCGTCTGCGATGATGGGAATGCCATCCAGGACACGGGCGAGACCGACCTGAACTGCGGCGGCCTCTGCTCGCCGTGCGAGCTCGGAAAGAAGTGCAAGCGCAACGCGGACTGCGCGAGCGGCTGGTGCTCCACGGGCCTCTGCACAGAGCCGATCGCGCTCGCGATGGCCGTCTCCACGTATTCGACCGACGCACACCTCGTCTACGGCCAGTTCGATCCGGCGGCGAACCCGCCGTGGACGACGCTCCTCCCCGGCAGCGTCTACACGCAGCTCGGCGCCTCGCAGATCGCGTTCGATTCGCATGGTGAGGGCGTCGGCGTCATTCGTCAGGGCGGCGCGCAGACCCTCCAGTGGGCCCGCTGGAAGACGTCGACCGGCTGGACGGGAAAGGGCCAGTGGATGCTCGGCGATCAGGGCGCGGCGGCCAATTATTTCCCGGCGATGGCCACGACGGACGACGCGCTCACCCTCTTCATCGAGAGCACCAATCTCCAGCATTTCCAGTCGAAGGTGGGCGACAACACGCTCGGCGCGTACGAGCTCGTCCCGGAGACCACGAGCGCCTTCTCCGGCAACGCGGTCGCGCGGCAGGGCCATGTGTCGTTCTTCTATGCGGACGGCACGGCGCGGCTCGTCGAGCGCCGGTATCTGGGCGGCGCGTGGTCCCCTCCCCTCACGGCGCTGGAGGGCAATTACAGCGACGCGCAGCCGGCCGTCACATCGATCCCGGGGATCGGCGCGCTCCTAGTCGCGCTCCGTCGCCAGCCCAGCGGAGAGCACACCTTCGATTGGCTCCTCCTCCCGGACAGCGGCCCTCCACAGACAGGCACGCTCGGAGCGCCCGCGTTCGCCGCGTCGGCGACCCCGCCGCGCAGGTTCGCGATCGCGCCGCGCGCGCAGGGTGGAGCCATCTTCGCGTATCGCAAGGTGGACGCGGCCAACAGCACCTTCAGCCTCGATGTCTGGACAGCGGACGTCTCCCCCGGCGCGGTCGCATGGACTCAGGCCTTGGGCGGCGGCACCCCACAGAACGCGCCGCTCGCGAACCTGGAGCCCTCGTTGGCCCGCGGAATCGCCACCGCCGACGCCGAGCTCCTCTTCGTCTCCCCCTCACCGAACGCGGCAGTCCGCCACTTCCGCCTCTCGAAGCTC
Source organism: Polyangiaceae bacterium (assembly GCA_046351455.1). Taxonomy (GTDB): domain Bacteria; phylum Myxococcota_A; class Polyangia; order Polyangiales; family Polyangiaceae; genus JADJRH01. Next base: position 136,460 of record JAXLYM010000003.1, read on the forward strand.
GGCACCTGGACCGTCAACGAGGCAATCGTCGCGACCGCCACCACGACAGTCTCCATCGCGACCCCATAAAGCCAGTCACAAGAAGTGCCCACCCCCGGTCGCGCTACGCGCGCCCGCCCCTCCCAAATCGCTCTCTTCGTTACAACGTCAAGGACTGCATCCGCTCCGCTGCGGACTCCGCGGAGCCAAGCTCCGCTCCGCCTTCGCGGACCGGACTCCGTCCTTCCAGTGGCGGCCGGTTCGCGAAGGGAGGGGAGCGTTGGAGTGTTCTTGAGGACATCCCCAATGATGGAGCGGTCCCCTCCCTGCGGCTGAGAATCAGACGCTTTGGGAGGGGCGGGCGGCGCGCAGGCGCGAAGCGCCGAGCACCGACCGGGGTGGGCACCTGAGCATTCATCACGTTTCAGAGAGAGAAGACGGCGCAGGGGGTTGGGGCGCGGCGTGAGCCTGCGTGGGACCGCGCACGTGCTCGCGTCCTGCTCCGCTGCGGGAGCTCGCTCCACCGGCGCTCAACTTCGTTCGCGCCTACGTTCGCTCAGACACGGTCATGGCGTAGCAGGCCGCTCCGCTCGCGCGCGGTCCCACTCCGGCCCACGCTCGTTCCGAGAAGGCCTTTCGAAGAAGGAGATTTGAAGATAGGATGAATGCTCGGGTGGGCATCATTTCGTGATTTGGGAAAAACCTCCTTATCCGCTGTCAGCCGGAGGCGTTTCCGATCGGCGGACTCCACATCTTCGGGATCAGGAACGCCGCCCACATCAGCGCGCCGGCGAGCCAGATCGCTGCGGCCGTCGCGAGCCAGCCGAGGTAGACCTGCGGCATGTGCGTGGCTGTCGCGCGCATCGCCATCGCCGCGACGAACAAGCCGCCGAACACCGCGGCTTGCCACGGACGGCCGTCGCGCTGCGCCTCGTAGCCGGCGTGACCGAGCGTCACGTGCGCGCCCACCGAGAACGCCAAGAGGCCGAATCCGCCGACGAACGCGACATGCATCCACGCCACCCGATCGTCCGGAAACGCCGCCGCGAGCAGGAGGCCCGCGGGGAACGCCCACGCCGACAGCCACATCAGCCTTCGATTCCAGCCCGGCTTGGACGGCGGCACGTGCGCCTTCGCGCCCACGAGCACGACGATAGCGACCGCCGCGCGCACGAGCAGGCCAGTCCGCACACTCCCCATGTCCTGGAGCGCGAGCCCCGCCATCATCGCGAGCCCCGCGGCCCCGTACAGGACCGCGCGCCGCGAATCGCCCGCGTTCTTCCCCAGATCCGGCGCCGCCTGACCGCGCAGCGCGAGCGCGAAGAAGAACGCACCGACCCCGAGCACCAGGCACGAAAACACGCCTTCGAGCGCGAGACTCCGGCCCAGCGAGCCGACCCACGACGGGCCGACTCCGAACATCGCGACCATCCGCAGACAGGCCCCCACGAGGCCCGCGAGGAAGCCGACCGGCACCATCACGAACGACGCCGGAGGCCGCCGCCCGGCCGCGCGCCCCACGAACCGCCGCACCGCGAACTGGATGATCACGACCAGCGCCGCCGCGAAGAGGGCCTGTGCGAGCAGCGGCGCATTGAACAGCTCCGCGAACGACACCCCCGGGATCAGCGCCGCGAGCGCCCCGATTTCGAGCCACGACGCCTGCGCGGTCTGCGTGCGCTTCGGCACCGCCGTCATCAGGAATCCGGCCGCGAACGCCAGCAAGAACCCCTGCGCCTGCGTGACCGCGTGAAACGTCCCGAGGTACTGCGGCAGAACGCCGGTCCCCCAGAGCACCCAGTGCGCGACGCCGCCGGCCCCGAGCGCGATCGCGATCGGAAAGAAGAGGCGAAAAGGCTCCCCGCGCACGTCGATTCCCCGCGGCTTCACAGCATCCATGGCGACTCCCCACCTGGCAAACCGGGTGCCGCGCGTGGACCGGCGCCGCGGAGCCGAAGTTCGCAGGATCCGCCGCTCCCCGCGCGATCCGCCTCTCTCATCTTCACGAAACCGGCGCATCCCCCGCGCCGCCCCGCGCACGAAGCCGCGCCGCCCGCTTCTCATTCTTGAGAATCCGTCCGTTCGGATCCGTCGCGTCCCCGCCGATCGGTGCGCGCGCGGCGGCCTTTCGTGCGGCGAATCCCCTCCTCCGCGCGGCCGGCGCCGCTCTCGTCCGCGGCGGCACACGCGGTGCTAAGAGCGCCTGTCATGCGTCCTCGCCCGGAGACCGCCGGTCCTCGATCGCTCGCGCCGCGCGAGCACGGGGCCTATGGTCAACTGTTCGTTCCGCTCGCCGCCGCGCTCGCGATGGGGCGCCCCACCGTCGGGGCGTTGGGCCTCGGGATCGCTGGATCCGCCGTCTTTTTCGCGCACGAGCCGCTGCTCATCCTGCTCGGAAAGCGGGGCGACAAGGCTCGTCGGGAGGCCGGCGCGCGCGCGAAGAGGCGCCTCGGAGAGCTGATGTTGCTCGCGGCCGTCTCCGGGGTGGCGGCGGCGCTCACGGCCCCGATGCAGGCGCTGATCGCCGCGGTTTCGCCGCTCGTGCTCGGCGCGTTCGTGGGGTGGCTCGTCACGCAGGGCAAAGAGAAGACGACGGTCGGAGAGATGGCGGCGGCCGCGGCGCTCGCGGGCGTCGCGATCCCCGCGGCGATCGCGGCGGGCGTGCCGGTCGCGACGGCGTGGGGCGCGTGGGGCGCGTGGACGGTCGCGTTCGGCGCGTCGACGTGGGCAGTCCGCGCGGTCATCGCGCACCAGAAGGCCCGCACCGGCGCGCTCCGTCGCGTGGCGCCGCTCCTCGTGCCGGCCACCCTCGCCGTCGCGTTCGCGCTCACCGGCACGGTGCCGTGGTTCTGCGCCGCCGCGGCCGCGCCGATGATCCTGGTGGCCCTCGCGATCGCCGCGATGCCGCCCCACCCGCGCGCCCTGAAGCGCGTCGGTTGGTCGCTGGTCGGCGCCTCCGTCGCGGCCGCTGCGATTCTCGTCACGGGCGGCCACCTCGTGAGCTGACGCCCGGCACCGAAGAGCGTCGCGGGCTCAAGCCTCTTGGATCCCGCAAAGTCTGCCGCTACTGTCGGCGCTTCCATGAGCCCGGTCGTCCAGGAGTGGCTGAACCTCGTCGTGCGGTGGGCCCACGTGATCGCTGCGATCATGTGGATCGGGGACTCGTTCCTCTTCATGTGGCTCGACAGCCAGCTCCGCAAATCCGGCCGCGACCTGCCGGGGGACGTCGTCGGCGAGCTGTGGATGGCGCACTCCGGCGGCTTCTACGAGGTCGTCAAGCGAAAGAGCCTCGACAAGCTGCCGGAGAAATTGCACTGGTTCAAGTGGGAGTCCTACACCACCTGGATCACCGGCTTTCTGCTGCTGATCATCGTCTATTACCTCGGCGGAAAGGCCATGTTGCTCGACGCGACGTCGCCTCTCTCGCACCTCGCCGCGGTGCACATCAGCCTGGGACTCATCCTCGGCGGAGTGGTGATTTACGACCTCTTGTGTCGGACTCCGCTGGTGAAGGATAACCGGGTGTTCGGGGTCGTGGGCTTCGTCCTGATCGTGGGGACAGCCTTCGGGATCAGCCGCTATTTCACGCCGCGCGCGGCCTTCCTGCAGATCGGCGCGATGCTCGGCTCCATCATGGCGTCGAACGTGTTTTTCCGGATCATCCCGGCGCAGAAACACATGCTCGCGGCCACGGAGGCGGGGCGTCCGGTCGACACGTCGTACGGCGCGCGCGCCAAATCGCGGTCGACGCACAATCACTATCTGACGCTGCCCGTCCTCTTCACGATGCTGTCGAACCACTTCCCGGCGCTCTACGGCCACCCGCTGCCGTGGCTCGTGCTGGGCCTGCTCTTCATCGCAGGAGCGGGCGCGAAGTACATCATGAACTTCCGGAAGAGCACGCATCCGGTGGTGTTCATCGGCACGCTCGCGGCGTTCGGCGCGGTCGTCTTCCTCACGGCGCCGAAGGCGATCGCGATCGATCCGGCCTATGCGGCGGGCCCGCCCGTGTCCTTCGCGACAGCGCAGCAGATCATCCAGACGCGCTGTGTGACGTGCCATTCGGAGAAGCCGACGAATCCCTCGTTCGCGGCCCCGCCGTCCGGCGTGATGTTCGACTCGCCGGAGCGGATCGCCTCGTACGCGCCGCGCATCTTCGTGCGAGCCGTGCAGACGAAGACGATGCCGCTCGGCAACCTGACGTTCATCACCGAGACGGAGCGCAGGCTGCTCGGCGCGTGGATCGCGCAAGGTGCCAATCTGCACGCGGACGGCCCGGTGGATATCCCGGTGGAGACCGCGCCCGACAAGACGTACGCGAGCCCCGCGGAGGAGGCCAAAGCGATCTTCGCCGAGCGCTGCACTCCTTGCCACGGCCCCGAGGGTCGCGGAAACGGCCCATCGAGCGGCTCCCTCAACCCCAAGCCGCGCAACTACCATGATCTGAAGTGGCAGGAGCAGGCGACGGACGAAGGGATTTCGAAGGCGATCCTGATGGGCGGCCATGCCGTCGGCAAATCGAGCGTGATGCCCGCCAACCCCGATCTCGTGAAGAAGCCCGAGGTCGTGGCGGAGCTCGTGAAGGTGATCCGCGCGTTCGGGGCCTCCGAGCGAGCGGCCCAGCCCGGACAGCCCGCCTCCTCCGGGACGCCGAGCCCGTGAATCCGCGACATCGAATCTGCATCTCCGGAGACTCCCCATGACCGATCTCGTCCTCGTCGGCCGGCGCGTGCTCTTGCCCGGCGGCGTCGCGCCCGCGGCGATCCACGTGCGCGACGGCAAGATTGTCGACATCACCTCGGCCGACGTCGTCGGACACGCCGCGAAGGTGGTGGACGCGGGCGACAAGCTCGTGACCCCCGGCGTCGTGGACAGCCACGTTCACATCAACGAGCCGGGGCGCACGGAGTGGGAAGGCTTCCGGACAGCGACGGAGGCCGCGGCGGCGGGCGGGATCACCACCGTCGTCGACATGCCCTTGAACTGCATCCCCGCGACGACCTCGCGCGCGGCGGCCGAGACGAAGATGCGGAGTCTGGAAGATCAGCTCCACGTCGACGTGGCCTTCTGGGGCGGCGTCGTCCCCGGCAATGCGGCGGATCTCCGCGGCCTCGCGGACATCGGTGTTCCGGGCGCGAAGTGCTTTCTCTGCCCCTCCGGCGTCGACGAGTTTCCGTGCGTGGGCCGCGCGGATCTCGACCTCGCGATGCCGGTGCTGCGCGATCTCGGCCTCACGCTCCTGGTGCACGCGGAGGTGCCGGGCCCGCTGGAAGCGGCGGAGTCACGCCTCGCGGCGGAGAAGGCGGACCCGCGGAGCTACGCCACGTATTTGCGGTCGCGCCCGAACGCGGCGGAGGACGAGGCGATCGCGATGGTCATCGACCTGGCCCGGAAGCACCGCTGTCCGGCGCACATCGTCCACCTCGCGAGCGCGTCGGCGATCCCGATGATCGAGGCCGCAAAGGCGGACGGCGTCCCGATCACCGCCGAGACGTGCCTCCATTATCTGACGTTCTCCGCGGAGGAGATCGCGGACGGAGCGACCCATTTCAAGTGCGCCCCTCCCATCCGCGACGCGGCCAATCGAGAGGGCCTGTGGCGAGGCCTCACGTCCGGCGCGATTGGCATGGTCGTGTCGGATCACTCCCCGTGCACGCCGCCGCTCAAGAGGCCGGAGACGGGCGATTTCCTGGGAGCGTGGGGTGGAATCGCGGGCCTTCAATTCGGCCTCTCGGTTCTGTGGACGCACGCCAAGACTCGGGGCCACGATCTCGGGCGGATGTTCGCCTGGAACGCCGAGGCCCCGGCGCGCCTCGCGGGCCTCGCGGATCGAAAAGGCCGCCTGGCGAAGGGTTTCGACGCCGACATCGTGGTGTGGGACGACGCGGCGAGCGTGACGATCGCGCCCGAGGGCGTGCGTCACCGCCACAAGGTCACCCCGTACGCGGGCCGCACGTTCCAGGGAGTCGTGGAGCAAACCTGGGTCCGAGGCCGCCTGGCCTACTCCCGAGAAGCCGGCCTCGCGGAGACCCGCGCCGGCAGCTTCGTGGCCGTGAAGCGCTGATCGTTTTCCGCGAATCGCCGCTGCAAGTCGCTTGACGCTCGGAGGGCGCGCGCAGATCCTGCGCCAATGCACGCGAACCGCACCGCACTGATGTTGACAACCTTGGCCCTGCTCGCCGGCTGCGGGGGAACCCAAGAGACAGGCTCCTCCGGCACCGGCGGGACGACCGCGAGCACGAGCTCCGGGACGGGCGGCAATGCGCCGGCCGGGGACACCTACGAGTTCGACACCGCCAATTACACCGTGAAGCCAGGCGAGGAGGTGAACTACATGTGCTTCACCACCCGCGTTCCGGCGGACGCCAAGATGTTCATCACCGAGGTGGAGCCGATTTACGGCAAGGCGATTCACCACCTCGGCATCTATCAAACCATCGGCACGGACGAGCCGGAAGGGGTGTTCAACTGCCCCGAGCTCTCCAAGGACAACTGGCTCCCCATCTACGGCGGCGGCATCGAGAGCGGCACTCTCAAGATGCCGGACGGAGCCGCGCTCCCCGTCCCCGCGGGCGGTCAGATCCTCGTGCAGCTCCACCTGCTCAATACGCTCCCGGACGAGGTGACCGACAAGGCGCACATCATCTTCCACACGACCAAGGACCCCAACGTGACGACCGCGGGCATGTTCGGTTTCGACAACCGCGATCTCCACATCCCCGCGCAGACGATGGATGCGGTGGAGTCTCAGACCTGCTCGCCGATCGGGCGGGACATGGACGTCTTCGCCGTGTTCGGGCACATGCACCAGCGCGGCAAGAAGATCGAAGTCTCCCGCGGGGCGAACCCCGGAGACGAGGTGCTCTATTCGGCCGAGTGGTCCTTCCAGGATCAGCCCACTGTGCCGGCCAAATTCCACGTGTCCAAGACGGACACGATCCACGTCCGCTGCTGGTACGACAACACGGACAACTACGAGGTGAACTACGGAGAGAAGACAGCCAACGAGATGTGCTCGTTCGTCTTCTACTACACGCCGTTCAAGTCGCTGTTCGGCTGCCTCAAGACGCCCTGAGCCCCGAGCTTCGGCGGCTCACTCGTCCGGCTGGATCCGCATCAGATCCGGGATCATCAATACGAACATGGCAGTCCGGCGGAGGGGCAAGTCGGCGCCTTCCACGGAGAGCGGGGGGCCGTTTCCGCGGGGGGACGTGGCCTGCGCCAGCGTCAAGGCCTCGTCGGGCTGGCCGTGCACGCGAGTCACCGCGGTTCCGTCGGCGTCGATGCGGATTTCGAAGCCCGTCGCCACGTGCACCGTGCCGTCCGGCGACATCGTGAAGGTGCGGGCGCCCCCGCGCGACGTGAAGACGCCCTCCGGCGTCAGCTTTCCGAGCACCAGGCCGTGATCCGAGAGCGTGCCGTCCGCCGCTAACACCACCGCTGTCTCGGCGCCTCGACTCCACTTGATCGGGCCGATCTTCAGGAACGGGGCGCGCGGGCCGGCGCTCGCCGATGGGGCCGAGTCCGTCGCCACCGGGGCCGGGAAGAAGCCGCCCGTGCAGGCCGAGAGGGGCAGTCCCGAAATGGCCACCAGCGCGAGCGCGAAAGGCCTTCTTCTCTCCAGGATCGACTCCCCTCTTCGGCGCGTCGGCATCACGACCTCAACCCATCGGCTCGAAGTCCGACTTCGCAGCTCCGCAGTCGGGGCAATACCAGTCGTCCGGCAGGCTCTCGAACGGCGTGCCCGGCGGGACGTTCGACGACGGGTCGCCCTCTTCCGGGTCGTAGACGTGGCTGCAAATCGCGCAACGGTATTTTTTCATTTCACGCGGCCTCCGCGCCCGCATGTAACACGGCTCGCGCCCGGTTTCGTGGGCTTCGTGCGGAGACGGCGTGAGCCATCGCCCCATTTCCCGCGCGAGCCCGATTTAGTACGAAGCGCGCATGTCGAGCTCCGCCCCCGTGCCCGAGGCGTTCGCGCACCTCGTTGACCTCGCGTCCGATGTGACGGGCGCCTTCGCCCTCTTCGCCACCGACGACTATTTCGCAGAGAAAGAGAACCTCCTGCGCCCCAACGCCGCGGTGTGGATCGCCGACAAGTACACCGACAAAGGCAAGTGGATGGACGGCTGGGAGTCGATGCGAAAGCGCGAGCCCGGCCACGATCACGCGATCATCCGCCTCGGCACGCCCGGCGAGATCCACGGCATCCTCGCGGACACCACGCACTTCAAGGGCAACGCGCCGCAGGAGGTGTCGATGGACGCGATCGAGGCGCCCGACACGATCACGGCGAAGGAGCTCGCGGATCACCCTGGATGGAAGGAGATCCTGCCGCGCACCGCGGTGAAGCCGGACTTCGCGAACGCGCTGCCGCTGCCCGCCGTGAGCCCGCGCACCACGCACGTGCGCCTCCACATCTACCCGGACGGCGGCGTCGCGCGGCTGCGCGTGTACGGCGTCGTGAAGCCGGATCCGCGCACGTTCTGGCGCGCGGGGTCCGTCGATCTCGCGGCGATCGAGAACGGCGGCACCATCGCGGCGGTGAGCGATCAGTTCTTCGGACCGCCTTCGAATCTGCTGCTGCCGGGCCGCGGCGTGAACATGGGCGACGGGTGGGAGACGAAGCGGCGGCGCACGCCCGGCTCCGATTGGTGCGCGATCCGGCTCGGGCGCCGCGGCGTCGTGGAGCGCTTCGAGATCGACACGCATTTCTTCAAGGGCAACGCGCCGCAGGCCACGCTCATCGAGGCGATCGACGCGACGACGATGACCGCGGACGAGCTCGACGCGCGGCTGCACGGGCACGCGCCGTGGCCGGTGCTCGTGCAGCGGACGCCGCTCGTGCAGCACCGGAGGCACGTGATCGAGCCGGATCGCCCGGCGATCGTGACTCACCTGCGCGTGCACATCTTCCCGCACGGCGGCGTGAACCGGATGCGCATCTTCGGCCACGCGCTCGACACGCCGGAAGAGGCGCGCGCGCTCGACGCGTGGAACGCCATGAGCGAAGCCGACGCGCGCACGCTCGCGATGTCGTGGAACGGCGCCGGCGCGTTCGCGAAGAAGATGATCGACGCGCGCCCCGCGAAGAGCGTCCGCGCGCTGTTCCAGGCCGCGGAGGACGCGTGGTGGTCGCTCGGAGAGGCCGATTTCCTCGAAGCGTTCGCGGCGCACCCGCGCCTCGGCCAGCCGAAGAAAGCGGAGACGCAGACCGAGAAATCCGCGGCGTGGTCGGCGAACGAGCAGTCGGGGATCACCGCGACGGCGGAGCAGGTGGCTGCGCGCCTCGCGGATCTCAACGAGCGTTACTTCGAGAAGAACGGGTTCATCTTCATCCTCTTCGCGACGGGCCGCACCGCGACGGATGTGCTCGCGCGCATCGAGGAGCGCATCGAAAATGAGCGCGCGACGGAGATCGAGAACGCGGCGCGCGAGCAGGCCAAGATCACGCGCCTCCGCATCGGCAAGTGGCTTTTGACGAACGGGTGAGAGCATGGGAATCAGCACGCACATCCTCGACACGACGCGCGGCCGCCCGGCGAGCGGCGTCCTCGTCACGCTGGAGCAGAAGAACGGCGATCGCTGGGTGACCCTCGGCGAAGGCACCACCGACGCGGACGGCCGCGTGAAGGCGCTGCTCGTGCAGAGCCCCGAGATCGGCACGTACCGGATCACGTTCCGCGTCGCGCCGTACTTCGAGCTGCTCGGCGTCGCGGCGTTCTATCCAGAGGTGACGATCACGTTCCTCGTCGCCGCGACGGGCCAGCACTTCCACGTGCCGCTCCTGCTCAACCCGTTCGGCTTCAGCACGTACCGCGGCTCGTGATGGCGCCCACAGCGAACCCGCGCGCGCTCCGCACGGTGGCGGCGATCCCGATCACGAAGGACGCGTTCGCGCCGTACGGCGACGTGGTGACGGCCGGCGCGACCGCGGGCCGCTCCGCGAACATGGGCACGGCCACGCGGTGTGACTGGTCCGCAGCGCTGGAATCCACGCGACCGGGCGCGCGCCCGAACCTGGCAGTGTTCCGGTCGCTCGCGAAGACGTTGCCTTTTCAGGTGACGCTCCTCGAAAAGCACCCTTGTTCCACACAGGCCTTCTTGCCGATGGTGTGCACGCGGTACCTCGTGTGCGTGGCGCCGGCGCGCGAGGACGGGAGCCCCGATATCGAGCGGCTGGCGGCGTTCCGCTGCGGGCCGGGCGTGGGCGTCAATTACAAGCGGGAGGTGTGGCACCATCCGATCCTGGCGCTCGACGGGCCGGCGGATTTCGCGATGCTCGCGTGGGAAGATGGTAGTTTGCAGGATTGCGTGGAGTGGCCGCTTCCGGAGCCGATCCTGATCACGGACTGACAACATTGCCGGGCGGCAGCTCCTGCCGGCAAAGGCCGCCCCCCGGCAGCGAACGCCGCCCCCGGCCGATTGAAAATCGCATTGAATTCGATAAAACCGGCCGGCATTCGAATTGCTCTGGTCCCCGTCGTCGAGCCCATCCCTCGACGAGGAGAGATCATGATCAAGACTTCCCTTCACGTGTCGTTCCGTCACATCTTCGTTGCTGCGTCGCTCACGTTCGCCGGCCTGCTGGCCGTCGGGTGCGCGGTCTCTCAGCCCGACGAGTCGCAGGACCAGGATTCGAGCCAGGAGAACGTCGGCGAGGCCGAGGAGGCGCTCACCTGCTGTCAGGAAGGCACCCTCGTCTGCCCGACGACCGGCGACGACTTCGATTATGGCCTGTGCGTCCTCCCCCACATCTCGCACTCGAGCGCGATCGCCGCGTGCAAGGCCGTCTGCGGCTCCAAGCCGTGCACGGACACCGGCTGGCACAGCTTCTGTTACTGATCCCGCCGAAGGACCGCGGCCCCACGGAGAGCACACGCGCGCTCCGTGGGGCCGACTCCGCCTGCTCCGACTGCCTCTCTCGGACTCCCCTCTTCAGACTCCGGCCTTGTGCAGGAAGTGGAAGAGGGCGCGCCATTTCGCCTTCGCTGCGGGGCGCCACGTCATCGCGTTGAAGCCGTGGACTTCGCCGTGGAAGACGTGCAGCTCGGCCGTGCCGCCGCGCTTCTCGATGGCGGCTTGCAAGCGGCGCTGATCGTCGAGGAGGAGATCGGCTGTTCCGCACGCCAGGAAGAACGGCGGGAGCTCTGGCGCGCCGACGATCGGATCGGCCTCGAACAGGCGCAGCGGGCTCGCGAGCGGGTAGCGACTGGCCGTCTCCGTGGGGGGCTTTCCGACGTACGACGAGGCCGCCGTCAGCACCTCTCGTTTGGCCCAGTCGGGGACGCGCGGACGTTCGATGAGGCGGTGGAGATCCTGCAAATCGAGGAAACCATAGATCGGGACGGCCGCTCGGATCTTCGGTGCGGCGGCTCGCAGCTCGCGCGCGAACGGCGCGTCGAAGTCGTGGGTCGCGAGGTACGTGAGGGCCGTCACCAGGTTTCCGCCGGCCGATTCGCCCGCTAAAATGAGGCGATTCGGATCGGCCCCGTAGCGCTTCGCGTTGGCCAGCACCCAGAGGAGGGCCGCGACGGCGTCTTCGAGCGGGGCCGGGTAGAGGTGCGTGGGGCCGAGTCGATAGTTGATGTTGAACACCACGTATCCCCGCTTCGCGAACGGGAGCGCCATCACGCGGTGCGTGTCTTTCGAGAGCATGCAGAAGGCGCCGCCGTGCACGTACATCACGGTGGGACGCAGCTCACCGGGGGGCGGATCGTCCTCGGGCATGTAGACGTCGAGGAGGTGGTCGACGCTGCCCGTTGGTTTGTACGGCACATCGTGCAGCACGCGGACGCCGTGACGCTTCGGGTGATTTTGCGGGAGCGAGTGGAGCGCGCGCGCCGCGGCGTGGATGCTGCGGTCGAAGGCCCTGCGGAGGACGTGGCCGACTTGCATTCTTCTCTTTTAGCGCATCGCCAAAGCTCTTGCGCGCGCGAGCGAAAAGGCGCGAACGTCCATGCGGAGAGCGCGCTCGGCGCGGAGGAAACAGACGATGAAGATCGCAGTCTTGACATCGGGCGGCGACTCGCCCGGCATGAACGCGGCGCTGCGCACGGTGGCGCTCACGGGGCACGGCCGTGGGCACGAGGTGATCGGGATTCGCCACGGGTACGCGGGATTGTTGCGAGGTGACGTGATCCCGCTCGACGCCGCGGAGGTGGACGGCATCACGCGCATGGGCGGCACGATCCTCGGCTCGTCGCGCTGCCCCGAGATGATGCGCCCGGACGGCCAGGCGGCGGCGCGTGACAAGCTCGCGCAGCTCGGCGTGGACGCGCTCGTGGTGGTCGGTGGGAACGGCTCGCTGACGGGCGCGCACGTGCTCGCGACGGCGAGCGCGGTGAAGGTGATCGGCTTGCCCGCGTCGATCGACAACGACATCGGCCACACGGGCCTCGCGATCGGCGTCGACACCGCGGTGAACACGATCGTGGAGGCGTGCGACCGCATCGCGGACACGGCGCGCGCGCATCGCCGCGTGTTCCTGGTCGAGGTGATGGGCCGAAAGTGCGGCTTCCTCGCGATGCGCGCGGGCCTCGCGGCGGAGGCGGACGCGATCTTGTTCGGCGAAGAGAGCCCGTCGGAGGACCAGATCGTGGACCGCCTGCGCGCGACGCTGCGGAAGTGCTTCGCGCCCGGCAGCACGAAGCACCGCGCGCTCATCGTGCGATCGGAGGGCCTCGCGCTGCCGCCGGGACGATTGGTGCAGCGGTTGAACGAGCACCTGCAGGAGGACGCGCCGGGCGCCGATTTGCGGGAGACGGTGCTGGGCCACGTGGTGCGCGGAGGCAACCCGACGGCGCTCGATCGCGTGATCGCGCAGAGGCTTGGTTACGCGGCGATCGCGTGCGCGGAGAAGGGGATCACGGACGTGATGCTCGCGTGGGAGCCGCAGTTCCCGGCGGGGACGCGCACGCCGGATCCATCGGTGTGGATGGTGCCGATCGCGGACGTGCTGGACGAGACGGCGAAGATGCTGGACGGCACGAGCGAGATCGTGAAGAGCCGCCTTTCGCTGCTGGAGAAGGTGCAGGACCTGCTCGCGATTTGAGGGCGCGGCGGCTAGTGGTGGGCGGACGGTGAATACGGGGGGACGAACAGGCAACCAACATCGGGCACGATCTGCCGTAAAAAGCGGCAAATTGTGCCGCCTTCGGGCCTGCGAGAGAGGGCTCCGGGGCGGACGCGAGAGTCCCTATTCGCCCCGGTGAGGTGCCTTATGCGACTGCCTTGTTCGTATCTGTTTGCGGCTTCTGTGATCGCGTTGTCGGTGGGAGTGACTGGCTGCGGCGACGCCGGCAACGCGTGCGTGAAGGGCGATCAGAAGGCGTGCGCGTGCCCTGGAGGCGCGCCCGACGGCGTACAAGTGTGCCTCGCGGACGGCACGTGGGGAGAGTGCGGTTGCGGCGGCACCACGACGACGGGCACCGCGGGGGCCGGCGGGAGCACGGGCGGAAACAGCACCGGTGGGATGGGCACGGGTGGCAATGGGACAGGAGGCAACAGCACGGGTGGGACTGGCGGGGACACCGGCACGACGACTCCGCCGATGCCGTGTGAGCAGGTGTTTCAAGGAAGCTTCACGATCCAGAACACGCTCGATATCGATACCATCGATCCTTATTGCGAGATCAACGGAGATCTGACGATCACCGGGACGCTGAACGGCGCGGGCCTCGCGCAGGTCGCGTTACCGAACCTGCGCAAGGTCGACGGAAAGGTGTTGTTGGAGGGGACGTTGACGTCGCTGTCGTTCCCGGCGTTGGAGTCGGCGCAGGCGTTCTCGGTGACAGCGGACACGATCGATCTGAGCGCGCTCCGGACGCTGACGGGGATGGACTTCTCGACGCTCACCGTGAAGGGCCCGCTCGCGTTGCCGGCGCTGGAGACGTTCGTGGGGTCTCTGTACCTCATGCCGGTGGGGGATGTGAGCTTGCCTGTGCTGACGACGGCGGGTGGGCTCCTTGTTTTCCCGTCCGGCGACTGCCCTGCACCGCAGAAGGTGATGACGCCGAAGCTCGTGAAGGCGACGGCGTTCGGCGCCAGCTGCCTCACGCAGCTCGACGTGCCGATGGCGACGGACCTCGGCGATCTGGCGGTGTGGGCGGCGCCCGGCGTGACGTTGAACATGACGTTCCCCAAGCTGACGACGGCCTATTCCTTCGACGTCAGCACCACAGGCACGGTGAGCGCCCCGGAGCTGACGGAGGTGACGGCCGGAGATCTCCGCATCAAGCACGTGAGCGGAATGAGCCTCGGCAAGGTGAAAACGGTGGCGAAGGACCTCTGGGTATACGGCCTGAACATGCCGACGCTGAGCCTGCCAGCGCTGGAGTCGATTGGCGGGTACTTCAAGCTGGGAGGCTCGATGTCGTGCTTCGGAAACCCGCCGCCGGACCCGAACCCGGCGCTCACGGGGTTCGATTTGCCGAAGCTCGCGACGCTGGGTGTACCCGGGAACGCGAACTGGATTGATCTAGGGCCGAATCCGGCCCTGCCGCAGTGCCGGCTGGATGCGTTGACGAACCAGCTGAAGGCGCACGGGTGGACTGGGTACGTGTTCAACGAGCAGCCGAACGTGTGCGTGCTCGCGGCTGGGCCTTGCCCGTGAGGGGGCGGTGTTGAGAACCCAAGGGCGAGAAGCGGGCAGCTTGTCAATGGGATGATTTGCGTACGTCCGTTCCGAGAGCCCTGGAGAACTGGCGTAGCGGATAAGTGGAATTTCCTTGAGAATTGGTGGAGCAACGTCAACCCAGGCGCCGGGGTCGCTCGCGGTGATATCGTTTGCGTTGGCTTAAGGGAAACAAGACGGCGGAAGCGTCTTGCTTCTGCCAGTGCACCGGCAGACGATGCGACTCGATGAACGTGGGATGGTTCGATGGGATCTCGGAGACAACCTTACCGTCTTGCCCCCGAGGCCACTCCTCGAGCGGACCACCCATCCTGTTCCCAAAGCCGTTGGGGTTTGGATGGGCCTGCATCTCATGAGAAGAGCTGTCGCATTGTGGCTGTGCGCGCCACATGCCACGGTGCGAACATGCGGTCCACTTCGCGGTCGGCGCCGGCTTTCTGCAGCCCTGATACCGCCGCGCGCGAGCACGGCTCCGATGCGAGCTCGTACATATCTCCCATGATCATACGGTTTGTGCTTTCGACGAAGAACCCCTGTTTGCCTTGCCCCCCTTGAGGACCCATGAATGCCCCCCGAATTGATGTCGCAATAATCACGATGAAAGAGGAGGAGTACGTGGCGGCGCTGGATGCTTTCAGCCCTGACCCTGAGATGCTTCGCAATGGGAGGCAGCGCGATTACGACGTCGCTTGCGTTCAGACACCCAAAGGAGCATGTTACGTCGCCATTACCCGCTGCATTCACCAAGGCAACGCGCACGCCCAAAGTGCGGCAAGCGACGTTATTGACGATCTTTCACCCGCGTTCCTCTTGGTGGTTGGCATCGCGGGAGGGGTTCCTACTGCGGATTTCACGCTCGGCGACGTTATTCTTTCTAGTTATATCCACGATCTAACGCTCGAAGATACTGGCACAGGGACCTCCCGCTACAACGTACTCGGCGGGCCGCTCCACAGCGATGCCGCCCGAATCGTTGAGCGGTTACAGTCCATCCTGAGGTCCGTACCCCCACCGAAGGTGACGAGGAATCGCCCCCTCCTTGAGGGACGCCATACAACTGACGTCGCCGACTGGAACGCGAGCGTCGACGATGCGTTCCGGTACCACCGCGAACAGGGCCGAGCCTTACCAATGCTGCGCTCCGAGCGTATCGCCTCCAGCGATCGCCTCGTTAAGGATCCAGAGCTGATATCGACTTGGCGAAGTGTGATCAAGAGCATTGCATGCGCCGAAATGGAAACCGCTGGCGTGTATGTGGTGTGTCAACGCGAGGGCACGCCGGTGCTCGCAATTCGTGGCATCAGTGATATTATTGGCTGGAAGCGCGACGATGCGTGGACACTCTATGCGTGTGAGACGGCGGCCCAATTCGCAGCTACAATCGTGTCGACCGGCCTTCTCTGTTGGAGTTCCCGGCAGCCAATCGGTGAGCCAACTCGCTCAGCCCAGGGTGCCTCCCCACCGGAAGCAGGCTCGTCCGTCGGCACGGCCGCACGACAGGTTGAACGTGCGCGCCCCATGTCGAAACATGAGGAACCGAACTCGACCCCTCGACATCCAATTATTCTTAACCCTTTTGGCGAGGGCGACGTTGCTGGGGAGCTCGACGCTCTTTCTGACCTGTATTTTGTCGATACAGACTTTCCGCGAAAAGCTTTGAGTGACAAGATAAATCTGATCATCGGCCGGCGCGGAGCTGGCAAGACTGCGCTTGCCCACTGGCTCGGGCTGCCGAGGGACGCGACATCAAGATACTACAACATCTATGTAGACGTCAGCAGTTTGGCTCTATTTGCGCCGACGGTGACAGGCATTGCTGAACGGCTGAGGCAGGAGCATCACGCTACGGAAATCCTTGCTTCAGTGTGGCGGGTAGCCCTCCTACATGCACTTATGGTTGAGACGCTCAAGGACAAGCACCTCACCAATCGCGCTGGTTCTCTTGACATGGAGCATCATCTAATCAACAAATCGATTCCGAGAACTCAGTCGGCATCACAGGTCGTGCTGCGAGTATTTCAAATCATAGCGAGCGCTCTTGTTCCGAGCATTTCAACTACGGCCAGTCTCGTAACCAGCGTGCAGAGTCTTGAGAATTCACCAGGGTTCGTCGCGTGGCGAAGGGCCCTTCCAGAATACCTCAAAGCAAGCAAACAGCGCGCGGTCATCGTCATAGACACGCTTGAGGAGTATCGGATCAAGGATCATGCTGTTCAGCTATTCATGGCGTCATTGTCCCACGCCGTCAGCGAACTCTCAAAAGCCAGCGGGGCAGAGGGTCTGGAGATCAAGCTGTTTGTTCCGGCGGAGGTCGCACAGTCTCTCGAGGACACAGCTATCCTGAACATCGGAAAGACTTTTGACCGCGCTCTTTTCATGCATTGGCGAAGAAAAGACCTTCTTCGACTGATGTGCTGGCGTCTGATGTATCATCTCACAACGAGATTCCCAATGTATTGTCCACCGGAGCTCAAGCGCTACCGCGAACTAGACTGGTCAGACTATTCGGCAATTGCCAAGCATGTCTGGGACAAGTTCTTTCCAGTAGGCAGCCGCGATCGACATACGATCAGTTCATTTGCACACATTTCTAGATTTACCCAGCTGCGTCCACGTCAGTTCGTATTGCTGTGTAACGCGATCGCTCAACGTGCTCACGAAAACCGGACATTCCCCAAGATCCAATGGCAAGATCTCGGCAACGGAATCGCCGATGTTGTTGATACACTTGCAAAGGAGGTGCTTAGCTCCTTCAGGAGTCTATACCCTGACGCTGATAGGATCGTCAGTACTCTTGCCACCGCGCGAGACCCACAAGGCCTGTATGTTGGTCTGACCTATGGAAACGTTGACTCGCTCGCTTCGCAGGCCAAAGGCCTGTGTACTCGTGAAACATTCTGGCGCCTGCTCTTGGAGACAGGTGTGCTTGGCGTCGTGACCGGGGACACAGAACTTTACACCGAGGCTCGGTTTGAATACATCGAGCGTCAACCATTGATTCCGGGCATGAATGACAGATTTGTTGTACATCCAATGTTCTACGGTCGGCTAGGAATCAAGCCGCCACGAGAGGCGAAGTGGGTGTTCCCCATTGGGCCGGAAGATCTCAGCGTTGACTATTGATCAAGGCTTAAAAAAACACTCGATTGCCTACGTTTCGCCGACTCTCCCGCAACCGAAGATCCTGCAGGTCAGGAACTCGTTCGCGAGATTCGACGGTTGCTCGGTGGCGCCACTGCCGAGGCTTCGACCTCGGAGCAAACCAACAAAGGTGCTTGAGGAACGGCTCCGACGTCGCGCCAGCGAGGGTCCAGCTTATCGAACGTCCTTCCACGCCGGACGCACGCCGAGGATGTCAATCGACTGTTCTGTGATCATGAAGGTGATTACGAGATTCGTCCCTGCCACTGGACGGCTCCAGATGGTCTCGAAGGGTGTCCGCAATGCCTGTTCATCCTCCGGGCCAGGGGCAGGAACACGCTCGTTTGCAAGGGCTCGCAGTACCCGCCTGACGGCTGCTTCCTCTGACGATCCTGGAGGCGCGTGAACTCGGCGCGTCGCAAAGAATATCGGCTTCAGCCGCAGGAATCGCACGCGTTCGCCTGTTCCTCAAGAATACCTTCAGCCTCGGCCGCAGAATAACCGAGCTCGGTCAGGTCCTCACGCGTAGCACAACCCTGGAGATATCGGCACTCCGCCTCCGACATGAGCCCAGCCTGGACGCACTCTTCCACCGTTCGCCCAGGCTCCGACATCGACGCTGCGTACTGCTCAGCGCTCATCCCGAGCAGCCTCAGATGCTCGGGATCCTCCCGCCCCAGCTTCTCTGCATACTGGCGCAGTAAGTCGACGTGACGGGGATCCTTGGATCCCATGCCGATCAAATCGCCGTGGTCCAAAGAGTACGCAGTCGCCATGCAATGACCAATAGCACAGGATGTGCCGGAAAGCGAGCCGCCCACGGGCCCTCCAGAACACGTTCCGATGGGCTCAGTCCGGTGACGTCGACACCTTCGAAAGCGGCAACACCTCGTCCAGCGCACGCTTCACGTCCGGCCGATGGAGCACCTCCACGGCGACGATCCGGTCCTCAACGACATCGAGCACGATGAAGCCAGTCGCCGCGCCGAGGCGAAGATTGAAGTGGCCCTCTCCATAAGCCCCCTTCGGGCGCGGCGCCGTGTAGAAATGCGCGCAGTCCGGATCGCCGCAACGACAACGGTCCACCACAGGCAGATCCGCTATCCGGGGCGCGAGATCCGGGCGCTCGGAGGCCGCTAAAAGCTCGGTCAGCTCGCGCGAAAACGCAGGGAACACCGAACGAATCGTCTGGACCGGACGGGCCTCGCTCACGGTACCTCCAAGCACGTGCTCGTGCCCCCCTCGACGCGTTTCACGCGCCGGGCTGCGGGGACGCCTTCTCGATCAGCATTCGCAGGATCGGCGGCAACCTCCGCACGTCACAAGGCACCTTCGCCGAGCCGCTGCCGACTGCCAGGCTCATGTTGCACGTGCCCGCTCTCGGCAGGTGGTCCATCCAGTACAGCTCCGTCTTCTCGTCCTGCACCATGCGGCGAACGAGAGGCTCCAGCGGCAACGTCAGGCCGTCCCGGAAGCGCGCCAGGTAACAGACGTTCGCCAACCGCGCAGTGCTGTTCAAGCCGATGCGGCGGCGCGTGCCCGTGCTCACAGGGCCCGTGTGGTCGATGAACTCGACGGTCTGGACGTCACCGTACAGGTCCGGCTCCGTGCGCTCCACGCTCACCAACGTCCACGCGCACAGCGGGCGGAGCGCGCGCAGGAACGTGCGCGTCATCTGCTCGAACTCGGGCAAGTCGGCCGCGGCCCGCGCTTCGTTGTAGTAACCGTGGGCGAAGTTGTTTCGCTCCGCCTGCATCAGGTTCGAGAGCTGATCGAACGTCTGGTTCTGCGCGAGCTTGATCTCCAGCACCTCGCGCGCGAGCGCTCCGAACGGGTCGTCCTTCTCCGGGAAGCCCTTCGCCGCCGTGCGACCCAGCTCTCGCCACGAGCCCAACGCCAAGCCGTCACGCGTGCCCATTCGCCTGTAAAAATCGAGCATCGCGTCGAAGCCGGGCACCGCCTCTCCAGGGTTCACGCGCTTCGAGAACAAGGCCGCGACCAGGATCGTCGCGATGAAACGCCACGTGCCCTCGAGCACGTCGAAGAGCATCTTGACGCGCTCGATCGCGCTGCCCGCGTTCACCGCGAGCTGCACGCGGCCCGCGATCGGGTACGGCAAGCCGCCCGCCAACGCCGACAAGACGCCGTGCGGATCGTTGCACTCGCGCGAGAGCTCCGCGGCGCGCTGCGGGGCCTCCACGTTGTGGAGGATCTCCCACGAGAGCGTGCGCCACAGCTCCATCTTGCCGTCCATCACCGGCGGGCGCGCGTGCCAATCACACTGCACGCTGCTGCCCATCTCCGCAGGATCCAGCTTGCGCGTGATGCTCGCCGCCACGATGCCCGGCGCGATCGGCGCGACGATCGCTCCCTGACCCGAATGGCTCGCGACCACCGCGGTCAGCTCCTGCTCCAACGCCGGGAGGACATGCGCGCCCACGCTGCGAAGCACGCTCTGCTCCTCGATCGCGAAGAGCACCGTGACGCGACGCTGATCCGACGAGGCGCTGAGCACGTCGTCCACGCTGCCCACGCGCGTCGCCGCCGATCGATCTCGCAACACGATCGCAGGCTGCGGCGGCAAGCCGAGCGCGCCCGAGGACGTGGGGCCCGTCGCGCGCATCGCGACCGAGTCCTGCGGGCCGAGCGCCTTCGATGCGGAGAGCGCCATCTCGATCTCGCGCGCGGCGCCGAGCGGCTCTCCGGCGAAGAGCCAGTAGCCGCACGCGAGCTCTCCGAGGCCCGCGTTTCGAAGCATTTCTTCGACGGCCATCACGCGCTGCGCGATGGTCGCGTTGTCGCCCGAGACGAGGATCATCGCCGCCTCGTCCGCGATGCCGCACGGCGCGGACGGGTCGCCCTTGTGCAAGAGCACCGACGCGAGCGTGATCGGGGACTCGCGGCGCGCCTCTCGCGATCCGCCTGATTCTCCGCCTCCGAACGACGTGGGGGCCGCCTTCGGGATGCGGACGACGATCGCACCGCCGCCTTTCTGGCGCTCCAGGAGCGCGGCCGTCTCCTGCTCGATGCCCGCTCGGCCGAGGAGGCCCGTCGACGGATCGACCGCGCCCGCTGGCACCGTGGGGGTCATGTAACGGCGATCCACGAAGGTCGCGCGCATGCCGCCGACGAGCACGAAGGCCCCGTGCGTGAGCGGCGCCTCTTCGTTGCGGGCGAGCGCGCGCGTGCCGACCTGCACGGGGACGCTGCACTCGTCGCGACGGCGGAGCCACCAGCGCACGCCGTCGTGCCGCAAGATCGCGGCGAGGCGCGACGCGACGTCCGGATACACGAGGTGGTTCACCTCTTCGCCGACGCGCTCCGCACGGCCGAGCTTGAGCGTGCCCAGCGGCTCCAAACGCAGCTCGTGGAGGGAGCCGTCACGGGCCTCGATCCGAAGGCGATCCGCGCCGCCGACGTCGCCGCGCCACAGCGAGAGGTTCGTGGCGGCCGAGAGCCACATGGTCGCTCCCGCCATCGTCGGGGCGCTCGCGTCGTTCACCGGTGCCATTGCAGCATTCGATACCAACAACGGCGCCGGCCCGGAAGGGCGCACCGCAAGGTTTCCCGCAGGTGGAAGGGAGTCGCCGAGATACGTGGGCTCCTCCTCGAACCGCGGACGGCCCGTCATCGCTCCGCCGAGGCCCGGCAAGAGGTCCCGCGAGGCCTCGACCATCGCCCGGAGGAAATCTTCGGCGCTCGGGAAGCGCTGGTCCCGGTCGCGCGAGAGCGCCTTCGAAATCGCGAGCGCCACCGCCGCCGGCACCGACGGGGAGATGCGGCGCACGTCGGGCGCGTCCTGCGCGCAGATCGCGAGGACCAACCGGGGATACGAGGTCTCCGGGAACGGCGGCGCCCCCGCCAGCATCTCGTACAAGATCGCGCCCATCGACCAGATGTCGGTGCGGTGATCGACGTCGGGGCGCGCCTCCATCTGCTCGGGCGACATGTAGAGCGGCGTGCCCACGAGCGCGCCGTCCAGCGTGATCGAGACGCGCTCGGAGCGGCCACCGCCGCGCATGGACCGCGGCTCGGTCGGGTGGACGAATTTCGAGAGGCCGAAGTCGACGATCTTGACGTGCGTCTCGTCGTCGTCGCCCGGCACCAGATGGAGGTTCTCGGGCTTGAGGTCGCGGTGCACGATGCCGGCCGCGTGCGCCTTGCGGAGGCCCCGCAGCGCCTGGATGCCGAAGCGGATCGTCTCGGGCACCGACAGCGGGCCCTCGCGCCCGAGGCGGGCCGCCAAGCTCTCACCGTGCAGCAGCTCCATCACGAGGAACGGCTCGCCTTCGAGCGTCTCGCCGGTGTCGAACACCTGCACGATGTGGGCGCTCTCGATCGCGCTGATCGCCCTCGCCTCGCGGTGGAAGCGCGCCAGCACCGAGGACTCGGTCGTCGCGTCCACGAACACGAACTTGAGCGCGACGCGCTTTCCGATCGTGACGTTCTGCGCCTCGTACACGGCGCCCATCGCGCCCTTGCCGATGAGGCGGAGGATCTTGTACTTGCCGCCGGCGATCGAGCCGATCCGCGGGTCCGCCCCTTCTCGATCGTTCGTGCTCACTTCGTCTTTTCCGTCGAGGTCGGGATCGGGCCACTCCCGCCGCCGCGGGTCAACCGCCATCGCGCGGACAGGGGATTCGAAGGGGTTTTCCGGTGTGGTCTCGGCGAGGGGACTACTCGTTCCGGAGGATGAGGTGGAAGCCGAACTCGGTCTCGACGACGTCGCTCATCTGGCCGACCGTGAGCTCCATCGCCGCGTCCGCGAACGGCGGCGCCATCTCGCGGCGCTCCAGCACGCCGACCACGCCGCGGCGATCGGCCGCGCCCGCCTCGTCCGAGTAGGTCTTCACGACGTCGTCGAAGTCGGCGCCCGCGAGCATCTTGTCGCGCGCCTCCATCGCGCGGAGGCAGGCCTCTTCGCGCGTGCGGGTGATCGTCTCCGGCGCGTTCTTCGCGCCCTGGTACTTCACGAGGACGTGGCGCACGCCGACCTTGGCGGGCTCGTTCGGCTTGCGCTCGCGCTGGGCGCCCGCGATCGCGAGGCACTTCTGCGCGGGCGTCTCGGCCTTCGCTTCGGCCGTGGGGGCGACGTTCGAGGCGTCCTGTTTCTGCGGCGCGCCGCACGCGGCGGTGAGGAGCGAGCACGTGAGCACGAGAAGGATCCTTCGCATCGAGGCCCAGGATACGACGAAGCGGCGCGCGGAGACGACGCCGTTCACCGCCGGTCACGCGACGATCGCCGCGCACCGAAGACCGTCGCGCGAGCTCGTCACCACGAGCGCAGGCCCCGGCGTCTCCGCGCCCACCACGAGGCCCACGAGCAGCGGCACGCTCGCCGCGCCGATGTCGCCGAGGCGATCCGCAGGATGGAGGAGCACCGGCGTCGCGTGGCGTCCGTAGATCGTCGCGGTCGCTGCGGCGCACCACTCCTTCGCGCGCTCGGCCTCGCCGTTGAGATCGATCGCGACCGCGCCGATCGTCTGCGCGTCACCGCCCCACCCTTCGAGCGCCTGGCCGATCGCCGCGGCCATCGCGCGGGACGTCGCGGGCGCCGCCGTCTCCACCTCGATGCCGAGCGCGCGCACCGCACACCCGCGATCGCGCGGCGTCACGGGGCGCACCGCGATCGCGGCGGCCGCCTCTCCCGGTAAGAATCCGTTCGGGGAGCGGCGCGATCGCAAGAGGCCCAGGCGATCGAGGTGCTCCAGCGTCGCGGGCTCTCCGTGCGTGTCGAGGCCGACGATCACCGCCTGCGCGACGAGGCCGCGCTCCAGGAGCTGCGAGGCCGTGCGGAGCGCGAGGACGCCGCTCGCGTGGCCGCGGCGCACGAGGACGCGCGCCGTGTCGGGGACGGTGGTGCCGCGGGCCTGGATCTCGTTCGCGAGCGCATCCATCACGAGGCCCCACGAATCGAGCGCGCACGCGGCGGACGCGGCCTGTCCGGACCTCGCGCCCCACGGGAGCGGCGCGCACACGATGAGCGCCGTCGCGCCCGTGAGCGGGCCCATCTCGTCGAGGCACTCCACGAGCGCCGGCCACGCGAGCACCGACGCGCGCGCACAGCCCTCGTGCTCCGCGCGCACCGGGAACGCGAACGCGCCGGTGATGCGGTCGCCCGCGAGGTCCACGAGCTGCGCCCGCCGGATCCGACGCGCGCCGGCCGCGAGCGCCGCGATCGTGTTGTTGGTGTCGTCCCCCACGGCCGTCACCATCCCGATCCCCACCACCTGGAGCGCGACGCGCATCGACACACCCTCCCCCGAAGACGCACGTCTCTGCGTCCCGGACAGCCACCCTCGTCTCGGGGCCGGAGCGCCAGTCTATCCCCGAAATGAGCCGGCGCCAGCACAGGAGCGTGCCTGTCCGAACAAGCGCCCACGTTCCATGGAACGCCTTTCGTTACTCCAGCCAACCGGAGTTGAGGAGCACGATCCACTCGGCCTTCGTGGGGTCGAGGACGCCGACCGTCGGCGGATAGAGCAGCACGACCGCGTCGAACAGATAGCCGCCCTTCAAGAGGCCGTCGGGCAGCGCCGTCCCCCACACCACGTCCATCGCGGCCTGTTGATCCTGCACGGGCATCACCATTCCGCCGCTGAGGTCCCAACCGCGCGTCCCCGGCGGAGCCGCGGCCGGCACGCACCCGGCGCCCAGCGTCTCCGGCGGAAGCCACGTCTTCGGGTACGTCATCTGGCCCGTACCGGACCAGACGATGCCGCCGCCGAATACGGTGAGTCCAGTGTCCGCGCTCACGACGCCGACGCCGCCGAAGTCGCCGGGCGATTCATAGAAGACGAGCTCGTCCATCGGATTGGCACCCGAGAGGAGCTGGCCATTTTGCCCGAAGCCGGTGTCCGTCTGCGAGGTCGCGCGGGCCTGCGCTTCGGTGACGGCCGCGTATCCGCCGCACACCATCTGCCAGCCTTTGATCGTCCACGTCTGGTAATCGAGCCGGACGATCGACGTGCACGCGCTGCCGGCGCCGCCGGTCATCTTCGCGATCGCGTCGGCCGCGGCCACGCACTCGGGGGTGGTGACGGTGGTGCCGCCCGCGCCGCCGGACGTGGTGGTGACGGTGGTGCCGCCGGTCTCGCCGCCGGTGCCGCCGGTCGTGGCGCCGCCGGTGCCGGTGGTGCCGCCCGTGGACGTGGAAGACGTGGTGTTGCCGCCCCCGTCCCCGGAGGTGACGGAGCCTCCGCAGCCGCTGATTGAAGTGAGAGCGAGCCCCAATAGGAAAAGAGAAGTGTGCTTCATCCCCGCAGCGTAGCGCCGTTTCGGGTCGGAGGTGGATGCTTGTTTCGCGCGGGCCCGCGGCCGGGCATCATGCGGCATGCCCACCGACCCGCGATCGACTCCGACGCTCGTGCAGGCGGACACGCTCCTCGCGACCGAGACGCCGAATTCCCTCGTGGATGCGGGCAACGGCGCGATCCCGGACCCGAACGGCGAGCCCCGGTATGCGGGCGGCGCGCTGCTCGGACAGGGCGGCATGGGCGAGGTGCGGCTCTATCGCGATCGGCGCCTCGGGCGCGAGGTGGCGGTCAAGGTGCTGCGCGTCGAGGACGGGCCCTTTGGGGTGCGCCGCATGCGGTTCGTGCGGGAGGCGCGCGTGCAGGGCCAGCTGGAGCACCCGAGCGTCGTCCCAGTGTACGATCTCGACGAGACGCCGGAGGGCGAGGCGCGCATCACGATGAAGCGGGTGCGCGGTCACACGCTGGAGAGCGTGCTCGCGGGCCTCGCGACGGGGGACACGGCGCTCGCGCGGCGGTTCACGCGGAGGCGCCTGCTCACGGCGTTCGTGAGCGTCTGCAGGGCGCTTGAATACGCGCACACCCGGGGCGTCGTCCACCGCGACGTGAAGCCCGCGAACGTGATGCTCGGCGACTTCGGCGAGGTCCACGTCCTCGACTGGGGCATCGCGCGCGTGGCCGGCAGCAGCGGTGTCGGAGACATCGAGTCTGGAATCGACTCCTCCACGGCGGAGACGATGGAACAGCCGGCGCCGAAGGAGGAGAGCGCACCCTCCCCTGACCCGGGCGCTCCAAGGCGCACGCCCGGCTCCGACGGGACGGCGGTGGGCGCGATCCTGGGGACGCCGGCGTACATGTCGCCGGAGCAGGCCAGGGGCCGAGTCGATCTCATCGACGCGCGGTCGGACGTGTTCGCGCTGGGAGCGATGCTGTTCGAGATATTGACGCTGACACCGATGCTGACCGGCCGGAGCGCGCACGAGCTCCTGAGCGCGGCGCGCAGCCCGAAGGAGGCGCGCAGCCCGGCCGTGGAGCACCCGGAGTCCGACGTTCCCCCCGAGCTCGACGAGGCCGTTCGCCGGGCGACCTCCCCCGAGATCGGAGATCGGTATTCCAGCGCTGGAGCCCTGGCAGAGGCCGTGGATCGTTATCTCGACGGCGACCGCGACATGGCCGCGCGCCGGGCCTTGGCCGGGGAGCAGCTGGAGCGCGCCCGCGACCTCTTGAAGTCGGGAGAAGGCCCCTCCGAACAGGCCGAGACGCGGGCGGCGGCGGTGCGCACGTTGGCCCGCGCGGTGGCGCTGGATCCGCACCACGAGGAGGCGTCGGCGATGCTCGGACAGCTCCTCGTGGAGACGCCGCGGGAGCTGCCGAAGGAGGCGGCGGCGGAGCTGTCGGCGGCGCGCGACGTGGCCAGAAAGACGGCGGCGTGGGGTGGAGTCTACCGGATCGTGGGCGTCTTCGTGCTCACGGGTCTCGGGGCGTGGATGGGAGTCCGCCGGACGGGGATTGGCATCCTCTCGGTGACGGCCTTGTTCGCCGCGTCGCTCCTCAGCATGACGTGGCTCCGCTCCGGGAGCGAGCGAGCGCGGGAGGTCATGCGCCTCGCCACGCTCGCGTCGTCGATCGTGGCGCTCACGGCGATGAGCTACGCCCTCGGCCCGGCGTTCCTGGTGCCGACGCTCGCGATGGTGAACGGCTTCGTGCTGCTGGGGCAGGCGGATTTCCGCTCGGCGCGCGTGGTGATCGTGGCCAGCACGATCCCTGTGTGGTGGCGATTCGCGCTCGGCGTCGCGGGCGCGGCGGAGATGCCGTACGAGGTCACGCCGGATCGCGTCGTGATCCCCGCGAGCCTCGTGGGCTTTCCGCCGGTCCTCACGCTGCTCCTCTTGCTCGGCGTCAGCTTGCTCCAGGTGGCGGCGCCGCTCACGATGATGTCTTTGTTGAGAGAGCGCCTGCGAAGCCTGGAAGAGCGCCTGTTCCTGCACTCCTACCACCTCCGCCAACTGGCCACCTCCGCACGGAGAGAGCCCCCCCTAAGCGTGCGGCGCGGCTCCTAACGACGCGTGGCCTGATCGGCTATTGCGCCTGCACGAGCAACGCGTGGGCCCGCAGCTCTCTCCACCTCTGCTCGACGCTCTTCATCACGTGGGAGACGTCGACGTCCGCCTTTCGGAAGCGGCCCTGAAGCTGCAGATAACGCGTCAGCGACTCCGGCGACATCGCGGGCTCCACGTTGATCACCGTCTTCGCGCCGCCGAACACCTCGTACACCGCGAACAGGCCGCTTCGCACCGCGTGGCGCACGAGCTCGATGCCCTCCGCAGGCTCGCTCTTCCAGCCTGTCGGACACGGGGCCAGGATGTGGAGGAATCGGAATCCCTTCATGTCCAGAGCGAGCTTCATCTTGCGCATCGTGTCCTCCGGGTGCGCCAGAGAGATGGAAGCCGCATACGGGATCCGGTGCGCCGCCATAATCGCGACGATGTCCTTCTTCTCGACGTCTTTGCCGAGAGGCGTCGTCGACGTGGCCGCGCCGAACGGCGTCGCGGAGGAGCGCTGTCCGCCGGTGTTGCCGTAGATCTCGTTGTCGTAACAGATATACAGCACATCCTCGTTGCGCTCGGCCGCCGCCGACAACGTGGCGAGGCCGATATCGTACGTGCCGCCGTCGCCGGCCCAGCAGATCACGCGCGTGTCCTCGCCGTTGAGGCGCGCCACGTGCGCGAGGCCCGTCGCCACCGCCGCCGCGGACGCGAACGTGCTCGCGACCGTCGGCGCTCCGTACGCGGAGAACGGGAAATTGCCGGCCGTCACGATCGCGCAGCAGGCCGGAATGACCATCTGCACGGGGTGATCCCCGACAGCGCGGCTCAGCATCATGAGGCCGATGGACATGCCGCATCCGCCGCAGTTCGTGTTGCCGGCGCGGAGCAAGGGCTCGCAGCGGTCCGCGTCGGTCTGGGCCATGCCGCCGATGACCGGCTCGTGCGCGTGCAAAACAGGCAAGTGGGGAGTCTGGGTCACGGGCCCACCTCGACGATCTGGGGCGCTCCATCGCACTCGCGGGCGACGAGATCCGCTATCACGTTGGTCACGTGCGCCGGCCGCACATCCCCGCCGCCGACGCCCATCATGTACCCTTGAACGACCGCGTCGCGCGGCGTCGACGGGCGCACCTCGCTCCACACGATCCCGCCCATCCCGGGGCAGAGATCGCGATCGATCACGCCCACTTTGCGGCACCCCTTCAGCATCGCGCGCAGCGTCGCCTCCGGGAACGGCCGGAACATGCGGATTCGCAGACTGCCAATCTTGATACCGCGCTCGCGGGCAAGGTCGACGGCCGCGCGCACCGTGGCCGCCGTCGTGCCCATGGAGACGAGGCAAATCTCCGCGTCCTCCATCCGATAAGGCACCACCGGATCGGCGAGGTCGCGCCCGAACACCTCCTTGAAAGAGGCCTGCACCTCCTTGTACACCGCCGGCACGCCGTTCATCGCGGCCTGCAGGTGCTTTCGGTGCACCTCCGTCTCGTGCGGGTTGTCGAGCTGCCCGAGCGCGCGCGGCCGGTTCGTGAGGCGATGCGGCAAGTCGAGCGGCGGCAGGAAGCGGTCCACGAGGTCCTGCTCCGGGAGGTCCGTCAGCATCATCGTGTGCGACAGGATGAAGGCGTCCTGACAGACCATCACCGGTAGCAGCACCCTCTTGTCCTCGCCGAGGCGATACGCCGCGAGGATGGAGTCGTGCACCTCTTGATTGTCCTCGCAATAGAGCTGGATCCACCCGGAGTCGCGGAGCATCAGCGTGTCTCCGTGATCGACCCAGATGTTCCACGGCGGGCCCAGCGTGCGATTGACGGCCATCATCACGATCGGCAATCGATAGAAGGCCGCCGCGAAGACGTTCTCCGTCATGTACGCGAGCCCGTTCGACGAGCTCGCGGTGAACGAGCGGGCGCCGGCGATCGAGAACCCCATGCACACGGCCATCGCGGAGTGCTCGCTCTCCACGCGGACGACATGGCCCTTCTCGATCTGGACCTCACAGAGCTTCTCGATGCACTCCGTCTGAGGGGTGATAGGATAGACGCCGCCGCCGAAGCCGCGGCCGATGCGGTTCGCGCGCGCGGCCTTGATGGTGGCATAGGCCGTCGCGTGGTTCGCGCTCACGAGCTCCATCGTCATGACGCGCTCATCTCCATGGCTTTCCGAGGACACTCGGTGACGCAGATGCCGCAGCCCTTGCAGTACGTGTAATCGACCGCGTACGCGAGGTCCTTGCGACGGATGATCCCCTCCGGACAATACACGAGGCACGTATCACACTGCGTGCATTCTCCACACGAGAAGCAGCGGTGCGCCTCGGCCCCGCTCAAAAGGCCCTGATTGACCTCCAGGAAGTGGCGCGCTCGCTCCTCTGGAGCCAGGACGCGCTCGGTGGTGGGCGAGGAAGGCTCGAAGTGGTCGAGTCGGATATCGGTGATCGGCACCGCCTTCGCCCGGTCCGGACGGATGAATTCCGGCACGTCGTCGCCGAGCATCCGCATCGCGCGGGTGGCGGCGCGGCGGCCGTCGCCGATCGCGTGCGTGACCGTGCCGTCGCCGGTGGAGAGATCGCCCGCGGCCAGCACCGGGAGCGCCTCTTCGCCGCGGAAGACGCGCCCGTCCTTGATCTCCCACCCGGCCGGCAACAGCGAGGTATCCGCCGACTGACCGAGCGCGAGCAGCACGGTGTCGCACGCGAGCACGCTCTCGTTCTTGGTGACGACAGGCCTCCTCCGACCGCTCTCGTCGGGCGGCCCCAATTCCACAGCAGCGAGCCGCACGCCGCGAACGCGGGTGTCGCCGACGAATCCGAGGGGGGCTTTCAGGAATTCGAACTGGACGCCTTCCTGTTCGGCCTCGTGCACCTCTTCGGCGATGGCCGGCATCTCTCCGCGGCTCCGTCGATACGCCACCGTCACGCGGGAAGCGCCCGCGCGCAGCGCGGATCGTGCGCAGTCCATCGCGGTGTTGCCGCCGCCGAGCACGACCACGTGACCCTCCATCGCGACCGTGCCCGTCATGTTGAGCCGGTGCAAGAACGAGATGCCTTGTTCCACGCCGGGGAGGTCTCCGCCTGGCCCGTCGAGCCCGCGCAGCTTCTGGAGCCCCGTCGCCAGGATCACCGCGTCGAACTGGCCCGCGAGCGACTCGATGTCACCGCGCGACAGCCGCTCTCCGAGGACGGTCTTCACGCCGAGCGACAGCACGCCTTCGATCTCGCGATCGAGCACCTCCCGCGGCAAACGGTACGTCGGGATGCCCGTGCGCAGGACGCCGCCGAGCGCCGGCTCCGCGTCGAAGATCGTGGCGTCGTGTCCGGCCTTCGCGAGCTCGTAGGCGGCCGAGATCCCCGCGGGCCCGCCGCCCAGGATCGCCACGCGCTTCGGGCTGGGGTGCTTTCGAGAGGCCTTGTGCGCGACGGGCACCTGGTCGGACACCCATCGTTCCAGCGCGCGGATATTGACCGCGCCGTCCCACTCCGCGCGATTGCACCCGTGCATACAAGGTGCGGGACAGACTCGCCCGCACACCCCGGCGAGAGGCGTGCTCTTTCCGAGGATCTCCGCGGCGCCGACTTCGCCTTTGGTGGTGGCCTGAACGAAGCCGATGACGTCGTTCCCGGCC
The DNA here is from genome assembly GCA_046351455.1 of Polyangiaceae bacterium. Classification (GTDB taxonomy): domain Bacteria; phylum Myxococcota_A; class Polyangia; order Polyangiales; family Polyangiaceae; genus JADJRH01. The sequence goes on from JAXLYM010000003.1 coordinate 167,140, forward strand.
GGACAGAAGGCGCTGCACGGAGCGAGGTTGTGCACGTACTTGGGCAGCTGCGTGCGCCAGCTCCCGGTGCGGAGCCCTGTCGGCGCGCCCTCGACGTTCTCGATGAGCGGCATCACCGGGAGAGGCGCGCCCGGCCGGAACACGTGCCCTTCCAGATCGGCCGGCGCCAGAAGCGGTTCGCGCACCTGGACAGCCGCGTACGCCTCTTCGGCGGCGGGCAGGTTGCTTTGAAAGCCGAGGTGCGCATAGGCCTCTTCGAGCGAGGAGAACGGCAGCCCCACGGCGCGGACGAAGGCCCCGGCGATCGTCGTGTTCACGATGACGACGGAGCGAGTGCCGATCTTGCGCCGCCGCGCGATGGCCGTCGCGTCCACGATGGCCAGCTTGAACCGCGGAAAGCGCCCTTCGAACGCGGACAGGGGCTCCGGCGTGTTGAGCAGCAGCACGCCGCCGTCGCGCAGCCCGGTGAGCACCTCGTCGGAGAGGAGCGTCGGATCCAGCACGAGGAGATGGTGTGGATCGTACACTTTGTTACGGTTCTCGATCGGCGCGTCGCTGATGCGCGTATAGGCGCGGACGGGGGCGCCGGAGCGCTCACCGCTGTAATCGCCGAACGTCTGCACGCTCTTTCCGAGCCCCGCGTACACCGATGCGATGATCTTCGCGCACGTCACGCCCCCTTGTCCGCCGCGACCGTGGAGCCGAATCTCCAGGGCGGAGGGAGAGTGGTGGTTGTTTCCATCAGGCGTCATGAGTCCTCACCCGCGCCGGATGCAAGAAGAGTGAACACCCACCGTTTGCCCGAGATCCGCTTGATTTCGAACCTTCTGCGCCGCGTCAGGACGCACCCTTTGCATCTCGGTGCGCGCCCGGCTCTCTCCCGCCCTCGGAGACCGCGCGAAAGGCGCGCAAATTAAGCCGGATACGGAGCAAGAAAGGAGTTGCGAGGGCCCCTGTCAAGGCGCCCCGACAGACGGCATCGGGGCCGCGAGATCAGACGCTCGCGGCCCCGAGAGAGGGAGTCAGCGCACGTCGTTCAGCGCGCGCTCGGCGACGGCGGCGACCTCTCGGATGGACTCCAGGGCGCCCAGCGCCTGCGCGTGCACGGCCGCGACCACGGTGCGATCGGAGGCTCGGAGGAGCTGCAGGAGGCTGTCCACGTCGACCGGATCGGGCCGGACGTGCGCCGAGACCCAGTTGGGGTGGCCCGGATTGCGGATGTGGTTCCAGACCTCCGCGTCGATTTTCCCGTGGAGCAGCTTGTAGAGCCAGTAAGGCAGCGTGTTGATCACGCGGCTGTAGAAGCGGTGAGCGTACACCGCGACCGCGAGCCCCGATTTATTGCCCGGCACAGCCAGCTTGTCGCTCTCCGCCTTGACTCCCGCCATGCGCCAGCGCTCGAACATCGGCCCGCTCGCCGCGAAGAACTGCACCTTGTCGATCGTGTGGACGTTGATGCCATTGCGCGCGTCGATCACCACGTCCTCTTTGGCGGTGCTCACGCGGTGCTCCTCGCCCCCGGGCCACGCCGACGCCGGGCTCACCGCGGAGATCGGCGTCGTGCGGAAGAAGCGGTTCACCGTGCGATCGAAGGCGAGCGTGAACACCGAAGGCGGCCCGCCGATGTCGATCACGCTCCCATCGATCGGCACGTACCAGGCCGTCGCCACCACGTCCCCGGCGGGAGTCTTGGTGAGCTTGAAATCGAGATCGTCCGACTCGAAGACGTCGAGCATCTCCCCGTTCGCCGCGGACACGTTCCAGAAGCAGAATGCATATTGCTTCTTGTCCTTCTCGTGGATCTGCTCCGCCGTGTCGAAATAGCCCTCGACCGGAGAAGGGTTGAACGATTTGTCGAGCAAGAGGTCCCCGGGCTCTTCGATCGAGACACCATAATAGACCTCGTCACCCCCCACGTCGCCGGTGAAGGCCGGGATTGTTCGATACTGGATCTTCATTCCCATCGCAAAGCTCCTCTCGTCGTCGGCGGTCCTTCGCCGAGCGCGTTCGAGAGGCGGTTTCGCAACGCGCGTTCCATCATTGAAACGGCCGATTCTGCCGCGTTTCATGCCCCGCACACCCCGCCGCGTGGGACGGCGCGCGGGCGGCCCGCGGGCGCGCGCACGAGGGGATGCGCCGGTGGACGAAATCCTCCCCTCGACGGGTGAAGGAGGCTTCCAAGACACCCCGCTTGCCTCGTAGGATGACGGCATGCGCAAGATCCTTTTTGCTTCGAGCCTGTCTCTGCTGTTCGTCACGTCGGTCGCCTCCGCGGCCACCCTGCAAGTCGGCCCCGGAAAGCCGTATGCTGCGCCGTGCGCCGCGATCAAGGCGGCCGCCCCGGGCGACACCATCGAGATCGACGCGGCCGGGACGTACCAGGGAGACGTCTGCTACTGGGCCACCGACAACCTCACCATCAAAGGGGTGAACGGCCGGCCGAAGATCGACGCCGCGGGGCAAAACCAGGGCGGAAAGGCCATCTGGGTCATCGGCGGACAGAACACCTTGATCGACAACGTGGAGCTCACCGGCGCGACCGTCCCGGACCAGAACGGCGCCGGCATCCGACAAGAGGGCAAGAACCTCACCGTCAAGAACACTTACTTTCACGACAACGAGGACGGCATCCTCGCGGGCGACGTCGACGGGAGCGAGATCACCATCGACAGCTGCGAGTTCGCGAACAACGGCTTCGGCGACGGGTATTCGCACAACCTCTACATCAACCACGTCGCGAAGTTCGTCTTCATCTACAACTACACGCACGACTGCAAAGAGGGCCACCTCGTCAAATCCCGCGCGGCGGAGAACTACATCCTCTATAACCGCATCACGGAGGAGAACGGCACTGGCAGCTACGAGATCAACCTGCCGAACGGCGGCAAATCGTACGTGATCGGCAACCTGGTGCAACAGGGCCCCTCGACGCACAACCCGGCGATGCTCTCGTACGGTGAAGAGGGCATGAACGCGAAGAACCCCAGTTTGGAGCTCTTCGTCGTCAACAACACCTTCGTCAACGACAAGGGCAGCGGCACGTTCCTCCAGATCGGCAACGCGGTGAGCACGCCCGTCGTCGTGACGAACAACATCTTCAAGGGCGGCGGCACGCTGAGCTCGCAGGCGAGCGCGGTCCTCTCCGGCAACTTCACCGACGCCGACGGGGACCCGATGCTGGTCAATGCGGCCGCCTTCGACTACCACCTTCAGGACGCCTCTCCCTGCAAGGACAAGGGCGTGGATCCGGGGATGGGCGCGGGCATGCCGCTGGACCCGGTCGCGGAGTACGTGCACCCGGAGGGCCACGAAGGCCGCATGACGGTCGGCACCATCGATATCGGCGCCTACGAGATCGGCGGCGCCACGGGCGGAGGCGGCGCCGGCGGAGGCACCGGCGCCACCACCACGGGCGGCTCCTCCGGCGGAAACGGCACCGGCGGCAACACGGCCACGGGCGGGAGCGGCGGAAACGGCACCGGCGGCTCCTCCGGCGGCAACGGCGGCAGCGGCGCCGGCAACAGCGGAGGCGACTCCGGCGGATGCGGCTGCCGCACGGCCGGCGGTACGAGCGAATCGAACATGGCAGTCCTGGCGCTCGTTGCAGGCCTCGCGATCGCCGCCCGCCGTCGCAAGAATACGCGCTGATCTTTTGATGCCCACCCCGGGCGCGTGCTCGGCCTACCGGCCTCCGCGCGCGCCCCGCCCCTCCCAAATCGGCTGCTACGCAGCCTCAGGGAGGGGCGCCGCCGTCACAGACACCGCTACTTCGCGAGCAGGATGTTCTCGTGCTCGTGGCGGAGCTTGCTCTTCAGGAACTTGCCCGTCGACGTGCGCGGGATCTGGGCGATGAAGAGGTATTCGTCCGGGAGCCAGAACTTGGCGAACTTCGACGCGAGGTGCTCCGCGAGCTCCTCCTTCGTCACGGAGTGGCCCTCTTTCACGACGATCGCGGCCACCGGGCGCTCGTCCCATTTGCTGTGCTTCGCGGCGAACACCGCGGCTTCGAGCACGGCCGGGTGGCTCATCAGCGCGTTCTCCAGCGCCACCGAGCTGATCCACTCACCGCCGGACTTGATGACGTCCTTCGCGCGGTCGGTGATGCGGACGTACCCCTCACTGTCGATCGTCACGACATCGCCCGTGCGGAACCAGCCGTCCTTCGTGAATTTGTCTTCGCCCTCGTCCCCCATGTACGAAGAGGCCACCCACGGGCCGCGCACCAAGAGCTCGCCCATCGATTGACCGTCCCACGGCAGCGGCTGATCGCGGTCGTCGACGTGCTTCACCTCGAAGAACGGGGCCGCGAATCCCTGCGACGCCCGGTACGCCAGGCGCTCCTCCGCGCTCTTCGTCGAGAGGTGGTGTTTCACGCGGGCCACGGTGCCGAGCGGGTTCGTCTCGGTCATTCCCCACGCGTGCAGCACCTCCAGTCCGTGGCGCTGCGAGAAGCCGTCAATCATCGTCGCGGGCGCCGCGGAGCCGCCGATCACCATCGCGCGCACGCTCGACAGGTCCCACTTCTTCGCGTCCCGATCCAGCATCGCGAGGATGCCAATCCAGATCGTCGGCACGCCGCCCGCGATCGTGATCTTCTCCGCCGCCATCAGATCGAGCAGCGAGCCGGGATCGAGGTGCGGCCCCGGAAAAACGATCTCCGAGCCGGACAGGACGGCCATGAACGGGAGCCCCCACGCGGCCGCATGAAACATCGGCACGACCGGCAACACCACATCCGCCTGCCGCACGCCGAGCTCGTCCGGGAGCGCCGCCACGAGCGCGTGCAGCACCGTCGAACGGTGGCTGTAGACAACGCCCTTCGGGTTGCCCGTGGTGCCGGACGTGTAACAGATCATCGCCGCCGCGGTCTCGTCCAGATGCGGCCAGTCGTACTCCTCCGCTTCCGCCGCGAGCAGCTCCTCGTAATCCAGGTACTTGTCGCTCACCGGGTTCGCGCTCGCCGGGTCCGGCACGACGATGACGTGCTTGATCGAAGGCACGGTGTCGGCGAACTTCTCGAAGAGCGGGAGGAGCGAGCGGTCCACGATGACCACCTTGTCCTCCGCGTGCTTCGCGATGTAGCCAATCTCGGAGGGGTGCAGGCGCAGGTTCAACGTGTGGACGACGGCGCCCATCGCGGGGACGCCGAAATAAGCCTCCAAGTGCTCGCGGTGGTTCCAGCAGAGGGTCGCGACGCGGTCGCCGGTCTTCACGCCGAGGCGTGCGAGGGCGTTCGCGAGGCGCGCGCTGCGCTTGTAGAAGGCCTCGTACGTGCCGCGGTGGAGCGTCTTGTCCGTGCGTCGGGAGACGATCTCCACTCCTGGGTAGTACGTCTTCGCCCGCTGGAGGAGGTGAGTGACCGTGAGAGGGTAATTCATCATGCGGGAGGCAAGCACGATCGAGGCTCCTTGTTTCTGGGGCCGACGCCGCACGATGGCCGTGCGCCGGCGCTGTTCTGCGAGCGATACGGTCTCTGAATCAGGTCTTGTTTTCGGGCGCGCACTTCGATTTCGCGGCGAGCGCGCTCTTCGCCATCTCGCGGACGAGGGGCGGCGCGTCGGCCGCCAAGAGAAGCTGAATACGGCTCGCCAGATCCGACGGGGAAAGCTCCCCGAGCGCCGACAAGGCCGCAGCCCCGAGGCGCCGATCCACGTCGGACGAGAGCGAACGGGCCCCCTGCGCCACGCGCGTGAGCAGGTCCAGACTGCCCTTGTCGCACATGGAGCCGAGCGCCGTGAGCGCCCGCGCGCGCACGTCCACGAGCTCGTCCGACGCCTCCGCGCGCGCTCGCACCGGGCCCGCGAACGCGACCGCCCGATGCGCCCCGAGGCCGTCCAGCGCCGCGCCGCGCACGTCCACGGATTTGTCGGACAGGGCACCAGCAAGGGCCTTGTCGGCGACATCGCTCTTCGGCATCGCGGACAGGGCCTCTGCGGCGCCCACGCGCACGAAGGTCCAGTCGTCGGTCCCGATTCGCGCCACGAGGGCCGTCTCCGCGCCGGCCGGCAACACCGTACCGAGGCCCGCGGCCGTCGCGAGCGCCCGGACCGCCGCCTCCCGCACGCGAACCTCGGAGTCCGCCGCGGCCGTCACCAGCGCGGGCGCGAGCTTCGGCACCTTCCCGGCCACCTCCGCCGCGCGCGTCCGCAGGTGCGGATCATCCCCTTTCGCGAGCGCGTCCCGCACCACCGACTCCGCCTCGACATCGCCCTTCGCCGCCAATTCCGCGGCCGGCGCGAGCAGCAGGTACCGAGTCCGGAAAGGGGCCTCTTTCGTCAACAGACCGAACAGCGCCTTCTTGCCGCCTTCGATCTCCGGCAAGACAGGCCCCATGGCTCGGAGCAGATCCACCTTCGCCACGTCGCCGAGCGCCCCGAACTTCGCCGGAACGAGCCAGTCTGCGACTTCACCCTTCGCCTTCGGGCTGTTCGCGGCGCGCGCGAGGGCGGCCCGCAGATCGCGGCGCACCGGGTCCGGCGCCTTCGGGAGCGCGTCGAGGATCGCGCCGATCGCCTCCCCCGGGGCCACCAGCGCGAGCTCCTCCGCGGCCACCACCTTGATCGGATCCGCCGCCTCCCGGATCAGCTTCGAGAGCGCGGGCGCCGACGCGCGACCGCACCGGCGCAGGCGATCGCGCGCGCGCACGACGATCGGCTCCGCCGTCGGCCCGGCCATCTTCTTCCCCTTCGCGGCCGCGAGCCGATCCGCATAAAAAGGAGCCTGATCCGAGCACGCGAGGCCGTCGACGACGTCCAGCGCGAGCGCGCGCCCGGCCTCCGTGTAGTGCTCCCACGCCGCGTTGATCGCCGTGACGGCGCGCGCGTCGCCCTTCGAGAGCATCGCGGCCGCGGCCTTCGATCTGTCGTCGCCCGTCGCCAGCGCGCCCGCGAGCGCGTCGTAGCTCATCGAATCGAGCGCGGTGTGCGCGGTGATCTCCGCGATCGTCACGCGCGGGTTGTCGACGTCCTTCGGCGTGTGCGCGTCGCCGATCACCACCGCGAGGCACGACGTGCGCACCTCCGCGGGCAGCTTCACCTCGTAACGAGCGTCCTTGTCGCCCCACGCGCTCTCGGGGATCTCCGCCGCGAAGATCTTCGAATCGGTCGCGAAATAAAGGGTCTTCGGCGCCGCGCCGCCGCTGATCTCGCCGTCGTCCTGGGGCCGGATCTTCACGGAGAGGCCGGTGATGCCGACGTCGCTCGACGCGGACATGCGCACCCACTCGCCGTGTCCGTCGCCGATCTTTCCTTCGGTCCACGCGGTCGAGAGATCGCCGTCCGTGAGCGTCGCCATCTTCTTGTCGAGCGCGCTCGACGCGGCGTTCGCGCGGAGGAGGCGCACCGCCGGGGCCGTCCACGGCGTCGTGTCGCGCGTCGCGATCACCTTCTCGGCGCCCTTGCGCTCGGCTTCGGTGAGGCTGTCCACCATCGTGGCCGACGTCTTCGCGAGCGCCACCATGTCGGGATCGACCTCGCGCGCGCTCACGAGCACGGGCCGCCCGCACAGCGTGAGATCCGCGCGCTGCTCGCCGACGATCACGCGCGACGTCCTCCCGGGCAGAGGCTCGACGCGGATCACGTTCACCGCCTCCTCGCCTTCGAGGCCGCGCGATTGGCCGACGTAGCCGGTCCACAGCACCACGGCCTTGTCGCTCTTCGTGTACGTGATCGGGGCCGCGAGCAGCGCCGTCCACGTGGACGTCGCGCCGTCCTTGCCGTCGATCGTCGAGCTGAGCTGCAGCACGTGGCGGCCGTTCTGGAGCTTGATCTGCTGCGCGGTCCACGTCCCCTTGAGCGCCTCCGAGGGCACGTCCGGGATCTTGTAGGCGGCGCTGATGGGCGAGCCGGAGCACGAGATGGGACATCCTTGCGCGATGATGCCCTCCGGCGTCACCTCGACATGAAGCGTGTCCTGCCCGGCGCCGGACGGGACATCCACCGTCGACACGGGACGCGGCGCAGGCGGACGCGCAGGCGCCGGCGCATCCGCGCGCGATGCGCACGGCACCGCGAGCGACGCGGCGGCGAGGAGGAACGAGACGCGACGGGCGAAGGAGCGATCGGAGCGGCCCAAGGTGCGCGCATTGTGCTCGCGCGCGAGCATGCCCCGCAACGGTGCACGCGAGGGCGACCGCAGAAACCACGGCTCGTCGTGGTGTGCCTCTTGCTCTGTCCGGAGGACGGATGGCGGTTCGCCGCGAAACAGCGATTCGCCCGACTGGCCCCCACGACAGCGCGATCCGACGGCGGCACAAACTGGCATGCTGACAGTCGACGAGCGTGGAGGACCCTCCCGAAACAACCACTCTGCGGCAACGATTGCCGGGTAAGGACTCCCCCCATGAAACGGCCCCTCCTCTTCCTCCTCGGCGCCGCGACGCTCAGCACGACGGCGTGCAACATCGTGCAATCGGGGGGCGCCGGCGGGACGGGCGGCTCCACCGAGACGAGCTACACGGACACGACCAACACGACCTATTCGGATCCTCTCTCGAGCACGCCCACGATCACGACGTACGACACCTTCCCGAACACCGACGCGTCGTGCGTGCCCCCGCCCGGGTTGTTCCTTCAGTTCTCGTTCACCGACGAATTCGGGGAGACGCACGCGTGCGACGGCACCGACACCAGCACGCCGGACCCGTTCGACGGCGTGGTGACCGGCGTCGAGGGGAACGACCTCCTCATCGACAAGTGCCTCCCCGGGACGGCCTGCGATCCGACGATCGTGAAGGTCTTCCTGCAAGGCCAGTCTCTGCCGCCGAAGATCCCGACTGGCACCTTCGTGCACGTGACGGACATCATCGACGCCTTCGTCGCGTCGGGCTGCGTGGACGGCCTGGAGATCGCCAATCTGCCGGAGCTGAACGGCGTCACGAACCCCACGTCGACACGGCCGCTCATCTGGTTCCGTGGCCGGAAGGACGCCGGCGGCCCGCCCGACCCGGACAAGGACTTCGGCATCACGAGCACGCTCGTGCAGGGTTGTCACCCGGGCGAGCCCGACTTCGTCCCCGTGAACTACACGCTGTTCGATCCCGTGCACCCCGAGCTCGCGACGGTGGTGCACGTCGGAGAGATGGGCGCGATCCAGGTGATGCGCGACGGCGGCGTGGAGACATGGAAGCTCGCGAACGTCTCGGCCGGCTGCCTGAGCGTGACCGGCTGCATCAACGGCGAGCACTTCACGGACTATGCGATGATGGTCCCCAACCCCTAGAAATGAAGCGAGGGAAGGGTGACAGTCACCCTTCCCTCACCCGTCACAGCGGACGTCTCCTAGTATTCCCTCTCCCAGCCGCGCGGGATGCTCGGCGGGAAGCCCCAGACGTGCACGCCGTCGTGATCCGCGACGTACAGACCGCCCTGGGCCTCGTTCTCGTAGCCGACCCACGCCGGGAACTGGATCTGGTTCAGCGAGTCGCCGAGGAGGACCGTCTTGGTCTTCTTGTTCGGGTCCTTCGCCAGCTCCGCGCGATCCGCGTGGAAAATGGCCTCCGCGACGAGGTGGCGCATGTCCGAGCGGACCTCCGCGAACATCACCTGACGGAACACCTTGCCCGGACGGTGGGTCGCATACCACGCGTATTCTGCCGGCGTCAGGTTCGAGTACACGAGCATCTCGACCGGGCCGATCGTCATGTAGAGGCGCGGCTTGCGGGCGGCGGGCTCCGCGTGGCCGATCGTCTTCGCGATCTCGGCCGGGCTCATCTCGTCGTGGCAGTCGTGGTTCGTGAACGTCGCCAGGGGGGCGCCCGCGGACATGTGCAGCGCCGCGCCGCCCGTCTTCACGAGGTAGATGTCGCGGTACGCGGAGACTGGCGTGCACGAAAAGGCGTTGTTGGAGAGGGCCGTCTTGGTCTTCTTGCCCTCGTGGTGCGTCGCCTTCAGCGCGGTCGCCGCGTCGGCGTTGGCGTCGCGCCAGCCGCCCTCATCGAGGAAGCGGAACGACGGCTTGTCGCCCTCCTGCGCGAGCGTCACGAGCACCGTGCGCCCGTGGAAGTACTTGCCCGAACCCGGGCTGCGGTGCTTCGCGAAACCCTCGACGCTGAGGCTGGTCGCGGTCAGGATTCCATGCGGCAAACTGAGGATCAGGCGGCTCTCGGCCATCGGAACGGACTCTCCTTCGGGCACGCGGCCCCGCGGGTTACTGTCCCCGGAGCCACGCCACGCGGCCACCCTACTTGCCCCCGGCGCGCGTGACAACCCCACGTAGCACGCACAATTGACTGGATCGGCGCCTCAGCTCTTCGGTACGTCGGACGAGAGGATCCAGAAGCCGCCGTCGCTGGGCGCGGTGAAGCCGAGGTTCTTCGGCAAGATGTTCGCCCAGCCCACGATCGTCTCCATCACGTAGAACTCGGCGCCGGTCTCGATGGTGCCAATCGTCTTTTCCTTCTCGTCGCGGCGCACGCGGATCGGGATGTCCTTCGTCGCCTTGAGGAGCGTCGGGGTCTTGTCGAACGCGAGCTGCGCGCCCCCCACGGCGGACGATCCGGGGATCGCCTGGTCGAGCATCTCCCCTTTCTTGAGCGGGTTCAGCGCGCTCCACTTGGCCCACGCGTCGATCACGAGGTCGCCGCGCATCTGCACGTGGACGAAGCCGACCTTCGACTCCGTGCTCCAGAAGAGCTGGCCCGTCCCTTCGAGCATGTTGAGCGAGAAGACGTTCGTGCCGTTCGCGTCGTCGTAGAGGTCCAGCGTGGTCGACTTCATCTGGTAGCCGCGGCCGTTGCCCGGCACCGTGAACGTGGTCGCGGTCCCCTTCTCCAGCGCGAACGCGTCGCACGCCGCCGTGCCCTTCGCGGTCTGGCTCTGCGACCCGGCGATCGTGATCTCCGCGGTGAGCGTCGACGCCTGCGCGCTCGTCAGCTTCACCTTCTGGCCGTCCGAGATCCACACGTGCCCGGCGTAGATCGGCACGTCTTTCACCGAGTAAACGGAGAACGCGGTCGGCGCCGCGAACCCGTCGATCCGCACCGTCGCCGCGCCGTTCGACGTCGCGATCTTCGCGCGCCCCGTCGTCGGATCCGCGGGCAGCTCCGAGATTTGCAGCGGGATCACCGCGCCCGTCGCCTCCGCGATCACGCGGCCGCCGCTCACGGCGTCGTAGATCTGCGTGCCCTTCGGCGGGGGCTGCGATCCCTTGATCACGCAGCTCGACACCGGCTGCGCGGTCGTGGCCGTCGCGGTGGTGGACGGCGTCGGATCGTCGGCGCTCGCGACCGCTGCGATCGACGCGGCGGCGGAGGCGAAAGCGAGGGGGGCGAGGAAACGTGCGAACGAGGGCGGTGTCATGCTGCTATATCCCCGGTGCTGCCACGGTCTGGAACGGTTCGTTGAGAGTCTAGCGAATCCTGTTCAGACGGGCGCACCTCGGCACGCATGCAACCTTCTCCGTCCGACTTCCAGCTCGCGTTCGCTACCCCCCGAAAGCTCCCGAAGGTGCGCGATCTCGCGGGCCGCGTCGTGGTGCTCGACATCGCCTTCGTGTCGGAGGCCGGCGGTCAGAGCTTCGAGAAGCTGACGCTGCCCTTCATCACGAGCCTCGGCTCGCGGTTGGCCGCGTGGGTGGATCACCACGACAGCGCGCACCACGCTCGTTTCGAAGGCGATCCGCGATTTTTGCTGACGACGAAGGCGGAGCACGGCGCCTGCCCGGAGCTCGTGACGCCGGAGGTCGTGGCGCGCGCCGGCAAGGTGGACACGATCGTCTGCCACGGCGATTTCGACGGCCTCGCGAGCGCCGCGAAGTGGATGCGCGGCGGTGAGGAGCCGTACGCGGGGTGCGACGACGACGCCCGCGCGATCGACACGCGCCTCGGGATCCCGAGCCCGATCGCGGCCCGGTTCGATCGCGCGATCCGGGCGCGCGGACGGGATCATTCGCTGTCGGGCCTCATCGTGCGTCACCTCGCGACGGGCCTGCGCGACGCTTCTTTGTGGGGCCCCATCGACGAGGCCGGCGCGCAGATCGCCCCGCTGGAGGAGCGCGCGCGCAAGATCGCCCGCAAGTACGAGCGCGTGGAGCCGGACCTCGCGGTCGTGGACGCCACGGACTCGCAGGCGGACGGCCCGTACGACAAGACGTTGCTGCTGTTGCTCGGCCAGGAGAAGGCGCGCGCGGCGTGCGTGATCGACGGGGAAAACGCGACGTTCGCGGCGCGGTTCGACAGCGGCCTCAACTTCCTCACGCTGTTCGGCCTCTCCGGGGGGATGCCGACGGTGCTCTCGATTCAGCGCTCGCGGCTCCGGGACGCGCTCGGCAAGCTCGGCGTGAGCGAGGGCGACATCCGGCGGATCACGGCGTGATTTCGTGCTAATCCCACGAAGAGGATCCCGTGTTCGATAGTGGCTATTTCAGGCTCGGCAGGTTCGGCGGCGCGCCGATCCGCATCCACTGGAGCGCGCCGATCGGAGCGTTTCTGTTCTGCGGGATGGGCTTTTATCCCGGCGCCTGGGTGGCCTTCCTGCTCTTGATTCTGGCGCACGAGATCGGCCACGCGGTGATGGTGCGGCTCTTCCGCATGCACGTCGTCTCGGTGGACGTGCACGGCCTCGGGGGACTGTGCCAGTTCGTCGGGAGCACCTCGCAGATGGGCCGTTCGCTCATCGCGTGGGGCGGCGTGCTCGGCCAGCTCGTGATGCTGGCGATCGCGGGCTTGCTGTGGCTGGTCCTCCCGCGCTTCCACAACATCTATTTCTGGGAGGGCATGGGGATGTTCTTCCGCCCGAATCTGATGTTGATGGCGCTCAACCTCTTGCCGGCCCCCGGCTTCGACGGTCAAGAGGCCTGGAAGCTGTTCGGCAGTGAGGGCCTCCCCGCGTGGTGGCGCCGCCGCAAGTCGCAGAAGGCCCGCGTCGAGTCGAAGGGCGGAGTCGTCCGCCCGATGCCCCAGAAAAAGCAGCGCTTCGTGAGCAACCGAATCGAGGACGAAATCCTCGAAAAGACGCCCACGAGCACGAAGCGGCCGCCCCCGCACATGCTCAATTAGGCGGGGTTCGCTCGCTTCGGGGACGGGCCCATGCCAACATCTTCGGTGCTCAGCGTACCCGAGTGCGCTTCCGCGCCGAAAATGCCGGCCTGGACCCGTCTCCTGCGCGATCGATCCCCCGCTGGGAGGGTAGTAGTGCTCGATTCGAAACGGAATTGCTAGAAGCGGTCATTTCACTTTGCAGCCGGCGCCGTTCGTGAGGCCCTTCTTCTTCGCGAGATCGTCAATCTCGATCAGGGCGTCTTTCAAGCGCGGATCCGCCGGATCGATCGCGTGCACCTTCACGTAGGCGTCGCACGCGTCGGTGAATTTCTCCTGCGCGCCGTACGCGTTGCCGAGGTTGATCCAGGCGCTCACGAGCTTCGGGTTCTTCTGCGTGGCCTGCTTGTAGTAGTCGATGGCCTTCGCGAGATCGCCGCGGAGCGACCAGGCATATCCGAGGTTGCTCTTGTAACTGGCGTTCTCCGGATCCGCCGACACGGCCTTTTCCAGGTGCGGTGACGCCTTCACCGGATCGCCGAGCCCGAGCAGCGCCGTGCCGAGCCCGTTCTCCGCGCGCGCGTCCCCGGGGCTGATCCGCAAGGCCTTCTCGAACACGGGCGCCGCGTCCCCCGGTTTGCCGGCCGCGAGGAGCACCGTCCCCAGGTTGAGCTGACGCCCGAAATCGCCGCCCGCGAGCTGCACCGATTTCTGGAACGACGCGAGCGCCCGCGCCACATCGCCCGTCGCGAGCATCGCCACGCCGAGAGCCGAGTGCGCCTCCGCGTCGTTCGGAGAGAGCTCGGTCCCTTTCTTCGCGGCCGCCACCGCCTCTTCGGCCTTCCCGAGCACGAGGAGCGCCTTCGCGAGCTCCGTCTGCACAGGCCCGTACGCCGCGTCGAGCTTCGCGGCCTTCGCGAGATCCGCGGCCGCCGCCTTCGCGACCTTGTCGTCCGGCGCGCTCCCGAACCCCTCCGGCACGTTGCCTTTCCCGAGCCGCGCCCGCGCGAGCCCCACCGCCGGCGCCGGGTCCTTCGGAGCGAGCCTCTGCGCCTTCAGATAAGCCTTCTCGGCGCCCGCATAATCGGCCTTCGCGAACGCCGTGTCCCCTTCGACCAGGGCCTTGTCCGCGGGCGTATCCACGCCACGCGCCACGTGCGGAGGCGGGCTCGGCGGCGGAATCGGCTCCGGCGCAGGCTCCGCGACCGGCGCGCTCGTCCCCGTGGCGGTCGGAACAGGCACCGTCGTCATCGAAGCCGTCCCGCTCGTCGAGGCCGTCGCCACCGTCGCCGTGGGCTGCGGCGCGTTCATCGGCTGCGGCCCCTGATCGGGATTCGGGCCGCACCCGGTCGCGACGGTCAGCGCGACGACGCCACCTATCCACGAACCAAGGACCATGACGGAGCGGACCTGCGGGGCCATAAATATATCTTTTTCCTGAGAGGATTCGGGCAGGCGGGGGAGTGATACGAGGGGGCGGAGCCCCCTTGTAAGATCACGTCTGTCTGCCTGTGCTCGTCAGACCTTGTAGGCGACCGTGGAGTGATCCTTGCCGTCGAACCGCAGGAGCACGCTCTTTCCGTCCACCTTCGTGGAGACGAGCACAGGCCGCTTCCAGAGCCGCACGAGGGATGCGAGCGTCTCCCGCGCGTAATCGCTCTTGAGCTCCATGCCGTTCCACTTGTGCTCGAGGAGCAGCTCCCCACGATTGCCGTAGTTCGCGTCGATCACCTGGATCAACGGATCGCCGAAGTTCGTGAGCTGGAAGAGGAGCTTCTCCTTCACCTCCTTGAACTCGCGGCTCTCGATCTCGTACCGGTCATTGCGGCCCGAGTACCCGAACGTGTACATCTTGGCGTCGAACACGAAGTCCGGCGTGAGGAATTCGTCGAGGAACGTGACGTCGTTGTAGAGCGACCGCACCTGGAAGATCTTCTGCCGCCCGAGGCCGAGTCGAAGGTCCCAGTTGCGGCGAGCGTCCATGTCCGTGCACTCGTCCCAGTCCTTGCCGAACTGGCCTTTGTCCCACCGTTCTTCGATGTAGCGGAACAGCTCCACGCCGAGCTTGTACGGGTTCAATCGGCCGGGCGCCGTCGCCATGACTCCCGCGTTGTTCTCCGCGTAATCGATGATCTCCGAGGCGTCGAGCACCTTCTCGGTCATCATCTTCGAGTGCCAGTAGGCCGCCCACCCCTCGTTCATGATCTTCGTCTGGCGCTGAGGCAGGTAGTAATAAGCCTCGTCGCGGATGATTTCGAGGATGTCGCGCTCCCACCGCTCGAGCGGCGCGTGGTCGAGCAGGAATTTGAGGATGTCGCGCTCCGGACGCTCGGGCACCTTGCGCTCGGGGCGCTGCTTTTCGAGCATCTTCTTCTTCTGCGCCTCGACGTACTCCTCGGGGTTGATGAAGGCGTCCATGTACTCCTTCGCCTGGAGCTTGGGCACCTCGAGGGGCTTGTCGTCGTCCTCGACAGGGGGCTTCACCCGGCCGGAGAAAGGGGACCACGGGTCGATGAGGTTCTCCAGCGAGAGGCAATGATCGATGAACTGCTCGATCTTCGCGATGCCGTGCCGCTCCACGTGGCGCGCGACGCGGGCCCCGTGATTGGCCATCTTGTCGATCCAGCGGCGATCCGGCTCGTACGGCTCCTGCTTCTTGATGGGATCCGTGACGGGTCCTTGCCTGTCGAGGTCCGTCGACTTGAAGCAGAAGTTGTTCTTGAAGAAGTCCACGTGACCGAACACGTGCGCCATCACGAGCTTCTGGTCGGTCAGCGAGTTCCCTTCGAGCAGGTACGCGTACGAAGGGTTGTTGTTGATGACCATCTCGTAGATCTTCGAGAGGCCGTATTCATAGCTCTTCGAGAGCTGCTCGTACTCCATCCCGAAGCGCCAGTGCGGATACCGCGTCGGGAAGCCGCCGTACGCGGCGATCTCGTTCATCTGGTCGTACGTCAGGATCTCGAAGATGACCGGGAACAGATCCAGGCCATAGTCGCGCGCGATCTTCTCGATGCGCTCCTGCTGCTCGCGCAGGTACCGGGGAAGCGTGGTGTTGAGTGCGAACTTGCTCATGGCCCGCTCACTTCCCCTTCCCGAGGAAGTCCTTGATGCTCCCCACGATCGCGTCCTTGTCGCGGATCTCGCTCGTGACGACCCGCTCGTCCTTGTTGAAGTGCTCGCGCAGATCCTTGATGAACTGGCCGGAGCCATACGGGCTCTCGACCTGGCCGTAGGCGAACATGTTCACGCGTGGGAGGAGGCTCTTCTTGAGGATGTCGACGCAAGACAGGGTGTCATCCATCGACCAGTTGTCGCCGTCGGAGAAGTGGAATGGATAGATGTTCCACTCGGCCGCGGGGTAGCTGTCGTCGATGATCTGCGCGCACAATTTATAGGCGCTGGAGATCATCGTGCCGCCCGACTCCCGCGTGTGGAAGAAGGTGTCGCGGTCGACCTCGCGCGCGACGGCGTCGTGGATGATGAAGCGCGACTCCAGCCCTTTGTATTGCTTGGTCAGCCACGCGTCGATCCAGAAGCTCTCGATGCGCACGATCTCCTTCTGCTCGTCCCCCATCGAGCCGGAGACATCCATCATGTAGATGATGACCGCGTTCGTCACGGGCTCGTTGATGGTCTTCCACGAGCGGTAACGCTTGTCCTCCCGGATGGGGACGACCACGGGCTGGTCCGGCGCGAACGTGCCGCTCGAGATCATGCGCTTCAGCGCCTCGCGGTACGTGCGCTTGAAATGGCGCAGCGACTCGGGGCCGACGCGGCGGATGCCCGAGTACCGATCGTGCGCGCTGGAGACGGTGTTCTTGCCCTTGTCCTGGATGTCGGGCAGCTCCAGCTCCTCGCCGAGGATCGCCGCCAGCTCGTCGAGCGTGACGTCCACTTCGAGGTTGTGCTCGCCTTGATCCTGGCCGGCCTGGCCCTTCCCCGGCTGCTTCTCTTCGCCGCCGTTCAAAGGGTCGCCGGGCTTGCCGTCACCCTGGCCGACGCCCCCCTTCTGCTTGTCGCCGAAGCGGAAGCGCGGGATGTCGATCTGCGGGATGGGGATCGACACGCGATCCTTTCCTTGCCGGCCGATCAGCTCTCCCTGGGAGATGTACTTGCGCAGGTTCTGGCGGATCTTCCCCCGCACGATCTGTCGGAACCGCCCGTGGTCCTGGTCGATCTTCAGTGACACCGCGCGGAGGATAGCAGGCCTAGCCGCTCGCGAAACCCATGTCGAGGGCGGCCATCATCGCGGCGTACCCTTCCTCGCGGGGCACAGCCCACTGACGGATGCCCTCCATTTCGAGGACCTTCTTGTGGGCCGGGTTCTTCGCCGTCATGCCGAGGAGCACGCGCTGGAACGCGTCCGCCTTCGGGGCCGCGAGCGTCGGCAAGGCGTCGAACACGCGGAGATCGAAGGTCGGCGTCGTCCACAAAACTTCGGTGCGGTGCGGATCGACGCGGCTCGCGGCGTTCTCGATGCTCCAGATGCGCGTGCCCACCACGCCGGCGTGCGCGCGGCCGTCGTGCACCGCCGCCAGCACCATCAGCTCCGCGTCGGTCGTGTCCCCGTGCTTGCCGACGTGCACGTCGAACGGCACGAGCTCCACCTTCGCGAGCTCCACGCCCGCCTGCGACAGGTAGTACAAAGGCAGGATCCGCGAGGGCGCCGAGTCCTTCGAGCCGACCGCGAGCCGCTTGCCGTGCAGCGCCGTGAACGCGCGGATGTCGGCGTCCCGGCGCACGATGATCTTCGACGACGCGCCGCGATCGACGTCGGCCGCGGCGAGCGTGATCGAGCGACCCTCGGTGCGCTTCTTCACCCGAGCGTGCGAGAGCGGCGAGTCGTACGCGACGTCGATGTGACCGAGGAGGAGCGACTCCACCTGCCGCTCGTACGACGAGAAGAGCGCGTACTCGATCGCGACGTTCTGCGCGCGAAAGTGCTCGATCATCGCCTCCCAGAAGGGGACGACCCGGGGGCTACTGGCGACGGCGCCGACGAGAATGGCTGAATCGGACATGGCTCGCTGCGGTGATGCGAGGTCTACGTTCACGTTCGCGTTCACGATGTCAAAAAGAATCGGCGGGCGCCGGTGCGCGGCGGCGTTTCGGAACGGTTGTGCGGTGCGCTAAGGTCTTCGGGCCATGTCCGCAGGATCCGCCGAATACGACGATTTCAAGCTCCACCTCCACGTCCTCGGGCAAGACCACGAGATCGCGTCGCGCGCGCACGTCGGGCCCACGCGGGCGCAAGAGCTGTTGCCGCTCGCGCGGGCGATCTCGGAGGGCGTGACGGCGATCGCGGTCGCGCACGAAGAGGCTGAAGGAAAGCGGATCTCGTGCGCGAAGGGCTGCGGCGCGTGCTGCCAGCAGCTCGTGCCCGTGTCACCGCTGGAGGCCGCGCGGCTCGCGGAGGTCGTCGAAGCAATGCCGCGCGAGCGCCGCCGCGAGATCGTGAAGCGCTTCGAAAAGGCCGTGAAGAGGCTCGAACAGGTGGGCTTGCTCGATCCGCGGAGGCCCCGCGGAGAGGCTGCGCTCGTCTCGACGAAGACGGACCCGAAGGAGGCGTGGGAGGACGCGAGCCGCCGCTATTTCGAGGCGAAGATCCCGTGTCCGATGCTCGAGGACGGCGCGTGCAGCATCTATCCGGAGCGGCCGACGGTGTGCCGCGAGTACCTCGTGACGACGCCGGCCGAACGGTGCGCGACGCTCGGCGAGGGCGTGCGCACGACGCCGCGCCCGCTGCGGATGCACGAGGCGCTGACGGCGACGACGAACGAGCTCTTCGGGCGCGAGGACGTGGGGCTGCCGCTCACGCTCTCGCTCGAGTGGGCGGCGGCGCACCGCGACGCGTTCCGCGGGGAGGGCGACGGCGAAGAGATGGCGATGGCCCTCGTCGCGGCGATCCAGTCCGCCGACGAAGAGGCCTGATCAGGCCTGCTGCTGCGCGCGCGATCGAAGGACGCGCGATTGCAGGAATTGGTAGAGGATCTTGATCGCGTCGAAGGAGCCGACGTGGCTCTCTTTGATGACCTGGCTCACGGTGCGCTGGCCGTTCACCGCCTCGAGCACGAGCTTCTCCGGCCGCGTGAGCTTGTCCTCGCCGAGCGAGTCGAGCGCCGCCGGATCCACGTAGACCACCTGATCGAAGTTGATCGTGGTCTCCATCAGCCGCCACTCGTCGACGCGGCGGAACCCTTCGAGCACGAGCGCCGCGACGCTGAGGCCGAGGCGCGCGGCCTCCGCCTCGGGACGGAAGGCCTCCCGCGTGAAGGAGAAGCGGCCGTACGCCCAGCGCAGCATGTCGTAGACGAGCTCGCTCGACTGCCGCTCCAGCGCCTCCTGCACCTCTTCGGGCTTCACCTTGCCGCTCAGTACGAGGCTCTCGCCGATGAGCTTCTCGCCTTCGCGCGAGTCCTTGAGGATGTCCTCCAGCTCGTCGCGGTGCACGTGGCCCTTCTCGATGAAGTAGCGGCCGAGCCGGAACTCCTCCGCGAGGCCGCGCGACTGCACGAGATCGATCAGGCCCTGGCGCAGGTAGATCGTGACGGCGCTCTTCTGGTTGGAGATGCGGATCACGCCCGTTTGCCGCTGCATCTGCAGGACCTGGAGCACCTCGGCGAGCGGGATGGCCGCGATGTCGCCGGTGAGCACCTCGCGCGAGGTGCCCTCCTGATCCATGTCGCGCAACGTCATCACGAGCGAGCCCATCACGTCGCTGGTGAACGAGCGCACGATCGTCGTGAGCAGCGCCGCCTCGTTTCCGCGGTCCCCTTGCGGGAGCGCGAGCAGGCTCGGCACGACGGCGGCGGCGATCTGCTGCGCGAACTGGATGGCGGCGCGCTGCTTCTGGCCCTTCGCCATCGCCTGCGGGCGCACGCTGTCCTGGATCGTGTCCTCGTCGGGCATCGCCTGCCCTTCGGGGACGGGGCGCGCGCGGCCCTCCGCGGTCTTCGCGAGCGCGCCCTCGATCACCGCGACGAGCGCGCGCGCGTCGAATGGCTTCGTGATCGCGTCGACCGCGCCCGTCTGCTGGACGAACTGCCCGCGGATCTTGTCGCCCTTCGCGCTCATCAGCACGACGGGCAGCGAGCGGTGCGCCGGGTTCGACCGCAGCTCGCGGCAGAACTGGTAGCCGTTCATCCGTGGCATCACGAAATCGAGCAGGACGAGGTCGAATTTCGGCCCCCGCTTGATCATGTCGATGCCGGCGATTCCGTCGCGCGCGACCGCGGCCTCGTACCCGTTGCGGGTGAGGATGGCGCTCACGACCTTCAGGATGGTCGGGCTGTCATCAACGATCAGGACGCGCGCGGGCGAGGCCATGGAGGGAGGTCAGCGGCGAACGGTAACAGAAAGTGCGGGCGCGGTGAGCGATCGGCTCAATACCCCTGATCGTCTTTTGTGACGGGGGCCGGCTCCGCGAGGCTCTTCAGCGCCACTTCCGCGAGCTGCCCCGGATCCACGGTGACGGGGGCGCCGGTCATCTGATCGGTCCCCTGGTTGGTCTTCGGGAAGGGGATGACGTCGCGGAGGTTGGGCGCGCCGGTCAGCAGCATGACGAGGCGATCCATGCCGAACGCGATGCCGCCGTGCGGCGGGGCGCCGGATTTGAGCGCGTCGAGGAGGAACCCGAACTTCTCCCGCGCGCTCTCGATGGAGAGGCCCAGCGTCGCGAACACCTTCTGCTGCACCTCGGGATCGTGCAGACGCACCGACCCGCCGCCCAGCTCGAAGCCGTTCAGCACGAGGTCGTAGCGGTAGCAGAGCACGCGCGCCGGATCGCTCTCCAGGTACTGGATGTGCTCGTCGACGGGCCGCGTGAACGCGTGGTGCGCGGCGGCCCACGTGCCGTGCTCCTCGTCGTACTCGAAGAGCGGCGGGTTCACGACCCAGAGGAACTTCCATTTCCCGCCGTGCCCGTATTCGGGGATGAGGCCCATCTTCTTCGCGACGTCGACGCGGAGCCGCGCCATCACGGTGTGCACCACGTCGGTCTTGCCGAACTGGAAGAAGATGAAGTCACCGGGCTTGGCGCCGACGGCCTCGTTGATGCGAGCGCGCGCCTCGGGCGTGATGCTCTTGGACAGCGGCGACTGCGCCCACGATCCGTCCTCCGCGATCTTCGCGCGGGCGAGCCCCTTGAAGCCCTTGATGTCGCGGAGCCCCTTCTCCAGCTCCTCGGCCTGCGGACGCGACAGGTTCGCGCTCGCCGGCACGACGAGGGCCTTCACGATCTCGGGCTTGATGTCCTTGCGGAAGGTGCCGCTCTTGAACTTGCTCGCGAGCTCGTGCCAGAACGGCACGCCGCCGCCGTCGAGCTCGATGATGAGCTCGGTGAGATCGACGTGCGGCAGATCGAAGCGCATGTCCGGCTTGTCGTTGCCGTACTTGTCCATCGACTCCGCGAACGGGAGCTGCGGGAAGCGCCCGCTCGGATAGATCTCGTGCAGATCGATCCCGAGCGCCTGCTTCATGACGGCGAAGACGAGGCCCTCCATCAGCTTGAAGATGTCGTCCTGGTTCACGAACGACATCTCGACGTCGATCTGCGTGAATTCCGGCTGCCGATCGATGCGGAGATCCTCGTCGCGGAAGCACTTCACGATCTGGAAGTACCGATCGAAGCCCGACACCATGAAGAGCTGTTTGTAGAGCTGCGGGCTCTCCGCGAGGGCGTAGAACTTCCCCGGAGAGAGGCGCGCGGGCACGAGGAAGTTGCGGGCGCCGCCCGGCGTGTACTTGACGAGGAACGGCGTCTCCAGCTCCAGGCAGCCCTGGTCGGAGAGGTAGTTGCGCGTGGCGCGGTTGATCTCGTGGCGGAGCCGCAGCGTGCGCTGGAGCGGGGCGCGGCGCAGATCGACGTAGCGGTACTGGAGGCGGATCTCCTCGCGCGTGTCGATCTGGTCGGCGACCTCGAAGGGCGGCGTCTCGGCCTTGTTGAAGACGGTGGCCTCGTGCACCACGATCTCGATCTCCCCGGTCGGGAGCTTCGGGTTGGTGGCGCTCACCAGCTTGTTCTCCTTCTTGCTCCACTGCTCCCCGCGCGAGCGCACGGTGCCGCGGACGCCGACCACCCACTCGCCGCGCATCGCCTCGGCGAGGTCGTGCGCCTCCTTGGCGACGTCGGGATCGAACACGATCTGGGTGAGGCCGTCGCGATCTCGGAGATCGATGAAGATGAGGGCGCCGTGGTCGCGGCGGTTCTGCACCCACCCGAACAGCACGACCTCCTTGCCGATGTCGGCCGCGCGGAGATCTCCGCAGCGATGCGTGCGCTTCAGCTCATCGATGAAACGAGACATTTGACCGGTGCTCCTCTTCGGTTCCAGGGAGCCCGCGCCGCGATCTGCGCGTCGAGACGAACGAGATGGGCCGGGCGGCGCGCACCATACAGCGCGGCGCGCCGTCGGTACAGAACGTCCGCCGCCTTTGCAGTTGGCTCGTCCTTGCTATCCTTCGCGACCATGGCGCAGAGCCCCCGTGAAGGACTCGACGACGACTCCGCGATCAAGACCGAGTCGAAGAAGAAGACCGAGAAGGTCCGCAGGTGGCAGGTCGTCCTCCACAACGATGACTACACGACCATGGAATTCGTGGTCTTCATCCTCATGAAGTTCTTCCACAAGAGCGAGACCGAGGCGACGCACATCATGCTCAGCGTGCACCACATGGGCCGCGGCGTCGCCGGCGTGTACACGAAGGACGTCGCGGAGACGAAGGTGAAGGAGGTCTCCGACTACGCGAAGGAGCGCGGCATGCCGCTGCGTCTCACGGCGGAGCCGGCCGACGAGTAGATCGCGTCGGGAGCGGTGGGGGCTGGCGAAGGCCCGTCCGCCGCTTCATGTTCGTTGCGTTTCGCACCCGCCCCAGAAGTCCGAATCACCCCCAAGGACATCATGCGTATCAGCCCCGAGGTCGAAGTCGCTTTCTCCCTGGCCACGCGGGAAGCCGCCCGCCGCAAGCACGAATACGTGACGCTGGAGCACCTGCTCTACGCGCTGCTCTTCGACACCGACACCGCCGGCGCCGTGAAGCACGCGGGCGGTGATGTCTCCAAGATCAAGACGCGCCTCGTCGCCTACCTCGACAACGAGGTGGAGCAGCTGAAAGAGGAGACGCAGCCGAGCTTGTCGCTCGGGTTCCAGCGCGTGGTCGGCCGCGCGGCGATGCACGTGCAGACGTCGGGAAAGAACGAGCTGAAGGGCGTCAACGTCCTCGTGGCGATGTTCGCGGAGCGCGACTCCCCGGCCGCGGCGATCCTGGACGAGCTCGGGGTCACGCGGTTCGACGTCGTGAACTTCATCTCGCACGGCATCTCGAAGACGGGCCAGGACGACGTCGCGCGCGAAGAGGCGCCGGGCGCGGATCAGCCGCAGGGCGACGACGACGACGCGGCGCCGGTGAAGGACCCGCTCGCCGCCTACACGCTGAACCTCAACAAGGAGGCGGCGGAGGGCCGCATCGATCCTCTGGTGGGCCGCGAAAACGAGGTCGAGCGCACGATTCAGGTGCTCGCGCGCCGCCGCAAGAACAACCCGCTCCTCATCGGAGACGCGGGCGTCGGCAAGACGGCGATCGTGGAGGGCCTCGCGCAGAAGATCACGAAGGGCGAGGTGCCGGAGGCGATCAAGGGCTCCACGGTCTACTCGCTCGACATGGGCGCGCTGCTCGCGGGCACGCGCTTCCGCGGCGACTTCGAGAACCGGATGAAGGCCGTGTTGAAGGCGCTGGAGAAGCAGCCGGGCGCGGTCCTCTTCATCGACGAGATCCACACGATCATCGGCGCCGGCGCCGCGAGCGGCGGCACCATGGACGCGTCCAATCTATTGAAGCCGGCGCTCGCGTCGGGCCGTCTGCGCTGCATCGGCGCGACGACGTTCCAGGAGTACCGCGGCCATCTGGAGCGGGACAGCGCGCTCGCACGCCGCTTCCAGCGCATCGAGGTGAACGAGCCTTCGATCGACGAGACGATCAAGATCCTCCAGGGCCTGATCAAGCACTACGAGTCGTTCCACAAGGTGAAGTACACGACGGAGGCGATCGAGGCCGCGGCGCGCCTGGCGGGCCGGTATCTGCAGGACCGCAAGCTGCCGGACAAGGCGATCGACCTCATCGACGAGAGCGGCGCGTCGAAGCGCCTCGCGGTGGGCAACGGCGGCACGGTGGAGGTCGGCGACATCGAGAAGATCGTCGCGAAGATGGCGCAGATCCCGCCGCGCCAGGTCAGCTCGGACGACAAGAGCCAGCTGCGCCACCTGGAGGACACGCTGAAGGGCGCGATCTTCGGTCAGGACGACGCGGTGAAGCAGCTCGCGGCGGCGATCAAGGTGTCGCGCGCCGGCCTCCGCGCGCAGGAGAAGCCGATTGGCTCCTTCCTGTTCACGGGCCCGACGGGCGTCGGCAAGACGGAGCTGGCCAAGCAGCTCGCGAAGGCGCTCGGCATCTCGTTCCTGCGATTCGACATGAGCGAGTACCAGGAGCGTCACACGGTGTCGCGACTCATCGGCGCGCCCCCCGGATACGTGGGATTCGACCGAGGAGGCTTGTTGACGGAGGCGGCGGCGAAGACGCCTCATGCGGTGTTGTTGCTCGACGAGATCGAGAAGGCGCACCCGGACATCTTCCAGGTGCTCCTCCAGGTGATGGATCACGGCACGTTGACCGATAACAACGGCAAGAAGAGCGATTTCCGCCACATGGTGCTCATCCTGACGAGCAACGTCGGCGCGCGGGAGCTGACTCAGGTCCGGGTCGGCTTCGGCGATCGGGGCGTCTCGGGCGACGACGACAAGGCCTACAAGAACGTGTTCAGCCCCGAGTTCCGCAATCGATTGGACGCGCGCATCATGTTCAAGGCGCTGGACCCGTCGATCATGGGCAGCATCGTAGACAAGTTCGTCAAGGAGCTCGGAGAGCGTTTGGCGGACCGCAAAGCCACGTTGTCCGTCACGGAGGCGGCCCGCAACTACCTTGCTGAGAAGGGGTATGACCCCCAGTTCGGCGCGCGGCCGCTGGCCCGAGTCATCGAGAACGAAGTGACACGGAAGCTCACGGACGAGATCTTGTTTGGCGCGCTGGAGAACGGCGGCCACGTCGAGGTCGGACACGACGGCAAAGAGCTGCAGTTCACGTTCACGGCCGCGAAGGAAGAAGGCGAAGAGAAGAAGCCGGTCAAGCCGGAAGTCTCCCCGCTCAACTGACGCGCACGAACACAACGCTCCGGAGACTCCGGAGCGTCCCCCTCCCCACCGTCCCCTCCCCCAACAGTCCTCTTCCGCTGCGCACCCACAACAAGCTGGGTGCGCAACGGCGTGCGTCACCCCGCGCGCTGACTGAGGATGTTCGGCGTCCGCATCGCCAGCGCATCCATGCGGTCCTTCGCGGTCTTCCCGAGCGGCACAAGCTCATCCGGCAACTTCGCGAAGAACGTCTTCACGATCTCCGGCGGCGGCTCCGTGACCACGGCGTCCGCCGGGGGCGTCACATACACCTTGATCGAGATCTTCGTCACGCCGCCGATCGGCAGCGGCGCCTCCTCCGGGAACGTCTTGTCGAAGGCCGCGAGCGCTCCCACGAGCAGCGCGCCCCGCAACGCCGCGTCTCCGGAGTCCGTGTATTCCTCCACGCGGAACGGGGGCGCATAGGCCTTGTCGAAGCGGGTCCGGAGGAGCGCTGTCGCCTCCGGTCGGGCGATCAACACGTCCGACTCGTACCCTTGGCCCGGAGGGCCGCCGCGGTCCCAGTAATCGACGCCGAGCCTGCCCGGATCACCGCTCGTCACCGCCTCGCGCAGCTTCGTGAGGATCTCGTCTCGGGCTTGGTCGCTCATCTTCGTGGCTCTCTGTTCAAGGCAGGCCGTAGTTGGTCAGGATCTGCTGATACTGGTCGTCGTACGGGTGGGGGGCGGCTCCATTGCTCGGCCACGTCTGCGACATGATGTTGTTGGTCTTGCTCGGGTCATTGGGGACGCTGCCATTGAATTTGCGCGGCGGCCAGCCCCACTGCCACGAATAATCATCGTGGTACTCGTCCTGCAAACCGAGCGAATGGCCATATTCGTGCGCCGCCACGTAGTTGTTGGCGTTCGCGTCGGCCGAAGTCTGATGCCCGTCGCCGTCGCCGTACAAGCTCTGGTTCGACCGCGTGGTGGAGTCGTCCACGATGATCTGGTCGTACCCCGGCGTCGCGGACGTGCCCGGACCCCGGTATTGCGACGTGACATCCACGTTGACCGTGTACGTCTCCCCGTTGATCGTCGTCGTGCGGCCGCCCCACATCGCCTCGATCTGCGCCTCCGCGCGGGCCGCGTACTCCGGAGATGCGTTCGGGCCGGAGTATTCGAGGAACGAGAGGATATAGATGTTGTGCGTCTCGGTGCTGATCGCCACCAGCGAGTTGCCCGCGCGCGAGCCCGGCGTCCACCCCGGATGCGCCTTGAATTTCAGCGTCGGACCGCCGATCTCCACCGTGGCCGCGCCCTGCGTGATCTCTCCGGTGCAGAGGGATTGATCCGTCTTTCGGGACGCGAATCGGCCCTCGATCATCACCGTCTCGCTGCCCCACGCGATCGGGTTCGGGCCGTGGAACCACTGCTTGCAGTCGTTCGTGTCCGTCACGCGCGCGGCTGGGAGACCCTCGATGTCGGTCTTCTGGGCGCACGGGACGGTGATCTCGCTGCCGGAAGAATGCGAGGTGTCATCGGTCTTGCGGGCTGCAGGCAGGGACGGCACGACATCACCTCGGCGCGGTCTCGACTCGAAAGCGGCGAGGCTATCCGATCCGGCGAGGTCGGAGAAGAGCGGGGCACCTCTCCGCTTGCGAGCCCCGCGAAACTGAGGCAAGCCGCGCTGGATGCTCTCCGGCAAGGTGCGGTGGCGGGAAGTGGCGCTCTACGCGCTGTTCGCGCTCGTACCCGCCGTGAGCCTCGCCGTGCTGGCGCTGTCGGCCGTCGGGAGCGCGGAGGCCGCCGCGCAACGCGAGGTCGCCGCCATGGTCGCGGGCGCCGCCGAACGATCGCAGCGCACCCTCGACGGCGCGCTTCGGGACGCGGAGCGCGCGCTCGGCAAGAGCGCCCTCGACGACGAGGATCCGGCGCGCTTCGAGGACGATCTGCGCGGGCTCTCGCCGGTGTTCGCGGACGCCGTCGCGATCGCGCCGGACCGCTCGTTTCGATTCCCACGCGCGCAAGCCGCCGGGCCCGCGGTGCGCGACGCGGCGTGCGACGACGAGGGCGCGAAGCTCGCCGCCGCCACCTCCGCGGACGAACGGCGCGCGTCGCGAAAACGGCTGCTCTCAGCCTGTCGCGAGGCGCGCGCGGGCTCGGGGCGCATGTGGTGGCCGCTCGTCGCGATCGACGCGCTGCGGGACGGCGACGGCGATGGAGCGGCGCTCGCGGAGTGGATCGACGCGCACGCGGCCGCGCTCTCCCCGCTGGAACGGCGCGCGACGGCGCTCGACGTGGAGGCGCTCCCGAACCTCGCGGACGAGGTCAAACAACGCATCGCCTCGGCCCTCGCGTCGCCCCGCTCACGGCGCGACGATCTGGCGCGGGAGCTCGACGCCCCCGAGGCGCGCGCGGCGATCGAGCGGGCGCAGCGATCTTCGCTCGTGGTGCCGTGGAAGAGCGCGACGGCCAGCGGCGCCGTGCGCGTGACTGGCGATCACACCGTGTGCGGGTACGTGGTGCACGAGGGCTCGCTCTCCGACGCGATCGCGCAGGGGAGGCTTGAAATCCCGGGCGATCTGCGCGCGGAGGTCGCGGCGAGCGGCGCGCTGCCCCGCGGCGTGCCGGCGGCCTCCGTCGAGGTGGCGCCTTCCTTGTTCGTGCGGTTCGCCCCGCGCGATCCGGGGATCGTCGCGCGGCAGGCGCGGCGGAGCCGTCTCGTGTTGGGCGGCGTGGGCATCGGATCCACCTTGTTCGCGTGCGTGCTCGCGTGGCTCCTGTACCGGCGAATGCGCGCGGTGGAGCGCCTCAGCGATCTGCGGACCGATTTCGTGTCGGCCGTCTCGCACGAGCTGCGCACGCCGATCGCGTCGGTCCGGATGCTGGCGGAGCTGCTCGAAGAGGGCCGCGTGGAGGCGGGCGAACAGGCCGAGATCTACGAAGCGCTGGCCCGCGAAGCGCGCCGCCTCGGCGACACGGTGGATCGACTGCTCGGCTTCAGTCGGATGGCCGCGGGGCGCTACAAGGTCGAGCGGCGCCGCGCGAACGTGGCGTCCGCGGTGACCGCCTCTCTCGCCGCCTTCGAGGAGCAGAATCCGGCCGGCCCGAGCGTGGAGCGCGATCTCGACGCCTCGATCGAAGCGGACATCGACGCAGGCCAGATCCAGCTCGCCGTCGACAACCTCCTCGCGAACGCGAAGAAGTACGCGCCCGACGGCGGCCCGTACCGCGTGACCGTCGCGCGCCACGAGGGCGGCGTCGCGATCCGCGTGAAAGACAGCGGCCCCGGCGTCGAGCCGCGCGATCAAAAGCGCATCTTCGAGCCGTTCGAGCGCGCCGACGATCGCCTGAGCCGCGCCACGGAGGGCAGCGGAATCGGCCTCTCGCTGGTGGCGCACGTCGCGAGGGCGCACGGCGGCCGCGCCTGGGTCGAGAGCGCACCAGGCAAAGGCGCCACGTTCCACGTCTGGATTCCGGCCCCGGAGGGTACCCCATGAGGCTTATCGAAACTGCCACTTTGATAGCTGGCGAGACAGCCACTCTGGAGGCCGCACGATGAGCGCCGCCGAAGGACGTCAAGAGGTGGTGCTGGTCGTCGAGGACGATCCGACGTTGCGCCTCGGCCTCACCAAGACCCTTCGTTCGGAGGGGTTTCGCGTGGAGACGGCGAAGACGGGGCCCGAGGGCATCGAGATGGCGCGCGCGTCGCGGCCGGACCTCGTGTTGCTGGATGTCATGCTGCCGGGGCTCAATGGCTTCGAGGTGTGCGAGGAGCTGCGGCGGCTCGACGCGGATCTGCCCATCTTGATGGTGACGGCCAAAGGGGAGGAGCAGGACAAGGTCCGCGGGCTCAAGCTCGGGGCCGACGACTACATCGTGAAGCCGTTCGGGGTGGCCGAGCTGTGCGCCCGCGTGCACGCCGCCCTGCGCCGCAAGCGCGCCCGCGAGGCCGAGAGCACCCTGATCACGTTCGCGGACGTCACGGTCGACTTCCGCGCTCACCGCGTCACCCGCGCGGGCGCCCCGGTGGAGATGACCGCGCTGGAGGTCCGCCTCCTCCGCTTCCTCATCGAGCGAGAAGGCACCTTGTTGCCGCGCCAGCGCATCCTCGACGGGGTGTGGGGCGCCGACTATTTCGGCACCGAGCGCACCGTCGACAACTTCGTGAACCGCCTGCGAACGAAGCTGGAAGCGGACCCGAAGAGGCCCTGTCACATCGTCACCGTCCGCGGCGCGGGATACCGCTTCTCGCGAACCCCCGATCCGCAAGACGGAGGATGAGGCCCCTCCCCTCCTTGAGGCCGTGAAACGGCCGATTTGGGAGGGGCGGACTGGCCGCCACTGGGAGGACAGAGTCCGCTCGGCGTAGGCGGAGCGGAGCCTGGCTCCGCGGAGTCCGTAGCTGAGTGGACGCCGCCCTCGACGTTGTGTTCGCGCAGCGAAGGCCGGGGGTGGGCACCTTGGCTGTGCTTGATCTTTCTTCTGGCGGCCGGTGACACAACGGTGACATGGCGTGGATAAAACCAACACCTCGGTGATTCATCTTCGGTCCTGTCACGGGCGGTCACCCGCTAGCCCGCCCAGGAGGACTCTCATGCTCCGTCTTCGCTCCATCGTCCCCGTGTTCGCTCTCGCGATCTCCGCCTCGGCCTGCAACCAGCCGGACGTGGACACGAGCACCCCCGACGACACCACCGCGGCGAAGCCCACCTCCACCGAAGGCGCCTCCGTCCGCGTGGAGCAGGCCGAGCGCGCGCTCGACGTGGGGCGCGACGTGGCCGGAGCCCGCGCGACGCTCGAAGGGATCGTGAAGGACACCAGCGTCCCCGCCGACGTCCGCGAGCGCGCGTCCTTCGCTCTCTCGCGCGCGTTCGAGGCGCAGAAGGACACGGAAGGGGCCATTCGTACCATCGAGTCGCTCCTCGCCGCGCACGCCGAAGACCGCAGCTGGCCCGCGCAGGAACAGGCCGAGAAGCGGCTCCGCAAGCTGCTCACCGGCAAGGAAGACAGGCCCTCTCCGCTCCGCCGGCCGGAGGAGAAGGTCGCGCCCGTCGCGCGCGCGCTGGCCGCGTATTTCCCGGCGAAGAAGGACGGGCCGACCGTGATCGATCTCCGGATGTTCGGCGGCGACATGGGGGTGTCCGAGGGGCTCGGCACGTTCCGCATCGGCGACGCCCTGCGCGAGATCGCCGACGAATCGTGCCCTCTTTGCGACACCAAGGTGAAGGTGCAGACGAGCTCTTCGCGCTCCGGCGGCTGGACGTCCATCCCCGGCGAGAGGCCGCGGCTCGCCAGCGCTCTGACCGTGTTCTACACGCACCTCGGCGACCCCATCCCCGCGCGGTACGACGACGTGCTGCCGGTGCCGATGAGCGAGGTGCTCGGTCACCTGCAGAAGGGCGAAGGCGTCGTGATCGCCAAGGAGCGGACGGGTGCGCCGCCTTCGATCCTGCTCGCGGCCCCGCGGGAGGCGCAGCTCGCGGAGGTGGAAGAGGCCTTCTCGAAGATGGCCAGTCTGCCGGGCTCGCTGACCGTCATCAAGGTGAGCGCCGGCCTCAAGAACGAGGAGATCCGGTCGACCATGCGCGCGAACGGGATGCCCGCGTTCAAGAAGTGCTACGACGAGCTGCTCAAGCGCTCTTCGACCGCGACGGGGCGCACGGAGATCGCGTTCACGATCAAGGGCGACGGCGCGCTCGACGACGTGCACGTGGACGCGACGGACGGGCTCAAAGAGGGCACGTTCCAGCGCTGCATGGAGGCCGCGATGAAGACGATCTCGTTCCCGGCCACCAGCCAGTCGACGACCGTGAAATACCCGATGACGTTCACGCCGTGACAGGGGGCCTCTTCGGCGGGGGGCGTAGCGGGGGAGCACCCCCGCAACCCCCCCACAAAGAAGCGCCGCGAACCTCGATGTCGCCTGCACGAAGGAGAGGCTTGCTCGCACCTCGGATCTGAGGCAAAGCCGCGCGCGATGCCTCGCCCGTTCGCGCCCGTCGACGCCGTTCCCCTCCCCGAACAACAAGGTCAGAGCTTCCCGCGCGCGGTGGAGCTGATGCAGCGCCTCCTCGCGCCCGACGGCTGCCCGTGGGACCGCGAGCAGGACTTCAGCTCGCTGCGACGCTTCGTGCTGGAAGAGGCGTGCGAGGTCATCGACGCCATCGAGCACGGCGACAAGAAAGAGCTGTGCGGGGAGCTCGGAGACCTCCTGTTCCAGGTCGTCTTTCAGGCGGAGCTCGCGCGCAAAGAAGGCTCCTTCGGGCCCGACGACGTCGTGAAGGCCATCTGCGACAAGCTCGTTCGACGCCACCCGCACGTGTTCGCGGACACCACGATCGAGGGCGGCTCCACCGAGGTGCTGCAGAACTGGGAGCGCATCAAGGCCGCCGAGCGCGCCGCGAAGGGCGAAGCGGAGAAGGCAAAAGGCGTCCTCGGGAGCGTCGCGAAGAGCCTGCCGGCCCTCACGCGGGCCCAGCGCGTGGGCGAAAAGGTGGCGCGCGTCGGCTTCGACTGGCCGGACGCCCGCGGCTCCCGCGCGAAGGTCACCGAGGAATTGGGGGAGCTGGACCACGCCATCGAGTCCGGCGACGCCGATCGTATCGAGGCCGAGATGGGCGATGTGCTGTTCGCCCTCGTCAACCTGTCCCGGCACCTGCACCTGGACCCCGAAGGCGCCCTCCGCCGCACCATCGATAAGTTCACGCGCCGCTTCGAGATCGTCGAAAAGCGAGTGCACGAGAAGCACGGCGGCTGGCCCACCTCCTCCACCGATGAGCGCCTCTCTCTGGAAGAGCTGGACAGCTACTGGGAAGAAGCCAAGCGCGCCGGGATCTGACGATTACGGACCGCCTGTCCCGAGCTGAAGCTCGACTGTCACGTTTTTACGCGATCGTGGCTTGTTGCGACACTTCGCAAGAGGCAGTCTCACGATCTGCCGCATATTTCAACGGCACGACTTTCGCACATTCCGAAGGAGGAACAATGTGGGCCGCCGGGTCTCCGGCGGCGGGCTGGAGGTGAGTCATCATGAAGAGCACTTCGCTTGGGCTCTCAATCGTGCTGGTGTCCGCGATGGCGGTCGCTTGCACTCAAGCGGAACAGAATGTCCAGGGCGGATCCAGCGGTGAGACCGGCGGATCAGGCCCCGGATTGACGATCTACCCCCTGCCCGACGGTGGAGGCGATACCGGAGGGAGCAACACGGGTGGAACCGATACGGGAGGCGCGCCGGGCGGACCCTGCGGAGGGACCGAGCACGCGCAATGCCTCGACGGCGAATACTGCGACTTCCCGTCCGACGTGTGTGGACAGGACGGCATCGACGGCACATGTACGCCGAAGCCGGACACGTGCTCCAACGAGTACAACCCGGTCTGCGCCTGCGACGGGCGGGTCTACGACAACATCTGCATCGCCCAGATGTCAGGCATCGACATCCAGATGCTGGGCGGCTGTCCCCCCGGGGACGGCCAGTTCCCCTGCGGCGCGGAGATCTGCACCGCGGCGGACGAATACTGCCAGATCGACCTGCCCACCGAGCCGGGCGATCCCACGGTGTACGCCTGCGCGCCTCTGCCGCCGAACTGCCAGGCCGAGGGCGCGACGTGCGCGTGCCTCGCGGACCTGCCGTGCGCGAAATCGTGCGAGCAGGACACGCAAGGCGGATTCACGCTGACGTGCCCTTGAGAGGGCGTGTCCGAGGAGGATTCAGGGGAGGATGCCGAGCCGGCTGAAGAAGCCGTAGCTCCCGACTACGAGCGCCTTCATGTCCTCGAAGGTGCCCTGTTGCATCTCCATGCCGATGTCGAGCCGGGTCATCGTGCCGTTCGCGGACGCGTTCTCCGTGAGGACGACCGGCGTCATTCCCTTGTTCGGCAGGGACAGGAGCGACTGCGCGAGCTTCAGGTCGTCGGCGTTCATGAACTGGGGGCTGGCCAGCGCGAGGCCGGAGAGCAGATTGCCCACCTTGTCGCCCGGCAGAGAGGCCGACACGAAGCCTCCGAACATCTGCTTTCCGTTCTTCAGCGTGTCGAGCCCCGCGCGCGCGCCGAGCTGGCCCTTGTCGTCCGCCCCTTGTTTCACGGCGAGGAGGCGCTTCACGACCTCGTCCTTCGCGGCGCCGAACGCGAGCCACGAATTGTCGCCGTCGCCCATCACGAAGATGTAGAGCTTGGCGGTCATCCTGGTCTGGCCTTGTTTCGAGTCGTCCTCGAACGGGGCCTCCAGGTTGGGGATCGAGATCTCGACTTGCTCCGCGCCCGCGCCGAGAGAGGCCGGGGCGCCGCCGGTCTTCACGACGGGGAGTGACTTCGCGTCCGTCGGCCCGAGCTCCTTCTTGAGAGAGGCCTGCACGGAAGCGGATTTGTACGCGTCGACCCACGCTTTGAGCTGCTTCTTCATCGCGGCGGGGCCCTCGTCCGCGCCGATCAGCGTCCAGCCGACCATGCGCTGGAGCATCGCTTCGGAGGCCTTCACGGCGTTGGCCTTCGTGGTGTCCGCGGGCATCGGCACGTTCGTCGGGCCGTGCGACACGACCACGTGGGTGTCCTTGCCGAAGGGCAGATCGAGGAGCTGCGCGATCTTCGTCCGGTCCGCGGCGCTCGCGAAATTCTCCGTCGCCATCGCGGCGCTGAGCAGATCGCGCGCCTTGCCGAGGACGCCCGTGAACCGCGACGAATCCACGCCGCGGCCGTAAAAGGCACCTTGGCTGTCCGCGGGCTGGCGCCAGTAAATCGCGGGCGGCGGGCCGCTGCGGGCCATCCGGTCGGTGAGCGTGCCGGCGATGAACGAGGACGTGCTGGCCAGATCCACGTTGGCGGTGGCGCGCAGACAGGCGCCGCGCGTCTCGGTCTTCGCGTCGATCGTGACGCGGTGGAGATCGCCCCACAGCTTCGTCACGTCGTCCTGCACGGCGGAGGCCGCCTCGAACGCGAGGCCGTCGAAGCGCTTGTCGCCCGAGGAGCCGTACTCCGTGACGAGCGCCCCGGACAGGGCCTTCAGGTAATTGGGGCCGAGCGTCGGATACCGCTTCTTCAGCACGTCGAAGCGACCCTCGAACCGCATGTCGGAGGTGCCGAGATCGACGCTCGGGGCGGTGCGCGCGAGATAAGGAGCCAGCGCCTCCAGGCTCTTTTCGCTCTCCGCGCACACGAGGCGGGCCGGGGTCGCGCCCGCGCTCGCCGCGACGCCGCACGCGATGCCGCGCTTGCCTTTCTGGCCCCACAGGCCCGGGGTGATCTCCGCCGGCTCCTGGCCTTCCGGGGTGATCGCGACCTTCGCGCTGTCCAGCGACGTGAGGCCCATCGCGACCGCGACCATCGGCGGACGCACTTTTGCGCCTGGATCCAGCGAGGCGACGACGTCCACCGGGGCGTCGAGGGCGACGAGGCTCGCGACCTTGCGCACGTCCACGGGGCGGCGGAGGACCTCTTGAAGGACCATGTTCACGGCCATGCGCGCGTTCACCTCGACGATGACCGGGGCCACGCCCGCGCACGACGCGAGGTTCGAGGCGGTGGCGATCGGGCTCTTCCAGCGGGCGATCGCGACGACGTCGCTCGGCTCCGCGACGGGGCTCAGGTCCGGACCGGCGGCGACGGAGGCGGTGGGGGCGGCCGTCTCGACCGGCTTCACCGAGGCCGTCGGCGTGGGCGGCGGCTGAGGAGCGGGGGCAGGGCCGCACCCGCAGAGTCCGAGGATGGCCAGCGAAACGGCGCCAAAACGGCTCTTGCGCATGCGGGGCTTATATTGTGCAGTCCCGGGGCTGTCATGCGCAAAGCACGGCAGACCGCGCCCACATCAACGCAAACGGCGCGCGCTGCCGCGCAAATGCTATGCGGATGAGCCCCTCGACGCAGGCCTCTTCGAAGAGTGTGACGGGAACGAAGAGCCGCGGAGAGGGTCGCAAGCGTCATCAGCACAAGCGCCGTTCCTTCTTGGACAAGTTGAGGCACGAAAGACCCATGATCACGACCTCGCGATCGTTTCTGTTCTGCGCACTTTCCCTCGCCGCGCCGCTCGTCGCGGTCGCGTGCAGCGACACCCCGTCCGCGAGCGCGCCGCCGCAGGCCACGGGGGAGACCACGACGGCCGCGGCCGAGACGGGCATGACGGCCGCGCCGACGGCCACGGCGGAGGCGGCTCCGACGGCCGAGCCGACCGCGGCGCCCACCGCGAGCGCGACGGCGGCGGCGACGGCGGACAAGCCGAAGCCGAGCGGCCGCCCCCCGGTGCTCCTCGCGAATGCGAAGTCCATCACCGACACGTTCGGCTTCTCGCCGGGCGCCCGGCTGGAGCTCGGAGACAAGTCGGTCGCGACGTTGCGCATCCCCGAGGGTGCGTTCACGCAGGCGACGAACGTGACGTTCGAGCTCGACTCGAAGTGCAAGACGACGGGCCTCGTGATGGGCTCGGTCTACAAGGTGACGCCGACGTTGCCTCCCGCGACGACCCCGGCGTCGGTGGCCTCGAACAACGGCTCGCCGTTCGTGTTCATCATGCCGACGAACAAGAAGGCGGGCCTGAACATGGCGATTGGCACCTTCGGCAAGGACGCGAAGGGCAACGACACGATGACGTTCAAGATCGTCGCCCCGAAGTCGACCGACGACGCGAACGGAACAGCCACCTTCGAGCTGGACACGCTGCCCGACGGGTGCCTGCACCTGACCACGAAGAACCCGAGCTAACTCGATAGCTCCACGTACGTGATGGGCAGATCGCGGAGCCACGTGCGCTGGCGCCGGACGAAGGTGCGAGTCGCGCGGATCACGGCGGTGGCCAGATCCGGGTCCGGCGGACTGCCCTCCACGAACGACTGCACCTCTCGGTAGCCGACCGACTTCATCGCTCGCGACTCCCCATAACCGCGGGCGAGCAGATCCTTCACCTCGTCGATCCAGCCTGTCTCCAGCCATGTCCGCGTGCGCCGCGCGACGCGCTCGTCGAGGTCCTCGGGCGCGCGGCGGGGGGCCACGAGATGTGCCTTGTGGCGCGGCTCCCGAAAGCCGTGCTCCGACTGCCACTCTGTCATCGTGCGGCCGGAGAGCGCGTGCACCTCCAGCGCGCGGCTCACGCGGACGAGATCGTTCGGCGACAGCCGCTCCGCAGACGCGGGATCGATCGCCGCGAGCCTCGCGTGGAGCGCCGCGCGACCTTCGCTCTCCGCGATGCGCTGGTGCTCGGCGCGGATCCGCGCGTCGCCGGGCGGCATCGGCGCGAGGCCCCACACGAGCGCCTTCACCCACAAGAACGTGCCGCCGCAGACGATCGGCAAGCGGCCGCGCGCGCGGATGTCTCGGATCGCCTCTTCGGCGAGATCGGCCCAGCGCTGGGCTTCGATCGGCTCCAGCGGATCCGCGATGTCGAGGAGGTGGTGCGGCGCGCGCGCGCGCTCCTCGGCGGTCGGCTTGCCGGAGCCGATGTCGAAGCCGCGGTAGATCTGCACGCTGTCGGCGCCGATGATCTCGCCTCCGAGCCTCTCCGCGAGCCGGATCGCGAGCTCCGTCTTCCCGCTCGCGGTGGGTCCGACGACGACGAGCAGCGTGTCCGCGGGCGGCGCTTCGATCGCGGTCCACGGGGGCGCGCCCTCGGGAAACGAAGCGGCGCGCGCGCGCGACATGGGTCGAGGGCGGCTCATCTCCGGCCGACGCGCAGCTCGAGCTCCGCGTAGCTCACGCGGTGCACGACGGGGCGGCCGTGCGGGCAGTGACCTGCGAAGTCCACCTCGTCGAGCGCCTGCAGCAGCGCCGCCGCCTCGTCCGGCGGGATGCGCTCGCCCGCGCGCAGCGAGCCGTGGCACGCCATCGTCGCCAGCGCGAGATCGATCGCCCCCGAGAACGCGCGCTCGCCTGCGTGGCTCACCTCGGCGAGGAGATCGCGCACGAGGCGCTCCGGCGAGGCGCGCGCGAGCAACTGCGGCACCGCGTGCACCGCGACGTGCGTGGGGCCCGCGGGGCGCAGCTCGAAGCCGGCCGCGAGCACCGCCTCCTCGCCCTCCTCGACGAGCGCGACCTCGCCGGCCGACACGCTCACGATCACCGGGAAAAGAAGCGTTTGCCGCGCGACCGCGCGCGAGCCGTACGCCGCGCGGAGGCGGTGGTACGTCACGCGCTCGGCCGCCGCGTGCTGATCGAGGATGTAGAGGCCGTCGTCGCCCTCGCAGAGGAGGAACGTGGCGCGGAGCTGCGCGAGGTACCGCAGCGATCCGAACGGCGTGCGCTGCTCCATCGTGAGGTTCGCGACGGGCGTGGAGGCGTCGGGCTCCGGGTGACGGCCGTACGGGATCGGCGGCGGACGCGGCGGGAGGCCCGCGCGGCTCGCGTCGAAGAGGAGCCCCGCGAGCAGAGGGTCGCGCGGGACGGCGTCGCGATGCGGCCCCGATTCGCCTTGTTTCGAAGGCGACTCCTGCGTGCGCTCGGCCCCTTCGATCGGCATCACCGCGCTCATCGGAGGCGCCGGCGTGCCATCGGAGATCGGAGACGCGGGCCTCTCGGTCGCGGTCGGAGACGCAGGCATCCCGCCGGAGATCGGAGGCCCCTCGGTCGAGCCTCCGGACCACACCCACGCGGCGCTCTCGCTCGGCACCTCGGCGGGCTTCTGTTTGTAGTGGTGCTGCGCGCCGGGGAGGCGCGACTCGGGCAGGCCGAACGCGCGCGTCAGCGCCTCCGCGAGGATGCGGTACATCGCGTCGGCGGCCGCGCGGCCGTCCGCGAAGCGCACCTCGGCCTTCTGCGGGTGCACGTTCACGTCGACGAGGTGCGCCGGCAAATCCAGGTGCACGACGCCGATCGGGTAGCGGCCCGGCTCCAGCACGCTGCCGTACGCGAGGGCCACGCTGCGCGCGAGCGAGCGGTCCTTCACCACGCGACCGTTCACGAGGAGCGTGAGGCCGACGGCGCCGGATCGCGCGCGCTCCGGCCGCGACAGGAGCGCCTCCACGCGCAGCGGACCGCGCTCGCCGCGGCACAGCGCGAGCTCCTCGCCCGCGTGGATCTGGCGCGCGCGCTCTTCGCGCGAGGACGCCCGCAGCCACTCGCGCGCCACGCGCCCGTCGCGCGACAACGTCACCGAGACGTGGTGCGCGCCGAGCGCCATCGACTGCACGACGTCGGTCACGTTCGCGCTCTCGGTCGCGGGCGCGCGCAGGAATTTGCGGCGCGCCGGCACGTTGAAGAAGAGGTCGCGCACCTCCACCACCGTGCCCACCGCGACGCCGATCGGCGCGATCGCGGCGGGGCCGCCGCCTTCCACGCGCACCTCGGTTCCTTCCGCGTCCTCGGCGCGGCGCGTGCGCAGCGCGAGCCGGCTCACGGACGCGATGCTCGGCAGCGCCTCCCCGCGGAACCCGAAGCTCTCGACCGCGGCGAGATCGTCGAGCGATTCGATCTTGCTCGTGGCGTGTCGCACGAGCGCGAGCGTCGCGTCCTCGCGATCCATGCCGACGCCGTCATCGGCCACGCGCACGAGCCCGATGCCGCCGCCTTCGATGTCGACGCGGACCTTACGAGCGCCGGCGTCGAGCGCGTTCTCGACGAGCTCCTTCACGACGCTCGCGGGCCGCTCCACGACCTCGCCCGCGGCGATCTGGTTCGCGAGATCGTCGGGCAGCACCCGCACCTTGCGGCGCGCGTTCGGCGGATTCGGCGTGGACGACACGTGGCCTCCGCGCGCTGGTTACCACGACGAGAGCGGGTTAGGGCTCTTCTTCCGCGCCGTCGGCCGCGGCGGCGACCTCTTCGAAGTACGTCTTCGTGCGGGGGCGCGTGAGGGCCAGCGCTGCCAAGAGCGGCACGCCCAGCTCGAAGAACGCGAGCTTCGTGCGCTCCACCCAGAAGCCCCAGAACTGCATGAAGGCGACCGGCCCCTCGGGCACCGTGGGGTCCTGGATGATGACCGCCGCGCGCGAGGCCATGTCGATCCATGCGCCGCGCGCATGTCGGAGAAGCAAGAATTCGAGGAGAGCGAAAGCTGCGTTGAGGCCGAGGGCCTGGAGGGCGAACGTGCGCGAGGATGGGCGGCCGACGAGGACCAGCGTGCTCGCGAGGACGAGCGTGCTCGCGAGGAGCGCGCGCGCCACGCTCAATGGGAAGGCGAGATTTGGGATCGCGCCGAGCACCACGAGCCGCGCCGACATCAGAACTGGGACGAATACGTCGTGGAACTCGCCCGCGCCTGCGCCGCTCCGCGCGACCGCGTCGACGTCCGGGAACGAGCCTTCGCGAAGGATCATCGCCGTGGAGCCGCCCGCGAGGAGGCTCTGGACCCCGAGGATCCACACGAGCACCATCGCCGCGACGAGATAAAACGGACGCTGG
This sequence comes from Polyangiaceae bacterium, assembly GCA_046351455.1. Taxonomy (GTDB): domain Bacteria; phylum Myxococcota_A; class Polyangia; order Polyangiales; family Polyangiaceae; genus JADJRH01. Next base: position 206,600 of record JAXLYM010000003.1, read on the forward strand.
ACGTGCCGCTCATGCAAAGGTGCCGGTCGTTCTGATTCCACGATCGCCTCAGCAGGGGCACTTAGCACGCTTCGGAGCGGCCGCGTACCGCCACGGTCCTCGATCGAGCGCCGGATCGCGACTCGACGCGCCTCGGCCCCTGGCATCCCGCTCGGAACGTGGATAGAAAAGCAGACTCTGCGAGGTCGAAGCGTGACGAAGGACAATGGCGAGGGCCCGGCGAAGCGTCCTCTCTCGGTAAGCGAAGACGCCACCGGCACGGACACCGTGCCGCCCCGGGCCACCCGAGGACGACCCCGCGCGAACGCGGGTGCCCCCAAGACGAAGGGTGCCGACGCACCGAAGAAAGAGAAGGCCCCCGCCGCAGCGAAGACCGCGGCCGGTCGCGGCGGTCGCAAGAGCGCGATGGACTCCGAGGCGCCGCGCTCCGAAGAGGACGACGAGGAGCGCTCGCGGGACGACTCGGACGAGGACGCGGACGAGCGTGAAGACGGCGACGAGCCGGTCGACGCCGACGGCGACGTGATCGACGTCGCGGGAGAGATCGTCGACGAAGAGATGAGCGCCGATACGGACGTCCCCGCGAAGCCGGCGAACCGCGCGTTCAAGAGCGAGACGCCGGCCGACCACGACGACTCGGTCGCGCTCTCGCGGACGGACCCGCTCCAGGCGTACCTGCGCGAGGTGCAGCGCCACAAGCTGCTCACGCCGGACGAGGAGAAGGAGCTCACGCAGAAGTTCGAGAAGACGCAGGACCCGCGCACCGCCGCGCGCCTCGTCACCGCGAACCTGCGCCTCGTGGTGAAGCTCGCGTACGAGTATCGCCGCGCCTACAAGAACATCATGGACCTCATCCAGGAGGGCAACATCGGCCTGATGCAGGCCGTGAAGCGCTACGATCCGTACCGCGGCGTGAAGCTCTCCTCGTACGCCGCGTGGTGGATCCGCGCCTACATTTTGCGGTTCATCCTCAACAACTGGCGCCTCGTGAAGCTCGGCACGACGCAGGCGCAGCGGAAGCTCTTCTTCAACCTCAACAAGGAGAAGGCGAAGCTCGCGGCGATGGGCATCGAGCCGGAGGCCGCGGAGATCGCGAAGCGCCTCGGCGTCGAGGAGAAGGAGGTCATCGACATGGACCGCCGCCTCTCCTCGGGCGAAGCCTCGCTGGACGCGCCGGTCGGCGACTCGGACGGCCGCGCGGTCTCGCGCCTCGACATGATGCCGTCGATGAGCAGCGGACCGGACGTCGCCTTCGAGCAGGAGGAGATGGGTCAGCTCGTGAAGGAGCGCCTGCAGGAGTTCCGCAAGACGCTCAAGGGCAAGGACGTCATCATCTTCGACAAGCGCATGGCCGCGGACGAGCCGCTCACGCTGCAGGAGCTGGGCGACGAATTCGGCATCTCCCGCGAGCGCGTCCGCCAGCTCGAAGCGCGGCTCACCCACAAGCTGCGCATCTACCTCAAGCAGGAGTTCGGGGACGCCGTCGACGCCAGTTGACGGCGGACCGGGGGGTGTGAGGCGGTGACAGGCCTCCTCGACGGGAGGCCCCTCGTCAGTAGCAGCTCGTGCGCGGCTCGAAGCGGCCGTGGTAGTTCCAGCCCCAGTTGGAGTCCCACTGGCCGTGCGACTCCGCAGCGACCTCGATGTCCCAGGCGTTCTGACCGCTGTAGTCGTTGAAGGCCCAGAAGAAGATGTCCTGCTCGTCCGCGCTCGGGCCCTCGCAGGCCCAGTTTCCGGGCGATCCGCCGTTCGCGAGGTAGGTGTCGCAGGTCGTCGAAGGACCGTAGTAGCTCGGGCAGATGAGGCACGCTCGCGGGCCCGCGTTCAGGTACACATACGCGTCGTTGTTCGCGCCCTGACTGGCATTGACGAAGATGTCACTCCCGTTCAGGCGGATGTAGAGGTGAATCTCGTTGTCCGGGTAATACGCCCGCAGATAACCGCGGTACGAGACGGTGAGCTGCGCGTTGTGGCCGTAGGGGTTCTTCGTGTCCTTGATCAGCTCGAACGGGCCGGTCGTCTGCGTGTCGCGCGCAGAGCACATCGGGTAATCCGGCGGGTAGAAGGAAGCGCCGCTGTCCTCCGTGACGGAGACGGCGACGAGGGCACAGGCGGCGGCGACGGCGAAGGTGGAGGCTTTCATGACGGGCGCCGCTTCAGCAAGCGACGGGCCGCCCGCATACGCCGCGTTTCGTGGGGAATTCGGCCTCACTGCGACTCGCGCGTCGCAACGGACCGGCCGAGAGGTGCGACAGCCGGGACCAAAAGTTGCCCGTTTCGGGCGGTTTCTGGCATCGGGCCGTGAACCGTGCCCGATCTCGCAAAAGGCCCCGATGCTCCCTCCCCCGCGGCGGAACAAGCCACCTCCGCGGCGGCGAAACAGGCACGCGGTGTCCCGCCGTCGAAAGAGGCTGTCTCCGCGACCAAAGACACCGGCTCCTCGAAACAGGCGGCCTCTGCCCCGAAGGAGGCCGGGCGCGGCGCGAGCTTGCTCGAACAAGGGCTCGGCGTGCTCGTGGCGGCGCTGCCGTTCGGAGTGGCCATCTCGCGCGCGGCGGCGACCGGGCAGTGGCGCGACGACCTCACCGCCGTCCGCGATCTCGGGCTCGTGAGCGTCGGAGTGTCGGGCGGGCTGTCCACGATCACGGCGCAGATCGCGGCGCTGTTGCCGCTCGGGAGCCGCACGTTCCGCACGTCCGCGGCGTCGGCCGTCGCGCTCGGGCTCGCGGCGTACCTCACGTACCGGCTCGCGCTGCGCGTGCTGCGGGCCACGTTGCCTCTGCCGATCCCGCCGAAGAAAGGCGCGCCCACGGCGGCGGACGGGACGCCGCGCGCGACGTCGCGGCTGCTCGCGCTGGTGTCGGCGATCGCGGCGCTCACGGCCTCGCTGTCGCCTGCGTGGCAGCTCGAAGGCACCGTCGGCGGCGGCGCGATGTGGGCCACGTGCGCGGTGCTCGCGGCGGTGTCGGTCGCGCTGCGCATCGGCGCACCCGGAGCTTCAGATCAAGGCAATTCACGCTCTCAGGGAGTGCGACCGTTCCTCGCGTTCGGGGCGCTCGCGGGCGCGGCGTTCGCGGAGCAGCCGACCGCCGGCCTCTGCGCGGGCGCGGCGCTCGCGGCCGTGCTGCTCGTGCCGCGGCTCCAGACGGCGGTGCTCGATCGCGCGGATCGAGCCGTTTCCAAGCTCCTCAAGCGCCGCGTGGAGCCTTCGTTCGCGCGGCCCGCGACGGCGGCGCCCGGCGTGACCGAGCTCGTGGCGGCCCTCGTGGCCGCGGTGATCGTCGCGTCGCTCCTGCTCGCGCCCGTCGTGCTGCGGCCGCTGGCGCCGCGCGCGTGGGCGGATCTCGGGCGGTTCGTGTCGTCCGCGAGCGTCGCGGCGATGGATACGCCCGCGCAGGAGACGGCGGCGCTCGCCGCGTGGGGTCGCGAGATCGGCTTCCTTTCGCTGGCGATCGCGCTCACGGGCGCGGGGCTCGGCGTGCTGCGGGCGCGGACGCGGGGCCCCATCGCGGCGCTGCTCGCGCTCGTGATCCTCGACACGCTGATGCCGGCGCGGCTCGCTTCGTTCCTCACGGCGGATCCGCTGGCGCCTCTCCGCTGCATCGCGATCGCGGCGCTCTCGGTGGGCTCCGCGTTCGGCGTGCACGAGATCACCGTGGCGCTGCGGCGCTCGCGCGTGCGGTTCGCGAGGCCGGCGAGCGTGCTCGTCGTGATGTTCCACGTGACGTTGATCGCGCTCACCTCGGAGGAGGCGGCGGTCACCGCGGATCGCGAGCAGCAGGTCGCGGCCGAGGTGTGGACGGACGAGGCGCTCGGCGCGCTGCCGTTCCGCTCGGCGGTGCTCGTGCGATCTCCCGCGATCGCCTGGCGTTTGTGGGCCGCGCGCGCGACGCGGGGCGAGCGGCCGGACGTGCTCGTGGTGCCGGCGCCGCTGCTCGCGCGGGGCACGGTGGCGCGGGTGCTCCTCTCGAACGAGCGCGCGGCGAGCCTCTTGTTGCGCGACATGGCCCTCACCGGCGCGCCGAGCGAGCACGCGTTGTCGACGCTCGCGGACGCGCGCCCCCTCTTCGCGGAGCTGTTCCCGGGCTGGAATCCGCGGCTCTTCAAGCACCTCGCGGTGAACGGGATGTGGCTGGGTTACGCGGCGGAGCCCCGCGGCCCCTCGGATCGCAAGATCGCTCTGCTCGCGCAGGCGGCGCCTCTCGGCCGGGTGCTCCGCGCCGTCGGCCAAGCCGCGGAGTCGGATCCGTCGACGGGCGCCGTGCTCGCGGACAGCCTGAAAGGCCAGGCGGCCTTGCTGATCGCGCTCGGCGAAGCGGAGACCGCGCAGACGTTCTTGATGAAGGTGAACGAGCTCACGCCGAAGAAGGCCGCCGTCATGGCCGGCCCGACCCGCGCGACGCTGAAGCCCCCGAGCGACGGCCGTTCGCGATAGGACATCTTCCGAAATCGCAAGCGATGCCCACCCCCGGCCTTCGCTACGCGAAGTCCGCCCCTCCCAAATCGCTCTCTTCGTTCGCGAAGGGAGGGGACCATTCCGTGATCTTGAACGGTGTTCCGAATGACGCAACGTCCCCTCCCTGAGGCCGTGAAACGGCCGATTTGGGAGGGGCAGGCCGCGCGCAGCGAAGCGAGCACGGACTGGGGGTGGGCACCATCCCGCGATCCGAATCGGCTTGGATCAGAGCAGGTTCAGGAACTTCTTCGCGCGCTGGTTCGCGTACGCGATGATCTCGTTCGCCTCTTCTTCGGGGAGGCCGCAGCGCTTCGCGAGGTGGGAGAGGAGGGCTTTTTCGTCGTCGTGCTGCTCGCCGTCGACCCAGGTCATCAGCGTCGCGTGCTGCAAGAGGACGCGCACGTCGTCGTCGGAGAGGTCCTCCACCGGCACGTCTTCGATCGTCTTCTTCTCCGCGGCGTACGCGCGGATCTCTTTGGCCTGCGCGTCGTCCGCGTCGAAGCTTTCGATGAGCGCGTCGATCATCTCACGCTCCTTGTCGGCGAGGTGTCCGTCGGCCCACGCCATGCAAACGAGGCCCTTGAGGAGGATCTTGTTCTCTTCGCGCATCATGGTGGCGCGCACCTTGTCCAATGCGAGCGCAGGCGTCAATCGCCCCCTCTCCGCACGTCGGACTGGCCCTCTCCGCAGCCCGCGAAATCGGCGCATGGGCGGCACGGCGCGGTGGACCGCGGAGCGCGACAGGCGCATCCTCGGGCGATGAAGAAGCGCGCCACTCTGGTCCTCGCGTCGGCTCTCCTCTTCGGATGTGGGGGCAACGTGGATATCTCCAGCGGGAGCACCGCGGGCTCCGGCGGGGGCGGCGGCTCCACGACCGGCAGCACCAGCACGACCTCCGCACAGGGCGGCACCACGTCGCAAGGCGGCTCCGGCGGCGCGCTCCTCGGCGGAACGGGCGGCGGCACCACGACGAGCGAGATGGGGTGCAGCGTCGTCCTCGACAAAGGCTGGTTCGTCGACTTCGCCGTCGACGGTGGCCCGACCACCGAATACACGCAGTATTGCGATGGACCGGGCGACGGGATGGGGCCCGGAGCGATCATGTTCCACGGCAAGGGCGGCCCCGGGAACTTCGACATCTTCGCCTGTCCCGAGACCGGGATCTCGCAGCCTCGGATCTCGCTCAACGTGGATGATCCGACGGTGCCGGACAGCGTGACCATCCTCGACGTCATCGACCAGAGCGGCACGGCGCTCCACGCGGACACCGCCGCGACCACGTTCACGGCATGGGGCCCCGAGTGGACGAACGTGGCCGGCGCCTTCAACGGCAAGGTCACGGGCGCGGACGGCACGGTCAAGGTGGTGACCGGCACGTTCCTCGTGTGCCGGCGGCCCGACGTCTACGCGCCGTAGACGCGCTCCTATCGATTCATCCCGGATGTGATCGGGGTCGCGGCGAGACGTCGCTCTTCGCCCGGCGCCTCCTGGCACGCACTGTCTCGGCCCGTCCTCCCGCCGCTGTCATCGCCTGTCATCCCGCCGCTGTCATCGCCTGTCATCCACTGCCTGCTTGACAGGGACGTTCGAGATCGATTGTCTGGCACCATGTCGCTCCACCGCATCCTCGCTGTCATGCTCGCAGGCACGGCGATCGCCGCCTGCACGACGACCACCACCGTTCCGCCGGCGACGCCCGAGGCAGGCTCCACGAGCGAGCCCGCGACCACGGCGGCCCCCGCCGCGACGGCAGAGTCCACCGCCGCGCCCGCGACCACCGCCGCCCCCACCGCGACGGCGCAGGCGAACACGCCTGTTCCGGAGGGCGCGACCTGCACCGGCCGCGTCGACGCGCCGCCGAAGGGGCTCTCTGCCTCGGAGGAGGCGGCGCCGTCGTTCGCCATCGGACAGCCGGGCAAGGGCGCTCTCTGCGAAGGCAAGGTGTTCACCGCGAAGGAGCCTGTCACGGTCTACCGCGTCTTCAGCGCCGATTACGCGACCTCCAAGCAGGCGGGCCCCCTCGGCGCCTACTGGACCTTCGCGAAGCCGACCGGCAAGCAGGCGGATTACCGCGCGACCTACGAGATCTGCACCGAATGGAACAAGCTCGACACGCTCAATGAATGCACGGTGGACGTGGGCGCCAAGATCGTCCTCGGCCCCGGCCAGAGCGCGACCTGCGACGGCGGCAAGGAGTACGCGCAGTCCGCCGCGAATCAGGTGCTCATCGTCAAGGTGGACGGCAAAGTGCCCGTCTCGAACTGCAAGCAATCGCCCGTGAAGTGGGCCCATTGATCCGGCGCTGAGCCGCCCCGGCGCTGAGCCGCCCCGCCCCACGCCGACGACGGACCGTTGCCGGCGACAACGCGGTGTTGCGATCGGCAACACCCCCGCGCGGACAGCCTCCCTCCGAGCCGTCAACCCGCGGTCACGCCTCCTGCCCCGACAGGCCTCCTCGGCCCCGGATCGAGAACAACCATTCACGATCCGGGGCCTGGTACGGGCGCTGCAATCGGGTCCTGGCGTCACCGCACCAACGAAACCCTCGGAAAAGGAAGCTTGCCATGAACCTCCGCCCCTTCGTCGCCGCCGCCTTCGTCGTCCTCGTGCCCGCCGCGATCACCGGCTGCCCCGACGCCGAGATGACCACCGCCGAAGCCGGACAGGCCCTCGAAGAGTCCGGCTCGGAAGCGCAGGCCTCGGCCGCGGTCAACACCACCATCGACATCACCACCAACTTCACGATCGGCCAGGCCGTCGAGAAGGCCGCGGACGAGCTCAAGACCTTCGTCCAGACGCAGCTCCCGTGCGCCGAAGTGACGGTCGCGAACCACACGCTGACGATCGAATACGGCGTGAACCCCGGCAACTGCACGTACAAGGGCCAGACGTATACAGGCACGCACACGGTCACCATCTCGAAGGACGACGCCGGCGAGGTCGTGGTGGAGCACACCTGGGACAAGCTCCAGAACCAGCGCGTCAGCGTGTCCGGCACCGCCACCGTGACGTGGAACCTGCAGGATCCGTCGCGCCATGTCGTGCACGACCTCACGTGGACGCGCCTTTTGGATGGGCGCACCGGCGAGGGGACCGGCGACGTCGTGCAGAAGCCGCTCGCGGCGGGGCTCAAAGAGGGCATCTCCGTGGACGGAGAGCGCCAGTGGAGCGGCCAGAAGGGTGACTGGGACCTCGCCATCAACAACGTGGAGATGCGCTGGGCCGACCCGATCCCGCAGGCCGGCTCCTACGAGCTCACGAACCCGGCCGGGAAGACCGCCACGCTGACGTTCACGCGCGTGGACGCGGACACGATCGAGGCCGATCTCGTGACCGGGAAGAAGACGTACAAGTTCCTCGTGAGCAAGGACGGCTCCGTCCAGGCCGACGGCGCCAACGGCTCCTAGTAGCTCCTGGCGCAAACATCTCGGGCGCGCCGCTGACAACGCTCTTGCGGCGCGCGGGGCACCTCGGCATTTTGCCCCGCCATGTCGTCCGCACGAACACTGGGTTTGCTCCTCGGCCTCGGGAGCACGGCGATCGCCTGTGGTCCCGCCACGCCGGATCCTGCCGCGCCCGCGAAGGGCACCACCGTCGCCACCGCGTCGCCGACCGCGAACGCCGCGACCTGCGCCGAGGGCAAAGGCGAGTGCGACGGCGACGCCAAGACCTCGTGCGAGACGGACCTCACGTCCTCGACGGCGAACTGCGGCGCGTGCGGGAACGCGTGCGCGGCCGGTCAGAGCTGCGTCGCGGGCGGGTGCCGCGCGGGCCAGTCGATCTCCGCGAGCGGCGCGGACACGTGCGTCGTCTCCGGCGGCCACGTGATGTGCTGGGGCGACAACTCGTACGGCCTCATCGCGCGCGGATCCAAGGGCGCGAAGGCCACGCCGGTGAAGATCGCGGGCATCGACAACGCCGCGCTCGTGCGCGCCGGATCGCGCGTCGGGTGCGCCGTCACGACCGAAGGCAAGGTGCAGTGCTTCCACGAAGGCGAGGCGCACGAGCTGCCCCTCGTGAGCGACGTCGTGGACCTCGCGATGCAGGACTCGACGGTGATCCTCGTGCACAAGGACGGCAAGGTCGGCGCCGTCGACGTCGGCGACAGCGGCCGCGATCTGCGCCCCGCGGAGCTGCCGCCCGGCGTGAAGGAGGCGTCGCAGGTCGTCGCCTCGCCGTACCACGCGTGCGCGCTGCTGAAGAGCGGCGAGGTCGCGTGCTGGGGTGACCCCGCGTACACCGGCCAGGGCAAGGACGTCAGCAACCTCGACTGGAACGTGCGCGAGGAGATGGGCAAGAAGGTCACGCGCGTGAAGGACATCAAGGACGCGGTGCAGCTCTCCGCGTCCGGCACGCACACGTGCGCCGTCCGCAAGACGAAGCAGATCATGTGCTGGGGCTCCAACTGGTCGGGGGAGCTCGGCGACGGCAGCAGCGATCATCGGTACGCGCCGGTGGCCGTGCAGCTCCTCGACGACGCGGTGGAGGTGGCGACCGGCTACCACCACTCGTGCGCCCGGCGCGCGGGCGGCAAGGTCGTGTGCTGGGGCGAGGGCGCCTCCGGGCAGCTCGGCGGCGGCGTCTCCGGGCAGCGCGGCATGATCGAGGTGCAGGGCATCGCCGACGCGACGGCGATCACCGCGGGCGACGAGGTGTCGTGCGCGGCGCGCGCGGCGGGCGGCGTGTCGTGCTGGGGCGCGGCGTCGCGCGGGCGGCTCGGCAACGGCACCGTGTCGGACTACACGACGCCGCAGCCGGTGAAGGGGATCGCGGGGGCCACGGCGCTCGCGCTCGGCGACCGGATTTCGTGCGCGATCGACGGGACGAAGCACCTGTCGTGCTGGGGCCTCCCGAGCACGTTCGAGGTGGAGCCGGGCACGCGCGCCGACGCGCCGAAGCCGGTGGCCCTCGGCGAGGTCGAGAGCGTCACCGCGCGCGACTCGTTCCTCTGCGCGACGGAAAAATCGGGCGACGTCTCGTGCGAGTCCACCTACAAATTCCTGAAGAGCCCGCAGAAGCAGGCGCTCGGCAAGGTGAAGTTCGTGCGCGGCGGCACCTCGCAGGGGATCGCGCTCACGCCGAGCGGACAGGCGGTCCTGTGGGCGCGCAACTGGGAGAAGCCGGGCGAGGTCTTCAAGATGAACCTCTCCGGCCTCACCGACGTGTCGTCCGTCGCGATCGACTCGTCGGCGGTGTGCGGCGTGAAGAAGAGCGGCAAGGTCGGGTGCGTCGGCCTCAGCTACCGCTCGTTCGAGAAGAAGGATCCGATCAAGCCGACAGGCATGATCGAGGTGCCGGGCCTCACGGACGCGACGGCGATCGCGGGCGACGGCGGCGACATGTGCGTGCTCCGAAAGACGAGCGAGGTGACGTGCTTCTCGTCGTACCGCGTGCCCCCGCCGGTGGATCCGAAGGCGCCCGTCCCGAAGGACAAGAAGGACAAGGACAAGCCGCTCCCGATCGAGCTGCGCCCGGTGAAGGGCCTCGCGGACGTGGCGAGCGTGGTGATGGGCTCGGGCACGCGGTGCGCGCTGCTCAAGAACGGCACGGTGTCGTGCTGGGGCTCCAACACGTTCGGTCAGCTCGGCACCGGCGATTACGGCTACTCCTGGGAGCCGACCGCCGTGGCGGGCCTCTCGGACGTGGCGTCGGTCGCGGTCGGCGTCGGCCAGGTGTGCGCGATCAAGAAGGGCGGAGACGTCCTCTGCTGGGGCCAGAACACCTCCGACCAGGCAGGCCAGTCGGCCCCGCCGTTCGCGTACTCCCCGATGTCGGTCAACCTCCCGCGCGACTGACCACCTTCACAGAATACTTTCTGTAAACAATCGTCAGCGCACGTCGGGCCGCTCGAAGCCGGGCAGCAGCATCGACGCGAACCTGGAGGGATCGCGGACGCCGCGGTCTGCCAGGAGGTTGTCGATCGTTTGAAGCTTGTCGCGAGCGCTGATGCCGCCTCGGACGAGGGCTTGCGCCCGCTGCGCCGCTAGCGTGTGGCCTGCCATGCCTGCGGCCGTCGCGTGACGTTCGCCCTCTTCGAGGAGGCTCGTCACCGCGGTGCCGCGCTCGCCCTCGCGCACCTTGATCGCGGCGCGCAGGAAGCACGCGAGCGCCGAGGCCCACGTCGCCTTCTCCGCGTCGAGCTTCTTCGCCGCCTTCGCCGCGACGCCGAGCAGCGGGGCCGCGTCCAGCTCGCTCCACGACGCGAGCACCGCCGATGCGCCGCGCAGGTACTCGCACGTCGTCCGCACCACGTGGATGCGCATGCTCATCGAGTCTTCGAGGCTCTTCCAACCTTCGGAGATGTGCGTGTACGCGCTCGCGCCGTCGCCGCGGTAGAGGTCGATCTGCACGCGCGCGACGACGTCGTGGAAGTGCTGCAGGTGCGCGCCCGCCCGCGTCCACGGGCCGATCGCGGTCGACGCGCGCGCCGCCGCCGTGTCCGGCTCGCCGAGCACCAGCCACGCCGCGTTCGGGAAGCCGGAGCAGAGGTTCGTCGCGAAATAACGATCGCCGCGCTCCTCCGCCTCGCGCACGAGCACCGGCGAGCGCTCGCACAAAAGCCTGTATTCACCGGCCCAGAAGAGCGCCCACAGGTGGAACGTCGCCGTGGAGCCCATCTCCCACGCCGACCCGACGCAGCGGTTCCGGAGCGCGTCCTCGCCCTCGGACAGGAGCGGCAGCGCGTCGCGGAAGCGGCCCAGCATGAACGTGGACGCGCCCGAGAGCGCCGTCATCATCGCGAACGCGTGCGGGTGGCGCGAGCGCTCCGCCGCCTTCTGGCCCGCCGCCCGCAGCTCCTCCACGCGCGCGGTCGCCGAGGGGCCCGCCGTCGCGACGAAGCCCATCTCCAGCGCGAGCGAGCGCGCCACGCGGTACGGATCGCCCGCGGCCAGCGAGAACAGGAGCGATCGCACCTGGAAGAAGGCCCCGCGAAGGCTGTCCACCATGCCGAGGCCCTTCGCCGCGGACCAGCACACGTCGACGCGACGCAGCTCCTGCGGCGGCACGCTCTCGGCCGCGCGCGGCGTGAAGTTGAGGCCGCGCAGACGCAGCTCCGCGCGACGGAAGAGCAGCGCCGCGAGCGTGGACGGCAGCGTCTCGGGGAAGTCGATGCCGACCGCTTCGAGCACGACGCGCAGGTGCTCCATGCCCTCGTCGATGTAGCCGGAGCGAAGCAGATTCTCGGCCGCGCGGCGGCGCAGCTCCATCGACGAGGCCTCGGGGTAGAGCTCCGCCGCGGCGAGGTACGCGCCCGCCGCGTCGTGACCGCGGCCGCCGTTGTTGTGCGCGTCGCCGAGGCGCAAAAGGAGGCTCGGGCGCTCCGCGGCTCCCTTCGGCAACAGCGCGAGCGCGGTGCGGTAGAGGCGCGCGGCGCGATCGAACGCGAACGCCGCCATCGCCTCGTCGCCGGCGCGCGCGGCGTAGTCGGCGGCTCGGAGCGCGTCGCCCGCGCCCTGCCAGTGCATCGCGAGCTCCGACAGCTCGCCGCCGCCCATCGTCTCCAGCGCGAGGGCCAGGCGCGCGTGCCAGTCGCGCAGCTCCGACGGGACGAGCCGCCGCAGCGCCGTCTCGCGGATGCGATCGTGGTACGGCTCCAGCGCGTCCTCGACCGTGACGGCGCTCGCGCGGATGAAGTGCTCGGCGAGCAGGCCCGCGATGAGGCGATCGATCTCGTCCGGCTCGGCGGAGAGGGCGTGCTGCGCCACCTTGCGCGCGACCGGCGTGCCCGCGACGGAGATGGCCGTGAGCAGCATGCGCGCGCGCGGCGGGAGCGCTTCGATCCGCGACCACAGCGCGTCGTCGAGCCGCACCGGCGCGGCTTGCGCGACCTCCGCGCGGGCGACGCGGTGACGCACGAGCGCGTCGAGGAACAGCGGGTGCCCGCTGCCTTCGGTGAGCAGCGTCTGCACGTCGAACCCCGGCGCCGCCTCCACGCCGAACGCCCGCAGGAGCCCCGCCACGAGCTCGCGCGCCTCCTCCGGAGGGAGCCGCGTGAGGTGCAGCGTGCGCACGAGCCGCGGCGCGAGCTGGAGCGCGAGCTGCGGCGGCGGGCCGACCTCGGAGTCGGTGCGAACCGTCGCGAACAGCAGGATCGAAGGCCGCGTCTCACCGCCGCGCGGGGCCGCGTCCGCGCGGAGGATCTCGGACAGGAGCGCGAGGCTGTCCGCGTCGGCCCACTGGAGATCGTCGATCGCGAGCACCACGGGCTGCTTCCGCGCGAGGTTCACGAAGAGGTCGCGCATCGTCGCGAAGACGCGCGCGCGCAGCTCCGCCGGATCGATCTCGGGCATGCGCGCGGCCGCGCTCGTCGCGTCGCGGAGGGCCGCGGGCGTGGCCGGAGATCGCGCCCCCGGCGTGAGCCGTTCGCCGCTGTTTCCGGGCGTGATCGCGCGCGGCGCCGCCCCGTCGTCCAGCAGATCGAGCACGAGCCCGCGGTCCCCGAGCGGCTGCGGCGGCCTCCACGAGATCGGCGCGGGCCCCGCTTTCTTCGCGACCGAGTCCGCGATCGCGAGCACCGGGAACACCGTCGCCGCGAGGCCGATGTCCGCGGGCAGGAGCGCGTGCGCCTCCTCCGGCGGGAGCTTCGCGAGGTACTGCCCCACGCGATCGACGACGCCGTCCACGGCCTTGTACGGCACGCTCTCCCGCTCGTAGCAGCGCGCGCCGAACACGAGCGCCGACGCGGGCAGCCGGCTCAGGAGCTCGCGCACGAGCGTGGTCTTGCCGACGCCGGACTCGCCCTCGACGATCATCGCGCGCACGTCGCCGCGGACCGCGTCGTCGAACGCCCTCGAAAGCTCGGCGATCTCGCGCGTGCGTCCCACGAACAGGGAAGCGTGCGCGGGGTGCTTCCCCGGCCCGGTCGGATCCTCGCCGACCGCCTCGAGCACGTCGTCGAGGCCCGCGCGCTCGCCGGGATCGATGCGCAGCAGCGCCATCGTCAGCGCGTCGAGATCGGCGGGAATTCCAGGCACCACCGCGCTCGGAGGGAGCGGCGTCGTGGTCTGCTTCACGCTCGCGACGGCGTCGGACGCGACGTCGAACGGCAGCACGCCGGTCATCGCGAGGTAGAGCATCACGCCGACGGCGTACCAATCCGCGGCGGGTCCGACCGACTTGCCCGCGGCCTGTTCGGGCGCCATGAAGTGCGCCGTGCCGACGACCTGCGGTTCCTCGTCGGCCCACGTCTCCGTGACGAGGCCGAAATCGAGGATGACGAGGCGCCCCTCCTTCGTGACGAGTACGTTCGACGGCTTGATATCTCGGTGGACGCGGCCGGACGCGTGCAGCGCGCCGAGCCCGTGCGCGAGCTGCGCCAGCGATTCGCGGAGCCGCGCTTCGTCGAAGATGCCGGGCAGCGCCGTGGGGGGTGAAGAATCCGACGTGCCTCGGACCGCAGGACGCACGACCGTGTCTTGTTCGGCGCGCCGCGGTGTGCCTTGCTCGGAAGGCTCCGGGGCGGGCTCGCTGCCGCGCACGTGATCGACGAACGGCACGCCGGCGACGAGCTCCATCGTGAAGAAGAGCTGCCCGTTTTCTTCGAGCAGCTCCCCAAGACGCACGAGGTTCGGGTGAGCGAGATCGACCAGCGAACGGAACTCGTTCTTGAAGCGGAGGCGCCCGGCGGCGTCCAGGCTGCGCAGCGTCTTCAGCGCGACGCGCTGGCGGCGCTCGCGATCGAAGGCCTCGTACACGACGCCCATCCCGCCCCAGCCGAGGAGGCGACGGATCTCGAACCGGCTCGGCGAGAGGTCGGGGTCGATGCGCGAAGGGAAACGCACGGCGAACGGTACGGCGGTGAAGAGCGGAGCTTGGGCTCGGTCGCGGCGCGCGACGGAGCGGCGAAGGCTCGCACGGGGCGGGGGCAAAAGTCGACCGCCGGCGGCCTGTGGGGACGAGGAGCTGTCGCGGCGTTGCTTCCGGCGCGGCGCTCGCGGTACAGCGGCAGCATGATGCAATCGCGGCTTCGCTCAAGTCTTTCCTTGACGGCTCTGCTCTTCGCGGGCCTCGCGTCGCTCACCGGCTGCGGCGGCGGCGAAACGAGCTCCGGCTCTGGCACGGCGACGTTCGGCAAGGGCGTCTTCGAAGCCGACAACCCATGGACGAAGGACGTGAGCGGCCTCTCGAAGAGCGCCGACTCCGACAAGATCACGTCGTGGCTCGACGCGAACGGCGGCTGGGGCACGGGCGAGCTCCGCATCGATTTCAGCTTCCAGGTGCTGGGCGCCGACGGATCGACCCCCGTGAAGGACTTCACGACGACCGACGATTTCTACGAGCCCGACTGCGATCACGTCCCCTTCCCCGTGCCCGAGGGCGGCGCGCTCGAAGGCGAGGACGGCTACGAGTGCACGCAGGACGGCGACTGCCATTTGATCGTGGTGCAGAGCGCGGAGAAGAAGCTCTACGAGATGTGGCGCGCGAACATCACGGGCGGCACGTTCTACGGCGGCTGCGCGGCGGTGTGGGATCTCACGAAGGCCTATCCGGACAGCCTGCGCGGCGACGACTGCACCTCGGCGGACGCGGGCGGCTTCCCGATCGCGGCGATGCTCTTCTCGCCGGACGAGGTGGCGGCGGGCTCGATCGATCACGCGATCCGCTTCATTCTCCCGAACGAGCGCATCCGTTCGAAGGTCTACGTGCACCCCGGCACGCACAGCACGTTCGCGACCTCCGGAGGAGCGGACGCCCCGCCGTACGGCGTGCGGTTGCGATTGCGCAGCGATTTCCCGCTCGAAACGCTCCCGAGCGACGGCGCCCGCGTGATCGCGAAGGCCCTGCAGAAGTACGGCATGCTCCTGGCGGACGGCGGCAACATCGCGCTCACGGGCACGAGCGACCGCTTCACGGAGCACAAGTGGGACGAGGTCGGCGTCGACTCCTTCGCGCTCACCGCGATCAAGCCCACCGACATGGAGGTCACCGACATGGGCGACCCGATCGAATTCACCGGCGATTGTAAGCGAAATTAGCCGTACCCCGGGGTTTACAAGGGGGCTCCGCCCCCTCGTATCACTCCCCCGCTCCGCCAGCCTCTCTCGCTAGCTCTTGCTCATCAGCCGCTCGCGCAGGCGCAGGAACGGCTTCTCCACCACGTAGTACGACGCGAGCGCGCACACGAACGAGAGCGCCAGGTTCTGCGGGAAGCGCGTGTACCAGGGGGCGTTCGGCGTCGCGGCTTGCAGGAAGGGCTGCTGCCACAAGTAGAGCGAGTAGCTCGTCGTGCCGATGAACATGAGCGGGCGCGAATTCAGGATGCGCCCCATGCGGCCGCCGGGGTAGCGCACGTAGCGGTAGATGATCACGGCGACGCACGCGTTGAGGATCGTGTCGCCGAGCAGCCAGCCGAACCACGCGTGGTGCTCGAGACCCCACAGCGCCGCGTACGCCAGCGCGAACGCGCCCCACGACACGAGCGGCGATCCGAGCGCGCGCACCAGCCTCGGACGCGCGTCGATCCACGAGCGGCCGAGCGCCAGCGCGCAGCCCATCGCGAGCGCGTCCATCACCGTCGGGAACGCCTCGTCGATCATGAAGCGCTGCTGCTTCGTGGTCCATTCGAGCGCCCAACCGACGCGGAACAACGGCGCGAGCACCACCGCCGCCGCGACCACCCAGATGCCCCGCTTGACGCCCGCCCAACGGAACGCGAGCGGCCACAGCAAATAGAACTGCTCCTCCACCGACAGCGACCACGCGTGGCCCACCCACCACGATCGATCGAGCCGGTAGTTGATCGCGTACGTCACCGCGAGGATCGCATCGATCCCCGACACGTGCGCGACGCCGAGCAGCGTGAGCACGCCGACCACCGCGAGGTAGAAATAGAACGGCGGGAAGATGCGGAAGAGCCGCTTCAGGTAGAACGAGCCGAGCGCGATGCTCCCCGTCTTGCGGATCTCCGACAGGAGCAGCGACGTGATCAAGAACCCCGAGATCACGAAGAAGACGCGCACGCCGAAGCGCGCCACGTCGCCGATGCGGAGGAGCTTGTGGTACCGCTCCGTCTCCGGAAAACCCGCGGTCGCGCGCGCGTGTCCGTACAGGACGACCAGGATCGAGAGCGCGCGCAGACCATCGAGGGAGTGGATCCTCGAAGGGGCCGCCTCTGGTGCGGTCACGGACACAGCCGCTTGCGTTACCACGTGCGCGCGCCGCGTTCATGGAGCATTTGCGTAGCGATCTCGGCATGCCCCCCTCCACGAACGATTCGACCTCCGCCGCACCCGAGCGATCTGCGGCCTCGCGCGACGCCTGGCGCGGCCGGCTGCTCCGCGGATCCCTCCTCGTGAATACGGTCTTCGCGGTGGTCGCGCTGGGCGTCGGGGCGCGACGGCTGTGGAACGCGCGCAAACCATCGAGCGGCGACGTGTATGCGGAGGAGCGACGGAGCCTGCACGACGCGCTGCCCGCGCGGCCCGGCGCGATCGTCTTCCTCGGCGACAGCCTCACGGATCGCGGCGCGTGGAGCGAGATCTTCGGCGACGCGCGCATCGCGAACCGAGGCATCGCGGGCGACACGACGACCGGCATCCTCGCGCGGACCCCGCAGATCGCAGCGCAACGGCCGGCGAAGGTGCTCCTGTGCGCGGGCGTGAACGACCTCGGCGCGGGCGATCCGAACGACGCGATCGCCGCGCGGTATGGGGCGATCCTGGACACGTTCCGGAAGGCCTCTCCGGAGACGGCGCTCGTGTGCGAGAGCGTGCTGCCCGTGCGGCCGCCCCTCGCGCCCGCGGGCATGACGAACGACCGCATCCGCGCGCTCAACGAGGCGCTGCGGCGCGTCGCGGCGGATCGAGCGTGCACCTTCGTGGATCTGTGGCCGGCGCTCGCCGACGCGGACGGGGCGCTGCCGGCAACCTTCACGCTCGACGGCGTGCACCTCACGGGCGCAGGCTACGTAGCCTGGGCGCGCGCGATCGAGCCCTTCGTCCGAACGGCACGTTGACCCCTCGCGGCCCGAACGGCTAAAAACAGGCCCTCTCTTCGCGTAAAGTGCGCCTGTCTCGTAACCCTGTCTCTCTCTTTCGGAGCACCGATGCGCTGGTTCGTCGAGATTTCGCCCCTCGGAGCGAGTGAGGGCCAGAAGCAGAAGTGGTGCCTCGAAGCGGCCGGCTGGCAGCCCGCGCTCAAGGACGCGCGCGCGATCCGCGGCGAAGAAGGGCCGCTCGGCGGCTTCTCGATCGAGCTGCTCGACGACGGCGCGCGCGCGGTCGATCCGGTCACGCGCATCCGGTACGTGATCCGCAACGCGCCCGACGACGCGGCGCTCACGCATACGAAAGATGCTTCCGGGAAGCACGCGCCGGTCAAATCGGATCTCGCGAAGGTCGAGCCGACGAAGACCGATCTCGCGAAGAGCGAGCCCGCGCAGACGGATCTCGCGAAGGTGACGCCGGCCCCGAAGGATCTCGCGAAGGTCGAGCCCACGAAGACGGATCTCGCGAAGAGCGAGCCCGCGAAGACGGATCTCGCGAAGGTCGAACCGACCAAGAGCGATCTCGTGAAGGTGGCCGCGCCCGAGGAGCCCGCGGGCGAGGACGTCGACATCCCCGTGGACGACGACGTGTCGGCGGCGCACCCGCTGCCCGACTACGAGATCTTGCAGGAGCGCGAAGAGAACCCGAACGAGCGCACGCCGCTCACGTACCGCGAGTACGTGTACGCCGTCGCGGAGGGCACGCCGGATCGCGAGATCGAGCGGCTGATCCACGCGCGGTTCGCGATCGTGAAAGAGGCGCTCCGCGACGTGACGAACGGGCGCTTCGTGAACCTCGCGGTCTTCGATCACGTGTTCAGCGGCAAGCCGCAGCGGAGGCCGCGCGCGACGCTCACGTGGAAAGACTGGCGCGGCGAGCCCGAGATCCGCTTCCCCGCGGGCGATCGTTCGACCTTGGATCCAGCCTCTTTCGCGGCCCCGACGAGCTTCTCGAAGGCGGTGCCGCCGCCCTCCACCGCGGCCAACGCGCCGATGTCCGCCGTGCCCTCGACGGCGATGGCGCCGGAGCCGATGTCGTCCGTGCCTTCGACGGCCGTGGCCCCGACGGAGCCCGCGCTGCGTCCGATCGCCTCGCAGCCGCCGCCCGCATCGGAGCCGCCCGCGAGCGCGCCGAAGGCCGAGCGGATGCCCGAGGGCCCCGAGGCGCAGCGCACGCCGGAGCCGCCCGTGCTCATGACGGTGCCTCCGGTCGCCGAGCGCGCGCCCGCGATCGCGGCCGTTCCGAGCGGCCCCGTCACGGAGGTCGAGTCGACGGCGCCCGCTCCGCGCATGTCCGCGGCGCCCGCGACCGTGCCCGTGGCCTCGGGCGCGCCGGTGATGTCCGCGGCGCCCGTCGTGTCCGCGGCGCCGATGACGCCGGCCGCGACGACCGAGCCCTCGCCCACCGCCGAGCCGCGCGCGCTCAAGATCGAAGCGCCCGTGCAGGTGAAGATCGAGACCGCGCAGGCGTGGTCCCCGGTGAGCGCCGCGCCGAAGACGATGCCCGCCGCCGCGCCCGTCCCCGTGAAGCGCGAGGCCTACATCCCGCCGGTGAAGACGGCCGCGCAGGCCGGCAAGCGCAAGGCCGGCGACGATCTGATCAGCGAGCTGTTCGAGGCGTGCGGCGATCTCCATTTCCTCCGCGACAGCCTCGAAGGCGCGGATTTCGTCCTGTCGCTCGCGCTGGAGAAGCTGCCGAGCGAGATCGGCCTCGTCTCGCTCTTCGACATCAACCGCCGCGAATTCGTGGTCATTCGCCAGGCCGGCGGGCCGAAGAGCGTCGTGCTCGCGCGCCTCCCGGAGCGCGCCGGCCTCGCGCAGGCGGCGATGCGCAAGACGTCGGCGATCGTCGTGCCGGACGCCTCGAAGGAGCCGCGCGCGGTGGACGATCGGTTCCGCGCGCTCGGCGTGCAGCTCCGCAGCTTGATGGTGGCGCCGGTCGAGGTGTCGGGCCGCTACCTCGGCCTGATCGAGCTCGTGAACCCCGTCGACGGAAAGCCCTTCACCGAAGGCGACGGCCACGCCCTCACGTATATCGGAGAGCAATACGCCGAGTTCGTCGCGGAGCGCGGCGTCGTCCTCGATCCCGAGTCGGTGATCGAGCGGCACCAGAAGCGCTGACATGCTGTCGCAGGGCACCGGCCGCAGGCTGTTCTACTTCGCGCTGGTGCCCGCGATCGTGCTCGCGGTGCTCGTGCTCGGCGGCATCGCGCTGCGGACCACGCTGCAGATCGAGAAGGCGCGCCAGCAGACGGTCATCTCCGCCACGCTCGCGGTCGCGACGGAGCGCGTCGATCGCCTCGACAAGCTCGTGATCGAGCAGGACAACGTCGTCGCGGCGCACACGGATCTCGACAGCCTCCGCGCGATCGGGGACCGCTGGCTCCCGACGGCCGCGCGCGAGACGCCCACGGTGCGCGCGATCCTGGTGCTCGACATGGATCACGCCGAGCACGAGGTCGCGGCGTTCGCCTCGCGCTCGCCCGGGCGCGACGACGATCTGTTCCGGCGCATCCTCGTGACGCGGCTCTTCCCGCAGATGAACCTCGCGGGCAACACCGAGGAGCTGCGCCACCTGCACCACGTGCTCGACGGGCAGAGCTACCTCGTGAGCTACTGGCAGCGCTCGTACCTCGGGCGTCGCTACATGATCGTCGCGTGGCACGACGTGCGGCGCGTGGTGCACGACATCCTGCCGCGCCTCTACCGCGACATCGATCCGGGCAGCCGCATGAACGTGGTCGATGAGGACGGCCGCATCGTGTACGGCCCGCCGATCAAGGGCGGCGAGTTCACGGTCGGCCGGCCCTTCCCGACGACGCTCTACAACTGGCGCCTCCAGGTCGCGCTGACGACCGCCGAAGAGCTGGACACGAAGGTCGAGAAGCAGCGCTTCATCGAGGTGGCGATGGTCACGCTCGCGGGCGCCGTCGCGCTCGCGGGCCTCGCGATCGTCGTGCTCGGCGCGTCGAAGGAGCGACGATTGGCCGCGTTGAAGAGCGATTTCGTCGCGAACGTGTCGCACGAGCTGAAGACCCCGCTCGCGCTGATCCGCATGTTCGGCGAGATGCTCTTTTTGGAGAAGGTCGCGACGCCCGAGAAGCGGCGGCAGTACCTCCAGATCATCATGAGCGAGAGCGAGCGCCTCACCGCCCTGATCGAGAACGTGCTCGATTTCGCGAAGGTCGAGCGCGGAAAGGCCGCCTATTCGTTCGCGCCCGGAGACGTGGGAGAGGCCGTGTCGCGCGCCGTGGAGATCTTCTCGCACCGCGCCGAGCGTGAGGGCATGACGATCTCGCTTCGGGTCGCGCCGGATCTGCCGTCCGCGATGATCGACGCGCGCGCTCTGGAGCTCGCGAGCATCAACCTCATCGACAACGCCTTCAAGTACGCGAAGGACGGCGCGCGGGTCGACGTGGAGGTGACGAAGGCGGCCTCGCGCGTGCGGATCCGGGTGCGCGACCACGGCCCGGGCGTCGACGGGGACGACCGCGACCGCATCTTCGAGCGCTTCGTGCGCGGCAAGAACGCGAGCGGCACGCAGGTGCGCGGCAGCGGCATCGGCCTCGCGCTGGTGAAGCACATCGCCGAGAGCCACGGAGGCACCGTGACCGTGGAGAGCCCCGTCGAGGGCGGGAAAGGCTGCGCGTTCGTGATCGAGTTTCCGGCGCTCCCCACGTCGAGAGCGCCGGAGTTGCAGCCCGCGCCGGCGGAATAAGGCCTCTCCAAAACTCGATGTGCGCTCGTCGCTCTTCTGTCGGATTTACAAGGGGGCGCTGCCCCCTCGTATCACTCCACCGCTGGTGGAACGGGATTCGATAAATGCGGGGGTGAACAGCTCAATTCAGGGCGATTTGTGCTGAAAGTCGGCGCGGTCGGAGACGCTCTGCGTGCCTTCGACGATCGCCTTCACCTCCGGGGTCATGTCGCCGAGGACGTGGTATCTCGCGTAGGCGACGATCCAGGGGTTCACGATCGCGAAGCCTTCTTCGTCCGGCAAACCAGCGCACGTCACGTCTCCGAGCTGGGTGTTACCGAGGCCGAAGAGCTGGTGACAACCGCCGTCGACGTTCACCCACGTGAGGTCCACGCCGTCCATGTTGAGGAACAAGTTGTTCGCGCCGACCGGGTCGAGGGAGCCTGTCATCAGCAAGATGGGGAGTTTGGCTGATTTCTCGAGGTAACTGCCGAAGAAATCGTTGTGACCGCCCGCGAGCGGGGCCGCCATCTTCGCGCGCTTCTCCGTGAGATCCGTCGAGAAGACCGCGATCTCCTCCGGGGAGCACGGGGCCACCTCGCCTTTGTCACATTTGCTCTGGATGTTGACCAGATCGAAGGTGCCGCCCGCGATCGCCCACGCCGTGTACGTGCCGAAGCTGTGCCCCGTCATCCCGACGTGGTCCATGTCGAGCCTGCCAGTGAGCGGATCCCCGTCCGGCGGCGTCGCGGCCAGATCCAGCGCCGCGCGCACGTCGAGCGGGCGCTCGTAATACACCGCGAGCGGCAGCGGATCCGGCGTGTCACCGATGGTGTTGCCCACGTGCTCCGGCGCGACTGCCACCCACCCGTGCGACGCGAAATGGCACATCAGACGAGCGCTGTTCCCCGCGAAGCCCTTGTATCCGTGCGAGTGCACGATCACCGGAAACCCTGCTTTCCACGGCGAATCCGCGAGCGGCACGTCCTCCCACGCGTGGTCGTCCTCGAAGAGGGCGCGGTACTTGGGGTGCTCGCCCTCCGCGACGCGGGACGGATACCACACGTGCACCGGGATCGTCCGATCGCCCTTGCCGGCCGGGAGCGCGTACGTCGTCTCCAGCACGCGGTGCCCGCAAGAATACGGCCCCTCCTCCAGCACGCTGTACGACAGCGGATCACCGATCGGCGTCGTGGTCGTGGTGGTGTCCGTCGTCGTGGTCGTGGTGCCGGAGCCGCTCGTCTCTCCGCCTCCGCAGCCCGCCGCGCCGGACGCGAACGCGGCAAAAAGGAACAACCCGAGAGCCGTCGCCTCACCCACTTTAGCCATACTGGCAAATACCCCTCTCGACGAACGCGCGTCAACGGTGGATCTGCCGTTGTGTCCGCGCGGCCGAAATGCTCCCATCCTGGACCCTTCGCTCCATGAAGAAGCCCCGCCTCCACCCCGGATGGGTCGCCTTGCCAGTGGCGCTCGCGCTCGCGGCCTGCGCTGATGAAGAGACGACCGCAAAGCCACCTCCCGCGGTCCCGGCCGTCGCCCCGGCCGCGCGGACTCCGCGCCTGACGGTCGCGCAGTATCGGAACGCGGTGCACGCGCTCTTCGGAGACGACATCGGCGTGCCGGCCGCGCTGGAGCCGGACACCAGCCTGGAAGGGTTCGTGTCGATCGGCTCGGCGGACAGCGCGGTCTCGCCGCGCGGCGTCGAACAGTACGAGGACGCCGCGTTCCACATCGCCGAACAGGCCCTCTCGACGGACGCCCGCAAGAAGGCGCTGGTGCCGTGTACGCCCCAAGGCCCGGCGGACGAAGCGTGCGCGAACGCCTTCATCCGCTCCCTCGCGCCGCGCGCGTGGCGGAGGCCCCTGTCGGACGAAGAGGTGACCACGCTCGTCGGCATCGTCACCAAAGCCGGCTCCACCCTGGGCGATTTCTATCAAGGGGCCCAGTTCGGGATCGCCGCGTTGATCGAGGCGCCGAGCTTCCTCTACCGCCCCGTCTTCGGCGAGGACGACCCGGATCACCCCGGATCGAAGCGCCTCACCGCCTACGAGCTGGCCAGTCGACTCTCCTTCTTCCTCTGGAACACCACCCCGGACTCCCAGCTTCTGGACGCCGCCGCGAAAGGCACCCTCCTCACGGACGAGGGCGTCACCGCCCAGGTGCAGCGCATGCTGGAAGATCCGCGCGCGCACGACGGACTCCGCAACTTCGTGACAGAGTATCTCCGGCTGGACGAGCTGGACGAGCTGTCGAAGGACCCGACGATCTTCACGTACTACAGCCCCGATGTCGGGCCCGCGGCGCGGGAGGAGACGCTCCTCGATTTCGAGCGCGCCTTCGATCGAGGCGTGGATTACCGCGATCTCTACACGACGCGCACCACCTTCGTGAACCCGAAGCTCGCGTCGATGTATCAAGTCCTGGCGCCCAAGTCGGACGGCTTCGCCGAGGTGGAATTGCCCGGCGACATCCCGCGGCGCGGCCTGCTCGGGAACATCAGCATCCTCTCTCTGTACGCGCACCCCACGTCGTCTTCGGCCACGCTGCGCGGCAAATTGGTGCGAACGGTGCTGCTCTGCGGGGACGTGCCGCCGCCGCCGGTGAACGTGAACACGGCCCTTCCGGAGCCGAACCCGAACGCCGCGACGCTGCGCGACCGCGTGGCGGTCCACCTCGAAGATCCCTTTTGCGCGAACTGCCACCAGCACATGGACCCCATCGGCCTCGGGATGGAGAACTTCGACGGCATCGGCCGATACCGCGTGAAGGACAACGGGGCCATCATCGACGCGAGCGGCGATCTCGACGGCGTTCATTTCGAAGGGCCGAAGGACCTCGCGGCGGCCGTCGCGAAGCACCCGGATCTGCCAGGTTGCCTCACGCGGCGCGTCTATCAATATGCCACCTCCTCCAAAGGCGCCTTCCCGGAAGAGAAGGTGATCACGGCGCTCACGGCGCATTTCGCGGCCTCGGGCCACAAGGTGAAATCGCTGCTCGCGGCCGTCGCGACGAGCCCCGGCTTCCGGATGGTGGGAGAGGCGCAATGATCAAGAAACTGAACCGCCGCGCCGTCTTGCGCGGCCTCTTCGGCGGCGCGCTGGTGTCGATCGGCCTGCCCACGCTGGAGGCCTTCCTGACGGACAACGGCTCCGCCTACGCGGGCGGGGACGCGTTCCCGACGCGATTCGGCATCTTCTTCTGGGGCAACGGCAACCTGCCCGAGAAATGGGTCCCCGCGGGCACCGGCCCCGAGTGGGAATTGACCGAACAACTGGCCCCTTTGGCTTCGGTCAAACAGCATATCACCGTCGTCAGCGGGATGAAGGTGATGACGGGAAACGAAGTGCCGCACGGCTCCGGCCCGGTCGGCATGCTCTCCGGCGCTCCGTTCCCCACGGGCGACACATCCACGTTCGCATTGCCCAGCATCGACCAGGTGATCGCGAACGCCATCGGGCAGGAGACGCGCTTCAAATCCCTCGAATGCGGCGTGCAACCCGGCGGGGAGAGCCGCTCGTACAACGGGCCTCACTCCAACAACCCGCCGGAGACGTCGCCCGCGGCCTTCTTCAACCGCGTGTTCGGCGCAGGCTTCGTGTTGCCCGGCACCAACACCACGCCGGACCCGAAGCTCGCGTTGCGCCAGAGCATCCTCGACTCGGTCAAATCCGACGCGAAGCGCCTTCAAGACAGGCTCGGCGCCGCGGACAAGGCCCGTCTCGATCAGCACCTCGAAGGCGTGCGCGCGCTGGAGAAGCAGATCCAGAAGCTCCAGGAAAACCCGCCGAGCCTCGCGGCGTGCGCGGTGCCGAAGACGCCGGACGAGGACTATCCGGACATCGACGGACGGCCGCAGATGTCGGTCCGTTCGCGCGTGATGGCCGACATCCTCACGATGGCCATCGCCTGCGATCAGACGCGCGTGTTCTCGGACTGGTTCTCCACCCCGGTGAACAACCTGCTTTATCCTGCGACGACGGCGGGGCACCACCAGCTCACGCACGACGAGCCGGATCCGCAGCCTCAAGTGAACAGCATCGTGATTTACCAGATCACCGAGCTGGCCTATCTCATCAACGCGCTCGCGAGCGTGCAGGAGGGCGACGCGACGCTGCTCGACCGGATGGCGCTCCTCTGCACGACGGACGTCGGGTACGCGCGGGCGCACTCCATCGAGGAGTATCCGATCCTCATCGCCGGGTCCGCGGGCGGCAAGCTCAAGGAGGGTGTGCACTACCGCTCTCCGGCCAGCGAGAACACGAGCAAGGTGCTCCTCACGCTGGCGCGCGCGATGGGCCTCGCGATGGACTCGTACGGAGACGGACCCGGCATGGTGACGAGCAGCCTCTCCGCGATCGAGGTGTGACATGGCGCTTCGAGAGAGCCTGTTTGCCGCCGCCTGCGGATTCTCCCTCTTCGCGCTCGGGTGCACGGACATGGACAGCGCCCCTCCCGGCCCGGACGAGGGGCCGAATTGCGGGCACACCCAGCGTCACGCGTACGTGATCTCGACGCTGGGGTTCACGCGCGTCGACAAGGACACCGGGACCGTGCCCGGCTTCGATCTGGATCACAAGGTCAGCGGGGACGACGACGAGGCGTCCTGCTTCAAGAAGGACTTCGTCTCCGCGGACGGGACGAAGGGCGTCGACAACCAGCTCGCGGGCCTCATCCCCGACGTGGAGAAGCTCCTCGGCAACGCGGTGGACGGGCTCATCCAGGGCGCCATCAACAACGGCGATCTCCTGATCCTGTTCGACGTCGACGGCGCGAAGAGCGTTCAGAATGCGGGCTGTGCGGACGTCACCGTGAAGCTCGGCACGGGCAAGCCGATCCTCGGGACGGACGGAGTGATGGAGGCCTATCAGACCTTCGACGTGGACCCGTCCGGCGAGGTGAGCCACGGCACGCTCGGCAAGATCGAGGACGGCGTGCTCACGATTGGCCCCTTCGAGCTGGCCATTCCGATCGCGATCTTCGACGTGGCCTTCACCATCCACGTGCACGACGCGCTGATCCGCGCGCAGGTGAGCGCGGAGGACGGCGTCCTGAAAGAGGGCCTCGTCGGCGGCGGCGTGGTGCCGAAAGAGATCCTGGACGGCGTCGCCCCCGGCGCGGGCGTCGACAAATACATCCCGACCCTCACTCTGGTGTTGAACGGCTCCACCGATCTCGCGCAGGACAGCGAGGGCACGTGCACGCAGCTCTCCGCGGCCCTCAAAGTGACGCTCGTGGAGGCCTTCATCCGCGAGTGAGCGCTGCCCGCGGATTTTTCCGACAGGATCATTGCGCACCTCTTGAATCCGGACCGCCGCGGGGCGAAATGGGCCCATGGCAGCTCCGGTCGCTCGGCGCTTCGCGCGCTGGCTCGCATTCGTCTTCACCTTCGCCGCATGCTGGCTCTCCGGCCGCGCGGCGCTCGCCACCACGATCCCCGGTGGCAACATCATCAACCAGACATGGACTCCGGCAGGCAATCCGTACCTGATTCAGGGTGACGTCACCGTCCCCTCGGGCGCCTTCCTGACGATCCAGGCCGGCACGATCGTCCAGTTCGCGAACAGCGATGGTCAGCTCGCGGGCCTCGACACGACGCGCGTCGAGATGACGATCAAAGGCACGCTCAACGTCAACGGCGTTCAGGGCAACCCGGTGGCCTTCTCCGGGCAGGCCGGCGCCGGCACGTCGGCGTGGTACGGTGTCGTGATCGACGCGGCCGCCACGACGGCGGGCTTCACCTACGCCACGTTCCAGCACGCGCAGCGCATCGTGCGCAATTCGGCGCCGGGCACGGTGCTCTCGATGAGCAACGTCACCGTGACCAACTCGGCCAACGGCGTCGAGCTGCTCGCCGGCACTCCCACGCTCACGAGCCTGGACATCACCGGCGGGAGCTACGGCCTCAGCAGCTCCGGCAACGCGGCCCCGAACATCCAGTCGTCCACCTTCAAGAGCCAGACGTCCCAGGGGCTCGCGCTCTCTCCGACGACGGGCTCCCCGGCGATCACGGTGCAGAACACGATCGTCACGGGCGCCGCGTTCTACGGCATCACGTTCGTGACCGATCTCAGCTCGAATTCCACGCTCGCGGTCACCAACACCACGGTCCACGGAAACGGGAGCTACGGTATCTACGTCGCCGCCTACAGCAGCAGCACCGCGACGCTGAACCTCAAGAACAGCATCGTCACGCAGCACCAGTACGGCGTCTTCAACTACAACGCGGCCGGCACCGAGATCATCAACGTCACGTACTCGGACGTCTGGAACAGCACCTCTGCCAACTACACGAACTGCTCCGGCGGGACTGGCGCCTTCTCGTCCAACCCTCTTTACGTGAGCGCCCCGACGAACATGCGGCTCACGTCCAACTCCCCTGCTCGGTTCGCGGGCGACACCCTCGCAGACATCGGTCCTCTGCCGTACGTGAACGACGCGACGCCCGGGTTCCACGGCACTTTGTGGACGAACACCACGTTCGGCGTCGCGGGGTCGCCGTACACCATCCAGGGGGACACGACGATCCCGCCGGGCGTCATCGTCACGATCGATCCCGGCGTCACCATCCGCTGGACGGCCGGCACCGACATCATGGGATCCGGCCAGGATACGGGCCGTGGGGAGCTGCGGGTCCAGGGCACGCTGCAGGCGATCGGCACCGCGGCGCAGCCCATCACGCTCACGTCGACCGGGGCCGCCGCCGCGCAGCAGTGGACCGGCGTGATCGGGCTCGCGGGCGCGACGGCGATGGCGCTCGGCTACGTGAACATCTCCAACGCCGACTCCGCGGTTCAGTCCTTCTTGACCGGAAACGCCTTCAGCGCGAGCCGGATCACCGTCACCACGTCCACGCGCGGGTTCGAGGTGCGCGCCGGAACACCCACGCTGACCGGCGTCGACGTGACCGGCGGCACGACGGGGCTCACGACGACGGGCAGCGCCGCCCCCACGATCCAGGCCTCCATCTTCAAGAGCCAGACGTCCCAGGGCCTCTCGATCGCCCCCACGGCCGGCAGCGGCACGACGACGATCGTGAACACCATCGTGCGCGGCGCCGCGTTCTACGGCATCACGATGGTGACGGACCTCAGCGCGGTCGCGACGCTCAACCTCACGAACTCCACGATCCACGGCAACGGGTCCTATGGAGTCTACATCGCGGCGTACTCCAGCAGCACCGCGAACGTGGCGATCAAGAACACGCTCGTGACGCAGCATCAATACGGCGTCTTCAACTACAACGCGGCCGGGACCGAGATCGTGACCACCACGTACTCGGACGTCTGGAACAACACCTCTGCCAACTACACCAACTGCTCGGCCGGCACGGGCAGCATCTCGCAGAACCCGCTCTACGTGAGCCCGCCCACGGATCTGAAGCTCCAGAGCTTCAGCGTCTGCATCGACGCGGGCACGGCCACGGGCGCTCCGGCCACCGACTTCGACGGAGCGACTCGGCCCATGGACGGCGACGGCATCAACGGCGCGGCCTTCGACATGGGCGCGTACGAGCTCGCGGCGGCGGCCTCCTGCGGCGACGGCATCGTGAACAACGGCGAGGTGTGTGACAGCGGCGCTCAGAATGGCATGTACGGCGCGTGCAAGGCGGACTGCTCCGGCCTCGGCCCGCGCTGCGGCGACTCCATCGTGAACGGCCCCGAGCAGTGCGACGACGGCAACGTCAGCAACACCGACGCTTGCCTCAACACCTGCCAGAACGCAGCCTGCGGGGACGGCTTCGTCCGCGCCGGCATGGAGATGTGCGACGACGGCAACATGAGCAACACCGATGCTTGCCTCAACACCTGCGTCCCGGCCTCGTGCGGGGACAGCTTCGTGCAGGCGGGCGTCGAGCAGTGCGACGACGGCAACCAGGTCAACACCGACGCTTGCCTGACGACGTGCATGAACGCGACGTGCGGTGACGGCTTCCTCCGCGCGGGCGTCGAGCAGTGCGACGACGGCAATCAGATCAACACCGACGCTTGCCTCAGCACCTGCCAGAACGCGACCTGCGGGGACGGCGTGGTCCGCGCGGGCGTCGACCAGTGCGACGACGGCAACGCCAGCAACACGGATAACTGCCTGAATACATGCAACAACCCCACTTGCGGCGACGGCTTCGTCCACACGGGCGTCGAGCAGTGCGACGACGGCAACCAGGTCAACACCGACGCTTGCCTCAACACCTGCCAGAACGCGATCTGCGGGGACGGCGTGGTCCGCGCGGGCGTCGAGCAGTGCGACGACGGCAACCCGGTCAACACCGATGCTTGCCTCAACACCTGCCAGAACGCCACGTGCGGTGACGGCATCGTGCAGGCGGGCGTCGAGCAGTGCGACGACGGCAATCAGGTCAACGGCGACAGTTGCACCAACATGTGCGCACAGGCGATCTGCGGGGACGGCGTCGTGCAGGCGGGCGTCGAGCAGTGCGACGACGGCAACGCCTCCAACACCGATGCTTGCGTGACCGGCTGCAAATCCGCCACGTGCGGCGACGGCTTCGTGCAGGCCAACGTCGAGGGCTGCGACGACGGCAATCAGATCGACAACGACGCGTGCCGCAACGACTGCAAGCTCCCGGGCTGCGGCGACGGCGTGAAGCAGGCGAACGAGCAGTGCGACGACGGCAACGCCTCCAACACCGACGGATGCCTCGTGACGTGCTTCTTGCCGAGCTGCGGTGACGGCTTCGTGCAGACGGGCGTCGAGCAGTGCGACGACGGCAATCAGGACGACACCGACGCTTGCCCGACGACGTGCGTCCCGGCCAAATGCGGCGACAAGTTCGTTCAGGACGGCGTCGAGCAGTGCGACGACGGCAACCAGGACGACACCGACGCCTGCGTGCAGGGATGTGTGAGCGCCACCTGCGGAGACGGCTTCATCCAGGCCGGCGTGGAGCAGTGTGACGACGGCAATCAGATCGACAATGACGACTGCCCCAACAACTGCATCTCTCCCACGTGCGGAGACGGCGTGAAGCAGCCGAACGAGGAGTGCGACGACGGCAACCAGGACGACACCGACGCTTGCCTCCACACGTGCATGAACGCGAAATGCGGTGACGGCGTGGTCGAGGCGGGCGTGGAGCAGTGCGACGACGGCAACCAGATCGACGACGACGCGTGCCCCAACGACTGCCAGTCTGCCTCGTGCGGTGACGGCGTGAAGCAGCCCGGAGAGGCCTGCGACGACGGCAACGCCTCCAACCTCGACGACTGCTTGAACGACTGCAAGATCGCGAGCTGCGGCGACGGTTATGTCCACGTCGGCGTCGAAGACTGCGACGACGCGAACGGCGTGGCCGGCGACGGCTGCAGCCCCACGTGCGAGTCCGAAACCAGCACCGGCGGCGCGGGCGGCGGCGGAAACGGCGGCTCCGGCGGAAACGGCGGCAACGGCACGGGCGCGACCGGCGGAAACGGCACCGGCGCGACCGGCGGCGGCGGCGGCGAAAAACCCGGTGACAGCGGTGGTTGCGGCTGCCGGATGGCCTCCGACTCCCCGGTGGAGACTCCGGCCCTCCTGATCGGTCTGATGACGCTGGGCGTGCTGCGGATCCGCCGCAAGAAGGCGGCCCGCGCGGCCTGATCAAAGCCAGAAGCCCCCGGCGGAGTGTGCCGTCGGGGGCCTCATCACGACAAGGCACCTCGCCTCTTCTCTCGACAGCCTCTCTTCAGGGCTTCGTCGGGAGCGGCTTCCCCGTCAAGAACGCGCGCAGCAGCGTGAAGAGCTCGTCCGGAGTCTCCAGGAACGGGATGTGTCCCCCGTCTTCGAAGACGACGAACCGGGCTTGCGGCGCGTGGGTCTTGTAGAGCCGCGCCATCCGCATCGTGGACAAGCGATCGTAGCGGCCCGCGATGACCAGCATCGGCATCTTCAGGTCCTTCAGGCGAGGACGGAAGTCGAGGCCCGCGATCGAGCCTCCCGTCGTGAATTCACCGTCGGCCCCCGCGATGGTGTAGGCGAGGTCCCAATTGTTGGTGACGAAGCCCTTCGGGAGCTTGGAATACACCTCCGGGTTCCGGAGCGTGCACAGCCCGGACGGGATCCGAAACGCCTTCTGATGCTCGGGCGAATTGGAGAGCAGACCGCGCGCCCTCACCGCTTGAATCTCGTCCCAGATCTCGGGATACAGGTTCCGGATCTCCTCGGTGCAGACCTCGTTGGAGACTTGCCAGCTCGCCGCGTCGATGAACGTATTGGCCAGGATGAGCTTCGTGACGCGATCGGGGTGCGCGATCGCGTACCCCTGCGCGACCATGCCGCCGTACGAGTGCCCGAGCACCGCCCACCGCTCGAACCCGAGGGCTTTCCGGAGGCCTTCCAGCATCTCGACGTCGCGCTCGAACGTGTACTCGCTCAGGGACTTCGCTTGATCCGATTTGCCGCGGCCGAAGGCGTCGTAGCTCACCATGCGAGCGACGTCGGTGAGGACCGAAAAGAAGGGGTGGAAATAGTGGGACTGCCCCGGTCCCCCGGCGACCAGCACCAGCGGCTCCCCCGTCCCTTCGACTTCGACCCACAGCTTCACGTCGCCGACCGCCACGTACGCCCCTGCGGGGTGCACCACCGTGATGGGCGTGAACGGCCCGCTCGACGCAGCGGGCGCGGGGGGCGCAGCGGGCGCGACCGGCGGGCACTCCACGGTTGCCTGGCAGCCTGTGAGGGCCGCGGCGACCATCAGGATGGAAGGCCACCCGCGGTGCGCGCGTGGACAGCGGGGCGATGCGAGGGTCGACTTCATGGATGGACTCCATCGTTCGGAGCGCAGCGCGCGGTCCGGAACTAGGCACCTGCGCACCTCATCCCTCCGAGAGGCAAGGAAGGATCCACCCGCATTCCATGCATCGCGAGCCCACCCACGTGGCCTGTGCGAGCGCCCCGCCTGCGTGAGGGCGCACCAGCGGCGCGCGTGAGACTCCGCTCCCTCTTCGGCGGCGGCGAAGGGACGCAACCGTTGCAGGGGGCGTGGGCAACGGGTAAAGAGGATCGTCCTCCGAAGGCTCCCGTGCGGGCCCAGAAGAAGCTGCGATGATCCGCGAATTCTCGATCAAGAACTACAAATCGATCGTCGACCTCACGCTTCCGTTGGGGCGGATCAACTTGTTCATCGGGGAGAACGGGTGCGGGAAGACGAATATCCTGGAGGCCATGGCGATGGCCGCGGCGGCAGTCGCGGATCGGCTCGGAAACGAAGAGCTTTACAATAGGGGAGTCAGGATCGCGAAGCCGGACATCACGTTTAGCTCATTCACCGGACTCAAGACCTCCCGAGAGGTCGTCTTTCAGTTCCGGGATGAGCCGGGAACCGAGCGGGATCACGAGGAAGCGAAGCTCCGGCTGGTTCTCACGGCCGGCACGGAGAACGATTCATGGGCAAGGGTCAAATCAGAACCGGCTGCCGTCGCCGCAGCGACCCAAGAATCCATGGACTCGAAGGAGCTTGAGGATGTCGTCCGTAGAATAAACGATGGCG
Source organism: Polyangiaceae bacterium (assembly GCA_046351455.1). Taxonomy (GTDB): domain Bacteria; phylum Myxococcota_A; class Polyangia; order Polyangiales; family Polyangiaceae; genus JADJRH01. The sequence goes on from JAXLYM010000003.1 coordinate 239,226, forward strand.
AACCGCTTGAACCTTCCTTGAGGCTCAAAGTACTTGCCGCGTTTCGCGAGACAATGCGCACCACGACACGAGAACAACGTGCGCTCTTCTTCTCGCTCAACAAGCAGCGTGCTCACTTAACTGAGTTTCTAACGGATTTTCTCATCTACAATGCCAATCACCTCGCCCTCCGCGGCCTCCTGAACCTCAGCCGCAAAGAGCCGCTCGGCATCCATGGCGAAAACCTCGACGTCACGATTGCCTCTCTGGGTGACAAAGGCATTCGTGAGCTGCTGGAGCGCTCCGCCCTCATCCGCTGGGTGGAGCGCATCTTCACCGACCCGGACGACAAGCTCAAATTCGACGGCTACAAACTCGGCCGCAGCACCTCCACCCTTTATTTCCGCGACCGCTTCATGCGCAAGCGCGCGAACCTCTTCTCCGCCGAGAACGCCAACGAGGGTATCCTCCACGCCCTCTTTTATCTCACGCTCTTCATCAGCGATCGCACCCCGAAGACGTTCGGCATCGACAACATCGAGACGGCTCTCAACCCCCGACTCTGCCGCAACCTCATCAAACAGCTCGGAGATCTGGCGAAGGCCCACGACAAACAGGCCCTCATCACGACCCACAATCCGGCCGCGCTCGACGGCCTCGATCTCCACGACGACGAACAGCGCCTCTTCGTGGTCTCGCGCGACGATCAAGGGCGTACGGTGGCGAACCGCATCAAGCTGAAGCCGGAGACCAAGGGCAAGGAGCCTCGTCTCATGCTGTCCGAGATGTGGATGCGCGGGCAGCTCGGCGGCGTCCCGCTGGAGTTCTGACCGATGAAGGTGGGAGTCGTGGCGGAGGGGCCTTCGGATGTCGCCGTCGTCCTCAATATCCTCTTCGGCAAGCTCGGCGTGGAGCGTCGAGACATCGTGCCCATCCGGCCGGAGCTCACGACCGACGAGACCGATCTCTCCGAAAAACGCGCCGGCGGCTACAAGCCTCCTTCGAAGAAGAGCTTCAGCAACTGGCAGCTCGTCCTCGGGGAGTGCGCGGATCGAACGAGCCTCTCCGACTTCCTGGACAGCCCCATCGACGAGCCGAGGCTCCTCGTCGTCCAGATCGACACCGCCGAAGCGCACCTCGCTGGATTCGACGTCGCGCGGCCCGACCACGACGCCGGCGACTACGTGGCAGAGATGCGGAGTCGTGTCGTGGCGAAGCTCGCGGCCTTGCTCGGAGAGGACTTGACTCCACGCACCCGATTCGCTGTGGCCGTGGAGGAGATCGACGCGTGGGTTCTCACGCTCTACGCCGAAGACGGTGAGGAGACCGGTCGAGTCAAAAATCCCAAGAAGAAGCTGGAATTCGCCCTCAGCTCGGCTCCTGTCCCACGTTCGAAATCTCGTTCTCCCTCCGGCCGCGGAGCGACGAAGAGCGGTGATCGTCCCGCCAAGAAGTCTCTGTTCGAGCTCTACCACGAACGGAGCGCGCCGCTCCGCGATGGCGCCACGCTGGAGACTTGCAAGCAGCGGAACCGCAGCCTCGCGATGTTCGTCGACTCGCTCGCAGGGGATTGAGGGCAAAGGCTCCATCCCCGAAACTGGCAGCCTCCTCATCCCCCGTCGCGGCCGACGAGAATGCCAGTTTCGATTGCGCCCTTCTTTTTTGCTGGAACCCGCGGTCCCTTCGCGTGTCAGTGATAGAGGCTCACGGCGGCCCGCAGAAGCATGAACAGATAAGCTCCCGCCGTCGTCACCACCGCGGCCGGCACCATCACGTCCGCGAAGAAGCGCGCGAACGGGCGCAACGCCGGACGGGTCGCGAGGGCGCGCTCCTCCGCCAGCACACGCTGCGCGCGGCGCTTCACACGCTCGGATACGCGGCCGTCGATCTCGGGGGGACCGAGATCACGGAGCGACGCCCGATGGCGCCGGGCATCCTCGGGTTCGGCATCTCTTCGAGCTTGGCGGCCAGTCGGTCGCGCGCCCGGGTCACCCGTTTTCGCATCGCCGCGTGCTCGATCCCGAGGACCATCGCGGCCTCATCCTGCGCCATTCCCTCGACGCCGACAAGCAACAACACCTCTCGGTCCGCCGCTGACAGCGCGAAGAGCGCCCGCTCCAGCATGACGTGGCGCCTCCTCGCCTCCACCGCCGCCTCCGGCGTGACGGCGTCGATCCACGATGTCTCCCCGGAATACGCGTCCACCCGCGTCGAATCGAGCCAGGCCCACCTGCGGAAGCTGCGGTAGGCGTTGCGCGCGAGGGTGAAGAGATAGGCCACCAGGTTCGTGTCCTCGCGCAGCGTCGTCGCGTGGCGCGCGAGCTTGATCCACGTCTCCTGGAGCAGATCGTCCGCGATCTCCCGCCGGCCCGAGAGGCGCAGCAGAAAGGCATACACGCGCGCATGGTACCGCTCGTACGCGCGGTCGAAGGCGCCCGCGTCCCCGCGACGGAGGGCCTCCACGATCGACGCGTCCGAGAGATCGTCCACGGCTCAAGGAACGCGGCGGCGCGGCGAGTGTGACCGGCCGGACGAAAAAAAAGAAAAGGTGTCACACGCCGCGGCGGGCCGCGTTGACCGGGCGAGCGACGGGACGGACGGGCCGGACCGAGCGCTCGCGCGGAGACTGACCATGATGCAATTGATCCTCGAGGGTGGCTTTCCGATGTGGTTCCTCCTCCTCTTCGGCGGCGGCGCGCTCGGCGTGGCCGGCAAATTCGCCTGGAAGCCGAAGCGCGAGACGCTCCCCCTCCTCGCCGCGATCACCGCCACCACCATCGCCACCGCCATCATGGGCGTGTTCGCGGACCTCGCCGCCGTCGGACACCACGTGAGCGAACGATGGGACAAGTACGCGAGCGAGATCGTGCAGACGCTCCTGCAGGGCTTCGCGGAGTCGATGGCGCCGGGCATCCTCGGGTTCGGCATCGTCTCGCTCGTCGCGCTGCTCACGGTGCTCGGGTTCTACCGCGAATCGCGGGGCGCGTGATCAGAATACGGACTGTTCATTTCGGGAGGGGAATCAGAGCGCGATGCAGATCGGCCGAGATGCGTCGCGCTCAGGGGCTGAACTGGGCCAGAAGCACGCTCATGGGGGAGCCGGCGACTCCGATGGTGCCTCCGCCCATGTCCGTCGTGCCGAGGACGGTGCCGAAGAGGTCCACTCTTCCGAGCGAGTCCGTCGCGACGAACGTGAAGCCTCCTGCGCTGTTCGTGAAGGACTTCTGCCAGACGAAGTTGCTCGCGGCGTCGAGCTTGGCGAGGTACCGATCGTACGTCGTCACAGGCACCATCTTGTCCGCGGCCAGCGGCGAGAAATTGATGCCTCCCGAATAGCTGCCCCCGAGGACGGGGTTGCCGAGCCCGTCCACCGAGAGGCCTTGAAGGAACTGGTGCGTTCCGAGGTCGCCGTACCGCTTGTAGAGGGAGTTGCCGCTCTGGGGCGACCTCACCAGCGCGACGTCGAAGGTGCTCGCGTCGCCGGGCGGCGTGTTCCCGCCGATGGTGAACGTGCCCTCGACGTTGAGGCCCGACGCCACGTTGCCGCCCGGATACGCAGAGAGCGCACTGCCCCACTGGTCAGCCGCATCGCCCCAACCGTGGGCGTTGACGCACTTGGTGTTGGTGTCGAGCCGCATGACGAAGGCGTCGGAGCCGCCGACGGGCGTCTGAGACCCGCAGCCGTCCCAGGCGAAGGGGCCATTGAAATTGCCCGCGACCCAGGGCGCGCCGAGCGAGTCGACGGCCACGGCGTTCACGACCTCCGGGGCGGAGGAGCTGCCGACGCCGACCACCTTGAGCGGCGTCCCGCTCGAATCGAATTTGAGGAGGAAGGCATTCTCGACGAGGGTGCCCGCGGCCGGCAGCTGGGTGCCGCCCACCGCGAAGTTGTCGATGTATCCGCCGCCCACATAGATCTCCCCCGCCGGCCCGACAGCCACGCTCGTCGCGTGATCGTCCTTGTTTCCGCCGTACGCGTGGGCCCACACGGGGTTGCCGTCGTTGTCGAGCTTGAAGACGAAGATGTCTTTGCCGCCCTGGCTCGTGAAGGTGTCATTGCCGATCTTGAGGGAGCCTGTGAAATAGCCGGCGACGACGATCGATCCCGAGGATTTGTCGAAGGCGACCGCCGTCGCGACCTGATCGCCCGCGGGGCCGAAGGTGCGTGTCCAGAGCTGTTGTCCGTCCGGAGAGAGCTTGACGACATACGCGTCGATGCCATTCGCGACCGACTGGACACCTCCGCCGAAATCGATTTCGCCCGCGAAACCACCCACGATGATCGGGTCGTCCGCCGCGTCCACCGTGACGCCGCCGGCCGTGATCGCGCCGGTGCCGACAATCACCTTGGACCAGCGGTGTTGTCCGACGCACTCGGGGAGACCGTCGCAGTTTTCGTCGACGCCGTCGCCCGCGCACGCCTCGATCTTCGGGTACACGGCGCCGGTGCACGGGCCCCAAATACCGTCCATGCCGCACGTGGACATGCCCGGCGCGCAGATGCCGATTCCCTCGGTGCCCGGGGGGCCTTCGTAACAAGGCTTCATCTCACCCACCGTGCACAAGGTGCCGCCGGTCCCGCCGGTCGCCCCGCCGGTCCCGCCGACTCCCCCCGTCGCGCCGCCGACTCCCCCCGTGCCGCCGCTCGACGTGGTGCCCCCCATCGACGTGGTGCCGCCGCTCGTGGTGCCCCCCATCGACGTGGTGCCGCCCTGCGACGTGGTGCCGCCGCTCGACGTGGTGCCGCCGCCGCCGGGCGAATATTGGTTGAGACCGAGGACGTCCGCGCAGCCGAGAGAAAGGGGCAAAAGGAGGAGGCTAGTCGGCAGGAGGCGCATGGAAAGGAGTCTCCGTCGAAGGCGTGAAAGGAAGGACGGATCTTCCACGGCGGGGCCGCCGCGCGCAATCACGAAGTGGGGCGGCGCCTCCGAAGGGCCATGACAGCCATTGCCGTCATCGTGAGCAGCGGAGTCCACGGCACCTCCGACTCCATGGGATCGCCCGCGCCGACGTGGCACCCGCACGCGTGACCGAACAAGCCATCTTGCCCGGTTCCGCCTTGTTCCACGGGGTTCGCAGGGCCGGTGTCGCCCGCGGATCCTCCGGTGTCGCCCCCCGCGCCGCCGCCGGGGACGGTGCCTCCCGTGCCTCCCGTACCGCCCGCGCCGCCGGACATGGCACCTCCCGTCGAGGTCTGTCCGCCCGCGCCGCCGCCGCCGGGGCCCACGCTGCCGTCGCACGCGGTGGTGTGCACGGGGCGCGTGTTGCCGCAGTCCGTGGGGGACGCGCAGCTCGGCTCCGGGAGGTCCGGCGGACTGCCGCTCCCGCCGACGTCACCAGGATTCGGATACGCGACCGCCACCGCCTGAACGCCGTCGAAATTGGGATATTCGATCCACCCGAACACCTTCTCCTGGTAAGGTGCGGAGCCGCCGTTCGCGGGATTCCACACGCCGCGGTTCGGGTCGTAGTTCGGGTTGGAGGGGTTGTTGACGTAGGCGAGGCCGTTGTACGCCCACGTGGAGGTGTACCAGTCTTCGATGATCTTCGGCTGGTTGTCGCCCACGCAGTTCGTGGCCTTCCATTTCCCGGCGAGGATGCGCGTCCCCGTCGCGAGGTTGTACGTCGGGTCCGAAGCGACCTTGTCACGATCGAAGTCCGGCGCCTCGCCCGCGTGCATCCCGCTCGTGACCTGGCCGATTCCATAGCCGCAGTCGAAGGAGATGATGGTGCGCGACGGGCCGCCCACCTGATCGCTCGGCAAGGTCGGGACGCAGAACTGCCTCCATCCGGACTCCTGCGTGGCGATCGCCTTCAGCAATTCGCACGGGAAACGCGCTGTCACGTTGTGGATCGGCTCGGGCTTGCCGCACCCTTGCCCGATGTCGCCGACCGTCGGGCCCTTGTCGCCCCACACCGACGGTCCCTGCGACACCAGATCGAAGATGGCGTTCCATTCATCGACGCTCGGGTTCGTGCCGTTCGCCGCTTCGATGCCGCAGTTGTACGTGTTGTTGGGGCTCGACGCGGTGTAACAGGGGCAGTAGCCGGCGCTCGCGACGGCCGGGAACAGCGACGCTGCGAGGGCGAGCGCCGCGCCGAGGAAGAGGGGGTTGCGGCGGCTCACAAGGCACCTCCGCCCGCGGGGAAGAAGCCGGCGACGGCCACGCGGGATCCCTCCGGCGCGCGTAACAAGGCCCCTCGTCCGGTGGGTACGTCGATGACGAAAGGCACGCCGAGCTTGCCTTGCACGGTGTGGAGGCCGGCCAAAGACTCCCCGTCTTCGGAGGCAGAGAGCACCCAGTCCGCACCCTCCCCGAATGGATTTCCGGCCTTTTCACCGAGGATCGTGAGGCCGCCTCTCCCCTCGGGGCTGTACGTGATCGCGCCGCCGGGCACCGCGAACGGCACCATGTTCATGCTGCTGCTGAATGCCAGTCGGTCGTGCGCGAGCGTCACGAGGTCCACGCGGTCGATCACCCATTCGTGCGGGTCCGTCTCGTGCCGGCCCTGGTAGACGAGGGTGCCTGTCGTCGCGTCCACCGAGAAATCCCGCGCGAACGGCGGCAGACTGCCCACGAGGGTGCGCTCCTCGCTCGTGTCGACGTCGACGCCGATCACGTCCGCGCCGCCCGGGAACACGCGGTACACGATCACCTCCCGGCCGTAGCTCCCCGCCAGGAACGCGAGGTATCCGCTCGCCGTGTGGACCGTCCGGATCATGCCAGTATACGGGTCCACCTCGTCGATCGTGAGGGCGTCCACGCGCAGGTCGGCGAGGCGCGCGCTCTTCGGCTCCGGGCCGGGTTTTCCGCGGGAGACGAGCACGCGGCCGTCCGGCGTGACGAGGGGGCGGCTCGCGTGGACGACGCCGTCGCACAGGAGCTCCGGCGGGGCGTGCGGCGCGACGCGGTACAGGCCCGCGTTGAACGAGAGGTCGCGGCTCTCGGTGGTGTCGGCGGTCGCGACGAGCGTCGTGGTGCCGGGGATCACCGCGCCGCGCACCGTGGCGCCCGCGAGGTGCGTGAGCGTCGCGAGCGGAGCGGGAGGTGCCGTGTCCGACGGGCTCGCGGCGTACAGCGAGGTGTTCATGGCCCCCGGCTTCGTCACGAGGAGGGCCACCTTCGGCGCGGCGGCCGCGGGCGAATCCGTGGAGGGGAGAGGCGGCGTGGAGCGGCTCGTGCGCGGCGATCCGAAGATCGCGAGACCGGCGAGCGCGCTGATAAGGAACAGCTTTCGGGCACGCATCCCCGGAGGATAGCTCGTTCGTCCGCGCCCCGTTCACAATCTGCGCACGCGAGCCTCGTTGTGCCGTCACAGACTGTGAACCCCGCGTCCCGGCGAGGCCGCGATCCTCGGGCGATCGCGCTCGGCGGGCGCGTGGGGCCGGCGCGCTCGCGGGGCATGTGCGTTGCACACGGAGCGCCGCCCGGCTCACCCCGGAGTCGCCCGCGGCCGGCGATCGCGGCGCGCGGCTCCACCCACCTCTGCAAAGAAGGTCCCCCCGTGAGACTGCCCACCTCCCGCCTCGTGACTCTGGTCCTGTTGCTCGTGACCGCGCCGCTCGGACTGGCCGCTTGCTTCGGCGGTGGAGGCGGCAGTGACAGCGCAGGCTGCGCGAAAGACTCCGACTGCAAAGGAGACCGCATCTGCGTCGCCAACGTCTGCCAGGACGCCACGTCCCCGCAGGGCAACAACCAGGGAAACAACCTGAACGCCAACCCCAACGGCGATCCGCAGAACAACACCCCGCCGAACAACACACCTCCCGTGAAGCGCCCTCCGGCGAGCCGAGCGTGCGTGTGCGGATATGGCCAGACCTACTGGGGCCCTTGCGGGCGGACGGGCTGCTCCGCGAACTATCGTTGTGGGGACGACGGGTCGTGCATCTGCACGTGCCCGCACGGCTGATCGGCTTATTTCTTCGGGGAGAGCTGCTTCGAGGCGTCGGCCTTGCGAGCGAGCGCGTCGCCGAGGGGCGTGCCGGCGAGCAGGCGCCCGAGGACGTCCGCCACGCTGTCTCCGCCGAGGATCGCGAGCGGCGCCATGCTCTCCGCCACGCGCTCGGTGAGGGCGCGATCGCTGAACGACTGCAGCGCTGACACGAGCTCCGGCGACACCGCGCCGGCCTTCCCGACGAGCGCCTGCACCTCGGCCGCGAGCTGCCGCAGCTTCTGATCGAGGACGCGGTCCGCGATGGCCGCCTCCAGATCCGTCGACGCCTTTCGCCGCGCGAGATCCGCCGCGTGGATCGCCGCGATCGTCTCCTGCTCGGCGAGCTGCCCGTTCTGCTTCTCTTTGCGGGCCTCCGCGTCCGCGCGCGCCTCCGCCACGTTGAGCCGGAGGTTCTCCGCGACCTCCGCCATCTTCACCGCGGTCTCCTTGAGCCGAGTCGCGGCGCCGAGCTCCATGATCTGCTGTTTGGTGGACTCGCTCTCTCGCACGAAGGCGACCTTGCGTTGCTCCGCCGCGATCGCGAGCGCCTGCCGGACGGCCTCCTGCTGCGCGCCGACCAGCAGATTGGCGATCTCCTCGTCCCCGATCGTGACGTCGAGCACCTCCACGTCGTACACGCGCATGCCGTTCTCTTCGAAGAAGCGGCCGGTGCGCTTGCCGTCCTCTCCCTGTGCTCCGAGCACCACGTCGCGGATGATGGCCGCCGCGTTGCCGTAGAAGGACTCGATGCCTTGTTGCTTCACGGCGCCGCGGATGCGGGAGCGGAGGTGGTCCGTGAGGAACTTGACGTAGTTCTCCACGTTGAACCACTTGCCGCTGTCCCCCTCGAAATTGACGCGGTACGAGAGGTGGAGGTGCACCTGGCAGAGATCGCGCGTCTCCGCCTCGATCCTGTCCGACACCTTGTTGTGCAGGACGCGCAGATAGACGCTCTGGAACAGCCGCTCGTCCGACTTCGGCGTGCCGGTGGAGAGCTCCATCCGCTGGAGCGTCTCATCGTATTCCATGAGGTGCGTGTGCGGCCCGGCGAGCACCTTCCGCTCCCCGGTGCGGCTCACGACCATGATGGCGTATCCGGTCCACACGTCGAGCGCCACCGCGCCGTCGTACCGCGTGTTCAGGACGATGGTGCGCGGCTGCGTGTACGTCTGCGATCGATTGAAGTCGTCCCCGACGAAGGACTTGGCCGCGGCCTTCTCCTCGCGCGCGCGCCCCTCCGCGGCGTCCCGCTTCGAGCGGTCCTGATCGACCACGTACTCGTTGTTGCCCTGCTCCTGCTGCATCGCCGCGAGCCGCGCGTTCACCTCCAGCGCCTCGCGGTTGCCCGGGAACCACAGGTTCACCGTCCGCGCGTCGAGCACGCGGCGCACGATCACCTCTTTTCGAGGGTCCGGCAGGAAGATGGAAGGGCCCTTGTGCAGGCGGATTTGCCCGGTGTTCCGGTCGAGCACGTAGCGCGCCTCGCCGGCGGGGATCGCGATCGAATAATGGATCTCCTGCTGGCCGTACTTGATGATCGCGTGCTCTTGCCGCGGGAAGTAGATCATCTGCTCCTTCCCGGTGAGGAACAGCTCGTCTCCGATCTTGTACGCGTGCCCGTTCTCTTCGTACGGCGCGATGACCTTGACGTAGATACCGCTGTTCTCGTTGAGCTCGATCGCCCGGAATTTCCGCGCGCCGTTCTTCTCCACGAACTGCTCGGTCGGCCGCGGGAACACGACGGCGGGCCCGCGCACGAAGCGCTTGTTGCCGTCCTCGTCGAGCAGAATACAGTACTCGAGTCGCTCCAGCGTGACGGCCGTGCGAACGTAGGAGTCCTGATCGTCCCGCACGACCTCGATGCCTGTCGGCGGGATGTAGAACGCGACGAGCGTGCCCTTGATGACGAGCAATTTGCCCATCGTCAGGTCCTCGACCTTGATCGCGTCGTCGGGCGCGCCGTCGGTCCGGCTCTCTTCCGCCGTCGATTGAGGCTTGATGACGGCGTTCTTGAAGTTCGCCTTCGCGGCCTCTTCGTCGTACACGCGGACGACGAGGTATTGATTCGACCGCAGGTGATGCCCCTGCAGCACGCGCACCATCTGCCCCGGCCACAGCGCGCAGGACACCGGGCCGGGCATGTTGACCTTGCGGCCGATGTTCAGCTCAGGCAGGTTGTTGAGGGCGCCGGTGCGTGGGTGGGAGTTGTCCTTCGATGGGTTCTTGAGGACGAGGTACCAGCCCTCCGGCGCGACGGAGAACACGAGCGTCGCCTGCTCCAGCGAGCAGCGGTCGAAGCGCTTCGTGCGGTCGTTGAAGACCACCGGCCGGTCCGTGTTGGCGAGGCTCGTTTTGTGGGGCCCCACGTACACGTTGATGTTGCCCTTCGTCTCGTCGGAGATGAAGGCGAATTCGTTCGGCGCGAGGACCAGGTCTCTCTCTCTTCCGCGGTCGCGATCGTCACCCATCGGCAGTTCCTCCGGCGCGCGAGGATAGACCTCTTCTCGGCCATGGGAACTCCCTTGTGCGCCCCCGGACATTTTTGCGGAGCGCCCGCTTCAGCGCATCGTGAGCGCGCGGCCGAAGGGCGGTGTCGTCTTCGGAGAGCCTGGGATCACCCACAGCACGTCGAGCGGATTCGCCTCGTTCGGCGCGGGAAAACGGCCGTCTCCGTCCGTCAGGTACACCACGGTGAACCGCTCGCCGGACCTCTTCGACTCCGCGGCGAGCAGGCGCAGCGCGGGCCCGAAATCGGTGCCGCCGCGGCCCGTGATCGGCACCTCTTGAAACAGGAGCTCGGCGGCGGAGATCGTCTCGTCGCGCGTGACCTCCGCGTCCGCCTGCACGACGCGCACCTCGTCGAACCCCTCGGCGGTGGCGACCGACGCGAGCGCGCCGAAGAACCGCGACGCGACGGCCGGATCGATCGAGGCCGACGTGTCGACGACAGCGCACAATCGCCCCGCGGGCGTGACGCGTCGCCCCGGCATCGCGACGACCTCCGGCCACTCCCCGGCATCGCCCGCGAGCGCGCTCATGCGCCGGGAAGGCCGCAAGAACGAGCGCCCTTGTCGCGCCAGCATCGCGACCGACCGTTGCAGCTCAGCGGCCCAGTCCGGCGGCGGCTCGATCGTGGCGCGGACCAGATCGTCAATCCACCCCGGCACGCTGCCGAACGTCTTTCCGCCCGACGCGATCTCTTCTTCGAGCGCGGCCGCGAGGCGCATCTTCCATTGCAGCTCCCGCGCGCGCTGCTCCAAGGGAGAGGGCTCTTCTTCTTCGGAGGAGTCCTGTTCGTCCTCGTCGTCCGGATTGTCACTCTGGCCCTCCCCGTCGCGAGGGGGCTTGTTCTCCTGGTGGGAGTCGCCGCCGTCGCGTTCGCCTTGTTTCTTGCCGGTTTGCTCGCCGGGATCCTCCCCTTCCCCGTCGTCTTGCCGCGTGAACGTGCCGGCCGGCGGCGCCGCGGTCTTGCTCGGAGGATCGGAGAGATCGCACCAGAGATCGTCCGGCCGGGCGCCCTCCGGGAGCAGGGCATAATACTCATCGGCGCTGGCGCCGGGCGGCAAGTCGATGCCCATCGAGACGACGTTGTGGCCAGTCCCCATCGCGGCGGCGCGTAAAAGAGGCTCGATCGCGAGATCGTGCGCGGCGTTCCATCGGTGCTCCTCGCGGGCGCCGCGGCGGGAGAGGGCGCCCAGGGCCGCGTGCATCGCGAGGTGGGCCATGCGGGCGCACAGCGCCGGGAACTTCGCCTCCAGCACGACGAGCGGATTGACGCGCAGCGAGTCGTGCGCGGTGAGCCGGAACGCCGTGGTTTGCAGCGTCGGCTGCACGGTCAGCGCGCGGGCGAGCACGCCGAAGAACGGCTTTTCTTTGAGGAGCCACACGCGCGCCGCCGCGATCTTGTCGAGGCTCTGCGCCGCGGCCGCCGCCGGATCCGCGTAGAGCTGCTGGAACGGAGACGGCGACTGCTGCTCCGGCCGATTCGCGATCGCGTCTCGGGGCCTCTCACTCATGGGGGTGTCGCGCTCCGTTGGGGCGAGTTGCCACAATGGCACCTCATGCCGTCTGCGCGCAAGCGCTCCAGGCTATTTCGATGGTCCAACGGTGTCGATTCCGTGACATGCTCTCTCGCATGCTCGAACGCGAGGACCCATTTTCGCTGGCCGCGCGCCAGATCCAGATTGATCGCGATCGCATCCGAGACGGGGAGACGGCGGCGCGCAAGGTGCGGAGGCTCTCCGCGACGCCGCACGGCTTTCTGCGCGGGAGCGCGCCGCTCTTCTACGAGATCCTCGCGCAGCGGCCGGATCTCTCGCACGGGCCGGACGGTGTCGGCTGGCTCGTCGGCGACATGCACCTCGAGAACGTGGGCGCTTATCGGACCGACGACGACAGCGTGGTGTTCGACCTCAACGACTTCGACGACGCGTTCATCGGCCCGTGGCAGATCGACGTGCTGCGCCTCGTGACGAGCGTGCTGCTCGCGTCGCAGGCCTTCGAGGCGCCGGGTCACCAGGCCGTCGACTACGCGGCGCTCGCGGTGACATCGCACGTGGCCGCGGCCTTCGACGGCGCGCGCGTCGTGCCCGAGAGCTGCGAGCCCATCGCCCAGCTCATCGAACAATGCCGCACCCGGAGGCGCCGGGACTTCCTGGAGGACAACACCGAGGTCGTGAACGGAAAGCGCCGCATCAAGCGCGGAAAACGCACGTTCGACGTCACGGAGGAGGAGGCGCGGACGGCGCCGACCCTGCTCGCCGCGTACGTCCGCGCGCTCGGCGAATACGCCCCTGCGCACGCGGACAGATGGCGAGTCGCGGACGCGGCGGAGCGAATCGCAGGCAACGGCTCGCTCGGCCGAAAGCGCATCTGGGTGCTCGTGGACGACGCGGGCGAGCAGCGCTTCATCGAGCTGAAACAGGCCACGACGCCGGCCCCTGCCATCTTGCTGGGCCCGACCTTGCTGGACCCGGCGGAGCGCGTGGTGAGCGGCGCACGATCGATGCTGGCCCGCCCGATCTTCCGACTGGCCCCGATCCCCGGCCGCGGAGAGCGATTGCCCTTCGTGGGCCGCCGCCTCCGCCCCGACGAAGACAAACTGGACCTGAGCAAGAAACAACTAGGCCTCTCGTTCGCGGAGATCGTACGCGTGACAGCGGGGTTACTGGGCCGCGCGCACCGGCGAGGAATGACGATCGCGCCGACCGCGAAATGGACCGAAAAGGAGCAGGAAAACCTGGTCGATCGAGCGATCGAGATGGCCAGTCTGCACCAGGGAGCGTGGCTCGCCTACTCCCGCCTGTCCCGCGCGGAGCCGAGAGGCGTGGACAGCGCCCGATAGCAAGAGGTGGCCAGTCGCGCGGACGAGGGCGCCGCCGCCGATCAGACGTCCACGAAATCCCACGAACGCGAGCGGACGGCGAGGTCGATGAACGCGCGCAGGCTCGCCGACATGAGGCGCGCCGCGGGATAGACGATCTGGATCGGCGACGGCGGGGGCTCGAACTGCGGCAGCACGATCTGCAGTCGCCCGGCCCGCACGGCCTCCTGGACTTGATACGAGAGAGCCATGGTCACGCCGCCGCCGAGCGAAGCGTGGCCGATGGCCGCGTCCGCGCTGTTGGTCACCAGCACGGGCCGGATTTCGATGCGCACCTCGCCCGCGGGCGTCCAGAAGCGCCACTCCGGCGTCGGCGCGAGCGAGGTGAGCTGGATGATCGCGTGCGACCTCAGATCCTCCGGCGTGCGCGGGCGTTTTCGGCGTTTGAGGTACTCCGGGCTCGCGACGAGGACGCGCCGAGTCTTGCCCACCGGACGAACGTGTTGGCTTGAGTCCTGGAGCACGCCAATCCGGATCGCCACGTCGACCCCCTCGTCGAGCAGGTTCACCATCCGGTCCGACAGCGTGAGATCGCCGACGACGCCGGGGTGTTGCCGCAAAAACTCACACAGCAGCGGGGCCACTTCGAGCCGCCCGAACATGAGCGGCGCCGCGACCGAGAGCCGCCCTGTCGGCACCGCCGCCTCGGCGCGCGCCGCCCGCTCCGCGTCCTCGACGGCCGAGAGGATGCGCCGCGCCTGATCGAGGTAGCGCTTGCCCGCGTCGGTGAGCGTCACGGACCGGGTCGTCCGCTGAAAGAGCCGCAGCCCCACGTGCGCTTCCAGCGCGGCCACGAGCCGCGTCACCATCGGAGGAGACAGCCGGAGCTTGCGCGCGGCCGGCGCGAAGCCGCGAAGCTCGGCGACCGTCACGAACGCGGTCATCGCATCGAAGCGATCCATCCCGATCATTTCACATCCTGCAACAGTCCATTGTCAACGGCGCGGATTGTTTCACCGCCGTCGGAGCGCATATTCGGGCTCGGAGCGGCGATGACCGCCGTCTCCAAAGGAACGGCTCGAGGCCAATCTCGGCCTCCGATCTGGAGAGAATGCCATGGACCGTCCGTTGACCTATTCCAGCGACGTGGCCTTCACCCCCACGGTGAAGGCGGTGCAGGCGCGCCTTGGTTCGCGCGAGGCCTACGCGCGGATGGAGGCTCGCGGCGGGTGGCAGACAGCCATCGACGACTCGCTGTCGGACTTCATCGCGGGGCAGCGGAGCTTCTACCTCGCGACCGCGACGGCGGACGGCCAGCCGTACATCCAGCATCGAGGGGGACCGCCGGGGTTCTTGAAGGTGCTCGGCCCGCGGACGCTCGCCTTCGCGGACCTCCGGGGAAACAGACAGTACATCAGCGTCGGCAACCTCTCCGAGAACCCCAAAGTGCACCTGTTCCTGATGGACTATCAGGAGCGCGCGCGGGTGAAGATCTGGGGCGAAGCGCGCGTGATCGAGGACGACGCGGCGCTCCTCTCTTCGCTCGTGCCGGCGGGTTCGAGCGGTCGCCCGGAGCGGGCGTTCGTGATTGACGTGGTCGCGTGGGACGCCAACTGCCCGCAACACATCCCGCGCCGCTTCGAGGAGGAGGACGTCGCACGCCTGCTAGCCGTGCGGGACGCGAGGATCGCCGACCTCGAAGCGCAGCTCGCCGCCTCCCGAGCCCGGTCCACGTGAGGGTTCGTCGGTATTGGGGTGGGACTTACAAGGGGGCTCCGCTGGCTCCGCCCCCTCGTATCACTCCCCCGCCGCGGGCGCCTAGGAACGGGCTGTCTCTCTCGCGTATCTGCCCAGTCGAATGACGTCCACCAACACCTGTGATCCGCTCGTGCGGACATAGGCCTCGAAGGCGTTCTGAGCGCCAGTCTTCACCTTGCGGGCGAAGGCCGTGTCCACTGTCCAGACAGCCACTTCCTTCGACGCGGCGCCGAGCTGGGTGACGACCTTCGCGCACATTTCCCCGTCGGCGGCGGAGTCCGAGGCGAGGCGCGCCACCACACTGGCACCCAGGAAATAGACCAGCTCCGGATCCCGGGGGACCGTGGCCTTTCCTGCGGCGAGGGCCTCCAGCGTGGGGGCTTCGAGGGCGCGCTTCGCGAAGGCGGAGAACTCGGCGCCGGCGCGATCGCCCACGGATCCTGCGGCGAGCGCGGCCCACAGGTGCTCTCCGACGGCGTGCAGCGCGTCCGACAGCATGTGCCAGGCGCGCGGCGTCGGATAGGCCGGAGTCGCGTCCGAGGGCGGCGGCTCGAACAGCCGATCCGGCCGCGCGCGCACGAACGCGAGCACCAGCGCGTGAACACCGTGGTTGGCGCCCCACGCGAGCCAGGCGTCCGCGTCCGGCGCGAGCGCGATGTGCACCATGCGATTCGCGAGCGCGGTCGCCATCGGCCGGACGAGGGCCCGATCCTCCACCCGATTGCCGGCCCCGACGACGCGCGACCCGGCCGGAAGCACGTAGTCGCCGAGCCGCCGATCCAGGATGAGCGAATAGAACGCCTTCTGCACGTCGGGCACGGCGCTGTTCAGCTCGTCGATGAACAGCAGGAACGGCTCGGATCGAAGGATGGCGCGCGGCGGACAGAACTCCGTCGCGAACGAGTCCCCGAGCGCGCGGATGCGCGGCACGCCGATGAGATCCTCCGGCGCGATCTGCGTCCCGAGCAGCGTCACGCACGGCAGCTCCAGGAGATCCGCCGCGTCGCGCACGAGCGCGCTCTTGCCGATCCCGGGCGGCCCCCAGATGAACGGCGTGCGCTCCGCCGGCAGAGAAATGAGCAGCTCGACGAGCTCGGTGGGCGTGAGAGAGAGCATGCGGGCCGTCCTTATAGCAGGTCGCGCCCTCACGCCGGGATGGCCTGCACACGGGACACGCTCGGGGGCGGGTCGACGTGGGCGCGGATCTCCTCCAAGAAGGCGGGGCCCAGGTCCAGAAGGCGCCTCTCCCCGACGCCGCGGATTCGGCGGAACGACTCCGGATCCGTGGGGCGAAGCGTAGCCATCTCTCGCAACGAGACGTCGCCGAAGATGACGTACGCCGGGACGTCGCGCTCGTCCGCGATCGCTCGACGCAGCTTGCGGAGCCGCTCGAACAACTCCTCGTCGAAGGAGGACGCGTCCGGTGAAGACGGCTCGGAAGGAGCCTTTTCGCTCGCGGCGACGGACGGGCGCGACGGGGCGAGGGGGCGCGTCAGCGGGATGGGGGTGCGCTTCGACAAGGCCTCTCGGCCCGCGGGGGTCACCTCGAGGACGTTGAAGCCGCCGTGATCGTCCATGCGCAAGAGGCCGAGTCGCAACAGCTCGCGGCCGATCGCCAGCCACTCGGCGCGCGGGCGCTCCTTGCCGATCCCGTACGTCGACAGGCCCTCGTGGCCGAGGCGGTGGATCTTCTCGCTGTCCGCGCCGCACAGCACCGCGGCCACGTGCGTGAGGCCCATCGAGATTCCGCTCCTCTGTTGAATACGCAGGACACAGCTCATCAGCTTCTGCGCCTCGATCGTGCCGTCGTACACCTCGCGCGGTGAGAGGCAGTTGTCGCACCCGCGACACGGGGTCTCCGCGCGGGATTCGCCGAAATACGCGAGCAACGCGCGGCGGCGGCAGCTCCCGGACTCGGCGAAGGACACCATCTCTCGGAGCTTCTTTCGGGCGCGCGCGCGGTCCTCGTCATCCGGCTTCTGGTCGATCAAGCGGGCCTGTTTGACGGCGTCGCCCGGCGCGAAGAAGAGCACCACCTCGGCCGGCTGTCCGTCGCGCCCCGCCCGGCCCGTCTCCTGGTAATAACTCTCGATGTCGCCCGGCAGATCGTGGTGGATCACGAACCGCACATCGGGCTTGTTGATGCCCATCCCGAAGGCGACCGTCGCGCACACCACGCGCACCGCGTCGCGCCGAAAGGCCTCCTGCGTCTGCGCGCGGCGGGACGGCTCCAGACCTGCGTGGTACGGCGCCGCATTGACGTGCTCGCGGCGGAGGCGCTCGGCGAGCTTCTCGGCCCCTCTTCGGCTGTGCGCGTACACGATGCCGGGCTCGCCCGCGTGGCGCTTGCAAATCGCGAGGATCTTGTCGAATGCGGATGTCCGCGGCTCCACCCGATAGAGCAGGTTCGGGCGGTCGAAGCTCGCGACATAGCACTTCGGATCGCGGAGGCGCAGGCTCGCGAGGATGTCGGCCTGCACGCGCTCGGTCGCGGTCGCGGAGAGGGCCATCACCGGCGCCTCCGGGAAGAGGCGGCGAAGATCGGCGATCCGTCGATACTCCGGCCGGAAATCATGGCCCCACTGGCTGATGCAATGCGCCTCGTCCACCGCGAGGAACCGCACGTCGAACGCCTTCAGCGACGCCAGGAACCCGGGCAAGAGGAGCCTCTCGGGCGCGACATAGAGGAGCGAATACCGCCCCTCGAAGAGGCCGCGCATGCGCCGCCGCGACTCTTCGTGATCGAGCGTGGAGCTCAGGAACGTGGCCGGAATCCCCATCACGGTGAGCGAGTCGACCTGGTCCTTCATCAGCGCGATGAGCGGCGACACCACGATGGAGAGGCCCTTTCGCACGACGGCGGGGAGCTGGAAACAGAGGCTCTTTCCGCCGCCCGTGGGCAGGATCGCCAGCACGTCGCGCCCCGAGAGCGCGTCCTTGATGATGTCCTCTTGCAAGGGACGGAACGAGCGAAAGCCGAAGTGCCTCTCCAGGAGCGAGAGGAGCGCGGCAGTGTCGGGGACGGCCTCTCTCTTCCCAGATGCGGAGTCGCGCCGGGGAGCAGAGGGCCTTTCGGAGGAGGAGCGGACGGTGGTCGGTGCTTCGAGCATGCCCCCTTATTTGCGAGCGGTGTGCCGCTCCGAAATGGCTTTTTTTGTAGGACCTGCGATCCGAAATAGGTGTCGGCCCGACACCCCCGACATGGCGGCCGACACCCTCGGGACGACGATCCGCGCTTGACGCCGCGCCCTCGGCGGCCCATCTCCCGGGACCCATGGCCTCCGACGAGACTCCCCCGCACGACTTCGCCCCGTATCGCCTCCTCTGCGAGATCTTGCAGAGCTTCCCCGCGCGGCTCGCCGGCAGCCCGGAGGAGCGCGGCGCGCAGGAGCGGCTCGCGAAGGCCTTCGAAGAGATCGGCGGAGAGCCCACGTGGCACCCGTTCGACTGGCCCCCTCACCTGTACGGCGGCCTCGCGCTCAACTTCGGTGTCGGCGTCCTCGGCGCCGTCGTGGCGAAGCGATCTCCCACCCTCGGGCTCACGCTCGGCCTGGTCTCCACCGCGAGCGCCGTCAGCGAGCTGACCCGCCGCGGCCTCATGCTGCGGCGACTGCAGGGAAAGCGCGCGTCCCAGAATCTGATGGTGACGTTCCGCCCGCCGGGGGAGGCCGGGATGGAGCCAGTCCGTCGCCTCGTCCTCCTCGCGCACGCGGACAGCGCGTACACCGGGGTCATCTTCAATCCGAAGGTCATCCGCGCGTCGCTGCGTCCCCCGCCGGAGCCGCTCTCGTGGCTGAAGAAGCAGCTCCGCCTCCCGACCGCGAGCCTCGCGGGCCTCGCAGCCCTCGCCGCCGCCCGCGTCGCCGGCGCGAACGCCCCGTGGATCGATGTCGCGACCGGCGTGCTCGCGATCCCGCCCGCGATCGTGGCCGCCCTCAACACCGAGGTGCTGATTCGCAATCACGTGGTGCCCGGCGCCGCGGACAACGTGACCGGGTGCGTCTCCGTCGTGGAGCTGTGCCGCCGCCTCGTGCCGGTGCTTCCGGCGCGGACGGAGCTCGTCGCGGTGATCACCGGAAGTGAGGAGTCGGGCACCGGCGGCGCCTTCCGCCTCGCGGAGAAGATGGAAGGCCGCTGGGACAAACAGACCACCACCGTGCTCGCGATCGACACGATGACGAACGGCGATCTCTGCGTATTGGAAGAGGGCGAATTGTGGCGCCACCCCGTCCCGGAGCGCCTCCGCGCGGCCATTCAATCCACGAGCGCGGAGCCCGGAATGCCGAACGTCCGCGAGTACCCGATCCCGGCCGGCGCGACCGACGCGCTGCCGTTCCTGGTGCGCGGGTTCGCCGCGGCGGGCCTCTCCAGCATCGATCCGGACATCGGCGCCCCCCGCAACTACCACCATCCGACCGACACGGCGGAGAACGTGGACCCGGCGGAGCTGCGCCGCTCGCTCGATTTCTCGGAGCGGCTCTGCCTCCGGATCCTGGACGGGCACTGACGTCGAGCGGCCCGCGGGATCCGCCGAGATCCGCCGCGGATCAGTTCGTGGCCGCCTGTCCGTCGCAGGCGGCGCCGCCGTCCACGCACACGTTCAGCTTGCACGCGCCGCTGCAACACTCTTCATCCACCAGGCACGGAGTCCCGTCCGACTGGCGACACCGGCCGTCCTTGCACGACTGGCTCGCACAATCCCACGCGGCGTTGCAAGGGTAGCCGTTCCCGGCGAGGTTCGTACAACCGTCCTCCGGCGTGAGGCACACCTGGTTCTCCGGACAGCCGGGGTGCCGCGCGCCGACGGGCACCGGCATGCAACTGCCGGCCTTCCCGGGGAGATCGCACGCGAAGCAGGTGCCCTTGCACGTGCTCTCGCAGCACGCGCCGTTCGCGCAGAACCCCGTCGCGCAGTCCGTCGCGTCGAAGCACGGCTCGCCGAGCAGGCGCTTGCAAGAGCCCCCTTTGCACAGCCCCTTCGCGTCGTCGCACGGCGTCCCGTCGGGAACCGCCACATGGAGTATTCCTCCGTCGGTGGCGCACTCGTCCCGCGTGCAGTCGTTCGAGTCGTCGTCGGGGTCGTCCAGGTCCGGCTGCGAGGCGACGGCGCCGGACAGACACACCACCTTGCGACAATCCCCGGTCGTCTGGAGCCCGTCGACGAGCATCCCGTCCGGCCGGTTTCCCATATTGCAGACGCCCTCTCCGCACCGCGAGATGACGCACGGATCGCTGGATTGCGGGCACATCTCGTCGTTGACGCAGGCCGGGCAGGCCGGCCCGTCCTCGCAGCCGCAGGAGGCGGTGCACGGCGTATCGCTCGTGCGCGCGGCGCTGCCGAACACACCGCTATCTTCGGCCCGGCACGCCGAGACGCACAGGGCCACAGCGACGAGAGACACCACGAGACCGAGGGCAGAACGAGCGCTCACGAAATCCCCTCCTCGACCGCGCCGCGCACCCGCACGGCGTCGCGAGAGCGTAGCACGGCGCCCGCTCGGAGCCGGCAAAACGCGGCCCTCCGCGCTCCCACGAAATGGCGCTGTTCACCGGCCCGCCGCCCTGCAATGATCACCGAATGGCAGCTTCGATCTTCTCTTTTCGGTGGGCGATTCGAGGCGTGGGTCTCGCGGCGGCGTGCGGCGCGCTCGTCGCCTGCAGCGCCAATCACACCAGCAGCGGCGTGGACGGCGGCGGCGGCGCGGCCGGCGCCACCGGCGGATCGACCGGCGGCAGCGTCGCGGGCGCGGGCGGCGGCATCGGCGGCGCGGGCGGCGGCATCGGCGGAGGCATCGACACCGGCGGCGCGGCCGGCGGCCCTTCGGGGTGCGACGACGCGACGAAGGGCAATATCTACATCCTGGGCCAAGACAAGCAGTTTGCGAAGTTCGATCCGCAGACGTCCGCCTTCAACGTGATGGGCACGCTCAACTGCCCCGGTGAGGACTTCCAGTCCACGTTCTCGATGTCGGTCGACCGGCAGGGCATCGCGTGGGTCCTCTTCCAGGACGGCCAGATTTACCACGTCGACACGAAGACACTGGCCTGCACGCCGACGAGCTTCCTCGCCTGCCAATCGAATTTCTGCACCTTCGGCATGGGCTTCGTCGCCGACGCGCCCGGCTCGGACCAGGAGACGCTGTACGTCTCCGGTGTGTACAACTTGTCACCTGGACAGGGCCTCGCGAAGATCGACGCGAGCACGCTCCAGCTCGTCCCGATCAAGGACTACGACACGCTCGCCGGCAAGGGCGCGGAGCTCACCGGCACGGGGGACGCGCGGCTCTTCGGCTATTTCCAGGACACGCCGATCCACCTCGCGGAGATCGACAAGACGTCGGCGCACATCCTCACGTCGACGGATCTGCTCGAGATCCCGGTCGGCACGTCGTGGGCGTTCGCCTTCTGGGGCGGCTCGTTCTACATCATGAGCGGCACCGGCATCCGCAAGTACGATCCGGCCGCGGGCACGACCACGTTGATCAACGGCAACGTCGGGTTCAACATCGTCGGCGCCGGAGTCTCCACGTGCGCCCCGACCGAAGAGCCCAAGTAACGATCCGCCTCGGTTTCGCGGCGCTCGCGGCGCTCACTGGCGCTTGCGGGCATCGCGCCGACTCCGGATCACCGGGCGGCCCCGACACGACCGCTCCGGCGAGCGTGGCAGTCACCGGCGCGACGTCCGCGGAGGCCGCGACATCCGCCGTCGCGACCTCCACGGAGGGCCCGGCGCTCACCGCGGACTCCCCACCTCCGAAAGACCACGTCACGTTGATCGCGGGCGGCGACGTGTGCCTCGGCCGGTCGATCGGACAGGCGCTCTTGAAGGACCCCGCCTTCGATCCCTTCGAGTCGGTGAAGCGCCTCCTCTCCACGGCCGATCTGCGCTTCGTCAACCTGGAGAGCCAGCTCAGCGATCAGAAGGGAGAGACCCAGTCTCCCACGATGAAGCTCAAGTTCACGGGCCCGCCGTCCGGCGCGGACGCGCTCGCCCGCGCGCACATCGACGTCGTCTCCGCCGCGAACAACCACATGTGGGATTACGGCAAGGACGCCTTCTTCGCGACCCTCGACAACCTCGATCGCGCGAAGGTGCGCTACGCCGGCGCCGGCCGCACGCGCGAAGAGGCCTATTCGCCCGCGATCCTCACGTCCGGCGGCCTCCGCGTGGCCTTCGTCGCGTTCACCGGCATCTGGAACCAGGGCGATCTCGCGTACCACGAGGCCAAAGACCACGTCGCGCGCGCGTCGCGAGAGGCCGTGATCGCGGCCGTGAAGGCGGCCCGAGCGACGCCCGGCGTCGACTTCGTGGTGGTCAGTTACCACGGAGGCGAAGAGTACGTCTCGGTCCCTCTGCAGCTCGCGATCGACCTGCACCACGCGGCGATCGACGCGGGCGCGGACGCGGTGCTCGGCCACCACCCCCACGTCACGCAGGGCATCGAGATCTACCGCGGAAAGCCCATCTTCTACAGCCTCGGCAACTTCCTCATGCGCACGCACGGCACCCACACCGAGACGGAGATTGCCCACCTCGCGCGCCTCACGTTCCACAAAAAAGAGGGCGTTTCGGCCTGGATTTGCCCGTACCGCATCACCGGCCTCGTGCCGCACGCGGTGCTCCTCGCGGACGAGACGCGCCGGGATCTCGCGGAGAGGATCTTCCGACAACGCGTGCGCGTCATCCAGGGATCCATCGTATCCTCGGCGAAAATAGCCTCGACGGAAGAAGACGGGTGCGCAAAGGTGACCGGGCCGTAGTCGCGGAGACCTTCGCTGGACGGGCCTGTCGGGACGTGGCAGTTCGCCCGCCCCCCGTTGAACGTCGATTTCACCGCCCGATGGGTGATCCCCTGTTGCGCGGTCACGACACCTTCGGATAGGAAAGAACCATGCGAGCCCTGGCCACCCTCTCGGGTACTCTACTTGCCGCATCCGCGCTGCTCCTCGCGAACGAGGCGAGCGCGCAGCTCATCATCAAGAACCCGTCGGATCACCCGGATTTCCGCGCCGAGCTGGAGCCGCACGGCGTGCTCGTTCCGTGGGGTGACTCGTTCGGATACGGCCGTTACTACGGCTACAACGGCCACGCGATCGGCGCCGGCGTCGGCTTCCGCGCGACGATCAAGGTCGCCGATCCGGTGATTCCCCGCCTCAACAACACGATCGGCATCACCTTCGGCCTCGACATCACGAACTGCGACTATTGCTATAACCGAGAGCGCTTCTCGTTCTGGACGCCGGTGGGCGCGCAGTGGACCTTCTTCTTGACGCGCCAGTGGAGCGTGTTCGGTGAGCCGGGCCTCATCATCTTCTCGGACGGCTTCTACCGCAACGCCTGGGTCGACCCGATGTTCGAGGTCGGCGGCCGCTGGCACTTCAAGGACAAGATCACGCTCACCATGCGAGTCGGCTATCCGTTCGTGACAGTCGGCGTCAGCTTCTTCATTTAGCCCCGCCCCCGCGCTCCGCACGAAGTGGAGCGACACGGCTCGCAAACCTACTAGCGGGCCGCTATGCTGCCGAAAATGCCCTGGTACCTGTACCTCATCGGCGCCCTCGGCCTGGCGCTGCTCATGATCGTGCACGAGGGAGGTCACTTCCTCGCGGCGCGCGCGTACGGCATGCGGGTGACCAAGTTCTCGATCGGCTTCGGGCCCACGATCTTCAAGGTCGTCCCGGACGAGGGGTACTTCTGGTTCACCACCGCCGCCGGCCGCATCCGCATCCGCTTGTGGCGTCACGATCCCGAGAAGCACGGCCCCACGGTGTTCCAGGTCGCCGCGATCCCGTTCCTCGCGTACGTGCAGATCGCGGGCATGAACCCGCTCGAAGAGGTCGACCCGAACGACAAGGGCAGCTACGCGAACGCGAGCCTCGTCGGCCGCATCGTCGCGATCTTCGCCGGCCCGCTCGCGAACTACCTCTTCGCGTCGGTGCTGTTCCTCGGCGTGTACTCGGTCGCCGGCAAGCTCGTCACGGTCGACCGCGACTCCACCACGATCAGCGTGCTCGACGGCCGCCCCGCGTCGAACGCGGGCATCAAGGACGGCGACACGATCGTGAACGTCGGCGGCGTCGAGGTCGAGAACTGGACCAAGATGGCCGAGAACATCTCGAAGCACCCCGGCGAGAAGATCCCGATCACCGTGAAGCGCAACAACGAGCGCGTGACGATCGAGGTCACGCCCTCGGACGAAGGCGGCAAGGGCCGCATCGGCGTCGGCCTCTACCGCTACCGCCAGAAGGTCAGCCTGCAGGAGGCCGGCGAGCTCGCGGTGAAGCGCCCCGCCCTCGTTTTGAAGGACCTCGTGCTCGGTCTCGGGGAGTGGCTCCGCCGCCGCACGGTGGAGGATCTCGGCGGGCCGAAGAAGATGGTCGAGGCGACGGCGGAGGCCGCGAAGAGCGGATGGGCCGATTTCGTCGAGTTCATGGCCGCGCTCTCCGCGTACCTCGGCGCGTTCAACCTCATCCCGTTCCCCGCGCTCGACGGCGGCCGCCTGATCTTCCTCGGCTACGAAGCCGCGACGCGCCGCCGCGCGAACCCGCGCATCGAGGCCGTCATCCACGGCGTCGGCCTCATCATGCTCCTCGGGCTGATGGGCTACGTGACGCTCTTCAACGATTTCCGCCTGGGCGCCAAGTAAGCGCTCTCCCCTTCATTTCCCGTGCGATCCTCGACTTGGTGTAACGTTGACACCAAGGTGACTGTCGCGCTCCTCGCGGGCGTGACGTCGCTCCTCGTGGCGGCGATCGCGCGCGCCGACGACGCGAAGCCTTCGGTGTTCGACGCGCCGGCGCCGCCCACGTTGCCGGCGCTCGCGCACCGCGACGCCACCGCGACGTTCGAGCTGACGGGCGCGGTGATCCAGACCAACAAGCTGGATCGCAGCGGCGACGCGTTCGCGTATTTCGGCCACCTCGAAGGCGAGTATCCGATCGTGCCGCGCACGTGGTTCGTCGGCCTCTCGAACGACATGGCGTCGGCGGCGGTGCCGGGCGTGGGCAAATCGTTCCTCATCGGCAACCCCGAGATCTCGGGCCGCGGCTTGTGGTCGAGCGTGCGCGGCCTCGCGTCGGGCGGCGGCCTCGGCATCGTGCTGCCGTTCCCGCGCAGCCTGTCGCCGGTGGAGGAAGAGGTCCTCCGCACGGTGCGCGTCGTGCGCCCGTGGGACCTCGCGAGCTTCTCCAGCCTGCAGCTCACCTTCCGCCCCTGGATCGACATCCGGCATGTCACGGGAGGCCTTATTTTCCAGCTCCGGCAAGCGGTCGACTGGTCCATCAGCCTCACGGGCCCGGACACGGCGGCGAACGGCGCGACGGCCTCCGGCTCGAAGCCGCGCGTCACGAACTTCACCGCGCGCCTCACGTTCTACATGGGGTATCGCCTGTCGCGCGCGATCGGCGTCGGCGTGGAGCTGTGGGAGGTCTACGAGGTGACGAAGGATCTCCCGAACGACGACAACCGAGCGACGTTCGCGCTCTCGCCGAGCATCCGCTTCATGTTGCCGCGCGTGCAGCCGGCGGTGAGCTTCCTGTTCCCGCTGTCGACGCCTCTGCGCGGCGACGTGGCCTCGTACTACGCCGCCCGCTTCAACATCGGCTTCAGCTTCGACGTCCGCCCGGGGATGAAGGACGTCGAGACCGCGATGAAGATCGAATGAGGGTTTACAAGGGGGCAAAGCCCCCTCGTATCACTCCCCCGATCGCCTACGAAACAAGGCTAGTTACGTTCAGCTCTTCGCGTTGAGCCGCGATGGGGGGCCGCCGGCGCGCGCGAGCTTCTCCTCCACCATCAGGTCGGCGACGCGGTACGTCGGCGTCAGCGTCTTCATGCTGCGCTCCGCGATCTCGTGGATCGTGTCGTAGATCTTCAGCGTGCGATCGCGGCTGATCGTCGCGTCGTAGCCGGCCACCTCCTGCGCGACGTTGATCAGGCCGCCCGCGTTGATCGCGTAGTCCGGCGCATAGAGGATGCCGCGCGCGTTGAGGTCGTCGCCGTGACGCGGCTCGTGGAGCTGGTTGTTCGCGGCGCCCGCGACGATGCGCGCCTTGATCCGCGGCACCGTCTCGTCGTTCATCGCCGAGCCCAGCGCGCACGGCGCGATCACGTCGCACTCCACGTCGAAGATGCGATCGAGCGGGACGATCTCCGCCCCGAATTCACGCTGCGCGCGCTCGCTCTTCAGCGGATCGACGTCGGCCACGGAGAGCTTCGCGCCGCACGCCACGAGCTCCTTGCACAGGTGATATCCGACGTGGCCCACGCCCTGGACCGCGACGTGGATGCCTTCGAGCGAGGCGCGACCGAGCTTGAGCTTCACGCACGCCTCGATGCCTTTTCGCACGCCGAGCGCCGTGAACGGCGACGGATCGCCGGAGCCGCCGTGCTGCGCGCCGACGCCCGTCACGTGCTTCGTTTCGAGGCGGATGAGCTCCATGTCCTCGAGCCCCGTGCCCGAGTCCTCCGCGGTGATGTAGCGCCCGCCGAGCGCCTCCACGAAGCGGCCGAACGCGAGGAACAGCGCCGCGCGGTCGAACACGGGCTCCGCCGGGCGCAAAAGCACGCTCTTGCCGCCGCCGTGCGGGACGCCGCAGAGCGCCGCTTTGTACGTCATGCCGCGGGCGAGCCGGAGCGCGTCGACGAGCGCGTCCTCGTCCTTCGCGTACGCAAGGAACCGGCACCCGCCGAGCGCCGGCCCGAGGCGCGTGTCGTGGATCGCGACGATCGCCCGCATCTTCGACGCTGGATCGCGGCCGAGGTGAACTTCGCCGTAGTCGTAGCTCGCGAGGTGCCCGAAGACGTCCATCGAACCGTCCTTTTTCTTTCTTCCGAGAGGCCTTTTCGCCGCGGTTGCGCCCGAGACGCGCCGCGGCCGAGACTCGTTATCACAACCGGGCCTCCGCAGGTCTGTGCAAGACTCGCGCGAATTGGCATCCTGCGGACGATGAGCGAGAAGCGCACCGCGTGGGGCCGTCCGGACGACGGCGAGGACAGGCCGTCCACCAAATCGGCGCTGGAAGAGGCGAAGGATCGCGTCGCCGAGGCGAAGGACAAGGCCACCGAGATCGGCGGCAAGGTCGCGGTCACGATGAAGCCGCACGCGGACGCCGCGATCGCAGGCATGCGCGCGGGCCTCGGAAAAATGGGCGACGCGCTGCGCGTGGACGACGCGCCGGTGGTGCCCGCGGAGCTGCTCTCGCAGGCGGATTTGCCGGAGCTGTCGAAGGAGGATCCGCTGGTGTCGCTCGCGAGCCGCCTCGATCGCGAGTCCGATTTCTGGCGCGCGGTGGCGATGCGTCAGCTCGCGCGCGCCGCGTGGACGGAGCGCCTCGGCGTCACGTCGTCGATCCTGCTCCTGGTGGGCGGCGTCGTGCTCGCGGCGATCGCGGCCTTCCGCGCGCTCTTCGCGACGAAGGGGCACAGCGGCGACGCGACGGCGATGCTCGTGGGCGTGGGCCTCGGCGTGCTGCTCGTCGCGGCCGTCGCGGTGGGCAGCCTCGCGGGCCGGCTGCGCCGCGGCCAGATGGAGGCCGTGCGAGACGCGATGTCGCGCGCCGATCTCGCGGAGGTGCGGATTCACCGCGTCGCCCTGCTCCTGGAGCTGCGGAGCCAGGGAAAGGACGGCTACGTGACCGCCCTGTCCGATCTGGAGTCCGACGTCCGCAAGAGTTGAACGGCCGTGAACCGCGGCCTCCGCGCGCCGGACACGGATGTCATGCCGGGGCCCGCGCGCGCCGTCGCCGGACGTGCCGAAAGCTTGTTTTTGCGGCGAATGTGAGCGATGGAGCCGAGTGGCCCGAAAGGTGCCAAAGGAGCCCGCTCATGAATCCGACTGCCTATCTCGCCTCGATCGCCGCTCTCGGCCTCTCGCTCTTCGCCGGCTGCGGCGGCAACGTCGTCCTCGATAACCCAAGCGGCAGCAGCGACGGCGGCGGCGGCGGCGGCGGCAGCGGCGGCGGCACCACCGGCACGACCGGCACCACCGTGACGACGACGAGCGGCGTCACCACCACGCCGACGAGCACATCCTCCTATTGCAAAGGCGTCTGCGCGGCCGCGCTCCAGTACGGCTGCTTCACCGACGGCGATCTCGCGAGCTGCATCGATAGCTGCGAGTCCCTCTTCCAGGACAACCCCAAGTGTGGTGGGGAGATCACTGCCCTCTACGACTGCGCGGTGCAGGCGCTGCCGAGCTACGGGTGCGACGGGCTCGAGCAAGCGTGCCCGATGCAAATGCAGGAGTACTCGAACTGCGTGGGCGGCGTCACGACGTGCGGATCCAACGGCTGCGTCGGGGACCAGTACTCGTGCTCGTGCACCGGAGACTGCAACGGCTACACGCTGGAGGTCGACTGCAAGGGTCAGCCCGGCACGTCCACGGTCGACTGCCAGTGTCTGCAGGATGGCAATTACGTGGGGAGCTGCCAGGACAACAACCTGAGCTGCGACATGTTCGGCTGCTGCGCGGCCTATTTCCCGATCTGACAGGGATCCTGATGCCCTCTCGGGGCACGATTCAGAGTGCCAGTCTCACTTCGCGGCGGTCTTCGGCGTCTCGGCCGGCTTCGGCGCGTCGGGGGCGATCGGGGCGGAGCTCGGCGTCGGGGTGTCTTTCGGCACCTCGCTCGGGGGGGTGCTCTCCAGCTCTTCCAGCTCCCAGATGAGCTGCGTGTTGCCCTGCGCGCCCGCGAAACGCAGGCCGAACCACTTGGCCTTCGGCGAGATGGTGGGGCGGCCGTCCACCGTGGCGCGCGGGAACGAGATCCGGAACGCGCGGCGGTACACGGTGTTGTACGGGAAATACACGCGCTCGATCACGTTCGGCTTGCGGATCGCCTGGATCTCCTCCGGCGCCGTCTCGTTCCCGGTGTCGTCGATGAGGCGGACGATCCACGCGCTGTCGGGCTTCGTGAGGTCGTTGTAGCGGTAGTTGCCGCCGTAGATCGCGACGAAGAAGCGGTGGTGCTGGTGCGTCTCCTCCAGCGCCTTCTCCAGGAGCTTCTTCCGCTCGTCGATGGTGAGGCGGTAGTCCTGCACGTAGCGGACGGTGTACGCCCAGCGGAAATCCCACGACTCGAAGGTGGCCGTCGCGGTGAGGAAGTTGTCGAGCTCGCTCAGCGCGAAGAGGCGCTCGGTGCGGGTCCACAGGCGCAGCACGGTCTCGTAGTCGGTCGCGACGTACTCGCGCGGCCCCTCGGCGAGGGAGACCACCGTTGTCGCGCAGCCGAGCAGCGGAGCCCCCAGCGCGAAGCAGACGAACGGGACGAGGAAGGAGCGCACGCCCCGACGCTACCACGGCCCCGGCCCGAAAGACGACACCGCGGCAACTTCACGCAAGACATTTTCGCGGGCCGCTCTTACCCTCGCCGGTCATGCGAAGTACCAGGCTCCTTGCGCTGACTCCCCTCTTTCTTTTGTCGATCGCCTGCTCCGCGGGCCCCAAGTCGAACAGCACCGGCGGCGGCGGATCGTCCAGCACCGGCGGCTCCAACACCGGCGGCGGCGGCATCGGCGGGGACGCGCCCACCTGCGATTTCTGTAACGATCAAGGATACACCCCCTGCAACCCCGACAAGACCCCGGGGACGCCGGTGCCATGTCCGCAGGCGTGCGCGCCGGGCGTCGGTTGTGCGGAGTGCGTCCCCGGCGCCAAGACGTGTGTCGGCAACGACGTGCACGAGTGCACCCCGGACGGCAAACCGGGCGCTACCGTGGAGTCGTGCGACGTCGGCAACGGCATCACGTGCTCGAACGGGGAGTGCAAGAGCGCCTGCGCCGTGGCCGCGGATCAGCCGAGCAACGTGGGCTGTGAGTTCTGGGCGGTCGACCTCGATCAACAGGACGGCTTCAACGACCCTGCGAGCGCGCCGTGGGGCGTCGCCCTCTCCAACGCGGGCCAATCGACGGCCAACGTCACCATCGAGATCAACAACGCCAATCCGGGGGAGCCGCTCCAGCTCCAGACGGTGGAGCAGCTCACGGTCCCGCCGGGCGGCCTCATCGCGAAGACGCTCCCGACGCGCGAGCTCGACTGCGGCACCAAACCGAACGACTACGCCTCTCCGGGCACGTGCCTGTCGTCGCGCGCCTTCCGCATCACGTCCAGCGCGCCGCTCATCGTGTATCAGTTCAACGTCTTCGAGAACGCGTATTCCAACGACGCTTCCCTTCTTTTGCCGACGAACGCGCTCGGCAGCTACTACCGCGTGCTCGGCTGGCAGGCGGGCCACCCGGTGAAGATCCAGGGCTTCAACATCCTGGATCGCTCCTACGTCACGATCGTCGGCACGACGCCGAACACCGTGGTGAAGGTGAAGCCGAGCTGGCGAATCAAGGGCAACCCGCCTGTCGCGGCGACGCCGGCCGGAGGCGATATCCAGGTCACGCTCGGGCCGTTCGACGTGCTCAACCTGGAGACGGACGACGGCACGTTCCAGGACGACGTGAAGACGATGGCGGACCTCAGCGGCACGTTGGTGACGTCGAGCTTCCCGGTGGCCGTGTTCTCCGGCACCGAGAGCACCGGCGCGCCCGGCGGCATCGTCGACATCCCGAAGGGGCCCGGCTGGACGGACGGCGACACGTGCTGTCTGGACCACCTCGAAGATCAGCTCTTCCCCATCGAGTCCATCGGCACCAACTACGTCATTCCGCGCAGCCCGATCCGCTCGACGGGCTCGTACCACGAGCCGGACGTGCTCCGTTTCGTGGGCGCGGCGGAGGTCGCGAACGTGACGACGTCGCTGCCCGCCCCCTTCAATCAATTCACCATCAACCCCGGTGAGGTGAAGACGACCTGGACGCAGGACGACGTCATCGTGCAGTCCGACAAGCCGGTGATGGTCAGTCAGATCCTGGTGTCCAATCAATACTGCGACGGCGCGTACATCGGTGATCCGTCGCTGACGGTGTACCCGCCGGTCGACCAGTTCCGCACGGAATACATCATCTTGACGCCCGGCTCCTGGGACAAGAGCTATGTCGTGATCGAGGCCGAGGTCGGGACGAACGTCTCGATCGACGGCATGACGCCCGGTAACTGCGTGATCACGCCGTCCGGAGCGCTGAACGGCGTCTCGTACGAGTCGCGCCGCTGCCCGCTGCAGGAGGGTGCGCACTCGCTCTCCGGTGACAAGCCCTATGGCATCGTCGCTTATGGCTACGGCAACGCGGGATCGTACGCATTCGTGGGCGGCGCCGACGTAAAGAGGATCTACGAGCCGCCGATTCCCAAGTGAAGAAGGTCGCCGACCTCCTTCACTTGAGAATCTCTTTTCCCATCTCGGGGCGGCACGCGCCGCCCCGCCCCGCCGGCGGAGCCGTCGGGGTCCCCACCCCACGCGATCCGCAAACGACGGCATCACCCGCCAGCAGCTTCGGGCCTATCGTGGTTCCGCGCTTTCGCGACGGTGGCGCGTCTCCTCGGTGAGGGCGCTTTGCGAAGGGGGGGCGGCGTGCGATGCTCGCGGGATGCGGAGGAAGGGTGACGAGATCGATGTGGGGCTCGCGCGCGCATACGCCTGGCGGACCACGTTGATCGAGGACGAAAAGAAGGACGAAACGGGCGGGGAAGGCCCCTCTTCGGAGGCCCCTTCGAGCGACGGGCCGCGCACCGTGGAGGAGCTGCTCGCGGCCGACGAGAGCCCCGACAGCGCCCCCGAAGAGGCCGCGAAAGAAGGCGCCGAGGACGAGGACGAAGACGAAGGGCCCGAGTCGGACGGGCGCGGGCTCGCCGAGCTGCGGCAGAACGCGCTCCGCGACGCGACGGCCCTCGCGCACGCCGTGGATCGCGCGTGGATCCTGCCGCCCCACCTCGGGCGCGCGCAGCTCGACGCCATCACCGACCTGACGAGGCGCGCGCAGCGGATGGGCATGCACGTCACGGCGATGAGCCATTTTCCGCTCCAGAGCGTGCGCTTCATCCGCCTCGTCGCGCGGTGCTGGGACCACCTCGACGAGGAGGCGCGCGAGGCCGCCAACTTCGCCGCGCAGCTCTGCGACTACTCGCACCCGGAGTCCGCCGATCTCGTGATCGAGGCCGTCCGCACGGGCGATCCGCACCTCAACACGTCGCTCACGATGGCGATGCGCCGCGTGGTCGAGAAGGAGCTGACGCGCACCACGAACGTGAGCGCCCGCCTCGCGCGCGTGCTCGACGAAGGCCCCACCGACGCCGCGCGCCGAGAGGCCCTGATGCGCCTGCTCACGCTGGGCCGCCGCGACGCCGCCCAGGCGATGCGCCGCGCCCTCAAGAGGCCGGTGTTCGGCGTGCGGTGGCGCGCGCTCGACGTGCTGAGCCGCCGCTTCCCCGACGCGCTGGAGCCGTCAGACGCCCTGTTCCTGCTGGAAGAAGCGGTGATCCGCCCCGAGCCGCCGACCGAGAACGACCCGAACAACCAGGAAGGATACATCATGTATCCCGACCTGCTCGATCGCCTGGTGGCGCGGCACAAGCCCGCGGGCGGCGCGGCGCTGCTGATCCGCATCCTCGAAGGGCGCGCGGCGGGCGGCTTCCGCTGGGGCTTCCTCGACGACGCGTGGGCCATCGGCGTTCTCGCGGCCGCGTACCCGGAGGCGGCGCTGCCCGAGATCGACCACCGATTCCGTCACATCGAGTGGGACCGCCGCAAGCTCGCGCTCCGCGGATCGAGCCGATTGCCGGACGAGCACGCGTACTCTCGGCTCCTCCTCGCCGCGGAGGACCCGGTGCCCGAATTCGCGGAGAGCGCCCGCGCGACCTGGCTCACGCGGCGCGGATCTCCCTGCCCCGCGGCGCCGCTCGCGGGCCTGGACGAGGGCCTGCTCGACGGCCCGCCGAGCGAACGGATGCTGGCAAGACTCGATGTATTCCGACGCGGCCCGGCGGCGGCGCGCGCGGCGATGGTGCGCGTCCTGCTCGACGAGGCGCCGGATCCGGAGGCGCTCGTGCTCTTGACGTTCGGCCTCGGGGACAGCCGCCTCTGGGAGGTGGACCGGCGCCCGGATCTGCCCGATCGACTGGAGGGCTTCGTCCGCGAGATCGTGAGTCGGTTCGGCGCGCGCGGCGTGCGGGCCATCCTCGCGCGGCACGCCCGCTTCCCCGAGCGGCGCTACACGTGGCTGTGGACGCTCTCCACGACGGTGACCGGCACGAACCCGCTCCGCATCCCGGAAGAAGCCTGTTCGGACGTGCGGGCGGCCTGCGCCAAGCGCCTCGCGGAGGAGCCGAGTCCGAAATACGATGTCTTGAACCTGCTCTCGGTGGTGGGCGCGCCGGCCGAGTCGGTGCCGCGCCTGTGCGCCGTCGCGTGGGATCCGCACGCCGAAGGGTATTTGCGGGACGCGGCGTCGGCGGCGCTCGCGACGTTGCCGGCGCCGGAACTCGCGGCGCTGCTCGACGGCGAGATCGACGCGGCGCGCGCAGCCTCGGACGTGCCGCGCCTCGTGCGGGCGGCGGTGGCGGGGATTCGTGGGGGCTCGCCGCGCGCCACCGCGGCCGCGGAGGAGGTGTTGCGGGCGCACCTCGACGCCGCGCCGGACGATCCCGCGCTCGTCGACGCGCTGGAGGGCTGTGCGCGGGCGATGCTCGACAAGGGCCTTCTCACCGAAGAGGAGCGCCGGTCGTGGCTCGGTCGCCCCGGCACGTGCGCGTTCGTGATCGCGGCGCGGCGGGCGCACTTCTTCTTCGACGAGCCGGACACCGTGACGGCCCTCACGGCGGCGCTCTCCGGACACCCTGTCTGCGGGGCGGCCGCGGCGCACGCGCTGCTGTTCCGCGGCCAGATCCAGCCTTCGGACGCGCGCCTCGCCCGGATCGCCGAGCGCGTGCCGCTCCCGGTGCGAGCGGGCTTGTTCTGGTCGATGTTCTATCACGAGGTCCCGCCGCGCTCGATGTGGCCTCTCGTCGAGGAGGTCCTCGTCTCTCCGGATCCGGCGGTGACTGGCCCCTTCCGTCACCGCGTGGAGCAGCTCCTGGACGGCGGGATGGGCGATTTCATCGCCTCGCTGGAGCACCGCGTCGTGAGCGAGGGCATCCTCGCCGACATCGAGGGATGGCGCGATCTGCATGCGACGAAGCCCGCGCCGTACTGGCAAGACGAGATCGCCGAGGACGACGAAGACGAGGACGAAGACGAAGACGAAGACGCAGCCGAGGCCGAAGAGGACCGCTGACGCTCCCCCGCCGCGACTTCACAAAAAATCCGTCCGCGCCACCCCCCGAGCAGAGTCTGTATACGACGAGGCGCACTGCCCCGTGTGAGGCGATCACGTGCGGCTGTCTTGGAGAGAGCCGCCCCGCTCGTCCGTCGGCTCGACAAAATCGACGCCGGCGCACTCCGCCGGATCCGTCCCTCCGCGCGCCGGAGACGGTGAGATATCGACCGATGTTTCACCCGGTGTAGACTCCCCACTTCGATGTGGCGTTTCGCCACAAGCCTCCTCTTGATTTGCCCTTGCAAAACGGGCTCGGCGCACGTTTCTTCCGCCTCTGGAAATCAGGAGTGGGCGGGGGGATCCAGATCGACATTTCATTTCGAATACGCACATTGGCGGATTGACATGGAGCCATTGGAGACGCTAAGGTGCCCTCTCCACTGATCGAGGTGCCCCGCGGGTCCCGCGGGAGGCTCTGACAGCCGCTGAGCCCGATTCCAGTGACGCATGAAGTTTGGACCGACCTGGCGGCCGGACGTCCGCCGTGGAGGGAGCGGTGCATTCCGCTTCTTTTTACGGCGATCCGGCGCGTCAAGCCGCGACTCGGGAGAGGTGCGCCCGCCGCGAGCCTGGCCTGCATCGCACTCGACCACTTCCATCCTTGTAAGGAGTCTCCAGTGAAGCTTTCCAGCCTGCTCCTCGCGTGCGTCGCCCTCTCCTCCGTCTCCGTCGTCGCGGTCGGCTGCACAGCCGGTGATCCCGACGACGAGGACGTGGCCGAGATGGGCGGCGTCGAGAAGTCCGAGACCTTCGCGCCGATCCACAAGATGCCTCTCACCACGGCGAACCACGAGGCCCTCGCCGCCGCCGTCCCGGCCAACGCGCACCTCACGTACTACGGTGGCCCCGTGATCCAGAAGGTCAACGTGATCCCGGTGTTCTGGACGTCGACGGTGGCGAACCAGACGCAGCTCAACGCCTTCTACAAGGGCGTGACGAACAGCCCGCACTTCGATCAGCTCGCGGAGTACAACACGGCCTCTCCGGCGCAGACGTTCTCGCGCGGGACGGCGCAGAACGGATATGTCGACGCCGCCTCCACGACCAAGATCACGGAGGCGAAGATCCAGGCCGAGCTGACGCGCCTCTTCAACAACAACCTCATCCCGAAGCCGACCGCCAACAACTTCTACGCGGTGCACTTCCCCAAGAACGTCGGTATCACGGCGAGCGACGGCTCGAAGGCGTGCGTGCAGTTCTGCGCCTTCCACAGCACCTATGTCTACAACGGCCAGAACGTCTATTACAGCGTGATGCCGGACGTCTCCAGCACCGGCTGCGCGGGCGGCTGCGGCGGGAGCACGGCCTTCAACAACGAGACGTCGGTCGCCTCGCACGAGCTGATCGAGGCCGTGACGGACGCGGCGGTCGGTCTCGCGACGACGTACGCCCCGCCGCTCGCCTGGTACGACCCGAACAACGGAGAGATCGGCGATATCTGCAATGGTCTCCAGGGCACGGTCGTCGGCGGCGACGGCGTGACGTACACGGTGCAGAAAGAGTGGTCGAACTCGCGCAACGGCTGCTTCGCGCAGTGATCGGGACTCCCGCTCTCGCGTGAGCGGATCCGCGCCGACGAAGGGGGGCTCTCCAAAGACATGCTGTCTCGCCGGCGGAGGTGTGTTATGGCCTCTTCATGGTGAGAACCTCGCTCGTCGTCGCGCTCCTCGGCGCCTTGGGACTGTTTGCGGCGGCGCGCGGCGCTCGGGCCGACGTGGCCGGGCCGCGCGACGTGTGCGAGTTCGACGAGAAGACGTGCGCTTCGTGCTGGGAGCCTTACGGCAAGCCGCCCGAGGGCGATCCGGCGTTCAAGACGTGCCAGGAGAGCGCGACGGCCAAGGGCTACAAGGAGTCGTGTCGCAATCGCCAGGGCGCCGGCGATAACGTGGTGTTCTGCGCCGAGGGAGCGTCCGCGCAGAAGGTCACGAAGGGCGGCGGCTGCGGCGGCTGCTCGCTCGGAGAAGGGGCCGCGGAGAACGCGCTGCTCGGCGCCGGTGCGGTGGCGGCGATGCTCGCGGCGCGCCGCCGAAAGAGCCCGCAGCGCAAGTGATCCGTGCTACGCCGGGTCCATGGCCCACGAGCACGTCGATGTGTTGATCATCGGAGCCGGCCTGTCCGGCGTGGGGGCGGCATGCCACCTCCAGATGCGGTGTCCGAACAAGACCTATGCGATCCTCGAAATGCGCGAGGCGATGGGCGGCACCTGGGATCTCTTCCGCTATCCGGGCATCCGCTCCGACTCCGACATGTACACGCTCGGCTACGTCTTCCGCCCGTGGACGGAGGCGAAGGCGATCGCGGACGGCCCGTCGATCCTGAAGTACATCAAGGACACGGCGCGCGATCATGGGGTCGACTCCAAGATCCGGTATCGCCACCGCGTGATCCGCGCCGAGTGGAGCTCGCGGGACGCCCAGTGGACGGTGGAGGCCGAGCGGACGGACACCGGAGAGAAGGTGACGTTGACGAGCAGCTTCGTGTTCGGGTGCACGGGATATTACCGCTACGATGAGGGGTATTCGCCGCGTTTCCCCGGGCAGGAGCGTTTTCAGGGGCGGCTCGTGCACCCGCAACACTGGCCTTCGGATCTCGATTACACGGGCAAGCGCGTCGTGGTGATCGGCAGCGGCGCGACGGCGGTGACGCTGGTTCCGGCGATGGCGGAGCGCGCGGCCCACGTGACGATGCTCCAGCGCTCGCCGACGTACGTGCTGTCCTTGCCTTCGCGGGACGCGCTCGCCGACGTGCTGCGCAAGCGGCTGCCGGAGAAGGCGGTCTATCCGATCGTGCGGTGGAAGAACGTGGCGATGGGCACGCTGATGTACCAGTTCAGCCGGCGCGCGCCCGACGCGATGAAGAGGCTGCTCCGCAAGGGCGTGAAGAGCATGCTGCCCGAGGGATACGACGTCGACAGGCACTTTCGCCCGACGTACAACCCCTGGGACCAGAGGCTCTGTTTCGTGCCGGACGGGGACATGTTCAAGGCCATGTCGAGCGGCAAGGCCGACGTGGTGACGGACAAGATCGCCACGTTCACGGAGAAGGGCATTCGGCTGGAGTCCGGCGCGGAGCTGGAGGCCGACATCATCGTGACGGCGACGGGCCTGAACCTGCTGGCGCTCGGCGGGATGAAGGTGGTCGTCGATGGGCGGGAGATCGATCTCGGGAAGACGGTCGGTTACAAGGGGATGATGCTGAGCGGGGTGCCGAATCTGGCGCTGGCGCTCGGGTATACGAACGCCTCGTGGACGCTCAAGTGCGATCTGGTGGCGCAGTATGTATGTCGGTTGTTGCGCCACATGGACGAGCATGGGTATCGGAGCGTGACGCCGCGCCCGCCGCCGCCGGATCTGCCGCTGGAGCCGTTCCTGGATCTGAAGAGCGGCTATGTGCAGCGCTCGCTGGACAAGCTGCCGAAGCAGGGCTCGCGCGCGCCGTGGAAGCTCTACCAGAGCTACGCGCGCGACGTGCGGATGTTCCGCCACGCCAAGCTCGAAGACGAAGGCGTGGAGTTCTCGCGGGCGTGACCGGCCCGTGCGGGGGGGCGTGGATGGATCTGCCGGCGGGCGTGCTGTTCGGGGATGACGAGGAGTCGCCTGCCGCGGACTCCGGAGGGTGATCAGGCGCGGCGGAGGGCGCGGCGGGCGAGCGCTCCGAGGCCGAGCA
Organism: Polyangiaceae bacterium; assembly: GCA_046351455.1. GTDB lineage: Bacteria > Myxococcota_A > Polyangia > Polyangiales > Polyangiaceae > JADJRH01. The sequence goes on from JAXLYM010000003.1 coordinate 277,085, forward strand.
GGGCGGCCGCGGCCCACAGCATGTAGATGGTCACTCGCTTGATCACCGTGACCACACAGGCCACCTGAACCAGGCTGTCGAGGCGCTCCGGGTATTTGCCCACGATGATCGAGAGGAGCACGTTCTCGATGAGATCGGAGCCGTACGCCACGAGGAACACGAGGACCGCGGCCGCCCGATATCGACTCTCCGGGCCGAAGTGCTTTCGCAGCAGGACGAGGATGATGAACAGGAAGGTGAGGTTGAACAGGAACGGCGCGAGCGTGTCGAGCGTGAAGGCGTTGATGATGTAGAAGGTGCGCACGTCGTCGCCGTACTTCGCGATCATCGCGTACGCCTCGTCCGGCGTGTACGTGTTCTTCATGTCGAGCGGCCCCGCGTCCGGGGAGTGCGCCCGAATGCGCGTGATCGCCCAGGACAAGGGCGCGATCCCGAATACGAGGCTCGCGAGGAAGCCATAGAGGATGTGACGCCCGGTGGCGTATCGATCCGCGAACGCGGTGAGCCGTTTAAGCATGGCGGCGAGGATACGCCCCCTCGGCGCGCGTGGCGGTTTTTCACGCGGAGCGAAGGCCGGGGCCGCCACCTCAGCGCTCGTCACGTCTCCCTCGTCGAAGCCTTTTCCGACCGCCCGTTTCGTCAGCGGGGGAGTGATACGAGGGGGCGGAGCCCCCTTGTAAATCCGACAAAAACGCCGACGAATGCCGAGGTGGGAACCTTCCCCGGATATCGCGCGGCGCTCCGGGCGTGGTCTCTTTGACGCTTCAGGAGCCGCCGAGGCGGCGGCCGAGGTCGGGGACCGTGGCGATCATTCGCTCGGCTGCGTCCTTGTCGGCGAGGAGCAACAAGGCACCATGGAGGCCCGCGCGCGCCGACGACGGGGCCTCTCCGCCGCGCGTGCAGCGCTCCGGGAATACGAGGCCGCCCGGCTCGATGGCGTCCGTCGTGTCCTCCGAGATGGGGCCGTACACCTCGATGTCGCCGGCGCCCACCAGCACGATCGCCGGCAGCGGCGCGCCGTCCTCGATCCACACCTCGCCGGAGCGGAGCGCGCGCACCGTGAAGTCCACCGCGAGCGCGCGGCGGGTCTCGTCGTCGAGCTCACCGAACGGGCCCATCGTGGCGCCCGCGAGCGCCTGCAGACGGTCCCCGAAGGCCTTCGCGCGCGCCGCGGCCCCCGGCTGTCCCGCGAACGCTTGATCGAGGATGGCGCGGGACCAGACTGCCACCTTCGCGCCGTCGCCCGCGCCCACGACGCGCACCGCGATGCCCTCGGCGAGCGAGCCCTTCGCGACGAGCAGCTCGCCCGGTCGCGCCCAGTGCGCCGGCGCGTCGACGATCGTCGCGCACAACGTCGCCATGCCGGAGAGCAGCAGCGCCGCGCCGAAGCCGGACACCTCTTCATCGGGGCCGAGCTCGACGATCTCCGCCTTCGCGACGAGCATCTCGAGCACCGCGCGCGGCATGCCCTCGAACGCGTCGACGAGATCGATGCGCGCGCCGTCGAGGCGAACCGCGGTGTCGCCGCTGTCCGGGAACATCGCCTCCAGGTCTTTGGGGAGCTCCAGCGGCATCGGGATCGTGGCGCGCATCGACGGGATGTCGACGGGGCGCGCGGGCGGCTCGATCTCCATCACCATCGGCAGCGTCGCGCGGGCCGGATCGAACGCGGGCGTGAAGCCGGGCGGAGGCTCGGAGAGGGCCGCTTCGGAGAAGAGCTCTTCGTCCTCGGTGGGCGCTTTCGGTCGCACGATCGGCGCCGGCATCACCTTCACGGGAGGCGCCGATGCGGACTGCGCGGGCGCTGCGGACGCTTCGGCGGGACGTGCGCTCGCTGCAGGCGCGGGCGCATCGGCGGGACGCGCGCTCGCTGCGGGCGCGGGCGCATCGGCGGGGCGCGCGCTCGCTGCGGGGGCGGGTGGACGGACGGAGGCCGGCGAGGATGCGACGGAGCGCGCGGACGTCGGCGCTGCGGGTGCCGTGGCCACGCGCACCGGGCCCGTGGAAGCCGCAGGACGAACCGACGGCGGTGATACGGAGGTCGCCGCTGCTGGCGCAGCAGGCGGCGGGATCGATGCCGGACGGGGCGCCGTCGCGGGCGGCGCGCCGGGGCGAATCGAGGGCGCTCGGGTCGGCGAGCTCACCGGAGGCGCCGCCGATGTGGCCGGGCTCTTCGCGGGCGGCGTCGCAGCGCTCGCGCTCTTCGCAGATGCAGGCGGCGCAGGAAGCGCTGCGGGGGCGATGCTCTTCGCGGTCGCCGCGGGCCGCGGGATCGTGGGCGCTCCCGTGCGCGGGAACAACGTGGGCTTGCGTTGCGCGGGCTCGGCAGGCTTCGCGTCCTGCGACGGCATCTCCGCCGTGTCGCCCGCGGGTCGCGCGGAGGTCGTCTTCATCTCCGCCGTGTCACCCGCAGGTCGCGCGGAGGTCGCCTTCATCTCCGCCGTGTCGCCCGCGGTACGAGCAGAGATCGCCTTTATTTCCAGGGTATCGGCGCCGCTCGGCTCCTCCGCGGCGGCGCTGGTCGTCGAGGAGGTCTCGTCGGCGGTCGCTGCGGGCGAGTCGTCGCTCACGATGTCGGCGGACATCAGCACGTCGTCCGCGCTGTCATCGATCGCGGGCGGCGCTGGCTTCGCGACGCTCTCCTGCGTCGTCGCAGCCGCTGGTTTCGTAGCGATTTCCTGCGTCGTCGCAGCGGCCGGCTTCGCGACGATCTCTTGCGTCGTGCCCGCTCCGCTCTTCGCGGCGATCTCTCCCGTGTCGCCCGCGGAGAGCTTGGCGGCCGCGTCCACCGTCGCGTGCGCGGCTGCCTTCGCGACCATTTCGCCTGTGAACGTAGGCTTTCGGAGCGGCGGCGCCTTCGCGGCCATCTCGCTCACGGTCGGCTTCGTCGCGATCTCACCCGTGCTGCTGGCGCTCTTCTGCGCGGGCGGAGGCACCGATTTCGCGGGCACCTCGATCACGCTCGTGAGGCGGCCCGGCTGCGCCGGCGGCGGAGGAGGCGGCGGCGGCGGCGGTGGCGGCGCCACGACCGGACGCACCGACACGGGCGGCGCGACGGGCGCAGGCGGCGGGGCCGGAGGAGGCGCGACGCTCGTGGCGCCCGGACCGTTTCGACGCAGCGCCACGGGCAGCGGAGCCGCCGACGTGAACACGTCCTCTTCGTCGTGGATCGAAGGCATCCGCGCGCGGAATACGACCACCTCTTCCGGGCCGGCCTTCGGCGCAGGCCGCTCGATCGGCGGCGTCGCGCTCTGATCGTCGGCCCACGGATCCAGGATCGGAGCGCGCGGCAGACGCGGGGCACGTCGCGCCGTCACGCGTCGCTGCGCGGTGGCGCCCGCGGCCGCGGCGAGGCCGAGCGACGACGACATCGGCGGTCGCGGCGGCGGCGCCGATCCCGACGCGCTCGCTTCCCCCGAAGGCGGCGGCGGAGGCGCGCTCGCTGGCTTCGGCGGCTTCGGCAGCGGCGTGGGCGGCGGTGGCGGCGGGCCCGGCTTCACCGCGGGCGGCGCGGGCGACAGCGCTTCGACGGGCGGCGCCGAGGTGAACGCGTCGGCCCGCAGAGCCTTCGGCGCGCGCGGGACTTCCGTGTCCGGCAAACCGAACGTCGTCGGCGGCGGCGTGAGCGCGCTCGTCGCCGAGCGTCCCACCGCCTCCGGCGCAGGCGTCATCGCGAGCGGCGACTCTTCGGGCGGCGTCAGCACGGCCGTCTTGAGGCCCGCGGACACGAGCGTGATCTCTTCCCCCGCAGGCGTCCGCGGCACGGTGAGCGGCGGCGTGAACCCCGGAGCCGGCGGCGCGCTCGATCGCTTCGTCGGCGGCGAGCTCGGCGGGGCCGGCTTCATCCCGGCCGGAGCGACCGGCGGCGCGCTCGGCGGAGCTGGTCTCGCCGCGGTGAACGCGACCGGCGGTGAGCTCGGCGGGGCTGGTTTCGCCGCGGTGAACGCGACGGGCGGCGCGCTCGGCGGCGCTGGCTTCGTCGCGGTGAACGCGACCGGCGGCGCGCTCGGCGGAGCTGGGCGCGCGCGGTTTTGCGGAGCGACCGGCGTCGACGAGGTCGGCGCGAACGCGGGCGGAGGCACCGTCCCCACCTGCACGATCACCTTCGCTTCGTGCGCGGGCGCAGGCGGCGGCGCGTGCACCGGCGCCGGCGCGAGGTGCGCGACCGCGGCCACGTTCGCGGCGGCCTTCGCGTCGGCCTCGGCGATCACCGCGGCCGGCGCGTCGTCGATGAGCGTGTCCTCTTCGATGTCGACCTCGATCGACGTGAGCTTCGATCGCAGCATCTCGCTCGCGAGCGCGCCGAACGCCTCCGACGGATCCACGAGCGTGTCGGCCTCACGCTTCGGCTCGGCTTGCGGTTTCGGCTCCGACTCGCGCGGAACCGCGCCCGGCAGCTCGCCGAACTTCTCCTCCAGCGCCGTCACGTACATCCCGATCTCGGACGCGCGGAACGGCTGCCCGGCCATCGCCGCGGCCTCGGCGGCGCGCCGCAGCCACACGAGCGCATCGTTCCGTTCCCCGCGAGCCCACAGGGCCTGGGCAGCCGAAAGCCAGTCCACGACGTCTTCGTCGTCTTCGAGGTTCGGCTTCGGGAGGTCGACCGCCCGGTCTGCCATCCTGCCCTTGGTACCACAAGCTCCGAAGCCGCTCGATAATCTGGAGACGATCGCGACGCGAAGTCTTCACGCGCCGCCCGCTCCAGACGATCTTTCTCGCCCGGATGGACTGCGTCGGCCTTCAGCGCTCGCCGTTCGTCGACGATCCGTTCGCGCGGAGCGCATACGCTGCGCGGATCTCTTCGACCCCGAGCGCGTGCGCGCACTCTCCAGGCATGCGGCGGGCGAGCCAGCCAATCAGGGTGAGCGCTGCCGTCCGAGCCTCGTCCGGCACGTGCTCGTCCTTCAGGACCCTGGCGATCTCACCGATAAGCCGCGTGCGGTGCTCTTCCGCAAGCATCACGCGTCGTCTTTGAAGCATTGCGTTTCCGATGTCAAAGCCCTTGTGACGATTTCACTTGCCAAGCGGGCTGAAGCACGTTCCATGCTCGCCGCGGCCCGAGGGGGACAAGGCATGTCCTGCCCCTCGATCAAGGCGTGTACCAGACCGGGGAGGTCCACGCGCGCTCTTGGATCGTCGCAGGAACGGGGAGCGCGTCGCAGTGGAGCGCGGCCCGCTTCTCGGGGCTCAGCGTCGCGCAGAGGTGCGCGCTCCAGCGGCACGTGGGGTTCTCGACGACGCGCGCGTAGTAGAGCGCGGGGCGCGCAGGATCGAAGTCCGGATCGCGCCACACCGCGCACAACGACTCGGCGCCGGGGCCCTTCGGAGCGCACGTGCTCGTGTCGACGGTCGCGCCGTTCTCTGCGTCGCCCGCGACGTCGATCACGCTCTCGCGCGGCTCGCCGTCGGGGCCGATCCAGAGCTTGATCACCTGCGCTCGTTGCAGCAGCGCGCCGGGCTTCTCCGCGGTGCCGGGATCGCGCAGCGCGGTCACGACGATCGACGGCGCGATCGACGCGGACGGCGCGGGCGGGAGATCGCCGCCCATCGGCGCGCCGCGCGCGTAGCCCTGCGCCACCAGATCTGGCGCGCCGCACAGATCGCCTTCGAAATCCCACCCCGCGAAGAGGCGCACCGAGATGCGCGGGCCGCTCGTGCCGAACGTCTCGCGGCGGCGGAGCGCGTCGAAGATCGCGTCGCGCGAATTCTCCTCGGCCCACACGCCCGCGAGGCCTCCGGGGTTCGCGAGGATCGGCGTCGCGGCCACCGCGTTGCCCGTCAGCAGGAGCTCCGGCGTGTCGTCCGAGAGGCCGAGGTGACCGCGAAAGCTCGCCTCGTCGACGCGGCCGGGCGTGCCGTTGTGCGTGTCGGTGCTCGCGATGATGCCGAGCTTGAAGGGGTTGGCTCCGATGCGCTCCTCCTCCATCAGGCCCGTCTCCAGCGCGCCGCGCACGTAGTCGCGCCACGACGCGCACCCGAGGCCTCCGTTCGCGCCCCAGCCGGTGCCGTCGCGTCCGCAGTCGTCGTACGGCGGCCGCACCTGCTTCTCCATGTCGCACAGCTCGTCGGGCGCGCCCGGCACGGAGGGCAGCCCGTTGATGCACTCGGAGTCGCCCTTGTGCTGGAAGATCTCGACGAGCGGCTCCATCGACGCGCGCGCCTCGGCGGCGGCTCGCTGCTCCTCCGCGGTGCGCTTGTCGTGCGTCTCCACGTGGAACATCTGCCCGTTGGACAGGTTCGAGTTGTGCGGGATCGCGAGCACGTCACAGCCCTCGCCTGCGTCCGAGCACTGCGCGCGCAGCATCGTCCACAGCTTCTCGGGCGAGGGCGCCTCGTACGTCGTGATCGGCGCGGCGACGGTCTTCGCGTTGCGGAAGATCACGTTGCGGTGCAGGTTCGTGCCGAAGGGCGAGAGCGAGTACTCGTACGCGACGAACGACGTGAAGCCGCACGTCGCGCTGCGATCGTAGGCGGCCTCCGCGGCGTCCTGGATGTTCCTCCACACGGGCCCCACCGCGTCCGTGCACATCGTCGTGCCCTGGCAGAACTCCGCGCGCACGGGCGGATCCGTGCCGATCCCGAGGCCGAGGAACGAGCTCTCCGGCGGGCGGTACGACTTGCACACGTCGGTGTCGTACGCGGGGGAGCCGGGCGTCGTGCACAGGCTCACCTCGCCGAGGTACTCCGCGTGATCGGTGACGGCCGCGAAATCGAGCGGGCGATCGATGCGCACCTCGGTGGTGCCGACGCCGTTCTCGTCGAGGGGCGGCAATTTAATCGTCTCGCCGCGCGCGAAGCGGTACGCCTCGGCCGGCGTGGTGCGCACGTCGTAGGTCCACGCGTCGAACGAGAAGGCCGTGTGCACGTGCAGATCGCCGAAGTACGCTCTTCGAAGCGGATCGTGATCGGCGCACGCGACGCGCTCCTCCGTGTACGGCGCGTCGAGGGGCGAAAGCTCGCAGGAGGTCATCGCGCACGCGGCGAGCGTGAGGAACGGGATCGCGGTGAAATGGCGGGCGCGCAGCGTCATCGAGGTCAGGACCACATCGCCGCGGTCCGCGTGAAGAGCCAGAAGGCCGCGGCGGCGCCGAGGCTATAAGCCGGCACGCGCCTCGTCCACCCGGGCCACCTTCGCGCCCACGGACGGACGCCCCGAGCGATCGCGAGCGCCGCGATCACGAGCGCGATCTGCGCCATCTCCAGCCCGACGTTGAACCCGAACAGCGCCGCCGGGATCTCCGCGCGCGGCACATCCATCGACGCGAGCCCGCCCGCGAACCCGAGCCCGTGCAAGAGCCCGAACGCGAACGTCACGACGTACGGCGACCTCTGCGCGAGGGTGCGATCGTCCGGCGGACGCAGGATCTCGCGCGCGACGAACAGCACGCTGAGCGCGATCGCCGCCTCCACCGGCGCCGGCGGCAGATGCACCGCGCCCAGCACCTGCAGCGCGAGCGAGAGGGAGTGCGCGACGGTGAACGCCGTCACGGAGAGGAGGATCGACCGGAGCGGCGAGCGCGCCGCTGCTTCACCGGACGACCTCGGCGCGCCCGCGAGCAGCAGAATGCCGATCAGGAACAGCACATGATCCAGCCCCGTGACGAGGTGCGCGGCGCCCGCGAGCGCGAACGAGCCGATCGCGGACAGCGTGGGGCGCGCGGGACTGCCAGTCTGCGAAGGGCCGTTCGACGCCTGCCCACGACTCCCCTCCTCCGGTAGACTCGGCACCTCGAACGAGGGCTGCGCCGCCGAGAGCAGCGCCGTCCGCGTGCCGCCCGGGAAATGCAGCCGCACCAGCACCTCGTCGCGGAGAGGGGCCATGTCGCGGGCCGCGATCTTCGCGCCGGAGAGGCCCTGAGGCCCGCAGTCGAGTAGGCCAGTCTCGACATCAGTCTTGCAGCGCTCCGGGAACACCGGCCGGACGCGCTCGCTCCCCGGCGCCGCCGACCAACCGACGCGAAATCGCCCCGCCCCGACCGGCGTCACGTCGAGGAGCGAAGGCCGAACCTCGTGCGCCGCCGCCCCCCCGACGAGGAGCGATATCGCGAGCAGCACCGAAACAAGGGTCCACCTCACGGGGCTTGCTTGTGAGGAGCGCTCGGTTTGTCGCCCTCGCACTTCATCGCGACGAGCGGGATCTTGGCGTCGTGGCCGGAGCGCGTGATCTCGCCCTTCTGCCCCTTCGCCCAGTACCGGATCATGTCGAACGTCTCCTCGGCGGACGTCGCGCCCTTCTTGACCTGGAGCTTGACGAAGCTCGACGGCTGGTAAAGCACGCTCTGCAGGCAGAGGTCGTGTCCGTCGCTGACCACCTCGTACCGCATGCTCTTGCCCGAGACCAGGACATCGGCGTCGAGTCGGAATCGAAGCCACATGTCGGGCCCGTACAGGTTGCTTCGGAACGGGACGCCCGCGGGCTTCGCGTCACAAGGCATCACCACCCCTTTGTTTCCGAACAGCGACGGTACCCGACTCCAGCCCTCCCACGAGCCGTGGACCCACTCCTCGTCGGAGGTGCCTTTGGGCTTGCCTTCGGGGATCGGGAACACCCTGTAATACGTGTTGCCCTCGACGTCGGCGATCACCGGGACTCCCTCCTTCCCGGGCGTACCGAGGAGCGTGCCGAACCGCGAGAGGACGGCCCCGATCGCGCGCGGCGCCTCACCGCTCTTCCAGGTGACGAGGACGTCGCCCGTGAGGTACGCGAGGGTGTTTCCGTCCGCAGAATACGCGACCGACGACGAGGACCAGGGGGCGAGACCCGATTTGATCTCCACCCATTCGAGGCCGCCGCCCTTGGTGCGAAACAGGATGTTTCGGTCCTCGCGGTCGAAGGCGATCGTGAAGAAGAGCCGCCCCTCCTCGGACCACACGCCGCGGATGCGCGCGCCCTCGAATCCGAAAGGCACCTTCGCGGTCACGCTGCGGACCTTCGCGTCGGGCTCGCGCGGGTCGAGCCAGCGGGCGATCCACGTCTGTGCTCCCTTCGCGGGCGCCTTCGAGGGGCCCTCCACCGCGAGCAGCAGACTGACATCCATCGGCGACGCGGCGAACTGGATCCACGTGCGCGACGATCCGACCGGCGGCGGCTTGAGCCCGTACAGCGCGATGAGATCTCCCCCGTATTTCGGCAGCTCGTGGCCGGACTTCACGCCTCCGGACGTCTTGCACGCGAGCGTCGACTCCGACTTCGGGGGAGGCGGCGTCGCCGGGAGCCTGAAATCCGCCTTGATCTTGGCGCGCGGAGGAGGCGAAGCCGGCAGAGGCTCCCACCCCACGCGCGTGAATTTCGGGGATACGATGCCGAGCCGCGTCACCGACGTGACCTCGGGGGACGCCTGCGGGGGCATGTCGAGATCCGCATACGTGGCCCCCAGATCGTGCGAGACGCGGAATCGTGATCCCTTGTCCGACTCCTCGTGCACGACGAGCTCGCCGTCGCGGAAATGCGCGCCCGCGACGCCCTCGATCGCGGTCTTTCGGAAGCCCTTCTTCCCGGGCTCGAAGGCGTAGAGGTAGAAATAGACCGCCTTCTTGTCCTTCACCTGCTCGGTGACGACGAACCGAACGGCCTTGTCCTCCCCCTCCTCGGGCGCGGACGGATTCACCATCATCCGGTCGTCGAACACGGACTCGGCGAGCACCGTCTTCTTCTTGTCGTCGACCGCGAGCAGCTCCAGCACGGGCCCCGTCACGGTGCCGCGGATCCCCACGGTGAGGACGCGTCCGTCTACGAGGGGCGCCGCGGTGCCGCGGTACGGCACGTCGTCCCCGGGCACGGACAGCCACGTCCCGTCCGGCTTGCGAACGCACAGATTGCCAGTCTCGCTGCCGCACCCCTGCCCCACGAGGAGGCCGCCCGCGGGCGATCCGACGAGATCCGCGTACCCGTTGCCTCCGAACTCCGCGCCGGCGATGTCCTCGATCCGCAGCGCCGGCGCCGTCACGACGTGGAAGAGGCGCTCTCCCAGCTCGCGGCCCTTCGGCTTCTTTCCGCAGAGGAGATAGGCCTCTTTCCCGGCCATCGTCCCGGAGCAGTCCATCTTCGAGGACTCGAATCCCGCGTGGTCCCGGAAGAGGCCCGTCGCGAGATCCACCTGGAAGGCGATCCCGTCGTGCGCGACGATGCCCATGCCGTTTCCTGCGTCGATCCCGTTCCGGACCGCCGCCGGGATCGGGTTGCCGCGGGCGGTGATCCATTTCTCCACGTCGGTCGCGCCCGGCGCAGAGACCGTGCCTGTATACGCGAAGTCACCGAGCCTGTTCGTGCCGAGATCGATCTTCGCCGCCCGTCCCACGGAGTAGCTGTCGCGCACGTAGAGATCGCCGCCCACGACGTCGAGGCTGAGCGGCAGCGTGCCCGCGGGCTTGAAGACGAGCGGCTTCCACGTGCGGCCCCCGTCGCTGGTGGTGGCGATCCCGCCCACGGCCGCGGCGACAGCGCCTCTGTGCGCGTCCGCGAAGACCGCGTCCCGGATCGGGAGCGACGGAAAGAACCCTTGTCGCTCGACGCCGTGCTCGACGTCGAAGGCCGCGGCCGACCAGAGACCGAGCACGAACATCGACCCTGGTCCCGGCCGCACGCGCGTCAGCGTCGCCTCGCTCTCGACCACGTATTTCGGCTCCGCGAGCAGATCGGTGAAGGCGAACGCCCGGTTCGTGTTCCACCCGATCGCCGGCACGTCCGGCTGGAGCGATGAAATGACGCCGGAGAGCCTCTCTCCGAGCACGTCCGGCGCGCGCGACACCACCCCGGCGGAGTCGATGAGCCACCGCTCGTCGCCGACCGTATACAGGTTCTTTCCGGCGGCGCTCCCCACGTGCTCCACGCGACCGGCCGACGCCGGCACCACCCGCGGAGGCAGCTTGAGCGTCGCGCGCAGCTTCGGCTTCTCGGGGGGCTTCGGCGCCTCGGGCGGAGGCGGGGAGCCGCACCCGGCCGCGGCGAGGAGCGCCGTGCAGAAGAGGGCCGGGAGCGTGGCAGTCGTGATACGGTGTCTCATGGCTCGATCTCGATGGTGTACTTGCCCCGGAGCCGGGCGATCTCGTCGCGAAGGGCCGAATCGCGGCGCTCCTGGGTGAGGTCCTCGCGCACGCGGGCGCGCACGGCCGACAGATCCGGCGCCCCGCCGTCCTCCCGCGCCGTCGCCATCACGAGGTGCAGCCCGTAGCTGGAAGAGACAGGCCCCGACCACTCCCCCGTCTTCGCGGCGAACAGCCCCTCTGCGAACCCCGGCCCGAAGGTGCCAGTCAGGTCCGCCCGCGACCTCTTCGCGAACGAGGCGCCGAGCAGGAACGGATCGCCCATCTTCGCCGGATCCGCGCCGCCCCGCAGCGCCGAGAGGGCCTGTTCGGCGTCCTTCGCGAGGGCGTCTCCATGCCTGTCCCGACTCAAGAACACGTGGCGAAAACTGACGGTCTCCGGGGCCTTGTAGCGGTCCGCGTGCGCGCGCAGGTACGCCCCGAGCTCCTCGTCCGTCGGCTCCGGCACGGAGGCGCGCGCGATGAGCTCCATCTTCTGCAAGAGGCGCCTCCGCACGATGAGATCGCCCTTGTCCAGGCCGAGCGCGAGCGCCTCCCGATAGAGCACCTCGTCGTCGACGGTGCGCTCCACGAGATTGCGAGTCTGCTCGTCCGTGGGGGCCTGTCCGGTGCGCTGTTTCTCCTCGGCGCGGAGGGCGTCCACGTAGGCCTTCTCGATCGCGATGCGCCCCGCGGGCGGCTTCGCGACGCGCGCGTGCACCGCGAACAGGAGGCCGCCTGCGACGACGAAATGCAGGAGCGGCTCTCTCGCGGCGGCGCGGAGGATCTTTCCGGAGGACGGCGCGCTCTTCATCGGGGTTCCTGCGACGGCGTCCGCCGCGGCCGGAGGCATACCCACGGTTCGTCACCGACCGCAATGGCCGTCCCCGGGGAGCGGCCGCGTCACATCCGGTTGGCGGCGCGGCTCGCGGAGCGGCGGGCGATCGCGCGCGGCCCCTCTTTCGCGAGCAAGCGGCGGAGCCCATCCATGTCGATCGGCTTCGTGTACACGGCGTCGACGCCGGCCGAGAGGTACCCCTCTTGTTGCTCCTGCGTCACGCTCGCGGTGAGCGCCACCACGTACGTCAGCGACGCGGGCCCGCTCAGCGTCCGGAGCCGCCGCGTCACCTCGTCGCCGTTGAGCAGCGGCATCTGCATGTCCATGATCGCCAGATCGAAGCGCTGCTCCGTGAGCAGCCGCAGCGCCTGCTTGCCGTCGCTCGCGACGACGACGTTCTGCTTCAGCTTCCGCAGCATCAGGCTGATCACCATCTGGTTCACCGGGTTGTCCTCGGCGAGCAGCGTCCGCATCTCCGGGATGCCCGCGAGCTCATCGCGATCGCTCGGCGATCCCGTCTCTTCGGTGGGGATCTCGAACCAGAAGCGCGCGCCCTTGCCCGGCTCGCCCTCGGCGCCGATCGTCCCGTTCATCAGCGCGACGAGGCCGGAGCAGATCGCGAGCCCGAGCCCGCTCCCGCCGAAGCGCTGCGACGTCGCGTCCTCGGCCTGCCGGAACCGCTGGAACAGCCGCGCCTTCTGCGCCGCGGAGAAGCCGATCCCGGTGTCCTCGACCTCCACGCGCAGGAGCCCGCGGCGGCCCTCCCACTCCTTCGTCGCGACGCGCAGCGTGACGCTCCCCTGCTCCGTGAACTTCAGCGCGTTGCCGAGCATGTTCAGCAAGATCTGCTGCACGCGCACCGGATCGAGCCGCACGAACCGCGGCAGATCGGCGGGCATCTCGACCTTGAGGGCGATCCCTTTTCGCTCGGCGCTCACGCGGAGGAGCGCCGCGGGCGAACGCAGCGTCTCGTCCAGCGAGACCGGCGTCGGCGAGAGCGGCAGCTTCCCTTCGTCGATGCGCGAGTAGTCGATCACGTCGTTGAGCAGCGCGATCAAGGTCTGGTTCGACGTGCGGATCGTCTCGATGTAGCCGGCCTGCTCCTCGGTGAGCCTGGTCGCGCGCATCAGCTCGACGAGGCCGAGGATGCCGGCCATCGGCGTGCGCAGATCGTGGCTCATGTTCGCGAACAGCTCGGCGCGCGTCTGGGCCTCTCGCTCGACCTTGCGCATCGCCTTGCGCGCGTCCTCGGCGGCGGCGTCCGCGCGGGCCTTCTGCTCGCGGGCCTCTTTCTCGGCGCGCTCGGCCAGCTCCTTCGCGATCTCCAGCGCGCGCTGGTGCTCCTTGCGCAGCTCCATCTCGCGCTCCAGGCGCAGCCGCGTCGCGAGCTCACGGAGGCGCCGCTGCTCCATCCGGTGCGGGAGCCACGGGAGCCCGAAGATGCAAGGCGCCGCGCACGCGACCACGGCGATCAGCTCTTCGGGTGTGCCGTACGCGTCGCCGAGGCGCCCGCGCAGGTAGGCGAGGCTCCCCACGTAGAACGCGAGCGACGCGCCGCCGAGGATCAGCTTCGGCCGGATCGGCGCGAGGATCAGCGTCTGGAAGAGGGCCCAGGTGAACACCATGGCCCACCCCTGCGTGTGCACGCGCGTGGGGTTCAGCGCGAGGGCGACGCTCACGATCGTGGGGAATCCGCCGACGAGCAGCAGCTTCGCGGGCACGAGCCACCGCGGCGGACGCGGCGCGAACGTGGCGATCACGAGCGGCAGCGCCGTCGCGGCCGCGACCGCGCGCACCCCGAGCATCATGAGCGACAGCGGGGACACGCCGATCGTGATCGTCTCGCTGAGCCAGCCGAGGAGGATCCCGACGGCCGCGATCGAGCCGATCACGCGCTCGTAGCGCGCCTCCTGGGGCCACCCTTCGGTGATCCAGCGCTGCCGCAGATCCGGATCGCCCGAGATCTCCGAGAGCGAAGGCAGGCTCTCCCGCACGATCGCGCCGCCGGCGATCACAGCGCCGGAAGGAGACTCGTCGCGTGCGGATCTCGGGGCCATGGGAGAGGCGTAGAGGCCCGACGATACCGCTCGCATACGCGGAGCGGCCAGCAAAAGGCGCGCGAAAAAGGCTGCTGGAATGAGGACAAAAGGCCTCACCCCGCCGCGTGACATGCGCTTGAAAGGAGCGACCGCTACCGCGCGTCGAGACGAGCGCGCCGGGGAGGGCGACGTCTCGGCGGCGCTCCGATTTGCACGGGGGACGGCGCCCGGGGTAGCGTCCGGGCATGCCGCGCGCGACGAACCTCAATGACGCGTACGACGTGCTGGATCCGCAGCCGATCGATTTCACGACGCAGGCGGACTTCTACGTCGAGCCGCCGCCGCGCGAGCACGACGACGGGGAGCGGGCTCCGAACCCGATGACGCGCATCCGCAAGGCGCTCCAGACCACGAGCGCCGCGAAGATGTTCCTCGCGGGCCATGTCGGCGCGGGCAAGAGCACGCAGCTCCGGCGCCTCGCGGCGGATCCTTCGATCGAGCAGCGCTTCAGCGTGGTGATGGTGCGGCTCGACATGACCGACCTGCCGTTCCTCGATCCGTTGCAGCTCCTGTTTCACATGGCGATCGGCCTGTACGAGCATGGCAAGAGGCTCGGGCTGTTCAAGGACGACAAGCCGTGGCGCAAGCACCTCGAGCGGCTGGACGCGGCGCTGTACGGCGGGACCGGGCTCTCCGCGACGGAGGGGACGGTGGGGCTGGAGATCGATCTCTTCCTCGTGAAGGTGCGCGAGGAGCTGCGCGTGAGCGAGAACAGACGCCGCGAATTCCGGACGTTCGGCGAGACGAACCGGACGGTGTTGATCGACCTGCTGCGGGAGCTCTCGGTCGAAATCGAGACGGCGTTGTTGCCGAAGACGCTGCTCGTGATCATCGACGATCTGGACAAGGTGCGCGACGCGGAGCGCCAGGACGACCTGTTTCACAAGGGCGTGGGGACGCTCTTCGCCCCGAGGTTTCGCGTCATTTACACGCTGCCGGTCGCCGTCGCGTTCGACCCGTCCCGGCGCGAGCTGATCAACGCCGTCGAGCATCTGTACCCCGAGCGCGTGCTCGAGAAGTCGCCGGACGGCTTCGATCCGCTGCACGCGTTCCGCGACGATGCCCTTCCGTTCTTCCGGGACGCGGTCCACAAGCGCGTCGAGCCGGACCTGGTGGAGGAGGAGGCGATCCGCCTGGCGACCGCGTTCTCCGGGGGAGTCGTTCGGTACGTCTTCTTCCTCCTCAAGGAGGCGAGCGCGATCGCCGAGATGAGGGGCGCGACGAAGATCGACGCGAAGGCTGTTCGCTCCGCGGTCCGCGAGGAGCGGCTCCGGCTGACGCGAGGTCTCACGCGAGAGGACTACGACGCGCTCCTCGCGGCGCACCAGACGCACGACCGAAAGGACGACGCGAGGTATCAATGGCTCCAGGACATCGGCGTCTTGCTGGAGTGCTACAACGACGACGCCTGGTACGAGGCTCACCCGATCTTGTGGGACTCGCTGAAGCGGCGCGCGCATGACGCCGCCGGCTGAACGAGCGGCTCCGAAATCGGGAGACGTGCTCCTCCTCGCACGCGAGACGGAGCAGCTGCAAAGGATCGCGGATCGCCTGCGGGCGCGCCGGAGGGTGGTGGCGTTCCTGGCGTGCGATATCGAGCTGCGGCCGCAGGTGGCAACGTGGCTGTCGGAGGCGAGCGGCCGGGAGGTGAAGTCGCCGGAGCTGGGGGATGCGGTCCAGTTGCTCCACGGGATGATGGCGCTCTCCAAGAGCGAAGAGGTGGAGTCGCTCGGGTGGGAGCCAGGCCGCAAGGAGCCTTTGGAGACATTGAATCTGAACCGGGAGAAGCTCCGGACGGGCGGCGGCGCGCTGGTGTGGTGCACGCTGGGAGAGCTGGACTCCGTGCGGACCCTCGCGAGGGATGCTTTTTCGTTCCGTGACACGCTGGTGATCGTCGAGGGGTTCCGGATCCCGGAGATCCATGTTCCGGAGGGGGACACGCCGGAGCTCAGGCTCGCGAGGATGCGGTACGAGCTGCCGGGGACGCCCTTCGAGAAGGCGCTTTCGGCGGCCGAGACGGCGAGGCTGCTTCTGGAGCAGAGGCGCGCTGTCGAGGCCTTCATGCTGGCTCAAGAGGCGATCTTGCCTTTCCTGGAGGGGCAGCACGATCCTGCGACGGGGGGAGCGCTCACGTACCTGAAAGCCGTGATGACGGCTGCCCTCGCCATGTCGGGACACTCCGCGACGGCTTTCGAGCTCGGTCGGGCGACCCTGTTCGATCTCGTCGAGCAAGGTGTCGACCTCGAAGAGATTCGACTGTTCTCGGAGCTGCAACATCCGACCTCACAGCGCCCTGTCGACTCTGCGTTTGCCTTGCTGAGCTACGCCGCGGACGGACCCCCCGAGGAGTTGGCGCTCTCCATGGCTCGCGTGAGCGCGTCGATGGTGGCTCATACAGGTGATCATCGGACGATCCGAACGATCGTCCACGACGCCCTCGAGCAGGCGTCCGTGGCTGACGGCCGGGATGAAGCGAGCATCCTACTCTCGGCGAGCACCGGCGATCTTCACTCCGCCGAGAGCATGGCGAACGCGCTTCTTCGCGACTCTCGAGGGACGACGCGGGATCTGCTCTCGGTCGCGGTTGTCCTCGGGGATGTCCTGCTTCACCAAGGAGAGCTGGGAGCGACGCATGCCCTCACGTCGTCGCTGAGGGCAACGCTCCGAGGGACCGACCTCGCCTTGAACAATTTGCTGTCCACCGCCCGAGCCGTCACTCTCGCCGGGAAGCCCAGGATGGCATCGAGCACTCTCCGGCGTCAGCTCGCGGACTGGACGCCGGACGGCACTCGATTTCGACTGTTGTCTTCGCTCGTGGCGATCGCCGCGACGGCCAAAGCCGCCGGACGAGCTCGGACACAGGACCTCGTCGAGCTGGACGACCTCCTGAGAGAGTCCCAGTCGCTCTTTCCCGGCCGCACGGAGAATACCCCTCCTTTCTACGACATCCTCGTGCCGGGGCTGCGCGCCATCGTCCTCTCCCGAGTGGCGGAGCGCCGAGAGGACGCCGTCGAGCTCGCGCGCAAGGCCTACGATTCAGCGCGCGCCGAATACCCCAACTTCACCACGAGACAAGCCCACACGCTGGTCAACTGCCTGTTTCGCGCCAAGAGCTTCGACCTCGCGTACGAGACCATCGTCCCGGCCGAGCAGCTGGCGCAGGAGACCGACTACTTCCGGGACAACGCCACTTTCAAGGGATTGCGGTTGGTCCTCCAGGCCATTCGGGGCGACTCTCGTGCGGTGATGGAGGTGACGTTCCGCTCCCTTCGAGAGACGCTGGAGACCGCCGGTAGCGCGCTGCTCTCCGCCGAGACGGAGCTGATGATAGCTCGCAACGTACCAAAGCACTGCACGTATCCTGAGCCTCTCACGCTCGTGGACGAGGCCATGGATCGCTTCGCCGAGATGCCGATGCCCGCGAGCGAGGAGCTCTGTCGCGAGGCGCGCGGGGACATCCTCCTCGCGCGCGGCGAAGCCCGGGAGGCCGTCGAGTGCTTCGCCGCCGCCGCGAAGCGACTCCGTCACTACGGCATCCTCTTGCGCGTCCCCCTCCTGGAGAGGAAGCGCGCCGTCGCCGAAGCGCGCTCGTCCTGATCGGGGGAAGGCGCCCGCGCTCCCCCGAGCGCTCTCTCAGAGCTGGCCGATCAACACTTCGCGATCCTTCGCGCCGTTCGCGGGACCCACGACGCCGCGCTTCTCCATCGCCTCGACGATCTTCGCGGCGCGGTTGTAGCCGATGCCCAGCTTGCGCTGGAGCCACGACGTCGAGCACCGACGCGTATCGGCGACGATGCGCACGGCCGCGTCGTACATCTGGTCGAGCTCCTCGTCGTTCTGGCCGTCGTCCGCCTCGCCGTCCTCGTCGCGCGGCTTCAGGATGTTCTCGTCGTACACCGGCGTGCCCTGCAGCCGCAGGAAGTCGGTCACGCGCTGCACCTCCTCCTCCGAGCAGAACGGGCACTGCACGCGCCGCGTGTCGTTCGAGCCGTTCATCTTCACGAGCATGTCGCCGCGCCCGAGCAGATGCTCCGCGCCCTGCTCGTCGAGGATGGTGCGGCTGTCGACCTTCTGCGCCACGCGGAACGCGATGCGCGTCGGGAAGTTCGCCTTGATCATGCCGGTGATGACGTCGACGCTCGGGCGCTGCGTCGCGAGGATCACGTGCATGCCGGCCGCGCGGGCCTTCTGCGCGAGGCGCGCCACGCTCGCCTCCACCTCTTTGCCCTGCTGCATCATGAGGTCCGCGAACTCGTCGACGACGATCAGGATGAACGGCAGCGACTCCGGCAGCTCGTAATCGGATCCGTCCTCCGCCGCGGGGATCTCGACGTCGGTCCCGTCCGGCGCGATCGCGTTCACGACCTTCGGCTGCGTCTTCTTCGGCGCGCGGATCTCGCCCTTGCGCACGCGCTCGACCCAGCCGTTGTACGAGGTGATGTTGCGCGTGCCCGCGTTCGCGAAGAGCTGGTAGCGCCGCTCCATCTCGTCGACGGCCCACTTGAGCGCGTTCGACGCCTGCTTCATGTCGGTGACGACGGGCAGCAGCATGTGCGGGATGCCGTCGAACGGCGCGAGCTCGACGACCTTCGGATCGATCATGAGCAAGCGCAGCTCCGCGGGCGTGCGCCGGTAGAGCAAGCTCACGAGCATCACGTTGAGGCCGACGCTCTTACCGGCGCCGGTCGCGCCCGCGACGATCACGTGCGGCATGCTCGCGAGGTCCGCGAAGTACGGCGCGCCGATGATGTCGCGCCCGAGCACGCACGGCAGCGGCGCCTTCATCTCGAGGAAGCGCTTGTCCTCGACGAGCTCGCGCATCACGACGGGCATGCGGCGATCGTTCGGGATCTCGAACCCGATGCGGTTCTTGCCGGGGATCGGCGCGACGATGCGCACCTTGCGCGACAGCCCGAGCGCGAGATCGTCCGCGAGGCTCGCGACCTTCGAGACCTTCGTGCCGGCCGCGGGCGCGACCTCGAACGTGGTGACGGTGGGGCCGGGATGGATCTCCTCGACCTTGCCGCTCACGCCGTAGTCCATGAGGACCTTCTCGAGCTGCACGGCCGTCTGCTTGAGGATCTCCTCATCGAGCTGCACGCGCCCGCCCGCCGCCTCATCGAGCATGTCGGTCGTGGGCAGCCGGAACCCTTCGCCGATCGCCGGCACGACCTTCACGATCTCCGCCGGCTTCTGCGCCTTGAGCGCCGCGCTCGTATCGACGATCACGAGCTCCGCCGGAGCCTCCGCCTCGACCTTCGCAGGCGCAGGTTGCGGAGCCGGAGGAGGCGGCACGACGACGGGAGCCGCAGCGATCGGCGCACGAACGGGAGCCGCAGCGATCGGCGCACGAACCTGCGCAGGCGCCGGCTCCTTCGAGGCGCGGACCTGCGATGCAGCCGCGGCAGCTTCGATCGGCGCGCGGACCGAAACGGCTGGAGCGGCGCTCGCGATCGGAGCGCGGATCGCTGCGGGCGGGCTCGTCTCGTCGACGCCGTCTTCGCTCGCGTCGTCGGCCTTCACGTCCTCGCGGATCCCGGCGGTCTCCTCGACGACGGATCGCGCCGTGGGAGGCGCGGGCTCCATGATCGCGCGGATGATCTTCTTCTCGGTCGACGAAGCCGCCCGTCGCACCGGCACGTCCGCAACGTGAATGACAGCCGGCCCGCTCGCCTGGACGCTCGGCTGCAGAGCGCCTGCGTCGCCGTCGTCGCGATCCATCGACGCGTCCTCGGTCACCGCGACGATCGCGCTCGGCTCCGGCGCCTTCACGATCTCGACGACGCGGCTCGCGTCCTGCGATCCCGAGCCGACGATGATCGGGCCGGCCGCGGGGACCTCGGCCTCCTCGGCCTTCTTGCTCCGCGCGCGCTTCGCCTTCTCGATCTTCGCCGCTGCGGGCGTGGGCGTCGGCGCCTCCGCGCGGACCGCGCGGAGCAGGCTCTGCGCGACCGCACCCTTGTTTTGCCGAGGATCCGAGGCGTTCGAAGCGCCGCCGAGCGGACGCGCCGCCTCCGCCGATGCGCGCGCCGCCTCCGCCGATGCGCCGAGCGACGAGCGCGTCGCCTCCGCGGAGATCGAAGGCCCGAACGATCCGCCCACCAGCGCCGCGAGCCCCATCCCCGCGTCGCCCGCGAGCGCGAGCTCCGGCATCGCGGCCGGCACGGCGACGCGCGCGGAGGCGTTCGCCACCGCGAGCTCCAGCGGCTTCACGCGCGGGAACGGCGCCGGCGAGTCGTCCGCGAGCGCCGCGAAGATCGCCTCGTCGCACGCCTCGGTGATCACCGGCTCGCCCGCGCGCCGCTCGTCGTCGCGCCGCTTCTCCTCGATGGCGCGCGCCTCGTCCCACGCGGTCGCGAGCGCGCGGATGCCGCCCTCGCCGCGCTCGCGGATGAGCCGCGCCCGCTCCTGCGCGCGCTGGGCCCAGTCGATGATCGAGAACGCCGCGCGCCCGATGAGGATGAGCGACACCACCGTGAGCCCGACGATGTACGAGCCGATCGTCGAGAACAGCGCGCGCATGACCTCGCCGAACAGCTCTCCGGCCGAGCCGCCGATCGGCATCGCGCCGAACGACGTGGCCCGCGGAAACGCCACGTGGAGCAGCGCCGAAGCGACGAGCACGACGACGAGATCCCCCGCGACGCGCACGAGCGAGACCTTCGACGGCTTCCCTTGGAGCAGCGGCGCCGCGAAGATCGCGAGCCCGAACGGCACGAGCCACGCGCACAGCCCGACGCCTTGCACGAGCGCCCCCGCGACCACCGCTCCGACCGGGCCCACCCAGTCCGCGCCGGTGATCTCGAGCCGCATCGGATCGCCTTGAAACGAAGCCAACGCGAGCGACGTGTACAGCGCCGAAGCGAGCAGCAGCAGCGCCGCCGCCTCGCGCGCGTACCCGTGCTTCGGCTTCGATCCGTCCCCGTTCGAGGCGCCGTCCTTGGCCCCGCCGTCCCTGGATCCGCCGTCCTTGGGCGCGCTCTTCTGCGCGGCCCCCTTGAGCGCCGCGTCCTTCATCGTCCCGTTCTTCGTCGCCGCATTGTTCGCGGTCGCGTCTTCCTTCGATCGCGCCGCCGCGTCCTTCGATCGCGGGGATCGCGCGCGTGGAGCCGCCACCTTCGTGGGCGGCGCCTCGTCCTTCGAAAGAAGCGCCTCCTCCTTCAGCCGGAGCTGTGCCTCCTTCGATCGTGGCGCGCGCGTGCGCGGCGGCAGTGCGTCCTCGACATCGGGTTCGAGCTTCGAAAGAGCCTCGCCGGGAGCGGCTTTCGAGCCGCCCTCCGAAGCCGGCGAACGGCGCGGTGCGAAGAGGAGATCACCCATGGATGAGGACCGGGGGTCCTACATAGAAAGCGACCCCGCGCTGGGCCAACTTCGCACCCGACCGCGTCGGCTCTCCCCTTCGAATCCCGCATATCCCTCAAATGGAAGGGGAAACTTCTTGGATGGGTCATGCATAGTGGGTACCATCCGCGCCAGGTCCAGGACACGAATGGCAACTGCTGAACGAACCAGGGGAGGTCGCGCAGACGCGGAGAACGCGGCCAGAACGGTCGGCGCTTCGCCTGTGCGATCTCGGCTCGCGGCGCAAATCGCGCTCGCGATCGCGGTCTCTGTGGTGCCGTTGCTCTCGGGGTGCCGGGTCGATCAGAACGACCTCCACCGCTGGGAGACGACGGATCGCGGACCGCGGAAGCTTTGTGCCGTGCTCGTCCACGACAAGTACGACATCAACCTCCGAGTCGAGGCGGCCCTCGCCCTGATCCGGATGAAGCCTCGATCCGGCCGTCGGCCTGCGTTCTCGCAGATCGATCCGGACGGTGATCTCGACGCATGCAAGCGCACCTTCGTGGACGCGCTCGCGGCCGTCCCGTCCGACACGCGGCAGACGATCGTCAAGAACCTCATCCCGCAGATCATCACGGAGCTGAAGAAGCCGCCGCCCGTCGGGCAAGCGGGCCAGCCTTCGCCGCCGGATCCGTCGTTCCCCTACAAGGACGCGGCGTTCGCGATGCTCGGAGCCGATCGCAACCCGGTCCTCTCGGACGAGGGGTTGAAGCAGGATCTGCGAGCCGCGCTGATCGAGTGGGCGATGGCCGACTTCGAGCACCGCCTGGACAACCGCACGCAGCTCTACGGCATGGAGCAGCTGCTCCGCACGATCGGCCCGACGTCGGTCGTGGGCCTGCCCAAGCTGATGACGCGGGACTCGCGACGCCTGGATCAAATGGCCGCGCTCGTCGCCGAGCTGGGCGACGCGAAGACGAAGGAGGCCGCGTCCGCCGCGCTCGTCGCCGTCGCGAAGTACGTCGCGTCGGAAGAGTGGATGAAGGTGAAGAAGCCGGAGCTCGAAGCCGCGAACACCGCGTCGAAGCTCCAGCCCACGCCCGACCAGTTCCAGATGCAGCTCATCAGCTACCAGGGCGAAGAGCTGATGCGCGCGTTCGGCTCGCTGAAGCGCGTCGGAGGCCGCCCGGCGATCGACTTCTGCCTCGGCTTCGCGGGCGACAAGGGCCCGGATCTCGGCAAGCGACCCGAGGCCGCGGACGCGAAGGCCGACAAGGAGACGAAGGAGAAGGCCGCCACCGCGCAGGCCCTCTGGGACCTGAAGAAGGAGCAGATCGAGAAGCGGCGGCAGGCCGCGCTCGCCGCGCTCGAAGGCCACCTCGATCGCAACAACTCGGACGACATCAAGCGCATCCTCGACATCGCGAAGAGCGACGCGCCCGACTCGATCCTGGACCTCGCGTTCCGCCGCGTGGGAGAGCTCCCGCGCGAGGCCGTCGTCGACAAGCTCTACGACCTCTTCAAGGGCGACAAGTGGAAGATCCGGCGCGTCGCCGCGGCGACGGTGCTCAAGATGAGCACCATGAAGCACGTCGACGAGTTCATGAGCAAGCTGCCCGCCGACGGCAAGAACTTCGCCATGGCCGAGGCGATCACGTACGGTGCGCTCATCGGCGATCTGAAGGAAGGCAAGGCCACGGAGGCGCTCAAGAAGCACCTCACGAGCGGCCCCGGCGTCGTCCGCACGACGGCGCTGTCCTACTACCTGACGCTCGCCGACAAGACGCAGATCGACGACGTGAAGCCTCTCGAATCGGACTCCACGCAAGCCCCGACCTGCGATGTGGATCCGGACTGCAAGTGGGCCTGCGAGGTCGCCAAGGAAGGCGCGAAAGACCCGAAGGAACGCGAGCAGAAAGACATCAAGACGGTGGGTGACTTCGTGAAGTACTGCGTCGAGCCCGCGATGCTCGACAGGGCTCCCGAGCCGAAGAAGGACGCGCCCAAGCAAGAAGAGAAGAAGGACGCGCCCAAGCAGGAAGAGCCGAAGAAGGACGAGAAGAAATGAGCGCGGATCCCAACAAGAAAAGCGCACGCACATTTCAGTGTCGCGACGTCCTGTGGGAGACGTTCGAGCAGATGGCGCGCGAGCTCGAGTGCTCGATCGACTACCTGATCAACGAATCGATGAAGCAGTACGCGCGCCAGCGGAGCTACAGCCCGCGGACGCCGTTCCCTGGTGGCACGCGTGAAGGCGCGCCCGGCTCCGGTCCGCACGCCGCGGTGCCCGGTCCCGGCGCGGTCCCCCCGCCGCCTCCTTCGCCTCCGCAAGGCTTCTCGGCCACGCCGCCTCCTGGTCTCGACATGACGGGCGCGAAGCCGGGTTATCCGCCGCCGCCCGGCGCCATGGATATGGGCGGTCCGCCGAAGCCGGGTTACCCGCCGATCCCTGGTGGTCCTGCGGTGCCGCCGCCTCCGCCCACGGGCGTCTCCGGTCAGTATCCGGGCGTGCCCGGGCCGCCTCCGCCTCCGATGGTCGGGGCCGGTGGTCCGCCGCCTCCGCCACCGCCGGCGGGCTTCGGTCAGGCGCCTCCGCCTCCGCCTGGACCGCCCGGCGCGTACACGCCTCCCCCGCCGATTCCGGGGCTCGCTCCGCTTCCGGGGCCGCGTCCGGGTGGCCCGCCGCCGCCTCCGCCTCCGATGGGCGGCGCCAAGCGTCCGAGCGTGCCTGCGCCGCCTCCGGCGCCGAGCGGTGTGCGTCCGCCGCCTCCGCCGCCGAGCGCGCGTCTCGCTCCGCCGCCGCCTCCGCCTCCCGGTGGAACGGTCCGGCCGATGGCGCCGCGCGCTCCTGGATCCGCGCCGCCTCCGCCGCCTCCGCCCGGCACGGGTGGCTCTGGCCAATACGGCGCGCCGCCGCCTCCGCCTCCGATGGGCGGCGGGATGGCGCCGCCTCCGCCGCCTCCGATGGGTGGCGGGATGGGCGGGCCGCCCCCGCCTCCGATGGGCCTCGGTGGTCCGCCGCCCGGAATGCAGATGCCGCCTCCGCCCGGAATCCCCGGCGGCGGTCCGCCCATGCCTCCGGCGCCGCCTCCGATGGGCGGTGGAATGCCGCCTCCGCCGCCGATCCCGGCCGGTCCGCCGCCCATGCAGCCGGCGCCGATCCAGCCGCCCGGCCCGGTGATGGCGCCGCCGCCTCCGTTCGGGATGCAGCAGCCGCCGCCCCCGCCGATCACGGGCCCCGGCGCAGGCGGGATGCCGCCGCTCCAGGCCTTCTACGGTGGCCAGAAGTTCGCGGTGAACAAGGATCGCTTCATCATCGGCCGCGGCAAGCAGTCGAGCGATCTCACGATCAAGGACCCGAACGTGTCGCGCCAGCACGCGATGGTCGAGTACCTCAACGGCCAGTTCTACATGGTCGACATGGGCTCGACGAACGGCGTCGAATACAACGGCCAGCGCATCGCGCGGAAGGCGATCGCCGAAGGCGACATGTTCCGCATCTGCGACCATGAGGTCCGCTTCTCGTACCGCGGCTGATCGCCTCAAGACCGCTGCGTTTCCCCTCGGAATCGCGGCGGTCGTCCTCTCCCTCACAGCTTCGTTCTCCGCGCCCGCGAGCGCCGGCCTCGGTCCTCCGTGGGTCGCGAAGGGCGACGTGCCGCTGCCCTCGTGGGTCAAGAGCGCGCGCGTCCTCCGCGCGGACGAGCCGATCGTCGCGACGCCTTCGAAATCCGGCAAGAAGCGCGGCGCCGCGGGCCGTGAGGCTCGGCTCCCGGTGTTCGGCGCGCGCGTGGGTCCGGGGTGCGCGGGCCGCTTCATCCACGTCGGCCCCTTCGCGTGGATCTGCGACGCCGCGCTGGAGCTGTCCGGCAACGCGCCCGTCCGCGCGAGCGCCCACACCTTCGCGGACCCGAAGGACGGCCTCCCGTACCGCTACTACTTCGTCGGCCCCGACGGCTCCTCCGCGTACCGCAGGCTCGACGCGGTGGACCTCGGCGATCCGCAGATGCAGCTCGATCCC
This sequence comes from Polyangiaceae bacterium, assembly GCA_046351455.1. Taxonomy (GTDB): domain Bacteria; phylum Myxococcota_A; class Polyangia; order Polyangiales; family Polyangiaceae; genus JADJRH01. Next base: position 302,349 of record JAXLYM010000003.1, read on the forward strand.
GGCTTCGCGGTCGCGGTGATCGAAGAGCGCACGTACGAGGGCGATCTGTACGGCCGCACGTCGCACAACCTCTGGGTGCCGATGCGCGATCTCGGCCCCTCGCGGCCGTCCACCCTGCACGGCGAGGTGCTGCCCGGCGCGTACACGCTCCCGTCGACGCCGGGGCCGATGCCGTTCGCGTGGGTGCTCCCCGACAAGGTCCGCGTGCGCAAGAGCCCAGGCGGCGCGCCGACGTCCACGACGCGCCTCCGCTTCGACGTGGTGCCGGTGCTCGAAGAGGCGCAGTCCGGCCGCTACCTGCGCATCGGCGCGTCCGAGTGGATCGCCGCGAGCGACGTGCGCCGCGCGTCCGTCAGCGATCCGCCGAAGGAGGTCAACGTCGACACCGGCGAGAAGTGGATCGACGTCGAGCTCGCGACGCAGACGCTCGTCGCTTACGAGGGCAAAAAGCCTGTCTTCGCGACGCTCGTCTCCACCGGAAAAGGCAAGCAGGGCACCGGCAACGCGACCCCGATCGGCGTGAACCGCATCTGGATCAAGCTGCTCTCCACCGACATGGACAACCTCGAGGACGAGAACGCGTCGCGCTACTACCGCATGGAGAGCGTCCCGTACGTGCAGTTCTTCTCGAAGGGCGTCGCCCTCCACGGCGCGTACTGGCATCGCTCGTTCGGCAACGTGCGCAGCCACGGCTGCGTGAACCTCTCGCCGCTCGATGCGCAGCGCCTCTTCTGGTGGACGGGCCCGCGCTTGCCTGCGGGGTGGACGGCCTCGCTCCCGATGCCGCACGAACCGGGCACCGTGATACGAGTGCGGTGATGCCGTCGATCCTCGGAGCCGTCCGCGATCTCAACCGCCTCCGCCAGATCTACCTGGTGCTCGTCCGCCACGGCTTCGGCGAGATCGCGCAGCGCCTCGGCTTCGGCGGCGCCGCGAAGAAGGGAAAAGCGGGCGTCCCCGAGCTGCCCGCGCCGCCCCCGGATCTCGGCGAAGAAGCGGCGAACCTCGTCGTGCCCGACGCGGAGACGGAGCGCGGCGAAAAGGAAAAGAAGACGATCTCGCTCCCCGAGCGCGGCCGCATGGTCCTCATGGATCTCGGCCCCTCGTTCGTGAAGCTCGGCCAGATCGCCTCCACGCGACCCGACGTGCTCCCCGCGGAGTGGATCAAGGAGCTGAAGAAGCTCCAGGACGAGGTGACGCCCCTCCCCTTCGACGACATCAAGGCCGCGGTCGAGTCGTCGCTCGGAGCTTCGATCCAGGACATTTACGACCGCTTCGACGAGAAGCCTCTCGCGGCCGCGTCGATCGGCCAGGTGCACCGCGCGGTGCTGAAGACGGAGGACGGCCCGAAGGACGTCGTCGTGAAGGTGCAGCGCCCCAGCGTGCGCGAGACGGTGGTGCGCGATCTGGAGCTGCTCCACATGCTCGCGGGCCTCGTCGAGCGCGCGATCCCCGAGTCGAAGATCTACTCGCCGGTCGCGCTCGTGGATCAGTTCGATCGCGCGATCACGAGCGAGCTCGATTTCAAGCTGGAGGCCGAGCACTCGCAGCGCTTCACGCAGAACTTCGCGGGCAAGGACGTCGCGCGGTTCCCCAAGGTCTACAAGCAGGCGACGACGAACCGCGTGCTCACGATCGAGTTCTTCGACGGCTACAAGATCTACGACGCGGTCAAGAGCCGCGGCTTCGAGGGCCCGAAGATCGCGAAGGTGTCGGTGCAGATCATCATCAAGATGATCTTCGAAGACGGCTTTTTTCACGCCGATCCGCACCCCGGCAACCTCTTCATCATGGGCACGCCGGAGCGCCCGTGCGTCGGCTTCATCGACCTCGGGATGGTGGGCCGTCTGTCGCCGGAGATGCGCGAGAAGACGATCGACCTCATGGTCGCGGCGGTGCGTCAGGACTACGTCGGCATCGCGGACGCGCTCTACGCGATCGCGACGCCGACGAAGAAGGTCGACATGCGCGCGTACCGGGCCGAGGTCGCGATGCTCAGCGAGAAGTATCTCGGCCGCCCGCTGAAGGAGATCAACCTCTCGGCGATGATCGGCGATCTCGTGTACGGCGCGACGAAGTACGGCCTCGAGATCCCGCCGGACTTCCTGCTCGTCGGCAAGGCGCTGATGACGGTGGAGGGCGTCGGCAAGGAGATCGACCCGGAGCTCGACGTCTACGGCGAGGCGCGCCCGTATTTCCTCGACCTCCTCAAGAAGCGTTACTCCCCCGAGCGCCTCACGATGGACCTCTACCGCGGCGTGGAGCGCCTCAGCACCGCCGCGTACGAGCTGCCGCCGCTCACGCGCGAGATCCTCGACGATCTCCGGCTCGGTCGCCTCTCGTTGGTGGTGAACGATCCGGCCTTGCGCCCGGCCGCGGAGCGAGTGGGCGCGCGCATCTTCGCGGGGCTCGCGATGATCGCCTTCCTCGGCAGCGGCTCCTTGCTCTTGGCGGCGCACGCGCAAGAGGTGCTCGGCGTCGTTCTGATCGTCCTCGGCGTCCTGGTGCTGTTGATCCACATGACGCTGAACGCCCTACGAAAATAGGCAAATTCGAAACGAATCGCTAGATCTCGACGGCGCGCACGATCACCTCTTCCGCCGCGCGTGATGCGTCCGCGCGTGAGGCTTCGGCGATCACCTTCGGCTCTCCGTCGACGCGATCGAAGATCTGCGAGCGGCCCTCGAAGTGGTTGTCGAGCACGTCGCCGAGCAAGTGCGCGGTCACGGCGTAGCGGAGGTGCGGGAGGCGCGGGGAACGCAGCGAGGCTTCGAGGCCCTCGCTCTGCCACTGCTCGCGGCGGAGCTGGCGCTCTCCTTCGGCCGCGAACACCCAGCGCTCGTCCCACGGCCACGGGTTCGCCGCAGGGTGCGCGAGGATCGATGCGCCGCGCGCGTCACACACCGGGGCCATGCGCTGAAACGAAGGCTCGCGCTCCGTGTGCGGCACCAGGAAGCCGTCGTAACAAATCAGCGTCGCCACGCGGCCGAACGGCGCCTCGAACGGACGCACGTCCGCGGCGTCTCCCGGCGACAAACCGAGCGCGTCCTCCAGCGTCGGCACCAGGTTCACCTTGCGCGTCGTCGCCACGTGCGCGCCGTCCGGACCGAACGCGTACGACGTGTTGAACACGCGACCGTCCAGCGGCTCGAAGGCCTCCGCGGTCTCGCCGCGCGCGTTCCTCGGCAAGAGCGCGCTGCCCGCGACCACCCACGCGCCGTGGCGCCTCGCGAAGGCCGAGAACGCCGACCGATAGATGCGGTGCACGTCCGCCGCCGCCGACAGGAGGAACCCCACCTTCGGCGAGAGGACATGTCCCTTTCGCATCGCGCGGACCACCTCCGGCAAGCGCCGCAGCGCCACGCGGGTGAGCGCGCCGTCCGTCGTGCGCGCGCCCCGGATCACGCGATCGCGGCCCGCGACGGGGAGGAACGCCCCCACCATCTCCGGAAAGACCGCGACGCACGCGTGACGCGGCCGCCCCGCGGAGTCCTTCTCCCGCGCGCGATCCAGGGCGTTTCCAGCCCGATCCAGCATCGCGAGGAAGCTCGCCTCCGACGTGTAGTCCGCGAGGGTGACATGGACCTGACAGGCCGCGAGCTCGATCCGAGGCATGTTTCTTTCCTACTCCTCACGGCGCATCGCGAGAACATCGCGCTTTCGCACCGCGCCCTCTTTGGACTACGAAAGGGGTTCGTGACGGCCAAGAAGAAGATCCTCCTCATCGAGGACGAGCCGCACATCGTGCTCGGCCTGACCGACGCCCTCGAATTCGAGGGGTTCTGCGTCGTGTCGGCGAACAAGGGCAAGGACGGCGTGCAACTCGCGCGGCACGAGAAGCCGGACGCGATCCTCCTCGACCTGATGCTGCCCGACACGAACGGCTTCAAGGTGTGCGAGGAGCTGCGTCGCTGGGACGCGTTCGTGCCCATCCTGATGCTGACGGCGCGCTCGCAGGAGGTCGACAAGATCCGCGGCCTCGACGCCGGCGCGGACGACTACGTGACGAAGCCCTTCAGCGTCGGCGAGCTGATCGCGCGCATCCGTGCGCTCTTCCGTCGCGCGGCGCGCCCCTCCGAGGCGACCGCGGAGACGTTCACGATCGGCGAGGCGTCGGTGAACCTCACGACGCACACGCTCACGCGCGGAGGCAAGGCGTCGCAGCTCTCGTTCTACGAGGTGGAGCTTTTGCGCCTGCTCAACGAGCGCATCGGCCAGCCCGTGCACCGCGACGAGATCCTCCAGAAGATCTGGGGCGTGGAGGGCACGCCGTCGAACCGCACCGTCGACAACTTCATCGTGAAGCTGCGCAAGAAGGTCGAGAAATCGCCGGACAAACCCGAGCACATCCTCACGGTGTACGGGTACGGGTACAAACTGGCCCCTTGACCGTACGCGGGCGGCTCCGCGGCGACGTTCCACAGAGCGGCTATCGAGGGGGCGGCGAACAGAGTAGTCTCGGCGCCTCTGCGCCTCGTTCTCTCGGGGCCGCTTGCTTTCAGGGACGCTCGATGAAGACACGCCACCTCCTCTCGTTGGGGCTCGCCGCGCTGTTCGTTTATCTCGTGGGGCCGGGCTGTACGCAGGACTTCGGGGCCTTTCAGCCGTGCGAGGTCGGGCAGAAGCCGTGCGACGACGGCTGCCACACCCTGCAGGACCCGACGCACGGCTGCGCGGCGGTCGCGTGCGATCCGTGCGCCATCCCGAACGCGGCGGCCGCCTGCGTGCTCGGGAACAGCAGCTACCAGTGCGCGGTCGGCACGTGCCTCGAAGGCCACCGGAACTGCGACGGCCTCGACGCGAACGGCTGCGAGGTGGACCCCGACACCGATCCTCTGAACTGCGGCGCCTGCGGCAACAAGTGTGTGACGCCCCACGCGACGCCCGCGTGCGATGCGGGCCAGTGCGCCATCGACACGTGCGACGAGGGCTTCGGCGACTGCTCGGGCGGCGCGACGGACGGCTGCGAGAGCGACCTTCAGAACGACCCCGAGCACTGCGGCGACTGCGCCACGCAATGCGGCCAGGATCAGTCCTGTCAGGCCGGCAAATGCACCCTCCAGTGCCCCCCGGACAAGGGGGATTGCAACAGCGACCCATCGGACGGCTGCGAGACCGATCTCGGCACGGGCCTGAACTGCGCCTTCTGCGGCGACAAATGCGATCTGCCGAACGCCGCGGCCCAGTGCCAGGCCGGCATGTGCGTGGTGCAGAGCTGCGCGAACGGCTTCGGCGACTGCGACGGGATGGCGGCGAACGGGTGCGAGGCGGACACGAAGAATTCCGCGCTGACGTGCGGCACCTGCGACAACGCCTGTCCGAACGGCCCGAACGGCACCACCGTGTGCAATAATGGCACGTGCGGGATCAACTGCGACGCTGGCTTCGCCAACTGCGATGGTCAAGTGGCGACCGGCTGCGAGACCGACCTGAACAGCGACGTCGATCACTGCGGCGGCTGCAACTCCCCTTGTAGCCCCGCGAACGGCGTCGGCGTGTGCAATGGCGGTCAGTGCGCGGTCCAGATGTGCAATGGCACCTTCGCCGACTGCGACATGGGCGCGGCGAACGGGTGCGAGATCAACACTGCCACGTCCGCGCAGAACTGCGGCATGTGCGGGAAGGTCTGCATCTTCGCGCACGCGCAAGCCAACTGCGCCGCCGGCAACTGCCAGCTCGGCAACTGCAACGCTGGATTCGGCAACTGCAATAGCGACCCAGCGGACGGCTGCGAGCTGCCGACGACGGCGGACGTGAACAACTGCGGCGGCTGCGGCAACGTGTGCCCCGGCGGCCCCGGCGGGACGGCGGTGTGCACCAACGGAGTGTGCGCGATCGCCTGCGATGCGGGCTTCGGCGACTGCGATAACGACGCCTCGAACGGGTGCGAGACGGCGCTCGACAACAGCGTGCAGAACTGCGGCGCGTGCGGTCACGTGTGCCAGACGTCGAACGGCGCCGTGGCGTCGCTGAGCTGCTCCGGCGGCCTCTGCAGCTCCGCGTGTGACATCGGCCGCGCGAACTGCAGCTATCCGTCCTCGCCGGCGCAGGACGACGGCTGCGAGCTGAACGCCTCGAACAGCAGCACGAACTGCGGCGGATGCGGCAACGCGTGCACGGCGCAGGGCAACCCGCAGAACCCGCTCCAGTGTGTATACAACGCACCTGGTGTGCAGAACCTGTGCGGTTGTTTCCAGAATTCGCAGTGTGACGGCGACGGTCCGGGCGGCCCGGCGCAAGGCTCTTGCAACAACGGCCTTTGTTCGTGCAACGGCACGGCCTGCGCGTCGGGAGAGGCGTGCGCCTCGCAGGGCGGCGTCAACGTGTGCTCGTGCGCGGCTGCGGGCGGAGCGGCCTGCGCCGCAGGTGAGACGTGCTGTGTGAGCCCGGCCGGTTGCAAGAACCTGCGCGCGGACCCGCTGAGCTGCGGCGCCTGCGGCCACGCGTGCACGGAGGGCTTCATCTGCTTCGATCTGGGCGTGAACGCGGCACCGGAGTGCCGGTGCGACGCCGCCCTCGACTGCAACGCAGGCACGAGCGGCACCTTCGCGTGCAGCGCCGCCGGCCGCTGCGTGTGCGGCGGCCAGACATGCGGCGTCGGCGAGCGCTGCCAGGCCAACGGCCAGTGCGGCTGATCGATCGGTGATTGGGGGGTCTGGTGAAGGGCGCCGCGCACGTTGACCGCGATCGGGACGCGCGCGGGGCGCCCGGCTTGTGCTAGCGGTTCGGCATGGGCAACACGCTCGCCGACGAGCCGCTCCCTCCCACGCAAAGTCAGCCCCCGGACGGGGATCGCCCGACGCTCGATGACGTGCCGCCGGCCGCGCAACCGCCGCGACGTGGGGCCTCGCCGACGCTGGTGGACCAGCCGGTGGGGGCACGACGTGGGGCCTCGCCGACGCTGCCGGACATGCCGCCGCCGCACACGTACCCGACGCCGCCGCAGGCCCCGCTCCACGCAGCGCCGCCCCCCGCGACGGCCGCGATGCGCGCGATGCCGACGCCGCCCGCAGCGCCGCTCCATGCGGGGCCGCCGATGGCCGTGACGCAGCCGGTCGCGCCGCTGCACGCCGCGCCGGCGCAGATGGCGGTGACGCAGCCCGTGCCGGTGCACCCGGCAGCCGTGCAGGCGGTGGCGCCGCAGCCGATGGCCCCGGCCGCGATGGGGTTCGGGAGGCCGCCGACGGCGTTCGCGACGACCCCGGACGCGCCTGCCGCGCCGCCGAAGGCGCTCCCGGCGGTCCCGAACGTGTCTGGCGGAGCGCCAAACCCGATCTCGGCGGTCCCGAAAGTGTTTGGCGGACCGCCAAACCCGATCTCGGCCGCCCAAAGTGCTTTTGGCGGACCGCCAAACCCGATCTCGGCGGTCGAGAAGCCTTTTGGCGGTTCGCCGAACGCCTCCGGGAGCGCCGAGAAGCCTTTTGGCGGACCGCAAGCTCCGAGCGCGCCAGTCGCGAGCCCGATGGTGCCTATTCTGGCGGGGGCCGCTGCGTCTCCGCCTTCGGAGGTCCGGATTCCGCCGGGGCCGCCGACTCCGCCGCCTCCGCCGGTCGCGTATCCGGCGCCCGCTCAGTCGGCGGGGCTGCTCGCGCAGATTCCGGCGATGCCGGGGCAACGGGCGCAGGTGGTGGCGCCGCCGCACCTCTTCGGGGCGCCCACTCCCGTGAGCGACACGACGCCGGACGCGCACGATCCGCACGAAGAAGCGGCCCGCGAGGCGCTGCCGCCTCCGCCCGCAGCCGCCGCGCCCGCCGCTGCGGCGCCCCTCGTGACGCCCGCCGCCGCAGCGCTCGCCGCCGCAGAACCTGGCGCCGCCGCTACGGCCGCCGCAGGACAGAATACGACCAGCTCCGTGGGCGGTCCGATGCCGGGTGCGACTCCCGTGCTCGCTCCTGGGGCGCGGACGCTCCTCGGCGTTGCGCCGGCGACTCCCCCGCACGCGGGGCCGCATGTGCCGGGCGCGCAAGGGGGCAACGCACAAGGGACCAATCCTCAAGGCGCCAATTCGCAAGGACCCAATCCGCAAGGCGGCAACTCACAAAGTGCCAGTCAGCAAGGGCCCAATCCGCAAGGCGTCAATTCGCAAGACGCCTCTCCCGCTGGACAGCCCTCCTCCGCGGACGCCTCCGAAAGTGAGCCCGCCGAGGCCGGGGAGCCGCAAGCGAACGAGATGCGGCCGACCGTCACCGACGCGGCTCCGCCGGGGCGTGCCAGGAAGTGGATCGCCGCAGTCCTCGCCGTGATCGGCGTGCTCGCGATCGCCGGTGTCGTGATCGGGTATCTGTTCCTCGTGCGGTACACGCCTCTCGCGCGCCGGCACATCCCGGCCGCCTCCAACGTGGCCATCCGCGTGGACGCGCGGCAGATTGGCACCTTCGCCCCCGTGCGAAAGTACCTCTGGCCCCTGCTCGTCGACAGGCCCTCTCAGAAGGCCGGAAAGACCTTCGCCGACCGCGTCTCCGAGGACACTGGCATCAACCCGACCCTCGATATCCGCGAGATGATCGTCGCCTCCATGGACTCGAAGAGCTGGGTGCTCCTCGTGGGCGGCAACTTCAAGCCTGGCAAATTCGTACCGGGCATGGAGAAGGTCTTTCAGGAAGAGGGCATTCAGGGCTGGCACCGCAACGCAGAAATGCTCGTCGGCCCCACCGGAATCGCGATGGCGCAAGCCGATGACGGCACGCTCGTCCTCGGCACGGAGGCGGAGATCGTGACGGCGTCTCTCCCCGCCTCCGAGGAGTACAAGCGCATGGACCTGCCCGAGACGGGCGCTCTCGGATTCGCGATGAGCAAGGAGGCTTTTGAAGAGCTGTCGCGCGAGACAGGCGCCTTCGACCCGAGCGGCGCGATGCGGCGAATCCGCCACATGAAGGGCACGTTCACGCTCGGCGACGACCCGCAGATCGACATCGACATCGAGCCGAAGGGCGGCGAAAAACCGGAGACGCTCGGTCAAGACGTGGAGTCGTTCCTCGGCAAGCTGCGCCTGGGCCTCGTGCTGTTCCCGGACCGCTTCGGCGAGAAGACAGCGCTCTCCTCCGCGAAGGTGGCAGTCGAGAACGAGCACGTGCGCGTGCGCGGCCCGTGGCCCCTCGAAGGCCTCGACCGAGGTTGCGAGAAGCTGGTGACGCTGCTGGGCCTGGCGCAGCCTCGGTGAGGGGCCCACTCTCCTCGACAGCGCTCCGCCCCACTCCGCAGCCTCGTTTCAAGGGGAACGCCCCTTCCTTTCCACGCCGTGCTAGCGTAGCGCCATGACGAGCCGCAGCCACGCGTACTCCCAAGGTCCCTTCCGCGCGGACCAGCTCCACTCGGGCGACGAGTACGAGCTGTCGCGGGGCCACGCGATTCGTTGCGCGCCGACGGGCGGAGCGGGCTCGGGCAGCAATCAGGTCGGGGCCTCCGTCGTCGGCTGGGACCCGCAGGTGACCGAGGTCGGCGTCGATACGGGTTATGCCCCTGCTCCGGATATGCTGCGCGCGCCGGACGTCGCGGTGGGCAACGTCCCGAACAAGCCTGGATGGGTGAAGGGCGCGCCGTCGCTGGCGATCGAGTACGCGGACGTCGGCCAAGACGAGGTCGCCTTGGAGGAGAAGATCCGCGATCTCCTGGCGTTCGGTACGCGTTATTTGTGGGTAGTCCGCCTCACGGGCAAGCGCCGAGTCGAGGTGCACGAGCCGGGGAAGAAGATGCAGACCGCCTATCCGGGCGAGATGTTGACGGCCCCTGGAGTGCTGAAGAACGCGGTCCGGGTAGAGGCGCTTTACGATCGCGACGAGGCCGAGCGCGCGACGCTGGTGAACCTGCTCCAGCGCCGCGGTTATGAGGATCTCGAGGCCGTGCTCGCGAAGGGGCGCGAAGAAGGACGCAAAGAGGGGCGCGAAGAAGGACTCGAAAAAGGGCGCGAAAAAGGCCGCCGCGAGGTTCTGGTGCAGGCGGTGCCGGCGCTTCTGGAGGCCAGAGGCCTCGGGGTCGACGCCGCGACCCGCGCGAGGATCGATGCGGCGGAGGTGCGTGATCTGGAGCGATGGTTCCAGCGCGCAGCCTCCGGACAGGTTCAGTCCACGAGCGAGCTGTTCGAGACAGCCTGAGGCCATCTACGTTAGGTTGCTTCCACGGGAAGCGGCCAGAACCACGGGCGAGCGCACACGTCGTCTTCGAGGGGCGGGGCGCGTGCGCGGCCCGTGGCCCCTCGAAGGCCTCGACCGAGGCGCGGACAAGCTCGTGAAGCTCCTCGGGCTCTGAAACAAGCCTTATCGAGACGCGTGCCAGGGAGGCGCCAGCCCCGACGCGACCTCTCCCGCGGCCCCCAAAAAGCCTTAACCGAAGAGTTGCTCCGCGTCCGTCACCGTGAGGACCGCGGTCACCCATCGGTCCAGAAGGGCCATGTCCTTCGTCGCCTGGATTCTGGCCCGCGCCTGCTCCGACACAGGGACGCCGCGCGCCCCCAGGAGACCGAGAATTACCTGTTGCTTCGCCAGGAGTTGACCCTCCTCGCGCCCCTCCTCGCGCTCCGCCGCGAGCGCTTTCACGATCGGCTCCGGGCGCTTCGTGAGCAGCGCCTCCGCGACCTCGTTGTCCGCTTGGAGCCAGTCCACGATCCCGTTCGCGCTGATCGGGCGCACGAAACAGGGGTCCTCGATCACCGCGTCCGTCGCGAGCTTCTCCCAGCGGCCCTCGCTCGACGACCACTCGAAGATGGCCCGCTCCTTCGTGAACACCGCGAACACCCGCCGTACACCGCGAGCCTTCAGCTCCACCGCCTTGCGCGTCGGGATCGCCGCCGCCTGACGGTCGACCACCTCGAAGACGATCTCCTCCAGCTTGCGAGCGATCGGCACCTCCGCGCGCGGGTCCCCGGTCGGCTCGTACACCGAGACGTCGGCCGCGAAATCCGACCCTTCCTCCGTGCGCGTCAGCATATCGACCGCCACCGCGTAAGGCTCTCTCACGTTCGCGCCGATCACGCGGTCCACATAGCTGTGCTGCCTCCCGTGGCACTCCCCCGCCGGCGCCGCGAAGATCTCCTGGCCATTCAAGTACTCGACGCGCGTCTCCGGCGGCGCGAGCCGATCGTCCACGGCGGGAAGCCGCGACCCCTCACCAGGGAACGACGCAGATCCCCCCCCGCCCGCCGGGGGACACCAAAAATGAGCGGAGCCGTGGCTGGCCATGGGCCCCACAGTACCACAAATCAGCGCCGCGAGCGTGACGTGCCCCCTCGCGCTGTACCCTTGGATCCGCCGGAAATGCCATCCCCTTCCCCGTCCAGTGATACCCTGCCCGATCGATGGCGAAGACCCTTCACCTCAAGAGCACCGGCAAGCTGCTGCTCCGCATGAACGACAAGCAGTTCGAGGATCTGACTCGGCTGCTCCAGGAAGAAGACAGCACGGACCGGGACTACTTCGTGGACGAGACGACGATCCCTTATCTCCTCGCGAAGGGGTGCGATCACGCGCTCGTCGAGGCGCTTCGGCACGCTCTGGAGCATAAGCGAACAGCCTACCGCGATCCGGCCACGCCGGAGGTCACGCAGGACGAGAACGACGCGCCCGATGGCATCGACGTCGAGTGGCGCGACTCGGAGGAAAGCGCGTAGTGCGACCTCAGGTCTATTCAATCCCGGAACGGCTGGAAGCTTCGTTCCGCTACAAAGGGCGCGGGGTGGTCATGGGGTTCGTGGACAGCGGGTTCTACCCGCACCCGGATCTCATGCGGCCGAAACGGCGCGTGAAGGTGTATGCCGACGCCACGCGCGACAAGCCCACCGCCGGCGACTTCTTCAACCCACAAGTCTGGAGCTGGCACGGCACCATGACCGCCTGCTGCGCCGCCGGAAATGGCTGGGTCTCCGGCGGGCGCTACCGCGGGCTCGCCTCCGAAGCCGAGGTCATCCTCATCAAGGCCGGCGTCGACGACGGGCAGATCCTCGGCAAGAACGTGGCGCACGCCATCCGGTTTCCGCTGCGGTATCCGCACCTCGGCATCAAGATCCTCAACGTGTCTCTCGGCACCTCGCCGAGCGATCCGGACATCGCCGACGTCGAGGCCGCCGTCGAAGAGGTGGTCGCCGCCGGAATCACGGTGTTCGCCGCGGCCGGCAACGTCGCGGGACAACCCCCCTCCGGCCCCGGCGCCGCGAAGAGCGCCATCACCGTCGGCGGCGGCAACGACAACAACACTCCCGGGTTCGAAGACGACACGATCTGGCCCTCCAGCCACGGTCAGGTGAAGTCCGGAGTCATCAAGCCGGACCTCATCGCGCCGGCCATCTGGGTCCCCGCGCCGATGCTCCCCGGCACGCCGACGGCCCGGGAAGCAGCGCCCTTGTTTCAGCTCCTCTCGGTGTACGAAGAGCTGTCGGCAGAATACGGCTTCTCCGAGACGCGGCAGATCGCCACGCCGGAGGAGCGTGCCAGTGTGACGGCGCTCATGGACGCCCTCGCCGCCCGCATCCAGCGGTGCAAATACATCTCTCCCGACTACCAGCACGTCGACGGGACGTCGTTCGCCGCGCCGATCACCGCCTCCGTGGGGGCGCAGATGCTGGAGGCGGATCCGCTGCTGACGCCCGCGGAGATCCGAGAAGGCCTCTGCGCCACGGCCCGGCCTCTTCCGAAGGTCGACAAGGGGCTTCAAGGCGCCGGCGTCGTGCGGCCGCGCGCAGCCGTGGAGTGGGCGCTCAAGCGCTCTCACAAACACAAGCTCGTCACGAAGAGCGCGAAGTAACAAAAGGTGCCCCCCCGGCGCCGCCTGCCTATCGACGGGCGGCGATCACCGGGGTGCGGACACGCTACTTGCCGTCCTTCTTGGCGGCCTTTTCCTTCTTCTTGGCCTGCTTCTCCTTGGTGCTGAGCTTGGGCTTGTTACTCTTCGCCGGTTTCTCTTGACCCTTGGCCATCGTCGCCTCCTGCGCTGCAATCTGACCGAACAAGTGTGCATGCGGTCAAGCAGAGCGGAAGCCCGCGCTGTTTTTTTTCTCTCGTCGGCGGGGGATCGGAGGTAAGCGGCCTCCCATGGCGCGCAACGACGGCAGAGGCCCGGACGAGCACCGGCGCATCGAGATGACCCCGGGCTTTCACCGCAACGCGGAGGGCTCCGTGCTGTACCGCGCGGGGAACACCGTGGTCCTGTGCACAGCTTCGATCGACCCCTCCGTGCCCGCATGGATGGTCGGCCGCGGCACCGGCTGGCTCACCGCGGAGTACCAGATGCACCCGCGATCGAGCCCGCAGAAGCGCGAGCCCCGCGACGGCCGCGGCAAGGCCCCGAGCGGGCGCACGCAGGAGATCCAGCGCCTCATCGGGCGCGCGCTGCGGGCCGCCGTCGACATGAAGGCGCTCGGCGAGAAGACGATCGCGATCGACTGCGACGTGCTCGAAGCGGACGGCGGGACGCGCACGGCGTCGATCTCGGGCGGCTTCGTGGCGCTCGCGCTCGCGGCCGCGAAGCTCCACAAGCGCGACGGCGCGGCTCCCTTCCTGCGCGAGCCCGTCGCCGCGATCAGCGCCGGCAAGCTCGGATCCGAGGTGCTCCTCGATCTCGTGTACGAAGAGGATCGCGACGCCGACGTGGATCTGAACCTCGTCGCGACCGAGTCCGGCGCCATCATCGAAGTGCAAGGCACCGCCGAGGGCGAGCCGATGTCGCGCGCCGAAATGGACGCGCTCATCGACGCGGCGCTCGCGGGCGTGCACTCGATCACGCGGCTCCAGCGCGCGGCCCTCGCAGGCGAAGGCGTCGAGCTGCGCGCGCTGCAGGTGCCCCGCGGGGCCGCGTCGTGACGTCGCCGTTCACGCTGCTGCTCGCGACGACGAACCGCGGCAAGCTCGTCGAGCTGCAAGCGCTCTTCGGCGACATCGGCGTGGAGCTCGTGTCGCTGTCGACGCTTCCGGGCAAGCACCCGCCGGTGATCGAAGACGGCGACACGTTCCTCGCGAACGCGCTCCTGAAGGCGAACGCCGCCGCGCAGCGCACCGGCATGGTGACGATCGCGGAGGACTCCGGCCTCGAAGTGGACGCGCTCGGCGGGCGGCCCGGCGTGTACTCCGCGCGCTTCGCGAAGGAAGGCGCGACCGACGCGGAGAACAACGCGCGCCTCTTGAACGAGCTGGAGGACGTCACCGACGACCTGCGCGCGGCCCGCTTCCGGTGCACGATGGTGCTCGTGGATCCGTGGAGCGCAGGGGAGCCGATCGTCACGGAAGGCCGGTGCGAAGGCTCGATCCTGCGCGCGGCCCGCGGCCACGGCGGCTTCGGGTACGACCCCTTGTTCCTCGTGGACGGGGAGGAGGTCACGATGGCGGAGCTCGGCGAATTCCGGAAGAACCAGCTCAGTCACCGCGCGCGCGCCGCGCGGGCGATGCGGCCGCTCCTGCTCTCGCTCGTGGAGAGCCGCATGCGCGACGCGAACGCGCTGCTGCGAGGCGCGCCGTGAAGCGCTACGCGAGCAACCTGCGGGGCATGGGACAGTTCGGCACCGTCGGCATGGAGATGGTGCTGAGCGTGCTCGTGGGCCTCTGGATCGGCTACAAAATCGACGGGTGGCTCCACACGGATCCATGGTTCACGGTGATCTGGTTCTTCTTCGGGTGCGGCGCCGCGGCGAAGGCCGTCCACCGCGCGTGGAAGGACATGCAGCGCGAGGCGAAGCGCGAAGAGGCCGTCGAAGGCAACCCGTTGCCCGCGTTCCCCGACGAGAAGGCCCTCGCGTGGCAGCGCGAAGAGGACCGCAAACAACGGGCGATCCAGGGCGCCGAGAAGGCGAGCTCCGACGACGCCTCGGACGCCGCGCTCGAAGCCGAGGTGGAAAAGCTGTCTGCCGGCGCTAAAGCGAACGAGCCTGGAGCGGAGAAGCACGATGAGTGAGAAGAAGACCGACGCGCCGAAAGCCGGTGAAGACGAAGGCGGAGGCGCGGACGACAAGACGCTCCAGGCCGCGGTGAAGACCGTCGCGGCGACGGCCGGCGTGGTGACGGTGGTCGCGATGATCGCGGCGGGCCTGCGTTTCGGCCTCGGCGTGGCCGCGGGCGGCGCGATCGCGGTCGCGAACCTCATCGTGCTCGCGCGCGTCGTGCAGGCCTTCCTGACGAAGAAGGGCAACACCGCGCCGTGGGCGATCATCGCGGTGCTGAAGCTCGTGCTGCTCCTCGGCGGCGTGTGGATGATCCTGAAGAGCGAGGTCGTCTCGGGCCTGCCGCTCGTGATCGGCTACATGTCCTTGCCGGTCGGCGCGGTGGTGGCGTCGCTGTTCGGCCCGAAGCCGCCGGAAGACGGCTGATTTCGAACACCGGAGTCGCCGGCTCGGGGGGCCGCTCCGGCGAATCCACGCGTCATTCGCTCTCTCGGGTTGTGATAGCCTGACGGCGAATCGCATCGGTTGGGCGGACGCCGCGCATGTCCCTGTTGCAGACGACCCGATATCGCTTCCACGTGCTCCGCGAGGATCGCGGCACGGCGATGTGGGTGCTCGGGATCGCGGCCGTGGCGTGCGCCTTCTACGCGCGGAACGACCTTGTCCTCTTCCGCGGCTCGCCCCTCCTCGCGCCCCTCTTCCTGACGCGCGCCACGATCGTGACCGTGTGTGTCGCGGCCTTGCTGACCGTGCGCCGCGCCAAGAGCCCGCAGCGGTTCGACGCCGCGATGGCCGCCGCGACGCTGAGCCTCGCCGCGGGCACGCTGGTGATCGGCTACACGCGCAACCTCCACGGCGAGCACCTCGGCCAGATCGTCACCAACACGCTCCTCGTCACGACGGCGTATTTCCTCCTCCGCGGCGCGCTCTGGTACCGCATCGCGACGGCGCTCGTCGTGTCCTCGGCGACGGTCCTCGCCGTGTGGGCGCCGGCCGCGCAGACAGGCACCGTGACGCGCGGCTCCATCGTCATCGGCGTGCTCGCGCTGAACGCCCTCGGGATCACGCTCGCGCGCACCCACGAGTCGGAGCGCCGCCGCCGCTACGAGGCCGAGCGAAAGGCCACGGTCGCCATTCACCGGCTCGCCGAGGAGAAAGAGAACGCCCTCGCCCTCTCGCGCACGAGGACCGCCTTCCTGACGGCGATGAGCCACGAATTCCGCACGCCGATGAACGCGGTGATCGGCCTGTCGGAGATCCTCGCCGCCGGCCACCTGGACCCGGAGCAGAAGGAGCACGCCCGCGCGATCCGCGACAGCGCGAAAGGCCTCCTCGCGCTCCTCAACGACATCCTCGATTTCGCGAAGATCGACGCCGAGCGACTGACCCTCTCGCCGTCCCCGTTCGAGATCCGGAGGCTCACGACGTCGGTGTTCGCGATGATGCGCACGTCGATCCAGGACAAGCCCATTTCGCTGGATCTCCAGATCGGCGCGGACGTCCCGGACATCCTGCTCTCGGGCGACGAGCCGCGCCTGCGGCAGGTGCTGGTCAATCTGCTGTCCAACGCCATCAAGTTCACCGAGCGGGGCCGCATCTCGTTGGAGGTGACGTCGCGCCCCAGGACGGGCGGCGCGCACGAGGTGACGTTCCGCGTGACCGACACCGGAATCGGCATCTCCGAGGAGGCCCGAAGTCGCCTGTTCCGCCCCTTCGAGCAGGCCGATCAGGGCATCGAGCGAAGGTTCGGCGGCACGGGCCTGGGGCTCGCGATCTCGAAGCGCATCGTCGAGGCGATGGGCGGCGAAATCGAGGTGAAGAGCGAGGTCGGGAGGGGCTCCGAATTCGGCTTCACGGTGCGCTTCCCGGCCGCGACGGGGGCGGCGCAGCTCTCGGGCACGTGGACGCGCGGCGGCATCCCGGCGCCGAAGATGGATATCCTCCTCGTCGACGATCACGCGGTGAACCGGCAAGTCGCGCAGGCGGCGTTGCGTCGATTGGGCCAGACTCCCGATCTCGCCGCGGACGGAGCGGAGGCGATCAAGGCGGCCGAGGCGAAGCGCTACGACCTCATCTTCATGGACCTCCAGATGCCGAAGCTCGGCGGGATCGAGGCCGCGCGGAGGATCCTGGAGTCGCCGGAGAGCGGCAGTCCGCACATCGTGGCGATGACCGCGAGCGTGATGGAGACGGACCGCGCCGCGTGCCTTTCCGCCGGGATGCGCGGCTTCCTCGGAAAGCCGATCGAGATGGGCGAGCTGGCCCAGACGTTGACGCGGGTCGCCGCCGAGCGAGGCGGCCCCGGGGCCTTGTTGGGACTCGCGACCTCCGTCCCCTCGTCCCCGGCAGAGCCGCACGCGGAGGAGATGGCCATTCTGGACAAGAAGCCCCTCGGCACGCTGCGGGCGCTCTCCGCGGAGGTGGAGCCGGGCTTCGTGGCCTCCGTTTGCCGCGAATTCTTGCGCGACGCCGCCGAACGCCTGAACGACGCACAATCCGCATTCGAACGGTCCGATCTGGACCGGATCCGCGCCGAGGCCCACACCCTCCGAGGCGGCGCGGCCACCGTCGGCGCGACGGCCTTCCACGATCTCCTGGGCCGCCTGGAGACGCTGGCCCGCTCGGGAAAAGAGGCCTCCCCGGCCGAAACGACGCGCCTCCTCGCGGAGGTGGAGCCGCTCCTCGCCGAGGCCCGCCGCGAGCTCGCCCGCGTCGAGCGCGCGCTCCTGGCCGAGATGGCCGGCGCCGAACAGGGCCGCTGAGCCGCCGCGATCCGGCGATTTCGCGCAGTTGTCGCGCGCGCGAGCGGAATCCGGAAGGGTTACCCTGCCGGCGAATGCCCTCCGACAAGCCGAAACGGATCCTTTACCACGGGCCCACTGCCCGCTCGTTCGAAGGCCTGGCGCGCTCGGTCGCCGCGGCCACGTCCGGCGCGCCCTTCGATGGAGAGGCCGAGATCACGGTCACCCACGACGGACAGGCCTGCACGCTCGTGAACCGCCCGGGCCGGGAGGCGCTCGTCGAGGACCTGCGCACGAGCTACGTGAACCTGCTCGTCCTCGACACGCGGTGCGACAACGAAGCGGCCCCCGGCGAGCACGCGCTCGAGATCCTGGACGCGCTCGACAAGGTGCTCGACGTCGAGGATCGCTACGGCTTCCACCGCATCCTCGTGCTCGTCGGCGGCGGCCTCGGGGAGCCGACCGACGACCTCATCCTGAAGCTCGGCGCGCGCGGCGTGGGGCGCGTGCTGCGCCACCCGGAGTGCCACGGGCCGGAGACGGTGGACCCCGCGTTCGGCAAGAAATTCTTGCAGGAGGCGCGGATCGCGCTCGGCGATCGCAAGCCGGGCAAGCGGGCCATCTGCGCGGCCGGCGGCGGCATCACCGGCATCTTCTTCGAGCTCGGCGTGCTCAAGTGTCTGGATGACTGTCTCGACTCGGGCGGAGTCAACGACTTCGACATGTATTTCGGCATCAGCGCCGGCGCCGTCGTGACAGGCCCTCTCGCGGTCGGCTATTCGGTCGACGAGTTCATGGCCGCCGTCGCGGGCGTGGAGGGCGGGCGCATCGGGCCCCTGGATCTGCGGCTGTTCCAGCTCGGTCACGTGGACTTTCCGGGGTTCGCGCGGCGGTGGGGCGCGGCGGCTCGCTCGATGTGGGGCGGCTTCACGCGGCGGCTCCGGCGCGGAGAGGACCTGTCGCGCGAACAGCTCCTCTTCGACTACGTGGACCTCGTCGCGCCCCCGTTCCGCGCCGACCGATTCGAGGAGACGCTCCACCGCATCCTCTCGGCGAAGGGCGCGACCAACGACTTCCGCGATCTGGATCGCCCGCTCTTCGTGGGCGCGACGGATCAGGACGAGCGGCGTCATGTGCTGTTCGGGGACGAGGAGCACAGGCACGTCCCGATCAGCCGCGCCATCCAGGCTTCGCTGAGCATCAACCCGGCCTTCTCGGCGACTCCCATCCTCGGGCGGTACTACGAAGACGGGGCCGTCACGCGCACCAGCAACTTCGTGGAGGCCATGCGCCGCGGCGCGACGTTGATCTTCGTCGTGGACCCGTTCCTGCCGTACGTCGCGCGGACTCCGGGGTTCAACGACCGGCGCGGCGCGCTCTACAACATGGATCAGGACGTGCGGACGATCTCGTACACGCGCTACGAGACGACGCGAAACTGGGTGTTACGCAAGCACCCGCACGTGTCGAGCTACACCTTCGTGCCGGCCAATCGCCAGCGCCGCCTCATCTCCCAGAATCCGATGGATCACCGCCCGTACCTGGAGATCTGGCGCGGAGCGTACCTGTCGACCCTGAAGCGCCTCACGCACGTGTCGCACCGCCTCGAAGGCGACCTGCGCGTACACGGCTTCGGCGTGGATCTGTCGCGGGCGCAGGCCGTCGCCGAGCAGCTCGAAGCGGCGCACAGCCTGTCGTTCGAGGACTTCTTCCCGGACCGCCGCGCGCGCCTCAAGACTCCCCCGCTCGTGGGGCAGCGGCGCCTCCCCGGCGCGCCGAACCCCCTCATCGCCGCGAAGACCGAGATAGAAGCTCTCGCGCGGTGATGAGCTGTTTGCGCCACTGACCGTACATGGCCCCTGCGGACTCCAGCCGGGCCATCTCCAGGGCCGAAGTCTCGTCGATCTCCGCGGGCGCGCGGCCCTGGAGCGGCGTCCCCGGGAGAGGCATGAACGCGTGGCTGTGGAGGCGCGCCCCCATCGAAGCGAGCCGCCGCGACAGCTCCATGGACTGGGCCCGATCCTCGTCCGTCTCGCCCGGCAGCCCCACGAGCAAGTCCACGTCGGGCCGAAACCCGGCCTCCACGCAATACCGCACCGCGCGCTCGATGGCCGCGACGTCGTGCCCCCGCCGCGTGAGCGCGAGCATGCGCTCCGAGCCGGACTGACCGCCGATCACGAGGCTGCGATTGTCGGCGTACCGGGCGATGATCGCGAGCGCCTCGGGACTGACATGCTCCGGCCGGACCTCGGAGGGAAAGGTGCCGAAATAGAGCTTCCGGTCGCCGGTCAGGGCCTCTCGGACGGCCGCGAGGAGCGCCTCCACCGCGTCCAGTCGAACCTCGGTGTCGGGCGAGCCGTAGGACAGCGACGTGGGCGAGATGAAGCGCACGTACCGGGCCTCGTCGCGGCGCAGCGCCGTCACGTGCTCGCGGACGTTCTCCACGCTGCGGTGGCGGAAGCGCGCCTTGAAGACGTACGGAGTCTGGCAGAACGAACAGGCATAGACGCAGCCGCGCGTGATCTCGATGGGGTTCCACCGGCCGTGGCGCAGATTGCAAGCGGGGTAGTCGTCGAGCGGGCGCCGCTCCCCGGGTCCCGAGGAGACGAAACTGCCACTCTCGAAGTGGGCAGTCCCGCGGAGACCGCGCGGATCCCGGCCTTCCAGGAGCGCCAGGAACATCTCGACGATCGTCGTCTCTCCCTCGCCGAGGGCCACGAGATCGAAGCCGGCGGAGAGGGTCTGTCGCGGCTCCGCCGTGGCGTGGACGCCGCCCGCGACGTGGAGCGCCGAGCCCGGGCAATTCTCCCGGATCCACGCGAGATCGGCCACGGAAGCACCGAAGTCCGGCGAATAGAACGACCACGCCACCACCGGAGAGCGCCCTTCGCCTGCGACAATCTGGATCGCGCGGGCCGTCTCTTCGCGATTCGCGGCGAACACCACCGGGATGTCCCGCGTGCGAGGGTGGGAGTCGAGGGCGGCGCTGATCACGTTGAGCGCGGTGATCCCCGACCGGACATGGTGCAGAATCAGGGTGGGGTCGCGCGGGGTCGACATGGGGCGAAACGCCCGCGGATGGTGCCGCGAACCGGGCCGATTGAAAAGAGAAGTCTCGTGCGTCGCGCATCGCCTGCGCCGAGTCGCCGCGTCGTCGGGCGGCGATCGCCGTTCTCTGCGGGGTTTTGGGGCGGGAGAGGTCTTGTTTCGTGGCGCGGCTCTTGCGATACGGATCGTATGAGCCAAGAGCGTCTCGCCAGCCTCGCCATCCTCGCCTGCGTCGCCCGCGCCGAAGGGAAGGTGCGGCCGACCGAGCGCCTCGCGCTGGAGGCCCTCGCCCAGAGCCAGCGCGACTTCTCCCTGCAAAAGGCCCTTCACGAGACGGCGGATCTGGAGGCGCTGCTGCCCCTCGTCGTGAGCCCGGAGCTCAGGCACCGCACGCTCGTCGAGGCGATCGCGCTCGCGAACATCGACGGCCGCTGCTCCCCAGAAGAGCTCACGATCCTGACGAAGATCCGCGACGCGTTCGGCGCCTCCACGGAGATCGACCTCATCGCCGACTCCGACGTGTGGAAGCGCAAGACGGAGCGCATCCGCAAGGCGCTCCAGGCGGCGACGGCGGCCTACCTCCACAAGGTGCATGACGACGCCGAGCACGTGCAGCTCTCGATGGACCGCTACGAGCACCTCGTCGCCGAGCTGACGCGCACCAAGCTGGAGATCGAGCGCGCCTTCCGCGACGCGATGGAATGAGGTCAGTCGCCGCGGATTCGGTCCAGAAGGGCCCGAAGCACCGCGATATCCATCACCAGAGCGGCATTGTCTCGGCGCCACTCGGGCGTATCGACGACGAGCGACTCCAGATCTCGAAACAAGGCACCTCGCCCCGGGACGCGCGCCCGCACGGAGGCCGCGAGCCTCTTCGCGCGCGCGAGCCGCGCCTCCGCCTCGGGAAAGGAAGCCTCCCCGGCCTCCACGGCGAGGAGCGGCGCGCACCGGAACGTCGCGCAGGCGCGCGGGCGATCCGCGTAGATCGAGCACGTTCCGTCGTGGGCGGGGCACGGCTGAGGGATCTTCGCGCGGCCCGTTTCCCGCACGATCGGCAGCCTCTTCGCCTCGATGCGCGGAGTCTCTTCCGGCAGGACTTCGATGCTGGCGAACAGCTCTCCGGTGCAGCAGAGACCGCAGCTCGCGCAGAGGCTCACGGGGCGGACGCTACCTCAGCGCACGTCGCGGGTCCATCCGTCGGCGCTTCGCGAGAGCGCGCCCGCGCCGCGGGTGGAACGGGAAAAAGCGCTGGACGCAAGGGCGCCGGCCGGACTAGAGATCGACGTCAAAGTGCAGACGCTCGCAGGCAGGATTTCACACGCCGAAGGGCTCTCGGCGGCGGACGCGGTGGGCTGGGTCATCCGGCTCGCCAAGACGCTGGAGCCCATCCACGATCTCGGCGTCGCGCACGGGTGCGTGAGCGCGGACGCCGTCCAGATCGACGGCGCGTCCCCCAGCTCCGTGGGCCACATCCTCACTCCCCGTCACCTGCACGATCAGCCCGCGTACCACTCCCCCGAGCGCGCCGGCGGCGAAGGCACCTCCCCCGAGGACGACACGTGGGCCGCGGCCGTCACCCTCTACCACGTGCTGACGAAGCGCTTCCCCTTCCCCGGGGACGACGACGACGCGGTGGAGCAGCTCATCCGCACGACGCACCCCGCCCCGCTCCGCAGCTTCGGAATCCACGACGACGGCCTGCAAAAGCTTCTCGACGCGGCCTTCGCGCGGGATCTGACGCACCGTCTCGTGTCGATGTCCGCCTTCCGGGAAGCGCTGGAAGATTGGCATTTCGATCCCGACGTGAAGGACCTCTCGGCCCTCTGGCACGAGGGCAGCCTGCTGCTCGCGCTGCGCCCCGCGCCGACGCGCGGCCACGCCGGCTCCGCGGTGAGGACTGGCCAGGTGCCGGTGGTGCAGGCGTTCGCGCCCCCCGCGCCGCCCGTCCAGCCGAAGGGCCCCGTCCCGGTGATTCACCAGGACGACGACGATGATTACGAAGGTCCGACGCGCGTCCGCGACACGTCGCAGCTCCTCGCGCAGCTCGCGGCGCTCCGCAATTCCGAGCCGCCGAGCGAGCGTTCGGCCGCGACGGGCGGCGCGACGGACCCTCCGACAACCCCTGTAGTCTCCCAGCATCCTACCGCGAGCGCCCGACCGACGCCGGTGGTGGAGCCGCCGTCGGAGGCGGAGGGCGCGACGAGCCCGCCGCTCGAAGGCCCCGCGCTGCCGCTCGGCGTGCTGGAGACGGGGCACGTCATCCCGTTCGATCGGGAGAGCAACCCGCGCATCGGCGTCGCCGCGGCGGACATGGCCGCGCAGGCCCGTTATCTGGAGCCCAACCCGGACGCGCCGATCCTCCCGTTCGACCGCGAGAGCGCCCCGCCGAAGAGCGCGCGCCCCGTCGAAAAGCGCGAGTATCCGAGCCCGCCGAGAGACTCGGCCCCTCCGGAGGGGCCGAATCGCGCGGGCCCGTCGGTGCCACCGGCCGGCCGCAGAGAAGAGACGGCCGCTTCGCCGAACGCGCCCGCCCCCGTGGTGGCCACGGCGGAGGCGAGGGCGCCGGCCTCGTCGGGCCCGCCGGTCAAGCTGCTCGCCGGGCTCTTGTTGCTCGGCGCGGCGGCGGCGACGGCGTTCTTCCTGTCGCGATCCAGCACCGGATCGGGCTCCGGCGTCGACGCGGGCCCGACGAGCACGACGCACGCGGGGCCGCAGCCGACGACGACGGTCGCGACGACTGCCACGCTCCCGGCCACGGCGACTGCCACGCTCCCGGCGACTGGCACGGTGGCGGCGACTGCCATGGTGACGGCGACTGCCACGGTCGCGCCGACCGCGACCGCCACCGTCGCGCCGTCCGCGACTGCCACCGTCGCGGCGACTGCCACGGTCGCGGCGACGGCTTCGGCGGCCCCGACGACGACGGGGGAGGCTTCGGCGAGCGGCGCGGCCGCGTGCATGATGCCGCTCTTCCCGGCCGGCACGTTCGCGAGCCCGCCCACCGCGTTCGACGGGATCTGTCAGATGACGGACCCGCGCGAAGCGGTGAAGATGATCAAGATGCAGGTCATCCTCCAGGGCGCCGGGCGCGCGCTCTCCGACGGCATGAAGGAGTGGGCGATCATCGGCTGGTACGGCATGCCCGCGGCCGCCGCGATGCGCGCGATCTGCTGCCCCGGCGCGGCGGAGATGCACATCACGTACAAGGTCCCTGCCTGTGACATGGAGGGCGCCGTGAAGAAGCTCCTGACGGCCTCCATCAACCCGAAGGCGGAAGACTCGGAGATCACCGACGCGCTGAAGGAATACTCGAAGACGGTGGGCTGCGCCGCGGACTCCGGGGGTGCCGTGGCCTTCAGTCAGAAGGGCGGCATCGTGGAGGGCGAGCTGGTCACGTACCAGAAGACGCTCGCCCGCATCCGCGCGGCCGTGAAGGCCAAATAGGCACTCTCCGCGTCAGCCTACGCCGAGCAGCTCCACGTCGAACACGAGGGCCGAATTCGGCGGGATGAGGCCGTCGCCGACGCCGCGGGGGCCGTAGGCGAGGTGCGACGGGATCGTGAGTCGGCGCTTGCCGCCCACCTTCATGCCGGCCACTCCCTGGTCCCATCCCTTGATCACGCGGCCGGCGCCGAGCGGGAATTCGAAGGGCTTTCCGCGATCGAGCGAGGAGTCGAACTTCTTGCCGTTCGCGTGGAGGGTGCCTGTGTAATGCACGCTGACGCGCTTGCCAGGGACGGCCTCGGCCCCGTTGCCCACCACGATGTCCTCGATCACGAGATCGGTCACGCTCATTGTCTGACCACCTTTCGCCGCGCATGGGAGTCGCCGCGGGGCCGAGCGTCAAGAGGAACCTTTCCCGCCGCGTGAACCGGGGCGTAGCATCCGCGCATGGCAGAGACGCGTGACGACGCACCGGGCGAGGACGCGGTCTACGCGCCGCCCTCCCCGGGCACGGAGGGGCCGAGCGCGCCGAAGGAAGGCGACAAGAAGGCTGCGAAGACCGCCGATCCGGTGCCGCGAACGTCCCTGTTCGTGCGTACGCTCGTGACGGCCGGCGCCGCGGCGCTCGCGTGGGGCCTCGCCAAGATCCCTCAGCCGGGGCTGGGTCTGGAGGCGGTCCGGGCCGATCTCGGCGTCGACGTGACCGAACAGTTGAGCGTCGTCGCGCTCGGGCTCGCGCCCGTCGTGGGGAGCGCCGCGCTCGTGGAGATCGTCGCGCTCGCGGTGCCTTCGTGGCGCCGGCTCCGTCACGCGGGGCCGGCGGGGCGAGCCAAGCTCGATCGCGCCGCCGCGGTGCTCACGCTGGTGTTCACCGCGCTTCAGGCGTGGAGCATCGCGCGGACGCTCGCGGGGATGCCGTTCTATTCGGGGAATCCGCTCCTCGGGGCGGCGACGGTCACCGCCGGGACGTTTCTCTTGTGGGGAGTCGCAGGAGCCGTGTCGAGGTGGGGCCTCGGCAACGGGGTCGTGTGGCTGTTCTGGTGCGGGGCCCTGTTCGGTGAGATTCATCGGTATGCAACGCCTTTCTCGGGCGTCGGAGCGATGGGGACTCCCATCCGGACGGAGCTCAGTCCGACGCTCGGCGGGCTCGCGGCGCTCGTGTGCGTCGTGACCTCCGTGCTGGTGCTGCGGGGCTCGCGGGCGCCGGGGAACGTGCCAGTCCAGAGAGGGCAGGAGGCGGTCTCTTCGCGGCTCTCTCTCCCGCTGCCGGCGAGCGGATTGGCCGCGATGTCGCTCGCGCCGCGGGTGTTCTACGCCATGCCGGGCCTGCTGCGGGCGCTCGGCGTGCCCACGACGGAGCCGCTGTCCGCGCGGACGCCCACGGGGATGTGGGTGTATCTGGTGGGGACGGTCGGCTTCTCGATCGGGCTGTCGTACCTGTTTCACCGCCGCTCGCAGGTGGACGGGGTGCTGTCACGGCTGCGGATCGGGGCGGCGAACAAGGACGGATCGCTCGGCCGGGCGCTCGTGCGAGGCGCGCTGATGCCCACGGCGGCGTCGCAGCTCGCGCTGATGATGTGCGCTGTCCTGCTGCCGAACGGGGCGCTCGCGATACCGATGCTGACAGCCTTCTTCCTCGACGCGCTCGACGCGCACCGGGCGAGGCGAGAGGGCGAGTGGGTGACCGTGTGGACCGAGGAGCGCCCGTTCGCGGCGGCGGCGGCGCGCGCGGCCCTCGCGCAAAACGGAATCACCCTGTATACGGAAGGCCTCCTCGCGCGGTCCTTCCTCCAGTGGGGCGCGGGGTATGCGCCGATCCGGCTGCAGGTGCGCGCGGCGGACGCGGCGCGGGCGGCGCGGTATCTGTCGGAGGCGCTCCCGGACACGGCCGCGCCGGCGAAGACGGCCGCGGAGGTGCCCGCACAGGCAGAGGCGCCCGCACAGGCAGAGACGCCCGCACAGGCAGAGACGCCCGCACAGGCAGAGACGCCCGCACAGGCAGAGACGCCCGCGGAACCTGCCGCGAAGCCGAAGAAAGGCACCAAGAAGAAGCGGTCTCTCGAAGCGTCGACGGCTGTCGCCGCCCGGACTCCCGCGTGGGTGACGGGCACGTTGTTTCTGGCGGCGGTCGCGGGGTTCATCGTGGTCGCGAACTGGCTCGCTCCGCCCGTCCGGCCCGCGGCGCCTCCGAGCGCGGCGGAGCTCGATCGGAGGCGCGCGGCCCTCCAGATCGTGCTGGTGGACGACGAGCACGATCCGATGGAGAAGGTCGTGCTGGATCCCTCGCCGCCGACGGGAGTGCGCTTCGAGCGGGAGAATGCGCCGCTCGGCCCCGGAAAGACCGCGCCGGTCTACTTCGTCTTCGCGGTCCGCAAGGGGGGAGAGTCGGTGACGGCGCTCGCGGATCGACTCAAGCCCTGGCTCGACAAGATCGAGGTGCCGCCGGGCACGCACTTCGGCCTTCAGGAGCAGCGGGA
Source organism: Polyangiaceae bacterium (assembly GCA_046351455.1). Classification (GTDB taxonomy): domain Bacteria; phylum Myxococcota_A; class Polyangia; order Polyangiales; family Polyangiaceae; genus JADJRH01. The sequence continues at coordinate 328,916 of JAXLYM010000003.1, forward strand.
GGACGACGAGGCGACCGGCCAGGAAAGCGTGGTGGCGCTCCGCACGATGCTGCTCCACGACGAGGCCATCATCACCGGCGCCGACGTGGTGGACGCGACCGCGATGCCGGGGACGACGCAAGGGGCCGACCCTGGATGGAAGGTCTCGGTCGAGCTCTCGAAGAACGCGGGAGATCGCTTCGCCGACGCGACAGGCGCCAATTTGAAGCGGCGAATGGCCATCGTCTCGAACGGCCGTATCTTGAGCGCCCCGGTCATCCAGGCGCGCATCGCGGGCGGACGCCTGGTGATCACGATGGGCGGCCAGGACGACCTGGAGACCCAGAAACGCGACGCCATCGCGCTGGAGCAGGCCTTGCGCGCGGTTCCCTGAGGCCTTGAGTCGAGATAGCCAGTCTCCGCGACCGCTCCGATCTCGCGGGAGGCTCGTCGGGGGAGTGAAACGAGGGGGCGGAGCCCCCTTGTAAAAACGCCAGTGGCGCCCCTTGTAAGACCTGGATCACCCCTTCTTGTTCTTCTTCTTCTTCGGCTCTTTCGGCGGCCGCGGCAGGCTCTTGCAGCAGCGGAAGCCCGTCGAATAATCGTGGTAGCTCGGCTCGTGCGCGATGGTCGTGAACGTGCACCCGGGGCCGTGCTGATCGGCCGTGGAGAAGAAGCCGCCCATGAAGATGCCGTTTCCTTCGTGCCAGGGCTGCTTGTTGCGATCCACCTTGTCCTTGCCGAGGATGTCCTGAATGTCGTCTCCCACGGTGTCGCTCACCCACTCGTGGAGATTGCCCACCATGTCGAACGTGCCCTCCGCCGACATGCACTCGGGGAAGAAGCCAGTCGTGGCCAGATAACCCGGCTCCTTGGCGAGCTTCGGGTTATTGAAGGCGTCGTCGTACTTCCACTTTCCAGGGTCGTTCCCGAAGAACATCTGGAGGAGATGCGGCTTCGACGAGTTGCACTTGTCCTTCTTGAGCCGCGGGCCGTACGGGAACGTCCAGCCCTTGGGGCCTTTGCACGAGCGCATCCACTCTTCGCGCGAACAGAGGCGCTTGCCGACGGCCTTGCACGAGGCGCTCGCCACTTTGCGGCTGATGTAGGCCTGCGGATAGACGTCCTTCTCGCTGCGGGCCCAATACGTGACGTCCGGCTCCGGAACCTCGTAGTACGGATGCGGGGTGATCGTGCCGTCGGGGCCGATGACGACGAGGTGATCCTCGAAGCGGTCCACGCAGAAGAACCGGCCCGGTCGCACCATGTCGTCGGGGCACGTGGGCTCCGCGCCGCCGTCCGCCGAGGCGTCGTCACCCGCGTCCGCCGAAGCGTCCGAGTCCGCATCCGCGTCGGCGTCCGCGTCCTCGGAGGCGTCGCTCGAAGCGTCCGGCACGTCGGCCGCGGTCGTCGTCGAGGGGGCCGCGAGCGTCTGCGCGGCGGTGCCGACCGTCGCCGCGGAGGCGTTCGGATTGCCGCCGTTGCAAGCGGAAATGAGCGCCGCGGTGAGAGGGAGACACGCGCCGAGCGCGAGGAGGAGACGGGCTTGGGACATCGGTGACGGGACGACTCAACCGCTCTGCGTCGTGAACTCTTCGAGCTCGCGATCGGCGGTCGCCTGGATGGCGAGGACGGCCGCGAGGATGGTGTCGCGCAGCTCGTCCCCTTGTGGCTGGCCTTCCTTGGCGAAGCGCACGAGCACCTCTTCGAGCGTGGCGGCCGCGTTGCTCGTGCCCTTGAATCCGTACGATCCGGCCGCGCCGTGCATGCGGTGCGCGAGCGTCTGGAGGTGGCGCAGATCCGGATCGTCGATGTGCTGAACCGCCGTCTTCGCGGTCGCGGCGAGCTCCGCGACCACGCCCGGCAGCGCCTCCCTGTACTCCGCGCGCAGCTCGGCGAGGGCCGCGCGGATCGCCCGAAGGCGCGCTTCTTCCTGGATGCGGTTCTGCTCGGCCATGGATGGCGACCACTCTATCGCATGTCGCGCGACGCGTTCGAGAGGCTTCGGCGCGCGTATCGAAACGTGACGGCTATCCGCGGGGCTGCGCGACGATGCGGGAAGGCGCACCAGGTGCGACGGCGCGGCGCAGGGCGGCGCGGCCGATCAAAAACAGCACCGTCCCTGCGTGCCACGGGCGCACGCCGCTCGCCTCTCCGCGGTACACGGGGCGCACGCGCACCTCGCCGATCGCGAAGCCGCCGCGCGCGATCATCGCGAGCAGATCGTTCGGGTACCCGTAGCGCGGCCACAGCGACGCGAGATCGAGATCCGGCACGACGCGCGAGGCGATCGCGGTGTAGCCGCACTGGCTGTCGGAGAGGCCGGCGCGCCCGATCGCCACGCCCGTGAGCCACCCGAGCGCGTGCCCCGCGAGCATGCGGAAGAACGGCATCGTCCCGAGCACGTCCGCGTGGCCGAGACGGTTGCCCTTCACGTAATCGAAATGTCCTTCGATCACCGGGCGAACGACGCCTTCGAGATCGTCCGGGTGCATCTGACCGTCGCCGGCCATCACCGCGATGACGTCGGCGCCGCGGGCGTGGGCCTCGCGGTAGCCGGTCGCGATCGCCGCGCCGACGCCGCGGTTCTCGGGGTGCCGCACCACGTGGACGCGATCGCCTCCGGCCGCGCGCGCGCGCTCCGACGTGTCGTCGCGGGACGCGTCGTCGACGACCACGATCGTGTCCACGAAGGCCGGGAGGGTCGACACGGTCTCGCCGATCCACCTCGCTTCGTTGTAGGAGGGGATGACGACCGCGATCCTGGCACCGGCGAGCACGAGCGGGTGCCTAATGGTCATGGCCGTTCGTTTCAAGGACGATACGCACCGATGAACGCGAAGACGGCCCCCGAAGGCGGCTCGGAAGGCGACGGCGACGCCCGCGAGGAAGCGCCCGCTCCCGAGGGTGCGCCCGCGCCGCGCGTGAGCCGTCGCAAGCTCGTCGGCATCGGCGTGGCGTCGGCGCTCGGTTTCGCGGGCTGGTTGTGGTGGCGGAAGGTGGTGGAGTTCCCGCCGGACACGACGCCGCAGGGCGCGTACTTCCACATCGCGGCGCTGCTCGGCGAGGGCAACGCGCGCGACTGCTTCTCGTACCTGGAGGACGCCGCGCAGCACGCCGCGTACACGATCCGCGACTACCGCAAGAAGGCGAGCGATCGCGTCGCCGCCGCGTACCCGGAGCCCGAGCGCACGCGCCTCTTGGAGCAGTACAAGGCCTTCGCGAGCGCGCCGGACGGAGCCGACGTGTGGGCCGAGCTGGGCGCGCGTCGCGGCTGGATCGCCCGCCTCCGCAAGGACTTGAGCGGCATCGCGAAGATCGAGACGAGCGGCGATCGCGCGACGATCGAGACGACCCAGGGAACGCGCTACGCCTTCCGCCGCCGAGAGAACGGCATGTGGGGCTTGTCGATGTTCACCGCGGAGCTGATGACGGAAGCGGAGCGCGCGGCCCGCGACTTCGACGTCGTCGACAAGGCCGCGACCGACTACGAGCACGCGCGCTGAGAGGGAAAACGAAGGGGAAAGAGCAAGGAAGAGAGTTTATCGACGGCCCGGCTCAGGGAAGGATGCGGAGCAACGTGAATGGAGCCTCACGTCGACGAGCGGGCCGGTGGGATGTCTCAGCGCGAGCGCTTCACACGTCCTTGGCGGCGGGGCTCTTCTTCTGCGTGAGCTTGGTGCGCGCGTCCTCGCGGATCTTCTTCGCGAGGTCGCGGACCGCCTGCGCCTCTTCCTTCGTCACGGTGCCGTCGGCTTCGGCCTTCTTCGCGGCGGCGCGCACGCTCGCGGCGCCTTCGTCGACCGCCTTCATCACGTTGGCCTTGTCGGCGTCCGAGACGTTGTGCTTCTTCAGCGCCGCCTCGACCTTCGATTTGACGTGCTCGATGCGCTTGTCGACGATCTTCTGGAACTGCTCCGCCTTCATCGGGAACTTCTCCAGCGCGCCGAGGCGGAGAGCCTTTTTGTGGCCCTTCTTGTTGTCGGCCTTGTCGGCCTTCTTGTGCTCGGCCTTGCCTTTCTCTTCCTTCGCGGGCGCCGGCTTCGCATCCGCGGGGCTGTCGGCGAACGCGGGCGCAGCGGCCGTGGTCGCGAACGCGAGCGAAAGGGCAACGAACAGGGGGCGGACGAAAGTACGGAACGTCATCGAGGTCTCCTTGCCGCGGCAGGTTGCGGCGTTCGATGATGCGTTAGAGCACGCGGCGTGCCGTCGGTCGGTGGCTCGGATCCACGGGATTTGAAGGCGATTTCGCGTGCGGTACCCCTGCCGCACCTGCGGATCCCTCCGCAGCGCCGCGCGACGGACTTCCCCAAGGCGGGGCCGTTTGGGTAGAGTCGGCCGCATGTCCTTCCCCATGTTCCTCGGCATCCTCTTCGGCGCGATCGCGACGGCAGCGACGCTCGGCTACCTCTTCTCGCGCGGCGAAGACGCCCACCACTGAAGACCGCGTCTTCAGTCTTTTCTGCGTCACTCGCGCCGCCCCACCTTCATTGAAGTCACCCACCACGTCAGGCCCGAAGCTTCGAGCCGGTGCAAGGCTTCGTTAGCGGATCGCGTGGGGTGGGGACCCCGACGGCTCCGCCGGCGGGGCGGGGCGGCGCGTGCCGCCCCGAGATGGGAAAGAAAAGCCCTGAAGGCGAAGTCTTCAGGGCGTGTTGTCGCCGCCCTTCATGCCGAAGCGGCCCATCATGCGCTGCACGTGGCGGCGATCGACGCCGGCTTCGCGCGCGGCGCGGGAGACGTTGTTCTCGCAGCGCTCCAGCAGAGCGGCCAGGTACGCGCGCTCGAAGCGGTCCACCCACGCGTCCTTCGCTTCGTGGAACGGGAGCGTGAGCAGCGCGCTGTCGACGTCGCCGGGGGCCGCGCTCGTTCGCTCGCCGGTCGCCGCGGGCGCCGTGCCGGACCAGCCCGCCGGATCGCCCGGTGAGCCGACCGCGCCGAGCACCGCCCAGCGCTCCACCACGTTGCGCAGCTCGCGCACGTTTCCAGGGAAATCGTAGCGGAGCAGCATCGCCATCGCGCGCTCGTCGAGGCGGGCGAGCGGCTGCAACCCGGCGGCGACACGCTTGCGCGCGAGCTCGTCCTGGATGTGCTCGGCGAGCATGCGCACGTCCCCGGCGCGCGTGCGGAGCGGCGGGATCCGCACCACCACGACCGCGAGACGGAAATAGAGATCCTGCCGGAAGCGGCCCGCGGAGACCTCGCGCGCGAGCGATCGGTTCGTCGCGGCCACCACGCGCACGTCGACGGTCTTCGCGCGATCGGCGCCGACCGGCTTCACCTCGCGGCGCTCCAGCACGCGGAGCAGCTTCGCCTGCATGTCGAGCGGCAGCTCCCCGACCTCGTCGAGGAACAACGTGCCGCGATCCGCGGTGAGGAACGCGCCGGGTCGCGGGCGATCCGCGCCGGTGAACGCGCCCTTCTCGTGACCGAGCAGCTCGCTCTCCAACAGCTCGCGCGGGATCGCGCCGCAGTTCACCGCGACGAACTGGCCGGCGCGTCCGCTCGCGTCGTGGAGGCCCTCCGCGGCCAGCTCTTTTCCGGTGCCGGTCTCGCCTTCGAGCAGCACCGTGAGGTCCGTGCCGGCGACGCGTTCGAGGAGCGCGAACGTCTCGCGCATCGCGGCGCTCTGACCGAGCATGCGGCCGAAACGAGCGCGCGGCGAGATCTCCTGCTCCACCGACTCCGCGAGCGGCACGAGGCGCAGCAGCGTCTGGCCGACGCGCACGAGCGTGGGCTCCGCGATCGTGACGCGCTCGATGCGAAGGTCGCCGATGAAGGTGCCGTTCGTCGAGCCGAGGTCCGCGAGCTGGTAGCCGTTCGACGAGAGGCGCACCGCGAGGTGCTCGCGCGACGTGGACGGATCCGCGAGCGGGACGTCCGCCTCCTCGCTGCCGCCGATGCGCACCTCGTCCTGCGCGAACGTGAAGACGGCGCCTTTGTCCTTGCCGTCGCGCGCGTCCACGACCTCCACGCGGAGCTTGCGGATGCGGCGGATCGCGGGGCCGCTCGTGGCCTCGATCACCTCGGTGACGGGCACTTTTCGAGATCCGGCGGGCGGACCGGGGACGGGTTTGGGCGGGGTGCTCAAGGGCGGCTCTCGGTGGCGAAGTTATCACCAGGTTCGTCCGGCTGCGCGCTCTTCAGCGGGGAGACGATCACCACGTGCTCGCCCGGCCGCGCGGTGAACGGGACCTCGCGTTTCGACTGCTTCGGCGACGCGATCGTGAGGGTGTGTGCCCCCGGCGGGATCGGCATCGGCACGCCGTCGGCGACGGTGAGCTTCTTGCCGTCGAGGAGCACCTCCGCGCGCTTCGGCAAGGGGCCGCTGAGCGCGAAGGATGCGCCTCCGTGGGCCGCACTCCGCGAAAATCGCCCTGAAAAGAAGCCGATCACGAGCGCTGCGCAGGCGGCGGCGACCGCGAGCTGCCACGCCTTCGGGCCTCGCGGCGGGCGCGCCACCGTCCCGTGCACCGGCGCGATGGACGGCGCGTTCGTCGGCGCCGCGAGCGGTGTGCGCGGCGGCGGCGCCGACAGATCCGGGAGCGTCTCGAGCACCTCGGACTCGCGCGGCGGCACCTCGCGGACGACGACGGCCGGCATCGCGACCGTGGGCGTGAGCGGCTTCGGCGGCGGGCCGAACACGGTCTCCGGCGCGCGCGCGGCGAGCGGATGCGGGCGGGCCGGATCCGCGACCTCGTGCACGGGCGTGACGGCGCGCGCCGGCTTCGGCAGCGCGATCGCGACGGCCTCGGGCTTCGGCGCGGGGGCTGGAGAGGAGTCGGTCGCGGCCGATTGCGCGCGCTCCGTCAGCTCGGCGAGGAGGCTCGATCCGCTCGGATCCTCGGGCGATCGCGGCGATCGTGACAGGGACTCCGCGAGCGCCTGCGCGGTCGGACGCGCGCCGGGATCGCGCCGCAGCGCCGCCTCGATGCCGGGCAGATCCGCTTCGAGCGCCACCGCTCTCGGAGGGGCGTCGCCGCGGGCCGCCGCCTCGACGAGGCTGCTTTCATCGAACAAACGCTTCCCGAGCGCGGCCTCCGCGAGGCACACCGCGAGGCCGTACACGTCCTGCGACGGGCGCGCCGCGGCGGTCGTCGGCGTCTCGGGCGCCGCATAGCCACGCGTCCCCGCGACCGGTGCGCCGCGCTCGTCGCCCGCGCGCTCGCAGAGGCCGTAATCGAGCAGGTACGCCTCCCCGGCCTCGTCGATGAAGAGGTTCGACGGCGTGACGTCCCGGTGCACCCACCCGGCCTCGTGCAGCCGCGCGAGCGCCCGCGCGACGTCGCGACCGACCGCGACCACCGCGGCGATCGGCAGCGCGCCCGACGCCGCGATCACCTTCGCGAGCGTGGCCCCGCGGAGCCGCTCCACCGCCACGTACGGCAGGCCCGCGATGTCGCCCGCGGCCTCCAGCGAGGGGATCCCGCTGCCGCGCACCGCCGAGAGCACCTCGGCCTCGCGCAGGATCGCCTGCGCCGCGCGACCGGACGCGCGCTCGCCGAGCGGAGGGCGCTTCACGACCAGGGGCCGACCGGACGGATCCCCGAGGCGCACCCCCAGCGAGACGCTGGCCATCGCGCTGTCGGCGAGCCGCCTCACGAGCAGAAAGCCGCCGAAGACCTCGGGGTCGTTCCACATGCCGGGGCCACCCTAACAGAGGGCGCAAACTTGTCGCGCGTCGACTTGACCACGCGCGGAGGCGGCGCGACCCTGCGAACCTCGATGCCCTCCTTCGCACAACGATCGATCCTCTCCCGCGTCGCGCTCGCGAGCGTCGCCCTCGGCCTCGGCGCGTGCACCACGTGGACGCCGCCGGATCCGCCGCCCGGCAGGCCCTCCCCGCCCCCGCCGATGGTGAACGGCCCCACGTCGAGCGGCGCCTCCGCAAAGGCCCCCACCGCGCGCGACAAGTTCCACGCGCTGCGCGATCGCATCCTCTACGAGTGGCTCCAGGACGAGCCGGTGAAGGCCCGCGAGGTGGGCATTCACGACCTCGACGGCAAGGTGGCCAGTTACTCCAAAGAGGCTATCGAGAAGCGGATCGCCCGGATGACGGAGCGCCGCAAGGAGCTCGGCGAGGTCGAGAAGGCCTCTCTCACCCCCGATGAGGCGCTCGATCTCGCGATCCTGAAGAAGCAGCTCGACAACTACTTGTTCTGGAGCGTCGACCTCGCCGACTGGCGCAAGAACCCTCGGTACTACGAGGATCTCTTCGGCGTGAACAACTACCTCGATCGCGACTACATGCCAGTCGCGGAGCGCGGAAAGCGCCTCCTCGCGCACGAGAAGGCCGCGCTCGCCGAGGTGGGCCACGTCCTCGAGAACCTGCAAGGGCCCATGAGCAAGGCTGTCGTGGAGACGGCGCTCAAGGTCTACAAGGGCTTCGTCGAGTACCTGAACGGCGACGTGATGAAGGCGCTCGCGGGCGTCGGAGATGCGGAGTTCCAGGCCGATCTCGCGAAGACGAACAGCGCTCTCTCGGCGGAGGCGCAGAAGATCGTCGACCACCTCACCAAGGTGGAGCTTCCGCGCGGGGACAACAGCCATGTCCTCGGCGTGGAGAAGTATCGCAAGCTCCTCCTCGTGCAGGAAGGGCTGGATATCCCGCTCGCGCAGTTCAAGGCGATGGGCGAAAAGAACCTGGAGGAGAACAAGAAGGCCTATCTCGCCCTGCAGAAGAAGGCGAAATTCACGAAGCCGACCGCAGTGGACCTGATGGCGACTGCCACCCAGCTCATGGATGCCTCTCGGGAGTTCATCGTCAAGAAGGACCTCGTCACCATCCCTTCGAGCGACAAGGCGGTCATCAAAGAGACGCCGCCGTTCATGCGGTGGAACAGCGCCTTCCTGAACCCGCCCGGCCCCTTCGAGAAGGTCGCCACGACCGCGTTTTATTACATCACGATGCCGGACCCGAAATGGCCGAAGAAGGAGCAAGAGGGCTACATCATGCCCAAAGGCATCCTCATGTCGACGACCATTCACGAGGTGTATCCGGGCCACTTCCTCCAAGGCCAGTGGGAGCGCCGCGCGCCGACGACCGTACAAGCCACCTTCGGCAGCTACTCGTTCATCGAAGGGTGGGCCCACTACATCGAGCAGATGATGGTGGAGGAGGGATTCGGCTCCGAGGACCCGCAAAATCACCTGGGACAGCTCTCCGACGCGCTCCTCCGCAACTGCCGATATGTGGTGTCGCTCGGCATCCACACGGAAGGGATGACGCTCGATCAGGCGGCGAAGAGGTTCCAGACCGACTGCTTCCAGGACAAGGCCACGGCGCGCGAACAGGCCGTCCGCGGCACGTTCGATCCAGGGTATTTCGCGTACACGCTCGGCAAAGTGCAGATCTTGGAGCTTCGGGACGAGGTGAAGAAGAAGCTCGGAGACAAGTTCTCTCTCAAGAAATTCCACGACGCGGTGCTGTCCCACGGATCGCCGGCTCTGCCCCTCATCCGCGAACGGGTGCTGGAGCAGCTCGGCGCCAAGTAAAGAACGAGGTTCTCCATGCGCACGGGGGACGTGCTGGCGGGGCGCTTCGAGATCGAGCGGCTCGCGGAGAAGGGGGGGATGGGCGCGGTTTTCCGCGCTCGTGATCTCGCCTCGGGGCAGCCGGTGGCGCTGAAGGTCCTGCACACCTACGCGATGGGCGAGGCCGCGCGCATGGAGCGCGAGGCGCAGGCGCTCATGAAGGTGCGGCACCCCGGCATCGTCCGCTACGTCGCGCACGGCACGCTGGAGGACGACGAGGGCCGGCCGTACCTCGCGATGGAGTGGCTCGACGGCGAGGATCTCCGGCAGCGCACGCGGCGGAAGGAGCTGCGGCTCGTCGACGCGATCGCCCTCGGGTACCGCGTCGCGGTGGCGCTCGCGGCGGCGCACGCGGCCGGCGTCGTGCACCGCGACGTGAAGCCGTCCAACATCTTCTTGCTCGGCGGACAGGCCACGCAGGTCAAGCTCATCGACTTCGGCGTCGCGCGCGTGCCGGAGCCATCCCGCGACGCGACGGCGCACGGCGCGGTGCTCGGGACGATCGCGTACATGGCGCCGGAGCAGGCCCGCGGCGCGCGCGAGGTGACGCCCGCGGCCGACGTGTTCTCGCTCGGGTGCGTGCTGTTCGAGATGGTCACCGGCAAGCGCGCGTTCGCGGGCGACGACGTGATGGCGGTGCTCGCGAAGGTGCTCGTGACGGATCTGCCGCGCGCGCGCTCGCTGAACCCGGAGGTGCCGCGCGCGCTGGATCGCCTCATCGCGCAGATGCTCTCGAAGGAGCCGGAGGAGCGCCCGTCCGCGGAGGAGGTGGCGCGCGCGCTGGACGGCCTCGTCGATCGCACCACGTCCGGCAGCGACGCGTCGTCGCAGGACGCGCCCCCGTCGAGCCTCCGCGTGCCGACGCTCACGGCCGGCGAGCGCCGCGTGGCCAGCGTCGTGATGATCCGCGGCCCCGCCGAGCGCGACACGACCGAGGTGCGCCCCGGATCGACGACGCGCGTGGACTCGCAGGTGGCGCGGCTCCGGCAGCTCCTCTCGCCCGACGGCGCGCGCGTGGAGCGGCTCGCGGACGGCACCGTGTTCGCGATCGTCGCGGGGCGCGGGGCCGCGCAGGATCAGGCGCTCGTCGCCGCGCAGTGCGCCGTGGGCCTCCGCGCCGAGCTCGGATCCGCGGTGATCAGCCTCGCGACCGGCAGCGGGGAGGTGTCGGCGGGCCAGTGGGTCGGTGAGGCCCTGGAGCGCGCCGCGGCCCTCGTCCGCGCGGAGGAGCGCGCGCCGCGAGGCCCCGGAGAGACGCCGCGCGGCGTGCGCATCGACGACGTGACGGCGGCGCTGCTCGGCGGGCGCGCGGCGATCGAGATGGATCCGCGCGGGTCCATGCTGCTCGCGCTGCGCGCCGATCACGAGGCCGCGCGCACGCTGCTCGGCAAGCCGACGCCGTTCGTGGGGCGCGAGCGCGAGCTGTCGCTCCTCAAGGCGACGCTCGCGGAGTGCGCGGCGGAGCCGGTGACGCGCGCGGTGCTCGTGACGGCCCCGCCCGGCGGCGGCAAATCGCGCCTCCTCGCGGAGCTGCTCGCGCGCGTGCCGAAGACGACCGAGGTGTGGATCGCGCGCGGCGATCCGATGAGCGCCAAATCGCCCTTCGGCATGCTCGCGCAGATCCTCCGTCGCGTGGTGGATCTCCCTGAAAACGAGCCGATCGCGTCGCAGGCCGACAAGCTCACGGAGCGCGTCTCTCGCTCGGTGCCCGCGCCGGATCACCTGCGCGTCGCGGAGTTCCTCGGCGAGATCATCGGCGTCCCCTTCCCCGACGACGGGAGCCCGAAGCTCCGCCACGCGCGCAGCGACACGATGCTGATGGGCGATCAGATGCGCCGCGCGTGGGAGGATTTCGTCGAGGCCGAGTGCGAGCGCCACCCGATCCTCCTCGTGCTGGAGGACATGCACTGGGGCGACGTGCCGACCGCGAAGATGGTGGAGGCGCTCCTCAGGCAGCGTCGTGAAAAGCCGCTGTTCGTGCTGATCCTCGCGCGCACCGGATCCTTGTCGGCGTTCCCTGGGCTGCTGAAGAGCGGGCACGTGATGGAGCTCGCGCTGCCCGAGCTGTCGCGCCGCGCCGGAGAGCGGCTCGCGCGGGAGGTGCTCGGCGCCACGTCCGCGCCCGAGACGATCACGCGCATCGTCGATCAGGCGGGCGGCAACGCGTTTTTCCTGGAGGAGCTGATCCGCGCGGAGAGCGACGGCCGCGGCGGCGAGGTGCCGGGCACGGTGCTCGCGATGGTGCGCACGCGCCTGGAGAAGATGGAGAACGACGCGCGGCGCCTCCTGCGCGCGGCGAGCGTGCTCGGCTCCACGTTCTGGCGCGGCGGCGTGGAGGCGCTCCTCGGCGCGGCCCCGAAATCGCCCGACATCGTGAGCTGGCTCGGCGAGCTCGTGGAGCGCGAGGTGTTCGTGCGGCGCGAGCACGGCCGGTTCGCGGGCGAGGACGAGCACGCCTTCCGTCACGCGATCGTTCGCGAGGCCGCGTACGCGATGCTCACCGACGAGGACAAGGTGCTCGGACACCGGCTCGCGGGCGAGTGGCTCGTGAAGGTCGGGGAGCGCGACGCCGCGGTGCTCGCGCGCCATTTCGAGCTCGGCGAAGAGAGCGGGCGCGCGGCCTCGTTCTACCTGCGCGCGGCCGAGCAGGCGCTCGAGGGCAACGATCTCGAAGCGGCGCTCACGTGCGTGGAGCGCGGCCTCGCGTGCGGCCCGTCCAGCGAGTCGCGCGGCCTCTTCCACCTCATCGCGGCGGAGGCGTACCGCTTCAAGGGCGAGCCGTCGCGCGAGCAGCTCGCCGCGGTCGAGGCGATGGGCCTCTTGCCTCAGGGCGACACGCGGTGGTGCATCGCCGCGGGCCAGGCGGCGATCGCGAGCGGCAAGCTCGGGGATCGCGATCGCCTCGAGTCCGTGGCCCGCGAGCTCATCCGTCTCGGCGGGGAGGCGCGCTCCTCGGGCCGCATGGTGGTGGCCGCCGCGCGCGCGTCGATCCCCCTTATTTTGGCGGGCCTGCGCGATCCGGCGGAGCAGCTCCTCGCGCACGTGAACCGGCACGGCGACGCGATCGCCTGGAGCGATCCGGGCGTGGCCGCGTGGATCCACCTCGCGCGCGGCACGCACGCGGCGGAGATCGGCGAGCCGCGGGCCGCGCTCACGCACATGGAGCAGGCGGCGGAGCGCTTCGAGGAGGCCGGCGACGTCCGCGGCGCGTGCGCGCAGTGCGCGAACATCGGATGGACCGGCCTCGAGGTCGGCGAGGGCGCGCGCGCGGAGACGGCGCTGCGCGAGGGCATCGACAAGGCGAAGGCGCTCGGCCTCTGGCACGTCGTCGCGAACGCCCGCATCTACCTGGGCCTCGCGCTCGCGCGGCGGGGCGCGCACGAGGGCGCCGCGGAGCTCATCGCCGAGGCGGTGAAGAACTTCGAGGCGCGCCACAACCAGCGCATGGAAGCGGTCGCGCGCCGCGCGCTCGCGGAGGCCTTCTTCCGCCGCGGCGACCTCGAGAGCGCCGCGACCGAGGCGTCCCACGCCGTCGAGATCGCCCGGGAAATACCGCCGATCCGCGCGTACGCGCTGGCGACGCTCGCGGACGTGCTGCGGACGCAGAAGAGGCCGGAAGAGGCGCTCGCACGCGCGCGCGAGGCGTCCGCGCTCCTCGAATCACAGGGCCAGATCGTGCAGGGCGAGGCGTGCGTCCGCGCCGCGCTGGTGGACGCGCTCACCGCCGCGGGCCACCCCGAAGAGGCCGCGCGAGCCGCCGACTCCGCGCGCGCCTGGCTCGCCTCCCGCGCCCTCCGCGTCCCCGAAGGCGCCGCGCGAGAGCGCTATTTGCACGACGTCCCGGATCACGCCCGCATCCTCGGACTGCCACTCTCCGCGGCCTCGCAAACATCGAGTTGACGTCCGCCGCAGAGAGGCACCTTCGTGGTTCGCTCTCTCGGGTCAGCTCGATTTTTCGCGCAGGAACATCAGCACACCAAGGACGATGAACAGCGCGCCGGCTGCTCGCTTGATCCAGATCGGCGGGATGTACCGCGCCACCACTTCTCCCGCGAGGACGGCGATCGCCGAGGTCGCGACGAGGGCCAGCGCGCTCGCGGCGAAGACCATCCAGCGGGACGAGCCGCTCGATGCGAAGCTCAACGTGGCGAGCTGCGTCTTGTCGCCCATCTCCGCGATGAAGACCGCGAGGAACGTGGAACCGAAGAGCTTCCAATCCATCGGGCGATTCTAAATCAGCGCCGGCCCCGCGCGCCCCCGCAGCTTTTTCCTTCGTCCTCGGCCGCCGGTCGTAGAGCGGCGCGTCACAGCGCGCCGACGGTCGCCTCGATGCGGGCGCGGACCGCCGCGTCCGGGTGGGCCGCGAGATAACGACGCGCGCAGTCGCGGGCCTCGTTGCGGCGGCCCTCGGAGAGGAGGGCTCGCAGGCGGAGGAGCTCCCGATCCGCCGCCATCTTGCCGTTCGGAAAGGACCGCTCGTGGCCCGCGAGGAGCCTTATCGCGAGCCGCGCGTCGCCGCCGTCGAGCGCGTCCGCCGCCGCCTGGATCTCCGCGACCTCCTCCTTCAACGACACGTCCACCGAAGAGGCCGCCTTCTTCGAGAGAGGGAGCGCCGATCTCTCCTGGGAAGAGCCGTCCGCGGAGGTGGCCTGTCGCGCCGAGGAACGCCCGGCACCGAGCGCGTGGCGCGGCCGCGCCGGATCCGCGCCGCGGAGACCCGCCGTGCGCGCGAGCATGCCAGTCTCATGGGGAGTGTTCGTCTCGTCGAGAGCGCCAGTCACGTCGAGGGCGCCGTTCATCCCGAGGGCGCCGATCTCCTCCGGCGTATCCTCCTCCCCTTCCGCGTCCCTCTGGACAGGACCGCTGCTGTCCGCGGCGGGAGCAGCGATGTCGACCCGCGGGGACCTCGCGGTGGCCGCCGCGACGACGACGGGCTCTTTGAGCGGAGGCGCCGACGCCGCGCCGGACGGATGCATCGCGAGCGCGCCGAGCGCCACGCCTGCCGCCGTGAGCGAGGCGCCCGCGACCGAGCCGGCCGACAGTGGCACCTTCAAGACAGGCAGGTTGAACCAGAGAGGCGCCGTAGGATCGGGCGCGAACGCCTTCGATCCGAAGATGACCGCGAGCGGCGGGAGCCCCGCGCTGCGGCTGATTTGCGTGCTCCCGCCGCGCCGCGCAGAGGCCACGTCGTCCGCGCCGACACCCTGCCACGGCCGGGGCGGCGTCGTCCGCACACCCGCCCTCGGAGCGCGCTGCGCCGCGAGCCGATTCCACGCGTCGCGCAGGTCCTCCCGCGCGAGACGGAGCCGGTTCCATGCGGTGTTGACCGGGATCCCGACGGCCGCGGCCACCTCGCTCATCGGGATGCCCTCCAGCTCGTAGGCGACGACGACGGCGCGACGCCGCGGCTCCAGCGTCGCGAGCAGGCGATGCAACAAGGCCTTTCGCTCGGCCTCGATCAGGCTCTCTTCGCTGGACGGCGCGTCGAAGGCCGTGTCGAGATCGTCGACGTCGACGAGCACCTCCCCGCGGCGGATCTCCGAGCGTCGATGGTTCGCGGCCTGGCGCTCGCAGATCCCGAACAGCCAGCTACGAATGGCCACCTCGGGCTGGGCCGCGAGCGACGGGTCGAACGCGGGCAGTCCACGGTACAGGCCCCGATAGACCTCCTGCTCCACGTCGGCGAGACTCCGCGCTGGAACGCCGAGCTGATTGAGGGTTCTACGCACGAAGGACGCATTTTCAGAGACGATCCTCTCGAACGTGGCTTTCTCGACCATCGACCTCTGACCCTCCACGAATCATCGTCTCGCTATTCCACAAATGGGGTCGGCGCATCCATTTCATTTCGGAATCCAGAGGACGCCTCAAAAAACCTACGCACCGCGCAAGCCCCAACGTGCCTGTCCGTCGACGCACGCAGGTTGGCGCGAAAGAATGTGCGCAGCGGTGGCGGAGCGGGCGATTCGCTGATAATGATCCAGGCTTCTTTTTCCCCGCCGCGCGCGGGCTCTTCGACGAGGCCGGAAAATGGCAGTACCGTGGAAAACGCTCTCGACATTGAGCATGGCCGGGGCACTCCTCCTGTTGATGGGCGCCAACGGAGATGGTTGCAGCGGAGGAGATACGGGCGCAGGCGGCTCCGGCGGCAAGACCGTCGCGGCGCCACCCACGATGGTCCGCGCGGACTTCGGTGCCTTGTCCGACTTCTACGGGGCACCTTTCCCCAGCGAGCACCGCCGCCGGGCCGACGGGACGATTGACATCCAGAGCTTCCCGAA
The DNA here is from genome assembly GCA_046351455.1 of Polyangiaceae bacterium. Taxonomy (GTDB): domain Bacteria; phylum Myxococcota_A; class Polyangia; order Polyangiales; family Polyangiaceae; genus JADJRH01. The sequence goes on from JAXLYM010000003.1 coordinate 344,710, forward strand.
CCCGGAGGCGGTCGGCCTCGTCGACAAGATCGCGAAGATCGCGGCCGCCGACTCGGACGGATTCGGCGCGACGTCGGGAGTCTACTTCTCCCTGACTGGCCTGCTCGACTCTGCGTCTCTCCCGGACATGCGCGGGAGCCTCAAGGACGATGCGTCGGTGTTCCTCGTCAGCGTGGACGAGACGTCGCCGGACGTCGGCGTGCGTTACCCGATCAAGACGGAGTTCGAGGCGGACGGAGGCCCGTTCGGCGCGGTCAATCAGCTCACGGTGCTGCCTTATCAGGGCGTGCCGCTGCGCCCCGAGACGCTGTACGCCGCGGTGATCCGGCGCAGCGTGCGGGACGCCTCGGGGAACGCGCTCGGCCCCTCCGACTCCCTGCAAGCGCTGCTCGACGGCAAGGTGCCTCAAGGCCTCGGCGACGCGGCCGCCAAGTCGTACCAGACGGCCATTTCGTGGCTCGGCGCGCACGGCGTGCCTGCCAAGGAGATCGCGGGCCTCGCCGTGTATCGGACGGGCGCGCCGACAGCCGCCTTCGCCAAGGTGAAGGACGCGATTCTGAAGGAGCCTGCGCCCACGCCGGTGAAGCCGTTCGAGCTGACGGACGTGTTCGACGGTGTCTGCGTGTACCGGACCACCATTAAAATGCCCACGTACCAAGGGGGCACTCCCCCCTACGATATGGAAGGCGGCGGCTGGACGTTCGACGCGAACGGCGATCCGGTCGTGCAGGGATACGAAGAGGCCAATTTCGTGGTGACGCTCCCGCGCGCGCCGATGCCGGCCGCGGGCTTCCCGATCGTGGTGTTCAGCCGCACGGGCGCTGGGCAGGCAGATCCGTTGTTCGATCACGGCCCCAGCACGACGGGCAACGGGCCGGACGCGCCGGGCCAGGGGCCAGGGTGGGAGTTCGCGAAGGTCGGTTGGGCCGGCTCCAGCATCGACGGGCCGCACGGCGGGCTCCGGAACGTGTCCGGCAAGGACGAGCAATTCCTGGTCTTCAACTTCAACAACCCCACGGCGCTGCGCGACAACGTGCGTCAGTCCGCGGTCGAGCTCGTCCTCCACGCCCACTTGCTCGACAACGTCTCCATCGACGCGAGCGCCTGTCCCGGCCTCACCACGCCCGGCGGCGTTCCAGCGAAATTCGATGTCACGACGATGGCGGCCTTCGGTCACTCGATGGGCGCGTCGATCGTGCCTCTGGCCCTCGCGAACGAGCCGCGCTTCAAGGGTGCCATTCTGAGCGGCGCCGGATCGAGCTACGTCGCGAACATCGTCTACAAGAAGAAGCCGCTGGAGACGAAGGGCCTCGCGGAGCTGGTGCTCGGTTATTCGGGCGAGCGTGAGCTGACCGAGTTCGACCCGGTGATGAGCCTCCTCCAGTGGGCGGCGGAGCCCGCGGACACGCAGGTGTACGCCCGGTCGATCCTGCGTGAGCCGGAGAAGGGCGCCGTGCATCACGTGATGATGATCGAGGGAGTCGTGGACCACTACATCCTGCCTCCGATCGCGAACACCACCGCTCTCTCTCTGGGCCTCGATCTGGCCGGTCCCGAGCTGACGAGCGGCCTCTCGGAGCTGGCCGACTTCGACGCTCTCTCCAAGGTGCTCGACCTCAGCGGCCGCGCGGAGATCAGCCTGCCCGCCGCCGGAAACGTGATGCACGCGGGCGGCGCGTCCTCCACCGCGGTCGTCGTCCAGCACGACGAGGACGGCCTCGAAGACGGCCACGAAGCGGTCTTCCAGAGCGCCTCCGCCAAACAGCAATACCGCTGCTTCCTCCAGAGCCTCGCGAAGGGCACCCCCTCGGTGTCCACCGGCGCCGATCCCAACGCCGCCTGCAATTAAGCCAATAGTGCCCACCCCCGGTCGCACCTGCGGTGCGCCCGCCCCTCCCAAAGCGCCTGTTTCACAGGCGCAGGGAGGGGCAACCTCCCGTCCTTCAATTCAGATTAAAAGCGCTGAACGCGACGTGGGCCTTGCCGTCCTCGTTCATCACGTACGTCGTGTACATGCGATTGCCGCGCACGTAGTGGCCCACGTAGTCGCCGAGCCAGTACTCGACGGCGCGGTCCGGCGTGAAGATCACGGGCTGTGCGACAGGCACGCTCAGCGGGTTGTTCTGGCCGAAGACGAAGCGCGACCGCCGGAACGTGCCGTTCGCGTCGTTGTCCTCCGCGCCCGAGTAATACACGATGTCCAGCATCCCGGACGCATCGTGCTTGAGGTCGGGCAGGAGCGCGAACGGGCCCGCCGTCACGTCGAGCGCGTCCATCTGCCCGTCGACCATGACGCCGCCGCCGCTGGAGTGCTTGACGACGATGGAATACGCCTTCTGGCCCGCCTCCGATCCGCCGTCGAGCGGGTCCTTCGAGCGCATGTACGAGATCCAGAGATCGTTGCCCTGCGCGGTGCACGTCGGGTCCCCGAACGCGATGTCCGTGTCGCTCGCGGAGACGTCCGCGCTGTTCGCGATCGGCCAGGACGCGCCGTCGTCGTCGCTCCACGAGACGAAGGGCGTGATCAGCCCCGTGATCTGGAGATACGTTGAATACACCCGGCCGGTCTCCTGCGATACGCAGAGATAACCGAGGTTGTAATACGAGGCGTTCGCCGGGTCCTTCGCGATCACGCTGCGCGAGAAGGTCTGTCCGAAATCCGTGCTGCGCGCCGCCACCATGGTGAAATCGTCCCCGAGCTGCGCGTACGAGACGAGCACCGCGCCCTTCGGCGTGACGGTGATCCATGGCTTGTCGAGGAGCACGCTGTTCGGGTCGTTCGCGGGATCGCTCACGAGCACCGGCGGGCCGAACTGGAGCGAGCCGCTCTTCGAGGTCGCCACGTAGACCTCCATGTCCTTCGGGCTGCCCTGCCCGCTCACGTGGAATCCGACCCACGTGAGGAAGATGTCGCCCTGCGCGTCCACCGCGAGCACCGGATCGCTGCCGTACCGGCCCGCCGGCGACGGGAGCGAGATCGGCGACAGCCAGCTCGCGCCGTCGTCCTTCGAGAACGCATACGAGATCTGCGGCTCACCGATGTTGCTGACGCTGATCCACGCCGCCGCCACGACGCCGTCCGCGGTCGCGATCACGGAGGTCTCCCCCTCGAACGCGGAGCCGTCCTGAAGCGAGATCACCGTGCCGCCCATCGGCGGAAACATCGTGGTGGTCGTCGTCGTGGTGGTGGTCGTCGTCGTGGTGGTGGTCGTCGTCGTGGTCGACGTGGTGGTGCTCGTCGTGGTGCCGCCGCCCGCGCCGCCCGCGCCGCCCGCGCCGCCTTGCTGGTAGTCCTCCAAGAAACCGCCGCGCGCGCCGCACCCCGCGGCCCCTCCGAACGACGCCACGACACCGAAGACCCACGCGAAACGGCGAGAACGAAGCATGCCGCTCGTTAACCGATCCGCGGCGCCGGCAAAAGGCGGCTCACCCTTCGTGCACGGATCGCCCGGAAAGGAAGGTCCGCACGACGCGGGTGACGTCGCTCGCGAAGAGCGCCTGGCCCAGCAGATCCGCGAGCGACCGCGCGCGCAGCGGCACGTCGATCACCACGAAATCGGCCCGTCGCCCCGGCGTGAGCGCGCCCGTGCGATCCCCGAAGCCGAGCACGTCCGCGCCGCACCACGTCGCGAGCGACCACAGCTCCTCCGTCGTCACCGGCGCGCGCTCCGCGAGGGCCGTGTCGTACGCGGCCGACGCGATCCGCCGCATGTCGAGCGTGCGCCCCGCGGCCACGTCGCTCCCGAGGGCCGTGCGGATCCCGCGGCGCAGCGCCTCCCGGAGCTGCATCCGCCCGCTGCCGAGGAACAGGTTCGAATCGGGACAGTGCACGATGCACGACCGCGTGGCGGCGAGCCGCTCCCACTCGCGCGGCGCAAGGTGGATCGCGTGCGCGAACAGCGAGCGCTCGCCGACGAGGCCCGCCGCCTCGTACACGCCCAGGTAATCCGGCGCCTCGGGGAAGGCCGCGCGCGTCGCCTCGATCTCGCCGAGGTTCTCCGAGAGGTGCGTCTGCACGCAGAGCCCGTGGCGCGCCGCGAACTCGCCTGCATCGGCGAGCAGCTCCCGCGAGCACGACAGCGCGAACCGCGGCGTCACCGCGAGCTCCGGCCCCGCGCCCTGCCCGCGCGCCGCGTGGAGCGCCGCGAGATCCGCCATCGCCCGATCGCGCGGAACCACGAGGTTCGAAGGCGCGCCGCGATCCATGAGCACGAGGCCGATCTGCGCGAGCATGCCGCTCTCGACGCACGCCTCGAACGCGACGCGCGTCGCCGCGGGCGAAGAAGAGGCATAGACGCCCGCGGAGGTGGTGCCGCACGCGATCATGCGGCCGAAGAACTCCGCCGCGACCTCGCGCGCGTACGCCTCGTCCGAGAAGCGCGCCTCCTCGGGAAAGACCGTGCGATCGAGCCAGTCGAGCAGCGGGCCCGTCGCGCTCCCGATCACGCGGGCCTGCGGGAAATGCACGTGCGCGTCCACGAAGCCGGGCGCGATCAGGTGCGGCCGCAGGTCGAGCACGGGGCCCGGAGCGTCCGACGAAAAGGCCTCCACCGCGGCGATCCGGCCGGCCGCGTCGACGACGAGCACGCCGTCCTCGAGGAAGCGGAGCGGCGGCACCCACGGCGCGCCCGCCTCTTCCGAGGGCACGGGCGTGACGATGCGACCGCGGTACGAACGGAAGGGGCCACAGGCCCGATCGAGACGCATCATCGAAGGAGCAGCTCGCTGCGCTTGACCCAGCCCGCGGTGACGTTGGAGCCGCTGCCCTGCATCAAGAGGATCCAGTCGCCGTCCTCCCGGAGGATCTGCACGCGCGAGCCGGGCGCGATCTCCGAGAGCACCGAATTCGTGCGGCGATCGCGCACCGGCACGACCTTCTTCGTGACGGCGACCTTCCCGCCGAGGTCCTCCGGCGAGGGCGCGTCGTCGTCGTCGTCGAGGTTCACCTGACCGCCGCGATCGCCTGGAAAACGAGGCGCCCGCGCGCGCGGATCGTTGAGCGGCAGCTCCAGCGGGCGGCGCGGCGGGGGCGCGTCGTCGTCCTCCACCTCGAACGGGTGGGAGCCGTGCTCACCGGAGACGATGGCCGGGTTGTGCGCGCGCACCGGTGGCGCAAACTCCTGCTGTGCGCTCGCGTTCCCCGCGACGGCTCGCAGGAGCGACGGGATCGAGACGACGCCGACCATGAGGGCCGCCGCGCCGAGCACCATGGTGGTGACCATGTTGAGCCACCGCGCGGTGCCGGGCGCGGTTTCGGGGGGGAGCGCTGCTTTCGGAGCAGGCGGGTTCATCGGCCCGGAGACTAGCGCAGAAAAGCGGAGGCGCGCGAGGGCCGCGAGAGGCTCTCGAACAGGGCCTCAGTTGCAGACGGGGTAATCGAGCGAGCAGGTGCCGTTGATGCACACGGCGCTGGACACACACTTGCTCGATCCGGTGGCGGCGTCGATCGTGCAGGAGCTGCCGACAGCGAGCTTCGCGACGCACGTGCCCTTGCCCATCGCGTCGGTCTCGCAGTACGTGTCCGCCTCACAGCCCGTGATCGTGTTGGCGGCGAGATCGAAGCCGCAGACCTCTCCGAGCTTGGCGACGCCGGCCTTCACGCACTTCGAGGTGGTCGGGGAGCAGAAGAGGCCTTGTTGTCCGTCGCACGACGTGAAGTCCTTGCCCGTGCAATCGGCGCCCTCCGCCGCGGCGGGCTTCGCGCATTTGCCGGAGTCGCACCAGAGCGTGCTCGCGCAGGGGTTCTTGGCGTCGCACGTCGCGCCGGAGGGCCCCGGCTTGTGGCAAGTCCCGTCCGCGTTGCAATAAAGGCCGGATCCGCAGAACTTGTTGGTGTTGTCGCAGCCGCCGCCCTCGACGACGGGGGTCGTGCAGACTCCGCACTTGCCCTCTCCGTTGCTGCGGCACATCCCGTTCTTGCACTGCACGTCCGCGGCGCAGGCGGCGCCGTCGTCCTTCGTCCCCGGCACGTCGCACGTCGAGGGCTTCTTGCCCGCGAGCAGCTCGTCGCACGTCAGCTCCGCGTAGTCGTCCGAGCACGACTGCACGTCGGTCGGCGTGACGACCGCGCCCGTCAGCTCGATCGCGCCCATGCAGCGGTCCTTGAGCCGCGTCTCACACACCTCCTTGGTGCCGTAGCTCACCTGGAAGCCGAACGGAGAGCACGCTTCGAGCTGATCGCACAGCGTCGTGTCGAAGCTCTGACAGGCCGACTCCGCGCTGGGGCTGCAGCCGGAGAACCAGGCGGCAAAGGTCCCGAGGGCGAGGAGCGCCGAAGCAAGCATCATCGATGTACGCATGAGGAGTACCTCCGGCGGCGGACGCTACGGCCGCGCACCACCGGAGTCCAGACAGCCAGTCAGGAGGGCTGTTATTATTTGACCTCTTCCGGCAGCGGCGCGATCGCGGGGTCCTCGGCGTCGAGGCGGGGAGTCTTCGTCGAGATGTCGGAGCAGCAGCGGAGCCCTTGCTGATAGAACGTGTGGTCCTCGTTGTGGGAGCGCGTCGTCGGCCGGCAGCGCGTGCGGACGGGGCCCCAATAACCGCCTTTGAGGATCGACGGGCGCTCCCCGGCGTGGACCGTGCGCGTCCATTCATCGACGTTGCCGGTCATGTCGTAGACGCCGAACGGGCTCTTGCACCGAGGCTGCGTGCCCGACGCCTTCCCCTGCCAGAGCTTGTCCATCTCGGCGCGCGCCGGGTCCCCTTCGCGCGGCGAGAAAGCGGCCCCGTTGTAGGGTTTCCACGTCTGGTCGATGATGCACGCGGTGGAGTCGCGCTCGTAGCCGTACGGGTACGGCGTCGCCTCGTCGCCCTCGCACGCGTACGTCCACTCGTCCTCCGTGCACAGGCGCTTGCCCTGCTCTTCGCAGAGGGCCGAGCTCTCGTTGAAGTTCACCATGATGATCGGGAACACCCCTTTTTGATTGGGGTACTCGTACCGATCGATGCAGAAGTGCATCGGCTTGGTCTTGAGCTCCTTCGAGATTTCGAGCCATTTGTCGCGGTCGAATTTCGCGCAGCGCTCGGGGAATTCGCGGTTGATCCACTTCGTGCAGGTGGTCTTCTGCAGCTCTTCGACGCTGTTCTTGTCGAGGTAGCCGGTCGCGGAAGGGTCCTGTTTCATGTTGCCCTTCACGTCGATCATGCCGGCCGGGCACGCGCCGCGGTTGCCTTCGGCCTTGTCGGTCGCGTCGGTCGTCTCCGTCGCGTCGCTCACGATCTGCCAGTGATGCCCGCGGTAGAGGCGCCACGTGTGCTTGAGCGGGCGCGGGCCGGTGAGCGCCGCCTGGCTCATCTCCGGGTCCAGATCATCCAGCTTGAGGTTCTTCACGAGGAGCGCGAGCGACGCCACCCCGAGGAGGAAGCCCACGCCGATCGCGACTCGGACGCTCATGCGTCCCATCAGTGAGGGGGATTTGCTGGATGGGCCAAGAATGTTCATGCGGGGCCCTTCTGCGCGTCACTTCGAGTCTGGATCGAGCTCGTTCAGAGTCTTGGTGAGGCGCTCGACGTCGGCGGCGCGCTCGCCTGCGAGATCCTTCTTCTCGCCGGGGTCGGTCGCGAGGTCGTAGAGGAGAGTCTGTCTCTCCTTCTTTCTCTCCACCAGCATGAGCTTGAGCGAGCCGTCGATCAAGGCCGCTCCCTTCTTCGAGCGCACGAGCACGGGCGCGGCGGCGGGCTTCTCTTCGCCGCGGATCGTCTTCGCGAACGAGGTCCCGTCGGTGTTCTCCTTCGGGGCGCCCGCGAGGTCGAGGAGCGTCGGCGCGAGGTCGACGATGCTCACCGGCGTGTCGATCTTCGCGGCCTTCCCGCCGGGCGGCGCGATCACGAGCGGCACGTGAATGGCCTCTTCGTAGAGCTCCCCCGCGTGCCCCGTGAAGTCGTGCTCGTCGAGGCCCTCGCCGTTCGTGCCGTGCACGATCACGAGCGTGCGGCCCGCGCGAGGCCCCTTCTGGATCGCGTCCAGGATCTGCCCCACTTGCTGGTCCACGAACGCGACCTCCCCGTCGTACGAGCCCGCGCGCCCCTTGCCGAAATCGAGGCCCTTGTGCTCCTGGTATTTCTCGTGGGCGTCGAAGAGGTGCACCCACAAGAACACAGGCTGTGCACGGCCCTCCATGTCGCTCAGGATCTTGCGGGCGGCGCGCACGGTGAGCGGCCCGGTGACGCCTTTTTCGGGGTGAGCGTCCTTGTAGACGAACTCGAAGCGATCGAACCCTTGATCGAAGCCGCGCTCGGCCGACAGCCACGTGAACGAGGTGACCGCCGCGGTGATGTATCCGGAGCGGTGGAGCCTCTCTGCGATCGTGTCGTTGTCGCTCAGGAACGTGGGCCATTCGCGCTTGTCGCGGGCCGCCTTCGCGAAGCGCCGCGCGGTGACGAGAGGAGCGTACGCGCGCGGCGTGTCGCTGCCCGCCGCATACGCCCGCTCGAACAGCACGCCTCGCGAGGCCAATTCAGCGAGCCGCGGCGTCGTCGCCTTGTCGTAGCCGTACGCCGAGGTGTGATCCGCGCGCACGGAGTCGAGCGTGATGAGCACGATGTCGGGCTTGCCGGCCGCAGGCGCCGCGGCCGCCGCCGTGCCCGAAGGCGCCGCCGTCGCGCCGGCCGATCCGGTCGCGCTCGCGGAGGTCGTCGGCTCCACCGGGATCGGCGCGGAGGCCCCGGGAGCGTCGGCGCCGTCGCAGTTCTCGTCGACGCCGTTGCCCGGAATTTCAGCCGCTCCGGTGTGGCGCGCCGGGTTGCCTTCGTCGCAGTCCGCGCCGCCGAAATGCGAGCCCTCGCCGTCGCCGTCGCGATCCGTCCAGCTCTCCAGCCCGTGCAGCAGCGTCGCGGGGAGGCCGCCGCCCGCCTGCACCGCGCGCCCCACGGCCGGCGCCGACTCCACGCGCGCCGTCGCGGTGACGAGCACGATCGCCGCGAACGGGATGCCCCACGTCCCCGCGAGCCGCCGCAAGCGATCGCCGAGATCGACCGTCACCACGAGCGCCATCGCGATCACGGCGATGAGCCCGTCCACGATCGCGGCGCCCACGGGACCCGCGCCGTCGCGCGCCTCCGGAGCGCCGAGAGGAGCCGCCACCAGCAGCACCGGGAGCACGCCGATCGCCGCGCCGCACGCCGCGAGGACCCACGATTTGACGCCGCGCGAGGCGAGCCACTCCCCGAGATCGACGAGCCGATACGCGAGCAGCGCCGCCACCGCGACCGCCACGAGCCCGAACACGCCGAACGTCGCGCCGCCGAGCCCGCGATGGTGCGTCACCGCCTTGAGCAGCGTCGCGAGCACCGCGAGGGCCGGCAGCGCGAGCCCGATCCAGAGCGCGATCCGCAGCGCCACCGCGCGGCTCGGCCCCTGCCCGGCGATGCCGCGGAGCCCTCTGCCCGCGGCCCGCAGCATCACGATCGACAGCGTCACGAGCGGCAGCAACGTGGCTGTCCCGATGACGAGGCCGTCGAAGAATCCCCCCTGGTGCGCCGTCGTCCGGAGCGCGGTGGGCGTGGACGACAGCGCGGCGACGCACACGCCGAACACGCACGCCTCACCGAGCCGGAGGATCTTGGAGACGGGCGCCGGCGACGCGGGATCGGAGGACTCGGTGGCCATAGGAGATTGGGGGGGCGGGGAGTAGCACCGGCAAAGCCCGCGGGGAAGCGGTGCGGTTCCGCCGCAGCGATGCTAGGGAGCGCACGGCGTATGGCACCTTCGCATGAACACGCCGATCAGAGCTTCCGCGCGCTCATCGAGGGCCTCCCCGACGCGGTCATCGTGCACCGAGACGGCATCGCGATCTACGCGAACGCCGCCGCGCACGCGCTCCACGGCTTCGATCGCACCGGCATCATCGGTCGCAACGTCGAGCAGTTCATCCCGCCGGACGAGCTCCACATCGCGCGGGAGCGCTTCGATCACGCGGTGCGCTCGGGCGGGCGCATCCCCGTGCGCGAAGGCCACCTCGTGCGCAACGACGGCACGGTGGTCGACGTCGAGATCCACGGCCTCGCGGTCGTGTTCGACGGCGAGCCCGCGGTCCTCTCGATCGCGCACGACGTCACCCAGAAGCACCAGATGATGGCGCAGCTCGCCCAGCGCGATCGGCTCGCGAGCATGGGCCTGCTCGCGGCCAGCGTCGCGCACGAGATCAACAACCCGATCACGTACGTGCTCCTGAACCTGGAGCGCCTGCAGAAAGACCTGCCGCAGGCGGCCTCCGCGTTCGACGATCTCTTCGCGGATCTCAGCGCGGAGATCGGCGAAGAGCGCGCGACGGAGCTGTTCCAGCGCAACCGGGCGGCGCGCGCGCAGCAGACCTTGGAGGCGCTCACCGAGCGCGCCACCACCGCGGCGGAGGGGGCGCGTCAGGTGGGCCGGATCGCCCGCGATTTGAGGGCGTTCGCGCGCGCCGAGGAGGACGAGCGAGGCCCCGTCGACGTGAACGCGCTCCTCGATCGCGTCCTCGATCTGGCCGCGAACGAGCTCCGTTTCCGCGCCACCGTCGTGCGTGAATACGGCGACGTGCCGCACGTGCACGCCAACGAAGGCCGCCTGTCCCAGGTGTTTTTGAACCTCATCGTGAACGCGGCGCAGTCGATCGAAGAGGGCGCGCCCGAGCGAAACCGGGTCCGCATCCGCACCGTCGCGCAGGCGGGCGATCTCCGCGTGACCGTGAGCGACACCGGCTCCGGCATCGATCCGAAATCGACCGGCCGCCTGTTCGATCCGTTCTTCACGACGAAGGCGCGCGGCCAGGGATCCGGCCTCGGCCTCTCGATCTGCCGCGACATCGTGCAAGGTCACGGGGGCCGAATCGAGGTCGCGAGCGAGCCGGGCGACGGCGCGCACTTCACGGTGGTGTTGCCGCTCGGCAGCGGAGGCGACGCGAGCGCCGGCCCGCCCCCGAGCGTGCTCCCGAAGATCGAGGAAGGTCGCCCGCGTCCGCGCGTGCTCGTGATCGACGACGAGCGCACGCTCCGCAGCACCATCGAGGCGCTGCTCCAGGACACGTACGACGTGGTGCTCGCGGGCTCCGGCGCCGAGGCGTTCGATCTCCTCGCGACGGATCGCCGCTTCGACGTGGTCCTCTGCGATCTGATGATGCCCGAGATCTCGGGGATGGCGGTGCACGCGTGGGTGCAGCGCGAGGCGCCGGATCTCTCCTCGCGGATGGTCTTCATGACCGGCGGCGCCTTCACGCGCGCCGCGAGCGAGTTCCTGGAGCAGGTGATGAACCGCTACATCGAGAAGCCCTTCGAGGTGCACGACCTGATGAGCGTCCTCGATCGCGTGGTGCGCAAGGGCGTGTCGGCGCGCCCCGGGCTCGCGCCGCTGCCTTGAGAATCGATCACGAGTCGTCGTCGTCCTCCGGCTCGTCGCAGTCCCCCCATTTTCCGTCCGTGCACTTCTGTTCGCCTTCGAAGCAGGTGACGACTCCTTCGTGCTCGCCGAGCACGACCTGACATTCCTTCACCGCGCCGTCCTCGCAGGGAGCGTCGCTGTCGTCCGTCCCCCCGCTGCTCGTGTCTCCGGGCCCTCCGCCTCCTTCTTCCGCAGTGACCGCCGCGGTGGACGGCCCCTTGTACTTGCCAGTCGGCTGCGGAGCCTGACAGGCAGTCAGTGAGGCGATCGCGAGGGCGAGAGCCGCGACGAAGGCCTTTCCGTAGAACGGACCATTCGAAGAGGCTCGCGACAATTTCCTCACGTCGCGTGTGTTTTCAACGTTCGCGCCGAGCGGCGCAGGACCCCTGCCGAGATAGGTTTTCATGTGGTTCATTCCTGCGCACCTCCAGCGCGGAATCGGTGGACTCATCCAGGAGCACAGCAATCGCCGTACCCGAGCCATCGATTGGAGATCGCTCGGGCCCTCTCAAAGCGCTGTTCGCGGACGCGCGACTCGGGCTTTCAAAAGGGAACAGGCCGCTTCAATTCGCAGCGCCCCTTGACCGCCATGTGCGCCTCGCGCGATACCCGTTCACTGTGAAATCCCGAAAGGCAGCCGAGCCCGCACCGCCGCCCGTGAGGAGCGCCCCCAAGGCGCGCGCCGAGAGGCACCCGGATCCTCCCGCGGCCCCGGAGGCGGCGTCCGCTCCTGCGGAGGGCCCGCCGCTCGCCGACCTGACGCCCGTCGTCGCCTCGAATCTGAAGCGCCTCCGCACCGAGCGCGGCCTCTCGCTGGAGCGCCTGTCGCAGGCCGCGGGCGTGAGCCGGGCGATGCTCGGCCAGATCGAGCAGGGCAAGAGCACGCCGACCATCAACGTGGTGTGGAAGATCGTGCGGGCGCTGGACGTGCCGTTCTCGACGCTCATCAGCGATCCCAGCGCGGGCCGCGTCACGCTCATCCAGGCGGCGCGCTCACGCCTGCTCCGCTCGCGGGACGGCACGTTCTCCTCGCGCGCGCTCTTCCCGATGGACCAGCCCCGCAGCGTGGAGTTCTACGAGCTGCGGCTCGCGGCGTTCGGCACGGAGGAGGCGGATCCGCACCCGCCGGGCACGACGGAGAACCTCGTCGTCGCGTCCGGATCGCTGGAGATCACGCTCGGCAGCGACCGCGCGCTCCTGGTGCAGGGGGACGCGATCCTCTTCCAGGCGGATGTCCCGCACACGTACCGGAACCCCGGCAACGCCGAGGCCGTCATCTACCTGGTGATGACGTATCCCCGCCTCGCGGGCTGATGCGGTGTCCAACAAAACGGACAATCGTCCGACATAGCAACTTTTCCCTTGCGACCTCCGCTAACCGGATCAAGGATTCCGTTATAGCGTCGGTGCTCGGCGGCGCGTGGATGTTCTCCATGGCCGGGCGAGAGGGAGCTTGTGTCGTGCGCATCGCATTGATCGGCGGTCTGGATCGCAACGAGTCGGAGTTCACGGAGATCGCGGCGCGCGCGGGCCACGTGGTGGAGATGCACACGGGCCACATGAACGGCCGCGGCGCGGACACGCTGCGGAGCGCGATCGCCCGGGCGGATCTCGTGGTCCTCGTGACGGAGGTGAACAGCCACGGCGCGGTGCAGCTCGCCCGCAAGCTCTGCCAGCGCGCCGGCAAGAGCCCGCTCATCGTCCGCAAGTGCGGCGCCGCCCGCTTCTCTCAGATCACGGACGCGCTCCGGATTCAGGAGCAGCGGCTCCAGATCGCCGTCTCGGCGGCCTGATCGGACTGGCGCTCTCCGCAGACTGGCATTCTCGCGAAGACTGACGATCACCCGCCGGGCGCGCTCGATTCGGGCGGGGCGTCTTCTGGTGGGCGCGGGCGGATCCGTGCGATGGTGCGGCGGACCGCCGGATGGAGACGCTGTTTCATCAGATGGTGGAGGGGTACGCCGGGCTCGGGCTCGCGGGGCTGCTCGTGGCCATCGCGTTGCTCCTCGTCACGCGGCGACTCTTGCCACCCCGAGAGCGACGGCTCACGCGGCTGCCGATCGTCCTGTTGCTCGTGTACATCGCGGCGCTCGCGCTCTCGCTGTTCGCGCCGGCTGCGTCGCGGCCGAAGGAGGCGCTGGCGTTCGTCGCGCTGATCGCGCTGCTGCTCGCGGTGGGGCGGCTCGTCGCGGTGCTCGTGCTGGACGTGCTCGGGCGCAAGCTCGGACGGCCGGTGCCGACGATCCTCCGCGACATCGCGCAGGGCGTTCTTTACCTGTTCCTGCTGCTCGGCGCGCTGCGGGCGGCGGGGTTCGATCCCGGCAGCATCCTCACGACCGGCGCGGTCGTCACGGCGGTCATCGGCCTGTCGCTCCAGGAGACGATCGGCAACCTCGTGGCGGGGCTCGCGATCCAGATCCAGCGGCCGTTCGACGTCGGCGACTGGGTGCAGCTGGAGCCCGACAACAAGCGCATCGGGCGCGTCGTCGAGATCAACTGGCGCGCGACGAAGGTGCTCACGCTCGATCAGGTGGAGGTGATCGTCCCGAACGGGATGCTCGCGAAGGCGCCGATCGTGAACTACTCGAAGCCGACGGCGCAGGTGCGGCGCAGCGTGTTCGTGACGATCTCGTACGACGTGCCGCCCGGGCGCGTGCACGAGGTGCTGCTCGCCGCGACGCGGGACGCGCCCGGCGTGCTCGCGGAGCCCGCGCCCACCGTCGTGACGAACAGCTTCGGCGAGAGCGGGATCGAGTACTGGGTGCGGTTTTTTACGGAGGATTTCGATCGTCGCGACGGCGTGGACGGCGGGGTGCGCGACCGGATCTACTACGCGCTCCACCGCGCGCGGTTCGAGATCCCGGTGCCGCACCGGCGCGTGCAGCTCTACCAGGTGTCGGCGGAGACGATCGCGGAGGAGGACGGGCAGCGCGCGGCGAAGCGCGAGGCGTCGCTCGCGAACGTGGATCTGCTGCGGGTGCTGGATCCGGGGCTGCGGAGGCGGCTCGCGGCGGCGGCGACGACGCGGCTCTTCTCGGCGGGCGAGACGATCGTGCGGCAGGACGAGGACGCGGACGAGCTGTTCATCATCGAGCGCGGCACGGTGACGGTGCTCTTGTCGTCGAAGGGAAAGAAGGCCAGCGAGGTGACGCGGCTCGGCCCCGGGATGTTCTTCGGCGAGATGGCGCTGGTGACGGGCGAGAAGCGTCAGGCGACCGTGCGCGCGGCCACGGAGTGCGAGGTCACGGTGATCGGGCACCAGGCGTTCCACGACGTGCTCGCGGAGTCGCCGAACATGGTGCAGGAGCTGTCGCGCGTGCTCGCGGAGCGCCAGACGATGCTGGACGAGCACGCCGAGCGCGTCAGCCAGGAGGATCACGAGCGGCAGGTGAGCTTGAAGAGCGTGCAGTTCCTCGACCGGATCAAGCAGTTCTTCGATCTCTGAGGGACGCACCGGCCTCTCGTTGGTGGTAGGAAGGCGGCGTCATGGCGGCCTTTTCTCGACGAGAGTTTGCGCGGCAGAAGGCGCGGGAGCTCAAGGAGCGGCTCCGGTTCGACTCGGCGTTCTGGCGGCGGGTGATGCGGGCCGGGATCCAGCACGGGCCGGAGGCGCTCGTGAAGTACACGCCTCCGTGGTGGGGCCTCGCGTTCTGGGCGGCGCTGCCGCAGAAGCGGCGGATCGTGCGCGACAACCTGCGGCGCGTGCTCGGGCCGCGGCCGCTCGCGGAGGAGGCGCGGGAGGTCGCGGAGGTGTTCGCCAACTACGCGTCGTGCCTCACCGAGGCGATGCTGCTCGACGGGCGGCGCTACGAGATGGCCTCGATGCCGCGGGGCGTGGAGCGCTACCAAGCGTGCGCGGCCGAGGGGCGCGGCGTGATCATCGTGACGGCGCACACCGCGGGCTGGGAATACGCAGGATCCGTGATGCGCGGCGTGCACCCCGGCGAGGTGTGGGTGGTGATGGCGCGCGAGCGCGACGAGGACGCGCGCGCGATTCAGGATCGGGCGCGGGAGCGCGCGGGCGTGAAGGTGGCGCACATCGGCGAGAGCGCCTTCGACGCGCTGCCTCTGTTGCATGCGCTGCGAAAGAACGCGGTGGTGGCGATGCAGCTCGATCGGGTGCCACCAGGATCGCGCGCGCGGATCGCGCACCTGCGCGGCGGGACGTGGCGGATCCCCGAGGGGCCCTTGACGCTCGCGGCGGTGAGCGGGGCGCCGATCTTGCCGATCTTCACGCGGCGGATCGGCTTCATGGCGTACGAGGCGGAGGTCGCGGAGCCGATCCGGATCGCGCGCAAGCCGACGGAGGCGCAGCTCGACGCGGCGGCGCAGGCGATGGGCAACGCGATGTACGAGTTCATCCGGCTGCACCCGACGCAGTGGTTCCAGTTCGTGGAGGAGCCTGAAGTCTGAATTTACAAGGGGGCTCCGCCCCCTCGTTCCACTCCCCCGCAGACGAACGCGCGGCTGGAACGGTGAGGTGGGCGCCGCGATCGCGGCCGAGATTTACTTTGACGCTGGTTTCTGCCAAGCGTGCGCCGTGCCTTCGCTCGTCGTGCATCCGATCCGGAGGGGGCTCACCGGGAGCGTGCCGCTGCCCGCGGACAAGAGCATCGCGCACCGGGCCCTGATCTTCGCCGCGCTCGCGAACGGGACGAGCCGCGTCGTCGCCGGCGCGAAAGGGGACGACAACGCGGCCACCGCCGATGCGTTTCGCGCGATGGGCGTGCGCATCGACGAAGAGGGCGGCGCGCTCTCCGTGCACGGACGCGGGCTGTTCGGGCTCACGGCGCCAGCGGGGGCGATCGACTGCGGCAACTCGGGGACCACGATGCGGCTGCTCGCGGGGGTGCTCGCGGCGCAGCGGTTTCAGGCGACGCTCGTCGGGGATGCTTCGCTTTCGCGCAGGCCGATGGAGCGCGTCGCGCGGCCGCTGCGGCTCCGCGGGGCCCGCATCGAAGGGAAGATCGATCCGAAGCGGCCGGGGGAGTGCACGGCGCCGCTCACGATTGGTCCGCTGCCGGAGCCGCTCGTGCTCGGCGGCATCGAGCACGAGCTCCCCGTCGCGAGCGCGCAGGTGAAGAGCGCGATCCTGATCTCGGGGATGTTCGCGGACGGCGCGACCTACGTGCGCGAGCCTGTTTTGTCGCGCGATCACACCGAACGGATGATGTCGGCGCTGGGCGTGCCGATCCGCGCGATGGGGCCGATGGCCGAGCTGGATCCGAGCGAGTGGTCCGGCGAGCTGCCCGCGTTCGAGATCGACGTGCCGGGGGATCTCTCGGCCGGCGCGTTCCTGATCGCGGCGGCGCACCTCGTGCCCGGATCGCGCGTGGATCTGCGCAACGTCGGCATCAACCCGACGCGCACCGGGATGCTGGAGGTGCTGCGCGACATGGGCGGATCCTTCGAGGTCGAGGCGCGCGGCGTCGCGATGGGGGAGCCGATCGGGCTCGTGCGCGCGGGGTCTTCGGAGCTTTCGGCGGCGCGCGTCGGCGGCGAGATCGTGGCGCGCGCGATCGACGAGGTGCCGATCCTGTGCGGGCTCGCGGCGCGGGCGCGCGGGGTGACGGTGATCGCGGACGCCGCGGAGCTGCGCGTGAAGGAGACGGATCGGATCGCGGCGATGGCCGAGGTGCTGCGCGCGTTCGGCGTGGACTGCGAAGAGCGCGCGGACGGGCTCGCGATCGAAGGGAAGCCGGACGGTGCGCTCCGCGCTGCCGATATCGATAGCCGCGGCGATCACCGGATCGCGATGACGGCGGCGGTGCTGGGGCTCGTCGCCGACGGCAAATGCCGCGTGCGCGACGCCGGGTGCATCCGGACCAGCTTCCCGAAGTTCGTGGGGACAATGCGGGCGCTCGGCGCCACGATCGAGGTCGAGGAGACGTGATGTCGGAGACGAGGGACAGCGGACGGGCGAACGTGCCGCCGCGCGTGGCGATCGACGGCCCAGCGGGCGCGGGCAAGAGCACCGTGGCGAAGCGGCTCGCGGAGCGCCTCGGGTTCCTGCACGTGGACACGGGCGCGATCTACCGGACCGTCGCGCTCGCGGCGCACCGCGCCGGCGCCTCGTGGGACGACGAGGCGAAGATCGGCGACGTCGCGGAGGCGATCGTCCGCGAGCGGCGGATCCGCATGGAGCGAAACGAGAGCGGCGGCGCGATGCGCGTGATCCTCGACGACGAGGACGTGTCGACGGCGATCCGCACGCCGGAGATGAGCGCCGGGGCGAGCCGCGTGTCCGCGATCGCGAAGGTGCGCGCGGCGCTGCTCGATCTGCAGCGGCAAGCGGGCGCGGCGGGCGGCGTCGTGCTGGAGGGGCGTGACATCGGCACCGTGGTTTTCCCGGATGCGGAAGTGAAATTGTTCCTCACCGCGACGCCCGAAGAGCGCGCGCAGCGGCGGTACGACGAGCTCGTCGCGAAGGGCGTGAGCACGACGTACGAGGCGACGCTCGAAGATCAGATCGCCCGCGACAAGGCCGACACGGAGCGCAAGGTGGCGCCGCTGCGCCGCGCGGACGACGCGGTGCTCGTCGACTCGACGGGGCGCGGGATCGACGCGGTGATCGAGGAGATGGTGCGTGTGGTGCAAGCGCGCCGCCGCGATCTGTAGCGCCGCGCTCGTCGCGCTCGCCGGGTGTGGTCCTGGCAAGCCGGCGCCGTCGAGGGCGGGCGTGCGCCCGGCGCAGCTCTCGAAGCGGCTCGTCGCGCGCGATTTCATGCCGGGCGATCTCGACATCGTGCTGCGCGTGGACATGGCTCGTCTGCGCGCCGGCTTGGGGCCGAACGTCGCGGAGGCGATCGCGGCGCGCGCGGGGGACGCGGACGCGGACGGCTTCGTTTCGGAGGCGATGGCGAAGGCCGACGCGGTGTGGATCGGGCTGCGGCTCTCGGACATCGACGCGGGCGATCGCGTGATCGTGGCCGAGGGGAGGCTCGGCGAGATCCACATCGATCCGTCGCAGTGGGAGGAGACGACGCCCACCGCGACGATGGAGAGCGTGCAGATCCTCGATCGCCTGGGCACCGCGCCGCGCGCCGGGACGGGGCGGATCGTGGTGTACGAGAAGAAGCTGTACGCGTTCGTGTCGCCGGTGGAGGTGGACGCGACGACGCGCGTGCTGCGCGACGGCCCCGACGAGGGCCGCGGCGATCCGACGGCGGACGGCCTCGTGAGCGCGGACGTGCGCGGGCATCGGCTGCCGCCTTCGCTCGAAAAGAAGTACCCGCGCATCGGATCGCTCATCGCCGGCGTGGTGCGCGTGCGCGGCTCCGCGACGCTCGGCGAGGACGGCGTGCACGTCGCGATCGACATGACGACGAAGAGCGCGCTGGCCGCGGAGCGCGTGGAAAAATTCCTGACGACGCTGCGCGAGAGCGGCGCGCAGACGCGGTTCGCGCCGCTGATGAGCACCGTGAAGCTCACGCGCGTGGACACGCACCTGCTCCTCTCCGCGACGGTCCCGGCCGCGATGATCGTGGGCGCCCTCAACGACGCGAACGGCACGACACCCGCACCTTGAGACGCCCGTTCCGAATCACGTGACGCTCCCCGCCCTGAACGAGCGAAGCGAGAGATTTGGGCGGGGCGGGCGCGCGTGGCGCGACCGGGGGTGGGCAACTTTGAAAGCGCTTGTTTTGAAGGCGATCCGATCTCTTTTCGGGGGCGGTGAAATTTCGTGCCCCCTTCCGGCGAAGAAGGCCGGCAGGTGATGCTTCTCCCCGAGATGGCTGCTCTGCCCCAAAAGCCGCCCCCGCCCGCGATCCGGGCCGGCGCGCTTTCGGAGGACACCGCACAGCTCCGGATGGTCGTGCGCTCGGTGGTCGCGAGCGTGATGGGCCTCGGCCCCAGCCACCCGGACGTCGAAGACTGCGCGCACGAGGCGCTCTCGCGCGCGATCGAAGGTCAAGACAGGCTGCGGCCCGGCGAGCCGGTGCGGCCGTGGCTCGTCGGGATCGCGCGGCACGTGGCGATCGACGCGATCCGCGCCAAACAGCGCTCGCGACGACGCACCGTGGACGGACGATCGGACGACGACGCGGACGCGCCGCTGCTCGATCGGCTGGCCGACGACACGCCCGGCCCCGAGGAGCGCGCCAGCACCGCCGAACGCGCCTCTCGCATCGAGCGCGCGCTCGCGACGCTGCCGGAAGAGCACCGGCGCGCGCTCGTGATGTTTCACGTGGACGGGCTCAAATACCAAGCGATCGCCGCTCGGCTCGGCGTGCCGATGGGGACGATCGCGACCTGGATTGCACGCGGAAGGAAGTCGATCGCGGAGGCGCTCGGCGAGGATGGCGAGGTGAGAGCATGAACCCCGAGACACTGGCGCCCGACATCGCATGGGAGCCGTCCGGTCACCTCTCGGAGGTGGCGCTGACCGCGCTCGCGGACGGCGAGGACGCGCTCCTTTCCCCCGCGATGCACGCGCACCTCGAAGGCTGCGACGCGTGCGCGATGGCGCTCGGAGCCGTGGCGATGCGCTCCGCGGATCTCGCGGACGCCCTGCGCGATCCCGCGACGGTGAACAAGCTCCGCGAGGTCGCGGCGGTGATCGAAGCCGATCGCGTCTACGCGCCGCCCGACGAGGCGCGGCAATCGGTCCCGAACGACGTGCGCCAATCGGTCCCGAACGACGTGCGCCAATCGCTCCCCGAGAGCGTGGTGCAGGTCGGAGCGATCGGCGTCGCGCCTTCGTGGGTGCCGCCCGTCAGCGTGCGCGCGCCGAAGAACGAGCTCGTGCGGACGCGCAAGGTGCCCTGGGGCGCGCTCGTGCCGGCGTTCGCGGTGGCGGCGCTCGGGGCGTTCCCGTCGCTCCTGCGCGCGCCCGCTCAGCTCGCGGAGACGTGGAGCGTGCTGCGCGACGTGGGGCCCGCGTTCCTGCGGCTCGCGCCGTCCGCGCTCGCGAAGGCGTGGGGCGGTCCGCGCGGGACCGCGGTGGTGATCGCAGTGTGGATGCTCGCGGGGACGCTGGTGGCGGCGGGCCTCGGGATCGCGAAGCAGCAGTCGAAGAAGCTCGTGGTGGACGGAGGACGGTGATGAGGTTCCGTGGTGGTGAGGTGCGTCTCTTCTCGTGCGGTCTCGCGGCGGCGGGGATCCTGGCGTTCGCGTCGCCCGCGCTCGCGGTCGTGAAGCGCGAGGGGGCGTGGCCCAGCTCCGATCCGAAGGTGTCGCTCGACGTGGCGCGCGTGCCCCGCGAAGAGGCGATCCGCAAGCTCGCCGAGGCCGCCGGTTGGAGCGTCGTCGTGCACGCGCCGAGCGCCGATCCCGTCGACGTGCACGTGAAGGATCAGCCCGCGGGCAAGGTGCTCGATCTGCTGCTGCTCGACGCGGATTACGTGGCGACGCGCGACGGCACGCTCGTGTCGATCCGGCGCGCCCCCGCGGCCAACGCGGCGCCCGCAGCTCCCCCGGCGCCCCCGCCGGACCCGAAAGCGCACAACCCGCATCCTACGAACGACGACGACGACGCCCCCGAGCCTCCGGACCCGCCGGAGCCGCCGGACGCGCCCGACGCTCCGGACGCGCCCGCGGCGCCCGCGATGCCTCCGATCCCGGCGATGCCTCCGATCCCGCCGATCCCTCCGATCCCGGCGATCCCTCCGATCCCGCCGATCGGCGCGCCTTCGGAGCCGGCGGCGGCGTCCGCCACGGCGACTCCGCACGAGAAGGGGCGCGATCTCGACATCACCGGCGACGACGTGAAGATCCACAAGGACGAGGTGGTGCACGACGTCCGCGTGGTCGGCGGCAAGCTCACCGTGCAGGGCCTCGTCACCGGCAACGTGAAGGTGATGGGCGGCGAGGTGCGCATCCTTCCAGGCGGCCACGTGATGGGAGAGGTCGCGGCGTTCGGCGGGAGCGTTCGCATCGAGGACGACGGGCGCGTGGACGGCTCGATCAAGGTCGCGGGCGGCTCGGTTCGTCGCGGCGACAAGGCGATCATCGGCGGCTCCGTGAAGGGCGACGTGCACACGCACGCCTCCAACAAGGGCCACGGCGACGATGACGAAGACGACGACGACGACGACACGCTCGCCGCGGCGCGCGCGGGCGGTCAGGGCTTCGTGCAGTCGAAGTTCGCGGAGGTGGGCGCGGCGTTCGCGCGGATGGCGTTCCTCTTCGTGTACGGCACGGTGCTCCTCGCGCTTCAGCCGGAGCGCATGGACGCGCTGAAGACCGAGCTCGTCGCGCGGCCGATGCGCTCGTTCGCGATGGGCGTGGTCGGCGCGGTCGGCTTCATGGCGATGCTGCTGCTCCTGTGCGTGACGTTGATCGGCGTGCCGTTCGCGCTCATCGCGGCGATCGCGGCGGCGTTCGGCCTCGCCGCGAGCGTGTGCGCGGTGCTGGAGACGCTCGGCCGCGCGCTCGTCCGGCACCGCACGGCGAACCCGTACGTGCACCTCGGCGTGGGATGCGCCCTGTTCCTCGGCGCCACGGCGATTCCGTACGTGGGAGTCATCGTGGGAGTCGTGACTGCCCTCCTCGCGACGGGCATCCTCGTGACGACGCGCGGCGCCGGCCTGCTCGTGCAGCCCGTCCGCGGCTCGCAGCCGTACCGCGCCGTGCCGGTGGGTTGAAGAGCGCCGGCGAGCGGCCGGAAGTGATACCGTGCGGTCGATGAGACGAAGCACCGCGACGCTCGCCGCATGGATGGTGTTGGGGGGATTCGCCGCGCTCGCCGCGGCCTGCTCCGGCAGCTCGAAGACCGCGCGCACCCACGCGCCGAACGAGCACGTCTTTCCCGAAGACGGGAGCTGCATGTCCTACGACGAGGCGCAAAAGCAGCTCGCGGCCCTCGTGACAGCCAATCAGAAGGCCGTGCGGGACGCCGCCGCCCAGGAGGGGTACGCGCCAGTCGAGCTGAAAGGCTCGCTCGAAGGGTCCTCCGGCATCTTGCAGCCGCTCTGGAGCGTGAAGGACGGACAAGGCCCCACGGGAAAGACGCTGTTCGGACCGAT
Organism: Polyangiaceae bacterium; assembly: GCA_046351455.1. GTDB lineage: Bacteria > Myxococcota_A > Polyangia > Polyangiales > Polyangiaceae > JADJRH01. The sequence goes on from JAXLYM010000003.1 coordinate 367,036, forward strand.
GGCCGGGGGCGGCTGCGGGGAGGCGCCCGTGGCGGACGCCGTGTTCGTGACCGGGAAACAGGGCGACATCTACGCGATCAACGTGGAGACATCCGCGCTCACCCAGAACGTGTACGAGGTGTGCGGCTGTGAGGCCGACCTGCCGAATCACGGGTGCGGCGCGCCTCCACCGCCGCGGCAGTGGCTGTACGAGCTGCCGAAGGGCGCGCGCTTCGCCGGCACCGTGAAGGTCGCCACGCCGCGCACGAGCGGTCGCTGGGAGGCCGTCGGTCGCGAGGATCCGCCGTGTCCGCCGGTGCAGCCGCCTCCGTGAGCCGTCGCGGCGTTCGCCTTCGATCCGCGCCCCATCACGGCGCGCTTCTGGAAAAGCGAACGTTGGAGTAGCTTCGCGACATGGCCTCTGGAACCAACCGTGTCGCGGCGGCGCTGCTCGCGAGCGGGCTCCTCGCTTCGTGGCTCGGGTGCGCGGGCGCGCCGGGCGCGTCGAACGCGACGGACACGGCAGCATCGACTGGCACCCTCGTCGACGTGCCGCGGCCCGACGCGGACACGGAGCACCCGACGAAGGGCAAGACCCGGTATCCGGAGGGCGGCGGCTGCGCATCGCAGGAGGACGCGAACCGCGAGAGCGAGCGTGTCCTTCGCCGAAACGAGGCGGCTTTCCATGCGGCGGTGCGCGCGCTCGGCCTGCGGCTCGTGGAGCTGCCGGCGGCGAGCCCGTCCGCCCTCGAAGGCGCGGAGGACGGCCCCGGCGCCGGCGAATGGGCCGTTCAACGCGCCAAGGGATCAAAACGTATTCTTGTCGGCCCGAGCCTCGCGGTCGACTGCGGCCAGCCGGAGCCGAAGTTCCATTTCGCCGCGGATCCGTCGGGCAAAGTGTACGCGATCCACGTGAAGCAGGAGCAGGTCGGCGAAGAGACCATCTCGGTGTGCGGCTGTCCGACGCACGGCGCGTGCGGCGCGCCGCCGAGGGGAATGCGCTTCCTCTACGAGCTCCCCGAGGGCACGACGTTCGCCGGCATCGCCGAGATCACGCACCCGATGGCGTGGCCCTCGATTGAATACGCCGGCACCAACGGCGCCCCGTGCCCTCCCCTCCCCCCGATGCCGTAACCCGGAGTCGTCACAACGCAGCGGCGAACTCCCGGCCCAGCTCCAGCGGGGACGGCCGGTGTCGCGGGTCGCGCAACGTCGCGGCGCGGAGGATCCTCGCGACGCCCGCGGGGAAGCCTCGGAGTCGCTCGGAGTCCTCGAACGGGTCGCGCCGCATGTGGGCGATCACGCGGTCACGCTCGTTGTCGATCTCGTCGAAGAACGAGCGGCCGGTGGTGACGTTGTAGATCGTGCCGGCCAGCGCGTAGACATCCGATCTCGGGTCCAGCTCGACCGGGTCCAGCACCTGCTCGGGCGCGATGTAGCCCGCCGTTCCCGCGACGAAGCGGCCGCCCGCCTCCGGGGGCACGCGGATGGCGCGCACCATGCCGAAGTCGATCACCACCGCCGCGAGCGGCTGCGCGCGCGCCGGATCGCGATGGACGGACGGATCGAACTTCTCGCCGCCCTGCAGAGGCAACCGAAGCCAGATGTTCGCCGGCTTGATATCCCGGTGAACGAGGCCCGCGCCGTGCAGCGCCGCGAGCCCCGCGCACGACTCCAGCACCACCTGACGCAGCTCGAAGAGGCTCATTCGGCGCGCGGTGGAATACTGCTTGAGATCGGCCCCGATGAGCAGCTCCAGGACGAGGAACGGCACGTCCCCCGCGACGCCTCGATCGATGATGTTGGCGACGTTCGGGTGGTAGAGGCCGGCGAGCGCTTTGGCCTCTTCCACGAAGGAGTCGAGGATGCCGGCGCGCTCGACGTCGTTCGCGTTCGCGAGCGCCTCGGCCTTCGGGATCTTGAGCACGAACAGGCGATCGGCGCCGGGCTTGCGGACGAGCCACACCGAGCCGACGCCGCCCTCGCCGAGGCGCGACACGAGCTCGTACCCGGCGATGAGCTGCGGCTCCTGCTTCTTCGCGCGCGGAGGCGGCGGCGGCGTGCGACGGATCGCGCCGCGCACGGCGGCTTCGAGGAGGCCCGACGTCACGGGGCCGAGCGACGCGAGCCACACCTCCAGCAAGCTGAGGTCACGCGCGCGGATCGCCCGCGCCACGAGGGCCGCGACGCGCGGGGCGTTCTCGATCTCCGTCTGCGCGAGCGACTCGTCCGCGGTCTCATCGCTCGCGGGGTGCAGCGCCTTCACCGGATCGCCGAGCGCGCCGTGCAGCCGGATCGCCGCCATCACGAGCTCGTCGCACAGCTCTTCGATGTTCGCGTGGTGGCCCGCGGCGGATTTGAAGGCCGACAGCGCGTCCGCGAGCGCGTCGAGCGCGTGCGCCAGCTCGGTGCCGCCCGCGTGCAGATCCGCGAGCGCCGAAGCCGCGGCCGCGCCCCACTCCCCGGCCTCTCCGCCGTACGACACCACGGTCTGCAGCGTCTCCGCGCGCTCGCAGCACAGCGTGAGCGCGCCCTTCGCCATCATCGGCAGCGCGGTCGCGAGCTGCTGCAGCACCGTCGGCCGATCGATCACGAGCGCCCACCACGCGGCGAACGGCCCGAGCCACTCGACGTCGTCGACCTCGCCGAGCGCCGTGCCGCGCGTCGTGTCGACGAGGCGCCAGAAGAGCGCGGAGAGCACGTTTCGAAGGGCGGGCGGCATCTCGCGCGAGTCGTCGGAGAGGCCTTCGAGCTTGCGCAACCAGAGGCAGGTGTCGTGCGCGGTGCGCCCGCGGCCGGGCCCGAGATCCGTGTCCTCGCCGCACGCGTCGAGCGCGTACCCGCCGAGGCGCATCGCGAGCACCTCCATCGGCAGATCGATTTCGAGCGGAATTTCCCCGGATCTACGGCGCTCCGCGATCGCGTCGAGCATCTCGGACGGGGCGCCCGCGATCGTCTTCCACAGCTCGTCGAGGTCCGGCTCCTCGATCGGCTCGCCCTCGGGCCGCGTCGCGAGCAGCGGGTGCCACAGCCGCAGAGCGAACGCGCGCGCGCAGCCTTCGAGCGCGTTGATCGCGGCGGCGCGCTGGCGGAGGCGGCTCGTGCCGGACACGATGCGCGAGGCCTCTTGAAACGCCGGCAAGAGCGACGTCGCGAACCTCGCGGCGCGCGCGTCGGCCTCGGCGTCGTCGTACTGCGCGGCGATGCGCACGAGGTTCTCCAGGCCGAGCTCCAGATCGAGCGGGTCGCGCTCGGCGCCGTCGAGCACGTCCGTCACGGCGATCACGTCGAGGAGGCGGCGCTGCTCGTCGAGCGTGCGGGCCTCGGCGCGGCGGGCCATTTCGCGCAGCGCGCGCAGCGGCTCCTCGATCTCCGGCGACTTCACGCCGCGGCGCCAGATCGTCGCGAGGCCCCTCGCGAGGGCGCGCGCCGCGATCGCGCCGCCGTCGCCTTCGAGGATGCGCCGCGCGAGGCGAGCCCACAAAACGCGGCGTTCGAAGAACAAATACGGGGTCGCCGCGGCGACGGCGGCGAGCACCCAGCCCTCTTCATCGGGCGCGTCGAGGATCGCGACGAGCTGGCTCGACAGGAATTTGAGGCGCTCTCCGGGGAGCGACGCGAACGCCGTGATCGCGCGCTGGCGCAGCACCTGCGACTCGCCGAGGCTCCAGTCGAGCAGGTTGCCTTCGAGCTGTTCGATCTTGCCGGTGAGCCTTCCGAGCGCGCGCGCCGCGTGCACCCACACCATCGGATCCGGGTGCAAGAGAAGGGGTTGCAGCGTCTGCAGCGTGGCGCCGACGAGCTCCGGATGCGCCGTCTCCGGCATGCCGCACACGCTCACCTCGAGGCACCGCGCGGCGAGCACGCGCCCCCGCAGCGCGCCGTGCGCCGGCCCGCGGATCATCGCGTCGAACGTGCTCCGCGAGCCCCACAGCCACGGTCCGAGGGCCGGCACTTCGAGCGCGCTCGCGCCGGCCTCCCAGATCAAGATCTCCAGCCGCGCGCGGGCCTCCGCGTTCTCATGCAGCGCGAGCGCCGTCCCGTCGCCGAGCAAGGGCGCGCACCCGAGCGCGTCGAGCAGCGGCCCCTCGACGACGCGGTCCCGCGCGATCCGCGCGATCGCCGGAACGTGCAGCGTCTTCTTCGCGCCGCGCGCGAGCACGCCCGCGAGCCGCACGTCGCGGCGCCACGCGCTGGCGGCGCACCACGCGAGGACGACGGGCGCGACCGGCCCGTCGATGAGCGCGCCGATCGCCTGCGCGCCTTCGGGCTCGCGCGTGAGCGCCGGGAACGCGTCCGCGAGCGCGTCGGCCTCCACCGCGAGCTCGCTGGAAAGCCCGTGATCGCCGCCTTCGTGCGAGGGCGCGTGGGTCGGAGAGCGCCACCGTGCGCGCGCCGCGGCTTCTTGCTCGGGCCTCTCCGCGAAGGCGGCGGCGAGCAGCGAGAGCGCTTCCAGGACCTGAGGCGACAGCATGGACGGGATTATCCCCCACGCGCCCCGATCCGGGCGAGATCGGGGCGAACCCGGCGCGACGTGCCCGGACTTTCACGAACGTGGGGCGCCGGGGCGACGGGCCGGCACCTGCGATAAAAATTAGAATACGGATTGTTTTGTGTGCCCACCCCCGGCCTTCGCTTCGCGAAGTCCGCCCCTCCGGCCGCCACTGGGAGGACGGAGTCCGGTCCACGGAGGCGGAGCGGAGCCTGGCTCCGCGGAGTCCGGAGGGGAGCGGACGCAGTCCTCGACGTTGTCCCAAATCGCTCGCTTCGCTCGCGAAGGGAGGGGGCAGTCGTCGTGGCCTCAAAAAGGCAGAATCACTTCGCGCAGGTGAGGACTTCCGAGCACGTCTCTTTCTGGGCGCACTTCGGCTTGAACTTCACCGGGGACTTCTGGCATTCGAGGTACGGATCGCCCGGGATCGCGTGGTCCGCCTTGATCATGCAGGCCGTCACGCGGGCGCACTGCGACTGGGTCTCGTCGTCCTTCGGGAGGTTGTCTTTCTTGTTCGCGGACCACTCGAAGCCGCTGTCTTTCGGCTCGTCGCTGAGGCCGCCCATCTTGCCGCAGAACGGAGTCGGGGTCTGCGAGCGCATCACGGACTTGTACATCGCAGCGAGCTTGTTGCACGTCTCCGCGTCCTTGCACTGCGCCACGAGGCCGTAGCCGATTTTCTCGACTTCGTGCGTGCCGAGGAAGATCTCTCCCGCCTTCGCCGGCTTCGATTTGACGACCTTGAACATCGTGTCGTGCGCGAGGAGGACCTGCTTCGCGAGGGGCCACGGGAACTCCAGACCGAGCTTCGCGGGGCCGCTCGTGAGGAGGACGCGCGGAGAGGCACAGTCGGCCGCGATCGGCTTGAGATCGCCCATGGGGTAATCGCCGGACGCGCCGGCCGCAGGAGCGCCGGAGGCCGCCGGAGCGCCGCTCGACTCCGCGGTTGCCGTCGCCGTCGCCGTGACCGTCGCCGTCGCCGTCGCCGTGGCTGCGGTGGTGGCCTTTGCCGTCGGCGCGCCCGACGTCGCCGGAGCGCCGGAGTGCGCGGGATCCGTCCCCGGCTTCTCTCCGCCACAGCCCACGAACAACGCCACGACGGCGCCCACGAACAGCCCTGCTCCCGGAAGATGAATTCGCTTCATGGGCCGCGAGCAGAGCACCGTATCCTCGCCGCGTACAGGGCAAAAAACGAATGAAATGCGCCGAACGAATGAACAGGCTTTGACGGCGGACCGCGGGGCAAGGTAGGACACCCGGGAGGCCGCCACGTGTCATCCTCGGAATCCACCCCTCCCAAGGCCGAGTCGTCCGCCAAGGCCGACTCGGCCCCTCCCCGGTCCATGCGCGGGTACCTGCTCGCGGGCGGGGCCGTGCTCATCGCGGCCGTCTTTCTCGTGGTCAGGCAAGGGCCGGATCAGCGAGGGACGCACGGGGCCGTGCCGACGGGGTCCGCTGCGGCGCCGGAGCGGCAAGGCGGACAGCACACGATCACGGCGCTCGGGCCGCTGCGCGTCGGGGATACGGTGGGCGACGGGTGGCGCGTGGAGAAGATCGAGGCCACGACGTACGAGGTGAGGCTCGGCGTCTCGAAGGGCGGTGTCGCCGCGACTCTGGGGCTCGCCTCGCCGGAAGGACGGACCGACACGCCGATGGTCGCGATCCCGGATCTCTTCGTGTGGTACTCGGGGCTCCCTTCGGACCCGGCGACGGGCGCGCTGATCCAGGCCGTGGCGGCGAAGCTGCGCGAAGGGGCCGGAGGTGCGCCGCTCCACGAGCGCGTGATCGCGTGGGGCAAGGAAGCGGCCGGAGACGCACGTTGAGCGAGCCTCCGAGGCCGCCCGCAGATAGCCAGTCGGGGCCACCCGCAGATAGCCAGTCGGGGCCACCCGCAGACAGTCACTCCCAGACGACCGCGGAGACCGCGCGGGCGCTCGTCACGGCGGCGGCGCCGATCACCGGGATCGCGCTCGTCACGTTCGTCCTGTTCAAGGTGCTCAGCCTGTTCGTCGCGCCGGCGAACGTGATCCTCTGTCTGCTCGCGATCGGACACCCGCTCGGCGTGCTCGTGGCGGCGCGGTGGTACGCGGGGCGGCACCTCGACGCGCTGCGGGGGTTCTTCGTCGTGGCGTGCGCCTCGGTGCTCGCGCTCGCGGCGCTGCGAGGGCTGTCGCCGACGCTGGTCCCGCCCTGGATCTCGAAGGGGTACCCGCTCGGCGACGTGGCGCGGCTCACGGGCGTCTCGGGGGCGCTGTTCATGCCGCTGTTCGTGGGGTCGGGCGCCGTAGAATACGTGTTGTTCCTTCGGTGCCGCGAGCGCACGAACGGGGCCGGGCCGGCGTACGGGGCGCTGCTCGGGGGGACGCTGCTCGGGCTCTTGCTCGGGTTCCTCCTATTGCCCTTCGGGGGGGCGGTCGGGCTGCTCGCGCTGGGGCTCGCGGCGCTCCTCGGGGCGGGGTTCGGGGACGGGCGCAAACTGGCACTCTCGCTCGCGGGGGGCGCGGCGCTCTTCGCGGTGTCCGCGGCGATCCCGGCGATCGACGCGCGGTTCCTCGTGGCCGTGTCGCCCGGCGGCAAGTACACCGCGCGCGGCGCCATCGATGAGGGCGCGACGCTCGTGCACGCGGCGTGGGACCGCCAGGCATACACGCAGATCCTGTCGGCCGGCGGGCGCACGATGGGGGCCTACGACAACCTCGTCTACTGGGACGTACCGAAGAAGATCGCCGTCACGCCCGGGAGCAAGGACGATCTGGTGTTCCGGGTGGTGCCGGAGGGGGCACGACTGGCCATCATCGGCGTCGGCGGTGGCCGGCAGATGCACCAGGCGCTCGCGCTCGGGCGCGGGCTCCGCGTGGACGGGTTCGACATCAACGAGACCGTGGTGCGGTATTACCAGGCGCACCCGGAGGACAACGGGGGCGCCTTCCTCGCGGACGGGGCCCGCGTCTTCGGGCGCGACGGGCGGCGCGGCGTCCTGGAGAGCGGGCCTTACGACTGCGTCTATCTGCCCGAGGCCGGGACCGTCCTCGGGTATTATCGCACGCTCGCGATCGACCTGAATTTCCTGCACACCGCGGAGGCGTACCAGGGATATGCGGACCGGCTCTCGAAGGGCGGCCTCCTCGCGAGCGCGTTCGCGAGCTGGGCGGACCCCGGCAACTACGTCACACGGCGCGTGGCGGCCTCGTTCCGCGCGATGGGGCTGTCGGTGCGGGCGTACGCGGACGATCGCTGGGCCGTCGTGCTGGGCGCGCGGGCCGGCGAAGGAGAGGCCCTGTTGCGGCGCGCGGACGAGCTCGCGGCGCAGCAGGGGATCGGACCGCTCGCGGAGGACACGAGCCCGGACATCCACCTTCCCGGAGACGACGTGGGGCTCAATCTGCTGCTCGCGGTCGCGTCGCGGGACCAGATCACGAGGATGTTCGGCGCGTCGATGGTGGCCGTCGGGGCGCTCGCGGCGGCGGCGCTCGTCGGCCTTCACAGGCGCGCGCGACGGGGCGTGACAGGGGGTCGCGACGGGGCGGCGCTGATCCTCGCGGCGGGCCTCGGGGCGAGCTTCCTGGTCGTGGAGAACGCGGTGATCCTCAACCTCTCGCGGCGGCTCTGGAACATGGCCGACGCGGTGATCCTCGGCTCCGCGCTCTTCCTCGTGTGCGGGGCCCTCGGCGCGGCGACGGCCGGGGCGCTCGCGGGGCGACGTGGGGAGACGGCGGCGCGGCTCGGCCTCCTGGCGACTGGCTCGTTGATGATCGCGATCCCCGCGAAAGACAGCGCGATCGTGCTCGCGGGGGCGCTCGTGCTCGGGACGTCGAGCGGCTCGTTCTTCCCGGCGCTCCTCGACTCGAAGGAGGTCGGCGCGACGTCGAGGTTGTATGCGGCGGACGGGATGGGCGCGCTGCTCGGCACGCTGGTGGTGTTCTTCGTGCCTCTGCTCTACGGGATTGGCACGTTGTCCGTCGTCGCCGCCGGGCTCTGCGCGGCGATCGGCGGCGGCGTCGTGTGGCTCTCCCGCGGGTTCGACGGGCGGCGCGGCGTCAGCGAAAAGAGCCGGGGACGGGCGGCTGGAAGATGAGCACGTCCTTCGCGGCGCCGAGATCCTGGAGGCCCCCGCTCATCATGCCGGCGCTGCCTTCGGGGCCGGGGAGCCACGGCGCGAAGCCTCGGGCCGGCGGGATCAGGTCGCCCGTCTTCTCGATGGTCGTCCAGACTCCCGTGCTCGTGTCGAAGCGCCAGAGATCGTCCACCATCGTCTGCCCCTGCGCGGAGTCGGAGCCCATGCCCATCACGAGCGTGCCCGCGTCGGCCGTGAAGGCCACCCACGGGATGCGGCGGCCCTTCGGCGCGTCCCCGTTCGCGGGCGCTTCGGTCCACGTCCCGGCCGCGGGATCGAGCCTCCACACGTCGGAGTAGAACTTCGCCTTTCCGGCCGAGATGCCCATTCCGGCGACGAGCCACACCGATCCTCCGGCCACCGGATACCGCATGACGCCGTCGTAACGAGCGGGCGGCCCCGCGCCGTCGAGCAGCGTGAGCGAGCGGTCCGAGGGCGAGTATCGCCACGTCCGCCCGTCGAATCCGTCCGCCTGCGCGGCCCCTCCGAACACGTACCCTTCGTCGCGATCCGGCAGGAACACCGCGTGACAGCCGACCGGGTGCGCCGCGGCCTCGCCCGCGTCGAGGGGCGTCACCTCGCCTGTCGCGAGCGCGATGATCTCCGCGGTGGGGGTCTCGGTGAAGTCCTTGCCTCGACCGCCCAGCGTGATGAGCTCGCCGCGCTTCTCGTCGACCATCGCGCAGCCGCAGAAGCGCGCCGTCACAGCCTCGCTCACCGTCGTGACCGTGACGCCGGAGGAGCCTTGTTCGATCTTGTATGCAGCCGCGGCCACGGGGCCGGAGGTGCCTTTCACGCCGCCGACGAGATAGGCCACCTCGGGCGAGGCCTGCGCCACCGCGGCGCCCCACACCGGCGGCAATCCGTCGACCGCCGCCGTCGCGAAGCTCCACGGCGCGTCGGGGTCGACCGTCGATGTGGTCGTGTCCGTGGTCGTCGTGGGCTCCGATGTGGTGGTCGAGGTCGTCGTGGAGCCGCCTGTGCCCTCCCCCGAAGACTCCCCGCATGCAACGAGGAGGCAGGGCAAGAGGGCCGCGCAGAGAGAGCGTGAGAGTCCGTTCGAGGGGGGCATGAATCGCATGGTCCGGCGCGACCGGCAAGCTGCATGCCGCGAGTCAACACTGCTTATTTTTGTAGGCAAACGCGACGAACGCGGGCGCCTCGAGGCCGCGCGCTCCGGCGGCCGGCGTCAGGTCTCTAACGGGCTACCACCGTCGGAGTCACGACGTCGCTCGGGCCTTGACGCGAGGGGCCGACGCGGCGAGAACATCGCATGCGATCCGGTGGATGGATTGTCTCGGGCCTCCTCTGCGCCGGGATTTCAGGCTGTGCAGGGGCCCCTCCGGCCGCACCGTCGAAGCCGTCGGGGACGAGCAGTGTCGTCACTCCGCCCGCGCCCTCCTCCGCAGAGACGGCCGCTCCGGGGGCGCCGCCGCTCACCATCGGAGAAGGCTTCGCGGCCGACCCGAACGAGCCTCTGCCGCCCGGCGCCGTGGTGCGCTGTGGCACCGGCAAGATGCATGTGTCGAGCCCGCACGCGATGGCCGTCACCGACGCGGGGCAGATCTGGGCAGTCGACGCCACGCACGACGGGTGGAAGCTGCGCGACGTCAACCACGGAGTCGACGTGGCGGACATCCCCGGAGAGCGAGAGGCCGTGATCACGCCCGACGGGTCCACGATCGTGGCCTGGGAGAAGGGCAAGCGCGACACTCTGGTGCTCTATTCGGTCGCGCAGAAGAAGGCGATCGGCTCCGTCTTCCTGCCGTCGAAGGCGCCGCGACCGAAAAGCATCCTGGAAGCGAGCTTCGGCATGATCGGCGCCCTCGGCAGCGGCGGCCCCGGACCCAAGCTGTTCGTGGCGCCGGACGGGAAGGCCGTGGCCGCCCTCACGGAGGACAAGCAGGCGCACCTCGTCGATCTCACGACGGGCAAGCTGGTCAAATCGCAGAAGCTGCCCGCGAAATCGCGCTTCACCGGCATCAGCGATCGCGGCGATCGCGGCATGCTGGAGCTGATGCTCTACGAGGAAGGGCCCCTGTCGGGGATGGGCCCGCGCCACTTGATTGGCTATCAGGTGCTCGACATGCGAAAGGGCACGAAGGTGAAGAGGGTGCCTTTCGGCAAGGTGCCCCCCGCCCCGTACGAGCCTTCGAACGTGCCAGTCCATCAGCACCAGGGCGCGATGATGCGCATCGACGCGACGGGGACGCGCGCGGTCCTCGTGGACGGGCACGTGCTGGAGTTGTGGGACTTCGCGAAAGGCACGCTGGAGGAGCAGCTCAACCTCTCCAAGGCGAAGACGGAGAGCGGGGACGCGGCGCCCTCGCGGATGGGCGGGAATGGCATGCTCGGCCCTGCCGTGCTGCGCATCTCCGACGAAGAAGAGCGCGGTTTCCGGCTGATCGGCCCGCAGGCGGTGCTCGTGGAGGACACGCTCGTGGACCTCGCCGCGAAGAAGATGACCGGCGGAGTCGCGAGCTTCGCGGCCATGTCTCCGAACGCGAAATATCGAGTCTCGCAGCGCGGAGGCTCGGTGGAGATGTCGCCCGGCGGGCACGACGCGCCGAATTCGCTCGCGGGGCCGGTCGTCGCGGTGGGGTTCGCGTCGGACAATCGGCTCGTGCTCAGCGCCGGCGTGACTCGGCTCCATCACCCGGGGACGTGCGCTCCGGGCGCCCCGCTCCAGCAAGGGACGGGCTACGTCGCGCCCGGGCCGAACGGCCTCGTGGGCCTCGCGAACGACAGCAACGTGGCCGTCCGCAAAGACGACAAACCGCCCGTGACGACCCCTCTCAGCCGCGGCATCAAGGGGCTCGCGACCTCCCCGGAAGGAGATCGTCTGTATACGGCAACGACCGCGAAGGACGGCAAGAGCGCCGTCGGCTGGATCGAGCCCGGCGGGCAGATGAGCCCGGATCACACGCGCGAAGTGGATCTGCCGGTGCGCTCGCTCGCGATGGCGAAGAACGGCACGACGCTGGCCGTCTCGGGCGGCGATCGGAGCGACGCCGGGGCCAAGCTGTGGCTCTTCGATCTCCCGCGGCTCGAAAAGGCGGCGGAGGCGAAGGTGCCATTCTCCGGAGAGGTGCAGTTCGCCGGCTCCGAGCTCCTGCTGCTCGGCGGCTACCGGGACGGCATCCACGGCTACGCGGCGGCGGGCCTCGCGGAGAAGCTGCAGATTCACAGCGTCGGGTGCTGCGAGCACATCGCCGCCTCGCCCGACGGGACGCGCGTCGCCGGCACCACGAGCTACGGATTCAGCGTCTGGGAGGTGCCGAGTCGGCGCCTCCTCGCGGCCGTGGAGGACGCGCACCGCGAGCCGATCCGCTCGATCGCGTTCTCGCCGGACGGGCGCTACCTCGTGACGGGATCGGCCGATCGCACCGCGCTCGTGTGGCAGCTCGACAAGCTCTCCGTCCCCGCCCTCACCGAAAAGGCGGAGACGGTGGCGAAGGGCGCGGACGAGGTGCGGCGATTCTTCGCCTCGCGGTCGGACACGTACGCGATCGGCGCGGACGGAAAGCTCGCGTTGCGGCACGGAAAGAAGGGCACGCTGCCGAGCCTCAAGAGCGTGACGATGGTGGCCGGCAACGGAAAGAGCTACTGCGCCGTCGCCGAGTCGAAGGTGCATTGTTGGGGCTCCACCGAGGGCGGCGCGCTCGGCGTGCCCGAGAAGACCGCCGGAAAGAAGGGCCGATTCACCTCGATCACGCGGCCGACCACGGTGAACGTGGCCGATCCGGTCGATCTCCGCATGTGGGACATGTTCGGATGCGCCCTGTCCAAGACTGGCAGTCTCACGTGCTGGGGCCAGATGGACTACGGCGATCCGGTGCTCGCGCCGAAGGAGGTCGCCTCGTCGGTGAAGGCGTTCGCGCTCGGCCGATCGTGGATGTGCGCGGTGCTCGCGAGCGGCGGAGTCTCGTGCACCGGCCCCCACGGCGCGACGTTCGCGAAGGACGCCGCCCGCGCCGCCACCGTGACGACCGGGCTCGATCACCTGTGCATGCTGGACAGCACGGGCGCCGCGTTCTGCCGCGGCCCGAACGAGCACGACGAGGTCGGCGACAACGCCGGGATGGAGGCCGCGGATCTCGTCGAGGTGAAGGCCCTCTCCGTGGTGACGTCGATCGCCGCCGCGCCGTTCGGGACATGCGCTGTCGCCGCCCGCGGGGAGGCGTGGTGTTGGGGCCTCTTCGACGAGGCGCACCTCGACAGGCCCGTTCGCGTGAAATCGCTCGACGGCGCCACGGAGCTCTCGCCGGAGTACCAGCGGATGTGCGGCCGCATCGGCGAGCGGGTCGACTGTGTGACGCTCTCGGGAGTGAAGTGATGCGGGCTCGTCTCTCGGGGTGTTTCCATCCGTCCATGCTCGTCGCGCTGCCGATGGTGGCAGTCTCGCTCGGCTGCGCGGGGGCGCCTCCCCCGGCGGAGGTGAACAAGCCCGCTCCCGTCGTCGCGCCGATCGCGACGGCCACGGCGACGGCCTCGGCGGTGACGAAGACGGCGCCTCCCCCGCTCGTGATCGCGTCCAAATACAAGGCGGACCCCACGGATCCTCTGCCCGCGGGCGCCGTGATGCGGTGCGGGACCAACCGGATGCGCGCGCTGGATCCGCAGGCGATCGGCGTCACGAACGAGGGCCGAGTCCTGGTCCTCGACAACCGCGACGGGCGCTCGTGGCTGATGGACGCGAACCGCGGAGTCAAGATTGCCAGTCTGCAGCGCACGCCGCTGACGGCGTTCTCCCCGGACGCGAGCCTTTTGTTCGCTGACGGCATCGACATGATGAACGACGTCGGCATCTTCTCGGCGTCGACCGGACAGCTCATCGGGCGCGTGGCGATCCCGCTCAAGAACGAGATGAGCGTCAAATTCGGCAAGAGCTCGCGGAAGGTGGTTGTCCGCGCCCACCGAATGCTGGTGTCCCCCGACGGCGCGGCGCTCGTGGTGCTCGCGACGGACGGCACCGCCCACGTCGTCGACGTGGCGAGCCGGAAGGTGATCAAATCGCTGCCCGCCCAGCCGAAGAACGAGATCGTGTCGCTGAGCCGCGGGGCCGCGCGCGCCGTCGTGGAGACGTACGAGCGGGAGCTCGACACCTGGTCAGTCCTGGGCGCGTTCGGCTCGGTGCCGCGCGTCGGGATCGCGGTGATCGATCTCCGCACCGGCGCCACGCTGCGAAAACAGACCTTCGCCGCGACGAAGGCGGACCCGACGGACCCGGACTCGCCCATGATCCGGCCGCACGACGGCGCGGCCTATCGCCTCTCGCCCGACGGAAACACGCTGTATCGGCTGGAGTCCGGGGGCATCGTCGCGATCGACGTGGCGACGGGCAAGGAGTCGGACGTGACCGACGAGGCGACCTCGGGCGCGGCGGGGCCTTTTGGCGGGCGGCTCGACGCGATCGCCGGGATGCTCCCTCCGGCGGTGCGGTTCGACGTGAAGGACGCGGGGCTCGCCGTGCTCGACGACTTCGTCGTGGACCTCAAGGATGGCAGTCTGAAGGCCGCTCTGGACGATGGCTTCGTGACGATCTCCCCCGACGGGAACACCGCGGTGGAGAAGCACGGCCTCCGCCTCGCGCGCATCCCGTTCAACGAGGACACGCCTCCAGGGCACGAGACGGAGGTGGCCGGCCTCGCGTTCCGTCCGGACAATCGCCTCGTCTCGACGGGACAGGGCGCCTTCGTCTGGAGCACCGACGACTGCGCGTCTCGTGAACAGGTGTCCCCCGACGCGGAGACGGTCGCCATGACGCCGGGGAGCGGCTCCGTGGTGCTCCTCACTGGCAAGAACGTCGGGATCCTCAAGGAAGACCGCACCGTCACGAGAGAGGATGGCCTCCCGTCCCCGCAGATGGGCGCGCTCAGCCCGGACGGAGCCACGTTGTTCGTGGCCGCCGGGGGCCCGTACGACAGGACGACGATCGAGCGCCGCGTGCTCGCCGCGGACGACCCGAAGCCGAGCGAAAAGAGGATGTCGCAGAGCATCCAGGCGATCGCGATGTCGCCCGACGGAGAGCTGCTCTCCGTCGCCGACGGTTCGCCGTACAGCGGCCCCACCACGCTCCATCTCCTCTCCACGACGCCGGAGATGGGTGAGCTCGCGAGCGCCTCGCTGGACGACTTCGATGCGCTGACGTTCGCGGGGACAGGCGCGCTCCTCACCGCCGCCAAGTACCGGGGAGTCGCGGTGCGATCGCCCACGACCCTCGCGGCGACTCGGGTGCTCCACCACGGTTATTGTTGCAGCGAGATCACCGCGTCGCCGGACGGGACGCTCGCGGCCGGCGCGTCGAACGAGGGATTCGTCGTGTGGGAGGTCGCCTCCGGGCGGGTCCGCGGCGAGGTGCCGCGCGCGCACCGCGACACCATCGAATCGCTCGCGTTCTCCGCGGATTCGAAGTATTTGGCGACCGGCTCGCGCGACACGACGATCCTCGTCTGGGACGTGGCGAAGCTCTCTCCGCACGTCTTCCCGAAGCCGGTGACGAAGGTGAGCGGGGCCGCGGACGTGACTGGCTATCTCGCCAGCGAATGGCGGGAGGTCCCCGTCGGCGCGGACGGCACGCTCAAGTGGCCTTCGAAGTGGAAGGACAAGCCGCCTGCCCTCAAGTCGGTGACCCGGCTCGCGAGCGAGTCCGGCGCGCACTGCGCCATCGCGGAGGGCAAGGTGCGGTGTTGGGGCTCCACGGCCGGCGGACAGCTCGGCGTGCCGGAGCAGCGCACGCCCGGCAAGAAGTGGCGTTACGTCGAAAAGGACGTCCCGGTCACGGTGCCCGTGACGGACCCGGTCGACCTGAAGATGCGCATCGGATACGCCTGCGCGCTGCAGAAGAACGGCGATCTGGTGTGCTGGGGTCGCCTGAAGTACGACGCGAAAGAGACCGCGCCGACGACGGTGCTCACCGGCGTGAAGGACTTCGACCTCTCAGCATACATGCCGTGCGCAGTGCTCGCCGACGGCAGCGTGAAGTGCTGGGGCGCGGTGGAGGCGCCGAACGTGCTCAGTCTGCCGGGCCCGGCGACCGCGGTGGTGGGCAGCGGCGGACATCGATGTGTGCTGTTCGTGGACGGGTCCGTGCGGTGCGCGGGCAAGAACGACGACGACCAGCTCGGCGACGGGACGGGCCTCGACCAGGTGGCTTATGTGCCGGTGGCGGGCCTCCCGCCCGCGACGGCGATCGCCGGCGCCGGACCGATGACGTGCGCGCTCACGAAGACGGCGGAGGTGATGTGTTGGGGCCAGATGGGCGACACGTCCCTGGGCCGCGCGACGAAGATCCCCGGCCTCGACGGCGCGACGGCGCTCCGCGTCACCATCTGGGACGGGATTTGCGGCCGGATCGGCGATCGCCTGGAGTGCGTGTCCGACCGACTCCCGCGCTGAGAGGCCCGAACGTCTCGGACCGTCGTTCGCCGAGGAGGCCGGACATCGCCGGCGATCTGAGGTAGCGTCTCTCTCATGAAGAGATCGCTTTTCTCGTATTCCGTTCTCCTCTTCGCGCTGACTCCGCTGCTCCCCGCGTGCGACGGGAGCGAAACGTCCGGGAGCGGCACGACGACGACCGAGACGACGCCTGTTCGACCGCTGGATCCGGCGCAGAACGACGCGGCGTACGTCGTCACGGGGGCGCCGCGGTACCTGCTCGCGGGGGACGGGCTCACGCCGCCGACTGCCATGTTCGACGTGCGCGTGACGCCGCCCGCAGGCGTCACGGAGGTGGACGTGTGGATTGACGCGGACACCGTGCTTCCGCTCGTCCAGGAGGGCGCGGACCTCGTCGCGCACGTGCCGGCGACGGACCTCGCGGAGGGCTCGCACACCTTGCTCCTCTCCGAGCACGACGCGAAGACGGGCTTCTTCAAGAGCGATTTCGTGAAGGGACAGGCGCTCTACGTCATCATCTCCACCGACTGGGACTTCCCCGACGTCGACGACCGCGTGCTGACCAACCACGAAGATCTGCACGCCGCCCACCCCGAGCTCAAGATCACGCATCTGATCGGCCCGTATACATACACGGATCCGGCGGTGACCCAGGAGCGGCGAGACCTCATCACGAGCTGGGCCAAGGGCATGCGCGACTCGCATGGAGACGAGATCGGCCTCCACATCCACCCGCGGTGCACGTTCGTGGAGGCGGCGGGCCTCTCGTGCAAGACGCAGCCTTCCGTGCAGGATCCGGCGGGCGACGCGACCGGATACACGGTCCACCTCGGGGCGTACACGCGGGAAGAGTGGGGCACGATGTTCGCGAAGTCGGACGACATCTGGGACGGCCTCGGCTTCGGAAAGCCGGTGAGCTTCCGCGCCGGCGCGTGGACGCTGGAGACGCAGGTGGCGGAGGCGCTGGCCGACGATGGCTTCGTGGTCGACTCCTCGCCTGTCAACTGGGCCTATCTGGAGGAGTGGGAAGGGTACGAATTGTTCGACTGGAACAAGCAGGCGTGGGGCCCGATCGGCAACACGAGCCAGCCGTATTATCCGACGGAGGACAGCCTGGTTCCGGGCGGATCCGGCGCGAAGATCGAGCTCCTGGAGGTGCCCGACAACGGCGCGATGGTGGATTACTGGACCGTGGCACAGATGCAGAAGGTCTTCGACGACAACTGGTCGGGACAGGCCCTCACGGTCCCGACGCAGGTCTCGACGGGCTTCCACCCCGCGCCGACGGAGTATTACTCGAAGGCCGAGTACACGCGCCTCGACCAGTTCTTCACGTACGTCGACCAGTTCCTCGCCTCGAAGACGGCGGGCCCGGTCGTGTATATCCGCATGTCCGACGCCGTGAAGGTGTGGTGACGGCCGCTCTGGCATCTCCCGGGCGCGCGCGCAGGTACGTTGTCTCGAAGGAGGCCTCTTCCCCCCGAAAGAAGGCCTCTGTCTCGCGAAAGGCTACGACAGCGAAGCGAGGACGTCGGCGGTGAGCTTGTCGAGGTTCTCCTCGGCGCCGGGGAGGGCGAAGGAGCGCACCGCTTCCAGCGCCTTCTGGCTCGAGAACGTCGCGCGCCACACGACTCGGGTCTTGCCGCCGCCCAGGTCCTCGAACGTGACCGCGAGCTGGAATACGGGCTTCGAGCCGTGCCGCAGGACGATGCGGGACGGGCGCTGGATCTCCACGAAGGAGTTGTCGTTCTGGTAATCGCGGCCGTCCGGGCCGTGCATCACGAACTTCCACTCTCCGCCGGGACGGAAATCGAACTTCGCGATCGTGCTGTGGAAGCCCTTCGGTCCCCACCACTTCGCGATCCGCTCGCGATCCGCCCACGCGTCGAAGATCTTCTCGCGCGGCGCGTCGATGACCCGCGTGATCAGCATCTCGCGATCCGTCACGCGGCCCTCTCCCTGCTTCGCGAGGCGCAGGTACTCGTCGAGGACGCTCCACGTGCCCTCCCACCCCTTGTTCATGCCCTCGATTCCGCCCTCGAAGGTGCGCTGTTCGAGCTCCGTCGCGGAGATCGGCTGTCCCGTGAGGTGCACCGTCGTGCGGCCGTTCTCCTCCGTGAGCTCGATCGTGGACAACGTCTCTCGCGGCCAGTCCGGCGCCATCGGATGACGGGTGATCCCGGCCTCCGCGTCGGAGAAGGAGGCCACGAACTCCAGGCGCGTGATCGGGCTGACCTCGCGGAACACCCACTTGCCCCACATGGTCTCCCCGCTCGGCATCGTCATGGAATACAAGAAGAGGCCGCCGGGCGCGGGATCGTAACAATGGACTTCGAGGCTCATCCCCTTGGGGCCCCACCAGTGGACGAGGTGCTCGGGCCGCGTGAGGGCCTCCCACACGAGGGCGCGCGGCGCGTCGAGCACGCGCGAGAGCTTGAACGTCGTCTTCTTGTGTTCGACCTTATTTTGCAGGCTTTGCGGTTCCATGCTTTCCCTTCTTCCGGCTGTGACGGGGCCTCTCGGCGGGTGAACTGTCGACGTCGATGGAGCCATCCGAGGCCGCTCCTGGGGAGCGGACTTCGGCCTCTTCAGGCTCCGTTTGTTGCTGTCGTCGCTTCTGGAGGACAGCGAGGTAATCGGACAGAGCGTCGAGCTTCGTGCTCCAGAATCGCTCGTAGGCGCGGGCGAACTCCATCACTTCCTCGAGCGGCTCCGCCGTGAGGTGACAGGGCCTCTGCTGCGCGTCCCGCCGGCGCGAGATGAGGCGCGCGCGCTCCAGCACGCGGAGGTGCTTCGACACCGCGGGCAGGCTCATCCGAAAGGGCGCCGCGACCTCCGACACCGAGAGATCCCCGGCGGACAGCCGCTCCAGGATCGCCCGGCGCGTCGGATCCGCGAGCGCCGCGAACGTGAGGCTGAGTCGATCCGGGCCTGTCCGAGAGGTGGAGAGCGCTTCGGTGTGCATGGCAGTGGATGGAGCGGTATCGGGACGCCCACCGAGGGCGCCGCGACCGAGCCGCATCATTTAACCGAACGGTTAAATACGTCGCCGCCCCGGGAAGCGCAACAAAATAAGCGCCGCCCCCACCTCTTCTCTTCTTTTGCGGCGCGGTCGCCGCCGCCCCGGGCGAGCCGCCCCCAGCGCTCGCGACACCTCCCCCTCCACGTCGCCCCTCTCTCGTGGTGGTCAGTCCGCCGCGCGACCGAGTCCCTTCGGCGCCGAACGCCGGCCCGCCGCGAACCCGAGGACGACCAGCGTCGCGACGTACGGCAGGAGCTGAATCAGCTCACCCCCCTTGGAGCCACGCAGCCAGTCCTGAAGGACGATCTGGAGCGCCTCCAATGCGCCGAACGCAATGCACGCGAGCGCCGCATAGCCGGCCCGCCAGCCCGACACGACGACCGCCGCCAATGCAATGAAGCCGCGGCCATTGGACATGCCGGACTCGAAGCGGTGCTGATCGAAGGCCAGGTGGACTCCGCCCAATCCGCACGCGGCGCCGGAGACGAGCAGGGCCAGACACCGGATCTTCGTCACCGAGAGGCCGACCGACGTGACCGCCTCCGGATTTTCGCCCGCCGCGCGGACGCGGAGACCGAATCGCGTTTTTGAAAGGACGAAGGGGGTGGCCACCGTGATCGCGATGGCGAGGAGCGTCACGGGATCCGCGAAGACGCGGCCGAGGAGAGCTGCCCCACCCGCGCCGACCGGGCCGAAGCGGAAACCTTCGATGGCGGGGGAATTCGACGCGCTGTCGTAGAGGCCCCGCAGCGCGAGACGCGTCGCGGCGAAGGCGAGGAGGTTCAGCGCGATGCCGCTCACCATGGCGTGCACCTTCGCCTTCTCGACGAGGAGCGCGTGGCCCAGCGAGACGAGGGCGCCCGCGATCACGCCGGCGCACAGGCCCACGGGCGCGCTCCCGGTCGCGTGCGCGACGGCGACGCTCGTGAACGCGCTCGTGAGGAGCACCGCCTCCAGGCCGATCTGCACGACGCCGCTCTTCTCGGCCCAGATGCCGCCCATCGCCGCGCACGTGTACGGGGCCGCGATCCGCAGCGTCTCCGCGAGCATCGTCAGCGAGAAGACGGAGCTCACGAGCGCGCCTCCGAGGTCTTCGCGAAGCGGCTCGCCGCGGACACGAGGACGATCGCGACCGCTTCCAGCACCGTCATCGCCTCCTTCGGGACGCGCGCGTTGATCGCGAGGCCCGCCTGCTCCAGCGTGCCGAAGAAGATCGCCGCGAGCAGCACGCCGACGGGGTGGCCGCGGCCGAGCAGCGCCACCGCGACGCCCGCGAAGCCCGCGCCGGAGCCGAGCCCGATCTCGAAATACCCCTTGTAACCAAGCACCGTCGCGCTCATCCCGAGGCCCGCGAACGCGCCGGAGATCAGCATCGCCTGCGTGAGGCGCGCGCGCACGTCGACGCCCTCCGCGCGGCAGGCGTCGGCGTTCTGGCCGATCCAGCCGAGCTCGCGGCCGGCGCGCGATCGGTCGAGCCACACGTGCAGCGCCACCACGAGCGCGATCGCGAGCGGGAACGCGATCGACGCGGCGCTGCCGGACAGGGACGACAGCGCGCGATCGAGCCGCGTCAGCACCGCGCCGGGCGCCACGTCCGCGGTGCGCATCGAGGTCGCGCCGAGCACCGTCGCCATCGTGATCGGCACGAGCACGTCGACGATGCGGTTCATCATGATGCCGCTGATCACCTCGTGGACGCCGAGGCGCGCGCGCAGGATCGCCGGCGGGGCCGCGACGATCGCGCCGACCGCGGCGGCGACGAGCAGCGAGGCCGCGATCGCGATCGGCGCCGGGGTGCCCGCGCTCATCTTCGCGGCGAACGCGGCGCCGACGAGGCTCGCGGCCGCGAGCTGGCCCTCCGCGCCGATGTTGAAGAGGCCGCTGCGCTGCGCGACGTGGAACGCGTACCCCGTGAACACGAGGGGCGTCGCCTTGAAGAGCACCTGGCCGATGCCGTACGGCGTGCCCCACGTGCCCGCGATCGCGCGGCCGAGCGTGGCGAGCGGCGCCTCCGCGAACGCGAACGCCAGCAGATTGAAGGTGATCCAGAGGCCCGCGATCGCGATCGTGACGACGAGCGCGGGCTCCTTCCAGCGCGCGCGGCGCGGCGCCTCGGCGCTCATGCGGCCTCCGACAAACCGAGCATCGCGCGGCCGATCGTCTCTTCCGATTCGGTCGGCGGGAGCTCCGCGACGATGCGGCCCTTGTGGATCACGACGAGGCGATGGCACACGGTGCGCAGCTCCGAGAGGTCCGCGCTCACGACGAGCACGCCGAGGCCCGCCTCCGCCGCGCGGCCGATCGCCGCGTGGATCGCGGCCGCGGCGCCCACGTCCACGCCGCGCGTCGGCTGCGCGAGCACGACCGCTCCGCCCTCGGGGACGCCGCCGGAGAAGAACGCGTCGAGCGCGCGCGCCACCACGATCTTCTGCTGGTTGCCGCCGGAGAGCTCGATCGCTCGGCGCGTCGGATCCGCGGGGACGACGCCGAACGACGAGATGCGCCGAGCCACCACGCTCGCTTCGTCCGCGCGCGCGATCTCGCGGAGCGCGCCGAGCACGAGGTTGTCCGCGACCGTGCCGTCGAGCAGGAGGCCCTCGGCGTGGCGATCTTCGTGCACGACGCGGAGCACGGATCGCCTCGATCGGAGGGCGCGCGCGACGTTCCTGTCCCACGGCATCATGCGGCCCGCGACCTTCACCACGCCGGTCGCGGTCGGGAGGAGGCCCGCGATCGCGTGCACGAGCTCTCGCTGGCCGTTGCCCTCGACGCCGGCGACGCCGACGATTTCGCCGCGTTTCACCGAGAGATCGACGCCTTCGAGCCACGCGCGGCCGGACGCGTCCGTGAAGGCGAGCCGCTCGACCGAGAGCGCGGGCGCGGCGTCCGCGGCGAACGCGGGCGGCGCGAACGCGGGCGGCGGCTCCTGGCCCATGATCGCGCGCGTCAGCTCCTCCACGTCCATGCCCGCGTCGCGCGACAGGGCGCGCGAGAGCACCGTCTTGCCCCGGCGCATCACCGTCACGCGATCGGCGAAGCGCACGACCTCGTCGAGCCGGTGCGTCACGACGACGATCGTGCGGCCCTCGTCCGCGAGCGATCGCAAGGTCGCGTAGAGATCGTTCGCCTCCAGCGGCGTGAGCACCGCGGTCGGCTCGTCGAGCAGGATCGCCTCCGCGCCGCGGTGCAGGACGCGCAGGATCTCGAGCCGCTGCTTGTCGCCGACGCCGAGCGCGTCCGTGATCGTGTCGAGCGGCACCGCGAGGCCCGTGCGCTTCGCGAGCGCGTCCACCTCCGAGCGGGCGCGCGCGAGATCGAGGACGCCGCCCGCGCTCACCGCCTCGTTGCCGAGCAGCAGGTTCTCGAGCGCCGTGAACGCGCCGACGAGCATGAAGTGCTGGTGCACCATGCGCACGTTGCGGCGCGCGGCCTCCGCGGGCGTCGCGGGTCGAAGCTCGGATCCGCCTATTTTCACCGCGCCGGACGTCGGTTCGAGCATGCCGGCCGCGAGCTTCAGCAGCGTCGATTTTCCCGCGCCGTTCTCGCCGACGACCGCGTGGATCTCGCCCGGAGCGAACGTGACGCTCGCGCCGTCGACCGCGACCGCGCGGCCGAAGCGCCGCGTGATCTCGACGATCTCGATCGACGGCCCCTTCGACGTCACGGGGCGTTCCCGAGCCACGCGCGCACGCGGGTGCTCTCCGTCGCGAGCTGGGTCGCGATCGCGTCGGCGAGGGCCGCGTGCCCCTCCGCGGTGAGCGCGCCGCTCTCCGGATCCACGGCGGCGCCGGCGATCTCGTGCACGCGAGCGCCCGATTTCTCGACGGTGGTGCGCAGCGACGCGACCGCCTTCACCTGATCCGACGGCGAGCTGCCCCGCGGCCACACGACGACGAACAGCGCCTCCACGCCCTTCTCTTTCAGCGCCGCGGCGAGCTGCCCCGCGGCGGCGACGCCGATCGCGCGCGACGTCGTGAGGTGCGCCTCGTCGATCGCGGTGCGGTCCGCGCGGTAGCGCCACAGCCAGTCGAGGAGCCTCTCTTCGAGCGCGAGCCGCGCCGGGCGCCCCGCGGGCACGAAGCGCGTCGACAGCACCGACTGCAGCGGCCGCGCGAGCGCGTCGGGCGTGATCGTGATCACCGCGACGTCGGCGTCGAACGTGCCGAACGCGTCCACGAAGCCGCCCGCGGAGAGCGTCCCCCACCCCTCGACGTCCGCGTTCCACACCTCCACCGCGCGGCCGGAGGCCTTCTCCGCGAGCTTCTTCTCGACGCCGCGCGCGTAGAGATCCGCCTGATCGACGCGCAGCCCGCCGTCCGTGCCGAGCTCCAGGATGCGCAGCGCGCCCTTCGATTTCGCGGCCGCGCGCTCGGGCGCTCGCATGCCCGCGGCGTTCGTCGCGAGGTGCGCGCCGCGCCAGCGCGTGTCCTGGTTCGGCGCGAGGACGTACCCGGCGTGCGGGTTCGACGCGTAGGTGAGCGGGCTTCCGTACCCCTGGATCCGAAGGCCGATCTCGCCCGCGACGAGCAGCAGGGCGATCGCGACGAGCCACACGACCGCGCGGTTTCCTCCGCTGTGGAGCTGCGCCTCGGTCGCGAACATCGCGCCGGCGTACTTGCGCTTGTGCTCCTCGGGATCGCACGGGAGCCAGAACGAGCGCTCCTTGTGGCCGTGCACGTGGAGATCGTCGATCCCTGCGATCCGCCGCACGAACCGCACCGGCGTGAGCACCAGCACGAAGATGAGCGTGAGCAGCACCGAGCCCACGATCCGCCCGGCCCACTCGCCGACGAACCCGAACACCTTCGCGATGAGCGCGCGGCCCGCGGGCGCGAGCGACGCGACGAAGAACAGCACCGCGAGCCCCGCCGCGACGCCGCCGAGCGCGACGTGCCCGCGCAGGTAGAACAGCGCGCCGACGCCGATCCCGACCGCGGCCTTGAGCGCGGACGAGAGGAGATCGTGGCCAGCTTTTGGTCCCCCGGGCTTGGGGAACCAATCGACGCTCTGCAGGGGCGCGGACGACATGAGGGGCGACGACACTACCACGCTTACCGCACGTTTCGCGGCTGCACGCGCCCCTTCGCAGGGATGCCCACCCCCGGTCGCGCTATCGCGCGCCCGCCCCTCCCAAATCGCTCCCTCCGGTCGCGAAGGGAGGGGAGCCTCCGCGCGAAGCGGATCCGAGGATCAAGAGCGCTCCCAAGGCCGCGGCGCAAACGGTCTCGGTGCGCAGCACGAGCGGACCCATCTCCGCGGCGACGAGGCCGATCGCTTCGCACCGGGCAATCTCGTCCGGCGAAAAACCTCCTTCGGGACCGACCGCGAACGTGAACGGATCGCCCGGTCCGAGCGCGCGCATCTGATCGCCGAGCGATCGCGACGCGCCGGGGACGAGGCACGCGCCGGTGGTCGGGCCGATCGTCGAAAGGGCTTCGATCAAAGGCAAAGGTGCGTCGATCCGAGGGGCGTCGCCGCGCCCGCACTGGCGCGCGGCCTCGATCGCGATGCGGCGCCACCGATCCGCGCGGCCTCGGAGATCGTCGGGCCGAACCACGCTGCGCTCCGCGATCACCGGCACGACGCGGGTCACGCCGAGCTCCGTGGCGTCGCGGACGATCGCGTCCACCTTGTCGCCCTTGCCGAGCGACTGCACCAGCGTCACCGGCCGAGGCGCCGTCACCGCCGCCGCGCGGATCGCCTCGATCTGCACCTCGACGGAGCGCGCGCCGATCGCGACGAGCTTCGCGTCAGCCTCGATCGCGAGCTCCGGATCGAACGCGGTGAACACGTCCCCCTCGCGGAGCCGGTGCACCCGCGTGACGTACGTCGCCGTCTCCTTTTCGAGCGCGCGGACGCCGATCGCGAGCGCCCCGAGCGGCACCCGGAGGCGCTTCTTCATCTGGAGGGACCGCGGAGCGCGATCGCGACCCAGCCTTCGCCCGCCGCCTCTCCGCGCGACGCCGTCTCCAGGTGCGAAAAGCCGAGCGCGCCGTAGCGCTGCACGATCGCGTCGCGCTCGCCCGCGAGGATGCCGGAGAGGATCAACGTGCCGTTCGGCGCGACCGTGGCCGCGAGATCGCCCGCGATCGGCAGGAGGATGCGCGCCTCGATGTTCGCGAGCACGAGCGGGTACCGGCCGCGCGCGTCGCCCGCGGATCCGACGCGCGCCTCCACGCGATCGGCGAGGCCGTTGCGCTGCGCGTTCTCGATCGTGACGTCCACGGCCTCCGGATCCACGTCGAGCGCGACCGCGCGGCCCGCGCCGAGCGCCAGCGCCGCGAACGTGAGGATGCCGCTGCCGGTGCCGACGTCGAGGATCGTCTGGCCCGCGAAGGTCGCCGCGCGCGCGTCGAGCATCGAGGCCACGAGCGACGTCGAGGCGTGGAGCCCCGTGCCGAACGCGCGCCCCGGCTCCAGCACGAGCGTGCGCACGCCCTCGCGCGGGGCCGGCACGGACCACGGCGGCGCGATCGTCACGCGCGGAGTCAGCGCGAACGGCGCGAAGTGCTCTTTCCAGGCGTCGCGCCACGCGTCGCCGATCACCTCTTCGAGCCGAGGCTTCAGGATCGGCCGCGACGCACGCACGGCCTTCATCGCAGCGCGCGCGGCCTCGTGCGTGCCGAACGCGCCGACCACCGTCACGAGCCCGTTTCCCGGCCCCTTGCGCAGCGTCTGATCGTCCCGCTCCTCGACGCCCGAGGCCCCGCACGAGAACAGGAGCGCCGCGATCTCCCCCGAATAAGCCTCGCGCACGTCGACCGCGACGAACGGATACCGGGGCGCCGCCCCGCGCCCGGCCTTCTTCGACGCGCTCGATTTCGCCTTCAAAACAAGCTTCTTCGATGCGGGCGCCTTCTTCGCGACCGCCTTCTTCGTCACCTTCGCGGGCGCCTTCTTCGTCACCTTCGCGGGCGCCTTCTTCGTCACCTTCGCGGGCGCCTTCTTCGCGACCGCCTTCTTCGTCACCTTCGCGGGCGCCTTCTTCGCGACCGCCTTCGCAGCCGGCTTCTTCGCTGCGGGCTTCTTCGTCGCGACCGCCTTCTTCTTCGCGGCCGCCTTCTTCTTCGCGATCACTTCACTCCGACCTTCACTGTCGCGGTGTTCTTCTGGCCGAGCACCGCGAGCGCCACCGGCACGCCGACCGACACGCCGACCACGACCACGCCGACCGGCACCCAGAACGCGGCGCTCGTGAACACGCTGCTCTTCTGCGGCTCCGGCACGACGATGCGCAGCGGCGCCGCCGCGTCACCGCGCGACGCGACCGGGAGGCCGCCGTTGTCCACCGCCTCGAAGTAGTACTCGACGAGCGGCGGCTTCACGTCCTTCGCCGGGATCTGCGCGTTGAACTTCCCGAGCGTGTACGTGCCCGCGACGATGTTGAACTTGCCCTTCGCGCCCGTGCGGTAAAAGAGCTGCACCCCGCGCACGCGCCCGTTCGTGTCGTCGATCGTGCCCGTGAGCTTGATCTGCGTGCCGGGCGCGACCTCCGCCGGCGACGTGTGCGTGAACTTGATCGGCGTGGCCGCCGTGTCCGACGTGTCGCTGGCCGTCTTGCCGGGCTTGCCCTCGTCCACCCACTTCTTCTTCGTCGCGTCGAAAAAGTCTCGAAAACGAGGCGATTCCGTCGCGGGCAGCGCGAAGTTCTCGTCGAGCACGTAGAGCCCGCGCACCGCGGCGTCCGCCTCCTCCGCGCGCTTCAGCGTGATGTAGTTGTACGCGA
Source organism: Polyangiaceae bacterium (assembly GCA_046351455.1). Taxonomy (GTDB): domain Bacteria; phylum Myxococcota_A; class Polyangia; order Polyangiales; family Polyangiaceae; genus JADJRH01. The sequence goes on from JAXLYM010000003.1 coordinate 393,767, forward strand.
GCAGCCGGTAGACCTCGATCTTCTCCTTCGTCGACGAGCCGGGGCGCAGCAGCGCCGCGGACAGCGTCTGGATCGACTCCTCGTACTGCTGATCGTCGAACAGCTCCGCCGCGCGCTGGATGAGCGTCGTCACGCCGCCGGACGTGCTGCTGGCCGCGCTCTTCGTCTGAGCGTTCGCGATCGAGGGCGCGAGGGCTGGAGGCGCAGCGGCGAGGACGGTGAGGCCGGCGAGGATCGCGCCGCGCAACAAGGGGTGGACCCGCATGCGCGCAGGCTACCACCACTCGCGAATTTCCAACGATGATCGTTCCCGCCGCGGGAGAGGAGCGGCGGAGGCCAGCGTCAGCTTCTCCCGAAATCGCGCCATTCGTCTTCGAGCAGCGCGAGCGACTCCGCGAGGTCGTCGGCCATGCGCCGATCGAGCCACACGGTGCCGCCGCCCTTCGCGACGGTGAAGAACGTGGGCCGCGGGAGCCTGTCCGCGAGCACGCGGAGGCGCCGGCCCGTGCGCACGAGGCGCGAGACCCAGTCGGTGTCGCGGTGCGTGTACTGCGCGTGCTGGAGCAGCTCGGCCCCGGCCGCGGAGAGCCGCGCGCGCATGATGTCGACCGGCTCGGCCCCGAGCGTGACGGCGGCGCGCGCCTCCCCGATCGTGGACAGCACCATCGCGATCGGCGCGTTCGGCATGAACCTCGGCAGCGACGGCGCGAACGTGAGCCGCGTCAGCGCGAGGAACAGGCACTGCGACGGCGTGCGCACGCGGTACAGGAAATCGGCCCCGACGTGATCCGCGGCGGCCATCGCGAGGTGCCACGCGGCCTCCTCGTCGACGCCGTCCACCTCGCCGGCCATCCCCGCGATCGGCGCGGGAGCGAACGCCTTCGTGCGCGCGTCGGCCCAGCCCATCGCGACGGAGGCGGTCTGCGGCGAGAACGTGCACAGGAGCTCCGCGCGCGCCTCCGCCGACACGACGCCCCTCGCGTCGATCCACGAGAAGCGGCGCAGCTCGAGATCCGCGCGCACCTCGTGATCGTGCGCGCCGTGCTGCGTGAGCTGGCGCAGCAGCGAGTCACCGCGCTTCACCCAGCGATCGTACGAGGTCTCGGCGGGCCGGCTCGACGCGCCGGGATCGCACTCCCAGTCGAGCTCCATCTTGCGCGGCGCCACCGGCGGAGGCGGCGTCGGGATCCGAGGCGGCGGGAGCTGCACCGAAGGATGCGAGGGATGGAGCGAGTCGGCGTTGCGAACCGAGGAGCGGGTGCGCTGCGCCCCCGAGCTCTCGGCGTTGCGCACCGTACGACCGGCGGCCGTCTGTGCGCGGGGCCCGGCGATTTCGCGGGCCGTCGTGATGGGAGGACGGGAGTCGCGGAGCTTGCGCGAGCTCGACTGGCGTGCTGCGCGCGCAAGGGGACGCTTCTTCTCTGTCCTCTGGACAGGACCGCTATCGCGCGGCGGGGCATGGTGCCCGGACGCGGCTGCACTCTTACCTTCCGCCCTTCTCACCGCGGGACCGTTCCGCGGCGAGGGGCGGGTACGCTTCACCATGGTGCCGAAGTTATCACGGCTATTCGGTACGCAAGGGGCAAGTGCACCGAACTTATTTCGTGGGCGGGAGGGGCCCTGAACGGGCTACCTAGGATGTAGGGGAGAGGAGGCGGAAGCCCGACGTTTCAGGCCTGAAGCGTGCGTTGCGAATCTGAAATGGGAACCGCACGACTGAAATGGTCCATCACATCTTGATACGCTTCGCGTCAGGGTCGTAGAGCGGGCGGAGGGACGCCACGGCCGGATATTTCTTGCCGGCGATGTCGACCTCCCAACTGCCACTCTCCAGGTACGCTTGATCGACGGGCTCTCCCGCGTCCACCATCACGAGCCCGACGGCGCCCCCGAGCGTGTGCCCGTACGACGCCGCGCGCACGTAGCCGACGGCCTTTCCATTGCGATAAACGACCTCGGCGTGGAACATCAATGGCTCGGGGTCCTTCACGAGCACCTGACACAGCCGCTTCGTGAGGGGCCCTTTCGCCTTCTTCGCGAGCACCGCGTCGCGCCCGAGGAAGCCGCCCGGCTTCTTGAGATCGACCGCGAACCCGAGGCCCGCCTCCAGGACGGAGTCCGTGTTGTCGATGTCGTGACCGTAGTCGCGATACCCCTTCTCCATCCGCAGGCTGGCGAGCGCCTTCAGCCCCGCGTGCACGAGGCCCACGCTCTTTCCGGCGCGGGCGATGCGATCGTAGACGTGCACCGCCTGCTCCGCCGGCACGTAGAGCTCGTACCCCAGCTCTCCGAGGTACGTGATGCGCACGCAGAGCACCCGCGCGAACCCGATGTCGATCTCGCGCGCCGCCCGGAACGGGAACGCCTCGTTGGAGAGGTCCGCCGTCGTGATGGACTGGAGCAGCTCGCGCGAGCGCGGCCCCTGCACGTTGATCTGGGCGTATCCCGAAGTCACGTCCGTCACGAAGGCGTGCGCGTCGTCCGGGAAATGCCGCCGCATCCACGTCTTCACGTGGCCGAAGGCGTTGTCGGAGGCGACCACCCAGTACCGATCGTCACCGAGCTTGGTGACCGTCAAATCCGCCTCCAGGAGGCCCTTTTCATTGAGCCACTGGGTGTACGTGATCATCCCCTCTTTGCCGTCGACGTCATTGGCAGAGATGTAGTTGAGGAGGCGCCCCGCGTCCCGGCCCTGCACCCAGAACTTCGACATGAAGGACATGTCCATCAGGATCACGCCCTCGCGAGTCGCCTTGTGCTCCGCGGCCCAGTAAGGAAACCAGCTCTGGCGGCCCCACGACAGGGCCTCTGCCTTCGGCTCCACGCCGGGCGGCGCGTACCAGTCGGCGCCCTCCCAGCCGCTCACGTCCTTGAAGAACGCGCGCTCGGAGGCCAGCCTGTCGTGGATCGGCGAGCGCTTGGCGTCGCGCGCCGTCATCATCGAGCGGTTCGGGTAATGGCATTGGTACACCATCCCGAGCGACTCCACCGTTCGCGTGCGGCGGTATTCGGGGTTCGATTGATAAGGCTGCAGACGATCGATGTTGAAGCCGGTCACGTCCACGTCGGGGCGACCCGTCATGATCCAGTGCGCGAGCACCCGGCCGAGGCCGCCGCCCGTGAGGATGCCGATCGAGTTCAAGCCGGCCGCGATGAAGTAGTTCTTGAGCTCCGGCGCCTCCCCGACGCACGGCAACAGATCCGGCGTGAAGCTCTCCGGGCCGCAGAAGAACTTGCGGACGCCCACCTCCAGCGAGATGGGGACTCGCTTCATGGCCCTCTCGACATAAGGCCCCATGCGGTCCCAGTCGGGCGTGATCTCGCCGAACGAGAAATCCTCGGGGATGCCGCCGATGTTCCAGGGCGCGCACACCGGCTCGAAGAGGCCGATCATGAGGCCTCCGACCTCCTCGCGATAATAACCGTACGAGCCCGGATCCTCGAGCACCGGGAACGATGAGGACATCCCAGGCACCTTGTCGGTGATGAGATAATAATGCTCCGCGGCCTGGAGAGGGATGTTGACGCCCTCCCGCTGGCCGAGCTGGCGCGCCCACATGCCCGTGCAATTGACGACGTACTCGGCCTCGATGTCGCCGTAGGCCGTGCGCACGCCGGTCACGACTCCCCTCTTCTTGAGGAGGCCAATCGCCGCCACGTTCTCCAGGATCTTCGCGCCTTGTTGCCGCGCGCCCTTCGCGAGGGCGAGCGTCGCGTTCACCGGATCGACCTTGCCGTCCTCCTTCACGTAGAAGCCCGCGAGGATGTCGTCCACGCGCGCGAGCGGGAACAGATCCAGCACCTCCTTCGCCGAGATCTCGTGCACGTCGACGCCGCAGTGGCGATTGAAGGCCGAGACGCGGCGGTACTCTTCGAGGCGGCCCTCGTCCGCGGCGACCTCGATGAAGCCGACGGGGCGAAACCCGGTGTCGAGGCCCGTCTCGGCCTCCAGCTTCGAGTAGAGATCGCGCGTGTATTTGCGCATCTCCGTCGACGTCTCGGACGTGGATCCGAACGTGACCATGAGGCCCGCGGCGTGCCACGTGGTGCCGGACGTGAGCTTGTCGCGCTCCAGCAAGACGACGTCTTTCCATCCGGCGTGCGCGAGGTGATAGGCGACGGAGCAGCCGATCACGCCGCCTCCGATGACGACGACACGGGCGCGCTGAGGCAGGTTCGGTGCGGTCATATGGACCCTCGCCCCTATCGCTCCCGGCGGCCCGTTTCCAGCGCAATTGTCTCTCCGAAGGCCGGCGACGGACCCTCGGCCTCGCGCGATCGAGGCCTGAATCAGGCTGGACCGGCGCGCTCGTGCGGCTACGCTGCGCACCGATGGCCGCAGGTCAACTGGACGGATCCGCCTCCTCCGGCAGCTCCGCGCTCCCCCCGAACCCTCGTGATCGAACGCCGAAAGCGCCTCCCAAGGCGTCCGCGGGCATCCCGGCGTCGTTCCTCGCGCTCCTTCGCGGCGCGTGGGACGAGGAGCTCGCGCCCTCCGTTCGCAGGGTGATCTTCGCGGTCTTCGCGCTCGCGATCGTGTCGTCCGCGCTGCTCGCTCGCATCGGGACGCACCGCGCGCGGCTCGGCGCGGCGGCTATTTTGGCGGTCCTCCTCGCGGGCGCGATCGCGCGGGCCGTCGTCGTGCGATCGCGGCGGCGCGACACGCGGCGCACCATCGCGGGCACCGTCGGTCGAACGGATCCGGCGCTCGGCGCGGCCACGCTGCGCGCGCTCACGTTGGCGGAGCAGACCGCGCGCGACGACTCGGCCGGATCGCCCGCGCTCGCGGCCCTTCATTTGAGGCGCCTCCTCGATCGCGCGCCGATCGATCGCATCCGGGAGCGCGCGGCGCGCCTCGCGATCGGCTGGTCCGCGGCGAGCATCCTGATCGCGACGGGCGCGCTCGGCGCGGTCGCGTCGGAGCCGTTCCGCGTGCTCGAAGGCGCCGACGTGCTCGCGGCGAAGGACGGAGAGGCGCCGCTGCCGCTCCTGTGGCTCGAAGACGTGTCGATGACGGGCACGCCTCCCGCGTACCTGCACGAGCCGGAAGAGATGCTGGAGCCGTTCCGCCCGGTGGCCCTCCCGCGCGGCAGCAAGATCGCCGTGCGCGGCACCATCGTGCACGCGGGCCGCCGCCTCTTCCTCAGCGACGGCAAGAACGAGGTCGAGTTCCTCAACGACGGCGAGGGCGGCGTCGTCGCGCATTTCCCGCTCACCGACAGCGCGCGTCTCCGCGTGGTCGCGGCGTTCGGCGACGTGCGCGTCCCGCAGGCGGACACCCAGCTCGTGACGTCGATCGCGGACGAGCCGCCGAGCGTGAAGCTGGAGGGCGCGCCCCGCACCGTCCGCATCCTCGACGAGCCCACGATCCAGCTTCAATACGAGGCGAACGACGATCACGGCCTGCGCGAGGTGGTGCTCACGCTGCGGGCCGGCACGCGCACCGACACGCGCATCCTCTCGAAGCCCGGCACCGACGCGCTGCACGACAAAGGAAGCTACCAGCTCAGCGCGAACGATCCCTTCTTCCAGAAGCAGTACGCCCCGGTCGAGGCGCGCGTCGAGGCGCGCGACAACGACGAGGTGAGCGGCCCGAAATGGGGCAAGAGCGAGGCGATCGTGATCGTGCTCCCGCAGGCCGGCGAGCCCGAGGCGCTGCGCTACGCGGAGCTCATCAAGGCGCGCGACCTGCTCACGGATCTGCTCGATCGCCGCCTCGGGACGAAGCTCGATCCGAAGGCCGCGCGCGACGTCGTGAAGGGCGAGGTCGAAGAGCAGAAGAAGGTCCGCGAAAAGACGATGGAGGCGCTCGCGGGGAAATTCGGCGGCCTCGCGCCGAACAGCCGCATGACGGCGCTCGCGCGCGGCCAGTGGAGCCGGCTCGACAAGGCGCTCGACGCGTTCCAGAAGGCGCCCTCGCCGGCCACGTACGAGAAGCTCACGCGGGCCACCGAGGACGCGCTGCTCGCGTTCGACGGCGGCGTGCGCGCGCTCGGGACACGGGACACGCGCTCGGTCGCGAAGCGGCTCGCGGACGTCGCGGACGAGGCGGCGCTCGCGGCCGGCGCGCTCGCGCTCGGCATGGACGTGGAGAGCTCGAAGGTGAGCCTCGGCGCGGCGATGGGCGTGCTCGACGCGGGCGGAAAGCAGATGCTGAAGCTCGGCGATCTCGGCCTCGATCTCGGAGAGATCGTCGCGAACGATCTCCGGCGCATCGATCGCAGCCGCGTCGCGAACGACATGAAGCACGCGGAGCTCGCGGCGCAGGACCTCGCGGCGCGCCTCCGCAAGCCGGATCCGAGCTTCTCCGGGGGCGGCGGCTCCGGCGTCGAAGGCGGCGGCGGAGAGGGCATGAACCCGAGCGAAGCCTCCGACGCCGACGCAGAACAGGCTCAAAACGAGCAGGATCTGGAAGATCTGGCGCGCGATCACGCGACCGAGATGAACGGCGTGTCGGAGGCGCTCGACCGCGCCGAGAGCGAGGAGCGCGAGCAGCTCAAGGAGGCCGCCCGCGAGCACGCGAAGAACATCCGCGACGCCGTGAAGGACCTCCCGAAGCAGGGCCGCCCCGAGACGCCCGAGGCCGAGGCCGCGACGGGCCGCCAGGAGGCCGAAGGCATGGCCGGCGCGCTCGACGGTGCCAATCTGAAGCAGGCCGTCGATCGCGGCCGCGAGGCCTTGAAGGCGCTCAAGGAAGCCAATCGCATCGGCCAGAACGACATGTTCGATCCGGGCACCGGCGACCGCGCGAAAGAGGCGGCGGACCAGCTCGAAAAAGAGCTGAAGTGGGCCGAAGAGGCGCTCGACAAGCTCCGCAAGGCCGCCAAGGAGCGCGCGAAGAACGATCTCAACCGCGCCGGCAAGAGCGAAGAGAAGCTCGCCGAGCGCGCCAAGAACCTGCAAGAGAAGGCGCAGAAGGGCAGTCGCAGCCTCGACGACGACACGCTGGAGCGCCTCCGCGAGGCCGAGCGCGCGATGCGAGAGGCCCAGAAAGCCCTGCAGGACGGCGACGGCGAGATGGGCAAGAAGCACCAGGACACCGCGCAACGAGCGCTGGAGATGGCCCAGGGCAACAAGGACCCGGACAGCCAGAAGGGCGACAAGGACGACCCCGAGGCCAAGACCAGCGGCGGAAAGGCCGAGATCCCCGGCAAAGAGAAGTTCAAGGGCCCCGAGGCGTTCCGCAAGCGCGTGATGGACGGCCTCTCCGGCCCGGTGGATCCCTCGCTGAAAGAGGCCGTGAAGCGCTACGCGGAGGGCCTCCTGAAATGAAACACCCCACCTCCAAACTGGCAGTCTCGACTCGGCTCCTCTCTCGCCCCCTCGCGGCGATCGCCCTTCTTTCCGCGGCGTTCGCAGCGGCGCCCCCGGCCCGCGCGGAGGGCCCCCGCATCCCGACTCCGGCCGACATCACCGCGGCCTTCGCGCGCGCCGCGATCCTGGAGCTGGACCTCACGAAGGCGCACTCCATCCTCGACTCCGACGACGGGACGGCCCCCGTCGTGGCGATCGAGAAGGCCCGACTCGCGATCTACGAAGGCGAGTGTGACCGCGCGGTGGAGGTCCTGTCGCGCTCGGATCTCGCGAACAGCGACGAGAACAAGCACCTCGGCGAGATCGCGCGCGGCTGCGCCCGGGGGATGGCCGGCACCGTGATCGTGAAGGACGACGCGAAGGGCGTGTGGATTCGCCTGCAGGACGACGAGGATCGCGCGCTCGTGCCGTTCATGGTCGACGTCGCGGCGAAGGCGCGGGACACGCTCGCGAAGGACCTCGGCGTCACGCTCCCCTCCCCGCTCCGCGTCGATCTGGTGCGCGATCAATTCACGCTGTCGGCGATGACGGGCCTCCCGGAGGAGGCGGCGAAGACGACAGGCACCGTCGCCATCGCGAAATGGGGCCGCGTCACCATGCTGTCGCCGCGCACGGACGGATACGGGTGGATGGACACGCTCGCCCACGAAATGTCGCACCTCGCGCTCACCGCGGGCACCCGCGACAAGGCCCCTCTCTGGCTGCAGGAGGGCATCGCCAAGCGGGAAGAGACGCGCTGGCGCGACGCGTGGCCGCACGACAACCAGCCTTCGAACGACGCCTTCGCCGCGGTCGGCATCGCGATGAACCTGGGCCGCCCGCTCGACAAACTGGGCCCTTCGATTGCCATGCTCCCGTCCGCCGAGCAGGCGGCCGTCGCGTACTCCGAGGTGGCCTCGTTCGTCGGCTTCTTCGCGAGCGAGGTCGGTGAAAATGCGTTACCGCGCCTCGTGGAGAGCATCAAGGCCGCGGACGGCGACGACCCCGCGAACAAGGCCCTTCAGGACGTGTCGGGGATGGATCTGGCGGCGTGGGACGCCCGCTGGAAACAGCATCTCGCGACGGTGAGCACCGATATCCCCGAGGAGCTGAAGCCGGGCGCGCACGTCCCGCAGATGAAGCAGGTGATGAAGCTCGCGCGCCTCGGCCAGCTCTTGCACGACCGTGGGCATTACCGCTCGGCCGCGATGAAGCACGCGGAGGCGCAGGCGATCGTCCCGTGGGAGCCGACGGTGCGTTGTTATCTGGCCGGCAGTCTCCTCGCGGGCGGCCAGCCCGAGAGCGCGAAACCCCTCGTCGCGAAGCCGGAAGAGGTGCACGGCCGCGCGGGCCGATACTGGTCCTTGCACGGCCTCCTCGTCCCCCCGCCGGAGGGCGACGCGCGCGCCTTCTACCTGGGCCTCGCGCTCGATCCCCTGTCGCCGGAGGTGGCCTGTGAAGAGAAGCTCGCCCCCGAAACTCCGGCGGATCCCCTGAAAAAGGCTCTCTGCGAAGCCGCCCGCCGCGTCCCCCGCTGACGCTGCGGGCCAGTCGCCGCGTCCCCTCAGAACTGGAGCGTCAGACCGTTGGCCGTGAAGCCGAGGACAGGGCCTCTTCGGTTTTCCGGATCATCTCTTGTCACCTGGACGAGCTCGGTCCTCGGGCCCTGGAGCGCCAAGATGGCGCCCGCCCACTGCATGCCGGCGAGGGGCAAGTAAAAAAACGCAACCAAAAATCCCCAAGGGTCGGGATTCGCGACGTCCATGGCTGCGATGACCGGCCCGGCAAGGGGGAGGAGCGAGTAGCCCGGGTCCGAGATATTGCGGCCGATCGGGTCGTACTGGTTACTGAGCGAGAACGTCACCCAGACGGTGAGCGCGTAGCCCACGGCCAGGATCGGGACGCCCACATAAACCATGGTGTAACGCTTCCGCTCGATGACATGATAGCCGGGCACCGCCGGATAGCGTGGGTCGTACTTCAGCACAGCCGGAAGCTGCACCGTGGCCTTCTTCAACTCCATAGAGATGTCAGCTACGGGATGCGGGTCGGCTGCGGGATGCGGGTCGGTAGTGGGATGCGGGTCGGTAGTGGGATACGGGTCGGTAGTGGGATACGGGTCGGTAGTGGGATGCGGGTCGGCCTCGCGCGCCGGCGTTTTCGCGGGGGCAGAGGGCATCTGCCCCCAACCGGACACCGCGTCCGGGGTGACCTGCGCCTTCGGGCCGCAGGCCGACAATCCCACGAGCGCTATCCACAGAATGCGCATAGTCTTCGCAGGCCGGACGCGATCCATGCTCGGAGAAACGTGCGAATTGCGGGCCAGCGGGGATGCAGGAATTCTCACGCGAAAAGCAGTCTCGGCCGCGCGCTCGGTGCGGGAAGGTGCCAATTCCGCACGACGCAGATCCGTCCTGGAGAGGGTCGGACGGAGCCTGAGTCCCGTCGCTCTGCTCGATCGCCCGGAGCGAGCGCCGCGGTAGGCGGGTGGCGCCGTGCACAGCTGAATTCACCCCACAAGAAGCCTGTTTCTGCTTTGACGGCGGCGCGCGCCTCCGTAGTCTCGTGCGCGTGCGAGCGCTGCCCCTCCTTCAAGCCGACACTCCCCTTCCCCGACACGCGAACGTCCCCGCGGCAGCACCAGCGGAGCGGACGCCCATCACCGAAGCCTTGATCCTGGCGAAGGCCAATATCTTCTCCCGAGGCCTCTTCGTCCCGGACGATCTCTGGGCCGAGCTGACGGACGAGAACCATTATCGTCACAAGCGAGCGGGCCTGTCGCAGGGCCGTTTCTTCCGCCTCCACGACGGCGCCGCGAGCACCGCGGTGAACGCGCCTGTCCTGGAGCCGTTCGCGCGCAAGTCCCCTCTCCACCTCCGCCGCGAGGGTGCCGGATATGCCATCTTCGAGTCGGATACGCGCCTGTGCGCCGCGACCCCGTTCGCGTGGCCCCGCTGGTACGGCCGCACCACGAGCGACGGAACGCCGATGTCCATGGTCGTCTCCGCCCACTGCGACACCAGCCTTTACACGGCGATCTACCAGGGTGGCTGCGACTACTGGCAAGGAGACCAGATGTGTAAATTCTGTGCGATGAAGATCGACCAGAAGGCCCGTTGGCGCAGCGTCGATTCGATCATCGAGGTGGTGAAGGTCGCGCTCGAAGAGAACCCCGCAGCGGAGATCTCCTTCGGCGGCGGCACGCGCCTCACCCCCGACAAGAGCGCTCGTCACAAGGCCGACGCCATCGCCGAGCTGAAGAAGCGCGCCCCGCTCCCCGTGTGCGTGGAGATGGCCCCTCCCGACACGGACGACTGGCTCGATCGCCTCAGGGACGCGGGCCTCGACTCCATCCTCCTCAACATCGAGCTATGGGACGAGGACGTGCGCCGCCACATGATGCCTGGAAAAGCCGACATCTCGCGCGATCGGTACCTGTCGGCACTCCGTCACTCGGTGAAGATCTTCGGCAGTAACCAGGTATCGAGTCAGATCATCATCGGCCTGGAGCCCTTGAAGGACACGCTCGCGGCCGTGCGCGCGGTGATCGACGAGGGTGCCATTCCGCTCCCGGTGGTGTTCCGTCCGCTGCCGGGCACTCCGCTGGAGAATTCGCCGCCTCCACCGGTGGACGACGTGATGACCGTGTTCTCCGAGACATACCGCTGGATGGGCGAAGCGAGCCTCGCCGGTCAGGAGTCGCGCTCGGGATGCGCCCTGTGCGGTGCCTGCTCGGCGCACCGATGAGAGGCAGCGACCAATGACCACGGTGTCCTTTCGAGCCACGTTGAAGCCGGGCCAGGTGGAGACTCCGCTGGACCTCTACTTCTTCCGCCCGGCCGCGTACGTCTTCGTCCGCCTCGCCCTCCCGACGCCGCTCACCGCGAACGGGATGACCCTCTTATCGATCGTCTGCGGCCTCGCCGGAGCCGTATTGTTCCGCTTCACGGACCCGAAGACGGTGATGATCGCCTCGGGACTGACGCTCCTCTATGGCATCCTCGATTGTGCCGACGGCCAGCTCGCGCGGGCCCGCGGCACCTCTTCGCGACTGGGCCGCATCCTGGACGGCATGAGCGACTACGTGGTCGGCGTCACGTCCGGCGTCACGATGTCACTCCACCTCTCCGACACGATGGGCCGAGAGGGCGTGTTGCTCGCGGTAGGCGGCCTCGTGAGCATCCTCCTGCAAGGCACGTTGTTCGACCACTTCAAGAATCGCTACCTGACCCTCTCCGGAGCCAGCTACCGAGAGGGCAACGACCTCGGGGAGACGCGCGCCGACATCGCCAAGCTGCGCGCGGAGGGTGGCAGTCCGATCACATTGCTCCTGTTCCACGTCTACGCCACGTTCTTACGAGTCCAGAGCGCCCTCGGCCGCCAGGAAAAAACGGAGCGCCCGCCCCCGGAAGCGGCAGCCCGCTACGGAAAAACACTGGCCCCGATCGCCCGCGGCTGGGCCTATCTCGGCCCCTCCACCCACGTATTGCTCCTAGGCATCTTCGCCTGCACAGGCCACCTGGCCCTCTACGTACTATTGCGCCTCACCGCAGGAAACGTGGCCATGCTGTGCCTCTTCACAGCCCAGAAGCTGCTGGAAAAACGCGTCCTCCGCGCGTAACAGAAGAGATCTAGATCAGGTGCCCACCCCCGGCCGGTGCTCGCTTCGCTGCGCAGGCAACCACTGGGAGGACGGAGTCCGGTCCGCGGAGGCGGAGCTCCGCTTGGCGGAGCGGAGTCCGTAGCGGAGCGGACGCAGTCCTCGACGTTGCGCGCCGCCCGCCCCGCCCAAATCTCTCCCTTCGGTCGTTCAGGGCGGGGAGCCTTCTATTTGACCAGCGCCGGCTTCACGATCTCCTCGTCGAGGATCTTCGAGAACACCGCCGCGCCCTTCGGATTCAGGTGATCCGGGTCTCCGAAGTGTTCGTCGGAGAAGCGGGGATCGTCCAGGTAATTGGCAGTCTGCGCGCCCTTGCCGCGGAGCTCTGCGAGGGATGACTCGATTCGGGCCAGCGCCTCCGGATCGCGGTGCGCTCGGTAATAACGGCTCACCGGCGCGAGCAGGAACGTCGTCGTCACGCCGCGCGATTTCGCCTCCGTGAGGAGGTTCGTGAAGAAACCCAGGTTGATGGGGATGTTCTCGGGGCGCATGATGCTCTTGTGGTATGCGGCGCGCGCGATGCCGTGCGCGTCGTCCACCTGGTGGCCGTCCGTCTCGACTGGCAAGAAGCCCCCGGCGTTGATCCCCGGCTGCGCGTCGTACTTGAATCCATGCGACGCCGCCGGCAGCTCCACCGCGCGCGGGTACAGCGCCGCCAGGCTGTAGTGGCGCGCGTCGAACGGGCCCTTTGCGATCTCCGGCGCGATGCCCCAGAAATGCTCGTACCAGAACTGCCGCCAGTACTCGGGGCCTTCTCCGAGGCGCATCTCCAAGGATGGCGTGCTCAGCACCACCATCACCAGCTTGAGCTTCGGCATCTCCTGGATCTGCGGCCGCACGAAGGCGTCGTCGTAATAGGCAGTCTGACTGACCGTCGCGACGTTGTACCCCTTCGCCGAGAACAGCGACGGATCCACCCCGAAGAGCCCCGTCGACGATCCCGTCACGAGCACCTGAAGGTCGTTCTTCCGAGCCTCGATCGAGCGCAGCTTCGTCCGATAGCTGTTGTCGACCCGGCGCATCCCGACCTCGGTCGCGCCGAGGACGATCACGATCGGCAGGCAAAAAAGCGCGAAACGGGCGATCACCCTGCGAACCGTCGGCTCGGAGGGGGCCTTCGGGGGCGGGCTCGGGGCTTCGTCGGAGGAGGACAACTTCAACTCCTTTCCCTCAGAACTGGGCATAAATGAAGGAGTCCACTTCGAAGCGCCCGAACACCAGGATCAGCACCACCGCCGCATAATACGCTGCCCACCGCCCATACCAGGGCAGCGCCAGAAAACGCTCCTTCGCCGAGGGGGTCCGCAAGAGATGATGCCCGACTGCCATCATCACGAGGCCAATCACGAGCGGAACACCGTGCGACGCCGTGAAGCCCATCGCCCGGACGTCGCGCACGATCTGCCCGAGCTTCACCGATCCCGGGTGAACGAGCGTGCTCCCGAGACCGCCCGCGAGCTGCCCGAGCAGCGCCCACGCGTCCGCGAGCGTGCCCGCACGGAAGAACACGAAGGCGAACACGATGATGTGAAACGTCACCACCGGCCCGTAATACGAGCGCGCCTTCGCGAGGCGCGGGCGCGAGCGGAAGAACCGGTTGCGGCGCTTCTGCGTGAGGGCCGCGGCGCTCATCATCACGCCGTTCACGACGCCGAACATCAAGTACGTGAGGCGCTCTCCGTGCCACACGCCGACGGCCACCATGTTCGCCATCAGCGCGACCGCGAGGCCCAGATCCCCGCGCTCCCGGAGCAGGTGGCGCACCGGCGTATACACGTAGTCCGTCAACCACGACGTCAGCGACATGTGCCAGCGACGCCAGAAATCAGGGAGGTTCGGCGCGAGGAACGGAGCGTCGAAGTTCTCCGGCCCGGTGATGCCGAAGAGCTTGCCGGCCCCGATCGCGATGCTCGTGACCGCGGAGAAATCCGCGTAGAGCTGCAGCGCGAACAGGTAAAACGCGATCAGCACCACGAGCGCGCTCTTGCCCTTCGGCGCCGAATAGACAGGATCCACGAGCTCGCCCAGATAGGCAGTCACGACGAGCTTCACGAAGAGGCCGAAGAACAGGCGTTTGAGCCCGCTCCGCCACATGGCCCCCGTCACCTCCGCCGCGCGGAGCTGCCCGAGGAAATCCGCCGGCCGCTGGATGGGGCCGCTCACGATCTGCGGGAAGAACGAGACGTACGAGGCGAACGCGACGAGGCTCTTCTCCGGCTCGTACTTCTCCCAATAGACGTCGACCAGATAGCCTATCACCTTGAAGAGGTAATACGACATCCCGACCGGCAGCACGATCCCGGACAAGAGGCCGGAAGGCACCACCGGGCCGAGCACGAGAGTCCGCAGGATCCCGTATTTGAAGAGCGCGAGCAGCAGCAGAAAGCCGATCACGCCCGCGGCCGTGCGGCGCATCTTCTGCTTTTCGTCCGCCGCGCGGCCGATCGAGAGGCCGAGTCCCCACGCGAAGACCGTCACCGCCGCGAGCACGACAAGGTACTTCGGCGCGACCGTGAGATAGAAGACGATGGAGCCAGTGAGGAGCACCCACGGGCTCTTCTTCGTGAGGGAGAAGAGGGCCGCGAAGGCGAAGAGGAAGATCAGGAACGCGGCCGACGAAAAGACCATCGGGCGCCGCGGGGGCTGTCAGCCGAGCTTGCGCGCGAGGAGATCGATGAACTCACCCACGTTGGCGAGCCCCTGCACGTCCTTCGTCGAGAAGCGGACCTTGAAGGCCTTCTCGACCGCGACGATGAGGTTCACGTGGGTCAGACTGTCCCAGTCCGGGATGTCCTTCGCGGTCGTCTTGTCGCTGAGGACGATCGACTCGTCGTCGAAGACGTCGTGAAAGACCGCGGTGAGCTGCTTGTGAATTCCGGCCCGATCCATGGCGGCGGCCTGCTTGACATGGTGCCCGATTCGCGTCAAGGTCCGCCGCGGTGTCCGCGCACGAAAGCGGTAGTTCGCCGCTCCGATTCACCGCTGAAGATCTGGACCGCTTCGCCTCCTGCACCGGCGATCGCAGCCCGCTCTCGATGAATGAGGAGTACGCGCGCCGCACGCCGTACGGGGAGCGCGTCGTGTTCGGCGTCCTCGTGGTGCTCCGCGCGCTCGCCGCCGTCGCGCCGGAGGGGGCTTATCGCGTCGCGTCGCTGAAGGTGCGGTTTCAACGGCCGCTGCACCCGGGGCGGGACTACCAGCTTCATTGCAAAAAGACGGCGAACGGCGGCGTCGACGCGCGCGTGCTCGGCGCCTCGGGCGCGCTGTACACGCGGATCCAGGCGCGATTTCAGGCGATCGCAGAGGCTCCGGCTCTCCGTGAGGTGGAGTCCTCGCCCGGCCCCGCGACGCCTGCGACAGCGTACGAGGACAGGGCGATATCGGATCTCCGATTCGCCCTCTCGGCGGATCGGCTTGGACCGCTCGTGGATCTGTGCGGTCCGGCCCTCGCGTTCACGCCGGATGTGGCGCCGCTGATCTGGGGGAGCGTCTTCGTCGGGATGACGGCGCCGGGGGAGAGCGCCTATCTCGCATCCCTCGAATTGACCGCGCGCTTCGATGCGGAGTCGCGAAACGAGGTCACCTGGTCCAGTGTTTCGGTCGAGACCGACGATCGCTTCCGGATGGCCACGATCACCGCGGTTTCGCCCGCGTGCGAGCTGAGCCTTCAAGCGGTCTCGCGGCCGCCGCCCGTCGCGCTCACGTGGACCGACGCCACGGCCGCCGCGATTCCGGAGGACGCGCGATCGAAGCGGATCCTCGTCACCGGCGCGGCTCGCGGCTTCGGACTGGCACTCACGCTGGCGGCCAGTCGAAGTGGGATGTCCGCGATCGGGGCCGTGCGAAAACGCACCGACTCTCTGGCAGAGATGGAGCGGGCCGCCGCGGCCGACGCCTGCGCGCTCGCGTTTCACGAGGCAGACCTCTCGGACCCCGAGAAAACAAGCGCCCTCGCGGGTCTCTCCGGCCCCGCGATCGACGTCCTCGTGCTGAGCGCGTCGCCTCCGATCCAGGAGATACCGCTGCTCGATCAGCCCCCCGGATATGCCTCTTCGTTCGTGCAACGCAGCGTCGATCTCACGATGAGCCCGCTCCTGGCTCTCTTGCCGAGCATGCCTGTTGGCGCCACGATCGTCTTCGTCTCCAGCGCCTTCGTGACATCGCCGCCGAAGAATCTGGCCCACTACGTCGCGGCGAAGACGGCCATCGAGTCCTTGTTGCGCGGCCTCGCCGCCGAGCACCCGTCGCACCGCTTCGTGATCGCGCGCCCCGGCAAGATGCTGACCGATCAAACGAACGGCACCAACCCGCAGGGCATCGCGCTCCCGTCCCCGTTCGACGTCGCGCGCCGCCTCCTCGAAGCCGCGTTCGCTCCCGGCGAGACTGGCAATCTGATCACGCTCGACGATCTCTGATCGTCCCCCCTGGTTGCGCGATCAGCCCTCTTCGGCCACGCGGTCGACTCTCATGAACACGGTGCGAGGCTGGTAGTCCGCCACGTTCAGCGAATACCGCACGGCCCCGTCCTCCCGCGTCGATACGCGCGTGAAGCCGAAGCTGTCCCAGAGCTCCTTCACCATCGCGTTCTTCGCGGTCGGCAAGTACTCCGCGGTCAACGTCGCTTTTCCGCGGGCCTTCGCGTGCTCCACCATGGTGTTCAGGGCCAGCTCCTCGACGCCGCGCTTCAACACGCGGCAGCTCATCAGGAACGTGTCCACGTGCATCGCGTCCGGCGTCTCCTTCAAGATCGCCACCGAGATGAGGCCGTGATCCGAGAGCCTGTCCTTGAGCGAGAGATGGAACGGATAACACCCGTCCTCCCCCATCATCGCCTCACACTCGGACTCGCTGTAGCGCCGCGTCGTCACGTTGAACTGGTTGCTTCGCTGGATGAGCTGCGCGATCCGCGGCAGATTGTAGCGGTCGAATCGGCCGAGCGTCGCCACCATCGAAAGCGATCGCAGGTAATCGTCGATGGAGCGGAACTCCGCGCGCGCCGCCTCGCTCTCCGCGCGCTGGCGGTACAGCTCCGTTCGCTTCTCGTCGAGCGCCGAGTAACTGGTCGTCTCGAAGAGGTTCCACTCGCCGACGGCGCGCACGTAATCGGCCGCGTCCTCCGGCATTTCCGGCACGATCACCTCGGGCGCGAGCTCCCGCACCAGGTTTCGCTCGAAGGGGTTATCGTCCAGGAAGACCATCGAGTCGAGGCCGATGTTCAGCTCCTTCGCGATCGATCGGATGTTGTCGGCCTTGTTCTCCCAGTTGGCCACGAACACCGCGATGTCGTCCTCCCGAAGGACCATGTCCGCGTGCTTGTCGAAAGGCAGCATCGCCGCCTCCCGCTCGTTCTTCGAGCACACCGCGAGCAGGATGCCCCGCTGCGGGAGCTGCTTCAGGAAGGCCTGAAACGCGGTGAACGCCTCCCCGTCCCCGAGGTGGCCGAGCCGGATGCCCGCGAGCCCGTCATCCCCGATGATGCCGCCCCAGAGCGTGTTGTCGAGATCGAGCACCACGCATTTGACCACCTGACCACGACAGGCCACCACGATATCCACGATCGCCTGCGCGAGGTGCGGCAGACAGTCGAGCGCGCACGGCGTCTTCGCCAGCGTCCACAGCCGCTCGTCGAACCACTTGAGCTTGCCGATCGCCGACGCCGCGAAATCGAGATCGACCAGGAACGTCGACGCTCGGGCCGCCGCCGCCTCCGCGAGCCGGTGGTTCGCCGCCTCGAATACGGACTGTATCGAATGCGCGACGCGGTGCTCGAACTGGCCGAACGCGCGCTCCAGCGGCTTCACGAAATTGGTCTGCAGGATGGTCGCGTTCGAGTGGCTCGCGACCGCGCGCCACCGCTCGGTGATCGACTCCACCGTTCGGTCGAGGAGCGCGAGACGCTCCGGCCCTTTGCCCGCCAGGAAGAGATCGTGCCGGAGGCGCTGCGCGCTGTTCACGAACACCACGAAATCCGGCTTGAACTGGTACAGGGCCGAGCCGGGGTCGATCACCAGCGGGTCGATCGTGTCGAACGGAGCCTCGAAGATCTCTGCCTGTACGCCGCTCCTCCGAAGAAGCACGCTCAGCACCGTGTGGATCTGCTGGAGCGCGCAGTCCCCCAAGAGCGCGACGCGAACAGGGCTGTTCGTCTCCGTCTTCGGCAGCTTCTTCGCCGCCTTCGTGATCTCGAAGTAGTCGAGCTTGTCGGGGCCGTACTTCATCATGACGCGACCCCGACTTGCACCTTCGCCTTCGCGACGACCTTCGATCGCGCGGTGTTGGTGAACGTCACCTCAAGGACGATCGCCCGCACCGCCTCCACCTTCTGCGCCACCTTCGCGTCGATCCGCACCGAATCCCCGAGGAAGCTGGGCGATTTGTACTGGATGTTCACCGACTGCAAGATGGCCGGCTTGCCCGGGAAGTGCACCCCGACGAAGTGCGACAGGAAGCCGTTCAAGATCGCGCCGTGCATCACGCGGCCTTCGAACCCTCGCTCCTTCGCGTAGGCGTCGTCCACGTGCAGCGGGCTCACGTCCCCGAAGGGGCCGACGAGACACTGATACACCGAGTCGGTGATCGAATATTCGTGGCTTGTCTGGAAGCCCTCCTCGATCGAATCGAAGGAGTGCTCCGCGACGTGCGAGGTGGTCATGGTGAGGCGTAGGTTGCCCGAACGCGGGCGGGGGTTCAACCGTCAAGCCGCAGGCTTTTCCGCGCCTTGTCCGGTGATCGGCGCCCACGGCTCCTTCTCGCGCGAGGACCACGAGAGCGCCGCGTACACCGCGAACGAGATGCCGAATCCGACGAACCAGGCCGGCTTGTACAGGTCGATCCAGAACTCGCTCACCTTCATCGCCTTGATCGTCCCGAGGAACCCCGGCAGATTGGGCAGCACGCCGAGCACGAGCGCCACCAGAGCACGGTAGTTCCAGCCGCCCGCGTACCAGTACGGACCGTCCTTCTGATAGAGCTTCACGAGATCGAGCCGGCGCCGGCGGATCAGGAAGTAGTCGCAGATCAGGATGCCGCCGATCGGCCCGAGGAGCGCCGAATACCCGACCAGCCACGTGAAGATGTACCCGCTCGGATCCGACACGAGGCGCCACGGCTGGATCAGAATGCCGATCACCGCGGTGATGTAGCCGCCGCGCTGGAAGCTGATCTTCGCGGGCCACAGGTTGGCGAAGTCGTTCGCCGGGCTCACCACGTTGGCCGCGATGTTCGTCGCGAGCGTCGCGATCCCGAGCGCCGCCAGCGCGAACACGAGCACCGCCGGGTGCTGGAACTTCGTCACGAGATCGGTCGGGTCCCAGATCGTCTTGCCGTAGATCACGACCGTCGCCGACGTCACCGCCACGCCGATGAACGAGAAGAGGCCCATCGTGGTGGGCAGTCCGAGCGCCTGCCCCGTCACCTGATCCCGCTGCGAAAACGCGTACCGCGTGAAATCAGGGATGTTGAGCGACAGCGTGGCCCAGAATCCGACCATGCCCGTCAGCGCCGGGAAGAAGAAGCCCCAGAACTGCCCCTCTTTCGGCTGCCCCTTCGCGAACGCCGACGGCGTCGTGAGCATCGGCCCGAAGCCGCCCGCCCGCACGTACGCCCACACGAGCAAGGCGATCCCGAGCGCGATGAGGAGCGGCGCCTTGATGTTGAGGAGCACCCGGATCGAGTCGATTCCCTTGTAGATGACGAAGACGTTGAGCGCCCAGAACAGGAGGAAACAACCGATCTGCGGCGTGTTGATGCCGAGCGACGTCGGCGGCAGCTCCTTCCACGCCGGGAAGTAAATCGAGAGGATCGCGTAAATCGCAGCCCCGCCGATCCACGCCTGGATGCCGAACCAGCCGCACGCCACGATCGCGCGGAGCAGCGCCGGCACGTTCGCGCCGAGGATGCCGAACGAAGGACGGCAGTAGACGGGGAACGGAATACCGTATTTCGTCCCGGCGTGCGCGTTCAGGATCATCGGCAACAGGACCACCACGTTGCCGAGGAAGATCGTGAGGACCGCCTGCCACCAGCTCATGCCCTCCGCGATCAACGACGAGGCGAGCATGTACGTGGGGACGCAGGCCGACATCGAGATCCAGAGCGCGGCGATGTCCTTCGTCGCCCACTTTCGCTCCAGGATCCGCGCGGGGAACAGATCGTGGTTGACATACGGGGAGACGATCTCTCCCGTCACCTCGAAGATGCCATTCCGCTCGCGGACGAGGCCTCCGCCCTTGCCCTCCGGCGGGCCTTCGTGGCCCGGTGCCGCATACACGACCTTCGAGGTCTCCCTCGATCCACGTTGTTCCTCGCGCGCCATGGTGCGGCGAGCGTAGAGCGAAAGCGGGGGGTTCGAAAAGTTCTGCGCGCTCCGGCGGATCCTGCCCGGCGGCCCGTGCCGGCCCGGGGCCCCACGGAATCGCGGGCGATCGCGCGGGATCGCTTGCGGTGCGGCCGGCACTTCGCCATCATCGGCGCGCGCGGCTCCACCCCCGCAGCCACCGCTGACTTATGCGACCATCCTCACGCTTCCTGTTCGCGCTCTCGCCTCTCGTGGGCCTCTCGGCGACCGCTGGCTGCAGCGCGATCCTCGGCATCGACGACTTCAAGGATGCGCCCACCGGCGGCTCCGGCGGCACCACCGCGAGCGGCGGCACCACCACGACGGGCGGCGGCGGCTCTACCGGCGGCACCACCTCGATGGGCGGCACCACCTCGATGGGCGGCACCACGATGGGCGGCACCACGACGGGCGGCGGCGGCTCCACCGGCAGCACCTGCACCCCCGGCGACAAGATCGATTGTTACGAGGGCACCCCGGGGACGGAGGGAGTCGGCGCCTGCAAGGGCGGAAAGCAGACTTGCAATCAGGAGGGCACCGGATACGGCGCCTGCGAAGGCCAGGTCGTCGACAAGCCCGCGGAGGACTGCTCGACCGCGGCGGACGACAACTGCAACAACCTCACGAACCTGCAAGAGGGGTGTTGCCTCGCGAACCAGCCGACGGCCTGTTACACCGGACCGAATGGCACGCTCGGAGTGGGCCAGTGCAAGGCCGGCAACGTGACCTGCAATGCGGACGGCACCTTCCCGGCGACGTGCCCCGGCGAAAAGAAGCCCTCGGACGAGTTCTGCGCGGCCGCCGCCGACGAGGACTGCAACGGCTACAACTGCTTCGTCTGGGCCCAGAAGCCGAACGGCTTCGGCAACGAGTACGGCTCCGCGGTCACGTCGGACGGCTTCCAGAATCGCATCTTCGTCACCGGCGCGTACAACGGTGACGTGCTGTTCCCGAACAACACCGTCCAGTTCCCGGGCGGCGGGCAGTACAACATGTTCGCGGCGCAGTACAACCCGGACGGCTCGCTCGGCTGGGCGAAGGCCTTCGGCAAGAAGGACACCGGGGTCGGGCCGTACAGCATCACCATGGACAGCAACGCCGGCCTCGCGATCGGCGGATATTACCTGTTCGGCGATCTCCCGCTCGGCCCCAACACGCTCGCGTGGAAGGGATCGTTCGACGGGTTCGTCCTGCGCCTCAACGACGACGGCAGCTACCGGGCGAGCCGGCGCATCGCGGGCACGGGGCAGGACACGGTGTATTCTACCTGCTTCGCGGGCGACGGTCTGATCGTGGCGGGCGACTTCAACTCGCAGATCCTCACGATCGGGGACGAGATCAACGACGCGCCGCTGCAAGGAGACGGCTCCTACGACATGTTCGTCGCGAAGTACGATCGCATGGACGATCACCTCGTGTGGGCGCTCCAGATCGGCGGCACCGGGGACCAGGGCGCGGCGAGCGGACAGACGATGTCGGCGGACTTCGCGTCGGGCACGAGCTACGTCGTCGGCAACGCGTCGGCCGGTGTCCAGATCGGCAATCTGCCGGCGCTGCCCGCGGGGACCACGTCGTTCTTGACGGCGGTCAATTCGGCCGGCGTCCCGGCGTGGGTGAAGAGCTTCAAGAACTCGCCCGGGAGCCTGTACGTGGCCTCTTCGTCGCTCGGACCGTACGTGGTGCTCGCGACCCAGACCGGCGCCGTGGACTTCGGCGGCGGGGCGATGGCGCACGTCGATCAATCCGACATCTACATCGCGCACTGGGACACGAGCGGGAACTTCCAGTGGCAAAAATCGCTGGCGACGATGGGCACCGAGAACATCAGCGGCGTCGCGGCGGACTCTTCGGGGCTCGTGATCTCCGGCATCTACGACACGGCCTTCACGCTCGGGACGACGATGCTCGCGGCGCCGGGCACCCCGCAGTCGGGCGCGTTCGTCGCCAAATACGACATCAACGGCAACGTCTCGTGGGTGCAGCCGGTCGGCTCCGCGCTGAGCCTCGCGCTCGACAACAACCACTTTACCCTCTTCACGGGCGGCTTCAACGGGAGCGTGGATTTCGGCGGCGGATCGATCGACGCCACGCTCTCCACCATCGATATCGTCACTGGCAAGCTGGGCAGATAGGACGAACAGGCCATGACCACCGAGACCACCTCCAACGCGCCGGCCCCCGGCACGATGCTCGCCGGCAAATACCGCGTCGAGCGCGTGATCGGCGAGGGCGGGATGGGCGTCGTCGTGGAGGCGAAGCACCTCGCCCTCGACGAGCGCGTGGCGATGAAATTCCTCACCGCCGGCTACGCGCAGCACCCGGAGGCGACTGCCAGGTTCCTCCGAGAGGCGCGCGCCGCGGTGAAGATCAAGAGCGAGCACGTCGCCCGCGTCTCCGACGTCGGAACGCTGGAGTCGGGCGCTCCGTACATGGTGATGGAGCTGCTCCAGGGACGCGACCTGTCCCGCGAATTGCAGGTCGTCGGCCCGCTGCCGATGCAGGACGCCGTCGACTACGTGATCCAGGCGTGCGACGCGATCGCCGAGGCGCACGCGGCCGGCATCGTCCACCGCGACTTGAAGCCCGCGAACCTCTTCTTGGCCCGGCGGATGGATGGCAGTCCGCTCGTGAAGGTGCTCGATTTCGGCATCTCCAAGATGCAGGAGAGCGGCGTCGAGAACCTCACCAAGACGATGACCGCGATGGGCTCGGCCCTCTACATGTCGCCGGAGCAGATGGCACAGACGCGCGGCGTCGATCACCGCACCGACATCTACGCTCTGGGAGTGGCCTTGTACGAGCTGCTCGCCGGCAAGCAGCCTTATTATGCCGACACGCTGCCTCAGCTCTGCGCGGAGGTCTTGACCGGCACGCCGACGCCCCTCGCGACCGTTCGATCGGACTTGCCGCCGGGGCTCGCGCACGTGCTGGAGAAGGCCTACGCGCGCGACCGGGCCAATCGGTACCAGACGATCGCGCACTTCGTGGTGGCGCTGGCGCCGTTCGCGCCGTCCCGGTCGCAGCCTGTCATCGAGCGCATCGCGCGCGTCGCGAGCCTCCCCGTCCCCACCGCGGGCGCCCCGGCGGCCCCCGCGGCGCTGCCGATCCCCGCGGGCGGGCCGCTGCTCGGCGGCGGGACGATCGCGATGGACGCGCCGATTCGGCCGGCGCCGCCGCTCCACGGAGGCACCGTCGCGATCGACGCTCCGGCGGCCTCTCCGGGCGTCTCGGGGGCTCCGCCGGCCGCGCCTTCCGTCAATCCACACGGCACCACGTCCCCGTCCAACCCTGGAGTGTCGGCGCCCGTCGTGTCCGTGCCGCCGGCGGACTCCGCTGTTCCGGCCGCGAGCACGCAGAGGTCCGCGGAGATTCCGGGGTCCGCGCCCGCGACCGCGCCCAACATGGTGATGGCGGTCACCGGCGTGCCGGCGCCTTCGAGCAAGCTGCCTGTCGTGATCGGCGCCGTCGTGGCGGTGATCGGCATCGGCGTGGCGGCTTATTTCGCGACGCGGCCGACGCCGACGACCGTGGTCACCGCCGCGGAGACTGCCACGGTCGCCCCCGCGCAGACGGTCACGGTCGCCCCCGCACAGACTGCCACCGTAGCGGCCCCCGCGCAGACGGCCGAGGCGCCCGCGACCCCGCCGACCTCCACCGTGGCTGCCGGCACGACCGCCAAGCCCACCGGGACGACGAAGGCGGCGGCCGCGGGGACGACCAAGCCCGGCGCCGGAAAAGGCAAGAGCATCTTCGATGATCGCTGATCGAAAAGGCCTGTTCGACATGCATTCCACCGCGCGCAAACTGGCACTCTCTCTCCTCCTCTCCGGCGCCCTCCTCACGCCGGGCGCGCTCGCGCAGGGCTCGAAGGCCGCGGCGGAGTCGCTGTTCCAGGCGGCCAAGCAGCTCATGGTCGACAAGAAATACGCCGAGGCCTGCCCGAAGCTCGTGGAGAGTCAACGGCTCGACCCTTCGCCCGGCACGCAGCTCAACCTCGCGCGGTGCTACGAGGGCCTCGGGAAGACGGCCTCCGCGTGGGCAGAATACAAGGGCGCCGCGGTCCTCGCGCACCAACTCGGCCAGAAGGAGCGTGAGGACGGCGCGCGCGACCTCGCCAATCAACTGGAGCCCAAGCTCTCGAAGCTCACCATCCAGGCGGCCGCGACTCCCGGCCTCGTCGTGAAGAGCGACGGCGTCGAGATCGGCGCGGCGTCCTTCGGGATCGCCATCAGCGTGGACCCCGGAGAGCACGTGATCGAGGCGAGCGCCCCCGGCTACGAGACGTGGACTGGCAAGGTGGTGATCGGCCCGAACGCGGACTCCAAGACGGCCAGCGTGCCGGCGCTCGTGAAGAAGCCGGAAGCGCCCGCGACCACCGCGACCGCGACCGCGACGGCCGCTGTCACCGCCGCGCCTACCGTGAATCCGACGGGCGCCGCGACGAGCGAGCCTGTCCCGCCACAAGGCAGCAGCACCCTTCGCACCGTCTCGTACGTGCTGATGGGCGCGGGCGTCGTGGGCCTCGGCGTGGGCGCGGCGATGGGCGGGCTCGCCGCCTCCGACGTGAGCACCGCGCGGAGCGACAAGACCCTTTGCCCCGACAACCTCTGCACGCCGAAGGGCCGCGCCCTCGTGAACGACGCGAGCACCAAGGCCCTCGTGAGCACCATCACTCTCCCCGCGGGCCTCGTGCTCGCGGGCGCCGGCGTGGTGCTCTATTTCGTTGGTGCCCCCTCCGCGCCGAAGAAGGGCCAGACTGGCACTCTCCGCGGCGTCGCCGTGACCCCCTTCGTCGGCCCCGACGGAGGAGCCGTGTCCATCACTGGCAAATTCTGAGACACCGCGTCCCCCCGAGTCGCGCCTCCCGCGCGGATCGCGCCGTTTTTCAGCAGGCCTGACGGCGAGCGCGCGACTTTCGCGCGAGCGTTCCGGATGCGTCGTCGACTATGCTGCGCCGCGTGACGCTCGAAAAGCTCTTTCATCCGCGCTCCGTCGCCGTGATCGGGGCCAGCAGCACCGAGTCTTCCATCGGCTCCGAGCTGCTCAAGAACCTCCTCCGCGGGCCTTTTCAGGGGCCGGTGTATCCCGTCAACCCCCACCGGCAATGGGTCCTCGGCGTCCGCGCCTACCCCACCGTCAGCGACATCCCGGATCCGGTCGATCTGGTGATCATCTCCGTCCCCAAGAACAAGGTGCTCGACGCGATCGACGACTGCGGAAAGAAGGGCGTCGGCGCCGCCGTGATCATCACCGCGGGCTTCAAAGAGGTCGGCGGCGAAGGCGTGGAGCTGGAGCGAAAGCTGCTCGAAAAGCTGCGCCAGTACAACATCCGCGCGATCGGCCCGAACTGCATGGGCATGCTCGTGACGGACCCGGCGGTGCGCCTCAACGCCTCCTTCGCGGCGACTCCCGCGCTCCCCGGAAATGTCGCGTTCCTCTCGCAGTCCGGCGCCCTCGGCGAGGCGATCCTGGCGCTCGCCAAATCCCTCGGACTCGGCCTCTCCGCGTTCGTGTCACTCGGCAATCGCGTGGACGTGTCGGTCAACGATCTCCTGCAACACTGGACCGAAGACGACAAGACCGACGTCATCCTGATGTACCTGGAGTCGTTCGGGAACATGCAGCGCTTCCCGGGGATCGCGGCCTCCGCCGTCCGCAAGAAGCCGGTGCTCGCCGTCAAATCCGGCCGCACGGCGGAGGGCGCGCGCGCGGCCTCGTCGCACACGGGCGCCCTCGCCTCGCGCGATCTCGCGGCGGACGCCCTGTTCGAGAAGACTGGCATTCTCCGCGCCGGCACGATGGAGGAGCTGTTCACGCTCGCCACCGCGTTCTCGAAGCAGCCTCTCCCGAAGGGGAACCGCGTCGCCATCGTCACCAACGCGGGCGGCCCCGGCATCCTCGCGACGGACGTCCTCGCGAACGGCGGCATGCTCGTCGCGAACCTCACGGAGGAGACGCGCGCGACGATGCGCAAGGTGCTCCCGGCGGAGGCCTCGGTGCAGAACCCCGTGGACATCATCGCGACGTCCGGCCCCGAGCAATACGAGACGTGCGTGCGCGCGGCCCTCCAGGATCCGGGCGTGGACGCCGTGATCGTGATCTTCGTCTCGCCGATCACCATCGACTCGTACGCCGTCGCGCAGGCCGTCGTCCGCGGCATTCGGGAGGCGAACCAGCCCGAGAAACCCGTGCTCGTGAGCTTCATGGGCAAGGTCGCGTACGAGGAAGGGACTCGCTACCTCAAGGACAACAAGCTGCCTGTCTACGTCTTCCCGGAGGAGCCGGCGCACGCCCTCATCGCGATGGACAAGCTCCGTCGTTACCGCGAGCGCCCGCCGGGCACGGCCGTGGCCTTCGACGTCGATCGCGACGCCGCGCGCGCCGTGCTCGCCGCCGCGGAGACGCGCGGAAAGGGCGCCGTGCTCGACGCCGTGGAGATCGGCCGCCTCCTCACCGCCTATGGAATCCGCACGCTCCCGATCGAGATCGTGACCACGCCCGAGGGCGCGGTGCAGGCGGCGGAGCGCATCGGCTACCCCGTCGTGATGAAGATCTCCGCGGCGAAGGTGGTCCACAAGACCGATGTCGGCGGCGTCATCCTGGACCTCAAGAGCCCCATGGAAGTGAAGGGCGCCTTCTACGAGCTGAGCGAGCGCGCGCAGGGCCTCACGGATGAATACAAGCTGTTCATCCAGCCGTTCGAGAAGGGCGGACAGGAGGTCATCATCGGCTTCTCGACCGAGAAATCGGCCGGAAAGCTCCTCATGCTCGGCCTCGGCGGCGTCTACGTGGAGGTGCTGAAGGACATCGCGGTCCGACTGGCCCCCATCACCGACACCGAGGCTCGCCGGATGATCGACGCCCTCAAGTCGGCGCCTCTCCTGCGCGGGTATCGCGGCGCGCCGGCCGGCGACATCGACGCGCTCGCGGACGTGCTGCTCCGCCTCTCGCAGCTCGCGACGGATTTCCCGATCATCGACACGCTGGAGATGAACCCGGTGCTCGTCTGTCCGGCCGGAGAGGGCGTCTCGGTGCTCGACGTCCGCGCGAAGCTCGCCGGCTAGAGCGCCGCTCCGCCCGGCCTTTTCACCCCTGGAGGCGGGCTCGCTCGCGAGCCCGTGCGCGTCACTCCGCGGCCGTACGCTTTCGTGGTTCCGCCCCCCCGTACGCGTGAGATACGTTTGCGCGCATGGGCCTCCGCATCGTCACCGTCGACGCCTTCACCGACACGCCCTTTTCGGGCAACCCCGCGGCCGTCTGCCTCCTGCCCGAGGCGCGCGACGAAGCGTGGATGAAGAACGTCGCGCGCGAGATGAACCTCTCGGAGACGGCCTTCCTGCGGCGCGAGGAGGGCGGCTTTCTCCTGCGGTGGTTCACGCCCGCGATCGAGGTCGATCTCTGCGGCCACGCGACGCTCGCGAGCGCGCACATGTTGTGGGAGGAGCACGTCGTCCCGAAGGACAGCGACATCCGCTTCTACACGCGGAGCGGCCTGCTCACGGCGACGCGCCACGGCCACCACATCGAGCTCGACTTCCCGGCGACGCCCCCCGCCCCGTGCGACCCGCCCACGGGCCTGTTCCTGGGCCTCGGCGTCGCGGACAGCGCCGTGTACAAGAGCCGGTTCGACTACCTGGTGGAGCTCGCAAGCGAGGAGGATGTGCGCAGGCTCACGCCGGATCACTCTGCGCTGCGGTCGCTCGGCGTGCGCGGGGTGATGGTGACGGCGCGCGGCAAAGGCCCCTTCGACGTGGTGTCGCGGTTCTTCGCGCCGGGCGCGGGCATCGACGAAGACCCGGTGACGGGGTCGGCGCACTGCTGCATCGGGCCTTATTGGGCGGAGCGCCTCGGCAAGACGAAGATGACGTGTTACCAGGCGTCGGCGCGGGGCGGCGTGCTCAAGGTGGAAGTCGCGGGCGACCGCGTGAAGCTGCGCGGACAGGCCGTCACGGTGCTGCGGTCGGAGCTCCTCTGGTGAGGTGAGCCGCTCGGGGGGTCAAGGTCTCTGTTCGGGAACGAAATACGCGGGCGAAGGAGGCGATCGTGAAGCTCTCGACCATCCAGGACATGCTGGAGACGCTGGACCGTTCGTACGATATCATCGCGGCGGAAGCATCGGAGTCGGGCGCCTCGGTGCCGGCGTGGGAGTCGATCGTCCGGGGGCGGCCGCTCCGCTCTGCGGGGACGGCGACAGGCGATCTCCAGTGCGCGGCGCACATGGCCCCTCACGGCCTCGCGCACGACGCCCTCTCGGACCACCTCGCGACGGAGATCGCCGCGTGGACGGCGCTCGCGGAGAGGAGCCAGGCGGCGCGTTACGTGCTCGGAATCGAGCGGATCGCGCCGCGCGCGGGGGCGCGCCTCGGGGTGATGTTGCACGCGGATCGAGACCTCGAATTACGACTCGGCCTCTCCACGTCGGGGGGTACGGTGGTGCCGACGGAGGAGGGCCGCGCGCTGTGGACGCAGACGGCGCCGGAGAGCATCGGATTCCGCCGCGGGGCCGCCGCGACGGAGGCGTATCTGATGTTCTCGAACGACGGGAAGGGGCGGCGGTGGTCCTTTTCGGAGGTGCGGAAAGGCTACGAGGACTACCTGCATTCCATCGGGAAGCGGGTCGAAGAGGCCGCGCTGGACGAGCTCGGGAGCTGTCCGACGCCGAGGCTCCTCGGCATGATCACGGAGCACAACCGGCGCGAATCTGCGGAGAGGGCGGCGATCGCGCTCTCCGAGGCGCTGCTCGCGGACGGGGACGGCGGGGGCAAGGCGGGCGATCTCGTGGGTTCGTGTCCGGCGTGCCGGTTCGGGCTCGGAGCGTGGCTGTGCGGTCACGCGGAGGTGCTGGCGCGCGGCGCGGTGGCGAACCTCGATTACGCGAAGATGCAGCGACTCTGGCTCTCCCGCCTTCGGGATCGGAGGGCGCCGGGTCCGAGGGCTGGAATGGACTCCGATGCGCCGCCGCCGATGGTGGGGATTCCGGCCGCGGCGTCGCGCTCGGCGCCGCCGGTCTCGATGGTCTCGTCGGTGTCGCGTCCTGTTTCGGGGCCGCCGGGGTCGCGCCCGTTGTCGGTGCCGCCGGCGTCCGGACAGGAGAGCGCGCCGCGGTCCGGTCCGCACTCGGCGCCTCGGTCCGGGCCGCACTCGGCGCCTCGGTCCGGGCCACCGCGGAAGGAGCGTGTTCGGGCGCGGCTCGCGACCGGCGCGTTCCCGTGCGACAAGGTGGAGATCCAGAGTCTGGTCGGCAAAGAGCAGCTCGGGGCGGGGACGTTCCAGGTGGAGGTGGTGTGCTTCGACGAGGACGGACTCGACGTGGCGCGCGTGCTCGGCGCGCCGGTGTCCGTGGTGCTGGAAGAGGCCCGCGGCGCGCAGGGATCGGCGGCGTCCGCGTGGGCGCCCGCGGGCGAGGTGCGGAGAGTGACAGGCACCGTGTCCGAGGTGGCCGAGGTGTTGAATACGGAGTCGGCCTGGAGCGCTTATCGCCTGTGGATCGAGACGAACGGCGCGGACGCGGACGCGCGACAAGGCACCGTGACGTTACCGCTGCGCGCCCGCGGCGAAGCCTCCGACGTCTACGAGCTGGAGGCCCGCTCGCGCCGCACGCTCGGCCCCGGCGACGAGGACCGCACGTACCTGGGCAAGAGCGATCGAGGCCAGATCGCGCCGGGTGCGACGCTCACGTTGACGGGCCACCCGAGGATGGCGGGAGTCCCGCTCTTCGTGGTGAGCGTGGAGCACCGGGGCGTGTGGACGGTGCGCGGCTCGCAGCGAGCGGAGGAGCCTTATCACAACGTGTTCCGAGGAGTGGACGCCGACCGCGACGCGAGGACGATCCGCGCGCCCGGCCGCGGATCCGGATTCGACGGGTGATGCCGAGAATGGTCGGAGATCGCGAGACAGTGCCCACCCCCGGTCCGTGCTCGGCCTTCGGCCTGCGCGCGGCCCGCCCCTCCCAAAGCGCCTGATTCTCAGGCGCAGGGAGGGGAAACGATCTGGCATTTTGAAAACCGCTCTTGAAAGGTCTCCTGCACAGTGAGGCTCCCCTCCCTTCGCGAAAGACAGTGAGCGATTTGGGAGGGGCGGGCGCGCGCAGCGCGACCGGGGGTGGGCACCCTCAGCACTTTCGAGAGGGCATTTTTCCGACGCATGCACGGAAAGAAAAAGGCCTTCTTGGAGGGCGCGGGGGGTACAATCGGCCTCATGAAGCGCTTTCTTCTCGGGGTGACCGTTCCTGTTCTTTTGTCGGCTTGCGGCGGCGATCCGGGCAGCTCCAGCAATGGAGGGGCGGCGACGACGACGTCCGGCACCACGTCGTCCACGAGCATGAGCACGGGGGGAACCGGCGCGGGCGGGGCGACCGGGGGGACGACGGGGGGCGGCGGGACGACGGGCGGTGGCGGGGCGACCGGCGGGACCGGAGGGACGACGGGGGGCGGCGGGGCGACCGGCGGGACCGGCGGGGCGCCTGCGGTTTGTGGGGATGGGACGCTGACTCCACCCGAGGAGTGCGATGACGGGAACCTCACCGACAAGGACGGATGCGACGCGGACTGCACCTTCACGTGCGTCGATCCGGCCGCGGACTGCGGGCCCGAGGCGGAGTGCCAGCAGAATGTTTGCGGCGCCGATCATACGTGCCAGTCTGCCGCGGACCCGGTGCAGGAAGGGATGCTGTGCGGTGGCGGACTGGGCGCTTGCAAGACCGGAGTCTGCGTGCCTTTCTCGTGCGGTAACGGCGTCGTCGAGGGGATGGAGGAGTGCGACAACGGGGCCGGCAACGGCTTCGGGACCGGGTGCGAGATCGACTGCACGTATTCTTGCTCGATGATGCCGGACTCCTGCCCCGACGCGGAGACGTGCAACGGCGTGGAGGTGTGTGCTCCCGTGAACGGCGGGACCGGGCGCATGTGCATGCCCGGCGCGCCTCTGGCCGACTGCACAGCTTGCCTGACCGGCTTCTGCGGAGGCGGCATGTGCAAGGCCTCGACGTGCGGCGACGGGTGCGTGGACGCGGCGGCCAATGAGCAATGCGAGCCTCCGGGCAGCGCGACGTGCGACGCGATGTGCAAGACCGTCGTGGTCAATCCGTGCGGCAACGGGGTGCGTGAAGCCGGCGAGCAGTGCGACGACGGGAACCTCACGAACCTGGACGGATGCAGCGCTACGTGCCTGTTCGAGCAGGACCTCCGCTCCAATTACCTGAAGCTGCAGTACGGGCTGGACCCTTATTGCGAGAACAACAACAAGCTCGGGACCGCGTTCTCGATCCTGCTCCAGAGCACCATCCAGACTGGCATCGATCAGGGCGTCGCGGCGGGGACGACCGGGTTCCTGTTCCAGCTTCTGGACCTGCAGAATCTGGTGGGGCCGAACGAGGCTTCGCTCCAGGTCGGCGTGGTGCGCGGCACGCCGATGCTGCCGGCCGGCTCGCCGCCGTATGCGGGCGCGGCGGATCTCGACTGGTGGTACTCCGTGGACGGGACGACGATCGACGCGACGCGCACGCCGCTGGATATCCTGCCGGGCAGCATGGCCACGAACATCCTGTCCGGCGGCCCCGGCGGGATGACGATGCCTGTCAGCTTCCTCGGTACTGTCGGTATTCTTCGGCTGTCGAGCGCGCATTTCCAGGTGTCGGTGGGGGCCGCGTCCGCGCCGACGGTGTCGATGGGGACGCCGCCGGGGCACCTCGCGGCGGAGCATCTGGATCCGGCGCTCCAGAGCTTCGCGACGCTCGGGCAGATGAACGCGAACGGCTCCGGGCAGCTCTGCGGGGATGTCGTGGCCCGCTCGCTCGCGCAGACGGCGGCGCCCGCGCAGATCCTGACCGGCGGGCAGTACGCGTGCTCGCAGGGCTACACGGTGGCGAACTCGCTGCTCGACATCATCATCGGCGGGTGCACGGTGATGGGGCTCAACGCCGTGCTGCCGACGCAGCCGGACAAGTCGGACCCGGACGCGCCGCTCGCCGGCTTCGGCCCCCCGTACACGCTGACGGCGAACGCGTCGCACGTGGTGAGCGCGTGCAAGGACAAGAACAACAACGCCGTGCCGCTCGCGACGTGCCTCAACTCGGCAGCGTATTCAAGCTACTTCCGGTTCGCGATGGACCGGGTGATCCTGAAGTAGCGATCACAACGTCGAGGACTGCGTCCGCTCCGCTGCGGACTGCGCCCCGCCAAGCGGGGCTCCGCCTCCGCGGATCGGACTCCGTCCTCCCAGTGGCGGCCTCAGTCCGGCATGAAGTCGCGGCGCGTGCAGAGCGAGACGAGGGGCACGCCGGCCTCTCGGATCGCCTCCGCGCCGCCTTCGAGGCGGTCCACCAGCGCCACGATGCCCACCACGACCGCGCCCGTCGCGCGGAGCTTCTCCACGGCCTTCAGCGAGGAGCCGCCCGTCGTCACCACGTCTTCGAGCAGCGCGACGCGCGTGCCCGGCTGGATCGATTTGTCGCCCTCCACGAGCTTCTTCGTGCCGTGGTCCTTCGCCTCTTTGCGGACGTACAAGGCGTCGAGCGGGCGGCCGCGCACGTACGATGTCAGCGACACCGCGCTCGCGAGCGGACAGCCGCCCAGCTCCACGCCGGCCACCGCGTCGCACTCGGGCAATAAATCGAGCGCCTCGAACATCAGACTGCCGGTCAGCGCGTGACCCTCGGCCGTCAAGATGGCCTGTTTGCAGTCGATGAAGAAGTCGCTCTCACGGCCGGAGGCCAGGATCACGCGCCGCTTCTCGAAGGAGCGGCGCCGGAGCAGATCCACGAGCTGCTCGCGTGCGGTCGGTTCTTTCATGGGGACTGCCTGCTTGGATGAGGGGTGACGAACGTGCCAGTCGTCCGCGGGCGGCGCGCCCGGAGCGACTGGCACGCTGGAGACGCTACTTGCCGCCCTTGCGGCTCTTCACCTGGGCGCGCGCGCCCTTCGGGAGCGCCGGCACCACCGGAGGCGGCGGATCCGCCGGGGAATTCGCGGTGTCCGCGTCGCTCTCCGCCTCGACCGGGGCCACGGGGGCGGCGTTCCGGGGGAGGGTCGCCGGCTCCGGCTCATTGACCGTATTCGACGGGCGGGGCGCCGGGACCGGACGTGCCGCCGGCGGAGGAGGCGCCGGACGCGCAGCAGGCGCCGGACGCGCCGCCGGAGCCGCAGGACGAGCCGCCGGCGCGGGATGAGCCGCCGCACGCGCGGGCGCCGGGGCCGGCTTCGCCGCGACGGCCGGCTTCGGCTTTTCGAGCGGGAGCGGGCCCGCCGTCGAAACGTGGCCCTTCACGAGGCCGCCGGGGCGAATGCCCACCTGCGGAGCGCCGAGGTCGCCGAGCACGCGGGCGCCCGGCTCCAGGATCAACAGCTCGTCGGCGGAGACGTTGCCGCGGACGGCGCCGCGGACGATCACGCGACGCGCGCGGATGTCGCTCTTGATGAGCGCCGTCTCCGCCACGATCACCTCGCCGGTGACGACGACGGTGCCCTCGACGCGGCCCTGAATCTCCACGTCGACGTCGCCGCGGATCGCGCCGCGGATGACGGTCCCGGGTCCGATCACGGATGCGGTCGTCATCGGTCACACATCCATATCGACGTTGCCCTTGAACGAGGCGCCGTCTTGAATGGTGATGCGCGCGGTCTTCACGTCGCCGACGAGGCGGCCGCCCGTGAGGAGGTCGACGCGATCGCTCGCGCTGACGTTGCCGGTGATGGTGCCGCCGACCGCGAGCGAGCCCGCGCTGACGTCGGCCTCGACGACCGCGCCGGCCTCGACGGTGACCGCCCCCTCCGAAGAGAGGCGACCGCGCACGGTGCCGGTGACCACCACCTCCTCGTCGGAGGTGATCTCGCCTTCGATCGTGAGCCCGTGTCCGATGATTGTCTGTGCCATTCGTCTCTCTGCCTTCGGTGCGCGGCGTTACTTCAAAAGCTCGGGGGGGAGGTCCAGCTCGGCTTCGATGCGGCCTTCGAAGGAGGCGCCCTCTTCGAGGCTGACCTCGTTGCCGCCGAGCGTGCCGGAGACCTTGGCGCCCGCGCGGACGAGCACGGCCACGCGCGCCGTGACGTCGCCCGCGACCTCTCCGCTGATCGTGATGCTGGACGCCTGGAGATCGCCCTTGATCGTGGCGCCCTCCTCGACCGCGAGATCGCCCGCGATCGCGACGTCGCCCTCGATCGCGCCCTCCACGCGGAGGTCGCCGTCGCCGCGGACGCGGCCTCGCACGCGCGTGCCGCGGCCCAGGATGGACTCGGCCCCATCGCCAATGTTCGTCGCTGCTTCGGTGGTCCGGGCCATGTTCTCTCGCTGTTGGTTGCGGGCGGCGGACGACGCTGAACGGATCTGCCGGCCGGCAAGCGGCGCGCAAGCTAACCCAAGGTGTTTCTGCCGGCAACGGCGATGCTCATCACGCGACAGATCCGGTTTTACAAGGGGGCTCCGCCCCCTCGTTCCACTCCCCCGCCGGCTGGGAAAATCTCGCGGAGGTACCAGGCTTGTAAGAAATGGCGGTGCTCGTGGGCGCGGAGGTTGTCGCGCAGGCGGCCCATCAGGATCGCGGCGAACACCGTGAACGTGAGCGTGGAGTAGGCCATCACCGACGTGGTCGCGCCCTGCGGCAACGCGACGGCGCGCGCGAAGACGAGCATGCGATCCGCCTCGAAGGCGTACGCGCGCGGGAAGACGCCGAGCCACTCCGCGAGGAACGGGGCCACCGCGCCGAGCGAGATGATCGCCGTGAAGAGAGGGCGCTCGCTCTTCCGGCACTGGAGCGCGAACTGGATCGACGCCGTCGCCGCGCACGTCGACACGACCGCGAACGGGCCGAGGTAACAGCTCGTCATCGCCGTCACGCCCGCGCACATCGCCACGAGCACCATGAGCGCGCGCGTGCTGTACCGAGTCCGCGTCCAGAGCCAGTAACAGTAGAGCGCCGCGAGCGCCGTCGTCCCCGCGAGCGCGAGCACCGCCGGCCAGCTCCGCACGCCGATGATCACCGTCGCCGGGAAGACCGCGAGCCACAAAAGAAGGCCCCACACGCCCGCCTTCGCGCCGTTCTTCCGCGCCCGATCCTCCGCGTCGTCGAGCTCACGCTGCGCGGCCTCCGGCACCTCGCCGGACACGTCCGTGAGCAATTCGACGAGGAGCTGCTGCGCGTCGCGGTTGTCCGCGTCGAGCGCGAGCGCCTGCATCGTCTCGCGGAAGGCCTCCACGCGCGCGGGCGCCGGCTCCTTCACGGGCGCGCGCGACGGCGGCGGGATCGAGCCCGCGGGCGAATCCTTTATATGTGAAGGATCGTGCACCGGCTCCCCGCGGGCGCGGCGGCGGGCGGCCTCGGCGTGGCGCGCGCTGAGCTCGCGGCGGAGGTTCGTGTCGTGCTCGCCGTCGAGGAACGCCTCCACCGACTCGGCGAGGTCACGTGCACGGGCCGGCCGGTGCGCGCGGTCGTATTCGAGGGCGCGCGCGCACAGCTCGTCGAGCTCCGGCGCGACGTCGGGCCTCCGCTCGGATGGGCGCAGGAGGTGCTCGGTCGGCAGCCTGCGGAGGATCTCGGCGAGGTCGGCGGTGCCGCGAAAAGGGGCGCCGGACAGGATCTCGAAGAGGATCGCGCCGAGCGCGAAGACGTCGGAGCGCGCGTCGACGTCCTCGGTGCGTCGCAGGAGCTGCTCGGGCGCCATGTACGCGGGCGTGCCGAGGAGCGCGTCCATCCGCGTGAGCGCCGTCGACGCGCCGAGCACCGGCACCGACTGCGGCGCGTCGCTGTCCTCGTCGCTCTCGCCGACCACCTTCGCGAGGCCCCAGTCGAGGACGTACACCTCCCCGAAGTCGCCGAGCATGATGTTCCCGGGCTTCAGATCGCGGTGGATCACGCCGCGGGTGTGCGCGTAGTCGATCGCGAGGCACACCTGCGCGAACGCGGTCAGGAGCTTGCGCTGCGAGAAGCGCTTGGTCTCGTCGAGGTCGCCGGCCCGGAGGCGATCGAGCACGCGCTCCAGCGTCTGGCCGCGGACGCGCTTCATCGTGAAGAAGGCGCGGCCGTCCGCGTCGATGTCGAGGTCGTAGACAGGCACGATCGCGGGGTGCTCGAGCTGGCCCTGCACGCGGGCCTCGCGCACGAACCGCTGCCGGGCGGTGCCGGAGTCGAGCGTGCTGTGCAGCGTCTTCTTCGCGACGCGCCGGCCGATGCGGCGATCGAGGTGGAGCCGCACCTCGCCCATGCCGCCCGCGCCGATCACCGCGCCGCGCTCGTAGCGAGCGGCGCCGCCCGTGCCTTCGAGGTCGCCGCCGTGGGCGTCGACTTGCGGCGAGATGGACTCACCGGACACGAGCGTGAACGGATCGAGCTTCTTCTTCCGGGTGATCGAGTCGACCGCGACGGTGGTGGCGGCGACGGTCGGCGCGCTGCCGAGCTCGGGGTCGGAGGGGATGGTGGCGGCGTCCTGCGCGGCGTGGGCGCGCGGTCCGGGACCTTTGGGCGAAGACATCGGTGCGCAAAGGGTACGACAAACCGTGGATCCGGGGACCTGGGAGCGATCGGGTTGCGCGATCGGGACCGGCGTCGCGCGCGGCCGGCAGTTCGGGCCAGAGCACGAAACTCCTCCGCTTGACCACCCCCGGGGGCCTGAGTAAACGGCGGCCACATTCCTCAATAAGGAGTTTCCATCATGGCGACCAAAATCGGGATCAACGGGTTCGGCCGCATCGGCCGCTGCATCGTGCGCGCCCTCTACGAACGGAACATCAAGGACCTCGAGCTCGTCGCCA
The DNA here is from genome assembly GCA_046351455.1 of Polyangiaceae bacterium. GTDB lineage: Bacteria > Myxococcota_A > Polyangia > Polyangiales > Polyangiaceae > JADJRH01. The sequence continues at coordinate 430,795 of JAXLYM010000003.1, forward strand.
TCAACGATCTGACCGACGCGGGCACGCTCGCGCACCTCCTCAAGTACGACTCGATCCACCGCGGGTTCACCGCGAAGCCCGTCTCGCACGGCGAGGGCTTCATCCAGATCGGCGACAACAAGGTGCAGATCCTCGCGCAGAAGGACCCCGCGGCGCTGCCGTGGAAGGACCTCGGCGTCGACGTCGTGTTCGAGTGCACGGGCCTCTTCACCGACAAGGCGAAGGCGGAGGTGCACATCACCAAGGGCGGCGCGAAGAAGGTCCTCATCTCGGCCCCCGCGAAGGGCCACGACCTCACCGTGGTCATGGGCGTGAACCAGGACAAGTACGACCCGGCGAAGCACCACGTGCTGTCGAACGGCTCGTGCACGACGAACTGCCTCGCGCCCGTCGCGAAGGTCATGATGGACAGCTTCGGCATCGGCCACGGCCTGATGACGACCGTGCACGCGTACACCAACGATCAGCACATCCTCGATTTGCCGCACCGCAAGGGCGATCTGCGCCGCGCGCGCGCCGCCGCCGTGAACATGATCCCGTCGTCGACGGGCGCGGCGAAGGCGCTCAGCGAGGTCATCCCGGAGCTGAAGGGCAAGTTCGACGGCCAGGCGATCCGCGTCCCCACGGTGGACGTGTCCGTCGTCGATCTCACCCTCACGACCGAGCGCCCCGCGACGAAGGCCGCGATCCACGCCGCGATGAAGAAGGCCGCGGAAGAGGGCCCGATGAAGGGCATCCTCGCGTACACGGAGACCGAGCTCGTCTCCTCCGACTACATCGGCAACCCCGCGTCCTCGACGTTCGACGCGTCGATGACCCAGGTGCTCGGCGACAACTTCGTGAAGATCTTCGCCTGGTACGACAACGAGTGGGGCTTCTCGAACCGCATGCTCGATCTGACCGAGCTGGTCGTTCAAAAAGGCCTGTAAATCAAGCCTCGGGGGGGCCTCTCGCGATCGTCCGTTCTCCTCTCCCTTCCCTGAAAATCACCTCCAGCCACGGAGCATCGTCATGAAGCTGACCGGCATCCGCTCCATCGAAGACCTCGCGTATCCGACGGGGCCCAAGCCCGAGAAGCCGAGCGAGGGCAACGCGCTCACGGGTAAGCGCGTGTTCATCCGCGTCGACTACAACGTGCCGCTCGACAAGAAGACCGGCGCGATCACCGACGACGCGCGCATCCGCGAGTCGCTGCCCACGATCGAGTACGCGATCGCCTCCGGCGCGAAGGTGATTTTGGCGTCGCACCTCGGCCGGCCGAAGCCGGGCAAGCGCGACGGCCTCTCGCTGGAGCCGTGCGGCACGCGCCTCGCGGAGCTGCTCAAGGTGGAGGTGCTCCTGCCCGAGGACTGCGTGGGCGACGCTCCGCAGAAGATCATCCACGACCTTCGCGCGGGCCAGATCTGCCTGCTCGAGAACCTCCGCTTCCACGAGGAGGAGGAGAAGGACGACGAGGCCTTCGCGCGGCAGCTCGCGGAGCTGTGCGACGTGTACCTCGACGACGCATTCGGCGCGGCGCACCGGGCCCACGCGTCCGTGCACGCGCTGCCGAAGATGATCCGCGATCGCGGCGCCGGCTTCCTGATGTTGAAGGAGCTGAAGTCGCTCGCGCGCCTCGTGGATCGCCCGGAGAAGCCGTACGTCGCGGTGCTCGGCGGCGCGAAGGTGTCGGACAAGATCGACGTGGTGGAGGCGCTCCTTCAGGTCGTCGACACGCTCGCGATCGGCGGCGCGATGGCGAACACGTTCCTCGCGGCGCAGGGCCTCAACATGCAGAAGAGCCGCATCGAGGAGGACAAGCTCCCGCTCGCGCGGACGATCCTCGACAAGGCGAAGGCGAAGCGCGTCGAGATCGCGCTGCCCTCCGACGTGGTGGTGGCGACCGGCCTCGACGCGACCGAGGGCACGATCGCGAGCGCCGACAGGATCCCCGAAGGCACGATGGCGCTCGACATCGGACCGAAGACGGTGGAGGCGTTCGGCCGCAAGATCGCGATGGCGAAGACGGTTTTCTGGAACGGCCCGATGGGCCTCTTCGAGACGCCGGCCTTCTCGAAGGGCACGTTCGAGGTGGCGCGCGTGATGAGCGGCGGCTCGGGCTTCACCGTCGTCGGCGGCGGCGACAGCGCGTCGGCCGTGAAGAAGGCGGGCGAGGCGATCGCTAAGGGCTTCAAGCACATCTCGACGGGCGGCGGCGCGTCGCTGGAGCTCGTCGAGGGCAAGAAGCTCCCCGGCGTCGAGGCCCTCCGCACCAACCAACCGGCCGAGTGATCAGGAGACGAACATGGCTCGCACCCCTTTGATCGCAGGCAACTGGAAGATGAACGCGGGCGGCGCGGAGGCGTGCGTCCTCGCGGCGAACGTCGCCAAGCTCACCGCCGAGATGAACGGCGTGGAGATGCTGGTGGCGCCTCCGTTCACCGCGCTCGCGGCCGTCGCGCACGAGCTGATGAACGCGCCCCGCAAGGTGCACCTCGCCGCCCAGAACATGCACTTCGAGGCCTCGGGCGCGTTCACCGGCGAGGTCAGCGCGGGCATGCTGAAGGAGTCCGGCGCCGAGTGGGTGATCCTCGGCCACAGCGAGCGCCGCCACGTCTTCGGCGAAACCGACACGATGATCGCGAAGAAGGTGATCGCGGCGATGCGCGAGGGCCTCCGCCCGATCGCGTGCGTCGGCGAGACGCTGGAGGAGCGCGAGGCGGGCCAGACGCTCGCGGTCGTGCAGCGCCAGGTGCTCGCGTTCCGCGGCGCGTTCGCGGAGAACCCCGGCTTCGGGGTGATCGCGTACGAGCCGGTGTGGGCGATCGGCACGGGCAAGGTGGCGAAGGCGGAGGATGCGCAGGAGGTCCACGCGGCCATCCGTCGCCTCCTCGCGGCGGCCGAGCAGGAGCTCGCGGACAAGACGCGGATCCTCTACGGCGGCAGCGTCAAGGCCGACAACGCGCTCGGCCTGCTCGGTCAAGAGGACATCGACGGCGCCCTCGTCGGCGGCGCCTCCCTCGACGCGGCCGGCTTCGCGAAGATCGCGGCCGCGGGCCAGCAGATCGCGGCCAGATAATCGGCTCGCGGCGCGCCGCCCCGAGATCCGCCGAGAGGTGGGCATGCGGAAGTGGCGCGCGACCCAAAAGCAGAGTAGAGGCACCCTCTCCGCGCCATGCTCCAGACCCTCCTCAGCATCATCCACGTCGTCGTCTGCGTGTTCCTGATCCTCGTGGTGCTCCTCCAGCAGGGGCGCGGCGGTGGCATGGGCTCCGCGTTCGGCGGCGCGACCGCGCAGGTCTTCGGCGGCCGCGGCGCAGGCAACTTCCTCACGCGCCTCACCGGCATCTGCGCGGCGATCTTCATGCTCACGAGCATCGGCCTCGCGTACCTGTCGTCCGCGGGTGACCGCGAGCTGAAGGCGTTCGAGAAGTCGCAGACCCAGCAGCCGAAGTGACGTCTCCGCCGGCTGCCCGAGAGGGCGGCTCGCCCGGAGACGCCTCCCCTCCCCCTCCAGACTCCCTCCAGAACCGAACCGTCCTCGCGCTCGCGGCGCTCCGTGTCGCGACGTCGATCGCCGTGTTTGCGGCTGGATTCCGCGCGATCTCCGACGACGACTATTCGCGCGTCGTGATCGCGCAGCAGTGGGCGGCGGCGCCGAAGCTGGATCCGAGCGGAACCAGCTGGTTGCCCTTCCCGTTCTGGCTGAACGGCGCGGCGATGGGGCTCTTCGGTCGCGGCCTCGTGGTGGCGCAAGCGATCGCGGTGGCGCTCGGGATCGCGGCGACGCTGCTCGCGGCGAAGGCGGCGGGGATGGTCACGAAGGATCGCGGCGCGGCTTGGATCGCAGGCGTTTTCGTGACGCTGATGGGATGGTCCGCGTGGCTCGGCGTCGCGACGGTGCCGGAGCTGAACACGGCCGCGCTGACGTTGTTCGGCGCCGCGACGCTCTCCGTGACGTCCCCGCGCACGCGTCTGTTCGGAGCGCTCGCGCTCCTCGCGGCGACGCTCTCCCGGTACGAGCCATGGCCCGTCGCGATCGCGTTCGCCCTATGGAACGCGGCCGATGCAGCGCGGGGGTCAAACCATTCAGACGATGCCCACCCCCGGCCGCGCTATCGCGCGTCCGCCCCTCCCAAAGCGTCTGCTTCGCAGCCGCTGGGAGGGGAGCCTTCGCACGTCACCGCAGCAGACACGTTGCGCACGCGGATCGTGATCGCGGTTGCGTCCATCGTCGCGCTCGCGGGCCCGGCAGCGTGGATCGCATGGAACCGGATCGCGCACGGCGATCCGTTTCACTTCGTGGCGCGCGTGACGGCGTACCGGAAGGCGCTCGGAGAAGCCTCGAACGAGAGCGTGATCGCGCGGCTCGTCGCGTACCCGGTCGCGCTCGCGAAGGAGATGCCCGAGGTCGTGGCGCCGTTCGTGGTGCTGCTTCTTCTCGCTATCTTGCCGCGGTTTCGGCGCGTGATCGTGGATCGGCTGCGCGCGGCGGCGCCTCTGCTCGTGCTCGCGACGGCGCAGATCGTGGCGCTCTCCGTGGCGCTCGTGAAGGACGGGGCGCCGACGCATCACCCGGAGCGCGCCGTGCTGTTTCCGGCCTTCGCGCTGGCGATCGTGATCGCGGGCGTCGCGGGCAGCGTCGTCTCGACCACGAAGGCCGGCCGCGGTGTGTGGATCGCGCGCGGGCTCGCGATCGCCTGCGCGCTCGGCCTCTTCGTTCGCGCGGCGGCGGCGCCGATCACGGATCCCTCGTGGTACGCGCACCGCGAGAGCGAGGTCGCCATGGGACGCGTCGTCGCGGAGGAGGCGCGCGCCGACGAGCGCGTGCTGATCGAGGTGACGGACTACGGTTACTTCGCGATCGAGGCGAGCAGCGGCCGGCCGGAGCGGTTCGACAAAAATCACGACCTGGATCCGCGCTGGGCGACGGCGGCCCCGACCTACGAATCCGAGGCGGCGTTCGTCCGCGATCTCCGGGCGCGCGGCTTCGCCTTCGTGATCGACGCGCCGGGCGACGGGGAGCGGAGCCGGTCCCGCTTCGAAGGGTCCCCGTCCCGCGCGACGGCCCGGCATCGCCTCTCCCGGGTCCCGAATACCCCGTGAGGCCAGGCGACAGACTCCCTCTCACGCGCAGACACCGCACCTCATCGAGCCGCCGCAAAATTCGCGGGTTCCTCATTCATCCCTGAGGTGGACCCAAGGAAATCTCATTGGCGCGGGCTGCGTCGGGGCGCCTCAAAAAGAGGCAGCGTGCGACAGGGAGTCGTGGGGCGCGATTCCTCTGAGAAGGCCCTTGGAGGTGGCCGTCGAAGGCCCCTTGAGGTGATCTTCGGCGCGGCGCGATCAGCGCGGGCCGCGGCGGGGGCCGGCCGGCTTCGGCGCGGGGGAGCGCTTCGCGGCGGGGGCGCCGGCGCGGCTGAACGGGCGGCGCTCGCGGGCCTCGGGCGTGCTGCGATCGCGGTTGTACGGGCGCTTCTCGGCCGGGCGCGCGCCCTTCTCGCGGTTGTACGGACGGTCGCTCCGCCGCGGCGTCTTCGCGCCTTCCCGCGGCGTCTTCGCGCCTTCGCGGGGCGACGCCTCGTCGCGGGACGACTTGTCCGGCACGACCTCGCCGCGGTTCGCGCCGCGGCGCACGGTGGTGACGCGCTTCGCGGGGGCCTTCTTCGCGGGCGCCGCGCGCTGCACCGGCGCGCGATCCTCGGGGACGCGCGGGTGCGGGTGCTTCGCCTTCGGCGCGTCGTCCTCGTCGAAATCGCCGTACTCGTCGTCCTCGTCGATCACGTCGCTGTCGTCGTCTTCGTCCGCGTCCGCGATCTTCGGCGCGGGGCGCGGCGGCGGCGCCTTCTTCGCGGGCTTCTTCGCGCCGGCCTTCGGCAGCTCGACGCGCGCGGCCTTCGGGTTGCGCTTGAAGAAGAGGATCGTGCGGCCGAGCACCTGCACCAGCTCGGCGCCGAGGGCCTTCGCGATCTCCACGCTCGCCTCGCCGCGATCGATCGGGCACTCGGGCTGGAGCTTGATCTTGATCAGCTCGTGGCGCGTGATCGCCTCCCCGAGCTGCGCGACCACCGCCTCGGTGAGGCCGTTCTTGCCGATGAGCACCACCGGATCGAGGTGATGGCCGAGGGCGCGGAGGTGTCGAGTTTGCTGGCCGGTGAGAGGCATGGATCGTCCGTAATCGAAGGCGGGCCCGCCCACAACGAGCACCGCTCATTCTTCGAACCCAAAGGTGGGCAGAGCACGCCCCCTCCCTGCGGCTGCGAAGCAGGCGCTTTGGGAGGGGCCGGCCGCGCGCAACGTCGAGGACGGAGTCCGATCCGCTACGGACTCCGCTCCGAAGCGGAGCTCCGCCTCCGCGGACCGGACTCCGTCCTCCCAGTGGCAGCCTGCGCAGCGAAGCGAGCACGGACGGGGGGTGGGCACCCGTCCTTTGCACGCTCGCGGGGCTTCAATCGCAGCGCATTTGCGACAGGAAGCGGCTCATCTCGGACCGCAACGTCTCGCTGATGCGGGACAGCTCCGCGGCCGCGGTGAGGACCTCCTTCGCGGCGTTGCCCGTGTCGCTCGCGGAGGCGGCCAGCACGTCCATCCGGCCGGTCGCCGCGCCGGACGCTTCGGTCGCCGTGTCGACGGAGGCGCCGATCGCGCTCGTCGCAGACTGCTGGCGCTCCACCACGACCGCGATGCCGCGCACCACCGCGCTGCTCTTGCCGATCGTCGTCCCGACGCCCCGCAGCGCGTCCACCGCGGAGCGCGTCGTGTGCTCCAAGCTGGCTGTTCGCTCGGCGATCTCGTCGGTGGCGCGGCTCGCTTGACCGGCCAGGGTCTTCACCTCCTGCGCGACGACCGCGAACCCCTTGCCCGCCTCGCCCGCGCGCGCGGCCTCGATCGCGGCGTTCAGCGCGAGGAGCTTCGTCTGCTCGGAGATCTCGCGCACCACGCGCACGATGCCGCCGATGCTCCCGGCCGCGGTCGTCATCGCCGCCATCATGCGGTCCGCGTCGCCCACGCCGGAGACGGCCTGCGCCGTGATCTGCTGCGACGTGTCCATCTGCAGGCGGATCTCGTCGGTGGAGACGCGGAGGGCGTGCGCCTCTTCACGGACGTGCGCGACCGCGCGCGAGGCCTCGTCCGCGGCGCGTCGGCCCTCGTGCGCGGTGTCGCTCGCGCGGGCCGCGTTGCGCGACAGCTCCGTCGCGGAGGCCACGAGCTCGGTGGCGGCGCCTGCGAGGATCTGCGCGACGTTCGCGATGCTGCGCTCGAACTCTCCGGCGAGGCGAATGCGCTCGTCTTTGAGGGCCGCGAGCTCCTTCGCGCGGTCGCCCATGCGCATGGTGGCGCCGTTGATGATCTGCGCGCCGCGGCGGAAGCTGCCGTGCAGACCGCGCTCGAGCACGCGGCGGTGGAAGCGATCCTTCGCCACCTGATCGAGGCTCGCGGTGGACTCGCGGACGAACGCGTCGGTCTGATCGAGCAGGTGGTTCAGCTCGCGCGCGAACGCGGCGGCCTCGGGCGGCGCGTCTTGCAGGCCGAGCACGCGCGCCTCCATGTCGCCGGCCGCCGCGCGACGGCACACCTCGGTGGCCTGCTTCAGGAGCTCGTAGCAGTGGCTCCGCTGGTCGGCGTTGGGGCACTCGGCTTTCGGCGCGCGCGATTCGGTGTGGACGAGCTTGAGCTTGGCGGCGGTTCCCATGAAAGCGACCTCCCGGTGCGGTCGAAACAGCTTGTTTTCAGAGGGAGAAGACCCACTCGTCGTACGGCTTGCCGATCTCGCGGAGGCGCCGATCGAGCTCGCGGCGGCCCGCGGCGATGCACTCCTGGACGGCGGCGCCCTCGCCTTCGATCGCGCGCAGATCGCGGTAGAGGGCCTCGATCGCGGGCAGCGCGCGGCGGTCCGGCGAGCGGCGCATCGAGTGGAATCCGACGACGCGACCCGACAGATCGAACGACGGCGTCACGTGCGCGAACACCCAGTAATGATCGCCGTCCGCGGCGAGGTTCTTCACGTACGCGAAGATCTCGGTGCCGGCGAGGATCGTCTCCCAGAGGAGGCTGAAGACGGTGCGCGGCATGTCCGGGTGGCGCACCATGCTGTGCGGCTGCCCCAGCGTCTCCGATTCGACGTAGCGCGAGACGCGGTAGAACACGTCGTTCGCGTAGGTGATCTTGCCGTGGGTGTCGGTCTTGGTGACGATGATCTCGTCCTCGCCGAACGTCCGTTCCCTACCCGTAGGCACCGCAGGGTGTCTCATTGGGAGAACACACTGCAGTCGATATGCCACGGTCACGGCGCGACGAATCCCATCACGTCGACAGGGGTGTCGGCGGCGATAGAGGCTTGTTATCGCTGGATCCACGCCGTTTTTGCGGTGGGGAGGTGTGTGGAGATCGGCAGTCGGCGGCGGCGCGGAGACTCCCCAGCAAATCGAGATGGCGCTGCCGCCGTTGAAGTGGCTGGCTGTCGCAGTGGCGGTCTTTCGGGGGTGCGGTCGGGTGGAAGTGGCTGTTTGAGAGAAGGCCGAAGTCGCGCCGGGAGAAGGCCGCTATCGAACGAGGCCCGGGGGGATCAGGCGGGAGGCGGCACCACGGGATTCGGGGGCACGACTGGTTGCTTGGGGGCGTTCGGATTCGCCGTGTCAGATGCCTTGTCGGCGGTTTCTTCGGGGGAGAGCTTGGTGGGGCGGAAGAAGGAGTTGGCCTCTTCCTTGTCCTTGAGCAGCGCCAGCAGTTTGCCGTGAAGCTCCACGCGGAACTTGTCCAGATCCAGCTTGAACCGGAACATCTGCGAGCGTTGGAGCGCGAGCGCCGTATCGGCGGCGTCGGAGCCTGTCTTTGCGGTCTTCAGCTCTGCCTCCGAGCTCGTGATATCCGCCTCGTACGTGACGCGGATCGGGTGATTGGCCGGCAGCTTCCCGATCTCGCCGAGGATGCGGGCGACCTCCTTGGATTCGGCGTCGAGCCCGAGCTTCGCCGTTTCGGAGGGGGAGAGCTTGCCGAACAGGGTCTGATAGAGCGCCTTGTCCTGATTGCGCGTGACGCCGCCGGCCACGACGAGCACCTCATCGCGGGCCCGATCGCGCTTGTTCAGGAGCGCCGTAGCGAAGATCTCCTGATCCTCCGCGGCCTCCAGCGCGTCACGCTCGGTCTTGATCTCGCCCAGCTTGGCCTGGATCGAGGGCGCGAGCGCGAGGACATCCTGCCGTTTGTCCGACAGCGTCTGCGCCGCGAGATAAACGAAATCCCAACGAAAAGTCTCAATGCTGGCTTTCCCGCCGAATACCCGCATGGTCTGATTGTCGTCCCTTCCGCCGCGGTGATGTCTCCGTGGACAGCGCCACGGCTACGGCGAGACTACCGAGCGCCACCGGCCAATCGGGGAAGAAAAATCGCACCCTTCGGAAAATGAGTCGCACATGGAAGGACGGATCGCGACATGGAGGGAAAGCAGCGCCACAGTGCGAATCGCCTCGCCGGGGATCGTGAAGACCGCCCAATTCCGCGAAAAGGGCCGTACCGGAGCGTTGGACAAGGTCGGTCGCGTTGCGAGTGACCTTGCCTTTGGTGTTGGAGAGGGTCGGTCGCGCTCCGAGTGACCTTGTTGCGCGTATGGACAAGGTCGGTCGCGTTGCGAGTGACTTTGGCGGAGGTGTTAGAGAGGGCCGGTCGCGCTCCGAGTGACCTTGGCGGAGGTGTTGGACAGGGTCAGTCGCGTTGCGAGTGACCTTGCCTTTGGTGTTGGAGAGGCTCGGTCGCGCTCCGAGTGACCTTGTCTTCGAGGTTGGGGAGCCAGGTCGCGCTCCGAGTGACCTTGTCGAACGATTTCGAGAGCCCTTCGACCCATCGGCGACTCTGCGCGGGCGTTGCCGGTCCTCGACCGGCGGGTGTACCGTCCTCGGGCGCTTCAAGCGGCATTCTTTTTCGAGGAGGGCGAACGATTCATGGAAGGCGTCGTCTCGGAATCCCGAAAGGCCGGCATGACCCCTCCTCTTCGCGAGGCCGGCGGGGATGACCGCGCTGCCGCGGAGATCGCCTTCCCCGCCCTCTACGAGCGTTACTTGCCGCGCACGTTGCGGTGGCTGCGCCAGTTCGGCGTCGCCGCGCGACACCGCGAGGACGTCGCGCAGGATGCGTGGATCCGCGTGATGCGGACGCTTGAACGTTACGAATCGTCGAGGCCCTTCGAGCCGTGGCTCATGACGATCACGTACCGCGCGGCGTGCGATCACCATCGGCGCGCGGACATCCGGAGCGAGCGCCTCACAGACAGCGGAGAGGTGGAGCCACCTACGACCCCTGCCACGGAGGATTTCGTGATCGACGCCGCTCGAACCCTGGACCGCGTGCTCGCGCAGCTCTCGGAAGATCACCGCATCGTCTTGCTGATGGTGGACGGAGAAGAGATGGACGCGGCGGACGTCGCCGAAGCGCTCGGCATCCCCCTCAACACGGTCTACTCGCGCTTGAGCCGGGCGCGCTCGCAGTTCCAGAACGCGCTCGGACGGCTGCGCGCGGCAGAGCAAGCTCGGCTCGGGGCGGCGGTCGTGCTGCCGGCGTTCCTGCTCGACCTGCGCGCGCTGTTCGACGCGGGGCGCGACCTTCCTCCGGTGTCGGTCGGCACCGCTTCGCGCATCTGGGACGGCGTGCAGCACGGCCTCGACGCGCTCGACCACGACGGAGGCACGGATGGAGACGGCAACGGCACGAGCGACCCACACGGTGGCGACGATGCCGGTGCGCCCGCAGCTCCTCCGCGCGCCCCGCGACCGAGCGTGACGCCTCCAGCCACTTCGACGCCTGCACGTCTCGGAGGCCTCGCACGCTGGTTCGGATCGCCGGTCGGCCTGGCGGCGACGATCGCGTTGAGCGGCCTCGGAGGTGGTGCCGTCGCGGCGTGGTGGATGCGCGGACACGAAGCGGGACCCCCAGCCATCGCGAGCGAGCAAGACGCACGCAGCGCACCGGCGATTTCGATCTCATCGAGCGCGACATCGGATCTGGGAGCGACGCTTCCACCGCGCGCAACGGCGTCGAGCACGGCGAACGCGACAGCGAACACGTACGACCCGCGCGAAGAGCTTTCGACGCTGGAGGCGGCTTACGCGCTGTACGCTGCCGGCAAGTGCAGCGATGCACGCGCGAAGCTCGGCAACCGGAAGGGGCACGTGCACGCCAGCGACTACAGCGAGCTACGAAAGAAGATCGACGCATGCATCGCGAAGAACGGAGCCAAGCCGTGACGAGAACACGCCGCGCAACGAGCGCCGCTGTGGGGGGGATGATCACGTGGATCGCGTGCTCGGCCTTCGCGCAACAACCGGCACCGCAACCGCCCATCGCGCGGCAGCCGCCCGTCGCGATGCCGCGCGCGATGCGCATCGAGTACACGGCGCCCGAGCATTGCCCGGACGTGACGTTCTTCCGGGATCGCGTCGTGCTCAAGCGCGCGGTACACGCAGATCCTTTCACGGACAGCGCACCCGCGCGTCTCGTCGTGACGCTCGCGATGGGGGCGGGTGGCTACCGCGGAACGTGGGAAGCGTTCGACGCGGGCGGCGCCTCCGTGCGGCGTCATGATCTCGGCCCAGTCGCCAACTGCCACGATCTCGCGGACGGTCTCGCGTTCGGGTTCGTGCTGCGCTTCGACGATCCGAACGCGCCGCCGCTTCCCCCGAGCGCGCCTTCCCCCGTCGTTCCGGCGCCTGTCGTCGTGCCGCCTCCGCCGGTGCGAACGCCGGAGCCGCCGGGGCATGTCTTCGTCGGCGCGGGCGGCGTGGTGGGATTGGCGGTGACTCCGGCGCCTGCGGGTGGAGGCTCGTTTGCGTTCGGCTGGCGCGCGCCGTGGTGGTCGCTCTCCGCGGAGCTGCGCGCGATGGTCACGCTCAACGCCCCGGTCGACGGCGGTTACAGCGTGACCCTCCATCGCGTGACCGGCGTGCTTCTGCCCTGCATGCACTGGCGCGTGCTGTTTGGTTGCGCGGCGCTGGAGCTGGGCGAGCTGGGCGGCATCAGCAACGCGAGCGTGCCAGAGTCCGACTCCGCGTTCATCGCGACGGCCGGCGGGCGCATCGGGGTGGAGGCGCCGATCAGCAAGCACCTCGCGTTTCGCGGGACGCTGGACGGCTTCGCGACGGTGAAGCCGTCGATCATCCGGATCGCCGACCTGCCGCGGTGGCAGACTCCGGCAGGCGGCGCGTCAATCGGCGCGGGGCTCGCGTGGTTCTTCTGACAAGGGGTTTCGGATGCTCGCTCCGTGTGACGCTCGAATGACGAGGCCGGCGATGCGGATTCGATCTCTCTGGCCGTGGGCAGCGCTCGCGCTCGCGGCCTGCGCGCCGGATTATCTGGACCTTGGCTACGGCACGGGCACCACCGGCACCGGGGGCATGACTGGCAGTGGAGGGGCCGGAGGAGCGCCGGTGTGTACGCCCGGCGCGGCTCAAGAGTGCTACTCCGGGCCTGCGGGGACGAACGGAAAGGGCATCTGCGCGGCGGGCACGCAGGTCTGCAACGCCGAAGGCACGGGCTACGGCGCCTGCAACGGCGAAGTCCTCCCCAAGACGGAAGACTGCGCGACTCCCCAGGATGAAGATTGCGACGGCCTCGCGCCGCCGTGCAAAGGCCAGCTCCTGTGGGCCAAGCGGTTCGGCGACCCGGACGGCTCCCCTTCGCCGGCTTGCCGTGCAAACGCGGTGTCCGCGGACCCCTCGAACAACAATGTCCTGTTGACCGGGGCGTTCAATGCGACGGCCGATTTCGGCGGTGGAGCGCTGACCACGGCCGGCGCGAATGACGTCTTTCTCGCCGTCCTCGATCCTGATGGGGGCTTTGTCCGGGCGGCTCGCTACGGCGGCGCGGACGCCCAGGCAGGCACGGGCGTCGTATACCTTCCCGATGGCCGCTCGAAGGCGGTGGGCATCTTCTCGGCGGCGCTCGATTTGGGCGCTGGGACGCTGGTGTGCGCCGGCTCCACCGATCTCTTCGCCGCGTCGTTCGACTCCACGGGCGCGGCCGAGTGGAGCCATGGTTTCGGCGACTCGGCTCCTCAAGCTCCGATCTCCATGGCGGCCGACTCCGCGGGGAACGTGGCTCTGACCGGCGCTTTCTTCTCCAGCATCGACCTCGGTGGCGGCCTGCTCGCCAGCGCGGGGGGATCGGATGTCTTCGTGGCGAAGCTGGGCCCGGACGGCGTCCACCAGTGGAGCCACCGCTACGGTGACGGCACCGCCCAACAAGGCCAGGGCGTCGCCTTCGACAACGCCGGCAACATCGTAGTTAGCGGTGTGTTCAGCGGCACCATTGATTTCGGTGTGCAGAAACTCACCAGCGCGGGCGCGTCGGACGTGTATCTGGTCAAGCTCGGCCCCGATGGCTCGGTGCTCTGGGCGAAGCGGTACGGCGACACGGACCTCCAGCAAAACGCGGTGGTGGCGGTGGACTCCGCCGGCAACATCCTCTTTGCAGGCAGCTTCCGCGGCACCATCGACCTCGGCGGCGGCCCGATGGTGAGCGCGGGAGAGGCCGATGTCTTCCTCGCCAAGCTGGACCCTGACGGGAAACACCTCTGGAGCAAGCGATTCGGCGACTCCCAGGATCAACTCAGCATGTCGATCGCGTTCGACGTCCAGAACAACGTCCTCCTGGCGGGGGCGTTCGTGGGGGCGCTGGACTTCGGCGGAGGACCCCTCGCCAGCGCGGGGGGGCATGACGTCTTCTTGGCCAAGCTCGACACGCTGGGCGATCACGTCTGGAGCAAGCGATTCGGCGATCAGGCCGAGCAGTACGTGACGGCCGTTGCGAGCGATGGGGCGGGCGCTGTGCTAGTGACTGGCTACTTCACGGGCGCGCTGGATCTGGGCGGAGGGGCCATGATCGCGAAGAGCGCCCTGTCCGATGGGTTCGTCGCGAAGTTCTCGCCGTGACACCCGCGAGGGCCGGGAAAAAGAGAAGCGCTGTACGATTCATGGAAGGCCGGCTGGATCCGGCCCGAAAGACCCCTGAAGCGGCTCCTCCGCCCGATCGTGGCGCGGAGCGGCGCCGCCTCTTGGGTGATGTCATGAGCCGAAGCTCCACGTTGGCCTCTTGTCCCTCACGTCGTCCCGCGAGTCTCCTTGCGTCACTTCTCCTCCTGTCCTTGGTGGCTGTGGGACCGGCCGCTGGGTGCCATATCGAAGTGTGCCGCGGGGCCGGCTGCGGAGGGCTCCCCGATATCGGCGGAGCCGGCGGCGGCGTCGCGACCAGCGCGGGCGGTGGCACGTCGAGCATGACGCCGAGTCCTTTCGCCGGCGCGGATCCCGTCGAGGTCGACCGCGCGAACGTGCGCGCCGCCGCGACGTCGTACCTGCTCGAAGGCACGCTCGAACAAACGGTCGAATCCCAGGGCATCGATCCCGACACGCTTGATCCGGCGACCCTCCAGCAGATGGTGGATGAGGCGTGGCCTGGAGTCGTCGCGCAGGTGGACGACTGGATGGCGAGCTATGTCCCAGCGAGCAACGATCCAGAGGTTCCAGATCAGCCAGCCGAGTGCTCTGCGCTCGGATGCCCGGCTGTCGCCTATTGCGACTCGAAGTTCTACAAGGCTGAAGTGCCCTGTTACAACACCGCATGTGGGGACGGCAAATGCAAGGCGTGCCCGGACTGGTTCGGGCCGCTCAAGTCCCTGGTCAGCACCGGATGGTGCAGCTACGTCTGCATGTACAACGGCCACGTGGTAGGCTCGCTCGCGCTCGTGATGACGAAGTACGTGAATTTTCAACTCTGCCTGGTGCCATGAACATCGCCAAGCTCCCGCAAGTCTTGAAAGCTGCCTATGTCATCCAGTGGGCTGTCGTCCTCGCGTTCCCCAGGATCCACGAGCGCCTCCGGCGAGACGTGCCAGTCGAAATGCTGCGGGACCTGCTCGCGATGTTTGCCGCGCAGACACCGGAAGACCTCGTCGGGTCGTACAAGGGTGTCCGTGCCGACTACGATCCGACCCACGGGTTCGAGCGTTCCCGACCATTCTCGGAGCCGCTCCGGCTTGCCATGGAGGGCTGGAGGGGTGGGCTCCCGGTCCCGCAGAAGGTCATGCTCATCGCGCGGGACCTCGCGACCGCCTATGGACACGACCACGCGGGCAACTGGGAGCAACACGAAGTCGGCGACGACATCGACTCTGACCTCGCCTGGCCTGATTCGCCCGATGTCCCCGAGGAGGCATGAAGCTGAGCGTGGAGAGCCTTTTCGAAGCGGTCTATCGTCACTACCCGCGAAACATTGCGGTTGACGACGATCTCTACAAGGCGAGCGAAGAGTACCAGCGACTCGCCGCCGCACGCCGGAGCGCGGGCACCGGAGAACAAAGGGAGATCTGGTACGCCTTCCTCCGGCGGGTGGACGAGCGGCTCTCTCCGGCGATCGTGCAAAACATGTCTCTTCACCTACCGACAGGCGCGCACGACGCGGGCTATATCGGTCATGTCTTTCTCCCCGATGCAGAAGGCCGAACGCGCCCGACGATCGGCCTCCTCATCAGCTTTCTGGTCCCTTGTTACCTCCTCTACCGGTGGCACGTCGAGCTACGCGAGCCCGATCCGGCGATGGTCGCAAGCGCAGCCGCGTCGCGGACCTTCTTTCTCGGCGACACGATGTACGTGGTGAAGCTCGATCACCCGGCGGCCCGGTTCATCCCGCCTACCGTGTTCGGGCCCCAGTTGCATTCGGTCGAGGGGCTTGATTTCTTCCCCGAAGAGCGGCCTCACGCCGACTGGCTCGCTCAGGAGATCCAAAAGACATGGGGCGCCGAGCCGATGCCGCCGGAGATCGGTCGCCTCGTGGTGCCAGACATCGCGCTCGGGAGCAGGCGGCTCGGAGAAGCCACGCTGTACGACTGCCTCTTCACCGATCAGCGGTGAACCTCCCACCATCTCGGGGCCGCCTGTCGATTCATGGAAGGCGGCCACACCTCCCCACGAAACATCGCACAGAACCCCTGATCGGCCCCGGCGAGGGGATGACACGCGGCCCCGGCGACTGCCGGCTTTCCCGCCGTGCGTCCCTTCGCTGGGTCCGGTGAGGGTGCCAATTGCAACCTCCACTCACCTCTTCGCCGGCTGCGGAGAGGGGAGGCGAAGCCCCGCGCATGAACCGGACACTTGCGCGGAGCGGCGCACCTCTCCTCCCTGGAGCCGGCGAGGAAACAGCCCGCCCAGAAAAGCCTCGCCGGTTGGCCGGTGGGGGGCGCGGCGGCCACGTGCGGTTTCGCGACCCTCGACCGTGAACCGCCGCCGCGCCCCTCACTCGACCGGGGGCTTCTCGGGCGATTGGAGCCATGACTGGTGCTCTTCATCGCGATCGTCTTTGGATGCCTCGGCCTCCTCAGCCTCGCCGGCTTCGTGACTCTCTACATGCAGATCGGCGCCTTGGCCGACGAGCTGCGCGCCGGCCGCGAGAGTGACACGGTGTACCTGGGCGAGCAGCTCGACGCGGTCGCGGACAAGCTCCAAGGGCTCCGGTTGGACGCCGACAAGCATCGGAAGGAGCTGGCAGGGCACGGGGAGCGGATCAAGGAGCTGGCGATCCATATCGAGGGGCCGCCCAGCATGCGAAAGCCAATTTTCCGTCCGCAAGACCCACAGCAGCAGTGATGGCCCGGTTTCCCAGCCGGGCGGATGCCGTGTGCGTCCGTTACAAAGACGCTCACACGGCAATGCAGACCTTGGGGAGTGACAACGAAGCACAAATCGGCCGCCGCCAAACGCGCTCGAAAAAGTCAAGGGTTCACTGCTCGAAAAAACGCAGAAAAAGCTGCTTGTCGGTCCTGGAACTGACATGGCAGCATCGCATGGCTGTTCGAGAAAACGCGCTCGGCAGCGTTCACTGCGTTTCTGCGGGCCTGCGGTGACTTCGCATCTCACATCCGCGGAGCGCATACAGGCTCGAATCTGGGCAAGGACACGGACGATGGCTGAGACGAAGTTCCGGAACGAGACGGTCTTGGGCGACTGGAGGCTCGGCCGGCAGATCGGATCGGGCGGGCAAGGCGAGGTGTGGGAGGTTCGGCCCGCGGCCAAGAAGGTGCCTACGCCACCAAGAGCGATGAAGATCTGCGTCGCGAAAGACGAGCTGGGGCGACAACGGTTCAGGCAGGAAGTGGAGATCCTGAGGGGCTTGAAGCACCCAGGGATCATGGCTGTGTACGATGCGTCCCTGGAGTGGAAAGAGGAGCCGAAGACCAAGCTGGAGTGCGCGTTCTACGTGATGGAGCGCTGCGATACCAGCCTGGAGAGTCTAACCTGGCTATCTGCGGTCCCCTTCTACGCCGTTCAGCTCTTCAAGGAAATTTGCGAAGCGGTGGCCCACCTGCACTCATTGTCGCCGCCGGTCTTGCACCGGGACATCAAGCCACAGAACGTGCTCGTGGGCGTCGAGCCGCGGCGCCTCGTTCTCACGGACTTCGGGATCGCGAAGGTGCCGCAGGACGGGCCGGGGTTGACACAAACCCATGAAGTGGTGGGGACGGCCTTCTATCGGGCCCCGGAGGCGCACAATGGGGCGACCTACGCGACCGAGGTGTACTCGCTCGGTCGTACTCTTGAGTTCATGTTGACGGGAAAGCACCCGACTGGACTCCAGCCGATGCCGCTCCCCGCGAGCGCACACCTCAGCGAGACCGCCCGGGAAGCGCTCTACAAGTTCCTGCGGAAGGCGAGCGCCCCCATGCCGGAAGAGCGCTTTAAGGACGTGGCGGAGTTGCTCGCCGAGCTGCCGGAGTTGATGGTCGTCACGCGAGCGGAGATGACAAAGCCTGCCTTCTCTTCCGTGACGTCCGTACCCGCGACTGCGAGCTTGGCGCCGGACGGTGGCTCGCAACAAAGAACGGCGGCGTTCTGGTACGAGCATACGAAGGAGATACTACGCCGAAACGACAAGATGGCTTGGCGCGAGGTTTCGAAGACGCGCAGAACCGAGATGCACAAATCGTTGTTTGCATGGCGGCAGGATCACGGAAACCGCCATCTGGGCACCTTCGATGATCTCATGCGAATGACGGATGGCGCATTGTCGGCGATCGAACGCCAGATTGCTGAGATGGTCGCGGTATCTGAATTCCCGCAGGACGGATTTGGGGATGGCAAGTTCATCATCGGCGATCTTCTCAATATTTCTGATTGGCAACGGGGCAGCTCGCCTAATGAAGTCTTGAAGGTACCGAACGCCTTGGTATACGCGTGCACGAACCTGCTTGGGGCATTGGCATTGAGTACCGAGAGGCCGGCCGCTTGTCTTCCCATTTGCAGTCATCCAGTGCCCGACCAGGCGAGCAGCAGTGGAGAGGTGCCAGTTTGGCGCGCCCCCGATTTCTACAACCAGCCGGTCTCGTTAGGTGGAGACAGCAGCGTTGCGTGGCGATATGTCTTCACACTCCCAGAGCGTCACAGCTGGCTGTTGGAGGTTTTTGGGGCTCTGAGGGAATATCAGATTTCCTTGATGGGATACTGGTGGGTCCTTGCCTTCGTCGAACTGGCAGACAGCCTCACGCGGACCGAGAGGGCTACAAACGACGATTGGTACCGGTTGCCGTTGGGGTTCCTGCTGGAAAAGGAGGAAATCGTGCAGGCTGGGTATCGTCAGGCTTTCCCTTCTGCCCAAGCTTTGGAAGCTCTTGCGACTGGTGCGAAGTGCTCCACCAAGGCGATATACGAAAAATGGGACCAACGGCTCCTAGAACTGAAGGATGCGGCTCCTGGCTTCGGGCCGAGCGCGCGTATTCCGATAACTCCGCGCCTCAACCTGCCTCCCCTGCCCAGGTAGCGTCCAGGCTCGCTGTAGCGCCATTCCCATTGACAAGGACGCTCTCCTCCTGTGGCTACGCAGCAGGCGCTTCGGCGGGGCGGACGGCGCGCAACGTCGAGGCCTGCGTCCGTTCCGCTGCGGACTCCTCAGTGGCTGCCAGCGCAAATGAAGCGAGCACAAATCGCGGTGCATACCGATCCTCGATCCCAATGGCGCTTTGCTTCGCGCGTGGCTCGTGCTTGTTCGACTGACCAACGAGGGGCCGCGCCAACGCGCGACTCGCGCGAGAACGTTTCGACCCCGCTGTCCCGAAAGCAAGTAGAGTGGCAGAATGACACTCTGCGCAGCGTCGGGGACTGCCGTCCAGGTGTAGGTAAAGGTTCCCCGCCCTGCGGCTGCGGAGCAGGCGCTTGGGGCGGGGCGGGCCGCGCGCAGGCTGTAGGCCGAGCACGGACCGGGGGTGGGCACCTTTTTTTTGATCTCGCTCTGGATCAGCGCGGGCCGACGAGCTCGATCTTGTACGGCTCCGGGCCGCCGGTCGGGAAGTCGCTTACGCGGATCTTCATCCAGGGGTCGAGCGACGCCTTCACTCGGATGCAGCGCGGGACGTCGGGCTCCACCATCACGGGAGGGGTCGTCCATGGGCCGACGACGTCTGTCGAGGAGACCGTGCCCTGCGCGATCGCGTGCACGCGCACCGCGGCGCCCTCCTCCGTGCCGCGCAACGGCGTGACCTCGATCACGTTGCCCGAGGCGCGCGCGCTGTCGCTCACTCGGAACGACACGCTCTCTCCCGCCGACGCATGCGCGCAGTAAACGTCCTCGTCGCGCGTCCAGCCGAGCGCGCCCGAGACGGTCTCTCCGACGCTGATCGATGTCGCCGAGCCGATCTGATCGTTGGGCTCCACCTCGACGCCGGTCGGGCGCTCGACGTGCTTCACGCTCACCGTGTACGGGTCCGAGATGTTCTCGTGCACGAACGGGACGGGGCCGCCGTACGGATCCATGTCCTGCATCACCGCGACGAAGTATTTGCCCGGCTCCAGGCGCAGCGCGGGGATCGCGAGGTCGCGGCCGGGGCGGCCCACGCAGTAACGACCGAGCACCGTCGAGAGGCCGCCGCGGTAGAGCAGCGTGCACATCGGGATGTTGGGGAGCGCCGTGACGTCGATCGAGACGAACGAGACGTTCGGCGCGCTGGGCGGGATGTCCATCTCGAAGAAGTCGCGATCGCCCGTGTCCTTCGAGATGCGGCGGCCGAGGTAACCGCTCACGTTCGCGCCGAAGGGGACGTGCGTCGCCTCGCCTGCGTTGTCGTTCGGCTCGATCTCCACGCCGTTGAAGACGACCTTGCGCGACTCCCAGTACTTGTAGCCAGCCGTGCCCGCGGCGCCGAGCATCACGAGGAGGACCGCGTACACACCGTACTTCTGGCGACGTAGCTTGCGCTCGTACCGCTCGACCTCGTCGCGCGTCGCGATCGCGGCGCCGCCGTGCGCCTCCTTCGGCATCTCGGTGCCGAGCTTGCGGACCGCGCCGCTGTCGAGGAGCGTCTCGACGCTGTTGGTGCCGACCGCGCGGAGCTGCTCGACGCACGCGACCTGGAGCTCCTCGACCTTCTGGAAGCGCTCCGCCGGGTTCTTGTGGAGCGCCTTCATCACGAGGCGGCTCACGCCCGGCGGGATGCCGAGCTCCGGCGTGCGCTCGATCGGCGGGATCGGGTTCTCCGTGAGGTGCTTCGTGAACACGCTCATCGGCGTGGGGCCGTTGAACGGGTAATGGCCCGTGAGCGCGCGGTACATGAGCGCGCCGAGCGAGTAGATGTCGCTGCGCGCGTCGACCGGATCGCCGCGGACCTGCTCCGGCGACATGAAGTACGGCGTGCCGACGATCGCGCCCGCGCTCGTGAGCTCGGAGAGGCCTTCGCCTTCGCGCAGCTTCGCGAGGCCGAAATCGAGCACCTTCACGAGGTCGCTCCCGTCGCGCGCCTTCACGAGCATGATGTTCTCGGGCTTGATGTCGCGGTGGACGATGCCCTTCGCGTGCGCCTCCGTGAGCGAGGAGCAGATCTGGATCACCACCTTGCCGAGGCGGCTCCACGGCATCGGGCCGCTCGCGCGGAGGATGCGGGAGAGGTCCTCGCCCGCGACGAGCTCCATCACGAGGTACGTGAGGCCGTCCGACACGCCGAAGTCGAAGACCTGCACCGTGTTCGGGCTGGAGAGGCGCGACGAGGTGAGCGCTTCGTGCTTGAAACGCCTCACGACCTCGGGGTTTCGCGACAGCTCGCCGGTGAGGAGCTTCATCGCGAGCAGCTTGCCGATCTGCTTGTGCTCGACCTTGTAGACGATGCCCATCCCGCCGCGGCCGAGGCCCTCGGCGATGCGGTAGCGATCCGCGACGACGACGCCGATCAGCGGATCGGCGACGGGCATGTGCATGTCCTCGAACGAGGTGGACCACGTCGACTTGCGCATGCCCGCCTGCGAGGGCTGCGAGACCTGCGACGGGGAGAGCGACGCGCTCGAGATCATGTCGCCGTTCGGGAAGCGAAGCTCCACCGCTCCGGAGGGGGCGCGCGCGGAGATCGGCGCGGCGTCCGAGGGAGGCGGCGGCTCCGTCGACGCGAGATCGACGCGACGAGGGCCCTCGTGCGGAGGCGGCGTGGAGATGGGGCGCCACGCGTTCTCCGGCTCCTCGGCGACGGCGAACGTGTGGCCGCAGAAGACGCAGCGCGCGGTGCCCGGGTGATTGAGCTGCGAGCACGACGGGCACGCGGGGCCGAGATGCGTGATCGCGTTCGCGGCGGAGGCGGTGAGCGGATCCACCACGACGGGGACGGTCACCGGATCTGCGGGGGGATCGCTCGCGAGGAGGCCGGCGCCCGAGATCGGGTTCGCCTCTTCTTGCACGGTGATCGAAGGCGGTCCGGAGTTGACAGGGATCGAGATCTTGGGGGCTGCGCCGGATTGGATCTTGGCGTCGCCGCTGTCCGCCTGGTGAGGCTTCTCGGGATCGGCTGCTCCGGAGACGGCGTCGCTCACAGCGCGCCTTTCACCAGGAAATCGGCGCGCACCTGCGGCACCTCGGGGTCGCCCGTCATGCCGGCGAAGCGGCCGCAGCCCGTGACGATGTCGCCCGGCGCGAACGGCGCCTGCATGCCGACCGCGAGCTCCACGAGGCACGGCCCCGCGTCCCCCACGGACTCGGGCTTGGTGCCGGCCGGGAGCGCGGGACACGAAGGCCCGCCGAAGCCGCGCAGGCGCATCACCGTCACCTGATCGGCGCCCTTCGTCTCGATCACGAGGCCGGAGACCATCGCGTTCTTGCCGACCTTGCTCTTCGGATCGGAGGCGAGGTCGGGCAGCGTGAGAGGCGATTTCGAGGCGAATTCGCGGGCGGTTTGCTCCAGGCTGTCGACGCGTCGCACGTCGATCTTCACGATGCGCGGCGCCATGCCTTGCCCTTGTGCGCGCACGGAGATCTGGGTTGCGCCGACGGCCGACACGTTCATCACGTGCGCGAAGCTCCCGTCCGGACGGAGCGGGATCGCGTGCGGTCCGGCGAACAGCTCCACGCCCTTCGCGGTGCGGCCGGCGAGCACGAAGCTCTCCTTGTCGGTGACGACCGCGGGGCCGGGCGCGTTGATGCGCAGCGTGGTGATCGGCACCGAGACGTGCAGCGTGCCCTGCTCCGGCGAGCCTCCGGGAGGCGTCACGACGTAGGGGATTTTGCGGCTCAACGTGCGCGGCTCGTCGCTCTCGCCGGTGACCGCCTCGGACACGTCGAGCGCGTCGATCGCGCGGCCGGCGACGAGCGGGACCGTCTTGCCGTCGAGCACGACGGAGGTGCCGTCCTGCGCCTCGACGACCACCTGGATCGCGGGGCGTTCGCCGCGCAGCGTCGCGAGATCCGTCGTCACGCGGTACGGCAGGTGGACGCGCACGGACGTCGACTCGTCCTTGCCGTTGCCGGGCCGGTCGATGACGACTTCGAGCTTGCTCTCGCCGAGCGGGAGCGTGACGGGCACGAACGCGTGGTGCGCGGCGATCGTCGAGGTCGAGGAGCCGACGCGAACCACGGTGGAATCCGGGCAAGTCGTGCACTCGATGTCGAGGCCGTCGCGCCCTTCCGCGTCGACGGAGGGCCGCACGGTGACGGCGCCGCGCCCCGGCCACAGCACGACGACGAGCACCGCGACGAGCGCGATCACGCCGCCCGCGATCGCGAGGATGCCGGTGCGGTTCGGCGTGACGCCCTTCTTGGGGGGCGCGACGACGAGCCGACGATCGAGCTGGTTCTTCTTGCGAGCGGGCCGCTCCGGCTCACGGACGCCCGGCACCTTGCGCGCAGCGAGGGGCGGCGCGGTGGCCCCGAGCTCCGGCGCGTTGCGGGGCCGCACGCCGGCGACCGCGGGCGCAGGCGCGCTGCGTGGCTGCGATGCGCGCGCGGGCGGAACGGGCCCGGCTGCGGCGCTCGATGCGTCACCGAGGACGCGCGTCGGCAACGTGGTGGCGCCGCCGCCTGCGGTGGCGGACGGGCTCGACGGGGGCGGCGCGCCGGGGGAGGCGGCGGTCGATCTCGCCTCCGGAGGGAGCTGCCGCGCGGTGGCTTCCTGCGCGGCGAATCCGCTGCCGGGCATCGAGACGCCGACGAGCGTGCGCGCGGCTGGATCGGCGGACGGCGGCGGACGGGGCCCCGCGATGCGAGGCGCCGGGAGCGCGCGGGGGTCTTGCGGATTCGGGTCGACGTTCGTGCGCTCGTCCGGCCGCGGCATGCCGACGAGCGTGTTCGCGGAGGGAGCGCCGGCGGCGCCTGCGCGGATGACCTCTTCGAAGCCGGCGGGCATGCCGACCGCGGTCGCGGCCATCATGTTGGCCATCGCGGTGGCGCCGAGCGGAGCGTTGCGCGTCCCCGCGAGCGGCGCGTTCGGGCCCTGCGCGTGCGGTGCGTTCGGCGCGTGCGCGGGCGGAAACGCCGACGGTGAAGGCGGGTGCGGCGACGTGGGGCCGAGGGGCGGCGCGGGGTGGTGTGGGGCGGCGGGGCTGAGCGCGCGACCGTGCGGGTGCGACGCGGTCGCTTCGCCGGGGCGGCCGGCCGGTGCGTTCGGCGGCGCTTCTCCGGGGCCTTTTTGCCAGACGAGGGTGCTCGCGATGTCGTCGACCTCGGGCGAACCGGGGCGCGCGCCGCCTTGGGGCTGCGCGTTCATCGTGATGGCGGACGGAGCGACGACGAGCGGCGCACCACACCGCGGACAGGTGACGGCACCGTTCGGCACGAGCTGCGCGCACCGCGGGCAATGCATGGGAGGCGAACAATAGCCGACCGTGGTCGCCGCGCGGTAGCGCCGCGTGCGCGTGCGCTGAAAGTTCGGGCACGCGGCGGCGGATCACGCAAACGGGGCGCGCTCATTTTCGAGGGTTCGCCGCGAGGATGCGCGCTACCAGATCCGGGTCCACCTCGACGGTGCCGGTGGAGAGGCGCGCGGGCGGCGCGGCGTCGGTGCGGGGGCTCTCGGGGGTGCGCTCCGGCGCGGCGAGCTCTTGCCAGAGCGGCTCGGTGAGCGGTTCGCCGGTCTGCGGGTTGAAGCGGATCCACCGGCCATTCGCGGATCGCGCGGGCGGCGCGGCGGGCGGAGAAGACCGCGCGGCGGGCGGCGTTGGGCCTTGTTTGCGCGCGTCGAACGGGAGCGAGGAGCGCAGCAGCTTCGAGATGTCGATGTCGGCGGTCTCGGAGGTGAGCGGCGTCCCGAGCACGCTCCGGGCAGCGGCGGGAGGCGCAGAAACAGGCTCGGAAACAGGGGACTTCGACGAGATCGATGGTGCGGACGGCTTGAGATAGCTCGGCACCTCGGGCGGCGGCACGATGGCCGGCGGCGCGACGATCGGCGCGACGGCGGGTGTCGGCGCGGGAGCAGCGACTGGCGCGTTCGGCGGCGGTGCGATGGCTGGTCCGTCGAGGAGAGCGCGCGCCCCGAGCAAGTGGCGAAGATGGGCGAGCGCGTCGCGATAGGCGCTCTCCTTGGGATCCGGAATCCGGGGGATCGCGCGGAGGAGCCAGCCAGTCTCTTCCAGCGTGACGCACGAAAACCCTTGCGGAAGCGTGGGAACGGGCCCCATCCGAAGAGGCAGGAACGTGAGCCAAGCGGCGCGGACATGCGATGAGGAGGGCGGTTCTTCGATGAGCGCGCCGGGGACGCCTCGCGCGGCGTCGAGAGAAAGGGAGCGGATCAACGCGCCGAGGAGCCGTTCGGCGAGCGCGGGGGCGTCCTGCTCCTTCGCGAGGGTGGAGTCGAAGGACAGCTCCAGAGTGATTCCCGGCGACATCGCGAGGCCCTTCGGAGAGGGTGCTTTCTCGTTCGGAGATGCCGAGCTCTCGTTTGTGGGCGGGGTTTTCTCGGTGGGTCGCAGCGAGACGCCGACGGAGAGTCGAGCGGAGTCGCGTCCGTTCCGCGCGCCGAGGAGAGTCACCCGATGCGTCGGCAATCCCGGCACAACCTCGCTGGGCCGTTTCGGCCCCGAGATCCGAAGCGCCCTCTCGATCGGACCGGCCGAATAAACGGGCGTTCGCTCACGCGCGGTCTTCGGGAGGGTCCATCGGAGATCGGGCGGAAGGATGGGCCGCAGCGCCGAGATCACCTCCCAAACGGCCGCCGCGGCATAAAAAAAGCGGAGTCCAGAGTGGCAGTCCGGAAGCCGGTCAATCGAACGATCGGGGCCATCGAGAGGCTCCTTGTCATCGGTCAGGAGGCCGTATTGAAAGGAAACAGCACATCACGACTTGTCCTCTCCGCTCGGTGAAGAGATGGAGACACCGCCATGGCGGAGCAAGTCCAGCGCCATCGTCTGTTGTACTGCCGCTGAGAGCGAGCCCCGGGGGAAGATCACTCTCCTCGTTCCGCCATCTTCGAAGGAAAGCGAGAGGCCGTCTTCATCCGGTGCTGCGTGCGTGATCCGAAGCCTGAGGGCCGTGCGCCCGCGGGGAGCCGCGTTCAGATCCAGAAAACACCCCTCCTTGGCGACGTCGATGGAGTACCAGGGACTATCAAGGAGCAGCCAGAGGAAGCAAATCAGGATGGCAAAGAACGCTGCGGGGAGAAGATAGAAATTCGAATGAGAGGATTTCACGACGTACCAGACGAGCGCCGCCCACGCCCCGTACTGGAGTAACATCGCCGGGCGCCGGAGCGGGTGAGGCTCCAGCGGATCGCAGCAAAGAAGGCGACCTTCGCCGAGCTCCGTCCCGGTTCCACCGGCGGTCTCCACGACAGCCCCGTACGGCAACTCCGGATGAGAGATGAACCAGTAACGACATCCCGACGGAGTGACGACATCCACGTACTTCGCGGCTGCGCCTCCACCGATCGACTCGTAGATTCTCGAACCGAACGCGTACCATGAGAACACCGCTGGAAGGACTCCCAACCCGATGACTGGCCAGAACGCGGTGAACGGTCCCCCCAGCGCATCGTAGAAGATCGCCGGTACGTACACCACCACGAACAACGCCAACCAGGCCCCGAAGAAGAAAGGGGCACGCCCAGGCGTCGGAGGGACGTGAATGATCTTCCGCTGTTCCACGTTGTCCCGATGAGCCTTGTTCACAGATCCATCGCCTCGTCGAGCAGCTCTTCCGTGGCGAAGGACAGACGCTCCCAGACATCTTGATCCGGGGGAACGAGGGGGGCGCCGTCCACACGGCAGGGGCCGCTCGCATCCCAACCTTTCGTCCACTTCCTCCCGGCGGTAGCGCCCCAACGCCAATGCAGGTGCAGACAGTCGTGAGCACAGAACGGCGCCATGACGATGTCGTCGAGGCGCCATCGGCTTCGATCCTCAATCGGGTACCGAGGGAAGTTGAACGCGGTGTTGTCGATCACCGCCGAGACATGCATGAGACGCAGCCGAGGCGCCATGTGAACATTGTCGAACATGCCTTGTCGTGGCTGCTTGCGGACGATGCACTCTTCCTCCGGCGGATCCGAGTAGCCCAGCCCCACTGCTGCCGGTTTGATCACCACTTCACGCCGCACCAAAGGAACGGCGCTGTCCCGCCTATCGCGCCGATCAAGGCGGACGATGTGGTACTTCCTGGTCCCCTCTCGTCGATAAGGGTCGACCATGTAATAGTAGAACATGTTCGACCAATAGGGGAGCGGAACGACGGCATTCACGTCCCTGTTTGCGTCAGTGACCAGCAAGCTCCCGATATCCTGCGTCCATCCGTCGTAAGGTGGTTTACAGCAGCTCGCGCTCATGTCCCGCTCGTCTTCGTGCCACCGGGAGAGCGTCTCCGGCCGATCGATGTGCGCCGAGGCTGAGACGAGCTCCACCGGGACAGTGGCGCTGACCAGCAAGTGCGGGTAGCAGCGAGCAAACCCTACCACGGCGCCCGGCTCAAAATCGGCCCGTTCGCAGCATGTAGCGAAGGAGAAGACCACCATCACTCGCGCAGGCTCGGTGTCGACGTCCACGGTGTCTCCCACCGCGCCGTCGATCCCGCCGGGCTGAGCACAGCGATTCGTTCCGCCTTCGGAATGCTCGGGCCAGAAATCAGCACCTCTCAGAGCTCGGACCCCCCAGATATCTCCTTCGATGGAGGGCAGCGGGTGATCCGGTTGGCCATCTCCCCGCGGTGGGTCAGTGTTGCTGTCGGGCACTGTTCCGAGCTCCTTGACTGCGCGAGACATCTCGCGGAGCTCGTCACGTAGCTTCGGATCGTGGACCTTTTCGAAATCGGTCTTGAGGACTTGCCCCGTGGTTGGATCGATATCGAACACGAACACTGCAACAATGCTGGTGTCCAGGTTCGCCTGCAGCCGCCACAAGATGGATCCGTCCTCGGGTAAGGAGCCGCGGTTGACCCGAAAAGCCCACAAAACATGCTCCTTGGTGAGCGGCAGCATCACCTCTCCCCCGGCCTGGAATTGGACTCGAACCTCTGGTTTGTGCAGACCACCAGGTTCTTCAAGGCCCCAAGCGATCCTGTCCGCGACCTGGTGCCCCACGTAGTCCGCGTCGTGGACTCTGCAATACACGCTACCGACCTCCGCGGGCCTCGCGGGGTCGTAGGAGAACGCCCAAAGGGGCTGCATCTCCCGATCGTCGCCCGCGATCGCCGCCGCGCGCGAGCCCGCGACGCTCGACACCGCACCTCCTCCGACCGACACCGAAGAGGGGCCGCTCACCGTCCACGTCTGCGCGCCGTCCACCCGCAGCGACTCGGCGCCTCGCACCACCACGTCGCGGCTGCCCGCGATCGTCACCGACTGGTCCTTTCCGATCGTCTGACGATGATCCACCATCACCGTCTCCGTCAGGTTCCGCTCCGCGCGGATCGCGAACAGCTCGCCTCCCTTGGCGTCGTCGAACAAGATCTCGTTGTATCCGCCGCCCCCCGGCGTGCTCTGCGTCCGGATGCCGCTCTTCGTGCGGTTCTCGGGCAACGGGCTCGGGACAGGGTGCGTCGCGTCGGGGACACAGCCCACCACCACGGGCCTGTCCGGGTCGCCGCCGAGGAAGCTGACGAGGACCTCCATGCCGATCCGCGGCACGAACTGGAAGCCCCACCCGCCGCCGGACCAGGCCTGCGCGACGCGGATCCAGCACGACGAGCGCTCGTCGTTCTTGCCCTCTCGGTCCCAGCGGAATTGCACCTTGACTCGACCGTACGCGTCCGTGTTAATCTCTTGCCCCTCGGGCCCCGTGACGACCGCCGTCTCCATCACCTGGCGCATCTGCCGCGGCCTGCGCGCCGGGCGCAAAACAGCGCTCGCCGGGATCGCCCGGAAGCGGTTCTCGTAGATGGGACGGCCCTCCTTCGCGGTCTCCGGCGAGGCGCCGCGGTGCTCGATCTCGGTCACCGCGTACTCCCCGTCGTGACTGGCCATCTCGTGCTCTTCGAGGGCGAATCGGCGGCCGCACGCGAGGCGCACGCACTGGCTCTCTCCACGCGCGACGTCGGCCTCCCGGCGGAGCTGCGAGAGCGCCGTCTCCTCCAGCCGCTGCTCGGATTCGGCCTCGGCAAACTCGCTGTGATGCTCGTACACCTCCGCCTTCACCGAGGCGATGCTCCCGCCTCCGACATCCACCTTCGCAGAGGCCCGGAGCGGCGTCAGCGGGCGCTGGAAATCATGGTCCCTCCGCTCGTACACGAGGGGCGCCGCCGCGTGCGCGCGCGTGAACGAGGTGACGTGCCGCTCCTCCTGCGTGAGGGCCGCACCACCATGGACCACTCGGTACACGAGACGTGGGTCGCCGTCGATGGGCAGGTACCGCGCGCGGTCCCCGATCACCACCTCTTCGGGCGCGTCCGCCGTCACCTCCTCTCCGGCGTGCTCGAAGCGGTAGAAGGCGCCGACCTCCGCGAGCACGCGCTCCACGAATTCGAGGTCCGTCTCCTCGTACTGCACGCAATACGCCCGCGGCGCATAGGCCTGCTCCGTCTCCCACCGGACCGGGATCATGGCCTCTCCGAGGACGGCGTTCACGATCTCGATCACCGTGCGGTCCTGGAAAATGCGGCTGTTCCGGCGATGGCGCAGGAGCGCGAGGCGCGGCACGATCCGGATCTCCCACGCGGCGCGATCGTGGAGGTGCCGGCCCGCGGACCGCACCCGCGACACCACACCTCGAATCACGCGGGCGCCGGCCGCACCATGAATCACGAGGCGCGCCGCGCGGCCGATCCCGTCCGCCCCGAGCCGCCCCTCACCTTCGTCCCGCGACGCCGCCGTGACGTCGATCGCGTACGGGCGCGACAGCCTCTCCCGCCCGCGGAGCGCGACGACGCGCAGCGCTCTCTCCTCGAAACCAGCCACGAACAGCTCGAACGAACCCACGAAGCTCACAAGACGACCTCCCGATGCTCGGCCCGAGGCGCGGCATCCCCGGCGAAGATCTCCGCCGGTACACTGACCACATCCTCGCACGGTTCGCCGCCCCTGAGAAGCCCTGTCGGAAGGACCGCGCACAAAGGGCCTTGACATTTCGATGTCGACTCGTCTTGTCTGACGTCCCCCCACCTTTTCCGCCTCCGAGGAGACACCGCCCATGAGCAGCCCGAGCGCCTCCCGACTGCACCACACCGCGTACGTGACGAAGGATCTGGAGAAGACGCGCGCCTTCTACGAAGACCTCATCGGGCTGCCCCTCGTCGCGACCTGGTGCGAGGCCGACGTGCTGTTCGGGGAGCTGCGCACGTACTGCCACTGTTTCTTCGGCCTCTCGGACGGGAGCGCGCTCGCGTTCTTCCAGTTCGCGAGCCAGAAAGACGACGACCTCTTCAATCCGCAGCTCACCCCCTCTCCGTTCCGCCACATCGCGCTCAACATCGATCGTGCGTCGCAGGACGCCGTCGCCGCGCGGCTGAGAGCGGCCGGATACGCGGAGCCGCAGACCTACGTGCTGGAGCATGGCTATTGCCGCTCGCTCTACGTGGAGGACCCGAATGGCATGCTCGTGGAGCTGACGGCCGACGCGCCGGAGGCCACGGCGAAGGAGGTCGTGCAGATGAAGCGCGACACCGCCCGCTCGGAGCTCCAGCGCTGGCTCGCGGGCGATCACACGTCCAACAACACCTATCGATGACGCGGATCACCCTCTCTTTCGACAACGGGCCGGATCCCGCGGTGACGCCGCGCGTGCTCGATATCCTGCGGGATCGGGGCCTCTTCGCGCACTTCTTCGTCCTCGGCAAACACGTGGCCACGGACGAGGGACGGAGCCTCGTGGAGCGCATCGTCCGCGAGGGTCACCTCGTGGGCAATCACTCGTACACGCACGAAATCCCGCTCGGCAAGGACACCCGGCCCGACGCGATCGAGAAGGAGATCGTCGCGACGGACGCGCTGCTCACGCCGATCGTCCCCGGGGAGAAGCGGTTTCGGCCCTTCGGCGGCGGCGGCGCGATCGGACCGCACCTGTTCCGGAAGGACGTGATTGACCACCTCGCGGCCCACCAGTACACCGTCGTCCTCTGGAACAGCGTGCCTCGCGACTGGGAGGATCCCATCGGCTGGGTCGTCCGCGCGCTTGCGGACGCGACCCGTCGGGACCATACCGTGGTCGTGCTGCACGACATCCCGAACGCCTGCGAGGGTGGGCTCCCGGCCTTTCTGGACGAGGCGCGCGCCCGAGGGTGGCAGTTCACGCTGGACTTGCCGGAGGAGCACACTCCGCTCCTCCGCGGCGACATCATCGCAGACATGGGCCCCCTCACCGCAGGCGGGGCCGACACGAACGACGACGACGCGCCAGACTCGGCGCCTCTGGAGGATGAATGAGACTGGCCTCGTTACGCTCGCGCTCTGGCGCTTTCATCGGCGCCCGCCGCGAAGGTGGATACCTCGACCTGAACGCCGCGATGCCCGATCTCGGGTACACCGACGTCGTCACCTGGGCCCAGACTGGCCTGCTCGACGCCGCGGCCTTCGCGAAGATCGAGCGCGCGGAGGGGCCGATCGTCCCGTTCGAAGAGGTGGCGTATGAGCCGCTCGTCGCGCCGTCTTCGAAGGTGATCTGCCTCGGCCTCAACTACGTGGATCACGCCGCGGAGGCGAACTACAAGAAGCCGGACTACCCGGTCATCTTCAACCGCTTCCCGCAGAGCTTCACCGGGCACGGCCGCGCGCTCGTGATGCCCGTCGTCTCCACCTCGATCGACTACGAGGCGGAGCTGTGCGTCGTCATCGGCAAGCGCGGGCGCCACGTCTCGAAGGAGAACGCGCTCTCGCACGTGCTCGGATACACCCTGTTGAACGACGGCTCGATCCGGGACTGGCAGGTTCGTACGCACCAGTGGACGCTCGGCAAGAACTTCGAGTCCTCCGGCGCCGTCGGGCCCGAGCTCGTGACCGCGGACGAGCTGCCGCCGGGCGGTCGCGGCCTCCTGCTCACGGGGCGACTCAATGGCACGGTCATGCAACAGGCCACCACGAGCGACATGATCTTCGACGTGGAGACGACCATCGAGTACCTCTCCAAGGCCTTCACGCTGGAGCCGGGCGATCTCATCGCGATGGGCACGCCCGCCGGGATCGGCTTCG
Source organism: Polyangiaceae bacterium (assembly GCA_046351455.1). Lineage (GTDB taxonomy): Bacteria > Myxococcota_A > Polyangia > Polyangiales > Polyangiaceae > JADJRH01. The sequence goes on from JAXLYM010000003.1 coordinate 462,593, forward strand.
CGCGGAACCCGCAAGTGTTCATGAAGCCGGGCGACGAGTTCGTGGTCGAGGTCGAGAAGATCGGCGCCCTCCGCAACAAGATCGTGGCCGAGGTCCTCCCGTAGAGCTCTGTCGGCTCGGCCCTTGTGCCCGGCGCGCGCGCCCCGTAGCATCCGGGCCGCGAGGGCGCCGTGAAGTCCGAGGCCGAGCGAGACGAAGAGGTCGATCCCGGCGCGACGCGAGGCGGCGCGGCGGACGCGCACGACAGCTTCACCACCGTCACGCGCGGCCGACCCGGCGCCGATCCGGCCGAATTCGCGACGCTCGATCCGACCGGCCCCTCCTCCCCGTCACCGTTCACGCACACGGGCCCTTCCAACCGCGATCCGCGGAGCGCCGCCTCGTCGCAGGACGCGGACAGCCTCGCTCCAGACGCATGGATCGGCGAGCGGATTGGCCGGTACCGCGTCGTCGAGCGCATCGGGCGCGGCGGCATGGGCGTCGTGTTTCGCGCCGTGCACGAGGAGATCGGGCAGGTCGCGGCCGTGAAGCTGCTATCCGCGAAGGGCTCGGTGGACGCGTCGTACCATCGGCGCTTCATCCACGAGGCGCGCGCCGCGAGCCGCGTGCACCACCCCGGCCTCGTGAAGATCTTCGACTTCGGACAGATGGATTCCGGAGTGCCCTTCTTGCTGATGGAGTACCTCGACGGGGAGCTGTTGCGCCGTCGAATCAAGGCCGGTCCCATCGACGCGCTGACCGCCGCGCACGTCGTGCGACAGGCCGCCTCCGCGCTCGCGGCCCTGCACGAGGCCGGGATCGTGCACCGCGACCTCAAGCCCGAGAACATGATGCTCGTCCGGGACGACGAGGCGCCCACCGGAGAGCGGGTCAAATTGCTCGATTTCGGCATCGCGCGGCTCGGAGAGGCCACCCTCGACGACGCGGGCGAGGGCCTCGTGATCGGCACCGGCGCGTACATGTCGCCCGAGCAGTGCGTCGGAGAGACAGACATCGACGGGCGCGCAGACATGTACTCTCTCGGCGTCGTGCTCTACGAGATGCTCGCGGGGGAGCCGCCGTTTCGGGGCGCGTTCGCGGAGCTCCTGCACAAGCACGTTCACGAGGAGCCGCGCCCGCTGCAGAGAGCCGCGAAGGGAGCGCCGGAGTCGCTGATTCGCCTCGCGCACCGCCTGCTCTCGAAGGAGCCGACGCTGCGGCCGACCGCGGCGGAGGTGATCGATCTCCTGCGACGGGCGGACTCGGGCTCTCCTCCGGACAGCGGATCTCGACAGGCCCCCTCCGCGGCGGAGATGGCGACGCGGCCGGAACGTTCGGTCGCGCCGGTGGCGAAGCCCGACGCCCCGGCGACGCAGCTCGAGGCGCCGGCCAAACTGCCAGTCTGGAAGAGGCGAGCGTGGCAGTTTACGTTCGGTGTCAGCGTGGCGATCGCCCTCGGGAGCGCGGCCTTCACGCTTCGGAGATCGCCGCCGCCCGCGCCGGCCGTGACGCTGAAAGGCATGGTCCATCTGCCCGGCGGCGCGTATCGAATGGGCAGCACCGCCGCGGAGATCGACGCGGAGTGCGCGCGGCTCGGCCCCGACTGCCGGCGGGACCTCATCGAGCGCGAGCAGCCGGCCCGCGACGTCACCCTGTCACCCTTCCACATCGACGAGCACGAGGTCCAGAACATCGAGTTTGCGACCTGGCTCCGCAACATCCGCCAGATGCTGGAGGTCCACCCCGACGACGAATCGCACGAGGATCGCTGGGTCCGCGAGCGCGACAAGGGCCTTCTGCTCATGGACCTCTATCCGGGCGAGTGCGGGGTCGCGTACCGAGACAAGCAGTTCTCGGCGCGCCCGGGGTTCGAGCACAGGCCAGTCGTTCAGGTCACATGGGACGGCGCGCGGCTCTACTGTGCGGCCCGCGGCAAGCGCCTCCCGACCGAGGCGGAGTGGGAGTACGCGGCGCGCGGGGCCGCGAGGCGCCGCTTCCCCTGGGGAGACGAGGCCCCGCGGTGCGATGGAGTCTTCTTCGGCCGGACCGCGAAGGCCCCTTGTTCGAGCCTCCCGCGCGGGGCGCACGACGTCGGCACGGCGCCCCAGGACCGCACCCCCGAAGGCGTCTTCGATCTGGGCGGCAACGTGGGTGAGTGGGTGGAGGACCAGTTCTTGCTGGCGCACTATCCGAGCTGCGGGACATGCGTGGATCCGAAGGTCGAAGAGGCCGGGACGCCGGCGGAGGATCTACGTGTATTCCGTGGGGGATCCTGGGAGTCGACGGAGATCTCTTCCCGCGCGGCCACGCGGAGCCGCTGGAAGAGGAACGAGGTCATGACCGGCCTCGGGTTTCGCTGCGTCTCCCGATGATTCCCATTCACACGAACCATATCCGGAGCGAGGTGAGCGATGGCGAGCGAGGATGATCCGAAGGTGCTTTTGTGGAGCGTCTTGACCCCGGGGGAGGACGGCCCGCGGGTCCTCGACGCGCTGGACATCGAGCAGTGGCCCGCCGAATCTCGGCTCGCGGTGCGCGGCGCGCCGGGCGCGTGGAAGTACATTTACGTGGCGGAGGACGACGTGAGCCGCCTCGTCACCGTGCTCGTCGAGCTGCGCGTGGAAGAGGCCGGTCTCCCGCCGGAAGCGGAGGTGCGCGTCCCGCAGGAGGGAGCGTGGCTGTGGATGAGGAGCGCCGGAAATATCCGTGTCCTCGGCTCGCCGCGCATCCTCTCCCGGGCGGAGATCGCGGAGGCCTTCGGGGGCCACTCCCCGCCTCCGACCGGCACCACGACCGATCCGCGGGTGAGCCCCGAGGACGAGTGAGCGTGCCAGTCAGCCGAGGCGGACGAGGACCATGTCGCCCTTGCCCTGGACTTGCGCGGTCGGCGTCTGCCGCACGCCCCGCTCTTCGCGCGCGAGGGGCACGCCGCGGGACACCACGTAGTCGTTGAGGTCCTGCACCGACACGAAGCCTCGCCCGCGGATGTCCGCCTTCCCTTCGAGGCCGTCGATCACCAGCGAAGAAAACAGGCTGTTCGGCCGCGTGGAGCGGTCTCGCGACATCTCCATGGCCGAGCTCGCCGCGAGGAGCGCGAACCCCTCTGCGAGATCGTGCGCCTCGCGCAACACCGCCGGATCCTGCGGCGCGGAGGGTGCCTGTGCGGCGTGCGCGCCCGTCGCCTGCGCGGCGGTCGCCTGCGTGCCAGTCTCGTCGTCCGCTTTCGGCATCGCGTCGAGGATGGACGGGCTCACGGTGGGGGGCGCGCCGCCGCGGCCGGGGAGGGCCACGCCCGAATAACAGGAGTCCAGCATCAGCACGAGGCGCCGCGCGCCGGTCGCCGCCATCCGCGCGATGATCTCGTCCACCGGAATCCCTGTCTCGTCCACGCGGGCAGCGACCGTGTCCGCCGCGAACACATAGGCGCGCTCCGCGAGGCGCACTCCATGGCAAGAGAAGTGGACGAGGAGCATGTCGTTCGCGGAGAGCCTCAACAAGGACAGCTCGTCGCGGATGTTCGCGCGCGTCGGCCTGCGGTAGGCGGCGGCTTGCTCGTCGTGGAGCGCCGTCACGCAATAGGACCGCTCCTCCAGCACGCGGCCGAGGTCGCGCACGTCGTTCACGCAATACGGCAGTGCCGGGAGGGCCTTGTCGTCGTACGCATTGGCCCCCACGAGCAGAGCGTACCTCCGGTGAACAGGCCCGGTCGCCTCGATTTGCCCCGCGGAGGCGGGCGGCGGGTCGACGATCTCGAACATCCACTCTCCGCCCGCGGCGTCTCCGGCGGCGATCCGGTTGGAAGAGGCCGCGACACACCGCACCTCCGCGGGCGCGGGATAGGCCTCCAGCGGTCGCATCGCCGTCAGGTCCCAGAGCCGGAGCGTCTCCCCCGAAGTGGACACGAGGCGCTTCCCGTCCGACGTCACCGCGAGGCCTCCGATCGGCCCCTGGTGCCCGTCCAGACTGCCAATCTGTTTTCGAGAGGGGATGTCCCACACGCGCAGCGTCCCGTCCGCGGCCCCCGAGACGGCGCGGAGGTCGTCGGGCGTGACGGCGACGGCGGTGACCCGGGCCGGGTGGCTCCCCAAGAGACCAGGCGGCGCGTGAGCGGGGTCCACGGAGTCGCGCCCCGCGAGGACGAGCTGCTCCTTCTTCGCGAGGATCAAGGGGTCTCCGCCGCTCGTCGCCGCGAAGGGGGGAGTCGGCGCCGCGGCCATCTGCCCTGGATCCGCGAACACCGAGACCGCCTGATCCGCGTCGCGGCTCAGCTGCTCGAGCATCGCGTTCTGCTGCGTCGTCTGCTCGTCGATGGTCTTCCGGATCGCCTCCACCTGCGCGTGAATCTCTGCCTCTCGGGCCGTGAGAGCGTCGATCTCGTTCATCAGGGCGGCGGGCGCCCCGGGCTTCAAGAGAGCCCGTTTCGCTCTCAGCTTCTTGTGCGCGGCGTCCTCCTCGGCCACCTTCGCGGACTCCTGGGCGCGGAGCTTGTCCACCTGATCTTGAATGGCGTTGAAATGGGCGATCGCTGCGACCACGTCCTCTCCGCCCGGCAGAGCCTCGAGCTCGGCGAGTCCGTCGAGAGGGCCGCTCTTGGGAGCCTTCGGGCCAGCGCCCCTGGACCGCGCCGCGGCGTCGTCCGCGCCTCCTCGGGCCATCTCGGACCAGTACGAAAAAGGCGGCGTGTTCTTCGGAGCGTCGATTTCGCGCCCCTCGACACAGGCCGTGAGACTGCCTGGTTCGGCCATCCCCAGATGGGCCGTGTGCCCGTCGTTCGTGATCGCCAATCGCTTCGCGATCGTGGGCGGGATGGCCGGCGTCGGGTTCTGCTGTCCGCTCCAGAACGGACGAGGAACGATCGGCTTCGCGGACGGCGCGACAGGGACGCTCCACACGTTCGCGAGCCCGTCTGCCCCGCTCGACACGGCGCGGCTCCCGTCGGGAACGAGACCGCACGCGAAGACGGCTCCCTTGTGCGCCTTCGTCCGGAGAAGCACACGATCGGACTCCACCTCACGAACGACCAGGCTCCCGTCCTCGGCCCCGAAGACGGCCCGCTTGCCGTCCGCCGACAGGCCACAGCTCAGGGTCGCCGGAGAGGCTGCGTTCCCCGAGGCCGGGTGGAGCCGCCGAATCCGAGGGAACCCCTCCGGGAGGTGCAGCACGTCGGAGATGCGCTTCGGGTCCCAGCCCGCGGCGCGGAGCCGCTCGAACACCAGCGCGGGCAGCGCGAGGGGCGCTCGACTCAAACGCTCCGTCTCCGCGCGCACGGCTTCGGCGACGGACGTCCATGCCTTCGCGTCCATCTTGCCGGCCGGCTCTTTCGCCGCGCGCTCCGCGCCGGTTTGCAGGCTCGCGAGCGCGCCGCCCACCCCGATCTCCCGGCACTGCGCGGTCAGATAATCGGCGGAGAGGGCGAGCTTCTGCGCCCCTTTGAGATCGCCGGCCGCGAGCAGGTGCGAAGTCGCGTACCGCAGCGCGTGCTCCCGCAGCGCGGCAGTCGCGGAGGGCCACTCGCCGAGCGCCCGGTGCGCCGCGACGAGCTCGTTCTCCGGCACGCTTGCCGCCGGTTCCGCCGGCCGCTCGAACCGCTGCCACGCGACGAGGAGCGCCCCCGAGAGCCCCGAAGGAGCGCCCGTCCCGCTTTCATTTTCCGCCATTTCCGAGACGCTATCACGCGCCCGTCCGGCCCGGAAGCGCTCAGCGATTGGAGGGAGTCGCGTCGATGGAGGGAGTCAGGTCGACGGCGAGAGCCGGGGCGATGGAGGGAGTCGCGTCGATGGAGGGAGTCGGAGTCGAAGCCCGATCAGCCTCTTCGCAGGCGCGTGAACGCGTCCTTGAGGCCGCCGTGCAGGGCCGCCACGTCGGTCGGCAGCCACGCGTCCTTCGGGGCGCGGACGAACGATGTCTTGTCCACGCGGTTGTCGAAGCGCGCCACCGGAACATAGTAGTCGCGCCCGTACGCCGACACCTTCAGGTGGTCCGGCCGGCCCGAAGACTGGATGAGATACTCCATGTCGTCGCAGCCGTATTCATTCATCATCACGTCGTGCGGCACGCCGTGGTGCAGGATCGAGCCGGGGTCGTTCGGGTCGGCGCGCGCCTCGTTCTTGCGGCGCGACTCCTCCGGCGTGACCCAGATATAGAGCACGGCCGCGCGCTCCAGGATGGCCGGTGACAGGCACGGTACGGAGCCCAGGTATCCGTACGGCGCGGCGAGGGGCATGGACGATCCGGCCGCGCCGCCGCGGGCGAATTCGATGACCACGGTCTTGCCAGAGAGGGAGTCCGGATAGCCAGCCACCTTGTCGTGGAGGAGCGCGCGCGCGTCCTTCTCCACGGCGGAGGCCACGTGATCGCGCACGCGGACAGGCAGGTTGGCGAACACCACATCTGCCCCGAAGCGAGCCCGCGCCACGTCGATGCGGTCGAACAGCCACCGAGCGGCCGACTTCGGCTCGGCCCGCCGTTGACAGAGGAGGTCCGCGTGATCCTCGTTGACGAGCTCGATCAGGGTGCACCAGTCCCGCCCGTCCCGGAGGCCCTTGTCGGCGGCCTGGAAGAAGGCGCGCGGGACGCCTCGGTGGACGAGCTCGTCGTCGATGCGCCGGAGGAGGTGGACGTACGGATAGTCATCGAGCTGGACGGTGGGCCCGATCCCGAACTCGTCGCGGCAGGCTTCGGGAGAGAGGCCCGCGAGGTACTTTCGCACCTCGGATTTCCCGGAGGCCGGCAGCGCGAGGAGGAGCAGTGTTTCGAGGATATGGGACATTCACGACTCCTTGTGAGCGCCCCATCACAGAAGGGCGCCGCGCCATCAAACGCCCGCGCCGCCCATGCTGTCAATCCGCCACAGAAGACCAGAAAAACGATCGCAGATGCCGAGTTTCGAAATAACGGAGTTGTGTGGAGGTGCCCCCGCCTCGTCGTGCTCGGGCCGCCACTGGGAGGACGGAGGCCGCTCGGCGGAGGCGGAGCGGAGCCTGGCTCCGCGGAGTCCGGAGCTGAGCGGCCGCAGTCCTCGACGTTGCTCGCGCGCCGGTCCCCCCCAAGCGTCGCGGTCCCCGCGCCGCGGGGGGGACATCGTTGAAGTTGGCCCACCTTCGGACGGTCCGATATGCGGCCGGCCATGAACCAGGCGTGCGTTTCCCTGGAGGAGGTCCTCCTCGCGGCTGCTGCGCGGGCGGCTTCGCTCGTACCCGAGACGAGCGGTTATCTGGCCCTCGCCGTGGCCGACGCGACCTCGCGGCTTCCGTACGCGCACGAAGATCGCGGGGTGCTCCTCACGATCGACGGCAGCGTGATGGTGCCGCGAAAAGCGCCGATCGCACCGCCTCCCGAGGCCGCGCGCGTGCTGCGCGATCTCTTGCGCCGGCTGCTCGCGACGTCGACCGGGACGATGCCCGGCCTCGCGTCCGCCGCGCGCCCGCGCACCGAAGAGAGCGACGTGGACCGCGTCGTCGGCGACATCGAGGGCGCGCTGATCCCCGTGAATCGAGCCGCCGCGAAGCGCGCGCTGGCCCGCCTCGCCCGCGAGACGCTGCGCGCGAAGGAGCTGGGAAAGCTCAAGAGGAGCGCCCCGCAACCCGCCGCGAAGCCCGCCGCCGCACCCGCTCCGAAACCCGCCGCACCTGCGCCGCAGCCGATCGCTGCACCGCCGCAGCCGGCCGCCATCGCAGCGCCCGTCGTCGTTCCTGTCGCGCCGATGATCGCGCCGCCTCCGATGGTGATGACGCCGCCGTTGACGCTCGCGGATTTGATCACGCCGCAGCCCGCCGAGCCTTCGATCCCCGAGCCGATCGCAAAAGCTTCTGAGCCCATCGTGACTGCGCCCGCGCCGATCGAGGAGGCACCCGCGCCCGCACCGGAAGAGATCGTTGCGAAACCCGAACCGATGGCAGAAGCGCCCGCACCCTCGATCGCGCATGAAGTGATCACTGCGGCCCCTGAGCCGATCGCCGCCGCCCCCGAGCCGATCGTGACGCTCACGCCTTCTCCGGAGTCGCCGTCCGATGTGGCGCCGACCGTCGCGCCCCCGACCGTCGCGCCCCCGCGCGTCGTCGAACCGAGCGAGCTCACGGACATCGCGAACGTCTCGATGGAAGCCATCGAGGCGGCGCTCTCCGCCGAGACACCGTCCCGCTGGGACGAGCCCGACGCCACGATCGCCGATCCCGATGCGATGGCCGTGATCGAGTCGCTCCACCGCGAGGGGACGCTCGCCCTGGACGCGCCGGATCTCGATGACGCGCCGAGCTTCGGGGAAGCGCCGCACTTCAGCGCCGCGCGGTTCAGCGACGCGGCGGATCTCGACGAGGTGCCCGTCGACGAAGGCACCGCGATCCCCGCGAGCGTGCACGCGACCGCGAACAAAGCGCCGCTTCAGATCGTGATCGAGGACGCGCCCTTCGTCCGCGCGGATCCGCCCGCGCCCGCGATCGTGCGGCGGCCCACCGAGATCGCCGTGCCCGATCCGCTCACCGCCGAGGCCGGGCCCGTCGCGCTGATCTCGCAGCTCGCGGGGTCGCGCGCCGATGAGCTCCTGGAGTCGTTCGGCGCGGAAGATCAAGGCGATCGCGCGGTCGCCGCCGCCGCGGGGAGCCTCCGCAAGATGACCGGCGTCGACGAGACCGCATCGCCTCGGCCCGCCGCGACGCCCACGTTCCTGCGCGTGCCTCCGCCGCCGCGTCGGCAAATCCAGGCGCTCGAGGATCTCGACGACGATCTCGGGCTCCCTCCGCCGCGCCCGCGCACGCCGAAGGCCTCAAAGTGGCCGCTCGCGATCTTCGCGGTCGGCGTGCTCGCGCTGTTCGCGGCGTGGCTCTACCGGCCGACGCTCGCGCACGATCTGTTCGGGCTCGTGTCGCGGCTGCGCGCGGCTCCGGCCGTCGCCGTCGAGGGCGCGCCCACCGAGGTCGCAGCGCCCGCGCCCGCGAATGAAGAGGCGCCCGCCCGCGCCGCCTCCACCGCGATCTCCGATGCGCCCGCCACAGCGCCGAACGCCGCTCGACCTCGCGACGCGCGCGCCTCCAGCGCCTCCGCCGACGGTACACGACGGCGCCGCGATTGACGGCGGATGCGCCCCCGGCGATAGCCTCGGCCATGCACGCACAGAACATGGCCATCGTGAAATCCCTCGTGAGCGTTGCATGGGCCGACGAGCGCTTCGCGGACGAGGAGCGCGAGATGGTCGAGGCCCTCATCTCGGCGTTCGAGGCGTCCGACGATCAAGCCAAGGAGCTGCGTGAGTACGCGGCCACGCGCAAGACGCTCGACGACATCCCGGTGGACGAGATGTCCGACGACGACTGCCGCATCCTGCTGCAGCACGCGGTCCTGCTCTCGTACGTCGACGGCACGCAGGAAGAGTCGGAAAAGAAGCTGATCCACGATCTCTCGACGAAGCTCGGCATCGTGGGCGACGAGGCGACGCACCTCATCGACCTGGCCGAGACCCGCGCGAAGCGGTTCCTGAATCTGCTGTAAATCGGCTTCGATCCGCTCAGAGGAACGCGAGGAAGGTGGCCGCGTCGAGGATCTCCGGATCCGGCGCGGCGCCCTCCCACGGCACGTTCGCGAGCACCTCGCACGCGGGGCGATCGCTCTGCTCCGGGGTCGCGTTTCGCAGCACCTCGTCGAGGCGCAACGAGGCGCGCGATCGCCTGCGCGGGGCGCGCGCCGCCGCATGCTCGTCGCTCATCGGCCGCTCTCCACCATGCGCGGCGCGCGGCGCAGCGCGAGGCGGATCTCTTCGAAGCCGCGCTCGCCCGCGTGCAGCACCGCGTCCAGCGCGGCGCGGCGCTCGTACGACACGACCACGATCGTGCAGCGCTTCGCTCCGCCGGCCACGCACTCGACCTCGCGCGCGATCAACCGGCGGCCCGCGATCGACGTGAGCAGCGCCGACAGGCAGCCCGCGACGATGTGGCACGCGAGCTCGCTCCGCGCGGGACCGTCCGCTCGGCGCGTCGGCGGCGCGGCCTCCGCGAGGGCGCTTCGCAGGAGATCCACGCGCACGATGCCCTCCGTCGCGGCGCCGAAATCGAACGCCGGCAAGCCCCAGCCGCGCTCTCCGAGGTACGCCGCGATCGTCTTCGCGACCTCCGCCATCGGCAGCTCGCGCAGCGAACGGCCGCCTTTTTCGAGCACGCTCGCTTCCAGATCGACCGCCGCGCGGCGGCCCCACTGCACGCCCCACTCGGTGCTGAAGATCTGCCACGCGTCCGGCGCGAGCCGCTCGCACGTGGCCCGCAGCGCCGCGAACAAGGCCACCGGCGCGTCGACGAAGCGGCGCTCCAGATCGTCGCGCAGGACGCCCTGCGCGCCCTCCTCCGGGGCGAGATCCGCCTGCAGCGCCGCGAGCAGCTCCCGCGGGAAATCCAGCCGCGGCGGCGCGATGCTCACGCGGTTGATCAGCAGGTAGATCCGCGGCGCGTTCGGGGCGCGCGCGAGCTCCACCGCGACGTGCTGCGCGCCGAACTTGAAGTCGAAGAGGAAGTCGAACCGATCCGTCTTCGCCCCCGACGCCACGAGCTTGCGGAACCGGCCCTCGAACGCCTCCCCCCGCGTGCACGGCGCGATCTCTCCGAAGAACTGCCGGCCGAGCACCTGGTTGCGATCGATGCGCGCGAACCGCGATTCGTAGAGGTTGTACCGGAGGATCGTGCCCTCTTCGTCGAGGCCGATCACGCCGAACGGCAGCGCGTCCAGCTCCGCGTCGGAGCGATCGTCGAGGGTCGCTGGGTTGATGGAGCTGGGCGGCGACGAGCTCTCGGGGATGTCGAACATAGGCGTGTGAGGAGTGAGGGTGTCTCCTAACTTTGCCCAAGCTTCGCGCGGATCAAGGCGTCGAGGCTAGTGGATCCGCCGTCTGCGTGAAGCGGCGCCGGGGATGCGCGCCGCGCGACGCTCTCGACGACGGCCTCGACCGTGGAGGCGAGCCGCTCGTCCGGCCCGAGCGACGCCGCCTCCGGGAGCGTCTCCACCGCGCGGAAGGCCGGGTTCGACGGCGGGGTGATGCCCTTCGATTCCAGCCACGCCGCGAGGCCTTCGCGGAACGCGAGCGCCGACGGATACCGCTGCTGCGGCTCTTTCCGGAGCGCCGTCATGATCACGCCCCACAGCTTGCCGTCGAGGCCGCGCGCCTCCCGCGGGAAAGAAGGCGGCTCGTCGACGACGCGGCGGATCACCGTCATCACGTCCTCGACGCCGAAGGGCGCGTGGCCCGCGAGCATCTCGTACAGCACGGCGCCCACGCCCCACACGTCGGCCCGCTCGTCCGCGACGAGGCCCTTCACCTGCTCGGGCGCCATGTAGGCGGGGGTGCCGAGGAAGCCGCCGTCGGCGGTCAGGCGCGCCTGCTCGCCCCCGTGGATTCGCGCGATGCCGAAGTCGAGCAGCTTCGGTTGGGGCGATGCCGGGCCAGGCGCAAGGATCACATTGTCGGGCTTGATGTCGCGGTGGATGACGCCGGCCCGGTGCGCGACGGAGAGGCCTTCCAAGAGCGGCAAGAGGAGCATCGCCGCGTCCGTCGCCGCGAACGGGCCGGCGCGGTGGATGCGGGCGCCGAGCGGCTCCCCGCGGACGAGCTCCATCACGAGGTACGGCGAGCCGTCCGCCGCCTCCCCGAAGTCGAAGACCTGCACGACGGACGGGTGGTGCACCGCCGCCAGCGCCAGCGCCTCCCGCCGGAGCCGCTCCCGCAGCGGGGCCGAGGAGCCGACGCGGAGGAGCTTCACCGCGACCTCCCGCTCCAGGGCGATTTGACGGCCCACCCAGATGGAGCCCATCCCGCCTTCGGCCAGCGGGCGCTCCAGCCGATACCGTCCGTCCAGCACGAGCCCACGAGAAAACGCTGTCACCTGTCCCATGATCCGGCCCCTCCCCAGCGGTGGCAAGCTCGCATAGGCAAGGGAGCATAGCACTCCTCGCGCACCGCACGCGACCTTCGGCCAAGTTGCGGTCCCCCCGTTGACGGTCCGAGTGGCATGGCTAATGAAGGGTCGTGGCTCGGCGGCGACGCCGGGGAGAGGAAAGCCACGAGGCCCAGGAGGCCAGTCCGTACCACCCTGACCATCGGTGTGCGGACAGCTCCCCTCGCCCCACTTCACGCCCGAAATCCCGGGATTTGCGTCTCGGGACTGGCACCTTGCGTTCGCCTCGCGACGACCGGCCGGAGCAATCCGTCCGTGCCTGTCGTCCGCGCTCGCCGAGCCAGCGTACTTCGCACCACGGACACGCTCAGGAGGATTGTCATGCTCAGCCGTTACACCAACTTCGATCGCACCATGGCCCTGATGGACGAGTGGCGCCGCCGCATGGATCGCGCCTTCGGTGACTTCACGTTCCAGGCCCCCGCGGGCACGTTCGAGGACCCGTGGAGCCTCTCGGAGGCGACGTGGCCGCGCGTGAATTTGCACGACACCGGCGCGAGCCTGCTGCTCACCGCCGAGGTGCCCGGACTCACGGAGAAGGACCTGCAGATTCAGGTCGAGAATGACGTCTTGACGCTCTCCGGGGAGCGCAAGGTGACGGTGCCCGAGGGGTACACGGCCCACCGGCGCGAGCGCGGCTCCCTCTCGTTCACGCGGTCGTTCAACCTGCCTGTCAAGGTCGACGTCGACAAGATCAACGCGACCCTCAAGGACGGCGTCCTGACCCTCGAAATGGCGAAGATGCCCGAGGTGCAGCCCCGTCACATCGCGATCCGCGGTGTGGCGTGAGACTGTCACTTTGGCGCGCACCGAACAGGCAGGATGGAACCCCCACCAACACCGATAGAGCTTCGAGGAGACGAGTCATGGCCAGCACGAACGGAAACCTCAACACCCGCACCCCCAACGAGACCGAGCGCGTCGAGCAGCGCCCCGTCGTCGCGCCGAACGTCGATGTCTACGAGAACGAGAACGAGCTGCTCGTCATCGCGGATCTGCCCGGCGTCAACAAGGAGGACATGGGCATTCACTTCGAGAAGGGCCGTCTGACCATCGAAGGCCGGCGCGCCCCCCAGAACCCGAAGTGGACAGCCCGTCTGAACGAGAGCGAAGGGTACGATTACCGGCGCACGTTCCTCGTCCCGCAGGGCATCGACGCCGAGAAGATCGCCGCCGAGCTGAACCAGGGCGTGCTGACGGTCCACCTGCCGAAGCACGCGAGCGTCCGGCCGCGCCGCATCGAGGTGAAGGTCAACTGAGGCCCGGTAAAAAACTGCCTCTTTGAACTGGACGATTGACGGCCCCCCGCGGGCGAGGCTCCATGCGCCGCATGGCATCAGCGCTCGCGGGTCAGCGGTTCGACGTCATCGTGGTGGGCAGCGGGGTCGGCGGGCTCGTCGCGGGGCTCGCGGCGGCCCGCTCCGGCGCGAGCGTCGCCGTCCTGGAGGCCGCGAAGCAGTTCGGCGGCTACACGAACCCCTTCAAACGCGGCAAATACCGCTTCGACCCCGGCCTGCACTACATCGGTGAGTGCGGGCCCGGCCAGATGATGACGCGCACGCTCGCGGCCGTCGGGCTCGGCGACGTGGTGCGGTTTCGCGAGATCGGGCCCGACGCGATCGATCGCATCGTCTTCCCCGGCTACGAGATCTCGATGCCGCGCGGATTCGATGTCTACCGCGACAAGCTGGTGCGCGACTTCCCCCACGAGCGCGCCGGGATCGACAAATTCTTCGGCCTCCTCCGCGAGTTCGACACGTTCATCGCCGCCGTCCAGAAGGTGCGCCACGCGGCGGATCTGCTCAGCGCGGCCGGCTCGGTGCCGTTCATGCTCAAGTACGTGCGCGCCACGTTCTCGGAGCTGCTGGACGACTGCGTGCGCGATCCGCTCCTCCGCGCGGTCCTCGCGGCGCAGAGCGGGGACTACGGCCTCCCCCCGAAGAAGGCCTCGGCGATCATCGGGCTCGGCCTCCTGGACCATTATCTGAAAGGGGCCTATTTCCCGATCGGCGGCGCGGCGGCGCTCCGCGACGCGCTCGTCGCGGGGATCCGCGAGCGCGGAGGGGCCTTGTTCCGCAACACCCGCGTGGAGCGCATCCTCGTCGACAAGGGCCGCGTGACCGGCGTCCGCACGGCCGCGGGGGAGGAGGCGCTCACCTCCGCGGTCGTCTCCAACGCCGACGCGGCGCACACCTACACGAGCCTCATCGGCGAGGACAAACTGCCATTCTTGGCGCGCCGCAAGGCCCAGAAGACGCGGCAGTCCGTCGCCTCCGTGTGCATCTTCATGGGCACGGACATGGACCTCGCGAAGGTCGGGATGACCGACGCCAACATCTGGGCCTATCCGACCACCGATTTCGACCGCTTCTACGAGCCGATCTTCCGCGGCGAGATGCCGGATCTGGACTTCTTCTTCCTCTCCTCCCCTTCCCTGAAGGACCCCGGTCACGAGGACGGGCCGCCCCCCGGACACGACTCCTTGGAGATGGTGACTTTGGCCCCGTGGGAGCCGTTCGCCCGCTGGGAAGGCGGCAAATCGATGCGCCGCGGCGACGAGTACGAGGCGCTGAAACAGTCGCTCATGGACCGCTACGTCCCGGCGATGGAGCGGTTCGTCCCCAAGCTGCGCGACCACATCCGCGTGCAAGAGGTCTCCACGCCGGTCACCAACGTAACGTACGCGACGGCGCCGCGCGGCGCGATCTACGGGCCCGAGGCGACTCCCGATCAGATGGGGCCGTTCCGCTTCTCGACGGAGGGCGCGCTGGACGGCCTGTTCTTCTGCGGCTCCTCCACGTTGGGCGGCGGCATCGTCCCGGCGGCGGCTTCGGGCCTGCGCGCGGGCAAGGCGGCCCTCAAGTGGCTGAAGAAGAGCCCCGTCCCGCGCGTGGCCAGCGCCTAGACTGCCACTCTCCCGAGACTGTCACTCTCGGCAAACTGTCACTCTCGATCAGTTGCAGCTATTGCAGCCGGCCGGCACGTTGGTGCAGTTGGAGCCGGACAGGCACCCTGCCGGGCACAGGTTGCCGCCGGCGCAGGCGTTCGATCCGCTGCAGTTGGTGTTGCAGGCGCACGCGGAGCCGCATTTCACGCCGCCCGCGCACGCGAAGGGGCCGACGCAGTCCGCCGAGCACTTGCCGGCGCCGCACGTGACAGCGCCCTTGCAAGCGCTCTGTCCGGCGCACGTCACGGTCGCCGACTTGGCCGCTCCGGCGAACACCTTCTTCTGGCACGTGTCGATCACGGTGCACCCGACGAAGCACGTCCCGGAGCCGCACTTCACGTCGCCCGCGCACGCCGACTGCGCGCCGCACGTCAGGGTCGCGTCCTGCGCCAGCGAGCCGTCCACGTTGGCGCCGCACGCCTGGTTGCCGGTGCACTCCACGATGCAGTTGCCGGTGCCGCACGTCACGTCGCCCGCGCACGCGAGCTGGCCCCAGCAGTGCGCGTAGAACGTCGTCGACGACGAGCCGTCCACGTCGGCGCCGCACGCCTCGGACTGCGAACAGAACACCTCGCAGGTGCCAGTCCCGCACTTGGTCGTCCCGGAGCAGGCCTTCTGTCCGCCGCAGTTGATGACGACGTTGGTGGCGGCGCTCGCGTCGATGTGATCGCCGCACGAGCCGAGCCCCGTGCACTGCACGTTGCAGGGGACGCCGCCCGGGCACACGATGGGGCCCGGACAGGCGTTCTGCGCCTCACAGTGGAAGTAGCACACGCCGCCGGCCCAGGTGCCGCCCGCGTTGGTGCAGGGCGCGCACACGGGATCTGCGGACGTGCAGCCGACTGTCGTGGTCGTCGTCGTGGTCGTCGTCGTGCCGCCGGTCCCGCCCGTCGTCGTGCCGCCGGTCGCGGTTCCGCCCGTCGTCATGCCGCCTGTCGACGTGCCGCCCGTTCCGCTGCCGGAGGCGCCGCCCGTGCTGCTGCCGCCGGTCGTGGTCGTGGAGGTGGATCCGCCGTGAGCCACCCCGCCCGTCCCGGTGCTGCCGAAGAAGGCCGAATCGTCGAAGAGGCAGCCGGACACGAGGAGCAACGACGGCAAGAGCCCCCACGGCGCGCGGCGCGACTGCATGCCTGTCACGCTACCACGATCCCGTGTTGCCCGGGCAAAGACTCGAATACTGCGTGACCATCAAGCCGGCTGCCCGAGCTCGGCCGACATCTCGCGCAGCGCGGGCAGCACGTCCTCCGGCCCGGTGAGCGGCTTTCCGATGAGCGTGCCAATCATGCGACAGGCGCGCCCGAGCACAGGCCCGTAGTCGGTCCCGAGCTCGCGCAGCACCGGGGCGAGCTCCGGATCCGAGGCCACCTTCTCGTGGAACTGGTTCACGGGGTGCTCCACGTGGTCGGCCGCCTGCACCCAGTAATAGAGCACCTTGATGGCCTGCAGCCGCTCCAGATCCGGCGTCTTCGACCGGGCGATCGCGCGCTCCGAGAAGAGGAAGAAGGCCGCGCCGTGCCGCGCTTCGTCCCCGGCGAGGTGGCGCGCGACTCGGCACAAGACAGGCTCCTTCGCGGCGCGCTCCAGATCCTGGTAGCCGGCGCTCGCGAACAGCTCCGACAGGATGTTCATGACGAGCGTGCCAGTCCGAGATCGCATGAACGGCGCCGTCACGCGGCTCCGCGCGACCGTCCGCGAATCGAAGGTGTAACCGAACGCGGACAGCCAACGAAACAGGGCCTCGGGGTGCTTGGTCTCTTCGTAGAACCAGATCGCCGCCCAGTTGGAGAAGTCCACGTCGTCGGCCATCTCGGTCAGGAAGCGGCGCGTCGCGCTGAAGGTGGTCAGCTCGCTCAACGCCACTTCGCGCACGAAGCGCACGAACGCGGGCGTCACCTTGTCCTTCTCGATGGCGTCCCACGGCACGTCGACCATGCGCCAGCGGACGCGCTCCGACTCGTCGAACAGGCGCGGGAACAATGGCTCTTCCCCGGCGCCGGAGAGGGCCAGTCGGGCGTCCGGGGCGAGGCCTTCGCGGGCGATCGCGTGGCCCGGACAGCCGATGCGCGCGGCCTCGCACAGGCGCTCTTCGACGGCGTCGCCCGGCCTCCGCAGCACGCGCGCGGTCCGGTCCTCCATCGCGAAGACGCCGGGCGACAAGGACGAGCACGTCGCGCAGCGAAAGCACTTGTCCGTCACCACCGAATACCGCGCCGACAAGGCCTCTGCGCTCATGATCGCCTCACTTCTGCTTCGGAGCCTTCGAGGGGTCGCGCTTCTCCGCGAGCGTCACCTCGGCGCGCACCCAGTCGGTCAGCGCCTTCGAGTCGCCCGTCAAGGCGCCCGCGAGATCCGGGTTCACGGTGACGCCGGCCATCAGCTCGGCCAGGTCCAGCTCGGCCCCGGGGACTCCATCCGTGACCAGGAACATGCGGTGTCCGATGCGCTGCCCCGCGAGGTAGCCGGAGGTCTGTCCGCTGTCGCTCCACACCAGCGTGCCGCCGATCACCGTGTCGTGCGTCGTGACGCGCGTCACCGTGGGGCGACACTGGCCACCTCCGCACGGGCCGCCTTCGATCCGCCCCTCCACCACGCGCACCGCGAGGCCCGCGTTCGCCGTGTACAAGAAGCGCGTTCCGTCGGGGGAGAGGACCAGTCCGGACGCGTTCGACTCCACGGGTCCCTGGTGGCCGTCCACGACGAGGAACGTGGCCTCTCCGCGCCGGGCGAGGTGCGCTGTCACTGCGCTGTCCCCCACGAAGAGCGGCGCCTCCAGATCTTCGTACGGCGCGCCGGCCTCTTCATCGACGACGACGCGCCAGGCGCGCAGGGCGCGGACGGCATACGCGATGTGCGCACCGCTCGGATCGAAGCGCAGACTGCCGGGCAGGATCCCCTCGAAGGCGCGGCCGGGCTTGCCTTCGCGCACGACCCACTCGCCGACGCGGCCGCCCACGCCGTAGGCCAGATTGTCCCCCTTCGGCGACCACACGAGGCCGGAGACCCGGTCGAACGGCCCGCGCTCGCTGCCCGCCTCGATGACGAACCAGCCGTCCTCCTTGCTGGCGATCCACGCGAGCCTGCGGCCCGTCGGCGAGAACGAGAGGCCGGCGATGTCCTCGTACGGGCCGTGCTCTTTGCCGCCCACGACGACGAACGACTCGGCCCCTCGGCGCGCGGCGAAGGCCGAGCTGCCGCGCGGGCTGAACACGAGATGGCCAATCGTGTCGTAGGGAGCCGACTTCACCCCGTCGATCACCGCGACCACTTTTCGCGCCTCGTCGCCGACGTAGCCGAAGTGCTCGCCGTCCTCGGAGAAGCGCATCGAGCGGGCGCGCAGCGTCTCCACCGAGGGCTCCTCGAACTCGTCGCGGTACACCATCCACCGGCCGCCGCGCTCGACCGCGGCCGCGAGGTGCTTTCCGTCGGGGCTCCAGAGCACCTGTCCCACGCCTTCCACGACGCGGCTCTCGACGCCGTCCCGCACGATCAGCCAGCCGGACGGGGAGCGTGCCGCATACGCCAAGTGTGCTCCGTCGGGACTCCACGCGATCGACTCCACGCCGATGGCCGGGTAGATCTTCTGATCGTCCCCGCCGACGCGCACGCGCTGGCCCCGCATGTCCTGGAGGACCGCCACTTCGCGCGACCGATCGGGCGTCTTGCCGTACCAGACGACGCCGGACCAGCAGCCGGAGAGGGCAACGGCGGCGACGCAGAGTGCCAGTTTCGGAGCGGCCGTCCTCATACGCTCACGAGCGCCCCCGATCGTGCAGCGCGCCGGGCAGAGAGGCCCCCATCGCGCCGGACATGATGCCTTTCGCGACGACGCGCGACTCCACCTCCGCCTGCACCTCGAAGCGCAGGAGGTTCTCGATCGCGTGCGTCTGAGTGACGGTGTAGACGAGCCGCTCCCCGGCGAACACCGGCTGCAGGAACTTCACGTCCACCGCGGCGCTCACGCCCATGCGCGACGTCGGATCGGCGAGATCCTTGTTCAGCACGGAGGCGAGCTCCTTCACCACGTCCTCACGATACCCGGGCTGGAAATGAAATCCCAGGTCCATGTTGCGGAGCGCGGCGCCGACGCCGTCCGGATCGCGCCCCTCCTTCACCCACGCGGCTTCCAGCTCGACGAGGATGCGGAGCAGATTGCATGTCTGGCCCATGCCCTCGATGGTGTAGATGCCGGGCCAGAGGTGGAGTCCGGGAAAGTGCCCCTCGAACACCGGCTCGTTGGCGGAGATCATGCGCGCGGCGCACAGCGTGGGCCGGGGCCCGCGGGCATATCCCACGATCGAGTCGACCATCAGGAACGGCCGCCGGTGCGGGAGGAGCCGAGTCACGACGTCGGGCCCGAGCGGGAGCGGAGTGAGCTTCTTGTTCATGCGTGTCCTCCGAGCGCCGCGATCGTGGCGCGGAGCGATCGTTCGTCCTCGGTGTCGAAGAGATGGGCGTGCTTGTCGCGGGCGCCTTCCATTCGGCGGTTTGCAACCGGAGAAGGCTCGTCGTTTCGGGCGGCGGGCGTGACGCCGGGGACCGCGGCCGGAGAGGGCTCGTCGTGGCGGGCGCCAGACGTGGTGTCTGGGTGGTTGTTTTCTTTTTGGGGGGGACGCGCGGCGTCGGGTCGATTCGGCACGTGGAGCCCGGCCAGCCCCGTCCAATCCGCGCCCTCCAGGTTGCGGTACCACAGAGCGCGCAGCACGGCCCCGGGGCCGACCATGACGACCGCGTCGCACCGCTCGCGGACGGTGAACAGGGCCCTTCGGAACTCCACGGGACGCACGAGCTGCTCGGCGAGGAGGGCGCGGATCGCGGAGGGGGCGTCCGGGGAGGACGGGACGAGAGCGCCTGTTCGATTGGCCACCATCTCGGCGCGGAGGGGGCTTATCGACGTTTCGTCGAGAGCGGCTCTCCACTCGGACAGGGCGCCTTCCATCGCGGCGCTGTGCCACGCTCCGGGGGTGGGGATGCGGGTGGTCGGGACTTCGCTCTGCCGCATCATCCGGGTCACGGCCGCGACGTCGCCGGTCAGCACCGTCTCGTCCGGGCCGTTCTGGGCGGCGATTTCGAGGGCTCCGGCCTCTCTGCCGATCGCGAGCGCCCGCTCGACGACGGCGGGATCGCTGGTCGCGAGCGCCGCCATGGCGCCGGGGTGACGCGCGGCCTGACGCGCCATGAGCCGGCCGCGGAGGGCGGCGAGGGAGATGGCCTGTTCGATGGAGACGCCGCCGGCCGCTGCGAGCGCCGGGATCTCGCCTGCGGAGAGGCCCAATACGATGTTCGGCGTGATGCCGTGTCGGGACAGGCACTCTGCGATCGCGAGGCACACGGCCGTGAGCACGGGCTGGAGCACCTCGGTCTCGTCGAGCAGGGAGGGTCGCCGCAACAGGTGATCGAGCTGGACGCCGGCGGCGCGCGCCGCCTCCTCGCACCGGGCCCGCGCGGTCTCCAGAAGAACCGAATCCGCAGCAGCGCGGGCCACGAAACGAAGCGTTTCGTGAACGCGCTTCGTGCCCTGGCCCGGGAAGAGAAACGCGACGCGGCGGGGGCGCGCGGCGGACCCAGGGCCGGAGTCGGGGCCGGGGAGCGGGGCAGTCATGCGGACAGGCCGCCGTCCACGACGAGCGCGTGGCCCACGATGTAACTGGCCTCCTCCGACGCGAGGAACAAGACGGCTCGCGCCACCTCCTCCGCGGTACCGAAGCGGCCGGCCGGGATGTTGGTGCGGATTCGGTCCGCGATGCGCCGGTCCAGCCGCGCTGCGAGGCCCGACGCGATCGCCCCCGGAATGACGGCGTTCACGCGGATTCCGCGCGGGGCCAGTTCGGCGCCGAGCGCGCGGGTGAACGCGACGAGGCCGCCTTTGGAAGCGGCGTAGTTGACCTGGCCGGGACTGGCACGCATCGCGGACACGGCGCCGACGTTGACGATGGCGCCCTTGCCCGCGGACAGCATCGGACGCACGGCGGCGCGCGCGCAGTGGAAGAGGCCGCCGAGGTTCGTGGCGATGACGTCGTCCCAGCTCTCCTGCTCCATGAGCGGAAACAGCTCGTCCCGCGCGACGCCCGCGTTGTTCACGAGCACGTCGATGCGCCCGCGCTCGCGAACGATGGAGTCGATCGCGGCGTCCACCGCCGCCCGATCCCGCACGTCGAACGCGATCGCGCGCCCGTCCCCGCCCGCCGCGCGCACCTGACTCAATGTTTCGGCCGCGTCCTTCTCACGCGCGAGATAGCCAATCACGCAACAGGCCCCCTCCGCGGCGAACGCGACGGCCATCGCGCGCCCGAGTCCCCGCGAGCCGCCCGTGACGAGCACCGTTTTACCTGCGAACCGCCGCCCGGGAGAGGGCGCAACAGCACGCGACGTCGCCGAAGGATCTGCCATGGTGCCGACTCACGCGATCGGAGGCATCTTGTCGCGATCCCGCGTCGCGTAGGCGTGGCGCTGCGGGTTGACGTAGAGGCTGCGGTTGTTGAGGACGGGGGGGGACACCGTGCGGATGGATACCGGGTCTCCTCCGGCGGACGGCTTCACGGCGAAGCGGTCGATTCCGGCGACGGCGAACGGGCGATCGAGGAGGGCCAGCGCGACGTGCGCCTTCGCGAGCGGTGACTCGCCAGCGGACAGGATTTCTCCGATACGCGCGCCGTCGAGGGTCACCGAGTCTCCCGCGCTCAACGGGCCGCTGCCCACGACGGTGGTCACACGCCGTATCCAACCGGCCGCGCGGGTCTTCGCGAGCGCCTCGCTGCCCACGTGCTCTTTCCTGAACGAGACGCGCCATTGAAGGCCGAGCTCGATCGGACCGAGGCCGCGCGCCCCCTCGCGCCGCACGTCGAAGAAGCCGTTTTCGAGGCCGCACTGCGACAGCGCCGCGAGGCCGACCCGGCGCACGTCGAACGCGCGGCCCACCTCCTCGATGCGCGCCGTGAATTCCGCGGTGCGGGGCTTCGGCACGAAGAGGTCGTATCCGTACTCGCCCGTCTTGCCGGCGCGCAGACAGAGGATCTCGTCCGCTCGGTAGAAATAGAGGTACGGGAGGCCGATGAGGTCGGGGCCGAGCAGCTCGCCGATGAGCTCCCATGCATACGGGCCGTGCACAGACACGTAGTCGTGCTCCGCGGTCAGCTCCTCGATCTGCACCTTCGCGCCCGCGGGCGTGTGGTCGGTGAGGTGGGCTATCAGCGCGGGCGCGGTGAGACCCTCGGCGAAGAGGAGGTATCCGTCGTCGTCGGAGCCCACGTAGACGTCCGCGATCACCCGGCCTTCCGCGTCGAGGAGGAGGCTCGGGCGGACCTGGCCGTCGCGCACGAAGAGGTCCGTCGGACAGACACGATCCAGCAGCGTGAACGCGTCGTCGCCGGTGAGGCGCAGACTGACCACCTCGGGCTCCGTGCTCCACGCGACGCCCGTCCGGAGCGCCAAGATCTCCAGATCAGGCATGGGCCGCCTCCGCCTCTGCGATCATCTCCTCTTGCGAGAGGCCTTTCGCCATCGCGTCCTCGTACGAGAGGACCAGATCCACGAGCTTGCCCACGGTGCGCATCACGCGGCGGCCGAGCGCGTCGCTGGGCAATT
Source organism: Polyangiaceae bacterium (assembly GCA_046351455.1). GTDB lineage: Bacteria > Myxococcota_A > Polyangia > Polyangiales > Polyangiaceae > JADJRH01. The sequence continues at coordinate 485,030 of JAXLYM010000003.1, forward strand.
TGAGGCCGAAGCCGTCCTCCAGACTGACCACCATCTCGACCGCGTCCACCGAGTCGAGGCCGAGGCCCGTGCCGAAGAGCGGAGTGTCCGGATCGATGGTGTCGGGGTCACGGTCGACGTGGAGGCGCTCCACGAGCAGCTTGCGGACGCGATCGAGGACGGCCTCGCGGCGCGCGATGTAGGCTTCGAGGTCGGGAGGAGGGGTGATCATACGGGCATACGCTCCGGGTGCACCGCGAGGGCGATGGGTGCTGTTCGTGCGACGAGAGAGGCGATCATACATCCGTACGCTGGAGGAGCACGGCGACGGCGAGGCTCCGGCTGTCGTGCGTGAGGAGCACGGTGTTCGATGAGGCGAAGGGGCCTTGTTGCGCCGCGCTTTTGTGGTGATGATTGGCCATCACGGCGCCGAGGAGCGCGGACGTCGACGGGGACGGGACGCGGGGCCACGACGTGAACGGGGACGGCAAACTGGCAGTCTCGACTCCCGCTCTCGCGGCGGCGCGGCGCACCGCTCCGGCGATGTCTCCGGGGCACGACAGGCCCCATCCGCCGACGCGGAGGCGAGGGCCACCGCGCGGCACGAGAGGGCCCGTCCCGAGGACGACGCACGCCGCGGCCTCGCAGAGAGGACGGCCGTGCGCGTTCGCGGGATCGCGCTCCCCGGCTTCGATCGCCGGCAGATCGTCCGCGTCGATCTCGTCCGCCGCCGCCGCGCAGAGCAGATCCGCGTCGTCGTGGAGGGCGAGGTGCTCGCACGCGATCGCGAGCGCGACGAGGCCGCTGCCATCTCCGGTGGTGAGCGTCGTCGTGGGGCCGCGGAGTTGCATGGATCGCGCCGCTGCGCCCGTCGACGCATTGAGCACCACGCGCGTGAACGCAGGGGCCGAGAGTCGGAGAAGGCCCCTCTCCTTCACGCTGTCGTCCAGCTCGTGCGCGCTCGCGGCCGAGATGCGGGTGAGCGCGCCGAACAAGCCCGCTCGGTCCCGGAGCGGGCCGCGCACCGGGACGCCCGCGTCGCGCAACGCCTCGCCCACGGCCGTCGTGAGGAGGCGCGAGAGCGGATCGAACCCGCGCATGTCCACGCCCGCGAGCGACCGCGGCAAAGGTCCCTGCGGCGCGCGGCCGAACAGGCATGTACCGACTGGCACCTTCGCGAACGTGGCAGCGTCGATCGTCGCGGGGGCGTCGCGGAGCGCGGCGGTGTCGGCGACTGCTTCGGTGTCACGGGGCGCGGCGGTGTCGGCGACTGCGACGGTGTCACGGATCCCTGGCAAGACGAGGGCGCCGCCGAGCAGATAGATGTCCCGCGGCTTCACCGTGCGCGCCGCCGCGGGGTGGTCCTTTGCGTCGATCGTGACGAGCGCGTTCGCGCCTCCGAAGGCCGAGGAGTCGCACAGCGCGTGCCTCACCGCGTGCGGGCGCGGCGCGCGCTGCGCCACCGGGTCCGGCGGGCAACGAGGCCGCGGGGTCGTGAAATGAAGGGTCTGCGGGATCAGGCCGCGCTCCATCGCGAGGAGCGTGGCGATGATCTCCAGCACGCCGGCGGCGCCCTGGCCGTGACCTAGAATACTCTTTGTTCCGCTGATGGGGATCTGCGCCGCGCGGTCGCCGAGCGCCGTCACGAGGCCGCGGTATTCGGCCGGATCGTTCGCCTCGGTGCCGGTCGCGTGGGCGTTCACATAGTCGATGTCGGCGGGCGTGAGGCCCGCGTCCGCGAGCGCCGCCCGCGCCGCCCGCGCGACGCCGCCGCCCGCCGGATCCGGCGAGGTCGCGTGGTGCGCGTCGCACGAGAGGCCCATTCCGCTGACCCACGCGATCGTCTTCGCCCCGCGAGCCTCCGCGTCCTCCGCGCGCTCCAGCACCAGGAAGCCGGCGCCCTCTCCGAGGGTGGTGCCCGGAGGCTCGCTGAACGGCGCGCAGCTCACCGGCGCCAGCAAGCCGAGGTTGTGAAACCCCGCGAAGATCTCCCCGGTGAGCGCGTCCGCGCCGCCCGCGATCGCCACGTCGCACGTGCCGTCCAGCAAGAGGTCGCGCGCGAGGCCGATCGCGTTCGCCGACGAGGAGCACGCCGTGGAGATGGTCAGTCGAGGGCCGGTGATGGACAAGGCCTCTCCCGTCAGCTCCGCGAGGCGATGGATGCCCTCCGGGTGCGTCGCGAGGCTCGTTCCGAAGACGATCGCGACGCGCGCCGGGTCGACAGGCACGTTCGAAACATCCTGTTTCCCGACGGCGCTGTCCGCGACACCGCTCTTCGAGAGCGTCAGTCGGGCGTCGCGGATGGCCTCGGCCGCGGCGGTGATCGCGAGCTCCAGCGCGATGTCGCCGGTGCCCACGCTCGCGTCCGCGCGGACGTCCGGCACGAGGGCCGCGCGGCGCACCGAAAAACCCTCCGTCGAGAAGCGCTCGATGGGGCGAATCCCGTCTTCGCCGGAGGCGATGGCGCGCCACATGGCAGCGGCGCCGCGGCCCACGGCGGACACCGCGCCCATCGCCGTGATCGCGACCGGCGCGCGGCGGTTCATGCGCGGGCGCGGAGGACGGCGCCGACGATCAGGAGCACGATGCCCGCGATCCCGGACAGCCCGGCGGCGGTGAGGACGAACATGCCCCCGACCTCGATGGTGGCGGTGCTGCTGGACATGATCGCGACGCCCGCCGCGAGGAGGATGAGGCCGAGGCCGAGGAGACCGCCGCCGACGCCGAGGAGGATATTGCCCCTGCGGAGCTTCTTGATGTCGTGCCCTTCCGAGTCGAGCTCGGGGTCGGGCATGTTCTTCGTATACGCGTCGAGCGTCCCGTAATCCGACGGCATGGGACCGGGCGGCCCGTAACCGGGCGGGCCGTAACCGGGCGGGACCGCGCCGGGCCCATACCCGGGCGGCGGCCCGTACATCGTGCCGGGCGGTGGAACCACGATGTTCGTCCCGCTCGCGGTCGGCGCGTTCACCGGGACTCCGGTCGCGGTCAAGATGGCAGTCGCCGTCGCGGCTCCGCCGACTCCAACGCTCGTCGGCGCGGTGCCCGCGGGGGGCGCTCCCTGCGCGACGCCCGGCACCCGGAGCCACTGCGCCGCCAGCGCGCTCTGCCGAGCGTGGTATTCCCAGAAGGCGTCCTCCCCCATCTGCGCCATGAACCGGCGCTGGACGGTCTCCAACGTCATGTCGCGGGCCGCATATTTGGTGACCTTCTCGTCGTACTCGTCGATGAACGATGTCGTCGACTGGCGCAGCCGAAACAGGGCCGCTTTGCCCATGTTCTGAAGGTGCTTGCGGCGCGCGTCGGTCACGCCGGCCTTCTCCCCCTCTTCGTCGAGCACCTTGAGCGCCGCGGCGGTGAGCGTCGGATCTTCGCGCAGCGCGCGGTGCAGATCGGCCCGCTCCGTCGGTGTGAAGGAGGTCATCAGCTTGTTCATGCCGAGGACCGCTTCATCCATGTCGGCCATCGAGTTCCAGAGGCGCGCTTGCATGCCGGGGTGGAGGCGCCCGGCCTCCGGCAGCTCGTGGAACGAGGACGTGAGGAGCAGCGAGCGCAGCGTCTTGCGCACGAGCGGCCCCGCGCTCTCGAACCGCGGATCTTTGCCCATCTTGCTCTGCGCGTCCTTCGTCACGAGCGACGCCACGGAGCTCTGCGATTGGATGAAGCCGAGGCTCGTGTCGAGCCGCTTCAGGAAGCCTTCCATGTCGAGCGCCTGGAGCTCCGCGATCGACGGCACGGGGACAGCGGTCATCCCTTCCATGACGGCGCCGCAGCCGACCGCCCCGAGCCCCATCGATCCGCCGGCGACCGCGCCCGCCTTGAGGAAGTTCCGCCTGTCCATCTTCCACCGATACCACGCAAGAATGGTGCACAGCAACGGCGGCGCAGATCTCCTCCCCGGCTGCATTCAGGCTGTGTAAGACACTGCACAACCTGCGCGGGACAATGCACGAGCGGTGGAGTCAGTGCGCGAGGCGGCGCAAGGATGGCGTGCCCGTCCGCTCAGCCCAGCATTCGCGGGGGACCGGGGCTCTCACGCGTCCGCCAGGATCACGGAGCCAGCGATGATGAGGGTGAGGCCCCCAATGAAGTGGGCCGCCGCGGCCAGCCACACGGGGAGGCTGATCGCCGGTCCAAAATAAGAGGAGGAAGCGACAATCGTGGCGGCGCCCAAACCGAGAACAATGGCCAAGCCGAAGCAAACGGCGCCCACGGCGAAGACGATGTTGCCTTTGCGGACCTCCCCGCGGTCGGGCACTCTCTTCTTGACGGGGGCCGTGGACGCGACCGGAGGCGGGGTCGCGGACGCCGATGGATGGTAAACGGAGACGTGCCAGTCGCTGGGCGTGGGGACAGGCGCGGCCTGCGCGATGCCCGGCACCCTCTGCCACGCGGCCAGGAGAGCGAGCTGCCGATCATGGTATTGCCAGAAGGCGTCCTCTCCCATCTGGGCCATCATCCAACGCTGAATCGCCTCCGCCGTCAGGTCGCGGGCGGCGACCCTCGTGAGCTTCTCGTCGTACTCGTCGATGAATCCAGTCGTCGACCGGCGCAGTCGAGACAGCGCGGCTTTGCCCACGTCCCCGAGGCGCCTGCGTTGCACGTCGTTCACGCCGGCCTTCTCCCCTTCTTCGTCGAGGGCCTTCAAAATGCGGGATCCCAGCGTCGCATCGTCGCGCAGCACGCGGTCGAGATCGGCCCGCTCCGTCGGCGTGAAGGACGTGACGAGCTTGTTCATCCCGAGCACCGCCTCATCCATCTCGCCCATCGAGGCCCAGAGTCGCGCCTGCATTCCGGGGTGGAGGCGGCCCGCCTCGTCGAGGTCGTGGAACGAGGACGTGAGCAGCAGGGACCGGAACCCCTTGCGCAGGAGGTCCTCCGCGTGCTCGAAGCGCGGGTCCTTCCTGGCGAGGGCCGCCACGTCGCCCTTCACGAGCGAACCGAGCGTGCTCGACGACTGGATGAACCCGAGGCTGGTGTCGAGTCGCTTCAAGAAACCGCCCATGTCGAGCGCCTGAAGCTCCGCGATCGACGGCACCGGGGCGCTCGTCATCCCCTCCAGCACCGCGCCGCAACCCGCCGCGCCGAGGCCCAAGGAGCCGCCCGCCACCACCCCAGCCTTGAGGAAATCGCGCCGGTCCATGTCCCACGGATGCACGCAAGATCGGTGCTCGTGGGCGCTCGCGTCCGGCGCTGTGAAAACGAGACTTTACGGGGATGACGGCGGCACCGAATGCGCACAGTGCGCGCAACGGCGCACGGGCGGCGGCGTCACCTCGGCTCGGGCAGGATCACGACCTGGTTGATCGGCTGCACGTTCATGCCGCCGGGGTATCCGTAGGACACCCACGCGGAGTACGAGGGAGTGCCCGGATTGCCGGTCATCGGGGAGCCCCAGCCCCACACCCAGAGGCCGAACGGCGCGTCGCTCCGGATCTCGTGGCGGCCCGTCGAGCAGTTGCCCACCGGCTGGAAGTCGCCAGTCGTCAGGTCGACGCGCGTCCATTCGTAGTCGCCGACTCCCTGCCATCCGCCGACGACTCCGGCGCAGTCGAGCGTCACGTCGCGGAACGTTCCGTCCTTCTTTTTGCGGACGAGCACGAGGTTCGTCTCCGGATACGTGGGGTCCGTGAAGAAGACGTAGCTCGACATGTACTGGCCCGTCGGCACGCCGATGACCGCGTCCGCGTCCCCGATTCCACCCATGCCGGGCACGTACTGCGAGCTGACCATGTACGAGAAGAGGAGGAACGGGTGATCCTGATCCTGGCTGTTCACGACGAAGGGAGTCGAGGAGAGGAATTCGACCACCTGACCCTGATTGAGCTTCGCGGGGCCGCCCACGTCGTCGCTCCACGTCAGCTTGGTGCCGTCGACCGCTCCGATCAGGCGCCACAGCGCAGGCTCCCCCGCGCGCGGGCGGTGCATGACGCCGACGTACTCGCTGCCGAGCGCGCGCACCGGAGGCACCATCTGCTCGCCGTGGTCACAGGCGGAGATGTTGACGGGCACGTACATGCACGGGTGTCCGGCCATCAGTCCGACCGGCTTGTCGGACTGGATGACGCTGCCGGTCAGCTCGTCGTCCTGCGTGATCTGCGCGTGCTCGCCGCGGTTCAGCGTGAATTTGACCACCGTGTTCGCCGGCGAGGACGGGATCGGCCCGCTCCCCTGGAGCGCCACGACTGGCACCATGGAAACCTCGGTGTCGTCCTCCGCGGCGATGATGTTCATCGACGGCGCCACCGCGCCCGGCGTCCACCCCCCGTAGGCGTCGGCCGCGATGTAGTTCGTGTCCCAGGAAGAGACCGGCAATAACAGAGAAGCGCCCGTCACCTCCGAACCGCCGCCCGCGTACGGGTTGAACTGATAGGCCACCACCGGGACGTCGCTCGTGATGTGGAACGAGTTGCCCACGCCCGTGCCGGAGAAGGTGACGCCGCTCGGGACGGCGGAGGGCTTCGGACAATAGATGTTCGGGATATCCGGCTTCGCGCCCGTGGGGCCGGAGAGGAACAGAATGGCCACCTCCCCCGGCGGGATGCCCGCGGCCGCGTCGATCGGCGTGTACGTGAGATCCGGGCCGCTCCCGGAGGGGATATACGCGAAGCTCCCGACGTCGAGCGCCTGTCCGTCGTACTCGACCGCGATGTGCGCCGGGACGTTCCAGGTGTTCGCGATGAAGGCCGTGAAGCACACCGTCTTGAACAGGTTGTCCATGAAGGTCGAGTAATACTCGCACCCGACAGACTGCTTGTTATGGACCGCCGCCGCGCACGCGTCGGTGCATTGAACGGCGGTGAGGTCGCACCCGTCCGTGCCTTTGCACGTCTCGACGACGTTGCCCTGACAGTCGAGGACCGCGTGGAGATCCGGTGAGCACGAGAGGCAGAAGCCGCCGGTGCCTCCGCTCGTGCTGATGTCGCCGCCGAGGCTGCCCGCGCCGCCGCCGGCGCCTCCGCTGCGACTCGTGGTGTCGGCCGCACCCCCGGTGCTCGTGGTGGTCGCGACGCCGCCGTCACGGGCCCCGGAGCTCGGTGGGTGGGTGGAGCACGCCGCGAGCACCGCGACGAGCACCGGGACGAGAACGCGTTTCACGAGTGCCTCCCTTTCCGGCCCCCCGCGGGGCCCCATGAAGTTTATTCGCGGACGCACCCGCGGCGTGAAAATCGGCCCGCACGTCGAAGGGACCCCGAGCGAGGTCGCGCGATCCGGTCTCCCGCGCGCGCGTGGACGAGGCTACTCTGGAGGTGGGCAGTCGAAGGAGGGAGTCGAGAGAGGCAGCCTCGGGACCGGGCGATCCCGAGGTGGGCAGTCCGTCAGGAGGCCTTCTGGCTGTACGCTTCCAGGAGGCCGGCCGCGCCCATGCCGCCGCCGATGCACATCGTGACGATCGCGTAGCGACCGCCGCGGCGCTTCAGCTCGTGGAGGGCCGTCGCGGTGAGCTTCGCGCCGGTGCACCCGAGCGGGTGGCCGAGGGCGATCGCGCCGCCGTTCACGTTGAGGCGATCCTCCGGGATCTCCAGCGAACGCACGACGTGGAGGCCCTGGCTCGCGAACGCCTCGTTGAGCTCGAAGAGGTCGATGTCGGAGATCTTGAGCCCGGTCTTCTCCAGCAGCTTCTTCACCGCCGGGATCGGCCCGATGCCCATGATCGCCGGATCGACGCCGGTCGTCGCGAACGCGCGGAAATAACCGAGCGGCGTGACGCCGAGCGAGGCGGCCTTCTCCTTCGTCGTGACGAGCGCCGCGGCCGCGCCGTCGGACAGAGGCGAGGAGTTGCCCGCGGTCACGCTGCCCACCGTCGCGAACGCCGGCTTGAGCTGCCCGAGGCCTTCGAGCGTCGTGTCGTCGCGCACCAGCTCGTCGTTGGCGAACTCGCTCACCACAGCCTCGTTGCCGCGGTAATTCGTCACCTGGAGCGGGATGATCTCGTCCTTGAATTTGCCCGCCGCCTTCGCCGCCGCCGCCTTCTTCTGGCTGGCGAGGGCGAACTTGTCCTGGTCCTCCCGCGCGATGTTGAAGCGCTTCGCCACGTTCTCGGCCGTGATGCCCATCGGGGTGTACACGGTCGGGAAGCGGCTCATCGCCTCGGGAGAGACGCTGATCTTGTTGCCGGTCATCGGCACCATGCTCATCGACTCCACGCCGCCCGCGATCACGATGTCGTTGGATCCGATCGCGATCGCCCCGGCCGCGAGCGCGATCGCCTGCAGGCCCGAGGAGCAGAATCGATTGATGGTCATGGCCGACGACGTGTCGGGCAGGCCTCCGAGGAAGCCGGCGGGACGGGCGATGTTGAGGCCCTGTTCGCCTTCGGGCATCGCGCAGCCGAGGATCAGATCCTCGACGTCCGCGGGGTTCAAGTTGGGCACGCGGGCGAGGAGGCCCTTGATCACCTGACCGGCCATCTCGTCCGGCCGCATCTGCGCGAGCGAGCCCTTGAGGGCGCGTCCGACGGCGGAACGGACCGCACAGGCAATGACGATGTCTTTCATGGCAATTCTCCTGTTCCGTACCCGTTAGTTGCGAAGGGGCTTGTTGTTCATGAGCATGTACTGCATGCGCTCCAGGGACTTCTGCTCTCCGCAGAGCGAGACGAACACCTCGCGCTCCAGGGCCAGCATCTCGTCCTCGGTCACCTCGCGCGCCGCGCCGCCCCAGCCGCCGCACAGCACCTCGGCCAATTTGCGGGCGATCTTCGCGTCGTGCTCGGTCGCGTATCCGCCGGCCACCAGCGTGTCCACCATCATGTGCAAAGTGGCAATGCCGGACGCGCCGGGGAGCCGGTACGCGCGCGGCGTCGGCGGGTGATAGCCGCTCATCGCCATGCCGAGCGCGCGGGCCTTCGCGTCCGCCAATTGACGAGCACGATCGAACGAGATGCCGTCGTTCTTGCGGAAGAACCCGAGCTGCTTCGCCTCCTCCGCGCTGGTCGCGACCTTCGCGAGGGCGATGTTCTTGAACACCTGCGCGACGTATTCAAACACGTTCGCGTTGACGCCCTCGGGGATCCCTTCGAGCGCGCGCCACAGCATGTTGAGCGTGCCGGCGCCGCCGGGGATGAGGCCGACGCCCACCTCGACGAGGCCTGAATACGTCTCCGCCGCCGCCTGCACGGCCGCGGACGCGAGGCACAGCTCCAGACCGCCGCCGAGCGCCATGCCGTACGGCGCGGCGACGACAGGCACCCTGGAGTACTTGACCCGCTGCATCGCGCCCTGGAACTGGCCCACGAGCGTGCGGATCTGATCGAACTGCTGCGAGGAGCCGGCCATCGCGATCATGAACAGGTTGGCGCCCACGCAGAAGTGCTCGCCCTGGTTCGCGAGGACGACCGCCTTGAAGTCGCGCTCCGCGAGGTCGATCGCCTGCACGAGGAGGTTGCCCACGTCCGCGTCGATGCTGTTCGCCTTGGTCTTGAAGGTGATCCCGAGCACGCCGTCGCCGAGGTCCCACGCCTCCGCGCCGTCGTTCTTGAGGAGCGCCGTGCCGTTGCCGCGCAGATCCGCGAGCGTCGCGTAGCGCGGATCGGCCTTCTTCGCGACGTACTCGCCCTTCGCGAGATCGTACTCCGCGCCGTCCGCGCGGTAGAACGCGGTGGCGCCGCTCTCCTTCATCTTGAGGATCGACGCGGGCAGGCTCACGCCGGCCTCCAGCATCTTGTCCACGGTCTCCGCGAAGCCGAGCGCGTCCCACGTCTCGAACGGGCCGAGCTCCCAGTTGTAGCCCCACTTCATCGCGTCATCGACGGCGCGCACGCTGTCGGTGATCTCGCCGATGCGGCGCGCGGAGTACGCGAGCGAGCCGTACATCACCTTGCGCGCGAACGCGCCGGCCTTGCCCTGATCCGCGACGAGCGCCTTCACGCGCGCCCGCGGATCTTCGATCTTCTCGACCTTCTTCGTGGCCTTCTTGATCGTCTCGTCGCCGCCCTTCGCGCGGTACGTGAGCGTCGCCGGATCGAGCGTCTCGATCGTGCCGTCCTTCTGCCGCTTGTAGAAGCCGCCCCTCGTCTTGTCGCCGAGGATCTTCTTCTCGACCATCGACCGGATGTACGCGGGCACCTCGAAGACGCTGCGCTCCTCGTCTTGCGTGAGCGACTGGTAGCAGTTGTCCGCGACGTGCGCGAACGTGTCGAGGCCGACGACGTCCGCGGTGCGGAAGCTCGCGCTCTTCGGGTGCGCCATCGCCACGCCGGTGATCGCGTCGACGTCCTCGGGGGTGAGGCCGTCCTTCAGCATCAGGTGGATCGTCGCCATCATCGCGTGCGCGCCGATGCGGTTGCCGATGAAGTTCGGAGTGTCCTTCGCGACGACGACGCCCTTGCCCAGCGCGTTCTCGCCGAAGCGCGTGACGCGCGCCATCACCGCGGGATCCGTCTCTTCGCCCGGCACGAGCTCGAGGAGCTTCATGTAGCGAACCGGGTTGAAGAAGTGCATGACGACGAAGCGCTTCTTGAAGCTCTCCGAGCGGCCCGCGACCATCTGCGCGATCTGCAGGCCCGAGGTGTTCGACGCGATGATCGTGTCGGGGCCGATCTTCGCTTCGAGCTTCTCGAAGAGACGCTGTTTGTCGGCCATCCGCTCGATGATCGCCTCGATGACGAGGTCGCAGTCACTCACCTTGTCGAGGTCGTCTTCCGTGTTGCCGATCTCGATGAGGCGCGCGATCGAGGGGTGGAACAGCGCGGCGGGGCGAGCCTTCAGCGCCTTCTCCAGCCCGCCGGCGGAGAAGCGGTTGCGAGCCGATTTGCTCTTCGCCTCGGCCTCGGTGAGGTTCGGCGGGACGATGTCGAGGAGCACGACCGAGACGCCGGCGTTGGCGAAGTGCGCGGCGATGCCGCTGCCCATGACGCCTGCGCCGATGACGCAGGCTCGGCGAATAGGCTTGTTCATGCGTGGATCCTGTCGCAAGGGTGGACGTGTGCCCGGGCGGAATGCCGCCGCGCAGGGCCGCGCGCAACCGAAAACGTTACGCGCCGCAGCAAGCGCCGAAACATCTGCAATCCGAGCGGATCCGTGATCCGAGAAGGCCTCTTCGCACGCGGGCCAACTCGGGAGTTGCGCCTCAGGCGCTGGCGCGCCGGTAGCTCACGGCGCTCTTGCCGGTCCACCGCTTGAACGCGCGGGAAAAGGCGCTCACCTCGGAGAAGCCGACGAGGAACGCGACCTCGGACACGGTGCGGTTGCCGTCGCGCAGGTGCGCGAGCGCGAGGGTGCGGCGCACGTCGTCGAGCACGCCCTTGAACGAGGTGCCCTCTTCTTCGAGCTTTCGTTGCAGGCTCCGCGTGGACACGCCGAGGGCGGAGGCGGCCACGCCGATGTTCGGGAGACCGTCCGACAGCGTGCCGACGAGGTGCCGGTGCAGCGAGGTCGCGAGGCTGTTCGAAGGGGCCAGCGCCGCGAGCAGATCGTCCGCGTGCCTGCGCAGCACGGGAGAGAGCGACGGATCCGCGCGGTGGATCGGCCGATCCAAGAAGCCCGCGTCGAACCACATCGCGTTGATCTCGGCGGAGAAGCCGATCGGCGCGCCGAAGACGCGGCGGTGCTCGGACACGTCATCGGGCGCGGCGCGCGTGAGCCACACACGGCGGATGTCCGCGCGTTCGCCCGCGAGCTTCTCCCCGCGCAGCACCCACTGCGCCGAGATGAAATCGCTGAGGTGCGGAGGAGGCGCCGGAGACGGCAAACGAAGCCTCTGCACGATGCGCATCTCCCCGCGTTCGGCCGGCTCCAGGCGGAGATCGTTCGCGTCGTGCAAGAGGCGCTGGTAGCGCATCAGCACCTCGATCGAGCCGCGCATCGTCGTGCAATGCTGGAGCGCGTGATCGAGCACATCGTACGAAGAGCTCGCGACGAGCGCGGCCGCGCGGAGCCCGAACGTCTGCGCGCCGAGCGCCTCCGGGATCTCCGTCCACGCGCGCACCGCGAGATCGTGCGGCACGCGCGTGGCCGGGTCGGCGAGCAGATCGGGAGTCACGCGGAGCGCGCGCAGCACGGCGTCGGGCGCCATTCCGTACGAAGCGGCCGTCCCGACGACCACGTGGAGCACCTTCACACAGACGCTCGGCCAGCCCGCGTCCACTGCCATGCGGGTTCGATACACACCGTTGGCGCGTCGGGTCAACACGAAGGCGCGCCGGAGCAAGCAGAGATTCCGGCAGGGGCCTAGTGTGAGGTGCATGACATTCCTCCTCCCGACTCCCGACCAGGCCCGCGCGGGACTCCGCGCCATCAAGACCACTCTCCTCGCGGGCGGCGCGATCCAGCCGCAGCACCGAGAGGCCCTGTCCGCGGTGCAGAGGCACCTTCTGCGGACGAGCATCGACGTCGACGCGCTGCCCCCGATCGAGCCGGACGATCTGGCCATTCAGATCACGGATCCGGCCCTGCGCGAGCAGCTCGTGGGCGCGCTCGTGACGTTCAGCATGCTGAGCGACCGCGTCAATCCCGCGCACGCCGCGGCGGTGGACGCGTATGCGGGCGCCTTCGGCGTGGCCCCGGTGGCGGTGCGCCAGCTCCGCGACCTCGCGGAAGAGCGCATCTGGCGCCTCCGACTCGACACCGTCCGCAACGGCCCTGGGGGCACCGGAATGGCGCGGATGATCCAGGAGATGGGGTATCTCGGTACCTTCAAGAACATGCTCACGTTCGCCGGATTGCTGCAAAACGAGGAGATGGCCGCGAGGTACCGCGCGCTCCGGGGGTACGCGGAGGGCACGCTCGGAAGGGCCTTGTTCGACTTCTACACGAGTCGAGGCTTCCAGTTCCCGGGCGAGAAGGGCGGCGCGCCGGAGGGCCTCTTGTCGCACGATCTGACGCACATCCTCTCCGGCTACGACACGGATCTCCACGGGGAGGCGCGCGTCCTGGCCTTCACGGCGGGGTACCAGCGTCAGAAGGTGTTCGGGACATTGCTGTTCGTGGTGGTGCTGGCGCAGCACGATATCCGCCTCACGCCGCTGGCCCCTTCGGTGAAGTGCGGACTCGACTCGCCACATCTGGTGACGGAGATGGTGGAGGCCTTCGCGCGCGGCGCCCGCATGACGATCGACCTCTCGGATGGATGGGACTTCTGGCCTTTGATGGACAAGCCCGTGGACGAGGTCCGCCGCCTGTACAACATCGATGTCCTCAAGGATCCGCCGCACACCGAGCGGCTTCCGCAGGCGGTCATGGCTTGATCCCTCCGGAGGGGACGAGCGCGCGTTCGAGCCCCTCGCGCCGGTTGGCGCGGCGGCTGCAATAGCCGGCTCCCGAAGTCGACACGCTGCCACTCCACAAAGCGCGGCGCGACTTCGATGAGCTGCTCCTCGGCCGATCCGCGGCCGCGCGGCGCTCGTTCGTCCTCCTCTCGGAAGGGATTCACGATCATGAACACGCGCTCTTTCTCCGGCTCCTCCGCCCGCAACGCCTCCTCGATCCTCCGCCGTGGCCCGCTCTCGTTCGGTCTCCTCGCGATCGCTTTCGGCAGCCTGGTCGCCGGGTGCGCGGCCTCTCCAGAGGAAACGGACAGCGCGGGCGGCGCGGGCGGATCGCTCGGCTCGCCGCGCGACGACGCGGGCCCCGCGCCCATGAACGCGGGCGATCCCGGGAGCCGCAGCGCCGGTCACCTCGACGCGAAATGCCCCTCTCCCGAGGCGATCCTCGCGATCAAGGGCTGCCCGGATTGCACCGTGTCGAACGTGGCGCGCGTCGATCTCCCGATGCAGGGGCGCTCCGCGTGCACCGCGAAGGTGATCTCCCCGAGCGGCGAAGGCGCGCTGTTCACGACGCTCGACGACGGCACCGTGGCCGACGAGGCGGCGCTGCTCGACGAGGAGCGCGCGCTCTACCGCGGACGCTACGGCGCGCTGACGCCGGAGCTCGCGCGGGCCCTCGAGATCGCGGACGCCGAGGAGATGATCCCGGTGTGGCTCTGGGCGCGGCTCACGCTCGATTACCCGGACAAGAACATCGCGATCGCGAACCCGGAGATCGGCAAGCGCTTCGCGGAAGAGGCCAAAATCAAGGCGATCGCGGCGCGTGAGCCGATCGCGGCGGCGCTCCGGGAGCGCGGCTTCCGCATCACCGACGAGGGCGGCTCCGCGCCGATGTTGCGCGCGCTCGTGCCGGCCCGCGCGGTGCGCGAGCTCGCGTTCCTGCCCGAGGTCGTCGCGCTCGGATCCGATGAATTCCCGGGGCGCCCGCTGACGACCGCGTACTACACGAACGATCGCGTCTCGACCGCGCAGACGGTGTCGACCGGGACCGGACGCGGCGTGTGCCTCATCGAAGCGAACCGGCCCGATGACATGTCGCAGATGGAAATCGCCGGCATCGCGAGCCCGAACGGCGCGCCTTACTGGCACATCCGCATGACGAGCGGCGTCGTGCGCAACACCGGCACGACCGAGATGGCGCCCGCCGCGAGCGTGTTCGTCGGCAACTGGGATCAATACGCGGGCACGCCGTCCGCGCCGACGGTGCACGAGTGGTGCACGAGCCAGGGCGCCACCACGATCAACTTCTCGTGGAGCTTCGCGAGCGGCGCGCCCGAAGGGCAGAACAGCGTCGACATGCAAGAGGACTACTTCACGAAGCTGTGGCCGTATCCGCTCTACGTGCCGGCCGCCGGGAACGCGGGCTGCAACGCGGGCTACGACACCGTCATGAACCGCGGCCACAACGCGCTCGTGGTGGGCGGCTCCGACGACAAGGGCACGACGACGATCGGGGACGACACGATCTACGACTGCTCGAGCTGGCGCAACCCGACGAGCACGCACAGCGATCGCGAGCTGCCGTACATGGTCGCGCCCGCGGTGAACATCGACTCGGCGGGGCTCACCGCGACGGGCACGAGCCTCGCGGCGCCGCAGGTCGCAGGCACGATGGCGCTCGTCGAGGCGCGCGGCACGGGCTTCGGTTCGTGGCCGGAGATGAAGCGCGCGCTGATGCTCGCGGCCTCGTGGCGCAACGTCGACGGCGGCGGCTTCTCGAACCTCCCGGCCGGCGACATCAAGGACGGCGTGGGGCTGCTCGACTCGGCGCAGGCCGTGATGATCGCGGACCCGACCAATTACCGTTACGCGAACAGCGCCGCCGCGATGACGGGCTATGGCAACGCCTACCTCAACTTCGCCACCGACTTCACGAGCGGGATCAGCAACGCGAAGTGGAACCTGCAACCGCTCTCGTACGGCGGGAAGATCCGCGCGGCGATCGCGTGGGACGGCTCGCCCACGTGCACGACGAGCGGCCTCTCATGCTCGGCGGACAACCTCGACGCGGACCTCGATCTCGAGATCGTCGACACGTCGACGGGCGCCACGGTCTGCACGTCGGGCTCGTACGACAGCTCCTGGGAGGCGTGCAATTTCGTCGCGACCGCCGGCCACCTGTACCGCGCGCAGATCCGCAAGTACACGAACAACGCCGCGAGCACGTACCTCGGCATCGCGTGGACGGTGTACAACTGACACGATCCCAATTCGCCGCTCCGATGCCCACCCCCGGCCTTCGCTTCGCGAAGTCCGCCCCTCCCAAATCGCTCCCTCCGGTCGCGAAGGGAGGGGAGCTTGTGACACGCCCGCGGGCCGCCCACGTGCCGCCCGCGGGCGTTCCGCTTTTGTCATCCGCTGTCAGTCACGCTCTCCCCCGCGACGCTCTCCGTCCGGATCTCCCCATCGCACAGACTCCATCGCTCGTCCGTGAGGCGCGACGCGAAGCGCTCGTCGTGACTGACCACCACGAGCGCGCCCGGGAACGCCGCGAGCGCGGCCTCCAGCCTCTCGATCGACGGCAAATCCAGGTGATTCGTGGGCTCGTCGAGCACCGCTGCCCACGCGCGCTGGCCGAGGCCCCGCGCCATCGCGAGCTTGCGGGCCTCGCCGGGCGACGGCGCCTTCGACGCGAGCAGGCGGTCCGGATCCACGCCCAGCGCCGCCACGAGCGAGAGCGTCCGCCCGCGGTCCTCCGGCGGCAGCGCGCGCACGTCCGCGAGGAGCCGTTGAGCCTCCTTCTGACTCATCTCCTGCGGCAGGTACAAGAGCCTCCCTGCGGGCAGCGTGGAGGCCTCCACGAGGGCGCGCACCAGCGTCGACTTGCCGGCCCCGTTCGGCCCCGCGATGTGCACGCGCGCGTGCGGTCCCACCGTCACGCGGGCCGCCCGCAGGACCAGAGTCGCCCCGGCCATCACGCGAACGCCGTCGAGCCGCAGCACGTGGGCCCGCGGAGCCGCCTCGTACCCCACGAACACCGATCGTCCGAGCTGCCTCGTCCCTTCGAAGGCCGGTATCGCCTCCGCGGCGCGCGCGACATCGGATTTGCGGGCGCCCACGAGCCGGCCGAGGTTCTTCTCGGCGCGGCTCACGCGGAAGTTGGCGAGCCCGTCCTTCGCGTCGGAGTCGTGGCGGTCCTTCATGCGACGCCCCGCGATCCGCTGGTGATCGGCCCCGGCGCGGCGCGACTCGGCCTCTCGGAGGCGGCCAGTCGCGGCTGCAAGAGCCTCTTTCTTCTCCGCGCGCTCCGTCTCCCGGGCGCGGGCCTCGGACTCCCACGCTGCGCGCGCCCGCGAATAAGGCAGGTCGTAGGCGGTGACCCTGGCCCCGTGCACTCGGAGAGTGCCTGTCGACATTTCGTCGAGAAGGGCCCTGTCGTGCGACACCACCAGCGCGACGCCGCGGAACCGACGGAGCGCGCGCCCCATTCGCTCGCGGGCGTCACGATCGAGGTGGTTCGTGGGCTCGTCGCAGAGGAGCACGTCCGGCCGAAGGTGGAGCGCCGCCGCGAGCTGGAAACGGCGCCGCTCGCCCGGAGACAGCGTGTCCCATCGATTCACCATCTCCGGCCGCAAGCCGAGCACGTCGCGGAGCGCGAGGGCCTCTCCGGCCATGTCCTCGGCGAAGGCGCGCACGTCCTCGCCGAGGTCGTCCACGGTCTGCGGACAGACCACCACGAGGGCGCCTCTCGGCTCCACGGACACCGTCCCTCGATCGGGCGCGAGATCTCCGCTCGCGAGCCGGAGCAGCGTCGTCTTGCCACAGCCATTCTCCCCGACGACGCCGTACACGCCGGGATCGAGCCGCAACGTCAGATCATGAAACAGCGGATGCGCGTCGCCGTGCGCGAACGCGACGCCCTTGAATACGAGAGCGACCATGCACGTAACCCGTCCTCCGGGCGCGGCGCGTGAGAGCGGGGCGGCCCGGGCAAAGACCCTGATCGATGGTGGGGATTCAGGAGGACAGGAGCATCATGCGCGGCGCGAACCGCGACCTCTTCATAACAAACCCCGAACGCGACGCAACTCCTTTTTCCCGAGTCCGATATGCTGCCTCCATGAAACATCCTTCATTCATGGTCGCGGGCGCCTCTCTCGCGCTCGCTCTTTCGGCCATCGCGTGCGGCGGTGGAGACGGCTCTTCCGGGAGCAACGGGGGCAGCTCGTCGACTGCGGGGGCCGGCGGCACGACGTCGGGCACCGGGGGCTCCTCGGGGGGCACCGGCGGCAACACGATGACAGACACGTTCGGCGGCGGCGGCTCGGGCGGCAGCGGGCCGGTCGCGATCTGCGATGTGCCGTTTCAGCCGGTCGACACGTCCCAACCCACCACCGTCGTGGGCACCGGGACTGGCACCTGCACGGAGGAGGCGCTCGACGCGGCCGTCGCGAAGGGCGGTATCATCACCTTCAATTGCGGCGGCGCGGCGACCATCCCCGTCACGCATCAGAAGGAGCTGCCCAAAGACAAGGACACCACGATCGACGGCGGCGGCCTCGTGACGCTCGACGGCGGGTCGCAGACTCGCATCTTCCACTTCGATGGTCTGGACTTCCGCAAGACGACGAAGGTGGTCACTCTCCAGCACCTCACGATCAAGAACGCGAAATCGACCGGCACCAAGATCCCGGACGCGCCGGCCCCGTGCTCGCAAGGCACCGACGTGGACGGCGGCGGCGCGGCGATCCTCATCCGCGACGGCGTGCTGCACGTGATCGACGTCACCTTCGAGGACGGCCAGGCCGCGCCGCTCGGGCCGGACGTGGCCGGAGGTGGGGTGTACGGCATCGGCTCTCTGGACGTCACGATCGTGGGGAGTCGATTCCTCGGCAACACCGCCTCGAACGGCGGCGCGGTCGGCTCCTTGTTCAGCAACCTGACGCTCGTCAACAACGTGTTCGACTCCAACAAGGCCCTCGGCGAAGGGGCCAATTACATCGACCCGGCCTGCGGCGTGAACGGCGGGGAGAGCGGAAACGGCGGCAACGGAGGGGCCGTCGTGATGGACGGCGGGGAGTCGTTCGACGTCTCGATCTGCGGGTGCACCTTCACCAATAACTCGGGCAACGCGCTCGGAGGGGCCGTGTTCCGGACTCCGGACATCGGCGTCGCGCCCACGCACATCGACCGCTCCACGTTCGACAACAATCAATGCGAGAGCGGCGGCGCGGCGTATTTCCACCACTCCACGCTGGTCATCACCGCCACCACCTTCTCCAACAACAAGGCGACCAAGGGCTCCGGCGCGATTCAAGCGGACGACACGGATCTCCAGATCACCAACTCCACGTTCTGGAACAACAGCGCTCTGGACGGGCTGGGCGGGGCCATCTCGCTCTTCGGCAACCACGGGAGCCTGCAGAACGTGACGTTCGCGAACAACCACGCGGACGGCGGATCCGGGCTGTTCGGCGCGGCGCTCGCGGGGAACACGGCCTTCGACGTGAACGACTCGGTGTTCGCCAACAACACCTCGATGGACTGCGGCGCTCCGATGACGTGCCACGCGAACGGCTCCGGACAAGGCGATCTGCAGTGGCCGCAGAAGCACATCGTGTGTGACAACGCGGATCCGCCGTGCGGCGGACAGGCAGGGACGACGTTCGCCGATCCGATGCTGGGCGACCTCGCGGACAACGGCGGACCGACGAAGACGGTGGCGCCCGCGGCGAACAGCCCGGCTGCCGGCATCGGGAAGGGATGTCCCGCGACGGACCAGCGTGGCAATCCGCGCAAGCCGGACGGGTGCACCGCCGGCGCGTTCGAGCTTCCCTGAACTATTCTCCTCCGACTCCACACCTCACGGAAACCCTTCAATTCGGGGCAAATCGCCCCGCGTATCCGCGTCTTGAGAACGTCTTTCATGTGACGAAATGCGGTGCGGAGTCTCCCACCTTCGCCGCGATTCGTTATGATCGACCCTCATGAACGGACGGATCCTCTTTCCTGTCTTCGTGTCCCTGGTCGCGCTCTCGGCGTGCTCCGGCAGCGGAAATAACGGCTCTTCCGGCGGCGGGGGCAGCGCGGGAGGCACGACCTCGAACGGCGGCGGGACGACCACCACCGGCGCCGGCGCGACGGGGGGAGACGGCATCGGCGGAGGGCTCGGCGGCGGGATCGGCACCGGCGGTCAAGGCGGCGCGACCGGTGGCGGGGACACGTACTTCGTCTATGCGAGCACCGACACGGATCTTTTCCAGCTGGATCCGACGGCGGGCGATCTGCCCCTCACCCACCTCGGCACGTTCGACTGCATCGATCCGGTGAACGGGCCTTACAAATCGATGGTGGATATCGCCGTCGACAAGGACCAGAACCTGTGGGGCATCACCGGACACACCGTGGTCCCGCTCACCATCGAAGGCGCGACGATCCACTGCGGCACCAAGACGACCCTCAATAACAGCGTCTCCGGGCAATCCGTCCCCACGTTCTACGCGCTGACGTTCGCGCCCGTCGGCGTGCTCTCCCCCGATAAAGAGGTGCTCGTCGCGGGCAACAGCGCCGGTGAGCTGTGGAAGATCGACGCGAACGGCACCATCTCTCTCCACGGCTCCTTCGGCGATGTCCCGGCGGACGACGGGAACGGGCACACGTACGACGCGGCGAACGTGGGGAAGCCCTGGGAGCTGTCCGGAGACATCGTGTTCCTCGCGAACAACGGCAGTCCGGTGGGCTTCGCGACGGTGCGCGACTGCCCCAATCCGCCGAGCACCACGGGGTGCAGCAAGATCGACACGCTCATTGAAATCGACATGGACAAGTTCTCGCAGGACAGCCCGTCGAGCGTGCTCAAGGCCGTCCGCGGAAAGGTCGTGAAGAAGGCCGGCTGCAACGATCCGACGAGCTCGGGGTACGGCAGCATGTACGGTATCGCCGCGTGGAACGCGACGGTCTTCGGCTTCTCGCGGACTGGCAATCTGGTCCAGGTGGACGGCGCGGACGGCGGCGCCTGCCTCGTGAAGACGTACAGCGGTGACAAGTTCTCCGGCGCGGGCGTCACGACGCTCGCCCCGGTCATCGATCCTCCGGTGAAGTGATCGCGCGTGAATGCTTTTGCTCGGCGCGCCGGGTGGGGCAAGATACCGCCGTCGGACGGAGGCAATCTCGATGGCGAACCAATGGTCTCGCAGGGGATTCTTGTCAGCGCTCGGCGCCGCCGCCGCGCTCCTCTCTTGCAAAGGAGGCAATCCGCCGCCGGGCGCGCCGAGACCGGGCGACAACCCGCTTCCGGCCGGTGGCGTCATGCCCACGCGCGAGCTCGGCAACACCGGAGTGAAGGTGTCGATGATCGGCCTCGGCGGACATCACATCGGCCGGCCGCGCGACGAGAAGGTGGGGATTCGCATCGTGCAGATGGCCCTCGATCACGGGCTCAATTTCCTCGACAACTGCTGGGACTACAACGGCGGTGAGAGCGAGCGGCGCATGGGGAAGGCGCTGCGCGAAGGGTACCGGCAAAAGGCCTTCTTGATGACGAAGCTCGACGGGCGGACGAAGGGCGCCGCCGCCGCGCAGCTCGAACAGAGCCTGTCGCGGCTCCAGACCGACGTCATCGATCTGGTGCAGATCCACGAGGTGATCCGGCCGACCGATCCGGGGCGCGCGTTCGCGTCGGACGGCGTCGTCGAGGCCCTCGTCGCCGCGAAGAAGGCCGGGAAGCTGCGGTATATCGGCTTCACCGGGCACAAGGACCCTGCCATTCACCTCGCGATGCTGAAGGCCGCGAAGGATCACGGCTTCACGTTCGACACCGTGCAGATGCCCATCAACCCGATGGATCCGCATTACAAGAGCTTCGGCCAGGAGGTCGTGCCCGAGGCGCAGAAGCAGAAGACAGGCGTCCTCGGGATGAAGTGCATGGGGGATGGACTGTTACTTCAAGGTGGCGTGGTGTCGGCGAGAGAGTGTCTCCGGTACGCCCTCAGCCAGCCGACGTCCGTGGTGATCACCGGGTGCGAGAGCCTCGGCGTGCTGGAGCAGGCCCTCGACGTGGCCATGCGCTTCACCCCGATGACCGACGCCGAGCAGGGCGCGCTGCTCGCGCGGACGGCGAAGGTAGGGTCGAGCGGAGAGCTCGAAAAGTTCAAGACAACCGAACAGTTCGACGGCACAAGCCAGCACCCGGAGTGGCTGGAGACGGCCTCGCTCTGACGCCCCCTTCGATGCGAAACTGACACACGCAGTCCACCGTTCGCACGCGGGGGGGACTCCGCAATTCAACAATCGCGACACCGACGCGCCGTGGGGACGGGCGATAGTGCGCGCCGCGACGACCTCCTTGTCGCGGAACACTATCCATGGACTTCGACGTCATCGGCGCGACCGGGCCGGATCTGGCCCGTTACAAGCGCCTCTCGCTCGGATACGCGACAGGCGCTCTCCTCTGCGGCGCCTCGCTGGCAGTCGCGCTCAACGTGTCCGCGGAGCAGGCCCCGCCGCCCGCGGAAGAGGAGGTCGTCGACGTCAAGCTGGCCAATTCGGCGGAGGAGAAGCCGCCGGAGCCGCCGCCTCCTCCCCCGCCCCCGCCGAAGGCCGAAGCGCCGGCGCCGAAGGGACGCGCGCAGATCACGACGCCGAAGGAAGTGCCCACCACGGCGCCCGAGGAGTCCGACAAGAAGCTGCCGGAGACGACGCCCAAGGACGATCCCTACGGTGACGGGAAGGGGGGAGTTCCGGGCGGGTCGTATACAGGCACCCCGGGAGGCACCGGGACGGGGCCCGCGGCGCCTCCTCCGCCTCCGCCGCCGCCTCCTCCGCCTCCGCCGCCGCCTCCCCCGCCGAAGCCGCAGGGGCCGGTGCAGCTCCCGGAGAACGCGACTCCGCCTTCGGGGATCTCCACGCCTCAGCCCTCCATCGGCAACATCAACGCGATCCTCGCGAGCGCGGGCGTCGACGAGATCACCGTCATCGTCAAATTCGCGATCACCGAGTCGGGCGACGTCGCGGGCGTGACCGTGGCGCGCGGCAATCCGCAGATCGATCCGCAGGTGATCGCGACCGTGAAGACCTGGAAATTCAAGCCGGCGATGGTCGACGGAAAGCCCATCAGCACGTTCAAGACCGTCAAATTCCGCTTCAAGCTCAAGACCTGAGGGACCCTCATGCAATTCGATCTCGGCCAGATTCTGCACCACATGGGGCTCCTCTCCCGCGTCATCGCGGGGGTGCTCCTCGTCATGGCGATCCTCAGCATCGGAGTCACGATCGAGCGGGCCATCCTGCTCTATCGCTCCAAGGTCGCGACGCTCGAGTACCTCGCGAAGGTGCGCGGCGCGATCGACGACTGGCGCATCGAGGACGTGCTCACCATCTCGAAGGATCACTCGCGCTCGTTCATGGCGAAGCTCGCGAGCGGGATCGTGAATCGGTACCAGCACGCGCTCCAGAACCACGAAGGCAACCTGTCCGCCGTGGAGCGCGCGCGGCGGGCCTCGGAGCGGCGGCGAGAGGCGATGACCGCGGACATGCGAAAGGGCCTGTCCATCATCGCGACCGTCGGCTCCGTGGCGCCGTTCGTGGGGCTGCTCGGCACCGTCGTGGGCATCATCACCGCGTTTCAGGGGATCGGCGGCACCGGATCGGCGGGGCTCGGCGCGGTGGGCGCGGGCATCGCGGAGGCCCTCGTGGAGACGGCCTTCGGTCTCATGGTGGCCATTCCGGCGGTGCTCTTCTTCAATTACCTGAACACGCGAATCAACGCCGACGAGGCCGCGCTGGAGCGGTTCGCGGGCGAAATCTTGGACGAGATGGAGCACTGCCATGGCATCGACGACGACAGCGGGAAGTTCGCGAAAGCGGCGTAGGGCCAACGTCGAGCCCGACATCAACGTCACTCCGCTGGTCGACGTGGTGCTGGTGCTCCTCATCATCTTCATGGTCATCGCCCCGGAGATGGAGCACGGCCAGCGCGTCGAATTGCCCGCCATCACGACGCCAGACGAGGGGCCGAAGCCCAAGATCCCCCCCGTGATGGTGACGATCAGCGCGCAGGGGAGCCTGTTCCTCGAAAAGGAGCCGATCGGGGACGTGGCCAGTCTGGTGGAGCGCCTCAAGGCCGCGCACGCCGAGGAGCCGGACCGGAAGATCGTGCTCAAGGGGGACGCGTCGCTGCCTTATTCGAAGCTGCGCGCGCTCCTCCTCGACATGCAAAATGGCGGGCTGCCCGGAGTGGCCATCTCGGTCACGCAGAAGGGCGGAAAAGGCCCGAAGACCGCCGCGGAAGAGGGGGGCTGAGCCATGGGAATGAACCTCTCCTCCGGCGGGCAAAAGCACGTCTCGCCGGCGATGAACGTGACCCCGCTCGTCGACGTGGTGCTGGTGCTGCTCATCATCTTCATGGTGGTGACTCCCATGCTGACGAAGACGTTCTGGCTCAACCTGCCGAAGAAGGACGCCGAGCAGAACGATCCGCCGCCCGTGGACGACAACAAGCCCGTGGTGCTCACGGTGGATCCGGACGGCACGGTGCGCATCAACAAGCAGCCTGTCGAGCGGCGCGAGCTCAAGGACAAGCTCCTTCGCATCTTCGCGGCGCGCAAGGATCAGATCCTCTTCTTCAACGCCGGGGACGACGTCCCCTACGGGGTGGCCGCCGAGGTCATGGATATCGCCCGCACGGGCGGCGCCCGCACGATCAGCCTTCTCACGGAGAAATCTGAATGAAGTTCCGTCACCGGAGCCGAGCTGGGGCGACGTCGCTCTCCCTGCTCGGCGCGGCCCTCGTGTATCCGCAGATCGCCTTTGGACAGGCACCCTCGCCACAGGCACCTTCGCAGCCGCCCGCAGAGCAACCATCTTCGCCACAGGCGCCCTCCGCGGGTGAGGAAGGCGACGTCGAGGAGGTCGCGGTGGAAGAGGCGCCGCCGCCGGCGCCGAAGGACAAGGGGGTGATCGCCGGCAAGGTGGTCGAGTCCTCGAACGGAGAGGGCATCATCGAGGCGCAGGTCACGGTGGTGGGCACCAAGTACAAGACGCTCACCGATCTGGACGGGAATTACCGGCTGGAGCTGCCGCCGGGCACCTACGAATTGCGGGTCTTCTACGAAGGCCACAAGGCCCGTCGCGTGCAGAAGGCGGCCGTCGCGAAGGGGCAGACGCTCACCATCGATGTGTCGCTGGACGCGGACACCGCGGCTCCCGAGGTCGTCGAGATCGAGGTGACGCCCGACCGCGCGAGCGCCGCGACGCAGGTGCTCATCCGGAAGAATTCGGCCAACGTCGGCGACGCGGTGAGCGCGCAGGACATCGCGAAGACGCCCGATCGCAACGCCGCGGAGGCCGCCAGACGCGTGGTCGGCGCGACGATCCTCGACGGGCGGTTCGTCTACGTGCGCGGCCTCGGCGAGCGGTACACCAACGCTCTCCTGAACGGCAGTCCGCTCCCGAGCCCGGAGCCCGACAGGCAGGCGGTGCCGCTGGATCTGTTCCCGGCGCTGGTGCTCTCGGACATCTCGATCTTGAAGACGTTCACGCCGGACATGCCCGGGGACTTCGCGGGTGGTTCCGTGTCGATCCACACGCGGCAGCCGACCGATCAATTCCAGATCGCGGCCACGCTCTCCTTTGGCTTCAACACCGAGTCGACGTTCCGAGACAGGCTGTCGTACCCGGGCAGCAGCACCGATTTCCTCGGGATCGACAGCGGTCGGCGCTCGCTGCCCTCGAAATTTCCGGAGTACAAGCTCTCCGACGGGAGCGCCAAGCCCGACGGCAGCACCGTGAACAAGGAGGATCGCTGGGCGGCCGGCAAGCGCATCAACTCCTCCATGCAGACGAATCGGAGCCTCGCCCTGCCGAACCACACGCTCAACGTGGTCGGCGGAGGCACCTTGTCGCTCGGCTCCGCCGGAAAGCTCGGGATCACGGCCGCGGCGACGTACGGGCGCAGGTTCACGATCGCGACGGACTACCTCACGCGGCGGTTCAACTACGCGGTGGACCCCTCGAATCCGAACAAGCCCTTTCCGTACAAGGCCGAGGTCGACAACACGGGCGAGATCGGCAATGACCAGGTGAACTGGGGCGGGCTCGGGGTCGTGTCGTGGAGCCCCTCGAACGATCACCGCTTCACGCTGACCGGGCTCGTGAGCCGCTCTTCGGACAACGAGGCGCGCGTGCTCACGGGCTACGACGGCGGCGCGGAGGCGACGCGCGAGGACACGAGGCTCCAATTTCGCTCGCGAGGGCTCTTCTTCGGCGAGCTGATGGGGGAGCACAAGATCCGCGCGCTCAAAGGCATGGATCTCGATTACCGGGTCTCCGGATCCCTCGCGACGCTCGACGAGCCGGACACGCGGCAGACATCGTATCTGCTCATCACGAACGGCGACGGGAGCACGAGCCGGTTCTGGGACGGGACGCCCACGCTGAGCGGACAGCACTTCTTCGCGTCGCAGTCGGATCGCTCCATCGGCGGCATGCTCAACGTGACGCAGCCGATCCTGGAGGGCGCGACTCCGCTGAAGGCGAAGGCCGGGTTCTTCGTGCAGGTGCGCGAGCGCACGTTCGACGCGCGGCGGTTCCATTTCCGGCCGCTGAACGGCCATTTCAATGACTACGGGGTGGCGCCCGACCAGATCTTCACCGACGCGAACATCGGGACGAAGGTCGATTTCAAGGAGTGGACGCAGAACACCGACTCCTACGTGGCGTCGCAGAACCTCTACGCCGGTTACCTCATGGCGGACTGGACGCTCACCCCCGCGCTCCGCGTGATCGGCGGCGCTCGCATCGAGTCGTGGTCACAGACCCTCTCGTCGTTCGATCGGTTCCTGCCCGACACCAAGGTGTCCTCGACGCACGACTCCGTGGACGTGCTGCCGGCCCTCTCGCTCGTGTGGAAGACGACGAAGGACTCCAACCTTCGAGCGTCGGTGTCGCAGACGGTGGCGCGGCCGCAGCTCCGCGAGGTGTCGCCGTTCCTGTTCACCGATTACGTGGGCGCGCGCGACCAGCAAGGCAATCCGGATCTGAAGGCGTCCACGATCGTCAACGCGGATCTCCGCTTCGAGGTGTTCCCCGGCGCGGCGGACGTGCTCGCGGTGAGCGCCTTTTACAAGCAGTTCAAGGATCCGATCGAGGCGATCATCCTCGGCGGCTCGTCGAACGATCTCATCACGTACACGAACGCGAAGGGCGCGCGCGTGCTCGGGCTGGAGCTGGAGGCCAAGAAGAACCTCGGATTCATCACCTCGGCCCTCGCCGATCTGAGCCCCATCGCCAACCTGACGCTCTCGCAGTCGCGCGTCGAATTGGACCCGAGCCAGGGGATCCAGACGACGAACGTGCGGCCGCTCGTGGGCCAGTCGCCGCTCGTCCTGAATCTGGGGCTCGACTACACGAACGAGGGCACCGGCACGCGCGCCCGGCTCCTCTACAACGTGTCGGCCGCGCGCATCCGGGCCGCCGGGTCGAACAACCTGCTCGACACGTACGAGCAGCCGCGGCACCTGCTGGACGCGGCGATCGCGCAGAAGATCGGGCAGCACGTCGATCTCAAGCTCACGATCGAGAACATCCTCAACTCGCCGTACCGCGCGACGTTCGGGGCCGAGGACAAGGACGAGGCCGTCGTGGAGCAGCGCCGCTTCGGCACGAGCTTCAACCTGTCCGTGACGGTCACGAACTGACACGACGGACACTCCCCGGACACACCGTCTCTTCGAGAGAGTCGACTCCCTGTCAGACAACCGACATGAACAGCCTCCATGATGCGCGCCGTCATTCAGGAGGCAACATGCAAAGGTCTTTCTCTTCCGTCCTCGTTCTTGGCTTGTTCTCGGGCGCTCTCTCCCTCTCCGCGTGCGAGGGCTCGGGCGGCGAGACGGGCGGCGCCGGCGGCACGACGACCACGACCTCGTCCACCACGACGAGCAGCAGCAGCACCACGGACACCACCTCGACCACCGACTCCACCGGAGGCACCGGCGGCACCACCGAGACGACGAGCAGCACGACCACCGTGATGACGGCGAAATGCCCGGGGGATCCCGTCGTCGAGCTCACCGGGGAGATCGCGGCGGACAAGTTGCTCACCTCGGACAAGTGCTATCTCCTCAAGGGCATCGTCTACGTCAAATCGGGCGCCACGCTCACGATCGAGCCCGGCACCACGGTCATGGGAGAGCAGGTGTCGCTCGGCACGCTGGTCATCCAGCCCGGCGGCAAGATCGACGCGCAGGGGACAGCCGATCTCCCCATCGTGTTCACGAGCCAGAAGAACAAGGGGGAGCGCGCGCCGGGCGACTGGGGCGGCGTCATCCTCCTCGGGAAGGCGCCCATCAACATCCAGGGTGGACAGGCCTCCATCGAGGGCATCCCGCCGAGCCCGGAGACGATGTACGGCGGCAGCGCGCCCGACGACAGCTCCGGTATCCTGCAGTACGTTCGCATCGAGTTCGCGGGCGTGCAGCTCTCTCCGAACAACGAGATCAACGGCCTGACGTTCGGCGGAGTCGGCAACAAGACGACGATCGATCACATCATGGTGCACGACGCGCTCGACGATTGTTACGAGTTCTTCGGCGGCACCGTGAACGCGAAATACCTCCTCTGCGCGAACAACCAGGACGACGGCTTCGACTGGGACAACGGCTTCTCCGGTAAGCTCCAGTTCGTCGCGCTCCAGCAGGATCCGGCGTTCGAGGACGACACCAACGGGTTCGAGGGCGACAACGACGCGAACGCCTCGGTGAACACTCCCATCTCGAACCCCACGATTTACAATGCCACGCTCGTCGGCAAGAACCTCGCGACGGACGGGGCGAAGCAGCAGTACGGCGCGCTCGTGCGCCGCTCGACGAAGGGCCAGATCCACAACGCGATCTGGACCGGATTCGAGGCCTGCGTGGACGTGCGCGACGCGGCCACCTCGGTCGAGATCCACTCCTCGATCTGCTACGGAAACGGCTACGGTACGGCCGAGAACAACATCGCGTATGCGGAGGTCGCGGGCGGCATGGGCGTCCTCTCGGACGACGACGCCGGGCTCGACGAGCGCGCCTGGTTCAAGAACCCCGCCTGGAAGAACGCCGAGACCGATCCGAAGCTGACCGCGCCGTTCGCGACGACTCCGGACTTCACGCCGGCCACGACGATCACCGCGAACGCGGCGACGCCGCCCAACGACGGCTTCTTCGACACGACCGCGACGTACGTGGGCGCGTTCAAGGCCGGGGAGAACTGGGCCACGGGCGCGTGGGTCTCGTTCGACCGCAACTGACCACTTGACCAACTCTGCCCCACGCGTGGCAGAACTGGACAGGATGTCGTTGAATCATTGTGAGAATCCCGTCACTTCGATGTGACAGGGGAGCTCCGCGCGGGTAGGGTTCGCGCTGGAGCCTGCCTGTGCGACATCCTCTCTCGCTCTCCCTCCTCCTCTCCGCGGCCGCCGCCGGCCTCACCTCTTGTGGGGCCGGTGAGACGTCGAGCGGCGACCCGACGACCACGACGCGGGCCGAGTGTCCGCCGTGCGTGACGGACGCGGACTGCCTCACCGGAGAGTCGTGTGGTCAGTTCGCGGGAGACTCGTTCTGCGCCCCGAGCTGCGCCCAGGGCCAGGCGTGCGCGGCCGGCCATACGTGCACCGACGTCACCACGGCCGAGGGCGCGGCGGTGAAGCTCTGTGTCCCCATCACCGATGTTTGCGGACCCCCGATGTCCGCGGGCGGCTCCGGCGGTACGGGCGGCTCCGGCGGTACGGGCGGCGCGGGCGGCGCGATGACCACGGGCGGCTCCGGCGGCGGCGTGACTGGCATCGACGGCGGGACGCTGGACACGTTGAGCTTCGCGATCGTCGGCGACACCCGTCCTCCTCTGATCGACGACACGGGCGGATACCCTACCTCGATCGTGACCAAGATCTGGAAAGACGTGGAGTCCCAGTCGCCGAAGCCCGCGTTCGCCGTCGCGACGGGCGACTACATGTTCGCGAAGCCCTACGGCGGCGAGGGGACGAAGCAGCTCGATCTCTACCTCACGGCGCGCGCGAACTACACGGGCACGCTGTTCCCGGCGATGGGCAACCACGAGTGCACGGGCGCGACCGCCTCGAACTGCGGGCCCAGCGGCGCCGACGGGACGACGAAGAACTACGACGTCTTCATGAGCAAGATGCTCGCCCCCCTCGGCGTCGACAAGCCCTATTACGCGGTCCACGTGAAGGCCAAGGACGGCTCCTGGACGGCCAAGCTCGTGTTCGTCGCGGCGAACGCCTGGTCTTCGGCGCAGGCCACGTGGCTCAAAGACACGCTGTCGGCGCCGACCACGTACACGTTCGTCGTGCGGCACGAGGGCGACTCCGCCACGACGGCGCCCGGCGTGGTCCCGAGCATGAACATCGTCCATCAACACCCCTTCACGATCGTGATCGCGGGGCACACGCACAAGTACGATCATTACGCCGACTCGCGCCAGATCATCGTCGGCAACGGGGGCGCGCCGCTCGTCGGCTCCGGCGGGTACGGGTACGTGATCGCGCGGCAAAGGCCGGACGGAGCCATCGAGCTCAAGGAGCACGATTATTCGTCGAACAGCGTGAAAGACACCTTCGCGGTGAAGGCGAACGGCTCGGCCGCGCCGTGAGGTCGAGCGTTCGTCCCCTCGCGCGGTGGAGCGCGCTGCTCGCGTGCGGGGCGCTCGTGGGCGGCTGTCACGGGTGCGACTCCGGGTCTCGTGAACAAGGCCCCTCCCCCGTGACGGAGGCGGCTCCGCGGGTGGTGCTGCCCGTGCCGCCCGCGCGATCTCCCGTGCTCCCGGACGGCGAGGTCGAGGAGGACGCTTGGACGGCGCCGGCGCGAACAGGCCTGTTCCGGGACGCGACAGGCGCGTTCGCCCGCCCCTCGTCGGAGGCGCGCCTGCTCTGGGACGCCCGGAATCTGTACCTGGTCCTCTACGCCGGGGACGAGGACATCGAGGCGCGGGACACGCCGCACGACGGCCCGGTGTGGCTCGACGACAGCTTCTCGATCCTGCTCGCGCCGCCGGGACAGGGCGTCACGTATACGATCGACGTCTCGGCCCGAGGCGCGGTGACGGACGCGCGCCGAGGCCGGGCGGGCGCCCCCGACGCGACGTGGGAGTCCGGGATCCGCGTGGGGCTGGACCGCGACGGGACGATCTCGGACCCGAGCGACGATGACGAGGAGTGGATCGTGGAGGCCGCGCTCCCGTGGGCGAGCCTCGGAGTGACGCCGGCCGCGGGGATGGAGATCGGCCTCGCGCTGCGCCGCTGCGACGTGCCGCGCGGCGGAAAGCGCACGTGCGCCGCGTGGGGCGAAGAGGCGAACGGTTGGCCGACCGGCGCGATCCTGTTGCAGTGAGGGAGTGGAAGGTGGCAGTCGAAGGTGGCAGTCGCGGCGGGCCGCGCGGAGCTCTCAGAGGTCGAACGGCAGCACCATCAAGTTGATGCGCGCCTCGGCCACGGTCTCCTTCGCCCAGGGGGTGTTGTCCTCGCCGCGGCGGTACGAGAGGCGGCCTTCGGCGCTGGCCGCGATGCGCCAGATCTTGAGCTGGAAGCCGAGGCCGCCGCCGATCGAGCCCTGGTATCCGGTGCTCGGGACGGCCGCCCCCGTGGTGGCGCCGGAGGGCATCGTCACCACGTTGATGCCCGCGGGCATGAGGAGATAGAGGTTGTAGAAACGGCTCTTCCACCCGGTCAGATAGAGGTCCGCGTTGAGGCGGTAGTCGTTACGGTCATTGTCGTAGCGGTCTGTCTCCGCCTCGATGCCGACGTCGAGCGGGAAGTCGATCGCCCACGTGCGCACGCCGAGGCCGAAGCCGTAGCCCTGCGAGCCGCCTTGTTTGGTGTCCGCGAGGCCGCTGAAATGGGCCACGATGCCGAGCTGGCCCCACGGCGGAGACGGCGGCGGCTGGTAAGGAGGTTGTTGCGGATACTGCTGGTACGGAGTCCCGTACTGGGGATACGGCTGCGAGTACGGCGGCTGATAGGGCTGTCCGTACTGGGGATATTGCGGCGGCGGCGCGTACTGACCAGGAGGCGCGTATTGTCCGGGCGGCGCGTACTGGCCGGGCGGCGCGCCGTACTGGCCCGGTCCGTACTGACCAGGGGCGTATTGCGCGTGCGCGGCGCCGGGCGACAAGAGCACCGCCGCGAGAGCCACCGAAGAACCGAGACCGAGCTTGAGGAGGGAGCGCAGCATTTTCCGATGAGCGGGCACCAGGAAGGGTGTTGGGACCTCGCGACGATCTCTCTGGCAAGATCCGTGACCAGCGGGCCTTTCCGGCCGAGGCGCCGATTCGGCTTGTTTTTCAGGACATTTCGGCGCGACTTCCGGTCGGGGCGTGGCCGCGTCACCGTCCGTTCACAGCCGAGGCGCGCATCTGTCGCGGGGGGTTTCGCCCCGTGAGGCGGGATGCCTCGGCGATCGAGCGGCCTCAGCCGGTGCGCCCGCCCGCCGCCGCGACCATCTCGAGCGCGCGCGGCCACAGGATCGGCGCGAGGACCGTCGGGTGCTCACCGTGATGGTACGCCAGGCCGAAATCGGCGAACACCACGTTCTTCAGGCGCCACGCGCGCTCCGGCTTGTGAAGGCCAGTCCACAAGGGGTCCCCGGTCGCGTCCTCGAAGACGAGGCCCGTCTCCTTCTCGATACCGTCCTTGAGGCCGGCGAGGCACTGCGCGCCGGTCGGATAATCGTGGTTCGGAGACGCCGAGGCCGTCGCCAAAAACAGCCGCCCGTCCGACAAGCAGTCGACAGCGTACCGCAAGAACCCCTCGATCGGCGCGACATGGCCGTTCTTGTGATCGAGCCACTCGATGGAATAGGTCGCGTCGGAGAGGAGGACGGCGGAGATCCATTGTCGATCCGTCGCGTGGAGACACACGCGCTTCAGGCACTGGCCACCTGCGCTGAACGCCCCGAGGACGAGGCGATTGATGTCGTTCGAGTCGATCGCCATCTTCTTGAGGAGCGCCGGGAGCCGGCGCCCGTCGCCGTCCTTCCAGCCGTCCGCGCGGTCGGCGCACGTGGCCGTCCCGTCGGAGCCGTCCCCCGTGCAGCTCACCATGTGGGGAGTCGCCCCGAAGGCGGTCGCGCCCTTGATCTGCGTGGAGCTCACTGGACCGAACCACAAGACGAAATTGGTGGGCATCGTCGCAACGTATCACCGCCTTCGCAAGTCTGGGGCTTTTCCTGGGCCGGGATCGAGGTCGAGGTATGACCGCCGCGCCGCTCCCCGCGGTGCACGCGCCCGTCCTCCCCGAGGGACGGCGACGCCGCGAGTCTCACGGATCGCCTTCCTTTCAAGGCGTTCCGACGCGAGCCTCCGCCGACCTGGACCGCGGGACGCGCCCTTGCCGAGTGGCGCATGCGTTGCTTCCAGGCAGCCTTTCCATGACCCCCACACAATCCAAGGCGCTCCGCCGGCTCACGGCGGGGATCTTTCTTTCGCTCGGCCTGACTCCCTTCCTCGGCTGCGAGGGCTCCATCGTCGTCGACTGCAGCAACAGCAAGCCCGGCGCGGACGGGCTCGTGGACTGCGGCAACGTGATCAAGGTGCGGCCGAACCCGGTGACCTGCGATCTGCCGCCGGCCGGAGACCAGTCCGCCTGCACGGATACCACGCAGTGCACGACCGACGGGGACTGCACCGCTCTGCCCCTCGGGCGCTGCGGCGGCGACGGACAGGGCTCGTGCATCTGCCGCTACGGGTGTGAGAGCGACAAGGACTGTGGGCCGGACAACGCGTGCCTCTGCACCAGCAAGGGCGGGCTGTGCGTCCCCGCGGAATGCAAGGTGACCGCGGACTGCGGAGAGGGCCAGTCGTGCGCGCTCTACATGACGGTCTCGCCGGAGTGCGCCGGCGCGCGCGAGCCCGCGTTCGCCTGCACGACCGATCACGACGAGTGCCTGAACGACGCGCAGTGCCCGAGCGGGGTCTGCCACTTCAACGGCGATCACTTCGCGTGCGCGGGCGATCCGTGCAACATCGGGGGCCGCCCGTTCTACGTGGGGGAGGAGCTGCGGCTCGCGGAGGTGGTGCGCGCGCGCGAGTGGTCGGCGCCCCTCTGTCCGGAGGTGGCCAGTCTTTCCCCCGCGGCGCGCGCGGCGATGGTCCGCCGCTTCACCGAGGTCGCGCGCCTGGAGCACGCGTCGGTGGCGTCGTTCGCGCGGTTCGCGCTGCAGCTCCTGTCGTTGGGCGCGCCGCCCGAGCTGATCGAACAGACCACCTCCGCGATGGCCGACGAGACGCTGCACGCGCGGCTCGCGTTCGGGCTGGCGTCGGCGTTCGCGGGCGCGCCCGTGGGGCCCGGCGATCTGCCCGTTCGGGGAGCGATGGATTCGTCCGACGTCGCGAGCATCGTCCGGACTCTGATCCACGAGGGCTGCGTCGGCGAGACGTTCGCCGCGATCGTGGCCCGCGAGGAGCGGGAGCGCGCGGCGGATCCGGTCGTGCGAGAGGTGCTGTCGCGCATCATCGACGACGAGGAGAAGCACGCTCTCTTGTCGTGGCGCGCCCTCGCGTGGCTCCTCCACCGCGGCGGTCGCGAGGCGCGAGAGGCCTTGTCCGTCGAGCTCGGCCGCCTCGTCGCCGAGAGCGCGCGCCCCGGAGAGTGGCAGTCTGCAGGCGCCGGAGATGCGGAGTCGGCGGAGGGCATGTTGTCGGCTTCGGAGATGGCGAGCCTCCGGAAGGCCGTGCTCCACGAGGTGTTCCTGCCGTCCGCGCGCGCCCTGCTCCGCGCCGAGGACGAAGAGCGGGCGAATCCTCTCCCCCTCGCGGAGGCCCGCGGATAATCTGGGCGGATGTTGCATCTGCCCTCCTGCGTCGCGTCGCCGCGTCTCGTGATCTTCGCCGCCGGTCTCGCGCTGTTCGGGTGCAGCTCCGGCAACATCGGCAGCGCGGTGGGGGGCGGGGCGACGACGCACTCGGGGGGCAGCGGCGCCGGCGCACAGGCCGGCTCCGCGGGGAGCACCGGCACGACGGCGACGGGCGGAAACGGCACCGGCGGCGCGACGAGCTCGGAGCCGTGCGCGGGCGTCACCTGCAACGGACAGGGCACCTGCTCGGCGCAGGGCGGCGTCGCGACGTGCGCGTGCAACCCTGGATATCACGCGGTGGGCGCGACGTGCGTCGTCGACGAGCAGTGCATGCCCGGGCAGTGCGGCACGTGCGCGGCGTGCGAGGTCATCGGGGGCGTCGCGACGTGCACGTGCCCGCAGGACTACATGCTTCAAGGCAACGAGTGCGTGCTCGCGATCGACCCGTGCGCGAACGCCGGATGCACCGCGGAGGAGGCCTGCGTGCCCGAGGCGCACTGTCAGGCGCTCGGCGCGTGCGTGCCTCTCTGCGATTGCAGCAATTGCCCCAACTGCGGCCCGGACAACAGCGACGGCAAGTGGAACGACTGGCAAGAATACTGCGGCGCCGCCCCGGACCAGTCCCCCGCGACGATGGCGTGCAACAAGCCCTGTCCCCAGGGCCAGGGGTGCCTGCCGTACCAAGTGCAGTTCTGCTGGCCGATCGAGGGCTGTTTCAGCCTTTGACGTCCTCTTCCGGGGGGGCGGACGTCTGGAGCGGAGGGTGCTTGTAGCGCGCGCGCAGGGCGTTCACCGCGGCGAGCGTCTTCGGCCAGCGGAGGATGCGGCGGAGCAGCTTGCCCGTCCCCGGCAGCTCCGAGATGAAGAGGCCCGCGATCACCGTGAGGAGCCCCTGCCCCGGCACGCCCGGCAACATCAGCACGAGGCCGAGCACGATGAGCAGCACGCCGACGAGGTGCCGCCCCCAGAGGCCGAGTCGTCCCCGGATGTCCGCGCGGTCCGGCTTCTTGGGGTGCTCGTTCGTGATGTAGTCGGGCGGGAGCCGCACGAGCACCGCGCCGGTGAGCGCGATGGTGCCGAAGAAGGACACGACGCCGATCGCGACGCCGAGCAAGACGTTCTCTCCGTCGATCCCGACCTTCGCCAGAACCGAAGTCACGGTGCCCTTGATCTCCGCGAGGACGCCCATCACGACCCGAGCTTTGTGGGTGCCTCTGCGGTTTTCAAGGTGCCTTTTGAGGCGCGGGCTTCTTCGGCCGCAGATCGAGCGAGTGCTCGGACAGCCACACGATCTTGTCCCACGCCTGGCCGCGCTTGATCTGCTTCGGCGCGCGCGGGTCCGTCGGCTGCCCGTCCGTCTCTTTGCAGCACCGGAACGAGAGATAATAGTACTGAAACCCCTCGTCGTGCGTGTAGATCTTGGGGCGGCACTGGTTGCGGACTCCCTTGTACCAGGGGCCGCCGGTCGTGACGTTGTCGTACTTGTGGTCGTCCAGGTGCTCGTTCGCGGCCAGCTCGTCGGCGTTTCCGGGCATGTCGTAGACCCCGTAGTCGCTGACGCACTCGGGCTGAGAGCCGCTCACGACGCCCTGCCACAGGCGCTCCAGCTCCGAGGCGTCCCGGGCCCACAGCTTCTCTTTGCTGGGGCGGTCCCAGAGGCGGTCGCCGTTGCATTTCTTGGAGTCGCGGACGTAGCCATAAGGATACGGCTTGTATGCTGGTCCCTCGCAGGCCATGGTCCACTCGGTCTCGGTGCAGATGCGCTTGTCCTGCTTCGCGCAGAGGACCTGGGCTTGATAGAAGTTGTTCATCACCTCGGGGCGAGATCCCTTCTTGTTGGGGTACTCGTACCGATCGATGCAATACCGCTTCTTCACCTTCGGGCCGACGCACTTCGTCGGCTCCTGGAAGAGCTCGCAGATCGTCTTGTGGTTCTCCGGGGCGTACCAGCTCTTGAGGCACGTCATCTGGAGATCGGTGCAATAGTCGCCGTCGATGAGGACCATCTCCTCGGGGCACGCGCGCGGGGGCTCCGGCGGGGGCGGCGCGGTCTCGGCGGCGGCGGCCTCGGGCGCGTCGGTGCCGGCGTCGAGGATGGCAGTCGGCGGCGGATGTGCTTTTTTTTCGGGGGGACGCGGCGGCGTCGCGGGGGCGGCCGAACACGCGATCGCCAGCGGAACAAGGGCGATCGACGCGAGGAGGCCTCTCAGGAACAGGCCCGCTCCGGTCGGCCGCGCGGGATCGGCGCTCCTGGACAGGCGATCTCGACTCGATTGCTCGCGGCGGTGCTTCTTCACGGAGGGTGCCTGTTCAGAATCCATACCATCCGCCCGACTCGCCTCGCCACTCGCGCGCGAGCGAAAGGGTGCGGGCGTTCTCGCGCACCTCGCGGAGGAAGCTCTGCCGCAGCGCCGGATCGGTGATCGCGGACGCGCGGGCATGGAGCCGGTCGCGGGCCACCCCGATCGCCGCCTCCGAGCCTTCGACGTCGCCCGTCGCGCGCTTCGCCTCGGCGAGGACGAGGCGCACGAGGCTCTCGCCCTCCTCGATGCCGCCCATCGATTCGAGCAGATCCATCGCGAGCTCCGCGGACTCCAGCGCGGCGACGGGGCGCTCGCTGGCGAGCTGCGCGCTCGCGAGGGCACCGAGGGCGAACACCCGCGACGGCGCGCGCGGCGGCGACATGTCGACGGCGCCCTTCGCCTCGCGGACCGCGCCCGCCACGTCCTCGCCCCCGAGGAGGATCCGCGAGAGGTGCGTCCGCGCGGAGGCCTCGAAGCGCCGATCGCCTTCGGATACCGACTCTTTCAGCACCTCCATCATCATCGTGCGCGCCTCCGCGTGGCGCCCGCGGCGCGACAGCACGACGCCGAGGTTCGCGCGCGCCGCGAGCACGACGTGGTTGAGGCCCATGCGCTCGCCCGCGGCGACGGCCCCCGCGAGATCCGCTTCGGCGCGGGCGTACGCCCCGAGCTCCTGCCGCGCGAAGCCCGCGTTCACCCGCTGCGTGAGGGCGTTGCGGTGATCCTGCGCGGCGGCGAACCGATCGGCCGCGGCCTCGCACGCGAAGAGGTACGCGCCGAGATCGCCCACGTGCATCGCGGCGAGCGCGCGGAGCTGAAGGAGGCGCGCGGCCACCGCGGGCGGCTCGCTCTCGGCCTTGCGCACGAGCGGATCCACCCACCTTAGCAGCGTCGTGAGGAGCGGGATCTGCCCCGTGTGCATGAGGTACGTCGCGGTGCACGAGATCGTCCCCACGCTCGCGGCGTCGGCGCGCGCCGTCGGCAGGAGGCGGATCATCTCCTCCGCGAGCGCGTTCACGCGGGCCGAGTCGCTGCGCGATCCCGCGGCGAGCACGGCCTCCCGCGCGGCGAGCCACCACATCTCGGTGCCGGGCGTGAGCTGCGCCATCGCCTCGGCGCCCGCGCGCTCCGCGTCGACGAGCTCCCCGCGCCAGCGGTGCGCCTCGGCCTTGCGGGTGTACAGCGCGCCGAGCATCTCCCCGCGCGCGCCGCCGTCGATCGCGCGCCGCGCCTGCTGGAGGGCGTTGCGGAAATCGTTCTGCCGCAGGAACCGCTCGGCCGCGGCGAGGGCCTGCGAAAAGCGAGGATCCGGCGCTTCTTCGGCCGGCGGCTGCGCGTGCAGCAGCGCGGGCGGCACCGGCCGTTGCTCCGGCGTCGGCGGCCGCGCCGGCGGAGGAAGAGGCAGCGGCGTCGGCACGGGGAGAGGCAGCGGCGTCGGCGCGGCGAGGGGCGTGG
This sequence comes from Polyangiaceae bacterium, assembly GCA_046351455.1. Taxonomy (GTDB): domain Bacteria; phylum Myxococcota_A; class Polyangia; order Polyangiales; family Polyangiaceae; genus JADJRH01. The sequence continues at coordinate 522,817 of JAXLYM010000003.1, forward strand.
GCAGCGGCGGCAGCGACGATGGAGGCTGCGGCGCGCGCATCTCGGCGTCGCGGATCGCCCGCGCGACGTCGGCCGCGAACGCCATCGACGACTCCTTCATCAGCACCGGATCCGTGATCATCTCGCCGCCCGGATCCGAGGGCCGCTCGTCCGCGCTCTCCGTCACGAACGGCTCGCTGCCGAGCGCCGCGCGCGCCTCTCGTGGGATGAGCGGGAACGGGCTCGTGCTGCCGAACGGCTCCTCCGCGTCCGGCACGTCGACGCTGCGGTTCCGCGTCGTCACCTGCTCGTCGAGAGGATCCTCCGCGGGGCGCGCGGCGCCGTAGATCATGCCGAGCCGCCCGAGCCCGGCCGCGACCACGCCCGCGTCGGCGGGGCGATCCGCGGGCTGCCGCTGGAGCATCCACGCGAGGAACTGATCGATCTCCTCGGGGAGCGCGGGCGTCACCTCGCGCGCGCGGCGCGCCGTGCCCTTCACCACGCGCAGCAGCACCAGCAGATCGTCCTCACCGCCGAACGCGCCCTCTCCGGTGATGCACTTGAACAGCACGCATCCGAGCGCGAACACGTCGGCGCGCGCGTCCACGTGGGGATCGCCGAGCGCCTGCTCCGGCGCGATGTAGCCCGGCGTCCCGAGCAGCACGCCCGTGCGCGTCACGTCGGGCCCCGCCGCGCGCCGCGCGATGCCGAAATCGATGAGCTTCACGCGCTCCGGATCGCCGCCTTCGAGGAAGAGGTTGCTCGGCTTCAGATCGCGGTGCACCACGCCGTTCGCGTGCATCGCGGCGAGCGCCTCGGAGGCGCGCTGCCCGAACGACAGCGTCTCCGCGAGCGTGAGCGGCGCGCGTTCGAGGCGCGCCTCCAGGCTCTCGCCTTCGAGCCACTCCATCACGAGGTAGCGCTCGCCGCTGTCGAGCGTGCCGTCCGCGACGTAGCCGACGATGCCGTGGTGGTTGAGGTTCGCGATGAGCTGCGCCTCGCGGACGAAGCGCGCGGCGTCGCGCGGATCGCGGCCGTGCAGCAGCTTCAGCGCCACCGTGCGGCCGCTCTCCAGATCGAGCGCTCTCCACACCGAGCCCATCCCGCCGGATCCGGCGAGGCTCTCGATGCGGAACCTTCCGCCGATCCGATCGCCGCTGCGCACCGCCCGGAAGTATAGAGGCGGCGTGAAATGGCGATAGAGCTGAACGATGATTTCGAGCGGACCGGAACAATCCGCGCGCGCTCGTTGGCGTGCGAAAAAAGGACGGTTCGCGGGGGGCGCGCGCTTCTCACCCGCGCGCGGGTCCGCATAGGATCCGCGGCCAGAAAGGTGACAGGTGCACGCGATGCGATGGCTTGAGCTTGTGTGGGCGACGCCGCTTTTGATCGGACTCGGCTGTGGTGGGAACGTGAGTTTCTCCTCGAACGGAGGCTCCGCGGGGAGCACCTCCACGGGCGGATCGATGAGCGGGATCGGCGGCGCCGGCGGCTCGACGACGAGCACGACGAACACGATGACGACCAGCGGCACGACGACGATGACCACCACCACGACGGCCGCGGCGACGTGCGCGGACGCGTGCCCGAAGGTCGAAGGGTGTGGTCTCCCCGCGAACCAGTGCGGTCAGTACATCGACTGCAACACGATGCAGGGCCAGTGTCTCGCCAAGTGCGTCAACGACCCCACGGTCATGTGCAGCGACATCATCGACGCGTTCCAGACGCAGTCGGGCGCCTTCTACGACTGCGCGCAGGCCTGTCAGGGCGGCATGGGCGGCGCGGGCGGCGCGGGCGGCGGGCCTTCGCAGGCGTGCCAGCAGTGCGGTCAGAACAACTGCCAGAACGCGGCGCTCCAGTGCGCGCAGCAGGCCGGCTTCGCGGAGTGCCAAGCGTGGCTCACCTGCGTGAACAGCTGCGGTGACTCCGCCTGCGCCGACGCGTGCACCGCGGCGCACCCGGCCGCCGCGCCGATCGCACAGTGCGTGTGCACCACGTGCTCGGCCGACTGCGGCTCGCTCTGCAGCGGCGCGGGCGGCGCCGGCGGCGGGACGGGCGGCGCCGGCGGCTCGACGAACACCGGATCCGGCGACGCGCAGCAGTGTCAGCAATGCGGTCAATCGCAGTGCGGGACGGAGGTTCAGCAGTGCTTCGGCGCCGGCTTCCAGCAATGCCAGGCGTGGATCAACTGCACGCAGCAGTGCCAGGACAAGGCCTGCATCGACGCGTGCACCGCGCAGAACCCCGCGGGCGCGAGCCTCGGGACGTGCATCTGCACGAAGTGCTCGCCCGGCGGCTGCGCTTATACCTGCGATTGAGCAACTCCCCACCTCCTGACTGCCCATCAACGAAACCGTCCTCGCGGTAACGCGGCAATCGTCTTCGACGGCCTCGTCGAAAAAGCCGCAATATCGTCTCGGATTCAGCGAAAACCCTGACGAAAATTGAATGCGTGTTGCCGCTGGCGCGCGCGACGGCCCACGATTAAAGATCGCCCGTGGGCCGGAGCTTGGAGAACGCCGTCGAGCCTCGGCTCGGTGATCGTCCGCACGGCGAGTCGCAGGTCCCCTATGCGGCGCCCTCGACGGAGTCCGGTGAGAACCCGATCGACGGCGGCGCCCGTCATCGCGTGGACGAGCTGGAGGCGGAGCTCGCCGCGCGCGACGGCTTCCTGAACCTCGCCGCGCACGAGCTGAAGACGCCGATCACGGCGCTGCAGCTCCACGTCGACGGCCTCCTGCGCCTGCTCCAGAAGGGAGCCGTCATGCCGGAGGAGATCGAGCGTCGCATCCGCAAGGTGCGCGAGCAGGGCGTGCGCCTCGACAACCTCGTGAACAGCCTGCTCGACGTGTCGCGCGTCTCCGCGCTCCAGGTCCAGCCGGAGCCGGTGGATCTCACCGAGCTGTCATTGACGGTGATCGAGCGTTATCGCGAAGAAGCGGCGCGCGCGAAGTGTCCCATTGATTTCCGCACCGGCGGTCCCGTGTTCGGACGGTGGGATCGCGTGCGGCTGGAGCAGCTGCTCGGCAACCTGATCTCGAACGCGATCCAGCACGCGCCGGCGAGCGCCGTCTGCGTGACGGTGATGCAGGACGGGCCGATGGCGCGGCTCGCGGTGATCGATCACGGCCCCGGCGTCGCGCACGCGGATCGCGGTCGGATCTTCGAGCGGTTCTCGCGCGTCGGCCGATCGGGTCCGCCCGGCGCGTTCGGCCTCGGCCTGTGGATCGCGAAGCAGATCGCGGAGTCGCACGGCGGCGTGATCGGCGTCTCCGGAGAGCCCGGCGCCGGCGCGACCTTCACGGTGGTGTTGCCGCGCCATCGCCCGGAGACGCCGACCGACAAGGCCGCGCCGAAGAAGACGGCCCTCTAGAGCGCCGTTCCGTTTCACGGAACGCCGCTCTAGTTTGCCCAGGTAAGGGACGCCTCGCGTCCCCTCTCGCCTTGGCTCCGCCCGGTCGATTCACCCCTGGAGGCGGGCTCGCTCGCGAGCCCTTGCGCGCCGTTCCGCGATTCGGGACGACGCTCTAGCCCCGAGACTTGCCGGAGTCGCTCTTTCCGGACTCCCGCTTACCAGACTCGGACTTTCCGGACTCCTGCTTTCCGGATTCGCCCTTCTTCGACTCGGACCTTCCGTGCTCCGATTTCTCGGAGCCGGCGCGGCCTTGTTCGGGGCGCTCCTTCTCGGAGGGCTTGCCTTGCTCGGATTTCTCCGAAGAGCCTTGTTTGCCCTGCTGGGCCGTGCCGGTGCGCTCCTTTTCGGGGGGCAGCTCGTTGTTCTGGCGAGCGGCGCGCTGCGTGAGGATCGTGAGGCTGGACGACGTGAGGCGCGTGAGGCTGTCTTTCCCCTTCGCGCCCCGCGTCCCGATGCCGCCCGGAGACGGCATGAGCCGGTTCACGAGGCCCATCGAGTCCGCGAACAGACTGGGGATCGCCCCCTGAACCTTCGCGGCGATCTTCGCGGCGATCGTGAGCGTCACGGTCCCGCGGCCGAGGCGCACGTTTCGCAGGATGATGCGCGCCGCGCGGTCCGCGCTCATGGCGAGCGGAGGCAGCGAGTCGGCGAGGAAGAACCAGTCGGCCTCGGCCCGGTTCCGTCCCTTGAAGGTCACGTTGTAGGCGCTGCCGGTGCGCAAAAGGCCGGGGCACACCGTGGTGACGATGATGCCGTCCTTCATCAGCTCGGCGCGCAGGCCCTGGGACAGGCCGGTGAGCGCGAACTTGCTCGCCACGTAAGGCAGCATGTGCGGCGGCGCGATCTCGCCCCCGATCGACGAGATGTTCACGATACGGCCGCTCCTGGCCTTCCGCATCTCCGGCAGCACGGCGAGCGTCGCCTCGAGCGGACCGTGGAAGTGCGTCCGCATGGCGTCGGCGAAGTCCTCGCGCGTCATCTCTTCCATCGGTCCGACGGTGATGATGCCCGCGTTGTTGATGAGCACCTCGATCGGCCCGTGCTCCTCGGCGGCGCGCTTCACCGCGGCCTTCACCTCGGCGGGCTCGCGCACGTCCGCGCGGATGGTGAGGACGTCCGCGCCGCGGCGGCGGATATCGTCTTTCGCGCGCGCGAGCTCCGCTTCGTCACGGGCCAGAATGGCCACCTTCGCGCCCTCGTCGGCGAGCTTTCGCGCGAGGATCAGCCCGAGGCCGCGCGAGCCGCCGGTGATGAGCACCGATTTGCCGCGGAAGCTCACGAAATCGAGCCCGATCATCGACCTCAGCGCGGAGAAGATTCGGGCGCTCGAGCGGGATTTCTCCTTCTCGACATCCTCGGTGCGCTTCGCTTCGGGACGCCTCGACTCGGCGCCTTCGTCCTTGTTCTTCATTGGTCCCTCCTCCCGAGAACAGGGCCGGTTTCGCCCTGCTCCGTCAATGTAGCACGTCCGTGCCTCAAGGCTGTCACGGCGGGGCGTTCCATGCCAGTGCGCAGCATTTGTCACTCCATCGATCCGGCCGGCGCGCGATCGTGGTACGGGGCCGCCCGGAGGTTCTGCCGATGGAAAAGAAATACCGAGAGGGTCAGTTTGTCTGGCGCGAGCTCATGACCACGGACGTGGCCAAAGCGAAGGCTTTTTACGGTGAGCTGCTCGGCTGGACGTTCGCCGACATGCCGATCGAGCACGGCACGTACACCATCGTGAAGAAGGGCGACACCAACGTGGCCGGCATGATGGCCTTTCCGGAGCAGGGGCCGCCGCCCGCGTGGGTCAGCTACGCCTCCACGACGGACGTGGATCGCTGTCTCGCGGCCGCGAAGGAGAACGGCGGAGGCGTGATCCTCCCCGCCACGAACGCGGCCGGCGTGGGCCGGTTCGCGATCATGACGGACTCGACGGGCGGCGCGCTCGGCCTCCTGTGCTCGGAGGAGGGCGACATGCCCCCGATCATGCGGCCCGAGACTGGCATGTTCTGCTGGGAGTCCTTGTCCACCACGGATATCGAGAAGGCGAAATCCTTCTTCGGCGCGGTCCTCGGCTGGACGACGGTGGACGGCCCCGGCGGCTCGACGGTGGTGAAGGCCGGAGAGGCGATGGTGGCCGACTTCGGCAAGTCCCCTCCCGGCGCCCCGTCCCACTGGATTCAGCACGTCATCATCCCGAACCTGGAGACGTCGCGCGCGCAGGCCGAGAAGCTCGGCGCGACAGTGGTCGTCCCTGAAATCAAGGTCCCGACGGTCGGCCGCATGGCGTTCGTGAAGGACCCGACCGGCGCGATGATCAGCCTCTTCGAGCCGGACATGTCCGGCATGCCCGCCGCCTGACAGGCCTTCTCGCAGACTGCCAGTCTGCGGCGTCTCCATCCTCCCCGATACATTCGCTGATCTCTGGCCCCTGTCGCAAAAACGAGACAGCGGGCCGAGTAGGCTCCTTCGCGCGCGAACGGCGCTTGCCCCCCCAAATCACAGTCCCTTATCCGCTGGGCAATTCGGGACAGGCTATTTTCGTGCTCCCCCTTCCGCGGGGGGCGACTTCGAGTTATGCGGAGGGGCCGTATGTCGAACAGACTGCCTCTCGGGTTCTTCGTGGGAGCGCTCACCGCGTTATCGGGGGTCCTCGGGGGGTGCCGGCCTCCGCTCACGGCCGCGGAGCAGGCGCGCGCGGACTGGTGTGAGGCGCACGCGGACGGCGCGGTGGAGCTGATCCCGCAAGGTACGCAGCCGACTCGGCCCAACAAGACGATCGCCGTCGTGGAGGCGTACTGGTTCTTCGGAGAGGAGCAGAAGACGCATATCCTCCGCGTGAAGGCCTGCAAGCTCGGCGCGGACGCCGTCGTGGACGTGACGCCGCCCCCCGTGCAGACCGGCGCCGTGACGACGCAGACCGTGGAGACCGCGAACGGACGCGTCACCGAGACGACCGTCCAGCCCGGCACCCAGCAACGCTCGCCGGGGCGCGGATACGCGATCCTCTACACCGATGTTCCGCAGGGCCAGCCTCCTCCGCCGCCGCCGCCTCCGCCGCCGCCGCCTCCGCCCGTACAGGGGCCTTCGCAGCCGCCGGGCTCGGGCGAGTCCATCTGACGCGGTCAAACGGCCCGCACGGCCCGGAGCGCCATGACAACGGGCGCGCGGTCGTGTGAACGGGCGCTCACGAAGGCGCGCGGCCGGTCGCGCCGGGACCAGCGAAAATCATCGTCCAATTCAATGATTACCGCACACTTGGCACCTCGTTCCGCGGGGCGCGCGGCGCGGCATCGGGCGTGCTAAAAGGGCGGTCATGAACATCGCCCGAGCTTCTCTCGTCCTCGCCGGCCTCGCGTGCGCAACCCTGTTCGCAGGCTGCAAAGGTACCACGATGTCCGCGTCTCTCCCGACCAAGGACATCGCCGTGTTCGTCGACGCGGTCGACGACGGCTCGGGTTACCTCACCGTGACTGCCAGTCTGGAGGCGCGCGCCGTGGACAACGAGAACTACGTGCGCCTCTCCCCCGGTGACACGCTGAGCACGACGTACGCCAAGAAGACGTACGGGCTCTCGGAGACGGGGGACGGGCACTACGCGGCGACGATCCCCCTCGGCGACGAAGCGGACGTGGGAGTCGCGATGAACCGCTCGAAATACACGAACGCGCCCGCGAGCGGCGGCGTCCTGCCGGAGTCGGTGGAGCTGGACCTCACGGGGGCCGTGATCTCGCGCTCTCTCGACGATCTCGTGCTCGATCTGCCGGAGACCGTCGGGTTCAAGAGCGTCGATATCGAAGGGCCGTGCATCAGCTCCTCTCACTACGACGTGGGGACCAACGGGGATTACCTGACGGTCCCGGCGGGCGCGATCTACGCCTCTTACGTGGACGACGAGTGTTACGTGGACGTCACCGTCTCCTGCGAGCTCGCCGGCACGCCGGATCCGGCGCTGAACAAGCAGAGCCGGATCGGACTGCGGCGCACGCGGACGACGACCTTCTACTCCGTGCCGTGAACGCGCGGCCGTCACGCCGACGCAATGCCTCCGACACCGTGACCCCGATTGCGCCGCCCCTGCGACTGCCACGTTGCTCTGCGGGCGGCGCGGCGCGTACCATCGGGGGATGAAGCACCTTCGAATCGCTTTCACATCCACCTTCGTGATGGGCTGTCTCCTCGCGGCGTGCTCCGCGGGCTGCGGTGACGCGGGGTCCGCGAGCGGCGGATCCGCTGGAAACGGCGGCTCCGGAGGCAATGGAACCGGCGGCAACGGCAACGGCGGCACCACCACGAACCCGACCGGCGGCAATGGAACCGGCGGCTCCCCCATCCCATCCACGCCGAGCTGCGAGACCGCGGGAGGCTCCGCGACCGTGCAAGAGCCGGTGCTCAAATACCAGCTCGCGGACCGCTGGCACGAGGGGTGGCTCGCGTCGCCCGCGATCGCGGACCTGGACGGCGACGGCAAGAACGAAATCGTGATCGCCCGCGAAGAGAAGCTGCTCTGCTTCGGGAGCGACGGGGCCTTGAAGTGGTCCTTCGACTTCGACGGTCGGTCGTGGGCGAGCCCGATCGTGGCCAATTTCACGGGGGACGCGCGGCTGGAGATCGCGTTCGCGGCGCGTGGACAGGTGTTCTTGCTGGACGCGGACGGAAAGGCGATGTCCGGCTTCCCGGTCGCGTGGGACGACGAGATGCGGTCGCTCGCGGCGGGCGACATCGATGGTGACGGAGCGCTGGACTTGGTGGCGGCGCCCGCGCACGGGGACGTGACGGACGTGATGAACGCGTGGCACGCGGACGGCACGCCGTTCGCGACGTTCCCGCCGAACGCGAAGGGCGTGAGCGGCTGTGAGACGGACCAGAAGTGTTATCTGGCCGGCTGTTACGACCAGAACGTGGCGGTCGGAGACCTGGACGGGGACGGGCAACAGGACATCGTGGTGCCGCACGACAACGCCTATGTGAGCATCCACCACGGCTCCGGGGAGGCGTTCGACGCGAATCCGATGTTCAAGCCGAAGAAGACGCCGGGCGTGCGGTATCTGCACGATCTCGCGGAGGCGATTCAGGGCTACGCCAACGACGAAGAGACGGCCCTTCAGGCGCATTTCACGAACACGGCGCCGGCCATCGCGGACATCGACGGGGACGGGCAATACGATGTCGTGTTCACGGGGAGCGTGCAGAACGCGTCGCAGACGGACCGCTTCAAAGGGGTCGGCTTGTGGGCTGTTCACCACGACGCCGCGCGGATCGCAGGGTGGGAGTCGCCGTTCCACGCGCCGGATTACCTGGCGGGCCTCTGGGACCCGGGCGACAACATCGTGGGGATCACGAACCAGGTGACGATCGCGGATATCGACGCCTCGCACGCGGGGCTGGAGATGGTGTTCGTGGGGTTCGACGGGCGGATTCACGCGGTCTCCGCCGACAAGAAGCCGCTCTGGGAGATGACTTATACGGACACGGACACGGTGTTCTCCGCGGGGGTCGTCGTCGGGGATCTGTCGGGCGACGGGGTGCCGGAGATCGTGTTCTCGACGTACGCGACGACCGAGGGGCAAGGGGCGCTGTTCGTGCTGGACGCGGCAGGCAACAAACTGTATTCCGAAACGCTGCCGCACCGGGGATCGATGGCGGCGCCGGCGCTCGGGGACGTGGACGGCAACGGGACCGTGGACATCGTGGTGCCGCTGAAGGACGCGGAGGACAAGGTGGAGCTCGCGCGCGTCTACGAGGTGCCGGGGTCGAAGACGAACTGCCTTCTCTGGCCGACGGGGCGCGCGAATCTGCTCAGGAACGGCTGGGTTCCGATGAAGAAGTGATGTCTCTTCGGAAGGGGGGTGTCTGTTTTTTTGGGGGGCGCGGCTCACGCCTCCGGAGGAGCAGCGGAGTCACCGGAGAGCCACGTCGCAGCGAGGGCCAGCGCGCGGCGGTTCTCCGGGAGGTCTTCGAGGTAGGCGCGGCGGAGAGCCGGATCCTGGATGCGTTCGGCGCGCTCGATGACGAGATCGCGGACGGTCCCGATGGCGACGCGCGCGGCGGTGAGGGCGCCGGTCGCGTGCAGCGCCTCCGCGTGGACCAGGTGGACCTCCACGTGGCGGTAGCCGTACACGCCGGTCCGGGCGAGCGCCGTCATCGCTTCGCGCGACGCTTCCAGCGCGTCGTGTGGGCGGCCCAGCGCGAGGCGCGCCGCCGCGAGGACGCCGCGCGCGGTCGGTAGATCGAGGGGGCCGACGTCCCCTCCGCTCTCCAGCGCCTTCTGGATCTCGCGCTCGGCGGCGGATGGATCGCCGCTCTTCAGGGCGATTTCGCCGAGGAGCCAGCGATCGCCCGGCTCCGCCAGCTCGGCGGGCGCTCGGTCGCCGGAGGGGCCCGCGGGTGGCTCCGCCGTGAGGCGCGCGCGCGCTTCGTCGAGCTTGCCGGCCTGGAGGAGCACGCGCACGAGGTTCGAGTCGGTGATCATCGAGAGGATCGTGAGGCTCTCGCGCGGGGTCTCGCGGAGCTCACGCTCGGCGCCGGCGACGTCTCCGAGGCGGGCGCGGGCCTGCGCCTCGTAGACGCCCGCGTACATCGCGTTGCGCATGTCGCCGATCGCCAGGAACGCGGCGCGGGCGCGGCTCGCGTGCTCGAAGCCGGCCCACGGATCGTCACCGCCCCACGCGTGCATGTACGCGTGCGCGAGCTCCGAGTGGCCGCGGACGAGCGCGTCGGTCTCGTGGCGGGCGGCCGCGAGAGCGTCGATGCGGCTCAGCAGCTCGCGCGCCGTGTCCCGCCGGCCGAGGAGGCACAACGTCATGACGCCCGCCGCCATCGCCTGCACCGCCATCGGCACGTCGGCCTCGCATTTCGGCGTGAGGCCGAGCGCGGTCTGGATCGCGTCCAGCATCTCGCTCGTGCGCGCGAGGAGGTGCGCGGCGGTGAGCTTGTACGAGAGCGCCGCGCAGAACGTGGCGCCGCCCGGCTCCGTGAGGACGAGGATCGTCTCGATGAACGGGAGCGCGAGCGCCCACTCGAAGCGCCACACGTGCGCGTCCGCGAGGATCTCCGCGGCGGCGAGCTTGTCCTCCTCCGTGGGGCCGAGCGTGAAGGCGAGGTGCGCGCGATCGATGCAGGCCTGGAGATCGAAGGCGCTGCGCGACTGGGCCGCGGCGCGGAGGTAGTACGTGGCGGCGCGCGCGGCCTCCCCGGCGAGCTCGAAGTGCTTCGCGAGGAGCATCGCGTCGCTCTCCGCGTGCTGCTCCAGCCACTCTGCCGCGAGCCGGTGACCGAGCGCGCGGTCCGCGGGCGTGAGCGTGGCGTACGCGGCCTCCCGCACCATCGTGTGGCGGAACGACAGCTCCTCTTCGCCTTCGAAGCGGCCGGTCGTGCGGCGGGCGACGAGCTCGCGCGCGCTCAGGAGGTCCGAGACGCTCGCGGTGAGCGTGGTGCCGCCGAGGAGCGCCTCCACGCCGCGCAGCCAGAAGATGTCGCCGAAGATCGAGGCGGCGCGCAGCATGCGACGGAGGCTCGGATCCAAGGCCTCGAAGCGCGCGTGCGCCATCGCGACGACGGTGTCCGGGAAGGAGTCGCTGATGGAGCCGCCGCGCTCGGCGACGGCGCGCACGAGCTCCTCCAGGTAGAACGCGTTGCCCTCCGCCTGGGCCTCGATGCGGGCGACCGTCTCGGGGCGGACGGCGGGGCCGAGCGCCTCGCGGATGAGCTGCTCGGCCGCCTTGCGCGTGAGCGGCTTGAGGCGCACCTCCTGCAGCGCGCGCTCGAACCACAGGCGCGGGAAGACCTCGTGCACGTCGGGCCGCGCGAACGCGAGGATCGTCCACGGGGCGCGCTCCAGATCGCTCAGCGCGCCGTCGAGGATGCGCACGCTCGGGAGATCGCCCCAGTGCAGATCCTCGAGCACGAGCACGAGCGGGTGCGTCGCGCACACGCCCGCGAGCAGCTCGCAGAAGGCCGCGCGGAGCTGGGCCGTCATCGCGGACGGATCGGCGCGGGCGGCGCGCAGCTCCGGGGTCGCGGCGTCCTCGAACGGGGCGTCCGCGATCTCACCGAGGAAGGCGGCCACGCGATCGCGCGCGTCCGGCGAGACGTGCGCCGCGACGAGCGCGAGGAGGCGCGCGCGGCGGCGAGCGGCGGGCTCGTTCTGACGGATGCCCGCGGCGATGCGCAGCGCCTGACCGAGCAGCGCGAACGGCGAGCCGGCGCGGAGCGAGTCCGCGCGCGCGGCCCACACGACGACGCCGGGGTGCTCGCGCTGGATCGCCGCGACGACCTCGTGCGCGAGGCGCGATTTGCCCATGCCCGCGGGCGCCGTCACGAGCACCGCGCGCGCCACCGGCTCCTCCACCGACTCGTGGAAGAGGCGCAGGATCGCGGACATCTCCCAGTCGCGCCCCACGAACGGCGCGGGCTTGCCGAGCAGCGTGCGCGCGCCGCCGATGAGATCGCGCGCCGCGAGCAACGTGAGCTCGCCGGCCTGCTCCTCGACGTCGAAGCGGCCCGCGAGGAGCGCCGCCGTCACGCGATCGAGCGCGATGGCCGAGGACGCGCGCCCCACCTGTCCGCGCGACGACTGCACCGCGACCGCCGACGTCGAGAGCGGCTGCCCATCGCTCGGCGGCGGAGCCTCTGCACGCGCCGCGACGTCCGGCGGGTGCGGCGAGGCGAACGGCTCCTGCGAAGGGTCCATCGCGTCGCGGAGCACGGCGCGCGCGCTCTGCGCGAGGAGCGTCACGGCGCGCTCGATGGCGCCGCCTTCGGGGCCGCTGTCCTGCGTCTGGCTCCACTCCGTCGCGACGGCGATCGGCACGCGGGGCCACAGCGCGCGGATCGCGAGCGCGCACTCCACCGCGCGCGCGGCCTGATCGCTCGCGAGGGAGGCGCCCGCGAACGTCACGATGCGCGCGCCGTCGAGGAGGCGATCCACGCGGCCGCGGTGCTCCGCGATCACGGACGCGATGCGCGACGACAGATCGCCCGGCAGCGTCTCGGGCGCGGGCGTCTCCCCGTCTCCGTGCGCCGCGCGCGCGCCGACGAGCACCATCGTGAGCACGCGCTGCTCGCCGGTCGTGAGCGCGGGCGATCGCAGGCTCGGCGCGGTGAAGATCGGCGTGCCGCCCTCCGCCACCGTGATCTTGTCGAGCGCGTCCACGAGCTCGCGCGCGCTCTGGAAGCGATCCGCCGGCTCTTTCTGCGTGAGCTTCGCGATCAGATCGTCCAGCGCCTGCGGGATCTCCGGCCGGATCGATCGCGCGCGCGGCACCTCTTCGAGGAGCATCTTCGCGAGCATCGCCATGATGCCGGAGCCCTCGAACGGGGCGCGTCCCGTGAGGCACTTGAAGAGCACGCAGCCGAGCGAGAAGAGGTCCGATCGCCCGTCGATGTCGCGCTCTCCGCGCGCCTGCTCCGGCGACATGAACGCGGGCGTGCCGAGCGCGGCGCCGGTGCGCGTCAGCTCCGCGGAGGCGTCGATCCCGCGGACGAGGCCGAGATCGATGAGGTGCACCTGCTCGACCTTTCCGCCGACCAGGAAGAGGTTCGCGGGCTTCACGTCGCGGTGCACGAGCCCCTGCGCGTGCACCGCGCCGAGCGCCTCCGCCGCCTTGCGCGCGAGCGTGATCGTCTCGCCGATCGTGATCCCGGTGCGCGACAGGCGCGAGCGGAGGTCCTCTCCCTCCAGCCACTCCATCGCGAGGTACACCTCGCCGTCGGGCGTGGTGCCGTGCGCGACGTAGCGCACGATCCCCGGGTGGCGCAGGCCCGCGAGCGCGCGCGTCTCGCGCTGGAAGCGGCGCATGTCCGCGTCCGAAAGATCGCGGATGATTTTGACGGCGACGAGAGAGCCCGTGTCCGGATCGCGCGCGCGATACACCTTCCCCATGCCGCCGCCGCCGACCTGGGCTTCGATGAGGAACCGCCCCACGTGAACGCGTCCCATGCGCCTCTCGCGACCGATCCTACGCGGGATCCGCGGACGCGTTGAGAATTCGTCCGCGTTTCTTCCCTGCGCGCGGATCGCTCGGATCCGCGTGGGTTTGAACGTCGCGCGCGAGGTTCATCGCTTGCGGAAGGACGCAGGGTCGAGGCCGAAGCGCTTCAGCGCCTCGTAGAAGCCGGAGCGCGCCATGCCGAGGTCGTGCGCCGTGCGGCTCACGTTGCCTTCGTTCGACGCGAGGGCCGCGATCATGCGCGATTTGAGGGACTCCGGCTCGGCGGCGGGCGCGGTCGGCATGATGGTCGCCATGTCCTCCTCGTTCACCTCGTCGCGGCCCGCGCGCCTCGCCGACGCGGCGCCGGCGCGCGCGACGTTGCGCAGCTCGCGGACGTTGCCGGGCCACGGCTGCGCGAGGAGCATCTCCACGGCCGCGACGTTCGCCGTCATCTTCTCCTCCGAGAGGAAGCGCTCGAAGAGGAGCGGGATGTCCTCCAGGCGATCGCGCAGCGGCGGCGGACGGATGCGCGTCGCGGCGATGCGGTGGAGGAGATCGCGCCGGAACGCGCCGGTGCCGACCATCACGTCGAGATCGCGGTTCGTGGCGGCGACGATGCGCACGTCGACGACGGCCGGCTCGTCCTCGCCGATGCCGCGCACCTCGCCGCTCTCGACGACGCGCAGCAGCTTCGCCTGGATCGGGAGCGGCAGCTCCCCCACCTCGTCGAGCAGCAGCGTGCCCTTGTGCGCTGAACGAAACAGGCCCGATCGCGATCCGCTGGCGCCCGAGAAGGATCCGCGCGTGTGCCCGAACAGCTCGCTCTCCACGAGCTCCGGCGCGAGCGCCGCGCAGTTCACCGTGACGTAGCGCCCGGTGCGCCCGCTCGCGTCGTGGATGGCGCGCGCGATCACCTCCTTGCCGGTGCCGGTCTCGCCCTCGATCAGCGCGGGCGCCGACGACACCGCCGCGAGCGCGATGCCCGCGCGCACGCCCGCGAGGCTCGCGCCGCCGATGAGCGCGGGGTACGGGTTCTGGTGGCGCGCCTCGAAGGGGACGACGTCGTCCATCACGCGCATCAAGGTGTTGCCCGCGCGCACGAAGCTGCCGAACGCGGCGAACGTCCTCTCCGCGACGACGTTGCTCTGGTTCAGGAACGTGCCGTTGCGGCTCCCGAGATCCGTCACGAGCAGGCCGCCGGGCGCCGGATCGAAGCGCACGTGCAGGCGCGAGACGCCCGCGTCGTCGAGCATGATGTCCGCGTCCTGGCTGCGCCCGAAGCGGCGCGCTCGATCGATGCGGTAAGGGATGGGCGCGCACGGCGCGCGTTGAAACATGATGACCACGCCCGCGACGCGCGGCCGCGCGGTCGACGGCGGCGGCCGCACGGTCCCTGTCTCTGTGACGGTTCGATCTCTCATCGTGCGCGCGCGCCCAGGTTTGAAGCGGCGCGAATCGTAGCGGGTATCGCCCGGCTACTCCACCGGGCCGAGCGGCGTCGCCGGATCGACCTCGACCACGTGCACCGACGACTTGTCGACGATGCCCTGCTGGCTGCCGAAGAGGTACGTGGTCGACGGGTACGACATGTCGATCGCCGCGTGGCTCACCTGCTTCTCGACCGAGCAGTTCGGGCCGTAATCGAGCGCGACGGCGATGAGGCTCTTGCCGTTCGCCGGGTTCGTCACCTTCACGCGCGCGAGGCACCCGAAGCGCCCCGCGTCCGCGACGTACCACTTGACGCTCTCCTCGCAGGCGGGGCCGCTCATGCCGGCGCACAGGCCGGAATTCTGCGCCTTCGAGAGGCACGCCGGGATGCAGTTGTCGCCCGGATCCTGGTGCACGGTGCCGTTCGAATCCTTCCAGCAGCCGAAGGACGTCGCGTAATAGTTGCCGTTCTCCGCCTTCTGCGTGCCCCACGTCCCGCCGCACGACCAGCTCGAGGTGGTGCCCATGCACACGTCGTCCGCGCTGTCCTTGATGAGGCACCCGTTCGAGCACGCCTCCGTCTTCAGCGAGCCGCCGTCGCAGATGGCGCGGCTGCCGCCGTCCGGCGAGCACTGGTACGCGGTCGTCGAGACCGATCCGCAACTTTGCGGTTGCGGATCCGGGTTGCCCGGATCCGGATTGCCCGGGTCCGGCGCCACGCCGCAGTCGGGGCCGATCGCGAAGCCGTTCGCGGGCGCCTTCTTCATGCGCGCCTCCGTCTGCGGGCCCCACGCTCCGTCTTCGCTGATCTGGTCTTCGGGGTGGTTGAGGTTCCAGAGGTGCTGGAAGGCCTCGATGTCGGTGCCCTTGTAGTTGACCGATCCGGAGCCGCGATAATCGAAGTGCACCTTGTCGGAGGAGCCGAACCACTCGAAGCCGACGTTCGAGAGCGCGGTCTTCCACGACGAGTACTCGTTCACGTCCATCGCGAGGCCGGTCTCGTGGTTGGAGTTGCCGGGCTTCGCCGCGAGGCCGATGCCGCAGCTCCCGTTCACGTACCAGCGGTAGAGCAGGTACTGCTGCGCGATCGTGCGCAGCATCGAGTTGACGGTGAGCGTCTTGCTCGGGTTCGCCTTCGCGGCCTTCACGAGCGCGTCGCGCGCGGGCGTCTCCAGGTAGGGGAACACGTTGTCGCCGAAGGACACGTTCGCGAGCGCGGGCACCTCGGCGTACGCGTTCGGCTCGATGCACTGGCCCTGCTGGATAATCTGCTTCGAGAGGCCCATCACGCTGGAGGTGGTGCAGCTCCCGGAGACGGCCTTCGCGACGGTGTCGAAGGAGACGCCGCTCTCGACCGAGCCGTTCGGCTCCGGCCCGTCCGGGTCCGCTTCTTCATCGGAGGTCGCCGCGCAGCTCACCGCGCCGAGCGGGACGAGAGCCAGAGTCGCGCCCACGGCCAGACATCGAGTCAGCATCCAACGAAGATCGCGCATAACCTCTCCTGCTCCGGTCGAGCGGGCCCCTCTTTTGCGAACCGCGTGCCAGTCCAGAAACGCGTTTTGTGGGCCGGTTACGCGCGGTGAGGGCAGAAAAATCCCGGATAATCCGCGATCCACTGGTCCAGGGAAGGACCGAGTGTCCGGACAGTGTCCAGGCAGTCTGGACAGTCGCGGCTCGCTCGACTGGCAGGTTGCCGGTTCAGCGAGAGTGCCAGTTCGTCAGGTGCCGCCGGCGCCGCCCGTGCCGCCGGTGGGCGGGACAGGGTGCTTGAGGAGGACGCGGTTGCGGCCGGTGCGCTTCGCTTCGTAGAGGGCCTCGTCCGAGGCGGCGATCAGCTCGGTCGGCGTCTTCGCGTCGATCTCCGGGTAGGCGGCGACGCCCACGCTGATCGTGACAGGGAGGCGGGTGCCCTCCCAGTCGAAGGCGTGCGCGCCCACCATCGTGCGGAGCCGCTCGGCGAGGATGCCCGCGTTGAAGAGGCCGACGCCGCGGCAGATGACGCCGAATTCCTCCCCGCCGTAGCGAGCGAAGACGTCCTCCGTGCGCACCGTCCCCTGCGCGATCCGCGCGAGGCGCTGGAGCACGAAGTCCCCCGCGAGGTGGCCGTACGTGTCGTTCACGCGCTTGAAGAAGTCGACGTCGAACATGACGAGCGACAGGGGCTGGCGGTGGCGGCGCGCGTACGCGATCTCGGTGTCCAGCCGATCGACGAAGTACTTCTTGTTGAAGGCCCGCGTGAGCGCGTCGCGCAGCGCGGCGTCGTACATCTGTTGCTGGAAGCTCTCGTCGAGGTGGTCGTGGTAGCTGAACTTGAGCACCGTCGTGGAGCCGAGGCGGATCTTGTCGCCGTCCTTCAGCTCCGCGACCTTCACCTGCTCGCCGTTCACGTACGTGCCGTTCGACGACTGGAGATCCTCGATGAGGACGCTCTCGCCGAGCTGGTAGACGCGGGCGTGGCGGCGCGAGATGCCGTCGTCGAGCAGGCGCACCGCGACGCCTTGTCCGCGGCCGATCACCGCCTCCGCGGTGCTCTCGATGCGGAACATCTCACCCACGTTGGAGCCCGTGAGGACGATCAGGTAGGCACGATCGCGCTGCGAACGCGCGCGCAGCTCCTGCTGGAGCTCGGCGAGGTTCGATACGCGCGTGTCCTCCGCATCACCGTCGGGAGGCAGGCTCTTCATTCAACAGCCGATGATGCTCGGGACCGCAATTTGGGTCAAGGGCGCGCCCGGTGTCTCACGTCAGCGGGACAGTGATCTGCTCCACCGTCCACGCGCCGTCCTTCCCGATGTCGATGAAGGTCGCGTCCGCGTGGGGCGGATCGCCCGGGGACTCGCCGACGGATCCGACGTTGACGATGCGCACCTCCATGATCACGCGGTCGAACGCGACGTGGGAGCCGCCGCACACCACGAGATCGGCCGGATCGTCGCTGAGGAGGCGGCGCATCTCGTTGTCGCTCATGTCGTGCGACAGGACGCTCGTCGGGTCCGCGGGGGAGCCGTGCACGAGGAGCAGCTCGCGCCCGTCGGGCAGCGGCATCCGGTGCGTGAGCGGGAGCTGTTCGAGCGCGCGGACGGCGTCCCCCATCTCCGCGCGCACCGCCTCGAAGCGCTCTCGCATACGGCGCTCGTGATCGGTCTTCGGCTTCATCTTCGAGACGTCGAGCGACGCGAGGGCCTTGTCGGAGAGGCCTTGCACGATCGTCGCGCGCGCGGCCCCGAGGCGGCGCCACACGCCGAGCGGCGATGGGCCGGGGAAGCAGAGATCGCCCGCGACGAGGAGGTGCGTGAACCCGCGCTTCTCGGCGGTGGCGAGGACCGCGGCGAGGGCGTCCTCGCGGCCGTGGATGTCGGAGATGCAGAGCAGTCGCACGGCGCGCACCATAGATCATCGATCGGCTCCGCGCCTCGTCCCGCCCACCTTCGTCGCGAGAATCGACGGCGAGGGCCGGTAGGCCGCCGCGGGTATATGCTGCGCCCGCGTGTCCCGAGCGAAGGCCATCCTGGACCTCTCCGAGAAGATCGATCGCGGGCGCACCGCGGAGGTGCGGGCGCGCCTCGCGGACGAGGGATCGGCCTGGCGAACGCACGCGCGGGCCGCCGGAGACGAGGACGAGACGCTCGCCGTGGCGGTGCTCCTCGCGGCGGTGTACCCGTCGCTCGCGACGCCGATCTTCGCGGAGCCGGAGATCGCGAGATCCCTCATCAACGAGGGGTACGAGGCGCACCCCGATCGGGAGGCGTACCTCGAACGGCTGCGGCGGCGCGCGGGCGATCCGTCCACGAACGAGCACGTCGCGCGCGATCTGCGGCGGGCGGTGCGCGACGAGAAGATCCG
Organism: Polyangiaceae bacterium; assembly: GCA_046351455.1. Classification (GTDB taxonomy): domain Bacteria; phylum Myxococcota_A; class Polyangia; order Polyangiales; family Polyangiaceae; genus JADJRH01. The sequence continues at coordinate 541,399 of JAXLYM010000003.1, forward strand.
CATCGCGCTGCGCGAGGTGCTGCCCCTCTCGCTCGGCGGCGCGGACGTGGACGTGACGGCGCGGGAGCACGCGGAGCTCGCGGAGGCCGCGATCGAGATCGCCCTCGGGGAGGCCGTGCACGCGATGACGGCGCGCTACGGGGAGCCGCGCGCCGCGAGCGGAGAGGCCGCGAAATTCGTGGTCCTCGGCATGGGCAAGCTCGGCGGCGGTGAGCTCAACGCCGGCTCCGACATCGATCTCATCTACCTCTACGACACGGACGACGGCGCGGCGAAGGGGCCCTCCAATGAAGAGACGGCGCTCCACGATTTCTGGACGCGCGTCGCGCGGCGCCTCACCACCACGCTCGACGACGTGACCGAGGACGGCTTCGTTTTTCGAGTCGATCTGCGCCTCCGGCCCGAGGGGCGCAGCGGCCCGATCGTGAACTCGCTCGCCGCGACGGAGCGCTACTACGAGGCCTTCGGGCGCCTGTGGGAGCGCGCGGCGTTGCTGCGCGCGCGGCCGGTCGCGGGGAGCCTCGCGTTCGGAGAAGAGGCGCTCGCCGCGCTGTCGCCGTTCGTGTTCCGGCGGCGCGTGGATCCGAAGATCGCGGTGGAGATGGTGGGCCTCGTCGAGCGCTCGCGCGCCACGCTCCGCCACGCGCCGGAGCGCGATCTGAAGCTCGGGCCCGGGGGCATCCGCGAGGCCGAATTCTTCGTGCAGACGCTCGTGCTCGTGTGGGGCGGTCAGGAGCCGCGCGCGCGGGTGAAGGGGACGCTCGACGCGGTGCGGAGGCTGCGCGGGCTCGGGCTCGTGTCGCACCGGGAGACGCGCGACATCATCGACGGGTACCTGCTTCTGCGGCGCGCCGAGCACATGGTTCAGACGCGATCCGGCCTGCAGACGCACTGCCTCCCGGAGGCGCCGGAGGAATTGACGGTGCTCTCGCGCGCGCTCGGCTTCGCGGATCGGGACGCGATGCAGGGGCGGCTTCGGAGCGCGACGAGCCGTATTTCGAAGCTGTTTCGATCGCTGCTCCCGTCCGAGGCGCCGCCGCCGTCGCGGTGGGGCGGCGCGATCGCGGCGCTGGAGCGATCGGATCTGCCCGCGTTCAAGGAGGCGATCCTCCGCGCGGCGCTCCCCGAATCCGAGGGCGATCCCGCGCAGGCGGAGCTCCGCGACAAATGGAACGACATCGCGACCGACGTCTTCGAGCTGAGCCGCCACCCGGATCGGCCGCTCGGCGCGCGCAGCCGCGAGGCGTACCCGGCGCTGTCGGACGCGCTGCTCGACGCAGTGATCGACTCGGTCGACGCGGAGCAGGCGGCGCGGTACCTGCGGATGTTCTTCGCGCGGATCCGGCTGCCCGGCGTGTACGTGCGGTTCCTCGGGGACGATCCGAACGCGGTGCGTCGCCTCGTGGAGGCCCTCGGCGCGAGCGCGTTCGTCGGCGAGGCCGTCACGCAGAACCCCGAGCTCGGCGACGTGGCCCTCTTCTCGCGCGGCGCGCCCTCGCCGGAGGAGGTGCACGAGCAGGTGCTCGCGACCGTGAACGAGGCGCGCGACACGAGCCCCGTGACCCCGGAGCGCGTCGCCGACTCCGGCCTCAACGAGCCCGACGAGCGCTTCGTGACCGCGCTGCGCCGCGTGAAGGCGCGCGTGTCGATCGAGGTCGGCCTCGCGGATCTCTCCGGCGAGATCAGCGTGCGCGAGGCCACGTCGACGCTCTCCGCGCTCGCGGACGCGTGCCTGGAGACAGCGGTGCGGCAGGCGCTCGGCACCGACGCCGACAAGCCGGTGCGCGGCCTCGCGGTGATCGCGATGGGCAAGCTCGGCGGCCGCGAGATCGGCTACGGCTCGGACCTCGACGTCATCTTCGTCTTCGATCCCACGCGCGCGCCGCCGGGCGAAGATCCGGACGCGTACTTCGCGCGGAGCGCCCGCAAGGTGATCCGCTTCGTGTCGATGTCACACCATGCCGGCGCCGGGTACGAGCTGGACACGCGCCTCCGTCCCTCGGGAAATCAAGGCCTCCTCGTGACGTCGATCGAGAGCTTCGCGCGGTACCACCACGCGCGCGCCTCGGATCATCCGGGCGAGATCCCCGCGGCGCGGCCTTCGCAAACGGGGGTCCCGGCGGCGCGCGCGTCGCAGTCGGAGCCTCGCGTGCGCGCGGCGGCGTGGGAGCGGCTCGCCCTGTTGCGCGCGCGCTTCTCGGCGGGTGACGCGGAGGTCGGCGAGCGCGCGATCGCGGTGGCGCACGCCGCGGCCTACGAGCTGTCGGCGGATCCCGAGGAGACGCGCCGCGAGATCCTGCGCCTGCGCACGCGCATGCTGACGGAGCTCGCGAACGAGCGCCGCGGACGGTACGACCCGAAGCTCGGCAAGGGCGGCCTCATCGAGATCGAGCTCACGTCGCAGCTCTTGCAGATGCAGCACGGCCGCGACCTCTCGGTGCGCACGACGGACACGGCGCGCGCGATCGAGGCGCTCGCGCACGCGGGCTACCTCGCGCCGGATCACGCGGACGCCTTGCGCGAAGGGTACGCTTTCCTGCGGCGCCTCCAGGAGCGCGCGCGCATCGTGCACGCGTCGGCCTCGCAGTACCTGGAGGCGAACGCGCCGGGCCTGCCGCCGCTCGCGCGCCGCATGGGCATCCGCGATCGGAGCGGCACGCTGGCCGCGAGCGAGCTGATCGCGCGGTACCTCACGGTGACGGGTCACGTGCGCGCCGTCTTCGAGGCGATCGTCGGCCGCGAGCCGCAGCCCGACGTGAAGAGCAGCTGGGGCCCGAAATGAAGGTGAATCGAACGCTCGTGATCGTCGCCGCGGCGATCGCGCTCCTCGGATCCGGATGCGATCGCGAGGCGAAGGCGCGCGCCGTCCTCGCGAAGCACAAGGGCGCGTTCGAGGTGTGCCGCGAGGAGATCGAGAAGGCGAAGGTGGCGGGCTGGGATCACCGCTGCACGCTCGTCGCGAGCATGGCGCTCGACGTGAGCCTCCGCGACACCGGCCTCGACGAAGCCCGCATCCGCGACCTGCGCGACCGCTGGCTCGACGAGACCGGCATGCGCCCGCTCTACGTGCCAGAAGAAAAGCGCCCGGCTGCGAATCATTGATTGTGTGTCGGGGACGCTCCCCGCCCTGAACGAGCGAAGCGAGAGATTTGGGCGGGGCGGGCGCGCGGAGCGCGACCGGGGGTGGGCACCTCTTACCCTCTGTAGATAGCGTTGATATCGGCACGATCGATATGCAGACGTGGCGCGATCGCGGAGGGACACGTTCGCGGTTGTTCGATATAAAGGGCCGAAGGTCGCGCCATGAAGAGAACTGTCTATCTCGGCATCGGAGACGGCGGACTCTGGCTCTCGCTCATCGGCGAAGAGATCCCCAAGAAGGCGACCGTCCTCGACGCGAAGCAGGCCAAGTTCTGGCTGAAGCAGGCCGTCCCGCCGATGGCGCATCCCACCATCCTGCACGCCATCTCGGAGATCGCGGAGGGCGTCGGGTATCCGTTCCACGGCGCGATGGCGTTCGCGGATCTGCCATGGGTCATGGATGCGCTGGAGCGCGCGCTGCAAGAGAAGCGGCTCGTCGCGTACCGCGCCGTGAGCCTCGAAGGCGGCGGGAAGGGGCCGACCCCACCGACGCCTCCGCCTCCTCCTCCGCCGCCTCCGCCGCCCACCCCGGTGAACCCGCTCATCGAGCCGGCGAGCCTCGTCGTCGTGGTGAAGAAGATCGCGAAGAACCCCGCGACGAAGGCCGACGAGGCGGTCACGTTTCCGAAGCGGCAGCCCGTGAAGCTCGCGACGGACGCGGCGTTCGACGGCACCGCGACCTTCACCTGCGACAAGGCCGACAAGGTGAAGTTCTTCTCCGCCGCGACCGGCGGCGTCGAGATCAAGTTCGACGGCACGGCCAACGTCTTCAAGCCGGGCGCGCCGCCCGCGTGGGCGCCGGGCGCGTCGATCTCCTCCGGCGTGACGGTCTATGCGGAGGGCGCGGCCCCGAGCGCCGCGATGGACGACGTCACGATCAAGCTCGAATTGAAGGGCGGATCGAAGCCGACGGGCGCCCCCGACACGGCCACGATCACGAGCGTCGAGGTGACGCTGGATCTGCACAAACCGCGGCCCTCTCCCGGCGCGGCGCCGCCCGCGTTCTCGAAGGACGACAAGGTCTTCGTCGGGCGCAACCTGCTCGTGCAGAACACGACCAAGAGCTTCGAGCGCGCGGAGCTGGTCATCCAGAAGGTCAAGCCGGAGAAATTCACCGGCACGCTCGTCCTCAAGCCGAAGACGGGCGCCGTCGACGCGTTCGCGGACGAGGATCCGAAGAAGGCCGGACAGGCGAGCCTGCTCCCCTTCGAGATCGCGGCGAACAAGATCCCCGCGGGCGGACACAAGCTCTTCGCCGAGGGCAAATCCGCGAGCGGCGCGATGCGCGACACCGGCTTCGTGCTCGGCGTGAAGGGCGTCGACGACGAGGGCGACAAGGTCACGATCACGAGCGTCGAGATCAAGCTGGATCTCTGCAAGAGCCGCACGGTCGCGCAGGCCACCGCGAGCCCCATCCAGGACCCGACGCCGCTCTCCGACGAGGACAAAGTCAAGGTCGGCCGCTTCGTCCACCAGCAGGACGCCGGCACGCACCACGGCCGCGCGCTCCTCGTCGTCCGCAAGGTCAAGCCCGAGAAATTCGACGGCGTCCTCGTCCTCGAAGGCGTCACCCCGAAGACGGAGCTGTTCCAGCAAGAGTTCGCGGTCATCGCCGGGCCGAAGACGACCGTCCCCCACGACTTCGACTACAAGACCGAGAAGAACGAGGACAAGCGCCTCTGGGTCGAGGGAAAGACCGTCAGCGGGGCTCTCCGCGACGGTGGATACAGGCTGCATCTCAAAGGCGATCCGGCCACCAACTCGGACAACGTCAAGCTCACCGTCGTCAAATTCGAGAACCTCAAGATCGAGATCCCGTCGACCCCGCCGGTGCACACGCGCGCGAACAACGCGCCGCCCGCCTTCCACACGAAGACGATCTCGGGCGCGCAGCAGGATCAGTTCGAATTCGACGACGTCCTCAACAAGTCCCTGGTGCTCATCGAAGACTCGGTGGTCGCCGCGAAGCCCATCAAGCTGAGCGTGAAGGTGACCCCCGCCGACGCGCCGATCTCGTGGGACGCTCCGCGCGACGTGCGGCCCGGCACCGACGGCGATCACGCGACGATCCGCGCGCTCTCGGGCAAGCCCACCGTCACGCCGGACGCGAAGGACAAACACAAGGCCACCATGATCACGAACGGCGTCGGCACGTTCCACGTCGCGGCCTTCGTCGACTCGAACGGCTCCGGCACCTTCGACCCGACGGCCGACGTGGAGCCTTATCTGCATGCCAATCTGGTGCTCGTCCGCGTGGAAGGGATCCGCAACGACAGCGTGGCTCAGCCGGCCAACGCCGCGGCGACGAACATGGCCACGGGGATCGCGGCTCGACAGGCCGGGACCACCGTGCCCGCGGGATCGCCGGCTCCTTCGGCCGCGGGCGGCGCGATCGTCATCTCGGGCATGTGGGCCGCCGCGACCGCCGCGGCGTACAGCAAGGCCACCGTGAAGGTGACCGGCGGCGGAGACGACGGGCAGCGCGGCCTCGATCGCGTGTTCTCCGGGTGGTGCCAGCACATCGACGTGTCCCCCACCTCGGCGAGCAACCCGCAGGGACTCGACATCTTCGCGCGGTATCAGCACCAGCCGCCGACGCCTCCGGCCCAGCCGGGGAAGCCGCCGCCCGCGCCGCCTGCCCCGGTGTTCCATCGTCAGTTCTTCATCTTCACGCAGCAGAACCCCGCGGGCGGCGCCTTCGGGCCGGGGACGAACCCCACGGTGGAGTCCTGTCCGGCGATCGACGTGACGCCGACCGGCGTGGACGCCGCGGGCGGCGACTCGTGCACGGGCCAGTGGGGCGGACACGGCTCCTTCACGCAGCCCATCGCGAAGGTGAACAAGCCCATCGGACAGGAGTGGACGGTCGACACGCTCGACAGCCCCTCCGTCGGCCACCCGGCGGCGCACCCGTTCTTCCCGGGGAGCATGATCGAGTTCCGATTCAACATCAATTTCCGCGTGGATCTGCTCTTCTGGACCAACTTCGCGCTGAGCGCGACGCCCACGGGCGACGTCGCAGACAATCTGTATGCAAGCGTCCAGACGAACAACTGGACGGTCGGCTACGCCGTCAACTTCGACCCCACGACGGGCCTCGTGGTCGGCGCGAACCCGGCCGTGTCGGTCGTCATGAACAAGGACCCTTCGCCCACGCGCAAGGCCATCACGGTGGAGGGCACGGGCCTGGAGACGCGCTTCCCGATCGCGCTGCGCCTCTTCAAGCGTGACGCGCGGGCATGAATCATGGGCTCTTCTTCGCGACGCTCCTCTTCACGCTCTCGGCCTGCGCCGATCGCCGCCCCGACCGGGCGGAGCCTCCGCGCGTCCAGTCGACCGAGACAGCGGCGATCACGGCCCCTCCGGCGGCGACTCCCCTTCTCCGAGGGAACAAGATGATGGAAGTCAATCCGAGCTCCCGATCGCTCATCCTCCGCGCGTCGCACATCCTCGCGGCGCACGTCCAGACATCGAATCCGGGCGCCTGGACGACCCGCGACGACGGGTTCGAGGAGCGCGGCGTCGAGCTGACGCTCGTCCTCGACGAGATCCTGAAAGGCCATGTCACGCAGCGAGTCGGAGACGCCGTGTCGCTCCACGTGAAGCATGTCCGCATGGGAGAGGCGTGGACGCCGATGCCGGGAGTCTGGTCGAATTTCCCGGTGGACCCGGGGACTCCGGTCCTCGCGTTCGGCGGGACGACCTCGGAGGACGCGGCGGTCGTGCTCAATGACGGCGGCTGTCTGCGGCTCACCTCCCCTCTCGCGGCCTCCGTCGACGTGCACCTCGCGGTCCAGGTGGACGCCGGAGGCCTCGACTCCGCGGCCGCGGTGGCCCTCGCGACGCCGAGCGAAACCAAGCTTCAGGACCTCTTCGCGAGCTACCTCTGGTACCACTTCGAGGCTCGGGCGATGGCGGATGTGGCAGAGCTCGATCCGATCGTGGCCTTCCTCGGGCACCCCGCGTTGAGCCGAGTCGCGCGGACGACGCTGGTCATGGAGATTCCGACGGCGGTGCTCGGCGCGACGCCGCCCGCGGACAAGCACGTGAGTCGCCTCGCGGTGGCCTTCTTTCACCTGCTCGCGGCCCCGACCGCCGCCGATCTGCACGACAACCTCGTCGGGACGTATCTGCCCAACCTGCTCGACGTCACGAACAAGAGCGCGCGGACCGCCGATCAGGTGTTCGCGGATCACCCCGGAGAGAAGGCGTTCGCGCTCTCGGCGGTGCAAGCGTATCGAGGCGCGCAGCCGACTCAACCTCTCCTCACCTGGCTCCAGCGCTGAGCGCGGTCCAAAGGGTACTCTTCGAATGAAGCGCATCGTCTGTCTCGGAATGGGTCAAGGGGATCTGTGGCTCGCGGCCATCGGCCAGGAGTTGCCGAAGGGCGCGCGCGTGATCGAGAAACGGCAGGCCAAGTTCTGGCTGCGGCAGTCCGTCCCGCCGATGGCGCACCCGACGATCCTGCACGCGCTCGCGGACATCGCGGAGGCGACGGGGTATCCGTTCCACGGAGTGGCCGGCTTCGTCGGGCTGGACGAGCTGGAGTCCGTGATGGACCACCTCGGACAGGCGCTCTCCGACGGCCGGCTCATCGCCTTCCGGACAGCCAACCTCGAAGGCGGCGGAAAAGGCCCCAACGTGGAGCCGCCCGGCCCCAAGCCGCCCGCGCCGAAGACGTCGTGGATCAAGCTCAAATTCCTGGACGATCTCGGCGCGAAGCCCGTCAGCGGAGTGACCGCCACATTGACCCTCTCCGACGGTCAAAAGCGGGACTTCACGACGCGCGCGGACGGCCTCATCGACGTGCAGGGCATCCCCTCCGGGACGTGCGACGCGACGAGCCCCCTGAAGAGCCCGAAGCTCCCGCACACGCTCACGTTCATGGGCACAGGCGAGACGGCCGGCGGCAAGAAGGACCCGGACGACGAGCCGATCGCGCCCGGAAACTACGTGGTCTCGGCCATCGAGCAGTACAAGGTGAAGAAGGGCGACACGCTGAAGAGCATCGCCGACAAGGCCGGGATCACGGAGCAAGATCTGGCCGTATTCAACTTCGGCACCTCCGACAAGGACGCCGTCAACACGGCCATTCGCGCGCGCGTCGGGTCGAAGACGCTCGGGCCGGACAAGAAGACCTACGTCTTCGACGACGCGGACAAACCAGGCATCGTCTACGTCCCGAAGGAGTGGAAACAGGACGGCCTCGCGACCGAGAAGACGCACTCCATGCGGCTCCGGCCGATCGTGCCGAAGTGGCTCGCGATCCTCAAGGTGGATGATCACTTCGCGCCGAGCAAGGAGAAGCTCGACATCAAGTACTCTCTCGGCGGCCTCTCCAAGAAGAAGGTCCTCCTGGAGATCAAGAGCGATCATTACAAGGACGGTCCGATCTTCACCTACGAATTGACCGACAAGGAGAAGAAGGACGGAGAGCACACCTTCCAATGGGACGGAAAATCCAACGCGAAGGCGGGCGACCTCAAGGACCATTACATTCACCCGCTCTACGGGCCGTACAAGGTCCACCTGTACGTCGACAACACGTACACGGACGAGGCAGAGTTCAAGGTCCTCTACCACTCGGTGAAGCTCCAGAAAGGCCCGTGGACGCCGGACGAGAAGGAGCCGGACGTCGCGAAGGCCGAGAAGGACTGGGTGGCGTACAAGCTCAACGAGCTCGGGTATTGGGGCGGCCCCGTCGGCAAGGATCAGGACGATTACCTGAAGAAGGCCATCATCCGCTACAAGGCCAACCACAAGACCATGCACGAGCTCGTCGCGGCCAATTACACGGACGCGATCGACGCCAAGCTCAAGAACGCGCTGAAGGCCGGCGACAACAAGCGCAAAGACTTCCTGGAAGAGGGCGCCTTCACCGACAAGGCCAAAGAGAGCAACATTCGGGTGGAGGCCATCACCTACGAGACGAGCGGGGAGTTCGGCAGCGCGAAGCCGCAATACGAGAAGCTCCGCGTGAACCGCCCCGTCGTCCCGGTGGAGGCGCACGTCTACCTGAAGGACAAGGCCGACAAGGAGGCCGACGCGCCCGAGGCGGTGGGCCCGGTGCGCGTGAACTGGCGCTTCACCGACAAGGACGAGGACCTCACGAGTCAATACGACGGCACGACCGCGGGGGAGCCGAGCAAGACGAAGCAATACATCGAGAAGGCCCTCAAGCTGAAGAGCGGGCGCACCGGCAAGGGCGACAACTGCCACAAGGACTACGCCGGTGTCCGCGACGACGCGAAGGACTACGTGACTCCCTGCTTCGTCGGCGAGCAATACCTCCCTTACAAGGTGGAAGAGGACGGCGGACAGAAGGTCGTGTTCTCGAAGGGGTGCGTCGACAAGACCAAGTATCCGAAGCGCATCGGCAAGGCCGGGCTCATGTTCCGGCCCTCGTACATCTCCGGCGACGACTACAAGATCACGGCGGAGATCGATTTCACGGGGCTCCCGAACAAGGCCGATCTGGAGAAGTTCCACAACGTCAAGGACGAGAAATCCCGCATCCACGCGGAGACTGGCACCTTCCGCGTGAAGCGGTTCAACAAGGTGGCGGTGGTGATCGACTGGCCGGCTCGGTCCAACTCGTACGAGTGGGACAAGATCGCCGTCGAGTTCGGCAAGGCCTGGTTCGAGCTCGACACTTCGCACATCGCGTCGAAGAAGATGAAGGACGTGATCACGAACGCGGAGTACGTGGCCGTGGTCAAGGCCAATACGACGCACACGGCCAACATCAAGCTGGAGGACGACGCGCTGGTCGGCGTGCCGCTGCCCGCGCAGGTGCCGCCGGCGCCCGCGCCCGCGATGAATTCCGCCGCTTACGAGGCCGCGCTCCGCACCTACGTGTACGACAATTTCTGGCAACGGATCGTGTATCCATTGCGCGACGTCGTCGGGAAAAATATCCGCAAGGAGTATCCGATCGGCTGGGTCATCGTGAATTTCCTCACGCACAAGCCGGTCAACATCCAGAAGAACCCGCCCGCGGACACCTCGATCGACAAGGCCAGCTTCGTGACGTGGTCTTCGTCCTACGGGCTCGCGGACTCGGTGATCTTCGCGGACCAGAAGGACCCGGACAAGGTCTATTACGTGGTCGGCCACGAGATGGGGCACAACCTCTGGCTCCATCACTTCGAGAACGCGGGCGGCACGAAGCCGGCCGAGCACGACACGAGCGATCACAACTGCATCATGAGCTACTCGTCGTCGAGCTCGGGCTTCGCGCACCAGGCGCCGGGCACGTTCACGCCTCGGTTCTGCGGCAAATGCAACCTGAAGCTGCGCGGCTGGGACGTCGACGGCGGCGCGCTCCCGGCGAGCTCGTAGGCGGCGATTCTCGGGGGGGCTCCACGACAGGGCTTTTCGGCAGGGGCCGATTTCGGTAGAAGAAGGGCGTGCCGGTCGAGATCGCCATTGCCCTGTCCGCGCCCGAGATCCCGGTCCTCGGGACGTTGGAGATCCGCGTCCTCGTGCGCAACACCGGGGCTCTCCCGATCGAGCTGCCCGGGCCGGACGACCGGACGGACGCGCTCACCATCGACGTGACGGATCGCGCGACGGGCGCGCTCGTCCGGCGCATGAACGGCCTCACGTTCCAGCGGATGCTGTCGCGGGCGCGCGCCTCTTCGCGCCACGATCTCGCGGCGGTGCCCGGCGGCGGCACGCTGGATTTCACGCTGGATCTGGCGCAATACCACCAACCGCTGACGGCCGGCGACTACGAGGTTCGGGCGACGCTCGTCCATCCGCCGGCGGAGGTGGACGCCGCGTCCGCGAAGGTGCCAGTGCGCGTCACGGACCTCGGCGTCACGGGCGTCTCGCTCACGCGCGACAATCCGGTGCTCGACGGCGCGACGATCCTCGCGGAGGGCGCGGACGGCAGCGTGTGGGGCCGCCTGCACAACGTGGATCGCCCGCTCGCCGCGTGGTGGAATCGAAGGCTCGAATTGCCTCCCGGGACGCGCGGCGCCTTCACCGCGGCGGCCGGCTTCTTTCAGACGGACTCGTTCGGGCCCTTCTTCGAGACGTGGGTGCTGTTTCAGCATGGCAGTCACGTGGTGGCCCGCTGCTTCGCGTGGGGGAAGCCGACGGGAGAGCAACGCGCGGCGCCGCTGCCGGCGCGCGGGCGTCTCGTGCGGTCCGCGGTGCGCACGGCGACCCGGGATCTCTACGTATTCTTCTGGAGCGACGGGCTCCTGGAGGGGTATCGCCTCGACGCGCAGAGCCTCACCAAGGTGATGGAGGCGCCGCTGCCGCGGGGGCTCGCGGGGGAGCCGTGCGTTCGGGCGGACGAGGACTTCTTGCATATCGTGTATCCGTACGGCGGGCTCGTGCACGCGCAGGTGGGGCTGCGCGGACAGGCCTCCACGTCGGACCGGGTGCACAAGACTGGCCTGTTGCCCGTGTGGTGGCTGTACGAGCCGCCGCTCCGCCGCCTCCGCGCCGTGTTCGCGGACAGCCGCTGGGGCCGCACGGTGGAGCTCTTCACGTCCGACGGAAACGGCACGAGCGCGACGCGGATGGTCCTCCCGACGCGGGGCCACGTGACCGAGATCGACTTCGAGCGGAGCCAGCAAGGGACGGAGTCCGTGCTCTACTCGACGTCGCGGAAGAGGCTCTATCTGATGGTGGGGAGCCGCGGCCCGATGGAGATGGCCTCGGGGCAAGAGCGGTATTTCCCCTTCGTGAAGGCGGGCGCGCCGCTCTACATCGGATACGCGCGGCCCTCGGAAGGCCATCGGTTTCATGCGATCTCGTTGCGGCCGCGGTGGCCGCGTATCATTGACTACGAGACGGAGGCCTGGAATCAGCCATGAGACGCGCAAACATCTTCTTTGCGATGGCGCTCGCGCTCGGCTGCTCGGAGCCCGCGCCGATGCGGGGGGCCTCCCCCACCCCGAACGGCACGGGAAACCCCGGCGTGACGCCCCCTTCCCCCGCGACGTCGACGTCGACGACGAAAGGCACCATGATCAGCTCTCCCTTGGATTTGGTTCTTCGGGTGGAAGGTGGCAATCGGCTCGTGGCGGTGCTCCACAACCACGGAGGCGCCGCGGTGTCCGTCGTGGCCGACTCCCGCCTTCAGCCGGTCCAATTGGAGCTCACGGGGCCGAGCGGGCGCGTGGAGGGCTTCGATACGCGCATGGTCCAGAAGTTCGACGCCACGGTGTACGAGAATTCGTTCACCACGATCGCGCCGGGGCAGGACGCAGAGGTGCAGTTCGCGAACGTGCAGGGCGGCGGCTTGCAATGGGGCCCCTTCAAGTACGAGTCGCTCCCGGCCGGGACGTACAAGGCGCAGGCCGTGCTGGACAGCCGCATCGAGGAGTACCAGGACGCCCAGAAGAAGCCCGCGAAGAAGGCCGACGCGTGGACTGGCACCGTGCGATCCAATGAAGTGACCTTCCAGGTCAAGTGATTTCCTCGATCGAGGGGCACGCTCGGCGCGCTTTTCAGGAGCGCTCCACGATAAACTTCCAGTGAGCGCACAACCATTGATGTCCCCTCCATAAGGAGGGGTTCGCGTCCTTCGGTGGACGGGGGTGCCGGCGTATGCCGATCGTGACGCGCCGGATTTGCGGCCCGTCCGATTGGCATTGAGCATTGCGTCAAAGGGCTGGTATCGCTCTCGGCATGAGCAAGCCAATCAACCCACGCCCATCGATCTGCGGCACTTTCATTGCGCTCGCAATCCTCTCCTCTGGCTGCGTCAATGCAGACCAGCTCGACCCTCATCGAAAGCTCTACCCGGATGTCGGTGAGGCGCAACAGGCGATCGCGAGCTGCGGCTCGGCGCTCGTGACGTGGGGCGGGACCACCGCCTACTCCAATGGAAACGACACGGGGACGGCCGCCTCCTGCAAGGGAGGTGGGCAGTTCGGGTTCGACTATCAATGCGTCGAGCTCGTGATGCGGCACTTCACCACGAACTGGGGCCTCGACTGGGATGGGGACGCGACGGACCTCCTGGACAACGCGCCCTCCGCCACGGTGGACGTCTATCTGGACGGGGACACGGCGCATCCGCCGGTGCCGGGCGACATGATCGTGTTCGGCGGCGGGGAGATGGGGCACGTCGCGCTCGTCACCAGCGTCTCGGCCACGGAGATTGGCATCATCGAGCAGAACGTGCCTTCGAGCTACCAGCGGAAGCTCACCGTGTCGAACGGCAAGGTCGACGCGCAATGGGACGGCTTCTGGACGAAAGGCTGGGCACATGCGAAGGCCAACACGAGCGCTCCGGCGGGCGCTCCGCCCTCGTGGTCGTGCGGCACCTCGGAGCATGACGGGCAGCAATACTGGACGTGCCAGAACGGGGATCTCTACCGCTGTCAGGACGGGACGCCCCAGAAGACGAGCTGCTACAGCGCCGGTTGCATCACGCGGCCTCCGGGGATGGGCGACGTGTGCAGCGCGGACTCCGTGGGTCAACCCGGCAATCCCGGCGGGCAACCGGGCAATCCCGGCGCGCCGGGTGGCTTGAACATCGATGGAAACCCCGGCGTTCCCAGCGTACCGCACGTCAACCCCGGCGGCGGGCAACCGGGCAATCCCGGCGGCGGGCAACCGGGCAATCCCGGCGGCAACCCCGGCAGTCCCGGCGGCGGCGACTCCGGTGGATCGGTGGAGTGGTCGTGCGGGATGTCCTCGTTCGGCGGGCAGCAGCTCTGGACGTGCAGCGACGGGAACCTGTACCGCTGCGACGGGCAGACTCCGGTGGAGCAACAATGCAGCGTCGGCTGCGTGGATCGCTCGCTCGGCAAGGACGATCTCTGCATCTCCGCGGCTCCGGGCTGGAATTGCGCGGCCTCGCAGTACGCGAGCGGGCAGTCGTGGACGTGCATCGGTGGCAGTCTCTACCGCTGCGACAAGGGCGCTCCGGAGAAGGTGGATTGTCCGAACGGGTGCGTCGTTCACCCCTTCGGCCAGGCCGACACCTGCAACTGACACTCTCTTGAACGAACGGTGGTGAACGAGCGCGCCGTCCTGTACGCTCCGCGGACATGGCCGCGCGCTCTCCCTCGCCGAAGCTCTCTCCTTCGACTCGATGGCTCCCGGCGGTCGTCCTCGCGGCGACCTGCGCGATCGCCGGCGCGTGCGGCCCGCAGGTGCCGGCCGTGGAGACGCCCGCGGAGAAGCCCGCGGCTCCCGCCGCGCTCGACGGAGAGGTGCTGTCCGCCTCCGGGGAGCCCGTGGCCGCGGCCGTCGTGTCGGTGTCCTCGCACTTCGATCTGGACGAGCGCGATCCGGCGTACGACGCGGTCACGAACGATCGGGGCCAGTTCCACTTCGCGGCGCTCCCCCCGGGCAGATACGGAGTCACGGCCACGTCACCGGATCACGCGGGCGGCTACGCGGGGGTCGTCACGATCCAGAAGGACGCCAAAGGCGCGCCGCACATCACCGTTCGACTGGGCCCCAAGGACAGGAGCGCGCTCCTCGAGGGGACGGTGCGGGACGACAAGGGGGCGGCGCTCGCGGGGGCCCGCGTCCTCGCTCCGGCCCTCGGCGAGAACGAAGGCGAGGTGTACGTCGCGCTCACCGACCCCGCGGGACACTACAGGCTTCGACTCCCCACCACGACAGGGTACTTCCTGCTCGCCGACGCGGATCCGCGGCCGCGCGCGTACAAGCAAGTGGAGCCGCGCTCGCAGACGGTGGACTTCACGCTGGATCCGCCGCCCGCGCCGCGCCCCCGCGACGAGGAGATCGCCGCGTGGGTGCGCGCGCACGCGAAAGCCCTCTCCGGAGACAAGGAGCTCACCCCGGAGTCCGCGAAGGCCTTCTCGGAGATCATCGGGGACGCGCCGCTCGTCGCGATGGGCGAAGCGACGCACGGCTCCGGGACGTTCGGGGAGTGGCGACAGCGGGTGTTTCAATCGCTCGTGCGCGACAAGGGGTTCACGATCTACGCGGCGGAGGTGGGGTTCGCGGAGGCGCTCGCGGTCGACGACTACGTGGTGAACGGGACCGGCGACGCGAAGACCGCCCTCCGCGGGCTCGTGACATGGAAGGACGAGACGCAGGAGACGCTCGCTCTCGTGGAGTGGATGCGGGCGTACGACGCGGACCCCAAGCACACGAACAAGCTTCATTTCCAGGGGTTCGACGCGCTCACCTTCCAGGCCGTGCCGATGCTGATCGGGTATCTGAAGAAGGTGGATCCGGGGAGCGTCGCGGCGGCGGAGAAGGCGCTCGGTCCGCTCACAGGGGTGGAGTCGGACTCGACCTATCCCGCGCTGCCGGCGGACGCACAGGCGCGCACGCGGGCCGACGTCGCGGCCCTCCTCGCGAAGATGGACGCCAATCGGACGGCCTATGTCGCGAAGTCGACCGAGGCCGAGTGGGCGCGCGCACGGCAGCTCGCGCGGGTGATCCAGCAGGCCGAAGTCTCTTACGGGGACTACACCGCACGCGACGCGCAGATGGTCGAGAACGTGAAATGGCTCCTCGACCACTCGCCCGCCGGGACGAAGGCGCTCCTCGACGCGCACAACGGCCACATCGCGGCCGAGACGCACGGCCTCATCTACATGGGGCGGATGCTGCGCGAGCAGTGGGGCGCGCGGTACGTGCCTATCGGGTTCGCCTTCGGAGAGGGGTCGCTCCTCGCGCTGGACTGGCAAAACGGCCCCTCCAACGACAAGAAGGTCTTCACCGTGGGGCGCGCGAAGACCGGCACGTTCGACGGAGATCTGGCCCTCTCCGGGATCCCCGCGTTCGTCCTCGATCTGCGCGGCGCGGACGGTCCGGTGGGGGCGTATCTGCGCTCGCAGCAGCGCGTGCACCACGTCGGCGGCCGCTTCGTCGGAGAGGCCCAGTCCTTCGAGCGGTACACGCCGGCGCGCGCGTTCGACGCGGTCATCTACCTCGACAAGGTGACCGCGATTCACCCCCTCCCCCGTTAGAGCGCCGCCACGTTCTGGGGAACGGGGCGGCGCGCAAGGGCTCGCGAGCGAGCCCGCCTCCAGGGGTGAATCGACCGGGCTTCGCCTGGGCGAGAGGGGACGCGAGGCGTCCCCTTACCTGGGAAAGACCAGAGCGGCGTCTTTACGATCACCAGATGAACGAATAATCCCCCACGTGGACGTGCATCTTGAAGAGGTGCGGAGCGGGGCAGTCGGGGCGCTCGGATTCGTATCTCTGGTAGCTCTCGAACGTCATGAGGTGGCTCAGCCAGAAATCACCTTGTGTACGATCCGACCCGACATGGAAGAACGGGGCCCCCGTCTTCGGGTGGAGCAGCTCGAACGAGAGCTTCGCGCGGGCGGCGGGGTGCGGCCACCAGAGATCGCACGGCTCCGCAGGCAGCTCGAAGCGCGGGCTCGCCTGCAGATCCGGCGGGACCTCGCGCGGAACGGGGCAGTCGGCGACCTGGCGATAAATGCCCACCTCCCCACCGATGCCGCCGGGCGTGTCGGGCAAGAGGGCGAAGCGCGCGCACGTGCCCTTCCACGCCTGAATGACCACCTTCTCTCCGCCGAGATGCACCTCCCGAACGGTGGTGAGGTATCCGTCCCAGCGCAGGCCGGACCAGCACGGCAGCGGCAAGCACAGCGACGCGAGGAAGTCCGTCGCCTCCACGAACTCGTAGCCTTGCGCATTGGTGACGGTGTTGGTCAGGATGCCCATGCCGCTCGTCCTCTCGAAGAAGAGGAGATTACCGGATCCGCAGGGGCCGGAGGCAGGAAATTCGGGCCGACTCGGAGGCGGCGACCCTGAAAATGTCAGGGCCGCCCGTCCCCGCGACACGCCTTTACGGGACGCGGATTCAGGGGTCGCAGCGGCTATAGAGGAGGCTCACGCGGGGCTCGGACAGAGACGAGCTGCTGACGGCGATGTCCGGGCGACCGTCCCCGTCGAAATCGGCGAACGCCGCGCTGGTGAAGCTCTTTTTCGCGTCGTAACGCGCCTCGGGGGCGAAGGCACCACTGCCCGTATTCAAGAACAGGCTCACCTCCCGATACGCGTCGAGCAAGGGGTACGTGAGCACGAGATCGAGGGCGCCGTCGCCCGTCATGTCGAGCGCGCGGATGCCCTCGGGCTTCGAGTGGACAGGGTACGTGGTGAAGGCGCCCAGGGTGCCCGTGCCGTTGTTCATGCTCACGACGAGGGCGCTCTGGGTGTTGTTGGCCGCGGCGAAATCCGGCTTGCCGTCGCCGTTCAGATCCGCGAGGGCGAATTCGGCCAGGCCCGCGGGGAGGATCTGAGCGGTCTTCGGCGCGAAGGTGCCATTGCCGTTGCTCAGCAATACGCCGAGCGAAGGCGTCGAGGCCTTGAATCCGATGTCCGGGTGGCCGTCTCCGTTCATGTCGGCGATCTGGATCTGGCCGCTCAAATCGCCCACCGAATAGCTGAACGCGGGGCCGAAGGTGCCGTCGCCCGCGCCGAAGCGGACGTTCACGAACGTGTCATTGGAGAGCTTGTAGACGATGTCGACGTGGCCGTCGCCGTTCATGTCGGCGAGCTTCAAATCCGCCAGCCCAGCGCCGATCGGCGAATCCGAGGGCGCGCCGAGGGTGCCATTGCCTTGATTGAGCATCACGCTGAGCTGGTTACTCTGGCCCGCGAACCTCTGGAGCACCACGTCCGGGTGGCCGTCGCCGTTCAGGTCGCCGGGGGTGATGAAGTGGACGACGCCGATCGGGTATTTGGTGCTCGTATCGAAGGCGCCTCCGCCGAGGTTCCGCGCGAAGAGGAGGCCGTCTCCATTGGAGAGCGCGAGGATGTCCACGCGATTGTCGCCGTCGAGATCCGCCGCGGCGAGATCGGAGGACACGAAAGGCAAGCTCGCGTCGAGCTTGGTCTCGAATTGACCGGATCCGGGGTTGTGGAGGATCTGAACGCGAGTGTCGGCCGCGACGGCAAGATCGATGTCGCCGTCCCCGTCGTCGTCGAAGGGGAACGTCGCGACCGCGCTGCTCATGGCCGGGCGCAGGGTCGCGGGGCCGAAGGTGCCATTGCCCGTCTGGAGCCGAACATCCAGGATCCCACCGCCCAGCACCGCGATGAGGTCCGAGGCGCCGTCGCCGTCGACGTCGGCGGCCTGCACGTCCACGGGCACCGCGGAAGTGGCGTAGCTCGTCTTGGGGCCCAGGGTGCCGTTGCCTGGATTGGAGAGGACGTCCAGCGTATTGCCGACGTTGTCGGCCGCGACGACGTCGAGCGCGCCGTCCCCGTCGAGATCCTTCACCGCGATGGCCCGGCTCCCCGCGTCATAGTCCACCCGGGGGGCAAATACGAAGTTGCCCTGATTGAGCATCACGCCCACGCCGGTGTCGGCGCTCCCGACCACGAAATCGGGCTTTCCGTCGGCGTTCATGTCGGCCACGGCGAAGCTCTCCGGGATGGGGCCGACCACGTAGTCCACCTTGGCGCCGAACAGGCCGTTGCCCACGTTGATGAGGACGCTCAGCTTCTCGGCGTTCGTGGTCAAGAACACGAGATCCGGCTTGCCGTCGAGGTCGACGTCGGCGATGCGGACGCCCTTCGGCTGGCCGCCCGCGGGGTACGACTGCGCCGCTCCGAGGTGGCCGTCGGGGAAGCCGAAGAGGACGCCGACGAGGTTCTGGCCGGGGACCGCGATGGCGACGTCGGGGACGCCGTTTCCATTGAGATCCGCGACCGCGGCGGACGACGGAAAGGCTACCAGCGCGCTCTCGAAGACGGCGCCGAACGTGCCATTGCCGAGGCCGAGCTGCACCGAGACGCCGGGGCCGGACGAGACGCCGAGGCGAATGAAATCGAGCTTTCCGTCGGCGTTCATGTCGGCCACGGCGCCGAGCGCGCCGCCCGCGACGACGAGCGGGGGAGTGGGCAGGCCGACGACTCCATCGCAGGCCGGGACGGGGGCGCAATTGCCCGCGTCGCACGCCTGATTCACGCCGCAGGCGAGCGCCGATCCGATGTCGCAGACTCCCGCCTTGCACGCGTTGCCGGTGGTGCAGAGATCGCCGTCATCGCAAGAGGCGCCGTCGGCCTTCATCGGGTTGTCGCACTGGCCGTTCATGGGGTTGCACAGGCCCGCAAGGTGGCAGTCGTCGAGGGCCGCGCACACCACCGCGGCGCCCCCCGCGCACACGCCCGATTGGCACGTATCGGACAGGGTGCAGGCGCTCCCGTCGCTGCACGGGGTGCCGTCCGCATCGGCCGGGTGCGAGGGGACGCCCGCGACGCACGTCTCGACCGTGCACGGATTGCCGTCGTCCAGCGGGAGGTCCGCGTCGTCCGGGGAGCTCGTCTCGTGGCCGGCCCCGTCGCACGCCGCAGAGAGGCAGTCGTTGGGGGTGCTCGTCCCGGGAGCGCCCGCGGGGCTGTTCGAGAAGCCGCACGTGCCGGACTCGCAGGTTCGCGTCTGACAGGGCGTGTCCTCTCCGGGGCAGTCTCCAGGATCGAGGCACCCCACGCAGGCGCCGTTCGCGTCGCACTGGAGGCCGTTTCCGCACGTGGTCCCGGCGGTCTTCGGCGTATTCTTGGGGACGCCCGCGGTGCACGTGTCGGTGGTGCAGGGGTTCTTGTCGTCGGGCTTGTCGGAGTTGTTGGTCTGGGTGGTGGCGTGTCCCTGGCCGTCGCAGATGTCTTCGCGGCAGTCGCCGAGCGTCTGATCGAGGAGCAGCGTGCCGCCCGGGAAGAGGTCGAGGCCGCATTTACCGGCGGCGCAGGTGCGCAACTGGCAGAGGCCGTCCTCGCCCGGGCAGGTGTCGGCCGAGAGGCACTCGACGCACTGGCCCGCCCCGTCGCACACGGTGCCTCCCGCCGAGCACGGGGCGCCCGCGGAGAGCGGCTCGTGCGTCACGGAGGCGCCGTCACAGACGTCCTTCGTGCAGGGGTTCCCGTCGTCGCAGAGGCCGCTGCCCGAGCCGGAGCTCTCGGTGTCCGAGCCGCCGCACCCCACGAGCACGCTCGCGAGGCCCAGAGTTAGACTGGCGATGATCCAAGCGCGCTTGCCCATGCGGAACGGTGCCTTTCTCGCCCCCCGCGGCGGTCAGAGCCAGCCGTTTTGCCGGTACCAGTCGACCGCGAGGCGCGTGCCCTCGGCCCACTTCACCTTGGGTGTCCACGCGAGATCGCGACGGGTGTCCATCGAGTCGCAGACCCAGTGAGCGGCGGTGAGCTCGTTGACCTTGTCGCGCGTCAGCATCACGGCCTTTCCGGAGGCCTTCGCCATCGTCTCGCTCGCGAGCGCCGCCAGCTTGAGCGCCCCGAAAGGCACGCTGAAGCGCACGAGCGCCTTCTTCTCCAGCGCCTTCTCGATCTCGGCGAGCATCGATTTCCACACGTAGACCTCGCCGTCGTCGACGAAGTACTTGCTGCCGCTCGGCACGTCGGCCGTGATGGCTTGAATACAAGCGCTGGCGGCGTCCGTCACGTAGACGACGCTCAGGGTGTTCTCGCCGCTGCCCACGTACGGCAAGAATCGGCGACTGACGCTCTGGAAGAACGCGAAGCTCTCGTTGTCGCGCGGGCCGTAGATCATCGGCGGGCGGATCGTCGTGATCGGGACGCTCCCCTTCTGCGTGTCGAGGAAGTCCTCGGCCTCCACCTTCGATCGACCGTAGTGCGTCACCGGGTTTCGCGCGTTCGGGTCCACCGGCCGTCCGTCGGGGCTGGGGCCCGCGGCGGTGAGGCTGGAGACGAAGATGAAGCGCTTGAGATCCGGGGCCGCCTCGCGCGCCGCGAACAGGGCGTTCTCCGTGCCTCCGACGTTGATCTGCCGGAATTCCTCGGGCGTGCGGGCCTTCACGGCGCCGGCGGAGTGGATGAGCGCGTCCGCCCCCTTGACCGCGGCCTTGATGGACTCCCGATCTTCGACCGCGCCGTACGCCAATTCGACGCCTTTGAGGCCTTTCAGGAAGTCGACCTTGCTGCTCTTGCGGACGAGCGCCACCACCTGATGGCCCGCGAGCACGAGCTGCTCGGCCACGTGAGAACCCAGAAAACCGCTCGCCCCCGTCACCAGAACTCGCATGTTGGATTGACTCTCTCAGATCTCTTTTTCGTAGATCCGGTACTTCTTCACGACCTTGCCGCCCATCAAGCGGATACCGGCGTTGATGGCGGAGTTGTCTTCCAGCGTCCAGCCGAGCTCGCCGCGCTCCAGGCCGATGGTCTTGGCCGCGTTGTTGGCGGCGACGTAGAGGTACGCCGACATGCCGCCGTATTTGCGGACGTGGCGGTACTTCTTGCGAATGCCGAGGATGATGAGGCGGCCCGTCTTCACGCCCGCGACCTTGAGGCGCCAGATCAGCTTCGCGAAGCCGAACGGCAGGATCTGCCCGTCGAGGCCCGCGATCGCCTCGTTGAGGTTCGGCACGGCGAGCATCACCGCGGCGGGCGATCCGTCGATCGAGACGATGCGCGTCAGCTCCGGCACGAGCAGCAGCTTGAAGTCGTCGGCGGTCTTCTTCAGCTCGCTCTGCGTGAGCGGGACGAAGCCCCAGTTCTCGCTCCACGCGTCGTTGAAGATGTCCATCACCACCTCGACGTCGCGGAGCATGTGCTTCGTGTCGACGGGGCGCGCCGTGACCTCGGGCATCGCGACGATGTCGTCGTAGGCCTTCTGCGCGCGCGTGGGCACCTTGCCGACCTCGTAGCCCCACGAGAAGAGGTCCTTCACCTTCTTGAAGCCCGCGCCCTCGGTGAGGCCGCCCTGGTACGGGCGGTGGTACGTCATCATCACCGTCGCCGGCGCGTCGAAGCCCTCGATCAGGCAGCCGCACTCCTCGTTGATGTTGAGCGAGAAGGGGCCGCGCACGCGCTTCATCCCGCGCGATTTCACCCACGCGGTGGCCTCGGCGAGCAGCGTGCTCGCGACCTCGGCGTCGTCGATCGTGTCGAAGAAGCCGAAGAAGCCGGCGTCGTCTTTGTGGCGCGCGAGGTGCTCCCGATCGATCTGCGCGGTGACGCGGCCCACGGGCTCTCCGTCCTTGTACGCGACCCAGCCGGAGGCCTCCGCGTGCTCGAAGAACGGGTTCTTTTTCGGGTCGAGCTGCTCGCCCACCATCATGTCGAGCGGGCGGATGTAGTGCGGGTCACCGGCGTAGATCGTGTCGACGACGTCGAGGAAATCCTTCCGGACCTTCTTGCTGGATGAGAGCTCGCGCAGCTCGATGGGCATGGGGCAGCGCCGTAGCGTTCGGCCAGCGCCGCGGCAAGATCGGCGCGCTGAGAAGGCGCTTTCGCGGCCCCTTCCCGGAAGAAGGTCGCGCGCGTGATCCTGTGTTAAGAGGCCCCGCATGACGTTGGAATCCATGCCCAGGGCGGACGCGCTGCACGATCCGGCTCGGCTCCATCCCTCGATCGCGCTCGCTCCGTACGTGGAGGCGCTGGTCGCGGGGCGGCGGGTGGCGGTGCTCGGCGACGGCTCGCTCGGGCTCGCGGACGCGCTGCACGCGCGCGGGGCGCGGCTGGTCCACGCGTACGATCCGGATCCGGCGCGCGTGGCCGAGATGATCGCGCGGAGGGCGCCCGCCTTCGGGAGCGCGGCCGCAGGGAGGCCCGCGGCGCGCGGCGTGGTGCACGCGCTGCTCGGGGACGATCTCGGCGTGCGCGACGGCGCGTTCGACGCGGTGCTCATCCCGGATCTGTGCGCGTTCCAGGATCGGGTGGACGTGGTGCGGCGCGCGCGCAAGCTCGTGGCGCCGACGGGCGCGGTCGTGATCGCGTCGCCGAACGGGGAGGCGAAGCGGCGCCTCACGTCGGGCCCCGCCGCGCCGGACACGCTCGGGTACTACGAGATCTTCGATCTGCTGCAGCTCCAGTTCCCGGTCGTGCGGATGGTGGGGCAAGCGCCGTTCGTCGGGTACGCGATCGTCGATTTCTCGCCCGACCGCGAGCCCGACGTCTCGTTCGACGCCTCGCTGATGGCCGGCACCGAGGAGCCGGAGATCTTCGTCGCGATCGCGAGCGAGCGGCCGATCTCGCTGGATCCGTACCTCGTCGTGGAGGTGCCGGCGGCGCGCGTGCTCGGCGTAGGCGCGGCGTTCGCCGCGGCCCGCGCGGAGGAGGCGCCGTTCGGGCCCGCGAGCGATCGAGGCCGCGAGGCGGTGCGCGCGAACGATCCGGTGCAGCTCGCCGAGATGCAGGCGCGCATCGTGCTGATGGAGGCGGAGCTCGACGATCTGCGGTCGCAGAAGGGCGATCTGGCGCGGCAGCTCGACGCGACGCGCGCGGAGCTCAGCGCCGCGGCCGGCCGTGAGCGCGACGTCGCGCGGGAGACGCACGCGCGCGCCGAGGAGGCCTCGCGGGTGGCCGGCGCCGACGCGGATCGGCTGCGGGAGCTCGCCGCGCGCGCCGGGGACGAGCACGTCCGCGCCGAGCGGCTCACGCACAAGGTCCGCGATCTGGAGGAGGAGCTCGTCCACCAGCGCGACCGCGCGCAGAAGCTGACGAAGCAGCTCGACGACGAGAAGCGCGCGCGCCAGAAGGCCGAGATCGAACTCGGGATGACGCGCGGCCTGCCGAAGGAGGGCGAGGCCGACGCGGCGCGGATCGAGGAGCTGACGGCCGCGCTCCGCAACGCGAAGGCGCACGCGGACAGCCTCGCGAGCGAGCTCCTGGCGAAGAGCAAGGAGACCGCCGAGCTGCGCCGCGAGCACGAGGCCGCGGAGGAGAAGAACGTCGCGCTCCGCAAGGAGAGGGCCGGCCTCGAGGCGAAGATGACGGAGGCCACGAGCGAGCGCGACGCCGCCGTGGTGAAGGCCGCGGAGCTCGCCCGGGAGCGCGATCACGCCGCCGCGCGCATCGCGGACCTCACGCGCGAGCGCGACGCCGCGAGCGCCCGCATGGCCGAGACGGCGCGCGCGCTGATCGACGCGCAGGCGAAGCTCGACGACCTCGAAGGGGAGGCGCAGACGATCCGGCGGCCGCAGGTGTTCCGCGAGCCGGTGGTCGTCACGGGCGAGGTGCAGTCGAACATGGTCGCGCGCATCACGCGGCTCGAGGCGACCGCGAACGCCGAGAAGCAAGCCGCCGCGGAGGCCCGCAAGGACGCCGACGAGGCCCGCAAGGACGCCGCCGAATCGAAGCGCGCGCACGATCAGGCGGTCGCGCAGCGCGATCAGGCGATCGTGCAGCGGGACCACGCGACCGCGCAGCGCGACGCCGCGATCGCCCGCGCCGACAAGCTCGAGAAGGCCCTCGCCGAGGAGCGCGCCGAGCGGAAGGATCTCGTCGCCGCGAAGGCCGCGCTGGAGTCCGAGGTGATCGGCCTCAAGCGCCGCATCGACGAGGTCGCCAGCGAGAGCGAGAGCGAGGTCGGCCCCGAGGTGACGCACCTGGAGGCCGCGCTCCGCGACCGCGGCCACCGCATCGCGCAGCTCGAGCGCGACCTTCGCGAGAGCGAGCGCATCGGCCGCGAGCTGATCCAAGAGGTGGAGGCGCTCCGCGCGGAGGCCGGCGTCGGGGGTGGCTCCGGCTCGAACCAGGGGGCGGGCGGCGGCTCGCAGAACGCGCCGACGAACAACGCCGGCGGGCGCGCGCAGGCGAGCGGCGTCGACGCGATGACGGCGTCGGCGTTCCAGCACCGCATCGACATGCTCGCGGCGGACGCGGCGCAGAAGCAGGCGGAGCTGCTCTCGTCCACGTGGCGGATCCAGGCGCTGGAGCGCGAGCTGTCGGAGGCGCGCGAGGCCGCGGGCGATCCGTCGCAGAAGCAGCGCGAGCTGTCCTCCGCCCTCGTGCGCGCGCAGTCCGAGATCGCCGATCTGCGCCGCGCCCTCACCGCGAACGGCGGCGCGGTGCCCCGTCAGGCCATCGAGGATCAGGTCCTCTTGCACCAGCAGATGAGCCGCTGATCACGCCCCGCCGGCGTCGACGAGATCTCCTCTCGGCGCCGGCCAATCCCCCCCGTTCACATCACTTCGAAGCGCGCGTCACCGAGAGGTTGTTGAGCGCGGCCGGGATCGACGGATCCTGGAGGTCCGCCTCCTGCCCGCTCGTGATCGCGACGATCACCATCTCGTGCTCGAACTGCGACGCGCGGAGCCGGCCGTACACTGGGCGGTTGTGCCACGTGCCGGTGAACGCGCCCTCGAAGGCGTCGCCGGTCGGGGTGAGATCGCCCGCCATCTGACCGGCGAAGTACGTCTTCACGATCTGCTTCGCGCCCTCGGCGATCGCGGGCTTGTCGATGTCGGCGGATCCGCCCTGGAAGCTGTGCTGGTAGTGGATCAGGAAGTAGACCGGGCCGCCGAGGTAGGGGCGCTCCGCGAACTGCACGCGCGCGAACTTGGTGCCGGAGGGCACCACGATCTGCGCGACCTCGCCCTCGATGTGGCTGTGCGTGCCGGGCACGTGCAGCTTCCACCCGATGCCGTACGAGGAGTCGCGGATCTCGTGCGCGGCGGCGCCGCTGCCCGCGAAGAGCGCGGCGCCCGCGGCGAGCGCGACGCCCGCGGCCGCGAGGCCCTTCTGCTTCGCCTTGCGGAGGCGCGTCTCCTCCTCCTTCATGAGGCGCTCGCTGTACACGGCGACCGTGCACGTCTTGCACGAGTAGCGGACCGTGAGCGCGTCGCCGAGCACCACGAGCGCCGCTGCGGTCGCCGCCGCGCCCGCGCCCGCGACCGGCCCGAACAAGAGCACGACGCCCGCGCCGATCGCGATGACCGCGACCGCGAAGAGGCCCAGCGACACCGAGCTCTTCGTCGCCATCGACACGATCGAGAGCTTCTTCTTGCACGTGCGGCAGCGGCGCTCTTTGTCGCCGTTGTTCCATCCGCACTTCGCGCACGTGTCGCCCTTCTCGACGGGGCGATTGCACGAGCCGCAGAAATCGAGCTTCCCGGCCGTCGCCGGCGGCACCGCCTGCATCGGCGCGGACGGCGGCGGGAGGCTCTGCGGGCGCGGCGACTCCGCGGGCGCAGCGACGGACGCGGCGGCCTCCGCGCCGGGATCGCTCGTGCTGGCAGGTCGCGCGTCGAGCGGGAACGGCGTGTTGCGACGCTGCCGCGGGGCGCCCGGGACCGAAGGCACGCTGCCGCGGCCCGAGTCGCGGACGCCTTGAGTCGGCTCGCTCACGGGCGCATCCGCCGCGACGCCGGGGCTCCGATCCGTGCGCGGCGGCTTCGAGACGGGGCCGGCGCTCACCACGTCGACGCGCGCCGGCGCCTCCGCGGGGGCCGCGTCCTCATCCGCGGACTCCAGCGTCTCCTCTTGCCCGTCGGCCTCGATGTTGAGGGCCGCTTCCCTGGACGAGGGGGCCACGTCGGGTCGCGTCGCGCCGGGCTGCGCGCCCGGGATGCTCTCCAGTGAGGACACGGGCTCCAGCGAGGACACGGGCTCCGCCCCGTCGGTCGGATCCACCGCCTTCGCCGCGGCGGCCTTCTTCGCGTGGTACGTGCGCTCCTCGTTGCTCTGCTCGTTGCGCACGAGCACGTCCGCGCCGAGGCGGCGGAGCTGCTTCACGAGCTGCTGCGCGACCGCGGCCGAGGCCTTTCGCTTCACGCGGATCGGGCGCTTTTTGACGAGGCGCCGGCCCTCTTCGATCGAGATGCCGAAGAACTCGCTGACGCTCCCGGCGAGGGTCTCGGGGTCCGCCTCGGTGGTGAACCCCAGGACTTCGACGGTGAATGTCGTCTCAGGGTCGCTCATGGACTCGAACACGCGACCATCAACGGGCGCGTTCGTCAAGGACCGCGGCGCCGGAGGGGAGGCGTCGAATTCGAGTGCCCGCCGGTGAACCTGGTACATTGGCCCGATCTTCGGGCTCACCATGCGCAAACCGAATCCCCTCGCCCGCGCCCTCGGCGCCACGATCCTGGCCGGCCTCGCGATCGGGATCGCGCCCACCGGCTGTTCGCTGACCAACGTCCCGCACGACGCGTGCGAGAAGGACGCGGAGTGCGCCGCGGCCTTCGGCGTCGGCAGCGCCTGCAACGAAGGCTACTGCTCCGACCCGGGCACGTGCACGACCGGCCACGAGTGCCGCGCGAAGTACGGCGGCGGCGCCTGCGTCGACGGCTTCTGCAAGATGTACGTGCCGAAGGACGACGCGTGCACCGTCGTGGAGCCGCCGGACCTCTTCGACAAACCGCTCGTCGGCGACGGCTCGATCCTCGTCGTCGGCGCGGTGTTCGCGAAGGACGACAAGAAGAACGAGGCCACCGCGGACGCCGTGCGCCTCGCGATCACGGAGATCAACGCGGGCACCGGCGTGGGCAACGGGCAGAGCCTCGGCCTCGTCGTGTGCGACAACGGCGGGAAGGGCAACGCCGCGGCCGGCGCGGATCGCGTCGCGCTCGATCAGCACGCGTTCGATTACCTCGCGGGCACGCTCGGCGTCCCGTTCCTCGTGGGCCCGCGCACCTCGTCCGACGCGCTCGCGATCGTCGCGCGCCTCGTGGAGAAGAAGCTGCCGACGGTCGTGATCTCTCCGTCCGCGACGAGCCCGGAGCTCACGGGCGTGCCGTCGCGCATCAACCCGAAGGACGCGGCGCCGCTCTTCTGGCGCACGTGTCCGAGCGACGCGCTGCAGGGCAAGGTGCTCGCGACGAACGTCGTCGGCATGGACGCGACCATCACGACGGCCGCGGTCGTCTACACGAACGACGTGTACGGCAAGGGCCTCTCGGAGGTGTTCGTGGACTCGTTCGGCGCGGCGCCGACGACGCTCGTTCCGTTCGACGCTTCGAAGCTGCCGGGCGCGGCGGCCGGCGTGGTCGACTCCGTGCAGTCGGCGAACCCGGACGCGATCGTGATCGTCGCGACGAGCGCGGAGCACACGGTGGCGATCCTCACGGAGCTCGACAAGGCGGGCCTCGGCGCCAAAAAGTACTTCTTCACCGACGGATCGAAGGACGCGACGCACCTCTTGGATCCCTCGCTGCCGGCCGGCGTGAAGACGATCATCGCGGCGGCGAAGGGCACGGCGCCCGCGAGCGCGCGCGACGAGGCGACGTTCAAGTTCTTCACCGCGAGCCTCGACGCGGCGTTCCCCGGGATCGACGCGACGTCGTATTCGTTCCTCGCGCACGCCTACGACGCGACGTACCTCGGCGCGTACGGCGTCGTATACGCGCAGAGCAAGGATCCGAAATACGATGGTCGCGGGGTGGCGACGGGCATCACGCACCTGCTCGGCGGCACCAAGGTCTCGGTCGGGACCGACTGGCCGATGGGCAAGCAGAAGCTCACGACGGAGGGCCAGATCGATCTCGAAGGCATCTCCGGCGATCTCGCGCTGGATCCGAAGCTCGGCGAGGGCCCCGCGCCGATCGAGGTGTGGGCCGTCGACGCGAACGGCACGAGCTTCGTCACCGTGACGACCGTGCCCTGATTCGTTCCGCGAAGCACGGGATGGTGCCCACCCCCCGGCCGCGCTGCGCGCGCCCGGCCCCTCCCAATCCGCTCGCTCCGCTCGCGGAGGGAGGGGAGCGTCGCGTGTCGCATGAGGCCGCTCGAATCCCATGAACGTCCCCCTCCCTTCGCGAACGAAGAGAGCGATTTGGGAGCAACGTCGAGGACTGCGTCCGTTCCGCTGCGGACTCCGCGGAGCCAGGCTCCGCTCCGCCTCCGCGGCTCGGACTCCGTCCTCCCAGTGGCGGCCGGAGGGGCGGGCACGTGCGCAGCACGTGACCGGGGGTGGGCATCATCGAGGTCTGCGCACCGAACGTCTCTTTTTCTGGGCGCACCGTTGACGTGGGGCGGGCGCGCTCGAAAGCTTGCCGGCGATGTGCCCCCACTGCGGACAGAACGCGCCCATCGTGTACCGAGGGATGACGGCGTACTGCTCGGCTTGCCAACGCACCCGGCCTCCGCTCATCGCGCCTTCGGTCTCGTACGCGGGCAAACCGGCCAAGGTCGGCGGCACGCTCGCGGGCGTGATGGGGTGGATCGTGCTCGTGCTCGGGTCGAGCGCCGCGATCGGGTTGGGCTTGCTCGCGAGCATCTTCAGCGCGACGGCCGGCCTCGCGGTGGGGCTGCCGATCGGCATCGTCACGCTCGCGGTGAGCCTCACGCTCCTCCTCTCCGGACGGAAGCTCAAGAAGGACGGAGCGCAGGCGCAGAGAGACATGCGACGGCGCGCGATCGAGAGCTTCGCGGCGAACCGCGGAGGGATGGTGACGGCCACCGATGTGGCGGCGTCGCTCGACATCTCCGTCCAGGATGCGGACGAGCTCCTCACGGAGATGGCGAAGACATCGCCAGAACAGGTGACGGTCGAGCTCGACGATCGCGGCGGGATCTACTTCGCGTTTCAACGGGTCCTCGCGATGCGCGGCGCGCAGAGGCCCGCGACGAAAGAGCGGTTCGCGACGCCGCGAGCGCGCGTGCCCGACGCGGTGATTGACGACGAACGAGAGGCCGAGGCCGAGGCGAGCGCCGCCGAACAACGTAGGTGAGAACCTCGACGCACATTGTGCGAAGCTCGCCACGTTGAAATATTCGAGGTGCCTTTACGCGCGTCACCTGGAAACGCCGGCAAATTTGCTCATTGCTGGTTTCACACCCGTGTGCGATTGAGGACATTGAGGCATTGTCGTGGCCGCATCGATACGCGTGCTGTTCGTGGATGATCAACCCGAGGTCCGGACGCTGGCCAGTCGCTGGCTCGCGCGGGAGGGCGTCGAAGTGGCCCTCGCCGAGACCGCCGAACAAGCGCTCGAAATGCTGGAGAGCGCGCTGCCGGACGTGGTCTGTCTCGATCGCGAGCTGCCCGGGATGAGCGGGATGACGGCGCTCAAGGAGATGCTGAAGCGCTACCCGTCGCTGCGCATCATGCTGGTGAGCGGCGACGACGACGAGCAGACGGCGCGCGCCGCCCGAGACGCCGGAGCGCGCGTGTTCCTGGCGAAGCCGTTCGAGCGCGTGACGCTGTTCGCCGCGGTGCGAGCGACGCTCGGCGCCGGCCGCGAAGAATAAGGCCTCAGCCGCTCGCGAGGAGTCGGCGCGCGAGGATCGCGCCCGCGAGGCCGCTGTATCCCGCGGGGTGGGAGGCGCTTCCGCAGAGGTGCACGTTCTCGATCGGCTGGTCCGCGCGCGTCGCTCCGGGATACGGACGCAGGAAGAACGACTGCGACAGCGTGACCTCGCCGCCGAACAGATGACCTTCCGTGAGGCCGAATCGAGACTCGATGTCTCGCGGAAGTGAGACAGCCGATCCGACCACCAGCGACGCGAGATCCGGCGCGAACGGCGCGAGCGAATCGAGCACGGCGCGCAGCACCGAGGCGCTGTCCGCGCACGCGGTGGGGACGTATTGCACCGTCGCGGAGAGGACGTGCTTTCCGTCCGGCGCGAGCGACGGATCCAGGAGCGTGGGGATCGCGATCTCGACAGGCGGCCTCGCGGGGAGCGCGCCGCGCTTCTGAGCGTCCCACGCGCGCTCGATCGACGGCAGATCCGCCGCGACGAACAGCGTGCCCGCGAGCGCCTCCGGAGGCAGATCCGGGAACGTGGGGAGCCGGTCGAGCGCGAGGTGTACGCGCGCCGCGTTGCCCCGATACCGGACGCGGCGCACCGTTCGATTGAATTCGGGCGGCAGATCCGCGGGCGACACGAGGCGCGTGAACGTCGTGCGCGCGTCGTGATCCGAGAGCACGCGCGACGCCGCGAGGAGCTCCCCCGAAGGCAGCCGCACGCCGCGCGCGACGCCGTCCGTCACCTCGATCCGAAGCGGTCCAGGCACGGAGGTGCGCACGTCCACGTTCGCCGCGCGCGCCACGTCCGCGAGCACGCGCGGCACCTCCGCGAGACCGCCGCGCGCCGCTCCGGGCGTGAGGCCGTCGTGGATCGCGGTGTGATGCAACAGGCCGAACAGCGTGCCTTCGTCGAACGGCCCGGCGGAGCGCGAGCGCATCGCGATCGTGCCGAGGAGCCCCGCCGCGTGCGAGAGCTCGGCCTCGCGGACGAAATCGCGGATCGACAAGAAGAGCAGCCTGATCACCTCCCGCATCGAGCGCGCGGCGGCGGCCGGGAGCGCGGCGCTCGCGATGCTGAGGGGCGCCGCGGAGAGGGCGGGATCGCGCAGGCTTCGAGGAGCGAGGCCGCGCAGCTCGGCGAGGAGCGCGTCCAGCACCGGCCCGTCGGCCTCCGAGGGCGCCGGCACGGCGGGCGCCGGAGCGCCGTACGCCGCGCGGAGCAACGACACGCCGTCGTGAAACGCGGGCGGCAGCGCGATCTCGCGGTGAGTGGCGGTCCGCTCGCCGAGCGCCGTGAACGAGACGCGCCGGAGGGCCGGAGTCGTGATGGCCAGTTGCTCGGAGAGGGCCGGATCGAGCGCGGCGGACGGGACGCCGGTGTCGGCCAGGAATCCCGGGTGAAACGCCTCCGTCGCGACGGGCCCGCCCACATGAGAGGCCGCGTCGAGGACGAGGACGGACAGGCCCGCTCGGCCGAGGACGATCGCGGCGCAGAGGGCGTTCGGCGAGGTGCCGAGGAGGATCGCGTCGTGCTGTTTCACGGCCGGCTCCAGTCGCGGAGGATCTCGGCGGCGGCGTTGCGGCCGGGCGCGCCGGTGATGCACCCGCCCGGGTGCGTGGAGGCGCCGCACATCCAGAGATTGCGGACAGGCGTCCTGTACTGTGCCGCCGCCGCGGACGGCCGCAAAAAGAAGAGCTGATGCAGCGCCAGCTCCCCGTGGAAGATGTGGCCCCCGGAGAGCGCGAACGTCTTCTGGAGATCGTGCGGCGTGTTGATGTGATTGTGCAGGATCTTCGATTTTATGTCGGGCGCGTGCTCGGCGAGCGTGTCAATCACGACGTCGAGGAACTGCGCGCGCTTCTCTTCGGTCCAGCCGCCCGTCAGATCGGAAGAGGCGTATTGCACGAACATCGACATCACGTGCTTGCCGGGCGGCGCCATCCCCGGATCCAGCAGCGAAGGGATCAGCGCATCCATGAAAGGCCGAGTCGACCAGCCGCCGTACTTGGCATCGTCGTAGGCGCGCTCCACGTAATCCACGCTGGGGGCGATCTCGATGGATCCGCGCAACAAGGCCTCTTTGCCGCGCGGCATGGAGCGGAACGTGGGGAGCCCGTCGAGCGCGAGGTTCACCTTGCAGGCGGGGCTCGCGACGCGGAATCGCCGGATGTCGGAGAGGAATTCGTCCGGCAGCTCCTTCGACTCGACGAGGTCGAGGAACGTCACGCGGGCGTCCGCATTGGAGATCACGCGGTCGGCGAACAGCTCGTCACCGTTCTGGAGGACGACGCCCGTGGCCTCTCCGTTCTTGACGAGGACGCGATGAACAGGGCTGTTCACGCGGATCTCCACGCCGGCCGCGCGCGCCGCGGAGGCGATCGCCTGGGACAGCGCGCCCGTGCCGCCGCGGGCGAACCCCCACGCGCGGAAAACGCCGTCGATCTCGCCGAGGTAATGGTGCAAGAGCACGTATCCGGTGCCGGGCGATCGCGGGCCGAGGAAGGTGCCGATGATGCCGCTCGTGCAGCGGGTGCCTTTCAACGCCTCGCCCTCGAACCAGTCGTCGAGGAAGTCGGCCGCGCTCATCGTGAGGAGTCGACTGAGCACATCGAAGTCCGCGCGCGGGAGGGCCTTCAGGTGCTCTCCGATCCGGCGCATCGCGAGGACGTCGCGCTCGTCGCGAGAGGTCGGGTCCGGAGGCACGATGTCGAGCAACGGCTTCAGGGCGAGGGCGATCCGCCGCATCGTGATCGTGTATTCGTCGTAGGCGTCCGCGTCGCGGGCCGAGTGGCGCGCGATCTCCGCGCGGGTGGCGTCGTGATCGGGCCAGTCACAGAGGTAGTCGCCGCTCGGCAAGGGCACGAACGTGGACTCCAGCGGCATGATTTCCAGGCCGTGGCGCGGCAAATCCAGCTCGTGGATGACCTCCGGCCGGAGCAGGCTGATGAGGTACGACCCGGTCAGGTACTTGAAGCCGGGATAGACCTCCTCCGTGACGGTGGCGCCGCCGACGACGTGGCGCCTCTCCAAAACGAGCACCTTCTTCCCGGCGCGGGCCAGGTACGCGGCGTGGACGAGGCCGTTGTGGCCTGCGCCGATGACGATGGCGTCATAGCGAGTCATCTCAGGCCCTCTTTCGAGCGGGGTTCCAGAAGGGGAGCGGCGTCACCTTCGCGTGAAAAGGCCGCCGGCCGCGGTCCACCATCATCTCGATGCCGAGCAGCGTGCCAGTCTGCGCGGCGGAGGGCGCCACCTGCGCGAGCGCGACATACCGCTTGAGGGTCGGTGACCACGTGCCGCACGTCGCGTACCCCACCTGCGTGTCGCCGCGGAGCACCGGAGTCGTCGCGCGCCACGGGATGAACGGGAACGGCGTCGGCAGCCCGAGCTCCGAGTGCGCCCGCGCGAAGGCGAGGTGGTCAATCTCCAGCCCGACGAGCGTGAAGGCGGAGCCTGCCTCTTTCTCTTTTTGAAGGGCCTTCTTCCCGACGAACCGCGGTTTGTGGAGGTGCACCGCCCAGCCGAGGCCGATCTCGTACGGAGAGCTGGCCTGCGCGTCGGTGAAGGCCTTCGGCGCAGGGGTGTAGTCGACGTCCAGCATGATGAGCCCGGCTTCGATGCGACACACATCCATGGCCCAGATCCCGGCCGGCATGAGCCCGTGCGCGCGCCCCGCAGCCGTGATCGCGTCCCACACGTCGAGCGCCCGCTCGCGAGGCATCCAGATCTCGTATCCGAGATCGCCGGTGTACCCCGTGCGCGACACCATGGTGGCCTGTCCGAGGATGTCGATGTGCGTGAACCGATGGTACCCGACGCCCGAGAGATCGGCCCCGGACAGCCCTTCCAGCAGCGCGCGCGAGCGGGGCCCCTGGAGCGCGAGCGCCGCGATCTCATCGGACACGTCCTCGATCGAGACATCGAATCCAGGTGTGTTGTCCTGGAGCCAGCGGAGGTTGCTCTCCGCCGCGGTGAGCCGATAAACGCCGCCGGGCAGCTTCGCGATGGTGCCGTCGTCGACGACCTTCCCGCGCGAGTCGCACCAGGGGGTGTACATCATCTGTCCCTCGGCCATCTTCGAGAGATCGCGCGTCACGAGCCGATCCAGGAAGGCGGCCGCGTCGGGCCCGCGCACGTGGTACTTGAAGAGCGGGGAGATATCGATCAGCGCACAAGCGTTGCGGATCGCGAGCATCTCCCGGTCCGGCACCATCTCGTAGGCGCTCGCCACCGAGAAGCCGGCCCACCGTCGCCATTGGTTACCCTCCATGAGGCCCGAAGTCCGCGCGTGGAAGGGAGTGGTCTTGAGCGTGAGCATACGTTTTCGCCCTGGCCGAGGCCCGGAGACTGCCAGTGACCGCGCATCCCGCCAAGCCTTTTGGCCTCAGGCGGAGGCGTTTTGGCGGGCGGCCTTCTGCTCTTCTTTGGCCACCTGTTTGCGGCGCTTCTCTTCGTTCTGGCGGAGCTGACGCACGCGGCTCTCGAAATCGAGGCGATCGTCCTCCGTCAGATCCACGCCCCCGAAGCGCGCGGACAGGTACACGTGCGTGAGGTCGAGGATCTCCTCCGCGGCCGGGTGATCGTGCATCACCAGCGCGCGCGCGTGGCCGAGCGGAGGCACGCCCGGAGACCGCGGGATCCCGACGGCCGCCATCGCCGTGTCGAGCGACTCGTACAGGACCGTGGCGAGCACGGCGCTCGCGGAGCGGCTCTCGGCCTCTTCGCCGCGCGGCGACGCGATGAGCTTCCGCCGCCGCTTGAGGTAGAGCCACACGCCCACGCCCGCGACCGCGAGACCGCCCGCGACGAGGCCCACGCGCTTCCACGACGTGCCCTCCCCGAAGACGGATCCGGTGGCCTTGCGACGCCGCGACAGCTCGCGCCACAGGCTCGCTTGCTGGCTCAGATCGTAGCCGACGACATGCCGATCCCAGCGCTGGCTCGTGGCCTCCAGGAAGTCGCGGAGCTGCGCCCACACGCCGGACAGCTCGCTCTTCGGCGCGGCGTCGGCGGGCGGCGTCGGATCGAAGGTGCGCCACCCTTCCCCGTCGATGTACGCCTCCACCCACGAGTGCGCGTCGCCCTGACGGACCGCGTAAAACCGGCCGAATCGGTTCCACGTGCCGCCGATGAAGCCGGTCACGTTGCGCGTCGGCACGTCCACCGCGCGCAGCAGGATCGCCATCGCCGACGAGTAGAACTCGCAGTGCCCGCGCTTCGACTCGAAGAGGAAGTGATCGAGCGGCTGCTTGTCGCGGCCCGAGGGCGACGCGAGATCGTACGCGTACCCGGTGCGCAGACGGCGCTCGATTTCCTGGGCTTTCAAGAGCGGCGTCGCCTGTCCGGCCGTCCACTCCTTCGCGAGATCGCGCACGCGCTCCGGCAGATCCGCGGGCAGCGCGAGGTACCGCGGGCGCTCCCCCGCGGGCAGCGTCTGGAACGTGAGCGCCTGGTTGTGCGACAGCAGCACCTCGTACTTGAGGCCGCGATCGTCGAGCGGCTGGTAGCGGTACTCGCCCTCGCCGCCCTTGTAGACGAGCGTGTTGAAGTCGGTCGCGATCTGCCCGCGCGGCCTCACGCGGAGCCCCGACGCGCTCTGCGGCAGGAACACGACCGGCGGATCGATCGGCTCCAGATCGATCTTCATCAGCGTGTCGTGCGCGGGATCCGGCGCATTCTCGAACGGGATGATCCCGAACTCGGTCTCGGCGGCGCGCTTCGGTCCGTTGTCGCTCTGCGTCCAGGTGCGGCCGTCGTACGCGTCGAGCGCCGTGCCGCGCAGGTGGAGCGACAGGCGCGGAGGCGGCGGCTCCACGATGCCCGGCACCTCGATGCGCATCGCGAGCGTCGGATCCGATCGCAGCACGCCGACCTCTCCGAGATCGACGCGGTTCGAGAAGCCGATCATGCGGCCCGCGTGGCCGCGGCTGAAGAACAGCAGCGACAGGCCGACGCGCGGGAAGATGACGAAGAGGACCGCGGTGAAGAGGAGGATCGGGATCGACAGCAGGCACGTGACGGCGAGGAACGTCTTCCCCACGACGCGGCGCGAACGGAGGATGCGCGGCACGTCGACGGGGAGGCCCGTTCGATCGCGCGCGCCTTGGCGATAGTTGCCCTCGACCTCGCGCCGGAGGTGACTGAGCACCAGCGCGCTCGGCGCGACCACGAGCACGCCGAGGAAGCACAGCCCGTAACCAAGGCCGCCTCCGAGCACCGTGCCCGCGATCAGATGCAGCAGCGCGAGCACGATGACCTGCTGATCGTGCGCCGCTCCTTTTCGTGTCGCGAGGCGGATGATCTGCAGTCCGGCCGCGAACTCCACGAGCACGTCGAGGACGTTCGCGTCGAAGAGGATGCGCGCGCCCTGCACGCCGAGCACGCCGAGCAGCGCGACGGTGTCCGCGTGACGCAGCGCTGGATGCCGCTGCCAGTTCTCCTTGAGGCTGAGGACGAGCGCGAGCACGAGGCCCGCGAGCAGCACGCCGCTCACCCACCGATTGAACTGCCCCGACAGCACGAGCGCGATCACGCCGAGCGCCGCCAGCGCGTCGGTCATGATGCGGTGCACGAGGCCGAACCTCACGCGCCGCCTCGCCTGCGCGATCCGGCCGCGCTCGCGGGCGCGTCGTCCGCGCCGTCCTTCGAAGGAGCCGCTCCGTCGTTCGCGACCGCGGGGCGACGCGCCGTATTCACGGAGACGGGCGGCGATTTCTCCGGCGTTTCGCGCGCCTTTCGCTGGAACGGGATCAGCTCCGCGCCCTTCTCCTCGGGCGGGCGACGTTGCGCGAAGGCGCGCGCCGCACGCTCCGCGCGGACGCCGGCCACCTCGGCCTCGTCGATCGGCTCCACGAGGGCGAGGAAGCGGAGGATCGGATCGGCCCCCACGTTGCGATCGCCGCGCACGCGATCGCCGAGCAGCGTGCTCACGACCGCGCCGTCGCCGCGCTTGATGTGGGCCACCGCGCGCGACGCCACCTCGCGCACGCGCCTCTCGAAGGTCTGCGCGAACGTGTCCGGCGCGCCCGCGGGCCGCACCACGTCGAGCGGGAGATCCACGTCGGGCCGCGTCTCCCGAGCGCGCTCGCGGAGCACCATCTGATCGCGCATGGTGCTCTTCTTCCAGTAGATGTCGCGCCGATCGTCGCCCTCGCGCATCGGCCGGAGCGTGAGGATCTCGTCGCCGCCGCCGCGCGAGGCCGTCGCCGCGCCGCCGTCGCGCCGCCCGTCGCGCTCCGCGGGGAGCCGCACCGGATCCACCGCGGGGTAGATGATGAGATCGCCCTCCGCCGTGACCTCGCGCGATTTCTCGAAGAGGCCGAACGGGAAGCGCGTCGCGATGCGGAACCCCACGTGCCGATCGCGCCCGCGCCTCGCGGGGGTGCGCCGATACGCCGCCACCTGCGCCGACGACGGGCTGATCTTGAGGAAGAAGCACCGCTTGTCCGCGGGCTGCCCCGCGCGCAGATCCTCCACCTCGATCGCGTAGGAGGGGATCTGCTTCTTGTGATTGAACACCTCGATCTCGACGAGGTGCGCGCGCCCCACCTGCGCCCGCGCCGGCAGCCGCCGCGTCACCGTGAGCGACCGCAGCGACAGATCGCTCATCACGCCCGACACGACGATGAGCGAGAGCAACATCCCGAGCAGCAGGTAAAGCAGGTTGTTGCCGGTGTTGATCGCGGCGAGCCCCACGCCGAGCGTGATGCCGAGGTAGTACTTCCCCTCGCGCGTGAACTTCAGCTTGCGCGGCGGACGCGACCACTCGCGCACGCGGCGCCACCAGGATTTTCCTGCGCCCGCCGAGGCGGCTCCGTGCGGCCCCACGATCATCACGGGGCGGACGGTCCGCGGCATCGGCTCCTCCGCGGCGGCGCGCCTGCGCGCGTCGGGCCCGAGGTAGGGCGCGGCGCTCTTCGTCGGCGGCGACTTCCCTCGCTGATCCGCATCCATGGCGGCTACAGCGGCACGGGCACGCGCGCCACGATGTCGCGCACGGCGGCCTCGCACTCCTCGCGGCTCGGCATGTAGCCCTCCGCGTGGGCCGCGAGACGGACGCGATGCGCGAGCACCGGCACCGCGAGATCGTGGATGTCGTCCGCGATGCAGTACGAGCGCCCGTGCAACACCGCGCGGCTCCGAGCGGCGCGCGCGAGGTTCATGCCGGCGCGCGGCGACGCTCCGAGCGAGAGGATCGGCGTCGATCGCGTCGCGGTGAGCAGCGCTTGCAGGTACGTCGCGAGCGAAGAGTCGAGCTCGATGCGATCCACCTCGCGCTGGAGCGCCACGAGCTGCGCGGGATCGATCACCTGCGGCACCGCGCGCCCGCGATCGTGCCCCTTGAGCACGAGCCCCATCTCCACGTGCGGCGGCGGGTAGCCGATCCGGATGCGCATCATGAAGCGATCGAGCTGCGATTCGGGGAGCGGGAACGTGCCGGCGAAGTCTTGCGGGTTCTGCGTCGCGACGACGAAGAATGGCTCCGGCAGCGGCGTGGTGATGCCGTCCGCGGAGACCTGGCCTTCGTTCATCGCCTCCAGCAGGGCCGACTGCGTGCGCGGGCTCGCGCGGTTGATCTCGTCCGCGAGGAGCACGTTCGCGAACACGGGGCCTTGGCGGAACGCGAACTCGCCGGTGCGCTGGTCGTACACGCTCACGCCGAGCACGTCGCTCGGGAGCAGATCGCTCGTGAACTGGACGCGGCGCATCTCCCCGCCGACGGCGCTCGCGAGCGCGCGGGCGAGGGTGGTCTTGCCGACACCGGGCACGTCTTCGATGAGGAGGTGGCCCCGCGCGAGGAGCGTCACCAGCGACAGCTCCACCACCTCAGGCTTCCCTTCGAGGGCGTGCTCCACGGCGACGCGGAGCTTCTGCACCAGCGGCGAAGCCTCGCGAGCGATCGAGAGCGCGGACGTCATCGGGGCGATGCTAGCACGGCCCCGGAACAAACCCCGGTGCCCGAATGCGAGGGCCCGCGACGAGGAGGGCGCCCCGCCTGCTTTCCCGACAAAGTCGTGCGGGGGCCGTCGGCTCGGGTATGCTGCGCGCCGGTGACGGCGAACGACACAAAAACCGCTGAAAAAGCGGTCGAAGAAGATGTGACCGGGCAGGCCCCGGCCAGAGCGGCCGACGCGGCGGGCCCCGGTAGCGCGGTCGTGCCGCCCCCACCCGAGCTGCCGAAGATCAGCGATCGGCCCGACGACCCGACGCAGGTGGCGAACCCCCCGCTCCTGCCGGACTCCCCGAAGGGCTCCTTCCTCTGGCGCGTGCGCGGCGTCATCCGCACCGTGCGGCCGCAGCAGTGGGTGAAGAACCTGTTCGTCCTCGCGCCGGTCGTCTTCGCGAAGAACCTCACGCACCCGTCGATCATCACGCGCGGCCTCGGCGCGTTCGGGATCTTCTGCCTCCTCGCGGGCGCCGTTTACACGATGAACGACATCGTCGACGTCGAGGCGGACCGCGCGCACCCGGTGAAGCGCTTCCGCCCCATCGCCTCCGGCCGCGTGCCGATCAACGTGGCGAAGGTCCTCGCGGTGGTGCTGGTGCTCGCGGCGCTCATCGGCTCGATCCCCGGCGGGCCGTGGTTCACCGGCGTCGTCGTCCTCTATTTCCTGCAGAACGTCGCGTACTCGTTCCGCCTCAAGAAGGTGGCGTACGTCGACGTGTGCCTGATCGCGTTCGGCTTCGTGCTGCGCGTGCTCGCGGGCGGCTTCGCGACGAAGACGCCGATCTCCGGGTACATGGTCGCGTGCACGGCGCTGCTCGCGCTGTTCCTCGGCTTCGGCAAGCGCCGGCACGAGCTCGCGACCGCGGCCAACGCGAAGAAGCAGCGTGAGGCCCTGAGCGCGTACAGCCCGAGCGTGCTCAACGCGGCGCTCGCGGTGACGGGCCTCGCGACGGCGGCGACGTACCTCGCGTACACGCTGGATCCGCGCACCCGCGCCTTCTTCCACACGGATCTGCTGTGGCCCACGGTGGTGCACCCGCTCTTCGGCATGGCGCGCTTCCTCCAGCTCGTCGCGGCCGGCCGCCCGCGCTCGGAGTCGCCGACGCAGGAGATCCTGCGCGACACGCCCTTCGTCGTGAACCTCATCCTCTGGGTGATCGAGGTCGTCGCGATCCTCTACCAGCTCCGCCTGAACGGCTCCTGATCGCGGCGCGCCTCCCGGGGGGCGCACCGTCAGGAATAACCGGAAACTAGCCCTGCGCCGTGCGTGGGGTACGTTCCGTCTTCGAGATGGCAGCCGCAGTAGAGACGACCACCGGCGAGATCGCGCAGAAGAAGAGCGACGCGTGGACGGACCTCGGGCTCACGTTGCCGATCTTCGTCGCGTACCACCTCGGCGTGGTGTTCCTCCCCGTGCGAAACGCGGCGGATCCCGTCACGTCGGAGCTCCGCGCGCTCGCGAACCACAGCATGCTCCTCTACGCGGGGCTCACGCTGGGCATCGGCGTCGCGTTCGTGGTCGTGCTGGCGATGCTCGGGAAGCGCGAGACGATCCAGAAGAAGAAGTTCCTCTTCATCGCGATCGAGGGCGCCCTCTACGCGTTCCTCATGCGCTTCGCCGGCGCGTACGTGGTCGGCTCTCTGCGGCTCGCGCAGCCCGGGAGCGGCGGCGTCTTCACGAGCGTGATCATGTCGCTCGGCGCTGGTTTCTACGAGGAGATCGCGTTCCGCGTCGGCCTCTACGGCGTGGGCGCGATCGTCATCAAGAAGCTCTTCGGCAAGGGGATGCGCGGCGTCATCCTCATGGCGACGTGGGCCGTCATCGAGGCGGCGATCTTCTCCGGGTGGCACTACGTGGGCCCGCTGTCGGACCCGTTCACGTTGCAATCGTTCGTGTTTCGCGCGGTCTGCGGCCTGTTCCTCACCGCGATTTACGCCCTCCGGGGGTTCGCCCCTGCGGTTTGGACGCACGCTCTCTACGATGTCTGGGCGATGATCCTGCACTGACGCTTCATGCGCGCAGGGACCGTCGTCGCGGATCGCTTCGAGACTCTCGGCCTGGCCGGGCACGGCGGCATGGGATCCGTGTACAAAGCGCGCGACCGTGCGACCGGCGATCTCGTCGCGCTGAAGATCCTCCGCGCGCGCGATCCCGCGGCCGAGCAGCGCCTCGTGCGGGAGGCTCGGATCCTGGCCGATCTCGCGCACCCGTCGATCGTCCGGTACGTCTCGCACGGCGTCGCGGCGCGCGGCGGCTTCTACCTCGTGATGGAGTGGCTCCCCGGCGAGACGCTGGCCGCGCGGCTCGCGAACGGACCGCTCACGCACGGCGAGGCGCTCGCGGTCGGTTACCAGGTGTCGGACGCGCTCCACGCGGCGCACCTGCGCGGCGTCGTCCACCGCGACGTGAAGCCGAGCAACATCGTGATCGGCCCGCGATCGGAGGGCGGCCGCGTCAAGCTGCTCGACTTCGGCGTGGCGCACCTCCGCGCGGCCGTCGACGCCCTCACGACGACGGGCGCGACGCTCGGCACGCCCGGCTACATGGCGCCGGAGCAAGCGCGCGGCGAGCCTTCGGTCGACCCGCGCGCCGACGTGTTCTCGCTCGGCGCGGTCCTCTTCCAAGCGCTGTCCGGCCGTCTCCCGTTCGTGGGCGAAGACGCGGTCGCGACGCTGCTCGCCGTCGAGAACGATCCGGCGCCGCGCCTCTCGGATCTCGTGCCCGACGCGGATCCGTCGATGGACGCCCTGCTCGCGCGCATGCTCGCGAAGGATCCGGCCGAGCGCCCGCGGAACGGCGGCGCGGTGCGCGACGCGCTGATGACCCCGCTGGAGGACGAGCGCACGATCGACAGCGCCCCGCCCTCGATGGAGCGCCCCGCAGAGCGTGATCACGCCGCGCGCGCCGATCGCTTCGAGCGGGAGGGCGACCTCGTCCGCGCCGCCGAGGCCTACCGTCTCGCCGCGGAGCATGCGCTCGACGACAACGATTTCGCCGCGGCCATCGAGCGCGCGGAGCGCTCCGTCCGCTGCGGCGCGAGCGGCGAGGCCCTCGGCGTCGCGCGCCGGATCCAGGCGGAGGCGCACGGCTTCACGGACGATCACTTCGACGCGATCGTCCGCGCGCGCGAGGCGATGGCGCTCCTGCCGAAGGGCAGCCCGTCGTGGTGCGTGTCGGCGGTGGAGGTCATCCGCGGGAGCGCCGCGCTCCTCGATCACGATCAGCTCCTCTCCGCGGCCTCCGAGATCGGATCGCTCGATTTCCCGGCCCCGAGCGCGCCGCACGTCACGGCCGCGGCCCGCGCCGCGAGCTACCTCTACGCCACGGATCACCGCGACGAAGCCGAGTGGATCCTGGATCGCGCGGAGCGCTTCGCGGAGCACCCCGGCGCGGCGGACGCGGCGTCGCTCCCGTGGCTCCACCACGCGCGCTCGTGGAAGGCGCTGTTCGACGGCGATCCGGTCGCGAGCCTCCGCCACGAGGAGCGCGCGACGGAGGGCTTCGATCGCAACGGCGACGTGCGCAGCGCGGTGTTCGTCCGCGTCGGCCTGGGCCATGCGTACCGCGACGTCGGCGATCTCGCGCGGGCCGAGATCGTCCTCCGCGAGGTCTTGCCGGCGGCGGCGCGGTGGGGACTGCAACGCCTCGCCCACGGCGCGAAGCACACCTTGGCGACGGTGCTCGGCCAGCGCGGCCGTTACGCCGAGGCGATCGCCTTCGCGGAGGACGCGATCGCGGGCTTCGTGGAGGACGGCAACGTCCGCTTGACGGGAGCGGCCCGCGCGGAGCTGTCGCGCATCCTCGCGGCCGCGGGCGATCTCACGAGGGCCGAGTCCGAGGCGCGCGCCGCGGCCGACGTCCTCTCCAACCTCAAATCCGCGCAGGCCTATGCGCTGGGCGTCCTCGCGTACGTGAAGCTCCTCTCGGGAAAGCCGGCCGAAGCATTGACCGCCTCCGAGCGCGCGATGGCGATCATCGAAGAGGTGGGCGCCATTCAAGACGGCGACATCATGGTCCGACTGGCCCACGCAGAGTCCCTGTATGCGCTCGGCTCCATGGACGCCGAGTCGACCCTTCGAGACGTCCGCACCCGCCTGTTGGCGAGCGCCTCCCGGATCACCGACGTGGCCCTGCGCCTCTCCTTCCTCGAAAACATCCCGGAGAACGCCCGCACGATGGCCCTCTGCCGATTGCGTTTGCCAGTCAACCCGGCCCGCGACGAGCGCTGATTCGAACTTCGGGGTTGCCCCCCACAGCGCTCCTCCCTCCGGTCGTCGCGCCCGCGCCCCCCAATCGTCGTGCTCGCCACTCCGTGGCTCCGCGCGCCGAGGGGGGCGCTTCAGTCACTGTCCGACTGCCAGTTACGAAGCGGCCTTTTCGGTCCGGTCCTTGTGGATCGCCCAGCGCCCGTAGATCGCGAGCGTGGCCGCCGAGACGACGCCGATCCCGGCGTACGATCCCCACACGAGGAGCGGGCTCCGGTCGCCCTCCTTCGGCAGATACAGCGAGATCAGATACCCGCTCAGCACGCCGCCGATGAGGCCGCCGATGCCGAGAGGCGTCACCGCGAAGCCCATGTACATCGCCTCTCGACCCTTCGGCGCGAAGGACGAGAAGTACTCGTAATACCGCGGCGACAGGATCATCTCCGCGACCGCGAACACGAAGAACGCGCCGCACGCGCCGTAGAGCGAGGGCACCGCGCCCATCAAGAGCATCGCCGCGGCGCCGACGAGCACGCCGAGCGCGATCGCGTACGGCGCCGGGATCTGCTTCGTCACGCGCCCCACGAGCACCCCGAACAGCGCGATCGCA
This sequence comes from Polyangiaceae bacterium, assembly GCA_046351455.1. GTDB lineage: Bacteria > Myxococcota_A > Polyangia > Polyangiales > Polyangiaceae > JADJRH01. The sequence continues at coordinate 585,177 of JAXLYM010000003.1, forward strand.
GCGGGGTTGATCAGCGTGATGTACTCCCGAGGAGCGTCCTCCCCGAACATGCGCACGATGTACGTCGGGAACGTCTGATAAAACTGCTCGATGAGCAGGTAATACCCCGAGATCAGCAGCAGAAAGAGCATCAGCCGCCCGTTCGTGAAGAAGCCGGCGATGGCGCCCAGCATCTCCACGAGGCCGTCCTGCTTCGCGGCCGCCGGGTCCTCCGCGCCGGACGCGTCCTTTGGGGCGACTGGCTCCTTGAAGAGCGAAATGGCCAGTCCGACGCCGATGATACAAGCCACCACCGCGTTGAGGATCGATGTCCGCAGCCCCACCATCCCGCGGACGATCTTGGTCGCGACCTTGCCGACCACGCTGCCGGCGTTCACCGAAGAGTAGAAGTACGAGAAGCCCTCGGTGCGGCGCTCCTCCGGCGCATACCGGCGCACGCTCGCGGGGATGACCGGCTTCAGGAACGCGCCGGCCACCGCCATCCCCATCACGGCCATCCACGCGCCCGGCCGCGACGGCGACAGGTACAGCACGAGGTACGACAGCGCATAGAGCACGAACGACGTCGTCAGGCTCCACCGGAAGCCGATCCGGTCCGCGAACGCGCCCGTCCCGACTGGCACCCACGAACGCACCAGCGCGAACACGCCGAGGAGGACGCCGTTCTCCCGATCCGTCAACCCGACGGTGCCAGTCAGATAGACTGCCAGGTTGATGTAGACTCCATAGTACGCCAGCCGCTCCAGGAATTCGAGCAGCAGCGCCACCCAGAAGATCCGTGGATAAGGCCGCGCCGGCCCCGAGTACGCCGGCGTCGCGACCACGGCAGCCGAGCTCGGAGCCTCTCCCGCCTTGGGCGGCGCGTACACGGCATCATCGTCTTCGTTCGCGGCGGCGTTCGTCGGGGCGCTCACGGGGCGCGAGGCTACCACGACTCCTCGCCGCGCCGGGAAATGCGATCGGCCGTCGGGGCGTTCCGCGCGCCCATGCCTGAAAGGAACGCAAGAAAGCCTACGATTTCAGGGGATCGCGCGCACCCCCTCCTCCTCCGCCGCGCGCTCCCCGTCGCCTGCGCGGGTCTCGTGTCCTTGTCCTGCGACCCCGCCACGCCGCCCGCCCCGAGCCCGACTCCCCCGCCTCTCACCGCCCACGCCGCCGAAGCGCCCCCGGAAGATCATCACTTCACCGTCACCTCGGGCTCCGCGGTCGCGGTCTCCAAAGGTGGAGACGAGGTGTACGTCGCGGACGAAGATCACCTCGCCGTCTTCGTGGTCCCCGCCTCCTTCCGCGAGCCCGCGGCGACGCGCGTCGTCGATCTCCCCGGCCCGCCCGCGCAAATCGCGGCCTCCGGGAGCCTCGTCCTCGTCACCGTGCGCACGCTGCCGACCGACGACGCGCGCCCCGCGTACGAGGCGCTCCGAGGCCCGGCGCCGACCTCCTCCACCGTGCGCCGACTCCCCTCCTCCAACGCCCCGCACGCCCCGAAGACAACAGGCCTCACCCGCCGATGGGTCGAGAAGGAGTACCGCGATCTCCTGGACTCCTCGGTGGAAGAGATCCCCGACCACGAGCTCCGAGAGCACTCCTTGCCGCGGCCGAAATCCCCTCCTCCCGGAGCCTCCGGCGCGCCCACCGCGTACCCGGGACCGAAAGCCGCCCCCCCGAGAAAGCCCCCGAGTCCGGACCCGAGCGGACACCCCACCTCCCACAAGCCTGCTCCGAAGCGCAACACACCGCCGGTCCCGCTGGACCCGAACCTCCTCCGCAAGAGTCAGGGCGGCCTCCTCCTCGCGTTCCGACCGGACGAAGAGCGCGGCCTCGTCGAGGTGGGACGCACGGTGATCGCGCCGGACGCGTGGGGCCTCGGCGTCACGCCGGACGGCTCGCGCGCGGTCGTCACGAGCGCCTGGTCCGCGCGCGTCGCGGTGATCGACCTCGCCACCCACAAGACCCTCTTCGAGTCCGACGTCGACCGCGAGCCGCGCGGCGTCTCCATCTCGGCCGACGGAAAGACCGCCTGGATAAGCCACCTGACAGGCACGGATCTCACCCGCATCGACGACCTCGACAAGGCCCCTCACCTCGCCAAGGCGCCCCTCCCGACAGGCCTCTCGCGCGCTCCGGTCGGCGCGACTTTGTCGGCGTCTCTCGGCTATTCGAACGCGCTCTCGCCGGACGGGAAATACCTCTTCGTGCCCCGCCACGCGCTCGGGGCGGAGGGCGTCGGCGCGTGGTGGGGCGCCCCGGTGATCGACGTGCTCGACACGGCCTCCGGAAAGCCCACGACCCCGCGGCACATGGCCGGATCGCCCGCCGGGTTCCTCCACGACTCCATCGCTCCGAGCGCGGACTGGTGGGTGCATCCGGGGCAGATCCCCTCCCCCGAGAACACCCTCCTTCAGCCGCGCGCGGTGGTCTATCGCAAGAAGACGGACACCCTCCTCGTCGCGAGCGAAGGGTGGGATTCGGTCGCCGAGGTCGACGCGCTCGCGGCGGATCCGGCGATGGCGCTCGTGCGCACGTTCGACCTCGGCGACATCTACGACACGTTCGGCCACTACCCCGTTCGCGGCGGCGCCCCCAGCGCGATCGCCCTCTCCGCGGACGAGGACACCGCCTATATCTACTGCTCCACCACCTTCGATGTCGTGAAGATCGACCTCGGCACGCGGCGAACCGAGTGGCTCCGTCTCGCGCCGGACGCGCTGCCCGCGGACGCCTCCTACGGCCGCCGCCTCTTCACCGAGGCGCGCTCGGCCACGTTGAGCGGCGGCCTCGGCTGCGCGGCGTGCCACCCCGAGGGGCGCGACGACGGCTACGTGTGGCGCGAGGGCGAGCTGCACATCCAGGACGTCGGTCCCGGCAGCCGATTCCTCGGCCTCCGCGCGAACGCGAAGCTCCGCACCCCCTGGGAGGATCGGAATCAGGAGCGGGATCCGCTCAAGCTGTATCCCAGACAAACTCCCCTCATCGCCGGCCGCATGCGCTCGCCGGGGCCGTACGGCTGGCACGCGGAGTCGGGCTCGCTCTCGGACCGGCTCGTCGCGGGCCTCAAGCTCCACCGCGGAGGGTGGGATTCGTTCGAGCTCGATCCGGCCGCCGGAGAGGACCTCGCCAAGGTGGACGAGATCATGGATTACCTGCGCAGCGGCCTCGTCCCCCCGCCCACACCGGCGCGCGAGCTCACGGCGGAAGAGCAGCGCGGAAAGGTCGTTTTCGAAGGAGAGGCCCAGTGCGCCGCGTGCCACAAACCCGACACCGAGCACACCGATCGCGTGGCGTACCCCCTGCCGGCGCTGCCCGTGCGCTTCGGCTTCGACGACGAGGACAACCGCGCGTTCAAGACGCCCTCGCTCCGGTTCGTCGCGCAGACGGCGCCCTTCTACCACGACGGGAGCGCCGCCAGCCTCGAAGAGCTCGTCGCGAACAACGGCAATCGAATGGGCAAGACGCTCGCCCTGTCGCCCGAGGACAAGGCCGCTCTGGTGGCCTATCTGAAGACCCTGTGAGCCCCCGAAAGGAGACCTCGAATCCCATGCGCAGCCCCACGAGACGCCTCGGCCTCACGTTCGCCTTCGCGATCGGCCTCTTCACCGCGGGCGCCGCGATCACCGCGGCCCTCGCGGCCCCCCCGCCCGACTCGGCACCTCACGACACCCCTCCTCCGACCGCCACGGTCGCAGCGACGGAGGCGCCCTCTGCATCCGCCGCCGCGACACCCGAGGTGCAGTCGCCTCTCGTGCGCGGCGCCGACATCCCCGCGAGCCCCTCTCCGAAGCCGAAAGAGTCGGAGTGGAAAGAGGCCCGCAAGGTGGCGGCGAACGTCCCCGACAAGCAATGCGACCTCACGATCGTGCGCGAGTGGCTCCGCGTGACGTGTCATCGCGTCGTCGGAGTCGGCCTCATCGCCGGCGAGCCCAAGGACGTCACGGTCTGGGCCGCCGGCACCATCTTCGAGGATCCACCGTCGGTCTCGATCGCGCAATTCCCCCTCACGCGCGGCGCCTCGCGCATCTTCGCCCTCACCGAGATCATGAGCGACTGGGACTGGGTCGGCTTCGCCGAGGGCGGCACGATGAGCGTCGTCTGGCGCGAAGGCGACCCGGACCCGCAGATCCGCATCCGCCGCACGCGCGAGAGCGACCAGAAATAGCCGACCGAACAGCCTCCCTCCCCGTCACTCCCCCGAATCCCTTCACTCGCTCTCGACCCAGCGGCCGTCCGGCGCCTTCGTGCTCACGGAGGGGGCCTGTTCGCCGGAGGGGGCCTGTTCGTCCGCCGGGGCCTGTTTCGCGGCCGGCGCGTCCCTCACCACGATGACCACCGCCGAGTCGGCCCCGGCGTCCACTTTGGCCTTCGCGGCGGCGCGACCGCGGGCCTCCGCCTCGTAACGAGCCTGATCGGCCTCGGCGTCGCGCGCGCGGTCCTCGGCGCTCATGCGGGCCTTCGCGGCGGCGGCGGCCTTCGCCTCCGCGGCCATACGGGCCTTCACGGCCATGTCGCGGGCGTGCTCGGCCTCGGCCAGGTGGGCAGTCGCCTGCGCCTCGCGGTCGCGGGCCTCGATGAGCTGGGCGTCCGCTTCGGCCTGGGCGCGCGCAGCCTGCGCGGCCCCGTTCACGGCGGGCTCCAGCGCAGGATAGTATTCGACCCCCACGGCGACGCGGGCGTGACGGTGACAGCCCGTCGCGCCGAGCGCGAGGACGACGACGGGGACAGTCCAGAGCAGCTTGTTCATGCTGCGGCGACAGACCAAGATGCGTGCCACGCGCAGGATCCGGACAGGCCGCCTTGGACGAGCGACTTCCACGTTGATTCAACGCCGCGCCCCCACCCCCCGAGAACTTCCGGCCACACCACAGTGAACAACGCACGTTTCCGGCGCCGCGAACGTGACTGCCAATTTGCGAAAGATTCGTGCTCGCCTCAAGAAAAGCCGCGCTCGCGAGCATCCCAATTCGGAGCCCACGAGTCTCGAAGGCAATTCCATCAGGCGGAGATCCGCCTCACCGCGTCTTCCATGGAAAACGGTGAGAACCACCCGGCCACGTCGACGGTGTCCCGGATCACCCCATCGGCCGGCGTGAACTCGTTCGTGTGGGAGGAGTACACGTAACGAGACTGCCACTCTGCGGGCCGCGTCGCCACGTCCCGGATCGCGCCGAGGATCGCCTCGACCTCGTCGTTCGTCGTCGTCGGATGGAGGGACACGCGCACCCAGCCCGGCTTCTCCGACAGGTCGCCGGAGTCGATGAGATCCGTGATCCGCTTCGACCGATTGGGGTCCACGTGGAGCAGGTAATGCCCGTACGTCCCGGCGCACGAGCACCCGCCGCGCACCTGCACGCCGGCCGCGTCGCTGAGCGCGCGCACCATCAAGTTGTAGTGCACGCCCTCCGTATAGAAAGAGAAGATGGGCAGTCGCTCGCCCACGTTGTCCGCCAGCACGTGCACGCCCGGGATCGCCCGCAGCCCCGCGAGCGCCCGCTTCACGAGCTCGTTCTCGCGCGCCTTCATCCGCGCCGTCCCCATGCTCTCCTTGAGCCGGATCGCCAGCGCGATCTTGATCGCTTGCAGGATGCCGGGAGTCCCGCCGTCCTCCCGCTGCTCCACGTCCTCCACGTACCGATACTCCCCCCATGGGTTCGTCCACGAGACGGTGCCGCCGCCTGGCTGATCCGGAACAGGGGTTGTATACAGCCGCGCGTCGAACACCAGGACGCCGCTCGTCCCGGGGCCGCCGAGGAACTTGTGCGGCGAGAACACGATGGCGTCGAGCTTCTCCATCGGATCCGCGGGGTGCATGTCGATGTCCACGTACGGCGCGGAAGCCGCGAAGTCCACGAAGCACAGGCCCCCGTGCTCGTGCATGATCTTCGCCATCTTGTGGTACGGAGTCTGAATGCCAGTCACGTTCGAGCAGGCCGAGAACGCGCCGATCTTGAGCTTGCGCCCCGCGTGCCGGACGAGGCGCGCCCGCAGATCGTCGAGATCCACGAGGCCCGCGGCGTCCGGCTGGACACACTCCACGTCCGCCACCGTCTCCAGCCAGGACGTGTGATTGGAGTGGTGCTCCATGTGCGTCACGAAGACGACCGGGCGCTCCGACTCCGGATAATGGATGAACCGCTCCATCGACCCGGGGGCGCGCAGACCGAGGATGCGTTGCAGCTTGTTCACGGCCTCCGTCATGCCGAAGCCGGTGGCGATGAGCACGTCCCCGTCCCCCGCGTTCACGTGCCGTTTCACGATCTGGCGCGCCTCGTGGTACGCGGCCGACATGCGCGCGCCGACGAGGCTGGAGCCCGAGTGCGTGTTGCCCATGAACGGGCCAATCTGCCCCGCGAGCCGCTCCTCCACCGGCCGGTAGAGCCGCCCGCTCGCCGTCCAGTCCGCGTAGATCAGCCGGCGCTCCCCGAAGGGCGTCGCGAACGTCACGTCCTGTCCGATGATGTTGTCACGGAAGGGCTGAAACTGCCGCTCCAGCGAGGGAGCGACGGGACATGGGGGAGAGGGGGAATCGAGCAGCATGGCGCCTGTGCCGGAGCCCGAGAGGCCTTCCGGAATGGCGACGCTACTCGCGCCGCCGCCCGATCGCAATCCACGTTTGCGCCGCGCCCCCACGCAGAAACGACGCAATCCGCAGGGCAGTGACGCGCCACGACTCCGCGCGACGGCCGCGTGTCACGTCACGTCACCGCTCGGCCGCGCCGCGTCATCCGGTGATCTGCGCGACCACCCGATTGGCGCTCTCGAAGGCCCCCTGCATCCACCCGGACCAGGGCGACGTGTGCTCTCCGCAGAAGTAGACCCGGCCCTCCGGCGCCTTCGACGCGGGCATCCAGTCGGCGATCTCTCCCGGCTTGTAATAGCCCCATCCGCCGCCCACCCACGGATCGTCCTGCCAGATCTTGTATTGCGCGCTGTCCATCTCCGTGTCGATCTCCGGGAAGAACGTGGAGATGGCCGCCTTCGCGTAATCGACCCTCGCGGCCTCCGCCTGCGCCGCGAAATCGAGGGCGCTCTGGTTCTGCATGTACGCGAGGAAGAGGCCCGTGTCCCCGTCCTGCACGGCGGTGAGGTCCCACAGGCGCTCGATGGCCGTGTCGGTCCGCGCGATCTTGAGGCCGCCGATGCCCTTGGTCGTCCAGAACCGCGTCTTCGTCTGCATGTAGCAGCGCGACACGGGCATGTAGCTCATGCCGTTCACGACGGCCGTCTTCACCTCGGAGAAGGCCGGAGTCACCTTCACCTTCCGCAGCGTGGTGAACGGGATCGCGCACACGCACAGATCGGCCGTCACCTTGCCTTCCATGCCGGCGTTCTCGTACGTCACGGTCACGCTGGAGGCGTCCTGTTCGATCGCCGTGACCACGTGCTCGTATTTCACCACGTCCGCGAGCGCGGTCGTGAACGCGGCCGGGAGCTGGTCGTTGCCGCCCGCGATGGCGTACGTCTTGTCCCATTTCGCGTCCACGACGTCCGCCATGAGCCAGTAGAGCGCGGCGTCGCTCGTGAGCTCTCCGCCGTTGATCGCGCGGTCGATGAGGAGCACGTCCTCGCTCGCGCCGTTCGCCATCAGGTACTGGAAGATGCTCTGATCCTTGTAGTCGAGCGCCTTCCCGGAGGGCCAGTCGATCGCCTTCGGGTCCCCGAGCTCGTCCAGCTTCTCGTACGAGAGCACCAGCGAGTCCGCGCCGAGCATCTTCTCTTCGGGCTTGAGGCTCAGGAAATCCGGCCAGGCGTCGCCGTCGGCGTGCGTGAAGACGTTGCCCTTCAGGCTGTAGAGCGACGGGCCGCCCGTGAACTCCCGCAGCGTGAGCTTGAATTCGTCCACGTACTGGAGCGTGAAGTTGTGCGAGTCCGCGATGCGGGTGGCGCCCAGCTCGGAATACTGGTTGTTCTTCCACCCGTCGCGGAGCGTGTGCACGCGGCCGCCGGTGCGCTTCTGCGCCTCCAGAATGGCCACGATGTTGTAACCGAGCTTCTTCAGCTCGTAGGCGGAGCAGAGGCCCGCGAGACCTCCCCCGATGACGACGACGGACTTGCCGGAAGACGTCGCGCCCCCCGTCCCGCCGGAGCCTCCGGAGGACGTGGTGGTGGAGCCCCCGGTGCCTCCCGCTCCCGAGGACTCCGGACCACATCCCGTGAGGGCCTTCGCCGAAGCGAGGGCCATGAGCTGCATGAACGCGCGGCGCCTGAGAGAGTGCTTGTTGTCCATCCTCCCGTGCTATCGGGCGCGCCAGTCCACCGTCAAGCCGCCCCCGTGCACAGCGCCGAACGCGTTGGATTCAAAGGGCCTTTCCTGGCCGTGCACAGGGCTCTTGACAGGCCCCCTCGTTTGCTTCAGCCGCGCGCTCAGAGAGGCCGAGTCGCCTCCGCGCCGCAGAGCGCCTCGCAAATGGTGAGGCCGGTCTGCACGCAGCGATCGTCCCACTCGGTGTCGCAGCAGTACGAGTCGTTCTCGCAGATCGTCTGGAAGCAGCGGCCGCACGCGTCGTCGTCCGAAGAGGCCGCCGTCACGCCGTTCACCGTCTCCGGGTGATCGAGGTGGTGCGTCTCCTCCGCCGTGTCCGCGCCGTCGAGATCGGCGTCGTCGAGGTCCGCGCCGTCCGCGATCGCCTCGGCCACCGTCATTTCGATCTCGGGGTCAAGCGTGGAATCGGTCACCGTGAGATCCGTCTCGCCCTCGTACGCCTGACCGCTGGAGCCGCACGTCGCGCCCTTCGCGAAGCCGCCCGCCGGAGACTTCTTCATGCGCGCCTCGGTCTGCGGGCCCCAGTCGCCGTCGGTCGCGATCTTGTCCTCGGGGTGGTTGCGGTTCCAGAGGCGCTGGAAGGCCTTCACGTCGACTCCCTTGTACGACTTCGCGCCGGCGCCCGCGTAGTCGAAGTGGACCGGATCCGCGCTGCCGAGCCAGTGGAAGCCGTACGCCTGGAGCGTGCCTTTCCAGCTCGAATACTGGCTCACGTCGAGCGCGAGGCCCGTCTCGTGGTTGGAGTTGCCCGGCTTCGCCGCGAGGCCGATCCCGCAGCGGCCCGTCTGGTACCACCGATAAAGGAGGTACTGCTGCGCGATCGTGCGGAGCATCGAGTTGATGGTGATGCTCTTTCCGCCCTTCGACTTGATGGCGGAGGTGAGCTTGTCGCGCGCCGGCTTCTCCAGGTACGAAAACACGCTCGAACCGTACGACACGCCGGAGAGCGAGCTCATCTTCGCGTAGGCGTCCGCGTTCATGCAGCGGGCCTCTTCGATGATCTGCTTCGACAGGCCCTTCACGCTGCTGGTCGAGCAGCTGTTCGACACGGCCGAGGCCACGCTGCTGGAGACGCCGTCCTCGGCAATTCCGGGGTCCTCCGTCTCCACCGTGGAGTCGGTGGAGGAGGTGCAGCCCATGAAGACGGCCGCAGACACGAGGGCCGCGCCGAAGAGGCCGAGAGAAGAGGAGCGCCGCGATTCGGAGGAGGAGGACGAGCGAGCCATGTCCCGTCTCCAAGCAGACTCCATACCATCCACAATCCCCTATTTTTGTAGGCGTTCGAATCAAGCCCCCCGGGGTCCCCGGTCCGTGACCCTGGATCAATCACGAACCAGTCGAAAGTTCCGCTGATCGTGAATGGCAGTTTGGAAGAGGCGAGTCAGGCGCGTTCGAGGATGTTGAGCTCGCGCAGCTTGGGGAGGCGGCGCTCGCAGAACGAGGACAGCTCCGCCTCCAGCACGGCGCACTGCTCCTCCGCCGTCTCCACCGGCCGGTCGCGCACGAACAGCTTGAGCGGCTGTCGCGCCACGAAGGAGCGGATCCACGCGGGGCGCGCGGCCTCCTCCACCTCCGTCACCATCCGGAGACAGACGGCCTCGATCATCGAGATGGGCAGTCCGGCGCCGGCCGCGGGCACGGCGAGCACCGTCGGCGTCTTCGTCGTGAGGCGCTGCTTCACGACCATGCGGTTGTACGGGAGCACGAAGTGGTGAACCCCGCTGTCCGCCGTCCCGGTGGGGCGCGAGGGCTCCCGCATCGGAAAGGCCATGTCGGCCATCAAGAGATAAAGGAGCGACTCTCGAAGCTGCTCCGCCGACACACCGTGCAACGCGGGCTTCCGCAGGAGCTCCGACACCGTGCTCGTGCGCTCGGCCAGCGCCGGGATCAGCGCGTCGTACACGGGCCCTGTCAGATCCAGCGTCGTGAACGGCAGCGGGAGCTGGCGCTTGCCGCGATCGTGCGTGCGGAACGAGCCGAAGAGGCTCTCGTTCAAGTAGTCGCGCGCCGTCACGTCGGAGCGCATCACCTCCCCCTTCACGTACACGTCGCGGCGGAACAGCTCGTTCAGGGCGAAGTCCTTGAGGCTCTCGTACACCAGGCGATCCGTCACGTCCTTGGTCAACTCGACGAGGACCGCGCCGAGCGAGAGGTTACGATAATTGAGGTGCAACGGGAGCTGTCCGACGAAGTGGAGGTCATTGTCCTCCATCTCCCGCGCGACGTCCGCGAAGTACATCGGGTGCCAGTGCGGCTGCAGATACTCGTGCACGACGTAGGGCAATCCGACCTTCGTCATCGTGTCGACCATCTGCTTCGCGACGGGCGTGCTCTCGAAGTAGCCAGTCCCCGCGTCGCGCAGCACCTTCGCGAGCGCGAGTCCGCGGCCCGCTTTTTCGAGCGCGGTCCCGTTCACCGTCGCGGCCCCGTCCTGGATCAGGCGGCGCAGCGGCGAGAGCGCGGCCCACCCCGGAAGAGCGTTGTATCCGACGTAGAGGAGGCCGCCCGGCGCGAGCTTGCGCGAACAGACCTCGATGAAGGCCTTCCGCTTCGCCTGGCTCACCCAGGACAGGAAGCCGTGCGCGCAGATGTAATGAAAATTGGGGACGTCCTCGCCCTGGATCTGCTCGAAATCCCGCTCCAGGAACGAAGCGTTCGTGAGGCCGCCCTTGAGCGCGAGGCTCTGCGCGAAGTGGATGTGCTCGGGGTTGAGATCGATCCCGACGAAGCGCGAGTCCGGGTTGGCCGCCGCGAAGGTGGCTGTCGCGTCCCCGTTCCCGCACCCGATCTCGCAGTAATCGAAATCGAGCGCGGGGGGCGGCTTCACGCCGTTGAGCGCCGCCACCAGCCGGAGCAGCGGCGGGCTCATGTCGTTCGTGAAGGTCCGCAGGTACGGGACCTCGGTCGTGTACTCGCCGCCGGTCGTCACTTCGCAGCCGTCGCGGGGACCATGGGGAGGTACGTCGGGTGCCAGAACTTCGCCTCCACGTAAGCCTCCGCCGACTCGGGGGTGACGCCCTTCGCCGTGGCGACTCCATCGGCAAAGGCCTGCCGGATGACCGCGGCGGCGACGCGCTTCGAGACCTGCTGCAGCTCCACGACGGGCGGGTACACGAGCCCGTGACCGACGTGCTTCTCCTCTGTATACGCCGTGAGCGCCTCCGACCCGGCCATCACCATGTTGTCGGTGATCTCCCGCGCCTCCGACAGGATCGCGCCCATCCCGAGGCCGGGGAACACGAACGCGTTGTTGCCCTGTCCGATGTGGTGCGTCACCCCGTTGTGCACCACCGGCGCGAAGGGGCTGCCCGTCGCGACGATCGCGCGGCCGTCCGTCCAGGCGAGGATGTCCTCGGGGAGGGCCTCGCACAGGGACGTCGGGTTCGACAGCGGGAAGACGATCGGGCGATCCGTATTCTCGGCCGCGGCGCGGACGATCGGCTCGCTGAACGAGTGGGGCTGTCCGGAGAGGCCGAGGAGCACCGTCGCCTTGCCGTTCTTGATCGTCTCCAGGAGCTTCGGCGCGCGGCCCTCGAACTTCCAGTCCTTGATGCTCTCCGGATCGTGGCAGAAGCGGTGTTTGTAGTCCTCCATCGCTCGGTTATTGAGCAGGAGCCCCTTCGAATCGAGGACGAACACGCGCGCGAGGGCCTCTTTTTCGGACAGGCCGTCTCGCATGAGGCCCTTCAGGATCGCGTCGGCCACGCCGGCGCCGCCCGCGCCCGCGCCGTAGACCACGACGCGCTGGTCCTTGAGCGTCTCTCCCTTGAGCTTGCACGCCGCGCGGACGCCCGCGAGCGCCACCGCGCCGGTGCCCTGGATATCGTCGTTGAACGACGGATGCACCTTGCGATACCGCTCCAGCACCGAGAAGGCCGCCTCTTTGGAGAGGTCCTCCCATTGAATGACGGCGCGCGGACACCGGGCCTTCACGGCCTGCACGAACTTCTCCACGAAGTCGGCGTACGCCTGGCCGGTGAGCCGCCGCATGCGGGCGCCGAGGTAGAACGGCTCCTCCAACAGGTCTTCCCGATCGGTGCCGACGTCGAGGCCGACAGGCATGGTGTGGAACGGGCTCACGCCGCCGCCCACCGTGTAGAGAGAGAGCTTGCCGATCGGGATCGCGAGGCCGCCGTATCCTTGATCGCCGATCCCGAGGATCGCCGACGAGTCCGTCGCGACGATCATCCGCACGTCCTCCCAGGGGTAATTCTCGAGGACGCGCGTCGCATGATCGATGTTGTCGGGAGTGAGGGAGATGCCGCGCGCGCTCTGGTAGAGGAAGCTGAACTCCTGCACCGCCTGGCCGACGGTGGGAGTGTAGACGATGGGCAGCATCTCGGAGAGGTGCCGCTCCAGGAGGGCGTAGAACAGCACCTCGTTGCGCTCCTGAAGAGCGCGCAAAAACTGGTACTTCGCGATCGGGGAGGGCTCCCGGAGGAAGCCGCGGTGCACGCGCTCGCACTGCTGATCGAGCGTGTTGACGTGCGTGGGCAACAGGCCGTCGACGCCGAGCGCCTGCCGCTCCTCCAGCGAGAACGCCGTCCCCTTGTTCGTCATGGTGAGACGCAACAGGGCGATCCCGCGGAGGTACACCTCCATGTACTGCTTGCCGTCCGCGCCCCGCTTGATGTCGAAGTAGCTCGAAATCCTTGCCATGCGCGGGGAGACTACTACAGGCCGCCACAGGGGGGACGAAGTCTTTTCCGCGGAGGCCGGAGGGACGGAGCCCCGCTCCTCCAAACCCGATGGGCCGAGTCGCTCGCGCGTGGTAGACTGTCCGACGACAGCTCGTCAGCGAAAAGGCGACAGGGGGGCACATCATGTTTCGAACCGTCTACTGGCTCGGTATTCCAGCCGCGATCTTCGCCACCTTCGGGTGCAGCGCGCCGGATCCCACGGAGGGGTCGGCGCCCCCGGAGGTCCTCGGCGAAGGACAGCAAGCCCTGAATGGCTTCTACGTGGAGACACCCATCGTGGGCACCGGCCCGGGGTGCCTGGATCCGCTCACGTACACCGTCACTCCGGATGGACAGACCTTCACCGTCTACTTCAGCGGGATGGTGCTGCAGCACCCGCCGGGGCTGACCTACAAGAAGATCAACTGCACCGTCGGCATCAACCTGCATCTGCCGGAAGGTCAGCAGTTCAGCATCACCACGGTCGACACGCGCGGATTCGCGCACCTGCCGCAGGGCACCTACGCGGATCAGAGGTCCAAATACTTCTTCTCGGGCCAGCACCCCGAGCTGCGCGCCCACTCGCGGATCAACGGCTATTACGACGACGACTGGACGTACACGGACGTCTTCGGCATCGGCTCCAGCCTCCAGTCGCCGTGCGGCGGCCAGGGCACGCTCAACATCGACACGGCGCTCATCCTCAACACCGCGGCGAACCCGCACCAGGACGCCTACATCGACAACACCACGGTCGACGGCACGTTCCGGATGGTGTTCCAGAACAACTGGGATCACTGCGAAGGCTGAGCCGGACAGCGCACATCGAAGAGGGAGGGTCCAATGAATTACCGCGCTATCGTCTTCGGCCTGACAGGCCTCGTCTGCCTCACCGCCTGGAAGGGGAGCTGCTGCCCCGAATCCAGCGGTGAAGGCGGCTCCACATCGACCACCACCACCGGCTGCCCCGCGGGCGGGACCGGCGGACAGACCACCACGGGCGGCGGCGGACAAGGCGGCTCCACCGCGTCCGGCGGACAAGGCGGCTCCGGCGCACAAGGCGGCTCCGGCGGCTCCACCGCGTCCGGCGGACAAGGGGGCTCCGGCGGCTCCACGCTCATGCCGCCTTCCTTCACCGTGCTCTCGACGACGAACGGCGGGCCCGGATGCCCCGCGCCCAACTCCGTCGACGTCGTCCCCGACGCCGAGGGAGCGCGCCTGTCGCTCCACTTCCCCGCGCTGTCGACCCAGCACACGCCGGGGTCCGGGTTCGCGCACTCCACGTGCGTGACGGGCGTCACGCTCCGCGGCGTCCCGGGCATGCAGTTCACCGCGACGGCCGCGCATTTGACGGGGCAGGCGAAGCTCCCCGCGAGCGGCTCCGCGCGCATCAAGACGACGATGTTCTTCGCCGGATCCCCGGCGAGCAGCGACGTCGCGCTGGAGTACACCGGCCCGGAGGACGGGCCCATCGACGTGGAGGGAGAGGTGGACGGGGCCGCGCTCCTGCCTTCTCCGTGCGGGGCGGACGCGATCTTCAACGTTCAGGTCTCTCTGACGCTGGACGTGGAAGACGCGCAGGACGCGAGCATCACGATCGACAGCGCGGAGCTGCCGATCGTTTGGAATGCATGCTGAACACAGTTCGGTAGATCAGGGCTTCTTCGGGGGCGGGACCGGCGGCATCGGCGGGGGCGCGGCCTCCGCCACGCCCTGATCGTACTTGAACGGGGGCGGCGCCGCCTCTGCCACGCCGTGATCGTGACGAACGGTCCCGGTCGGCGGCGGGGGTGGCGCCTTCTTCGTCGTGGTCGTGGCGGTCGCGATCTGCTTCGTGGTCGTCGTGCCTGTCGTCGTCGGATCCGGCGGCGTCGCGAACGTCTGCGTGGTCGTCGTCGTCGGATCCGGCGGCGGCGGGGGCACCGCGGTCTCCACGGTGTACGGGGGCGGCGCCGCCTCTGCCACGCCGTCGTCCGGCCGCGTGGAGCCGCCGCACCCGAACAGGCCCGCGGCCACGAGGAGCGCCAGCGTGTGCCGCGGCGCGCGCGGAGGCAGCTTGTTCGGCAAAGGCCGCTTCGTCGCCAGCTCGATGATCGGCATCGTGCACGCGCTGATGCGCTGGCGCAGACTGCACAGCTCCGCGAGGAGGGCCTTGCGGCTCGGCAATTCGCGCGCATAGAGCGAGGCGAGCGTCTTGATGAGCTCCGGCGCGTCGTCCGACTCCGCCGCTCCACAGGCCACCACGAGCTCCCGGAACAGCTTCGCCGTATCGAGGTTCAATCGAACCTGGAAGTCGCGGAAGTCCTTCACCACCGCTTCGACCTCCGGCCCCTCGTAGAAGTGGCGCAGCACCGTCGCCTGGTGGTCCAGCCGGATGGCCTGTCCGAGCAGATCGTCCTGGCCCCAGCAGCGCCCCGCGAAGAGATCCTTGCCGAGGTTCCACACGCGGGCCACGCGCGGATCGCGGTAGTTGTACGTGCGGGCCATGTACGTGCCGATCGTGTTCCCCTCGGCCAGAAGGCGCCTCTCCAGCGGGGTGCCGGCGTACACCTCCGCGCGGCAATAATTGAGCGGGTGCGCCGGGTGCTTCTGCACGAACGCGAGGTCGAGCAACATCGAATCGATGGTCGCCTCGGGGTTGAAGATGATCATCGTGTATTGCGACGACACATCGTACTTCTCGCACAGGCTCACGGCGCGCTCGGTGTCGATCGTGGTCTGTTTGCGACCGATGGAGTCGAGCCCGCACTGGCTCCCCGACTCGATGCCGAGGAAGATGCGCAGAAGGCCCATGTCGATGAGCTTGACGATCGCGGCCTCGTCCAAGTCCTGCGGGCCGCACTTCATCACGATGCCGATGTCCTCCATGCCCGCGGCCTTCATCGCGTCATGGTACTTGCCGAGGCGATATTGATTCTCGCGCGGGTTCGGCACGAGGAAGTTGTCGTCGTGGAAGACGAACTGACGCACGCCGCGATCGTGGTAGAGCGCCGACAGCTCCTCCACCACTCTCTCCGGCTCACGCTGGCGGAAGCGCGGCCCCGGGGCCACGCGGTGCAGCGTCGTGATGCAGCAGTAATCGCAGCTCCGGATGCAGCCGCGACTGCCCATGATGTACGCCGTCGGCACGCCGGCCACGAGGCGCGCGGGGCCGCTCCGGTCCGGGTGAGGCAGGCAGTCGAGGTCGCGCAGGATGGGGCGCTTCGGCGTCGTGTGAATGCCGGTCTCGTCGCGGTACACCATGCCGAGGAGATCGCGCGCGCCCGTCAACATGCGGTCACCGAGATCCGCTAATTCGACGATGGCGCGCTCGCCTTCGTGCTGGACGATGAGGTCCAGTTGGGGATAATCCCGCATGAGCTCTTCGGCGGCGCACGTGGCGAAGTGGCCACCGGCGATGACGGGGCGCTCCGGGCGCTCGCGCTTCAGGTCGGCGGCGAGGCGCAGGAACTCCGGCGCTCGCACCTGAAAGGACATCGACAGACCGACCATGTCCGCCCCCGGGGCCTCGCGGAGCACGTCCGCGGCCTCGCTCTCCTCATTGAAGGCCACGACGGTGGCCGTGTGGCCCGCGGCCTCGAGCGAGGAGGCCAGGTATCCGAGCGACAGATTCGATTCGTGATCCGGACCGACGAGCAGGACGTGCATGACAGCACCTTTCGGGCGGTGGGGGCCGCGCTCCGAAAGACGCGAGCGCGACAGCAGCGCTCCGCGATTGGCAAGAGTCGAGCCGAGAGGCCCACGCACCTCATGCACGTCGCCACAACGGATTTCCACGAGATCCAGCCCAAATCGGCCGCGTTCGCAGGAAAGCAACGCAGCGTTTGCCCCGAACGCCGCAATGGCTGCAGAGGGGCAGCGCGTCAGTCGCCGGTCACGCGCCGCAAGACTTGCTCGAAGAGCGGCGGATGTGCGCCGAGAAAGCGGATCACGCGGCGCCGGAGCGCGGGCCGATACGACAGCTCCATCAGCGCTCGCGCCAGCCAGGCGTACCTGCGATACACCCGCAGATAGGCCTTCTCGTACGGGGCGAGCGCCGCCTCCCCCGCCCCGCGCGCGATCGCGATCGGCAGCACTTCGCCGAGGATCCGCGCGGCCTCGAACGCGAGCGACAGGCCCTCTCCGGTGATGGCGTCCACGTAGCCCCCGGCGTCCCCGAGCAGCGCGAACCGATCCCGCACGAGCCCCCGCGCCCTTTGCAACAACGGCCCCGCGCCGCGAGCTGCCGAGTCCGGGTGCGCGCCCCGGAGCCGCTCGGCGAGGGCCGGGAACCGCGCGAGCAGCGCCTCGAACGACACCGGCCCTTCCATCTGCGAGGCGCTCCACAGGAAGGTGACGCCCACGCGCTCGGAGCCGGCCGGCCCCACGTACGCCTCGGCGTCCTCCGCGAAATGCACCTCGACGAAAGGCGCCCACGGCGTCGCTCGAAAGTGCTGGCGCAGCCCGAAGCGCCGCGGCCCGCTCCCCGGCAGATCCAGCCTCTCGGCGCGCCGGAGGGGCGAATGCAGCCCGTCCGCCGCGACGAGCACGCGGGCCTCGACAGGCCCCTTCGACGTGGCCACGAGCACGCCGCCGCGCGTCCGCAGGTGACTCTTCACCTCCACCCGATCGCGGATCTCGGCGCCGGCCGCGCACGCCCGCTGCACCAGCGCCGCCGACAGCGCGATCCGCCGCACCCCGAGGCCCCCCGGCGCGGGGAGGAGCCCCTCGGCGTGCGACCCGTCCTCCTGCACATACCGTATTCCAATGAACGGCGTCGCGTCCCGCGGCGAGAGCAGCGCCCGCGCGCCGAGCCGGTTGAGCGCCCGCACCCCGGACGGCAGCAAGCCCTCTCCGCAGGCCTTGTCGCGCGGAACGGTGCGCCGCTCCAGCACCACGACGCGGAGCCCCTTCTGCGCGGCCTCCACGGCGCACGCGAGCCCGGCGGGGCCTCCCCCCACGATCGCCACGTCGTGCGTCACCACCGGAGCAGCACCAATTCCGAGCAGAACCCGGGCCCCATCGCGAGGAGCACCCCCAGATCGCCAGTCCGCGCCTCTCCGGAGCCCAAGAGATCCCCGAGCACGAACAGCACCGAAGCCGACGACAGATTGCCGATCTTGGCGAGCGACGCCCGCGAGCGATCGAGCGCGAAGGACGGCAGCGACAGGGCCTCTTCCATCGCCGACAGCACCTTCGGACCGCCGGTGTGCGCGACCCAGTGCTTGATGTCGCCGCGGACGAGCCCGTTCGCCGCGAGGAAGGCGTCCACGTCCCCCGGCAGCCGCGCCCGCACGAGCGCCGGCACCGCGGAGGACAGCACGATCTTGAACCCGCCGTCGACGACGTCCCACCCCATCACGCGCTCGGTGTCCCGGTAGAGCACCGACGTCGTGGCGACCACGCGCGGCCCGTCCGAGAGCGTGCTCGCGCCGCCGACGATCACGGCCGCGCCCCCGTCCCCGAACAGCCCTGAAGCGATGATGTTCGCGATGGACAGGTCCTCTCGCTGGTGCGTCAGCGAGCACAGCTCCGCCGACACGAGCAGCGCGTTGTGGTGCGGATAGGCCCGCACGTAATCCGCCGCCCGCGCGAGGCCGGCAGCCCCTGCGACGCACCCGAGGCCGAAGATGGGAGTGCGCTTCACGTCCGCGCGGAAGCCGAGCCGGTTCGCGAGCCGCGCGTCGATGCTCGGAGTCGCGATGCCGGTCACGGAGACGAAGAACACGTGATCGATGTCGCGCGGCAGCATCCCGGCCTCGCCGAGCGCGCGCATGGTCGCGTTCGCGGCCACCTCTTCGGCCGCGCGGATCCAGGCCTGGTTGCGCTTCTCGAACGAGTCGAGGCCCGGATACTGGTCGAGGGGCAGCGCGAGGTACCGACTCTCGACTTGCACGCTCTTGTGCAGCTCGTCGAGCCTCCCGAGATTGGAGCGCCGCGAGGCCCAGAGTCCGCGGAGCGCCTCGGTGACGGCCTCCTGCGACACGCGGTTCGGCGGGAGCGCCCGGCCGACGGCGCGCACGACGGGGCACATCGAGGATTGCATCGCGATTCCCTCCCTCGGGCCCCCCAGAGGGCGCCGTCCTCGGAGAGTATCCGCGACGGGGTCCTGGTGCCACCGACGTGCGCGCTCGTAGGACCTTGATCGTGGGACGGCGCCGCGGCAGACTCCGCCGATGCGAATCGCCCTCTGCTCGGACGAGCCTTATCCGGTGCACGCGCTGGTGCGCACTCTGCTGGAGGACCGCGGCCACGAGGTGGTCCCCTTCGGATCCACCGCCGACGGCCACGAGGCCCCGTGGGCGGACGTCGCGGAGCGCGCGGCCGTCGCGGTATCGACCGGCGCCTGCGACGAGGGCGTCTTCTTCTGCTGGACGGGCACGGGCATCAGCATCGCCGCCAACAAGCTCCCCGGCATCCGAGCGGCCCTGTGCACGGACCCGGGCACCGCCGCCGCCGCGAGGATCTGGAACCACGCCAACGTCCTCTGCCTCTCGAACCGCCTCCTCTCCACCGACATGGCCAAAGAAATCCTGGCCGCCTGGCTCGACACCCCCAAGGCGACAAAGGAACGGAGGGCGTGAGTCGCCTCCGCGAGGTGGAGAAGCGTTATCTCAAATAGCGAGTTTAGAAATAGTGCCCACCCCCGGCCTTCGCTTCGCGAAGTCCGCCCCTCCCCAATCGCTCTCTCCGTTCGCGAAGGGAGGGGTGCCTATCCGTGGCCGGCTCCATCCTCCGGTGTCGTCACGTACTGCGCGGCCGCGAATACCGCGGCCATCAGCACGTACGCGATCACGAAGTTCCACTCCGGCCGCAGCACGAGGCGCGTGTCGCCGGGGGTGTAGTCGTAGGCGTGCAAGAGGCCCGTCGCCGAGAGCGCGGCGCACGCGAGGCACCAGCCCGCCGCCCGCAGGAAGCGGCGCTCGATCACCTCCACCGTCGCCGCCGCGAGCAACATCGACGAGAAGATGAAGCCCTGTTCGAGCGCGAACGCCCCCGCGATCCACGTGTCCGACGCCTGGAATTTCTCCACCAGCGATTTGTCGAACACCCCACCTCCCGGCATCCCGTAGCCGGCCGCGCGCAGCCCGTTCTTCGCGAGCATCGCGCCCCACGCGCCGAGACCCGGTAACAGCCCCACGATGACCGCCGGCGCGTGCTCGGCCTTCGTCGCGGAGAAGGCCTGCGCGCCGATCACGATGCCGATCCACAGCACGATGGCCATCCCGGCGTCGATCGGCACCGCCCACGCGATGTGCGCGAGCGTGCCAGTCATGCACACCAGCGTCACGAACGCGCCGTTCAGGACCGAGTACCCCGCGCGCGCCCCGAGGGCCTTCCACCCCGGATGACCGATGTAGATCGTCGTCGGGAAACACGAACCGAACAGCGCCCCCACGATGGTGCCAATCCCGTTCGCCGACAGCGATGGCGCCGTCGGATAACGATCGCCGGCCGCCTCCGCAGACTCGATGTTTTGCAGACTGCCGAGCACGTTGAAGAGGCCCATCGGCACGATGACCGCCGCGTACGTGAGCATGTCGCCCGCCCGCAAGGCCGCGATGATCTCCCCGAACACCGGCACAGGCAGCGTGAGCGACACGGCCCCAGGCTTCACGGCGCCCGGCGCCACCCCCGTGATCCACGCGAGCAGCGTCCCGAGGACCACCGCCACGAGCCCGCCGGGGACTCCCCCCTTGAACCGCACGCGCCCGAAATACGTCACCAGCACGACCGCCAGCGTCGCGAGCCCCACCACCGGCCGCGCGAACGTGCGAAACAGGAACCCCAGCGAAATGAAGCCGATCGCGATGCCCGCGAGCGTGGATAGCAGCGCCGCGCGCGGGGTGATCCTGCGGAGTCGCTCGGCCACGAAGGAGCCGAACAGCTCGATGAGGCCGGAGCCGAGGCACGCCACGAGGCCGGCCCGGAACGCGACGCGCCCCGGATCCGTCGCGCCCGCCGCCTGCGCCGCGAGCTTCGCCGGCAACATCACCAGGAACACGAACGCGAACACCGACACCGTGTTCACCCCGTACGGCAGCGCGCACCGATCCGTCCTGTTCTCCGCGCGCCCCAGCGTCACCGCCTGTCGCGCGTAATAGACGTTGCCGATCAGCACGGCGATGGCCGTCCCGGGCAAGATGTGCCCGCGCACCAGCTCCGCGTCGAGCCCGAGCACGTACCGGCACAGCGCGTCGATGAGCAGGAGCTGAACCAGGTTGTCGAGCGCCAGGCCGAAGAAGCCGTCGAGATCGGACCGGACGAACCACCGCATGCGCGGCAGGCTATCCCAACCCGCGCCCCGCGGACGAGCAAACGGACACCCGACCTCCTCGGGAGGCATGATAAGAAGAGACACCATGCGATCCCGCGCGCTCCTCCCGTGGTGTGCCCTCGGCTCCGCCCTCGCGATCGGCCTCTCTCCGCAGGTCGCCGCGGCCGATCAGACGCTCACGTTCGACGGCACGGTGGAGGACGGCAAGTACGATCACGAGCTCCTCGAATTCGACGTGCCGGAAGGCGTGGCGGAGATCCAGTTCGATCACGAGAACCTCTCGGGCGAAGGCGTCCTCGACTGGGGCCTTCTGGATCCGGACGGCTTCCGCGGCTGGGGCGGCGGCAACTCGGAGTCTGCGATCGTCTCGGAAAAGGCAGCCTCCCGGAGCTACCTCGCGGGGCCCATCCAGCCTGGCAAATGGCACATCGTGATCGGGAAGGCGCTGCTCTTGCTGGGCTACGCGGACTACCATGTCACGATCACGCTGCGCGACGCCGCGACCCTCGCTCCGCAGCCGGAGCGCCGCAAATACGAGGCGATCGCGCCGCTCGCGACGGGGCCTCGGTTCTACGCGGGCGACCTCCACGCGCACTCCCGCGAGAGCGGCGACGCGGCCCCGGAGATCGAAGACCTGGTGACGTTCGCGCGCTCGCAGGGGCTCGATTTCGTGGAGCTCTCGGATCACAACACGGTGTCACAACTGGACTTCATCGGCTCCGTGCAAGACAGCCACGACGACATCCTGATCCTGCCAGGCGTGGAGTTCACGACGTACGCCGGCCACGCGAACGGCATCGGCGCGACCGAGTGGGTGGACCACAAGATCGGACAGCCCGGCGTCACGATCATCGGTGCAGAGCAAGCCTTTCACGATCAAGGGGCCTTGTTCTCGATCAACCACCCGGAGTACAACCTCGGCGACAAGTGCATCGGGTGCGGCTGGGGCCACAACCTGGTCGGCACGAAGATCGACGCCATCGAGGTCGCGACCGCCGGCGCCGGGGAGCTGTTCGCGGACAGCACCCTCGCGTGGTGGGACGGCCTCTGCGACGCGGGCAATCACGTCGCGCCCGTCGGCGGCAGCGACGATCACACGGCCGGTCAGGACGAAGGCTCGTTCTCCACGCCGGTCGGCACCCCGACGACGTACGTCTACGCACAGGACCTCTCCGTCGCGAGCCTCCTCCAGGGCATTCGCGACAGTCGCACGGTCGTGAAGCTCCACGGCGTGACGGACCCGATGGTGGAGCTGACCACGGATCTGCCGCTCGATCACGACACGGTGCACGGCGAGCAGGTCCACCTGCACGCGAAGGTGACGGGCGCCGCGGGCATGGAAGCGAGCTGGTTCAAGAACGGGGAGGACCTCGGCACCATCGCGCTCGCCAGCGACCCCGCGGAGCTCTCGCTCGTCGTCGACGCCCCGAAGAACGGCACGGATCGGTACCGCGTGCAGGTCTATCGCGACGGCAAAGTGACCACGATCACAGGCCACGTGTGGGTCGACTACCTCGAAGGCGTCGGCGAGACCCCCGGCAGCGGCAGCACGATGCCCGGCGCCGGCCCCTGCGCCTGCGAGCTCGCCGGCGCCGCGCCCGATCTCCCCGGAAAATGGGCCGGCCCCGCAGCGTGGCTGTTCGCGATGGGCCTCCTCACGCGGAGGCGCGCCGCCCGTGACAGGCGGTGAACGGCCTGCCGTGAGGCCCTGCCGTGACGTGGAGACTTGTCGCGACCAGAGCCCTGATTGACAGAGCCCTTATTGAAGGAGCCCCATGTCCAGCTCGCAGAGGAACCCCTGGAGCGTGGCGCATTTCTCGTCCGATAAGAGGTAGTTCTTGTCGAAGGCGACGCACCGCTGGTCGAGCTCCAAGCTCGGCTGTCCGCCGGCCCACATGCTCGGGGCGATCGGGAACGGCTCCCCGTTCGACCACACGAACGCCGGGTACGTGTCGTTGTTGTTGCCGCCCGTCCACGTCTTCGCGGTGACGGGGAGCTGCGCGGACACCGTGGTCACCTCCGTCGCGCCGGTGAAGCCCACGAGATCGGCCTTCGCGTTCCAGAGCTTGCACTCGTTCTGCGCGCCGCTCCACGTGCGCTTCAGCGCGGGCACGAGCAGGTAACAGTGATTGACGGCCACGTCGCGGAACACCGTGCCTTCGTAGGCGCCGGGCGCGCACTCCACCTTGCAGGTCTTGCTGCAGTTGTCCCCGCTCGTCGTGTTGCCGTCGTCGCACTCCTCCCCGGGCTGCAGGATGTTGTCGCCGCAGGAGGGGATCCGGCACGACAAGGTGCATGTGCCAGCGTCGGAGTTCGCGTCGCCCTCGTCGCATTGCTCGGGCGGGCAGAGGAAGCCGTCGCCGCAGCCCGTCTCCTTCGCGGAGCAGTCGCCGCGGCATCCGTCGCAGTCCGTCGTGTTGCCGTCGTCGCACGCCTCCGTGGAGTCCACGTTGCCGTCCCCGCACTCGGGGCCGACCGACGTCGTCGTGTCCGTGGTGGACGTCGTCGTCCCGCCGCCCGTGCCGCCGCCGCCCGTCCCGCCCTTGCCCCAGAAGCAGTCGAGCGCCGGGTTTCGCGAGCAGTCCGTCCCGTAGTCGGAGAAGCAGCCCGCGAGAGGGGCGGCCGAGAGACCCACCAAGAATACAAGCAGTGCAGAAGGAGTGATTTTCACGGCGCCTCTTACCAGCGAACAGTGAGGGTACCGCCCCCGCCCTGGGGTGTGATCACCGCGCCTGCCGAGAATTTCGGCGACGTCCGATGCGCGCCCGCGGGGCCGCTCGGAGCGCCCGAAGCAGGGTGCGAGCTCGACCGCGAGAGGATCTCGTAGAGCCCGGCCGCGGCGCCCACCGCGGCGCCTCCGACGATGAGCCAGCCGCCCGTGTTCCGGAACATGTCCGTCGCCGCCGCGGCGTCGATCGCGGCCTTGCACTTCGGGTCGGGAGAGGCGCCCACGCACACGTTGGTGCCGCCCGTCTTCTTGAGATCCGCGAGGGCCTTCTCCTCCGCCGAGGCCTTGTCGCCCGAGACCCGAGCAGCACGGCGCCGGCCACGATCGCGGCCCCGCCGACGGCCAGGCCCGCGATCCCGAGAGCGGGATTGTGCGGGGGCAGAGGCGGCGCGACAGGCCCTGTCGAGGTGGGCAGTCCGCTCGCCGTCGCCGTCGGCAGAGGGGGCGCCACGATGCCGTACACCAGCTTCACGGGCGAGGTGACGCCGCTCGCGGCCACGATGCGCTGCTGTCCGTACTGGTCCCCTGCGCGCGCTTCGACCTCGCAATTGCCGGGCTCCACGTAGACGTCCCGGCCGAGGGGCGCCTTGCCGACGAAGGCCTTGTCCACGAACACCTCCGCCCCGGGCGGCGCGGTGATCTGGATCGCTCCGACTCGGGTCTTCGCGTCGGCGAGCATCTGCTGGGCGGACGCGCGCTCCCCGACCGGGGCCGAGGCAGGTGCCTTTTGCAGATAAAGGGCCAGGTACTCCGCCGCGTCCCGCGATTTGCCGAGGTGGTACGCCGCGTCCCCGAGGGCCCGCACCATCGACGAGTGGGGCTGCACCGCGTACCCCGCGCGGAACGAGGTGTACGCCGCCTGCCAGTCCCCGCGCGCCGCGGCGGCCTTCCCGTCGTCGTAGTGCTTCTGCGCGAGCTCCTCCATCGGCGCTTCTTCGCCGGCGGCGGGCGCGTTCGGAGGCGCGCCGACGTCCTGCGCGAGGCTCACGAGGGGGGCAGCGAGCGTCGCGACGAGCGCCGGGACGAACAACGCCGGAACCAACGACCAGGGAGAGTGCTTTTTGCGGCGGCCTCGCATTATTCGCTTGATCCGCCGGAGGTGCACGACCGGCGGGGCCACGACTAGAGCGCCGCAAACCCTGCGGGTCAAGAAAAACCGCGCGATCTTCGCGCACGACACGGGCGAGCACCGCAACTACCGTGCTCGCCACCATGCCATTCGAACGCTCCTCCCTCCTCTCCGTCACGCTCCTCTCGGCTCTCCTCTCGGCACCTCTCCTCACGGCGGGCTGCGCGAAAGGCTCTCAAGGCCTCACGGGGGGCTCCGGCGCGGCGAGCGAGGGCGCGGGCGGCGCGGGCGCCTCCGGGGCCAGCCAGCCGAGCGGCGGCACCACGACGACCACGACAACCCCGACAGACACCGGCGACACCACGACGACGACCACGTCAAGCACCAGTGACACGACCACGAGCGGCACCACCTCGTCCTCGTCGACCACCACCACGTCGAGCAGCACCACCACGACAACCACCGTCACGGGGAACGGCTGTCCGCTGAATCAGGTCTTGATCAGCGAGGTGCGCACGCGCGGCCTCGCGGGCGGCTCCGACGAATTCCTGGAGCTCTACAACGCGAGCTCTTCGGCCGTGGTCCTCGATGATACGTGGAAGATCGAGGGCCGCAAAGCGGGCGGCGCCTCGTACTCCACGCGATGGACCGGCGCGAGCCAGTCGGTCCCTGCGTGGGGCCATTTCCTGATCGTGGGCCAGTCGTATGCCCAGAGTCCGGCCGGCGACGCGACGTTCTCCTCCGGCATCAGCGACGCGACGAGCGTGCGCCTCGTGAACGGCGGAGGCACGCAGGACGCCCTCTGTTTCTACTTCGACGCCGCGTCCGAGCTCGCGTACGACGCGACGTACACCTGTGAGGGAGCCCCGGCGCCGAACCTCCCGCACGACGACTCCGTGAGCGCCGCAAGCAACGCCGACGTCTCCCTCCAGCGCCTCCCCGCGGCCGGCTCCCCGAGCTGTCAGGACACGAACGACAACCTCGTCGACTTCACGACCGTGACCCCCGCGGATCCGCAGAATACATCGAGTCCCCCCACCCCGTGACAGGCGCTCCGCGCGGGAGCGCCGGGGGATCACGCGGTCTTCACCGCGGCGGCCGCGCCGAGGCCCAGCTCGTCGATGGCCATCTCGCGCATGCGGTATTTCTGGACCTTGCCGGTCACCGTCATGGGAAATTCGTTCACGAGCTTCCAGTAACGGGGGATCTTGTACGTGGCGATCTGGTTCCTGCAATACGCGGTCAGCTCCTCCTCGCTCAGCTCCGCGCCGTGCCGCACCTTGACCCAGGCCATCACCTCTTCGCCGTATTTGACGCTCGGGACGCCGATCACCTGCGCTTCGCTGACGGCCGGGTGCGTGTGCAGAAACTCCTCGAGCTCCCGAGGATAGATGTTCTCGCCGCCGCGGATGATCATGTCCTTGATGCGACCGACGATGTTCACGTACCCCTCGTCATCCATCGTGGCCAGATCGCCCGTGTGCATCCACCGCCCGCCGTCCACCGCGGCGCGCGTCGCGTCCTCGTTGCCGAAATACCCGATCATCACGCTGTAGCCGCGCGTGCACAGCTCCCCCGGCTCGCCGCGCGGCACGACCTGCCCGGTCACGGGATCGAGGATCTTCAGCTCCAGGTGCGGGTGCACGCGCCCCACGGTCGTGACGCGCTTGTCCACCGGGTCGTCCACCGATGTCTGCGTGGAGACAGGCGACGTCTCCGTCATGCCGTAACAGATGGTCACCTCGGGCATGTGCAGCTTCGTCTGCACCTTCTTCATCACCTCCACGGGGCACGGCGAGCCGGCCATGATGCCAGTCCGCAGCGTCGAGAAATCGAATTCGGCGCAGCGCGGGTGATCCAGGATACCGATGAACATCGTCGGCACCCCGTAGAGCGCCGTGCACTTTTCCGCCGTGACGGCCTCCATCACCGCGAGCGGATCGAACGCCTCCCCCGGGATCACCATCGTCGCGCCGTGCGTGATGCACCCGAGATTGCCCATCACCATCCCGAAGCAATGGTAAAAGGGCACGGGGATGCACACCCGATCCAGCTCCGTGAAGCGCTGTCCTTCGCCCACGAAATAGCCGTTGTTGAGCAGGTTGTGGTGCGACAGCGTGGCGCCCTTCGGGAAGCCGGTGGTGCCGGACGTGTACTGAATGTTGATCGGGTCGTCGAACTGCAGGCTGGACTCCCGCTCTCGGAGCGCCTCGGGCGTCACCTCCGTGTGCCGGGCCCGCAGAGAGGCCCAGTCGTCGTCGAGCACGAAGGCCTCTTTCAGATGGGGGCACTCGTCGCGCACGTGGTCCAGCATCTTCACGTAATCGGATTGCCGGAACGCCCGCGCGAGCAGCAGGGTGCGCACGCCCGATTGCAGGAGCACGTACTTCAGCTCCGCCGTCTTGTACGCGGGGTTGATGTTGACGAGGATCGCCCCGATCCGCGCCGCCGCGAGCTGCGTGAGCACCCACTCGTACCGGTTCGGCGACCAGATGCCGACGCGCTCCCCGCGCTGGATCCCGAGCGCCAGGAGCGCCCGCGCCATCACCGCCGTCTCCTCCGCGAGCTCCCGGTACGTGGCCCTGTACCCCTGCGAGCGCACCACGAGCGCCTCCCGCTCCGGGAAGCGCGCCGCCGTCCGGAGGAGATTGTCGCCGATCGTCTCACCGAGCAACGGGACAGAGCTCGTCCCCGACACGTAGGATAGCTGTCGCACAAGGTCACCTCGCGGCCGGGACGCTACCAGCGAACGCGAAAAAAAGCACCGCCCGCCTCCGCAGGCCGGGGGATCGCCTCCGGAACCGAGAAGAAATTGCCGTAATCGGCAGTCTCGGGCGTCCGTTCAGCGGTGCGACGCTCCCCTCGACCGGCCGTTTCGCGATCTCAGACAGCGAGTCTCAATGCGAGCCGAGGGCTGATACGGGAGTGTCGTTCTGCAACAACCGAGGACGAGGAGCCGAGATCCAAAGCGATAAGACGCCGCGATCTCGGCCCTGATCCGGGCGGAATGGCTGGATCCGTCAAACGATTGACGCTCTGTCCATGCCCGTCCGTGGGTGGCATGGACGTTGAAGTCGTTTGCGACCCGAGCGGTCTTGCGCGGCGAGCTGCGGCTCGATCGCTCACCACGGCTCCGGCGAGGGCCAAGACGCAGGACGACACGATGAAAAACAACGGAGTAGTCACTCGCATCCTGAAGACCAGCTCCGCGACGGGCGCGACGAGCGCGAAGGCTCGTCCGATCGCCCCGGTCGTCCCCCCCGCCCAGAAGAAGGGCCGTGACGCCGACGATATCATGACGGGCCTCGGGGACATGGGCCACGCCACGCCGACTCCGGTCTTCGTCCAGAACATGGAGCGGGAGATCGAAGAGATCCTGTCCGGAAAAGGCACCAAGCTGTCGTTCGAGGCGACCCGCGCCGCCGCGGGCACCCCGACTCCGCTGGTCCCGGCCCCGTCCGAGGTGGTCACTTCGAAGCCCGAGGCGCCGGAGCGCGAGACGGTCCCTGCGCCCGGCGGACGCCGCGATTCGCAGGCGATGGAGGCGCACGTCCACGTGCCGCCGCCGCCTCGCCCGCCGCCGCTCCCCGCCGAGATGCGCGAAGCGGCCACGACGCACGAGGTGGTCACGCAGCGCGAAGGCCGCGGATCGAACCTCCCGCATCCTCCGGCTCCGACGATGCCGCGGCGCGCGGACCTCGTGCCCGTGAAGACGCAGATGGAGCCGGTCCGCGTGCAGGTGAAGCCGCCGCCGCTGCCGCTGCCCCTCGGCCCGCGCGGGACTGGCGACCACGCGATCCCCGAGACGCGCCGCGAGCCGGGCGCCCGCAATCGGCCGGAGCCGCCGGTGGAGTTCTGGACCGACACGTCGCTCGTGGAGTCCATCCCTCCGAGCGATCCCAACTCGGTCCTTCCGGCGCGCGCCAAGTCCCCGAGCGCGGAGTACGCGCAGGCCATCGTGCTCTATGGAACTGCCCACGAGCCGCCGCCTCGCCGCGTGACGCCGCCGGCGCTCCCGGCCCCGCAGGCGAAGCCCCCGGAGGCCCCCGCCGCGCGCCCGAGCCCGCCGCCGACCGCGTGGGTCCAGAAGCCGGCCGCGCCCCCGGTGAAGCCGATGCGCGCGCGCCTGCAGGCCGCCGCCCTCGGGATCGCCGCGGGCGTCGCGATCAGCATGGTGCTCACGTGGCGCCCGCCGACGCTCGGCTCCACGTCCGCGCCGGCCGCAGAGCCTTCTGCCAACGTGGCAGTCATGGCGCCCGAAAAGGCCAGCTCGAAGCAGGATCCGGCGTCGGCGACGGCGTCCCCTGCGCAAAGTACACAGCCCGTGATCCAGCCCGCGCAGGCCGCAATCAAGCTCACGGGGAAGCTCCCGCCGAAGGCCGCGCAGCCCGAGGCGAAGCCGCAGCCGACTGCGGCTCCGAAGCCGATTCATGGGTCGCAGCCCAATGCGCAGGGCGCGGCAGCCCCCGCCACCCCGAAGGCAGCTTCGAGCGGGCGCATCGCAGGAGACGAAGAATGAAGTCCCGTAAGCTCATCATCGGCGCCGCCGTCGTGTCGTTCGCGCTCCTCGGAGCCGCGGGCGCCGCCGTCGCGGGGGAGCCGGAGGCCTCGGACAAGGACCGCGCGGACAAGGCCGCCGAGCTCTACAAACAGGCCAACAAGCTCTACGACGATCAGCAGCTCACGCTCGCGGAGGCGCTCTATCGCAAGGCGTGGGACCTGCAAAAGACGTTCGGCATCGCCTCCAACTTCGGCGCTGTCGAGCTCGAGCTGGGCAAGGGCCAGAGCGCCGCGACCCTCCTGCAATATGCCCTCTCGCACTTCCCGGCGAAGGGCAAGCCGGAGACGCGCGCGGCGCTGGAGGCTCGCCTGGAGAAGGCGAAGCAGCTCGTCGGCACGGTGCGCGTCCGCGTGACGTCGGCCGGCGCCGAGGTGCTCGTCGACGGCAAGAGCCTCGGCGTGGCGCCCATCACGGACGAGGTGTTCCTCGACCCGGGCAATCACACGTTCGAGGCGAAGCAGAAGGGCCACAAGGACGCGAAGCAGACGGTGCTCGCGATCGCGGCGAAGGCGCAGGACGTGACGTTGAGCCTGCCGGACGCCCCGAAGGCGTCCGGGCCTCTGCCGCCCCCGGTGACGACGGCGCAAAAGCCTCCTTCGAAGTGGCCAGTCCCGGGCGTCGTGATGGCGGCGGTGGGCGTGGTCGGGCTCGGCGTCGGCGGCGCGTTCATCGGCGCGGCCGAGGTCAACAAGGGAGACGCGATCCGCCTCCGCGACAAGCTCCAGGCGGCGAACGTCTCGTGCCCCGCCGGCTCGACGGAGTGCGACTCTCTCCGCGCGACGACGCAGCGGGCGGACATGTTCGGCAACACGGGCATCGGGCTCCTCATCGGAGGCGGTGTCCTCGCGGCGGCCGGAGCTGCATACATCCTGTGGCCAGGCGCCAAGATCCCCGCGCCGGGGCAGGACAAGGCGACCGTGCACGCGACGTTCGCGGCCTCGCCGCAGGGCGGCAGCGTGACGCTGGTCGGCTCCTTTTGACCCGCAGCACTCACCCGAGGACGACGACAATGGGTAGCAAGCGATCTCTGGGCATCTCCATGGCCCTCGTGGCTCTTTTTGCGGGTCCGGGGTGCTACAAGCTCTCTTCCGACTGCGCGCTGAACAACAGCTGCGAGACAGGCGGATCCGGGGGCGACACGACGACGTCGACGACGGAGCCGACGGGTGGAACCGGGGGTGACACGACGACGAGCGAGCCGACCGGCGCGACGGGCGGGACGGGCGGCACGACCGACAGCGGAGGAACGGGCGGCACCACGACGCCGCCGGTGTCTTGTGATCCGAGCGTGAACGCCGGCCCCGTGGCCGGTGATTGTGGTGTGTTCGTATCCCCCGCGGGGGACGACGCGAATGACGGCTCGATGCAGAGCCCGCTCAAGACATTGACGGAGGCGATCGCGCGGGCCGCGCTCGCGAACCGTCGTGTCTACGCATGCGCGGGCCTGTGGAACGAGGTGGTCGCCGTCCCCCCCGGCATTACCATGTACGGAGGACTCCAGTGTGACTCGGGTTGGGCCTTCAGCAAAGACGCGCGGTCCACCCTCCAGAACATCGACAAACCGAACGAGGCGCCGCTCCATGTGTCGGCCGGATCCGACGCTGTCCACATCGCCAATTTCACGGTGCAGGCGTCGGACGCGACGCTCACGAGCGGCTCGTCGATCGCCATGATCGCGGACAACGCCGTGGTCGAGCTGGAGCGGTGCGAGGTCATCGCCGGCAACGGCCAGATCGGCAACGGCGGCGCCTCGTCGGTGTGGGACCAGAGCCTCGTGAGCGCGCTGAACGGCCAGGACGGCGTGAACGCGTGCAGCCCGCTGCCGAGCGGCGGCGCGCCGGTGCTGAGCGCGTGCGGCGACTTCACCTCCGGCCAGGGCGGCGACGGCGGCAACAAGTCCGGCGCCAACAACGGAAACGGCCTCGACGGCGGAAAGGGCGACGGCGGCGACGGCGGGATGGGCGGCAACGGCCAGTACGCACAGACCGTATGCAGCTCCGGCGGCGCGGGCGTGCTGGGCGGTGACGGCGGCGCGGGCGACGGCGGCGGCAAGACAGGCCCGCTCGGCGCGATCGACGCGACGGGCTATCACGGCGCGGCGGGCCAGCCCGGCGTCGACGGATCGCGCGGCACCAGCGGCGGCGGTGGCGGCGGCTCGAAGGCGGTGGTCGGAGGTTGCAACGGCGCGGCCGGCGGCTCCGGCGGCGCGGGCGGATGCGGTGGAAAGGCCGGCTCCGGCGGCACTGCGGGCGGCGCGAGCATCGCGATCCTGAGCCTCTCGTCGAAGCTGCAGTTCACGGAGGTGCACCTCGTCGTCGGCAGCGGCGGCAAGGGTGGAGACGGCGGCAACGGCCAACCGGGCCAGTTCGGCGGCTACGGCGGTCACGGCGGAAAAGGCTCCAGCTACAACGGCTCGACGCTGCTCAAGGGCTGTGACGGCGGCGACGGCGGGAGCGGCGGCAAGGGAGGCCCCGGCGGCGGCGGCGCGGGCGGCCCGACGATCGGCATCGCCTTCACCGGCGCGGCCCCCGAGGGCACGCCGAGCATCGAGATCAAGGGCCAGCCGGGCCAGGGCGGCCTCGGCGGCATCCTCGACGTGCAAAAGGGCGGCGACGGCGCGCCCGGCGTCGCGGCGGAGACGTACGGATTCTAGAGCCCCCAAGAAGCACAAGCCCGTTGCCCACCCCCGGTCGCGCTACGCGCGCCCGCCCCTCCCAAATCGCTCGCTTCGCTCGCGAAGGGAGGGGAGTGCACTGTGGGCGTGCGGTTGCGAATGCACGCGAACTCCTCGCTTGCGAGCACACGAGACCTCGATTACCCGTCAGCCGTCATGACGGGCCTCCCCCCTGAATTCCTCTCCGCGATCGCGGCCCAGTTCCCCGCCGATTTCCTCTCCACGGAGGCGGACGATCTGCGCGAGTACGGCCGTGACTGGACGAAGGTCCACGACCCGGCGCCGAGCGCGATCGCCTTGCCGCGCAGCACGGACGAGGTGTCGCGGCTCCTCAAGCTGTGCTCTTCGCACCGCGTGCCGGTGGTGCCCTCCGGCGGGCGAACGGGGCTCGCGGCGGGGGCGGTCGCGGCGAAGGGGGAGCTCGTGCTTTCCCTGTCGCGGATGCGGCGGATGGATCCGGTGGACGCGCTCGGCGCGACGGTGCGCGTGCAGGCGGGCGCCGTCACCGAGGCGGTGCATCACCACACGGCCCCTTCCGGCCTCACGTGGCCAGTCGACTTCGCGTCGAAGGGGTCGAGTCAGGTCGGCGGCAACATCGCCACGAACGCGGGCGGCGTGAAGGTGATCCGCTACGGCCTCACGCGCCAGTGGGTGCTCGGCCTTACGGTGGTGTTGCCGAACGGGGATGTGCTGGAGCTGAACGGCGCGCTCGAAAAGAACAACACCGGAGTCGACCTGCGCCAGCTCTTCATCGGCAGCGAGGGCACGCTCGGCGTCATCACCGAGGCGACGCTGAAGCTGACGCGCCTGCCCGGCAAGCTGGATGTCTTCTTGTTCGGCGTGCCGGATCTCGCGGCGGTGCTGACGTTGTTCCGCGAGGCGCGGATGGGCCCGTTCGTGATCATGGCCTTCGAGTTCTTCACGGAGAAGTGCCTGTCACGCCTCCGCCGCCACAGGAACGTTCGATTCCCCCTCTCGTCGCCGCACGATCATTACGTGCTCTTGGAGGTGGAGCGTGGAGAGGAGGAGTCGCTCGCGACGTGGATCGAGTCCTTGTTCGAGCGAGGCCTCATCGCCGACGGCACGCTCGCGCAGCACGCGACGCAGGCCGCCGAGCTGTGGACGCTGCGCGAGGGCATCAGCGAGAGTTTGACGGCGACTGGGATGCCCCATAAAAACGACATCGCGCTGCCGATCACGGAGCTGTCCGCGTTCTGCGGAGAGCTGGAGTCGTTCTTCGCGGCGGAGTATCCCGGGTGGGAGATTTGCCTGTTCGGGCACATCGGAGACGGCAACCTCCACGTCAACGTGATGAAGCCCGACGACATGGAGAAGGCCGAGTTCCTTCGCCGCACGAAGGGAGCGGATCAGGCGATCTTCCGGCTCGTGCAGCGCCACAAGGGGTCGATTTCCGCGGAGCACGGGATTGGCCTCTTGAAGAAGGACTACCTCGGATACTCGCGGTCTCCGGAGGAGATCGCCATTCTGCGGTCGATCAAAAAGACGCTGGATCCGCTGGGGATCATGAATCCAGGCAAGGTGCTCGACGTGGAATGAGAGGTTCCCCTCCCTGCGCCTGCGAACGCAGGCGCTTTGGGAGGGGCGGACTTCGCGTAGCGAAGGCCGGGGGTGGGCACCTGCAGATAGGGTGTCAGTAGAGGACGCGGGTGCGGATGCTGAAGTCCAGCGACTGGATCTGGCGGGCCACTTCGTACGAGACGTCGTGGTGGATGTCCATGATCAGGTAACCGATGTTCGGGTCCGTCGTGAGGAACTGGGCGTCGATGTTCGCTTCCAGGTCGCTCACGATCTTGTTCACGCGGGAGAGGACGCCGGGCTGGTTTCGGTGCACGTTGAGGACGCGGTGCGTGTCCTTGATCGGCGGGATTTCGACCTGCGGGAAGTTCACGGCGCCCGTCGAGGCGCCCGTCGTCGCGAACTTGATCAGCGTGTGAGAGACCTCTCGGCCGATCGCCTCCTGCGCCTGCTCCGTCGAACCGCCGATGTGCGGAGTCAAGAGCACGTTGGGCAGGTTCTGTAGCTCGGAGACGAACTCCTTCGTGTTGGACTCCGGCTCTTCCGGATAGACGTCCACCGCGGCGCCCGCGAGGTGATGACGCTTGAGGCCCGCGACCAGCGCCGGAATCACCACCACCGTTCCGCGGCTCGCGTTCAGCAGGTACGAGCCCTTCCTCATGGCGGCGATCTCGGACTCTCCGATGAGGTTCTTCGTCTCGGGGGTCTCCGGCACGTGGAGGGACACGAAGTCTGCGTCGCGCAGCAGGGCTTCGAGCGTGTCTGTCGGGCGGGCGTTGCCCATGGGGAGCTTCGGCACGATGTCGTGGAAGATGACGCGCATCCCGAGCGCCTCCGCCAGGACGCCGAGCTGCTGGCCGATATGGCCGTATCCGATGATGCCGAGCGTCTTGCCGCGCACCTCGAAGCAGTTGTTCGCGACCTTCTTCCAGACTCCCGTGTGCACCTCGCGCGAGCGGTCCCCGAGCTGGCGCGCGAGCAGGATGATCTCTCCGATGATCATCTCCGCGACAGATCGGGTGTTGCTGAACGGCGCGTTGAACACCGGCACGCCGTGGCGATTGGCGTGCACCAGCTCCACCTGATTGGTGCCGATGCAGAAGCAGCCGACGGCGAGCAGGTCCTTCGACGCGTCGATCACGCGCTTCGTGATGTGCGTCTTGCTGCGAATCCCGAGGATCTGGACGCCCCGGAGCGCCTCGATCAGCTCGTCTTCCTTCATCGCGGCGGTGTGCAGCTCCACCTCGAAGCCCTCGGTCGCGAAGCGATCGCGCGCGCCGGAGTGGATGTTTTCGAGCAGCAGCACCTTGCCGAGGCCGCGCGACGGGGGATCGGTGGGGATCTTCTTGGGCGTGTCCATGAGGGCTCGTGTTCTTGAGGAGCCGCGCACCTTACTCCAAGTGGGGCCCCCGCGGCGTCACCCGAATCCGCGAAATCTGCGGCCGGGAAAGGGCTTTCTCACGCGGTGAGAAGCGCGGTGCGCACGCCTGCCTCGCGGTGATAGGTTCGCGCAGCCCATGGAGGACGACGCGCGCGAGAGACCTCCCGAGCCGCTCACGGCGCCGATGCCGCTCACGCGGAACGTGCCTGTTCTGTGGGCGCTCGTCGCGCTCGCGGTGGCCGGGCTGACGTGCGTGGCGGCGCTCGCGGGGCTCCGGGTGTCGCTCGGCGCGCGGCCGCCCTTCCTCGACGCGAAGGCCACCAACGCGGCGCCGCAGGCCTCGCCTCCGCGCGCGCGCTCCGGGGCGCTCGTGCTCGCGGGATCCGGCAGCAACTTGCCGCTCACGCGCGCGCTCGTGAACGCCTTCTTGACGGCGCACAGGGACGCCCGCGTGGTCGTGCCGGAGAGCATCGGATCGAGCGGCGGCGTGCGCGCGGTCCGCGACGGCGCGATCGACGTGGGCTTGATTTCTCGGCCTCTCAACGCGGAGGAGGCGAAGCTCGGCCTCACGGTGATCCCGTACGCGCGCGTGCCCGTCGTCGTCGCCGCGAACCCCACCGTGCCCGAGCGGTGCGTCGCGACCGCGGATCTGCCCGCGCTGTGGTCGGGCCAGAAATCGCGATGGAGCGACGGCAGCCGCGCCGTCGTGCTGCAGCGCGAGACGGGCGACTCCAGCTTCCTCGCGGTGAGCCGCCGCGTCCCCGGCCTCGACGAGCAAAACAAGGCCGCTTACCGCGACGCGAGGTGGCGCGTGCTCTACGACGATCGCTCGATGCAGGAGGCGCTGATGGCGACCGAGGGCGCGATCGGCGTCTTCGACCTCGGCGCGATCCTCGCGCAGCGGCTCCCGATCAAGGTGCTCTGCGTCGACGGCGTGCCGCCCTCGCTCGAAGGCGTCGCGTCGGGCGCGTACCCGTATTTCAAGGACCTCGCGCTCGTCACGTCGGGGCACGGCGACGCGCGCTGCGCGGACATGCTCGCGTTCATCGCGTCCCCCGAAGGCCGAGCGCTCACCGCGAGCCTCGGCTACGTGCCGCTGCCGCTCGCGGAGAGCGCGGCCGCGGCCGGCGGAGGCGCACCGTGAAGCGCGCGATGAACGACGAAGCCGGACAGCCGATCACGCTGGGCCGGTACCTGGGATCGCGCCTGATGCCGCTCGCGGCGCTGGTGCTCGTGGCCGTGTCGCTCTCGGCGCCGGTCGCGTTCCTCGCGCTCCGCCTGCGCGAGCTGCACGCCGCGGCCGATCACACCGCGCATGCCGTGGCCGATCTGATCGCGCAGGAGGCCGAGCAGCGCCCGCACGTGTGGCGCTACGACACGCCGAAGCTCGTCGAGCACGTGGCGCGTCAGAAGCCCGCGGACGTGGAGCGCATCGAGATCGCGGACCCCAGCGGGAGGCCGATGGGCTTCGGCTCCGGGACCGATCTCGCGGAGCTGCGCGGCACCGATGTTCTGTGGGAGTCCGTCGCGCTCCAGATCGGCGGCGAGCACGTGGGCGACGTGTGGGTCGCGGTGTCGACGAGCCGCGCGCGCCGCGACGGGCTGCTCTTGCTCGTGCCGTTCACGCTGATCGGCTTCGTGCTCGCGGCCCTCGTGTACGGCATCCCGATCGGCGCGGCCGGACGCGCGGAGCGTCGCATCGGCGCCCTCGTCGCCGAGCTCGATCGATCGCGCGCGGCCCTCGCGAACCGCGGCGAGGATCTCGAAAAAGAGGTGCGCGCTAGATCCAGTGAGCTCACCCTCGCGAACGCGGAGCTGAAGCGCAAGGAAGCGCGGCTGCGTGAATTGTCGAGCCGCACCGCAGCTCTCGAAGAGGACGAGCGACGCGCGATCGCCCGCGAGCTGCACGACTCCGCGGGGCAGGCGCTCACGGCGATCCGCATCCACCTCCAGATCCTCCGCGACGCGCAGGAGAAGGAGCCGATGAAGAAGCTCGCGGGGCAGACCGTCGCGATGACCGACGAGACGCTGGAGGAGATCCGCCGCGCCGTCCGCATGCTGGGCCCCGCCATCCTCGACGAGATCGGCCTCGCGCGCGCCCTCGAACAGTACTGCGACGATTTCGCCGAGCGGTCGCGCGTCGAGGTGACACGCACCATCGATTTTTCCGATGTGCCTCTCTCGGCGGCGATCGAGAGCGCGTGCTACCGGATCGCCCAGGAAGCGCTGACGAACGTCGCCAAGCACGCCGACGCTCGCCACGTGGATCTCCGCGTCACGGTCGAGGACGCGGCGCTGGTCATCGAGATTTCCGATGATGGCCGCGGCTTCCTCCCGACCGACCGCGGCGACGGCCGAGGCCTCACGGGCATGCGCGAGCGCACGGAGCTTTTGGGCGGGGCCTTCCACGTGACGTCGAAGCCGGGCGAGGGCACGACGCTCCGAGCCGATCTGCCCATCGCGCCGCCTTCGTCCCGCGCCGATGGCGGCGCCGATCGCCGATGAGGTAAGGTGACGCCCCGCATGACGACCGCGCCAGATCCCATCCGCGTGCTCATCGCCGAAGACCACACGATCGTCCGCCAGGGATTGATCGCGCTGCTCGGCACGGAGCATGGAATCCAGATCGTCGGTGAGGCCGCGGACGGCCACGAGGCGGTCGCTTCGACGCTGCGCCTCAAGCCGCACGTGGTGCTGATGGACCTCGCGATGCCGGGCATGAACGGCGTCGAGGCCACGCGCGCGATCAAGAAGGACGCGCCCGACACGGCGGTGCTGATCCTCTCGATGCACGCGGCGGAGGAGCACGTCCGCCCCGCGGTGCGCGCCGGCGCGACTGGCTATCTGCTGAAGGGCTCCGGCCTCTCCGACCTCGTCTCCGCGATCCGCGCCGTGGCCTCGGGCGAGGCGTTCCTGAGCCCGACGGTCGCGAAGATCTTGTTGCGCGACGCCCAGGCCGAAGAGGAGCCCTCCTCGAACGGCCCGCTCACCGCGCGCGAACGAGAGATCTTGCAGCTCGTCGGAGAGGGCTCCTCCAGCCCCGAGATCGCGCGCTCGCTGCACCTCAGCGTCAAGACGGTGGAGGGCCATCGGAGCCGCATCATGGCGAAGCTCAACCTCCACGACGTCGCGGGCCTCGTGCGGTATGCGATCCGCGTCGGCCTCGTCTCGCCGGACAAATAGACCGCTCCGGGGAAACCCTCTATCCGCGAAGGGGAGACTCCCGCGTGCGCCGCGCGGCCCCGCCTCTCGCAAAACAGGGCCAACGACGGGTATTCAGGATTCTTGTCTTTTGTTAATACCGCCGGATGGTTCGTCTTCCATCTTCGGCGGTCGCCCTCGCGGCGGCCGCGATCGTCACTGTCACGGCGGTGAGCGCGCTCGCAGGGGACCCGATCATCGCCCCTGCGCAACAGGCCGCCTCGCAGCCGTCCGCGGCGCCGAACGCGCCCCCTGCCCCCTCGGTGGATCCCGGCGCGCCGCCGCCCGCCGCGCAGCCCACTGCCCAGCCGGTGGGACAGGCACCTTCCGGACAGGCACCTTCCGGACAGGCACCTTCCGGACAGCCCGCCTTCCCGCCGCCGCCCCAGAACGGCATCGTCACGTATCCCGTGCATCCGTGGGAGATGGAGCCGGTCGACGTCACGGTCCCCGGCCAGCGCACGGGCCTCCGCGAGGAGCAGCTCATCGGCGCATACAAGCAGCCTCGGTGGACGGCGAAGCGCCGCTTCCCCACGACGCGCGTGTACGTCGTGCCCGCGGGAAAGATGGAGTTCGAGTGGTGGTTCCGGTACACGGCCCCGTTCGAGAGCCCGCGCAAGGAGCGTGAGATCCGCAGTCAGTGGGAGTTCGAGATGGGCCTCGGACACCACCTCCAGCTCGACCTTTATCTGGTCGGCCAGCAGATCGGAGAGAACCAGTTCCAGCTCACGCGCGAGAAGGCCGAGGTGCGGTGGGCGCTCGCGGACTGGGACGTGATCCCCGGAAACCCGACGCTGTACCTCGAATACCAGCATCAGAGCGGCCCGGCTTCGGGCGCCGGCACGACCACGGAGCCCAAGCCCGACACGTTGGAAGGCAAGCTCCTCTTCGGTGGAGGGGCGACGCCGCGCCTGCATTGGGGCCTGAACCTCCAATGGGAGCGCGAGCTCTGGGGCAGTGAGGCGGACGAATTCCAGCTCACGGGCGGCCTCTCGTACACGGTGAAGGACGAGGAGCTGCACGTCGGGATCGAGGGATACGGTGAGCTCGTCGACGAGAAAGGCAGTTACGGCAACTTCAAGGAGCAGTCGTATCTGTTCGGCCCCAGCATCATGTGGAGCCCTGTGCGGCCGGCGAACATCCTGCTCGTCCCGCTGTTCGGCGCGGGCGTCGAGGACGGCAAGGTGCGCGGCATCTTCCAGACCTATTTGATCACGGGCTGGACGTACTGACCCCACGCGGCGAAGATGTCGCCGTGGCCGCGGCATCGAGACCTTTCCCGACTCGCCTCTTCCTGTTCGCCTTCCTCGGCTGGGCCTTCGATTTCTACGATCTGGTGCTGCTCGGCTTCGTGAAGGAGGCGGTGGGCCACGATCTCGGCCTCTCGCACACCTCGGAGTCGTGGATGCTGGGCGTCGCGCTCGGCGCCTCGGGCCTCGGCGGCATCATCGCGGGCACGTTCGCCGATCGCCTCGGCAAGCGGGACGTGCTCGCGACGACGGTGCTCCTTTATTCGGCCGGCTCGCTCGTCGCGGGTCTGGCCCCCAATTTCTGGGTGTTCCTCGCGGGCCGCGCGCTCGTGGGCCTCGGCGTCGGCGGCGAGTGGGCGATCGGCCATGGGATGCTGGCAGAGGCCGTCGACGATAAGTTCCGGGGTCGCGCGTCGGCGGCGCTGCAGGCGGGCGAGCCGTTCGGCGTGATGCTGGCGGCGCTCGCGGGCTTCTTGTTGATGCCGCTCATCGGCTGGCGATGGGTGATGATCGGCTCCTCGATGACGGCGCTGCTCGCGTTCGCGATGCGGTCGTCTCTGCATTTGCCCAACACCCCTTCTGCGAAACAGCCCCGCTTTCTCCAGATCATCCGCGGCGGGGTCGGCAAGCGGATGGCGATGGCGTGGCTGCTCGGCGTCTTCAAGCTCGGCACGTACTGGACCTGTTACACGTGGCTCCCGAGCTTCTTGCTGAACAAGATGCACCAGAGCGTCGGCCGATCGGTGACGTGGGTATTGACGGCGCAGATTGGCCAGTTCGTCGGCATGCTCACGTTCGGGATCGTGTCGGACAGGCTCGGACGACGCCCGGCGTTCTCGATCTTCAGCGTGCTCACGGCCGTGGCGCTGGCGCCGCTCGCGTATCGGTGGGAGTACCTCTCGCAGAACCCGGCGCTCTTCTGGTCCGCGATGTTGCTGCTCGGCTTCGGATCGGGCTGCACGGCGGGCTTCGGCGCGCTGCTCGCGGAGCTGTTCCCGACGGAGGTCCGCAGCGCGGCGATGGGCACCACGTACAATCTGGCCCGCTCGGTCCAGCTCGGGGCCCCGCTGCTCGTCGGATGGGCCGTGTCGAAGTGGGATATCGCCGGAGGCCTGTCGGTGCCATTGTGCCTCGCGATCGGCACCGCGACGTGGGTGTGGATGCTCCCGGAGACGCGGGGCATCGTCCTGCCCACGCTGGAGTCGGAGACGGTGGAGGATTGACGGGAGGTTCTAGGTGCATTTGGCCGCGAAGCGCTGGTAGCATCCCGGTCATGGCGCATCCGTACCGCACCCCGCCGCCTCGGAGCAGTCCTCACCGCGCGCAGCCGGAGCGGCTCTTGACGGCGAGCGTCGCGTTCGGGTGTGTGTGTGTGCTGACGGGCGTCGTGCTCGCGCACCGCGACGATTTGCCGTTGGCGATGGGAGCGGCGACCATCGGAGCGGTGATGATCGCGCGCCGCCCTCGCGTGCCGC
The DNA here is from genome assembly GCA_046351455.1 of Polyangiaceae bacterium. Classification (GTDB taxonomy): domain Bacteria; phylum Myxococcota_A; class Polyangia; order Polyangiales; family Polyangiaceae; genus JADJRH01. The sequence goes on from JAXLYM010000003.1 coordinate 626,242, forward strand.
GTTGACCCATGTCGTCGCGGGCGCCCACCGTTCACGTCACCGCCGAGGGGCAGGCTCGGGCGACGACGCGCTTGTGGCGGTTTCGGGGCCAGCTCCGCGTCACGGTGATCCTGAAGGC
>JAXLYM010000004.1:0-579474 GCA_046351455.1 Polyangiaceae bacterium
GAAGCTGGGTTGAACCTTGAACAGTCGTGTGACGCCGTCACGCGTTCCGGGCGCGCGCGGCGCGGCGGATCTTCCGCGCGAGCACGTCGCTCGTCACCGGATAAGGCACGATGTCCTTGGCGCCGGCCGCGATGAGCGTGTTCATTCGCTCGGTGGAGACGTCCGCCAAACAGACCACCACGGGGACGGAGAGCGCCTTTGCACGGAGCCATGACGCCGCCGCTGCGACGTCGGCGCCCGCGTCGAGCACCACGACCTGGTAGGGAGTCGCCGACTCCACACTTGCCGACTCGGCACCTCCCGACTCGGCACCTGCGCGAGAGTGGGAGTCCATCCAGACAATCCCCTGCGCGGACAGGCCCGTTGTCGCGCTCTGCGACAGGCCGTCTTCGCGCTCCGCGAGGCGCACCAGAGACACGGAGACGCCCGCGGAGGGCGCGTTCGAGGGCGGTCCGGGCGGGCCCGACAGCATCGGCGCGTGGAAGTCGCCGCGGCCCACGGCGATGTCGGGTTTGCGGCCCGGAAAGCGCTGCTCCTCGGCGTCGGGGCGCATCGCTTCGCCGAGCAGGCGGCGGATCTCCGCGACGTCCTTCGGGCGCTGCTCGGGGTGCTTCGCGAGCAGGGAGATGCGGAGTCGCTCCAGGAGAGGCGGCACGGGCTCTGCGGTGATCGGCCTGCGCAGCGGCGGCGGCGGCACGAACATCTGCTGCGTCATCACCTCCACCGCGCCGCCCACGAACGGCGGGATGAGCTGCAACATCTCGGTGAGCAGACAACCGATCGCGTAGATGTCCGTCGAGGGGCCGACCGCGAGCGAGCGGCACTGTTCGGGGCTCATGTATTCAGGCGTGCCGCTCACGATGTCCTGCTTCGTGAGCGTGGGGCCGGTGTCGCGGTAATCGTCGACGTGCGCGAGGCCGAAATCGACGACCTTCACGATGCGCTTTCCGTCGGCCTCGATCGCGAGGAACACGTTCTCGGGCTTCAGATCGCGATGGACGATGCCGGCCGCGTGCGCCGCCTCGAACGCGTCCAGCACCTGCGAGAAGACGTCGAGGACCTCCGCGACGGGCGGCGGCGCTCCGATCGCGCGGTGGAGCCACTGCGCCACGTTCTCGCCGCGGAGCAGCTCCATCGCGATGTAGAGGTGCCCTTGATCCTCGCCGAAATCGATCACGCGGACGACGTTGCGGTGGTGCAGCAAGGACGCGGCGTGCGCCTCGCGGCGGAAGCGGCGCGCGTACTCGTCCACGACGGCGACGTACGGGTGCATGACCTTCACCGCGACCTCGACGCCGAGCGCCAGGTGATGCGCGCGGTACACCTCCCCCATGCCGCCGACGCCGAGGCGCTTTCCCAGCTCGTAGCGGCCCGCGAGCACCTTGCCGGTGAGCGGCGTCATGCCCGCGCCCGAGCTGCGCTCCTTCGCGCTGCGCGGGTCCTGCTCGGTGTGGCGGTGCGAGAGCGGCTGCTCTTCGTCGACGAGGCGCTGCGTGCCGCGCGGCTTGCGCACGGTGGGGTGATCGTTCGGCGTCGCGGGCGTGGGCGCGAACACCGGCGCGGGCGAGGGCGCGGACGCTTCGTGGATCGTGACAGGCGGGAGCGGTGCGGTGCGATGGTTCGACAAGGCGCTTCCTCCGCGATCGATCGAGGGTGTCCGGGCCGCGCGGCGCGTCCAGCGTAGCCGATCAGGGCGCGCGCAGGCCGACCGCGAGCTGCGCGGAGAACGGGCCGTTGCCGAACCAGCCGCCGTCGTTGTCCCACGGCGACAGGCGAGCCGAGGCCGCGCCGTAGATCCAGGTGCCGACCTCCGCGTGGAGCGACAGGCCGCCGCGGAAGAGCGCGTCCTCGCTCTCGTAGTGCACCACGTGCCCGTCGAGCGTCGCGCCGAAGCGCACCCAGTCGTTCGCGTTCACCGTGCCGCCGAGGAGCAAATAACCCTGGAAATCAGGCGTCGGCACGAAGCTGTCGTCGACGCGGATGCGCGCGCCGAGGTTCGCGAGGAACGAGTACGCGCCGCGCACGCCGCCCAGCGCGAGCGCCGGCTCGATGCGCGCGGCCGGCCCGAAGCGGCTCAGCGGGAAGCCCACGCGCAGCGCGACGCCGCCCTCGAGCGCGGACTCGCCGATGCGGAACGCGCGCCACCTCGCGCCGAGCCAGGCGCCGTCGTCGTACTCGGGATCGCCGATGTCCGTGGGGCCGAGCCTCGTGCCGAAGAGGCGCGATCGGAACGTGGCGTCGACGCCGATCGGCCCGAACGCGCCCGTCGCCGAGCCTTGCACGCGCGTGCCCGCGCCGGCGCCGGCGACCTGGATCTGCGCGCCGATGCTGCCTGCGTTGCGCGCGGTCGGGCTCCAGAACGGCGCGCCCGTGATCGGCGCCGGGTTCCACGACTCGGTGGTGAGGCCGATCCGCGGGGGCACCGGCTCCGATGTCGCGGGCGCGTTCGCGGCGGGCGCCTCGGGCTTGGGCGCCGCGACCTCGCCGGTGCCGAGGATCGCGCCGCGTCCGTCGAGCACGTCCACGCGCAGGGAGCCGCCCGGCGGAGGCGCCGCGACGGTCGCGACGAAGCGCCCGTCCTTCGCGACGAGCGCGGCGGATCCAGCCGTTTGCCCGTCGTTCGTGCGCAGCGTCGGCGCGACGCGACCCGCGATGTCGATGCCGTCCAGCCCCTTGAACGCGACGTCGATCGTGGCCGTCTTGCCGTCCTTCGCGAGCGCCGACGTGACGACCGCGGAGACCTCCGTGTAGCGCACCGTCACCTCGTACGGGGCGGCCGCTCCCTGCGGGCGGAACCGCATCTTCGCGGGCGCGCGCTTCAGGAGATCGATCGACCCCGGGACCGGCCCGAACGGACCGTCGTCGAGCGCGAGGTCGAGCTTCGTGCCGGTCTTGAAGCCGATCGTGGCGTACGGGTTCGCGACCAGCTCCTTGTCGCCGAGCGTCGCTCCCTGCGCGCTCACGTCGAGCTCGATGACGTCGACCGCGCGCGTCGCCGCGACGCCGATGTACTCCTCCGTGTCGATCGCGCGGACGCCCACGAAATACCGGCCCGGCGGCATCTTCTCCGCGCGGAACGAGCGCACTTTCCCGTCCACTTCTTCGCGCGCCACCAGATCGCGGAAGGTGTCGTCGCGCGCGATCTCGACGCGGTAGCTCTTCGCGTCCTTCACGGCGGACCAGTCGGCGCGGATCGTCCCGCCCGCGGACGACGCGAGCACGAGCGGCGCCGTCGCGCTCTCGAACGTGGGGGCCGGAGGCAGCGGTCGCGGGGCCGACGGCGCGCCGCTTCCCGTGAAGCGCGTGCCGAAGTTGAGCGGCACGTTCACGGTCTTGCCGCCCGAGCTCACCGCGGCCTTCCCGTCGTACACGCCGACAGTCGTGCGCTCGCCCTTGCGCTCCACGATCGTCTCGCGCGACGAAGCGCTGACGCGGCCGCCGCCCTTCACCGCCACCTCCACCGTCTCCCCGCGGAGCGCCGCGAGCCCGGCCTTCACCTCGCCGGCCTGCACCTCCACCGAGGGCGGCGGCGTCTTCGAGACGGCCGACTGGCTCGCCGTGCCGTAGATGATCACGAGCGTGTTGGACGCGAGGAATACGCGCGTTCGATCGATGAATTCGATGTCCGCACGCCCGTTGTCGAGCGTGTTCACGCCCGCGTTCGACGACAGCGCGAGGCCCGGCGCCGCGGGCCCCCACGATCCGCCGGACGGCCGCGCCTTCACGTCCGGGTTCATCGAGCGGAGCCGCGCGGTCGGCAGCGACGTCACGCTCGCGGGCAGCACGAGCGTCGCGCCCTCCTTCAGCTTCTTGCCGCGCGTGCAGTCGACGCGGTTGTAGCGGAGCACCAGCGCCGCGTGCTTCGCGCTGCCGTACACGGCCTTCGCGATGTCCTCGCACGTCTCGTCCTTCTGCACGCCCCACTGCACGACGGGCTCCGGATAGCCGGGCGTCGCGGCGGGCGAGTCAGCGAGCACGGGCGACGCGGCGAGCGAAGCCGCGACAGGGATCGAAGTGAAAAGAAGAGAGCGCTTCATGACGTCACCAGCTCGAACACGTGCACGCTGTTCGCGCGCCCGACGAGGTTCTTCGCGCCGACCGACACGAGCTCGAAGCGATCGGTCGCGAGCGCGTGCGTCCCCTCCGCCACGAGCACCTGGTTCGGCGCCGCGAGCCCTTCGAGGCGGGCCGCCACGTTCACCACGTCGCCGATCACCGTGTACTCCATGCGTTTGTCGGACCCGATGTTGCCGACGATCGCCTCGCCGGAGTTGACGCCGATCCCGAGGCGGACCTCGACGTCGTACTTCTTTCGCCACTCGGCGGACGCGACCTCCAGGAAGTGCATCATGTCCTCCGCCGCCGCGAGCGCGCGATCCGCGTGATCCGCCTGCGCGACGGGCGCGCCCCACACGGCCATGATGCAGTCGCCGATGAACTTATCGACCGTGCCGCCGTGCCGGAACACGACCTCGGTGAGCACGCTGAAGAGCTCGTTGAGCATCGCGACCACCTGCTCCGGCGGCCGGCTCTCGGAGAGCGGCGTGAAGGCCACCACGTCCGCGAACAGCACGGTGATCGAGGTGCGGTGACCGCCGAGCGCGAGGTCGTGCTCGCCGCGGACGATCGCCTCCACGAGGTCCTTGCTCATGAAGCGCGACAGATCGCCGCGGAGCTTCGTCGCGTGCTCGATCTCGGCTTCGCTCTCCTGCAGGCTCGCGGCCATCCCGTCGATCGCCCCTTCGAGCTGACCGAGCTCGTCCGAGCGCCCCGTCGACGCGTGGATCTGCGTCCATTTGCGCTGACCGACGAGCTTCACCTGGTCCATGAGCCGCAGGATCGGCCGCGTGAGCACGCGCGCGAGGGCGACGCCCGCCGCCGCCGCGAGCGCCAACACGAGGGCCGCCGCGATCACCGCGCGCCGCGCGAACTCGTCCGATTTGCGGAACGCGACCTCCACGGGGCGCCACACCGCGATCGACCACCCGGTGTCCGGCAGGCTGGCCTCGGTGCCGAACATCGCGACGCCGCTCTGATCGAACCGCCGCGCGAGCCCCACCTGCGCCGTCCCGCGCGAGCTCGTCTTCGCGAGCTGCCACACCGGCAGCGCCGACAGATCCGCGCCCATGTCGCACGTGGTCCCGGCGCACGCGACGGCGCGCAGCTCTCGATCCGCGACGACGATCGCCATCGCGCCCTCCTCCGCGTGCGCCGCGATCGTGTCGTCGAGCGCCTTCCGGAACTGCGCCGTGTGCACGCCCGCCGCGACGTACCCCTTCTTCCCGCCGGCGGCCGAGGGGATCGGCACCACGATCACCGCGCGCCCCTCGCTCACCGGCGCGAACGCCCACCCGTCGCGATCCGCCGCGATCCGAAGCTCCGGCGTCGACGAAGGCACGCGCGCCGGATCCACCTCTTCCTTGTTGAGCACCGTGCTCACGCCCGCGTCCGGCACCTCGAACCGGGCCGCGTCGAGCGCCCTCCGCGTCGCCAGCACGCTCCGCACCACCACGAGCGGATCGCCTGCGTTCTCCGGCAATTTCGCGCTCTCCGAGAGCGCCGCGGCCACCGCGCGCGCGTCCACGAGCGCGGCCCCGATCTCGTCGTGCGCGCGCTCGCGAGCCTCTCCGAGCAGCGCGAGCTGGAGCGTGCGCTCGCTCTCCGCGACGGCCGCGCGGTTGTCCCCCGCGAGCCACGCGACCGCGGCGGCGGCGGGCGCCACCGCGAGCGGCACGAGCACGAGGAGCACCTTCGCTCGAAGAGAGAGGCCCGCCATGATCAATCGGCGTCCACCGGACCGTCGACCCAGCCGGCCTCGCCCTTGTCGGTGCGCTTGCGGATCTGGAACTCCACGCGCCGGTTCTTCGCGCGCCCTTCGTTCGTCGTGTTCGGCGCGATCGGCCGCCGCGGGCCGAAGCCGCGCGCCTCCAGCCTCCGCGCGTCGACGCCCTTCTCGGTGAGCCACCGCATCACGCTCACGGCGCGGGCGCGCGACAGATCCAGGTTGCTCGCCTCGCTGCCGCGGTTATCGGTGTGCCCGTCCACCGCGAGCCGCGCGATCTCGGGGTGCTGCGCGAGCACGTCCGCCACCTGCTGCAGGAGCGGGAAGCTGTCCGGCAGGATGCGGCTCTTCGCCGTCTCGAAGTTCACCTGCTGCAAGATCACGATCTGCGACCCGACGACGCGCACCGACTTCGGGCACCCGTTCTCCTTCGGATCCTCCGATTTCGGCCCGGCCTCCGCGGGGCACGCGTCGTCCGGATCCACGATCCCGTCGCCGTCCGAGTCGGGCGGGCACCCGTTCTTGTCGCCGTCGGCCGCGACGCCGGGCCGATCCGGGCACCGATCGTCCGCGTCCACGATCCCGTCGCCGTCTCGATCCGGCGGGCATCCGCGGCGTTTCGCGCTCGGGCTCGGATCGCCGACCACGCGCGGGCAGGCGTCCTCGGCGTCGATCACCGTGTCGCCGTCCGTGTCGGGCGGCGGAGGCGCCGCGGGCTTCGTCGCGATCGGCTTCGCGCCGCTGTCTACTGGCTTCGCGGCGGCCACGGTCGCGCCCGTCGTTCGCGCGTCGTCGTCCCCGAACAGCGACCACCCGGCGGGCGCCTTCTTCACCTCGAACGGCCGGATCGCGACCTCTCCGATCGCGCGGAGATCCGGCGTCCCCGGCCCGCGCAAGAACCCCAGCCCGAACGCGGCGCCGACCGTGAGCGGCCCGAAATGCGCCTTCGCGCCGAGCAGCGCTTCGAGGCTCGCGCCCGCGCGATCCGACAGCGCCACGCCCTTGCCGCCGGACGCCGCGCCCGCCTCGCGATCGACGAGCGCGCTCCCGAAGAGCTCCGGCCCGATCTGGAACCGATCGATCCGCGCCGCGACGCCGCCCGCGAACGTCACCTCGCTGCCGAGCAGCCCCACGGTCGGATCGCCGAGCTGCCGCCCCACGGAGGCGCTCCACACGATGGGCCCGTAGTCGGCGCCGATCACGATCCGCGGCTCGAACCGAGCGCTCCCGGTGCTCGTGTACGCGCCGGGATCGCCCGTCGGGATCCACGCGGACGGCGACAGCGCGATCGACGGCCACGCCCGCCCTTGCGGCAGCGCCGTGAACCGCGCGCCGACCCGCAGATCGTTCAGCGCGGCCCCCGAGGGCGACGCGATCGCGACCCCGTTCACCTTCGGCGAGTCGCCGCTCTGAGCCACCGTCACCGGCAGATCGGCCTCGATCTTGAGCCGCGACGCGAGCGACACCGCGAGCTGCGCGTGCAGCACCGACTGCTGCGCCACGATCGCGCCGAGGTCCGTGTACGTCCCGGCGCCGCTCTTCTGCCGCAGCGCGAGCGGGGAGTCCGCGTACGAAAAGCGGAGCCCCGCATCGAACGCGAAATGCGCGTCCACGCCCGCGGAGGGCGCGGCGAACAGCGCATCGCCGATCGGCGTCGGCTGCCATCGTTCGAGCGGCGTCGCGCTCTGCGCGTGTGCGACGCCGCCCGCGCCGAGCGAGAGCAGCGCCGCGAGCGAACCCCAAAGGCGGGGCCCCCTGAGGAAGCGTGTCAAGGACAAAGGACGCACAAGAACGGATCTCCCTGGGACAGGAGTCGAGTGCCTTAGCGAAATCAGTACCAGACCGGATGGACGTTCGCGCCGGCTTCGGCCGGAAGCAAGCGGCTGTGCGAGGTGGGACCGCGAGCCTGCCACGGTGGAACCGGTGCGAGCAGGATTTTGCCAAGCTGGGTTCGTGCGGGTCGGTTCGTGTATCGTGGAGCCCGCATGGCGAACCAATCGGGTCCCGAGAGCGATCCTGTCGAGCGGCGGGTTTACCCCACGACGCCGCGGCTCACCGAACCGATCAAAGTACCTCGAATCGAGCTCCGGGTCGAGAGTGAGGGCGGCAAGGCGGCCGGCCGCAAGGTGACGTTCGAGGGCGATCTGCTGCGGATCGGCTCGCACCCCTCGAACGAGCTCGTGCTCGACGACCGCACGGTCTCGCGGTTCCACTGTCGCCTCACGCGCGGCGACCGAGGCTGGACCATCGTCGACAACGGGTCGCTCAACGGCACCAAGATCGGCGGCGTGTGGGTGAGGGATGCGGACCTCATGCTGCCTGAATGCCGCATCGAGCTCGGTGACTCGGTCGTGGTCGTGCGGGAGGCCGGCTCGAAATCGATGCCGCCGATTCAATCGTCGGTGAGCTTCGGCTCGCTGTACGGCGCGTCCGCGGCGATGCGAAAGATGTACGACGCGCTCCAGCGCGTGGCGCGGACGGACGCGACGGTGCTGGTCGAGGGCGAGAGCGGCACCGGCAAAGAGCTGATCACGGCGGAGATCGTGCGTCGCAGCCAGCGCGCGGGAAAGCCATTCATCGTGGTCGACTGCGGCTCGATCGCGCCGACGGTCGTGGAGAGCGAGCTGTTCGGTCACGCGCGTGGCGCCTTCACGGGCGCGGAGCGCCAGCGCATCGGCGCGTTCGAGGCGGCGGACGGAGGCACGGTCTTCCTCGACGAAATCGGCGAGCTCCCCCTCGAAATGCAGCCGAAGCTCCTCCGCGTCTTGGAGACGGGCGAGGTGCGTCGCATGGGTGAGAACCAGCTCCGCAAGGTCGACGTCCGCGTGATCGCGGCGACGAACCGCCAGCTCGAGCGCGAGGTGAACCAGGGCCGATTCCGCGAGGACCTCTTCTTCCGCCTCTCGGTGGTGACGGTGCGCGTGCCGCCGCTGCGCGATCGCCGCGAGGACATCCCGCTCTTGGTGGAGGCGTTTTTGTCCGCGCTCGACGCGACCGACAAGCGCCACCTGTTCACGCAGGAGATCGTCGACGCGATGACGCGCCACGACTGGCCCGGCAACGTGCGCGAGCTCCGCAACTTCGTGGAGCGCCGCGTGGTATTCGACACGGCGGACGTCGGCCTGGACGGAGATCACACGGTCTCGCCGAGCGGCCGCCCGCCCGCGCCGCCCCTGGTGGTGGCGGGCGAATCGCCGGACAGCGCCCCCGACATCGAGAAGCCCTTCCGCGTCGCGAAGGAAGAGATCATCGAGAACTTCGAGCGCAAGTACCTCACGTCGCTGCTCGCCTGGTCGGAGAACAACGTGAGCCGCGCCGCCCGCAAGGCGAAGATCGACCGCATGTACTTGCACCGCCTGCTGCAGCACTACGGCCTCCGCAAGAGCGGCAGCCTCACCGACTGACCACCTCCCTCCAATAAAAGTCCTTGTTTTTGGGGGGCGCAGGAGAGGTCGCGCCTCGACTGGCCCCTCCCTAGCGCGCTGTCTGCTCTCGGCAGGATGGAGCCGTTCTGCGGAGGCTCGCTCCGCGCAGTCCGCAGCGCAAAGGGCGCAATCCTCGGCGTGGTGTGTCGATGAAGCGTTTTGATGGAGATGGGGTTGCAGGCGCTCGGCGGCGCGGATAGGCCTCTCGCATGTCCGATCGACAGGCCACTTGTTGTTGCGGCCAGCTCCGCATCACCGTGCGCGGGGAGCCCGTGCGCATCTCGATGTGCCATTGCCTCGACTGCCAGCGTCGCACCGGCGCCCCCTTCGGCGCGCAGGCTCGTTTTCCGGAGGCCGCGACGTCGGTCGAGGGCCAATGGAGCACCTGGACGCGCACCGGAGACAGCGGCGGCCAGGCCACCCATTGCTTCTGTCCGGTCTGCGGAACCACGGTGTTCTACAAGCTGGGCGCGCTCCCCGGCATGATCGGCGTCCCGATCGGAGGCTTCGCGGACCCCACGTTCCCGCCCCCGAGAGCCTCGGTGTACAACGAGCGCCGCCACCCCTGGGTAGTCGTCCCCGAGGGCGCCGTCCTCGAAGACTGACCACCACGCGATGCAGGGCGGGCGTCACGGCGCATCGTCTTTCGCCGCCGAACCTTCTCCGTCGTCTTCGTCGTCCAACGGCTGGACCTCCACACGCGTGGCCTCCGTGAAACCGGCCTCCTGGATGGCCGCATGCACGACCGGCAGCGCGCGCGCCACGTCCTGGGTCTCCAGGTAGATGTCCATCACACCGCCGCCCCCGCCTGCGTCGGTGATCTCGCCGATCCCCGCGGACTCCAGCGCTTGCTCGATGGCCTCACGTCGCTTCAGCAGCGGAATGGAGGGCAGACCGTCACCTTCGTATTTGATCTCGATGTGGATCTGACCGCGGCCCTCCGTGATCGCGTCTTCGGTCGCAACAGACGAGCCGGCGTCGCCGGTCGTGGTTGCGGCAGCTGACTCTCGCTCGAAGTCCTTCTTGTACCGGACAGTCGGCGGAATCGGAACGCCGGGGCGAAGCAATTTTTCGAAGAAGCGCGGCGTCGCTGCCATCATGTCCCACGGGGCAAGCCCATAGTACGCATCGAAGAAGAGCCTCGATGTATTGGCAGTGTACGAGCTGCCCTTCATGTCCAGCGTTTCCGCCGGATATGTCGGTTCTTTTTGGCCAATTACCGGCCAGTACCCATCGTAAATCTCGTCACTGGTCACCTCGAAGATGGCCAGTAAGCGCTCTTGCATGGCTTCTTCCATCCCAACCAGGAGCTGCTCCGGCGAGTGTCCCCGATGTGCGAAATGCGCGGTGATCGCCCCATTCATGTAAAGAGCGACGTGAGCGAGCGCAAAGCTGCCATCCCGCAACGGTACAGCGACGACTTGCCCAGTCTTCACCTTCACGCGCTTGCGCCCACGTTTGTTCGGCGTGGCGTCCCCGAAAGTTTCTGTTTTCTGCTTTTTCGCCATGTGGAAACCTTTCGCGCGGTCACGGGAACGGCACGGGGCCAGTGTAGTTGGCCGCTGCCTGCGCGTGCATCTTGTTTTCCAGCGGGCCCGACTGTCCAGGCACGCCCCCGGGTCCACCGCCCGCCCGTATCCAGCTCTCCTCTGCTTGCGCCAGAGCAGGAGCGTTGCCGATCCCGCCTTGTAGGACCTGGAAGTTGTAGGCCAATGAACCAGGACACCGCTTCTGGAGCGCGCGATTGTGGGCTCCGCGCCGGGCCTGGAATGCCTCCAGCGACATCGATCGTCCAACATATTCTTTGCCTGTGCTCTGATCGGTCCGCAGGTAGATGACTCCGCTGTTCGGCGTGTGGTACGCGAGCCCCAGCGGGTCGATCCAGTGAGTGGGGTTCCACCCGTACCCATACAGGTTCAGCCCCCCGGGCAGTCCAAGAGGATCGGGGCTGATGTAGTGTCCCGCGGCCGGATCGTAGTAACGATAACGGTTGTAGTGGAGCCCTGTCTCTTCGTCCGCGTACTGCCCTTGGAAGCGGAGCGGCGTCGATGTCGCCGCACCAGGCCGTATGGTCGCCGCACCGAAAGCCGCGCGCTCCAGGTGACAGACGATGTGGCCGACCCCGTCCGCCAGTTGCTCCGGCGCCCCGACCGGATCGGTGAGGTAGTGGAAGAGTTCCGCGCCCTCCGCGAAGGCCGACATCTGTTGGAATAGCGGCACATGACCGCCGTCTTCGAAGCCGTACGTGCGCACCTCGACGATCGGATCTGCTGCCCTCTCGCCCTCTCCGACGGCGCCCGGACGCGTCCGGAACTCGTGCACGAGCTCGTGCCCGTCCCACAGAAAGCGCACCTCTTCAATCAGCGCGCCACGGCGCGCGGAGAGGACTTCTTCCGCCGGGGCGTACACGCGCTTCAGCGTGCGGCGCCCGAAGGGGTCATAGCGGAAGTCGACCGTCTGCCCGCCGGGTCGGATTACCGTCGCGAGGCGGCCATCCTCGGTCCACAGGTAACGGAAGGCGTGTTGCGGGCCGAGGCGCTTCTCGATCAGCTGGCCCCGGTCGTTCCACAGATAGCAGACCTCCCCCCGCTTCAGCAGCCGATTGCCAGGGCTGTAGAGCCGTCGCGCGACGCCGGGGCCCACCTCCTGCGGGTTGCCTGTGGCGTCGTACCGAAAGGCCTCTTGCGGGCCTTCCAAACCGGAGACTTCCAGGAGTCGTGTCGCGTCGTCGTACCGGTATGCCTTCGCGACGCCGGACGACTCCACCACTTGGAGCAGCTCTCCCGAACGATCGTAGCCGTACCGGCGGTCACTCGTGATCCCCGGTTCGCGGCCCAGCCAGCTCGGCTCCGGGAGCAGGGCCGCGAGGCGCGCCAGGCTTTCCGGAGAGGGGCCCGGCAACACCGCGCGGCGCGACGCGAGACGGCCGTTCGGCGCATGCGTGGTGTCGATTCGCCCCCCCTCGGGCAGCAGGCGGCGTATTTCGCGGCCGAAGGGGTCCGCCTCGTGGCGCAGCTCGTGGACCCCGTCGATCGTCGTGCGGCACCGCACCCCGAAACCGTCGCGGTGAATGGCCAGCGTGTGGCCCTGCGACGTGGAGCGGCCGATCACCAGCCCCGCAGCGTCGCGGGCTGTGCGGACCGAGCAAGTAACGCCGTCGACGGTGCTTGTCTCGCGAACGACTCGGCCGCACGCGTCGCGCTCGAAGGTGAAGGCGTCGGCGCCCCGCGTGGCCTGGATCAGCTCGCCGCGAGCGTCGTAATCGAAGGTCTCCTGGATGTCGCCGGCCGTCCGCGAGATGAGCTGTCCCGCGGCGTCGTAGGCATTCTCGATGACGCTTTCGGGGCCTTGTTGCACGCGCACCAAGCGGCCCGCGAGGTCGTGCCGATACCCGATCTCCCGGCCGTCGAAGGTGCGCTCCGCGATGATGAGGCCGCTCGGGTCGTAGGTGTAGCTGTGCTCTTCGTGCTGCTCGTTCCGGACAAGGACCTGATTGCCCTCGCGATCGTACAGCATGCGGACCGGCTCGCCGCTGCCGACCTTGCGAGAGACGAGCTTGTGATAGCCGCCCCAGCCGAAGAGGGTTGTCCGGCCTTCGGGATCCGCGATGGCCGTCAGGTGCGCTTCGCCGTCGTACTCGTAGCGGGAGACGCCGCCGTCGGGACGCTCGACAGAAAGGAGGTCACCGCGGCGTGACCATCGAAAACGCGTCTCGCGGCCCGCCTGGTCGATCTCCGATTGGCACCTTCCTACCGCGTCGTACGTCCAGCGCTGGATGGCGCCGTTGGGATAGGTGGCAGTGGTGCGGTTACCGTGCTTGTCGTGCTCGAAGGCGTACCGGCCGCCTGTCGGGCCGATGATCGTAGTGACGAGGCCACGAGAATCGTAGGCGTAGTGGGTCGTGCCGCCGCACGCGTCGGTGATCGCGATCTCGTTGCCTCGGCCGTCGCGCTCGCTCTTCGAGGTGCCGCCGGCAGGGTCGATCACCGCCATAGGCCGGCCCGCATCGTCGCGCACGGTCACCGTCACGCGGCCGAGAGGATCGGTCTCTTTCAGGATCCGCCCGCGTCCGTCCCGCTCGTAGAGGGTGGTGTGGCCCTCCTCGTCGGTGCGCGAGGTCTGGAATCCGCGGTCGTCGTAGGTGGCAGTGAAGACCGCGCCCGCGCTGACAGCCTTGTCCAGGAGGCCGTGCGCGTTGCCGAAGAAGCGGCGCACTTCCAGGGAGTCGGTGACTTCGGTGTAGCCGCCTTCGTGGTAGTCGAGCTTCGCGTGGTGAATGCCTTTCGCGGGCGTGATGCCGTCCGCGAGCTTCGCGGGGACGTCGGGCGCGAGGCTCGGATCGGTTCGATCGCCGTAGTGGCCCCAGCTCTCCACGCAGCGGCCGGCAGCGTCGTACACGAATGCGAAGGTGAGCCCGGTGCGGTCGGTGTCGCGCGTGAGGCGGTGTTCCTCGTCGTAGGCGTAGCGCCAAGAATGGCCCTCCGGGTCGGTCGCCTCGATCAGGCATCCTTCGCCGTCGTGCCGATACCGCATGAGCTCGCGCCGCTCCCCCTCTTTCGCGGATGCCCACACACGCACGCGCTCGATGCGGCCGTCTTCTCGCGAATCGACGACGAGCACACGCCCCGCGCTGTCGGTCACCTGCACCAGCCGGCCCGCCTCGTACTCCAGGGCGATCATGTTGCGATTCCGATCCTCGATCGAGGTCAGTCGAAACAGCACCCCTTCGTCCGCCGGCTCAGCGAAGCGCCGCAGCACGCCGTCGTCCACGTCGAGGAGATACCCCTTCTCGTCGCGGTGCAGCAGCCAGCCGAAAGGCCCCACGACTTCCCCCCCGATCTCCAGACTCGGAAAGGCGACCTTCGTCCCTTGGTCCGTCCAGACATAGAGAGACCGGCGCCGCACCTCGATCTGCCAGCCGAGCGAGTGGGCCCATCCCCAGCCGAGGCCGAAGTCCCGTTCGCACGCCGCCGTGGAGTAGACGCGATGCCACCGGAGCGGCAGCGGCCCCGGCAACGCGACATCCAGGATCGGATGCGTGAAGGCTCGTCCGGTGACGACGTCGACGGGGTGAGCGGCTGTCCCGCAGTCGGGGTAGCGGTTCGGATCGGGGGCCGACTTGCCATCTCCGCCCGCGTTGTTGCCGCCGTTGCCTCCACTGCCCCCCTGACCATTGCCGCGGCCTTTGCCGCCGCCGGAGCCGGAGCCGCCGCCGTCATGGCCGCCGCCCAGGACGAAGACACCGGGGTTCATACCGGGGATCGCCGGGAAGTTGGGAAAGGGTGCTGTGCGGGCCATCGTCAATCACCTCCTCTTCGCGAAAGACCGGCTGTTCGCGCGGCTATGGCGGGGGCGTCTCTTCTGCGGCGCTCTCCCCCAGACCGACAGTCACGAGACAAACCACCAGACCGCCCAAGAATCCTCGTCTCGTACGCTGGCTCATCAATCCGGCCCTCCCTTCGCCCGTTGTGCGTGGTTGTTCTCTCGCTGCCACACATGGCAAAGCTCCGATCGTGCGCGCCGCCTCTCGGGCACACGTGTCCTGAACGCGCCGCCGAGGACGGCGCGGAGATATCGAGTCTTCACGCTCGCCCGCCGGAGAGAGAAGGCCCCTGGATCCCCGGCGGCTCCACCATGGAGCCTGCCCAGCCGAGGACACACCGCGGCCCTCTCGCCCCGACCAGCGAGCGCTGCTCACGTCACTTCAGATCACCACCCTGGAGAGCAAACAAGCCGTTTCAGAAGCGAAGCTGGGCCCACGCTCCCCCGGTCGTCGGAGCGGAACACCCCGTCTCTGACAAGGCACCTACGACGGCCAACTGGCCCGCACAGGACAGCGCGAAGGATCTCATTTCTCGTGCTTGCCCTGGCGGTCGGCCGTGGGGCCGAGCGCGCTCGCCTCGCTGGGCGCCTCGCGCGCTTCGGGCGCATCGGCGATCATGGTCGCCGAGTTTGTCGTGGTCGTTCCTGCTCCTCCTGTGCCGCTGCACGAGCATTCGTAGGTGAAGCAGCAGTCGCCTCCGAGGTTGTAACAACCGCCCAGCAGCAAGGCCGTCACCACCCCGAACGACGCTCTCCAAAAGCGTTGCTGCGCCGGGGGGCCTTTGCCGGCAACAAGAGGAGCCCGCTTCACCGGGCAACGGCCTTTCGAAGGAGAAGAGCCTTTCGTGGCCCCCGCCACGGCGCTTCGTTCGTCCTTACTTAGGAAATGTCGTCCCACCGCCGTTTTCATTTCGAGAAGTGACGTCCCCCCCTCTTTTTCTTTCTCCGGGGCGGGCGGGGATGCCTCGGAGATGCTTGCGGAGCTTCTCGAAGCGTCACTCTGGGAATCCATTTCGAAAAATGCTGTGTCTTGCATCTTTTTCTCGCTTGCCTTTCGTGTCGTCTCGTGAAGGCAGCCTCCGCGCGCACACGTCCGCCGTGCGCCGCGGGCCGTTTCGCCGTGCGTGCTCGTGTCGTTCTTGGTTTTCGCCCTCTCCAGTGAGCGGTCTCCGGGTCCGGGTGGGATCGCTCAACACACCGGGGACCGCTCGCTGCAACGGGCGAGCGTTGCAGGTGCGCGCGATGAGCGCGCTTTCTTCTTCAGAAGGCTTGCGTCTCCGCCAAGGCTCCTTTTGCGCCGGTGCCCGTGTCGCCATCGCCCGCGCCGCCATCCCCGGGAGTGCCAACCGTAATCGTGGCGCCCGTGGTTTCTGGCGCGCCGCCGACGTACGCCACACCGATCGACGGACCGCCAAGACCGCCGCCGCCTAGGCCGCCGTCGCCGCCCTTGCCGCCTGCGCCGCTCGCGCAACCCGGTTTCAGATCCGTGGCGGCCGGCGGCACGCTGCCTCCCGCCGCGCCCATGCCTCCCGATCCGCCGGCCTGCCCCGCGCCACCGTTGCCACCTCGACCGCCGTTGCCCGAGGTGATCGTCACGCTCTCGAACTGCAGCGTCGCACCCAGCGCGACCACGCCGATCGATGCGCCCCCACCACCACCGCCGCGCCCCCCTGCGCCGCCGCAGCCGCCAGCGCCACCGCTCGCGCCGCTCGCGCCTCCATTGCCGCCAGCGTTCATGACCTTGTTGCAGGCGTTGCCCATCGAGCCGCCCTTCGCGCCGCCGCCGCCACCACCACCTTGGCCGACCTTCCCCGGCTTGCCGTCTACGCCGGAGACGCCCGCGAAGCCCGCCGACGTCAGCGTGCCCGTACCGGAGGCGCCCGCACCGCTCGCGCCGCTCGCGCCGGGATCTCCAGCGGTGCCGGCTGTGCACGCGCTGCCCCCTTCACCCGCGCCGGCGTTCATGGAGCCGTCAGGAAGGCCGGGGCTCCCGGCGCCTCCGCTGAACTCGTCACTGCTGCCGCCCTTCCCGCCCACAGAGGTTTCCGCGTCGCACGCGTTCGGCGTGCTGCTGCCGCCATTGACATTCGCGGCCGTGCACGCGTCCGCTCCCGGCTGCCCATCCGCGCCAGAGGTGCCGAGGTCGAGGTACTTTTCGCCATCCTTCCCCGGGGCCCCATCGCCGGCAGTCACTGCCGATCGGGTCAGCTCCAGCTCCGCATCGTTCTCCAGGAACACCGCGACGGAAGAGCTCCCAGGCGTCGTCGCCGTGGGTGACGTGACGTCGACGTCATCCATCACCAACGTCGCCTTCGATGTCACGCGCAGCGCGACGACGGCTGCGCTCGGAGCAATCAACGTGCGCTTGTCCTTCGCGTAGGTCCAGCCCGCGGCGCAGTCGAGGCCGCCGTACACCAGCGCGCCGGCCTTCACTTCCACGGCTTCATCGAAGGCCTCACCGCACAAATAGATCGGCTTGCCCGTGGCCGACCCGAGCGCCTTCGCGATGCTCTTCAGCGGAGCGTCCTTCGTGCCCGGGTTCGTGTCGCTCCCCTTCGAGGACGAGACGAACAAGCCGCAGCTGTCGGCCGCAGGCTCGCTCAATGACGAGGCGATGCAGCCGGGGTCGATCGTGCTGCTCGTCGTGGTGCTGCCGCCGCTGCCGCCGCTGCCGTCGGAGACGTACCAGTGGTCCGCACCGAGCAAGAGATTGCAACCCGCCGACGCCGAGAGCGCGAGGGCTCCCAGGCAGGCGCAGACAACATGCGCTCTTCGCATCAGAACGCTCCCTTCACGCTGACGAACCCAGGCGAAGCCGATACCACCGCGGCCGGCGTGCTCTTCGTCTTCGAAGGGAGCACCAACAAGGTCACCCCCAAAGCAGCCCCCAGCCCTGCCACCACAAACGCGGCCGTGGACGCGTATGAGAAAGCATTCAGCTCCGCCAACGTGGAGCGCTGATTCTCGGGACATGCCCCCGTCGTCTTGTTGCACGCCCCGGCGAGCTTCGCGTTGTCAGCTGCAGCAAGGCCGCCAGTCACCGAGCCGACAATCAACCCGAGGCCGCCCACGCCGAACGCCGCGTACGCCGGCCACCTCACCGGCTCCCCACCGCCCACCACCGGCGCCTTCGCCTTCATCACGAGCGCCGCTTCCACCTCGGCCCCCTTCTCACCGCGCAGCTCCAGGCGCGCGTCGTCGAACCCGTCCTTGCGCGCGCTCACCACGATCGGCCCCGCGTCCGTGAACACCGCTTCATCCAGCGGCCACGTGCCCGCGGCGGCTCCGTTCACGCTCACCGCTGCGCCGTCCGCGCTCGCCGTGCCCTCCGCAGCGATCTTCACTCGCACCGTGACGACCTGCTTCTTCGCCTCTGCGAGCAGCTCGTCCACCCACTGCTTCACGCTCGGCTTCCCACCCACCGGGAAATGATCGACCGCAAACGAAAGGAACCGCGCCGCCTCGACCGGCCTGCCGAGCTTGAGCAGCGTCGCGCCCAGGTTGCCCGCGACGTCGTACGTGCTCCTCTGCGCCCACGCGGCTCGGAGCTTCTGCTCCGCCTCGGCGAAACGGCCCGCGTTGAGAGCCTCGGTGCCGTCCTCGAACAGCTTGCGCGTGGGATCCACGGACGCTGCGGGTGCCGCGCTCGCGGACGCGCTCGTCGTGGCCTTCGGCGCGCTCGCGGACGCGCTCGTCGTGGCCTTCGGCGCGCTCGCGGACGCGCTCGTCGTGGCCTTCGGCGCGCTCGTCTTCGCTGTCGGTGCGCCGCCGCTCTTGGTTTGCGCGTGCCCTGCGTGCGCCCCCGCGAGCGCGCACGCCACCACCAGCAAGCCTGGAAGCCATGTTCGATGAGCTCGTCGCATCAGTCCTTCTCCACCGTGAAGGGCGCAGCCGTCCGCGAGGCTGTCGCGGTCGTCGGAGTCGTTGGTACCACGCTCGGCGCGGGAGCTACGCTCGGCGCAGGCTCCGCGCTCGACGCCTGCGTCGCAAGTGGTGCGGTCGCGGTCACAGAAGGCCGCACCGGCGGCGCCGCATCGGCGTACGGATCGTCCGTCCCCTTCGGCGCGGTGCGCGCTGCGCTCGACGTGGCGCTCTCCGTCGCAGCGGCCGTCGCGCTGGGTGCAACCGCTCCGCTCGTCGCGTTCGTCGTGTCCGCGCTCGCCATCGTCGCCGCCGCGGTCGGATGGCCGCCCCCCGATTGCGGCGGCGGCGCGATCCCCGCGTTCATCGTCGCCGTAAACCCGCTCGGCCCGGACGCCGCAGCGCCCGCGCCGTCACCGAGCGGAGCCCGCAGCCCCCACACGGCGATCGTCACCACCGCGATCCCGAAAACACCGCCGCCCCACACGAGCCCGAGCCGTCCCCGCGCCTTCGATCGGCCCGCTCTGGAAGCCGCCGCGTCTCGCTCGATCACGCTCGGCGGGAGATGCGAAGGATCCTCTTTGCGCGACGCCGACGCCGCCATCGAAGCACCCGTCGCGGAGTCCTCTTTGCGCGACACCGCCAAAGCAGCCGCCTCCGCGCCCACCGTCGCCGCGTCGATCTCTGCTCGCAGCCGCCGCTCGGTCGGCTGCCTCCGCGGATCCATCTTCGCGTCCACGCGCACGCGCGTCTGCGTGTCTTGCGGGACGCGTCCCGGCCGGCGCCGCGTCGGCTGCACGTACACCGCCGCCGCCTCCGTCTCCGCCACGATCGCCTCCCCGTGTCGATCCGGCAGCACCACCACCGGATCCGGCGCCGCAGGATCCGGCTCCGCGCGCACGGCCTCGATGCGCTGCAGCGCCTCTTCGAACGAAGCATCCCCCAGCGCCGCCTGGATCTTCGCCTCCGCGGGGCTCATCGCGCGCGGCGGCTCTTCCCCCTTCGGCTCGACTCCTTTCGGGCTGTCACTCATGCGCTTCCTCGCTCGGTTCTCCACCCCGCGACGCTCCGTCGATCATTTTTCAATTGTTCCCCCGGTTGGTGGCGCGGATCGGGATCGGCGCCGCGTTCTTCGGTAGCCGGTTTCCAGGCGGCACGGTGGGAGCGGGCTCCGGCTTCTTCTCGAACAACGGCGGGAGGCCCACGAGCCCGGTGGACGCAGGCTTCGGCGCCCCGCTCGCAGGCTTTCGCACCGGCACCGCGGGCTTCGGCGACGGCGCCGGCACCGGGCTCGGCGATGCCATCGGCGCCGCGTCCGGAACCTCGCCGCTCGACGCGTCCCCTTGTGCCGAGCCTGCGTCCGGCAGCTCGGCCGGCGGACTCGGATCCGGCTCCACCGCCGCGCTCAATGAGGGAGCAACGCTCGGGGAAGGCGCCGCGCCCGCGTCCTCCGTGCTCGCCGCCCCTCCGTGGATCGCGCCCGCATGGGACGCATCCCACAGCCGGAGCGTGACGAGCCCGGTCAGCGCTCCGAGCAGGGCCGCCGCGATCAAGAGCCCTGTGGAAGAGGCCCGTCCGTCGCGCGCATTGCTCTCGTGTGCCTCGCGCTTGGCCCCTCCGAACGGAAGCGTCCGCGGTCGCGCGGCGCTCCGCACGTCGACTTCCACCGTCGATCTCGCCGGCACGGCCTCGTCGGCGGCGCGCGGCGACGCCACGATCCCCAGATCGAGCGGCGTCGAGTCGAGCGCGATCGAAGGCATCTTTTCGCGAGGCACGATCACGGTCCCCGTTCGCGTCCGCTCCACCGCGGCCCCCGGCGGCGGCACGGACCGCGGAGCCTCTTGCAGCGGTCGCACTGACGAGACCTCGATGATCTCGGTCCCCGCCGATGTCTTCATCGGCGGACGCGGCGGCGGCCACGATGACGACGGCTCCGAAGACAGCGGCGGCTCCGACGACGCCCCTCGCACCGCGGACGTCGCGATCGACACCTCCGCAGGCAACGGCGCCGTGGGCGCAGGCGCAGGCATCTCGCGCAACCGCACGGGAACGACTCCCGCGTTCGTGGGCCCTGCGGTGGTCTCGTCCTCCTGCGTGGTCGCCTGTCCGAGGGGTCGCCACCTCTCGGACGGCGACACGGGCCCGGGCGGCGCACGACGCCCCGGAGGCGCCACAGGCACGACCGGCGCGGGCGCCGCCTCCACCTCCGCGAGGATCGCGCGCATCACCTTCGCCGCCTCGATCGCGTCGACCGGGCGCTCGTCCGGCACCTTCGCGCACATCGCCGCGACGAGCGCATCCACCGAGGCCGGCGCGTCCACGCGCAGCGCCGACACCTTCGGCGGGACGGCCGCCATGTGCCACGCCGCGTACTCCTCTGCGAGCGGCGGGTTCGGCTGCTCGAAGTGGTTCCACGCCGGGTGCACCGACGTGAAGCACTTGAACGCGACGAGCCCGAGCGCGTACAGGTCCGTGCGCCCGTCGACCGGGAATTTGTGGTGGATCTGCTCCGGGCTCATGTACGCGAACGTCCCCATCAGGATGTTCGCGTCGGTGCGCTGCACGCTGAACTCCTTGGGATCGAGCTTCGCGATGCCGAGATCGATCAGCACGACGCGCGGCCTCCCCTCGGTGCCGGCGGCGAGGAAGATGTTCTCGGGCTTCACGTCCCGGTGGATGATCTTCCGGAAGTGCAGCATCGCGAGGCCGTCCGCCGCCTCTGCGAGGATCCACAGCGCCTCCGCGAAGGCCAGCTTTCCCGTGCGGTACAGGCGGTCTTCGAGCGTCTCCCCTTCCAGGAACTCCATCACCGAGTAGAAGAGCTCTTTCTTCTTCCCGTCCGGGGTCATGATCTCCGAGACGCCCGCGGCGTACACCTTCACGATGTTCGGGTGTGTGAGGCGCATCTCGGCCTCCGCCTCGGCCTTCGCGCGCTTCAGCATCGCCGCGTTGAGCTGGTGCTTGAAGAGGAAGACCTTGATGGCGACGACGCGCTCGTTGCGCGTGTCATACCCCTCGTAGATCTGCGACTGCCCGCCCCGACCGATGAGCTTGCGGACGATGTAGTCGCCCCCGATCTTCGCCCACTGCAAGAGGAGTGGAGCCTCGACCGGCGGCGCTTCGTCCGGCGGCGCTTCGTTCGCGACCTCTTCTCTGTCCGCGCTCATCGCAGCACCTCCCTCACCATCCCCGCGCCCACCGTCGCCAGCAGGCTTAGTAGCCAGACCGCCGCGAACGCAAGCAGCCAATGGCGCGGCTCGCGCGGAGAACGGAGCGCGGGCTGCGCGACGATCGGCACGTCGCTGCGTGTCTCTTCCGCGCGAGCGGGACGATCGAGATCGCGCGCGATCCTGCGCAGCTCCGCGGCGAAGCTCGAAGCGTCCTGGAATCGATCCGCCGGACGCTTCGCGAGCGCTCGCAACACGACGCGATCGAGCGCGGGCGGCACGCTCGGCCCCACGATCACAGACGGCGGGCGCGGCTCTTCGAGGAGGTGCGCATGGAGCACGTCGCGCGGACTTTCGTGGTGCTCGAACGGCGCGCGGCCCGCCAGCAGTTGAAACAGCACGACGCCCATCGCGTAGAGATCGGTGCGCGCGTCGACCGCTCCGCCGACCGCTTGCTCCGGCGCCACGTACGCGGGCGTCCCCACGAGCGCGTGCTCCTCGGTCACCGAAGCGCGCGCGGAGATGGGCGACGCCGCACCTCCGCCGCACAGCTTGGCGACGCCGAAATCGAGCAGCTTCAGGGCACGGCGTTGCCCCGTCGGCGCGTCGCACGCGAAGAGGTTCGCGGGCTTCACGTCGCGATGAACGAGCCCCGCCGCGTGCACGGCTTCGAGCGCCGCGAGCGCCTGCACGACGAAATCGATCGCCTCCGCCGGAAGGAGCCGCCCGCGCAACCTCCGCTCGGCGTCGAGCGTGCGCCCCTCGAGTCGCTCCAGCACCAGGAAAGGCCGGCCGTCCTCGGTCTTCCCCCCGTCGAGGATCGCGACGATGTTCGGGTGCGGAGCGAGCGCCGCGAGGGCCCGCGCCTCCAGGTGCATCCGGTCGATGAGATCGTCGTGCCCCGCGAGGTGCGCGTGCAGGATCTTCACGACGACCCGCGCCCCGTGACGCCGGTGCCGGGCCTCCAGCACGACGCCCATGCCTCCCTTCCCCAGGCGACCGATCGTCTCGTAGGCCGTTCCGGAAAGCGGATCCGGCGCCTCCAGCCGCGCGCCGCGCTCTCCAACCTCGCCGCTCATCGTCCGGGTTGTCCATGCGCCCCGTGACCGCCGATCAAATTCGCGTGTCCCCGAGAAAAATGATCCGCCGTCTCCCGAGCGATGGATAACGCGATCATGGCGGAACGCAGAGAGCCCCCGAGCGATCCGAACGTGGAGATCGCGCTGCGATTGGTGAACGAGAGCCTCGCGCGGCTGCGGCCGGAGCTCCCTCCGGAGGCGCTGGCCAGGCTCCGTGAGCTGTTGGAAGACTTCGCGCTCACGCACCCCGAGATGCGCAAGATGGTGGACCGCCTGCGTCCACGCCCGGTCGCGGAGGCGAGCGAGCTGTTGCAGAAGGACGGCGAAGCGGAGCGCGAGGAGAGCGACGCGCCGGCGCGGGGGAGGAAGGCGGGGTGAAGCGGTCGCCGAATCGGGAGGTGGCATTGACGCCGGAGCGCCGGGCCCTCGTCGAGAGCGTGCGAGGCATCATTGTCGACCGCGCGAAGCACGCCGCGGCCAGGTACAAGGCAGCGCGCTTCGAAGACCTCGTCGCCTTCGGAGAAGACGGCGCCATCGCCGCGGCGCAGGATTACCGGGACGGCGAGGGCGCGACGTTCGCGACGTTCGCGTGGTCACGCATCTGGGGCGCCATGGAGAACGGAATGGCGCGCGAGCGACGGGCGGCGTCGGTGCCCGCCACGCTCGCATCCGGGATCGCCGAAGGTACGCGGCAGGCGCTTCTTTTCGCGGAGGATCAGCGCGACACCGCCGATCCTTTCCACGACACGGAAGAGGACGACGCACGGCGCCCGGCGGAGGCGCTGGATGGTTTTGCAATGGCCTTCTTGATCGGCTTCAGCATGGGCCAGCCCGCAGGCACCCCGGAGGCCGCCGCGCGTGACGCGGAGACTCATGCGTCCGTCGCGAGCCTCAAGGGGCGAGATGAGCTGATCGTGAAGGCTTATGTCTTCGAGAAGAAATCGTTCGCGGAAATCGCCGCGGAGCTGCCGGGCGATGTTCGGCCCGCGACCGTGCAACGGCATTACCACGCGGCGATCGGCCGGCTGGCGAAGCGGGTTCACGATCCGAAGGGTTGAGGGGGAGGCTGCGGCCGATCTTCCTCGCGCCGCCGTCGAAGTAGCGACCTGTCGAATCAGCCGCCCGCGGGCTTGGTCGCCTGATCAGCCGCAGGCGCGGCCGCGTCCGTCGCCTTGTCGCTCTTGATCTGCGCGCGCGCACGGAGCGGTGGGATGTGCTTGTCCACGCCGCGGCGGCCCCAGATGGCGACGCCCGCCTGATAAAGATCGTCATACCGGGCGACGACCTCTGTCCACAGCCGATCACGGAGGAGCTGATCCGGCGTAGGACCGTTGCTCTTCTGTTCGGGCGCGGTGCCCTTCGGCGTCAGGACCCTGGCGAGGTAATGGCCGTCCTCGTTGAGCTGCTTCAGCATCTCGGGCGAAAAGGGGTGCTTGTTGTGCAGCACGGTCGCGTGCTTCTCGAACTGCGCGGCGATCGCGATGCCGTCGTTCGCCTCGTCGACAGGGCCGCTGTCCGCGCGGATGTTCTCGATTGGCTTGGATGGGATCTTGCCCATCTCGGCCATGATTTCGAGGAAGGTCAGCGTCCATCGCCGGACGGGCCGGAGGCGCGCTTGCCGCTCCGCGACCTCGTTGGGATCGGCCACGACGACCATGTTGTTGTAGTGGAAGGCGAGCGCGAGGATGAGCGACGGCAGCTCCAGGATGCGCTTCGTATCGAGGAGCGGAAGCGCCTTGTGCACGTGGTCGAGGTGAGGCTGCACCGCATCGACGCCGCGCTGGACGTTCTTGCGGACGAGGTTGGGATCGGCGTTGAACTTCTCCAGCTCATTGACCGGGAGGTTCGCGACGATCGCGGAAAAGTGTTCGAGGCATGTGGTCGAGTCCTCGGAGAGGAACGGCCCCTGCCCAGCGGATTTGGTCTTGGATTTCTCCGGCATGGGTCGAGGCTCGCAGAACTTGCGTTTAGACATCAACGTTGGCGAATTACGCATTCGCGTAAACGCAAAGGCGGTCTCAGGGCTGAACTTCATTGGGTGACCCCCAGAGCGGGGCCACCGGACGGGCCCTCCGCCGGGTGATCACCCGAGCGGGGCCACCAGACCGACCCTTCGTTGGGTGATCAGCCGAGCGAGCGGCCACCGGACGGGCTTTCCGTTTGGGTGATCACCCGCGTGACAGGCCATCGGACGGCCTTCCGTTAGGTGAACACCCAAGTGAGCGGCCATTGGACCGGCCCTGCTATGGATGATCACCCGAAGCAGGGCCACTGCCCCGGGTCCGACCTGGGTGAACACCCAGCGTGCGCCCAAGAAGAACGGGGTTCAGCGGGGAGCGAACCGCGCCATCTGGTTTCAGCCGGCGCTAGGAGGCACTCTCCTGAACAACCTTGTGGCCGCGCCGCTATCTACGGATGGCATTCCTGAGGGTAGACAGGACGTCAGCCGGCGCGGAGGTAAAATAGCCGGCTTTCCCATCCTCCGCGAGCTGCTTCCACTCGTTGTACGATGCCAAATGCTCCGAGACATCTATGCCTTCATCAAGGAGTTCCACAAGGTACGGTTCGAGATGCTGCCATCCGGTAGGGGCCAATACGCGGTCAACCCCCGTGTTCTTCACTCCATCTTCGAGGAGCGCGTTTATCACGAGTCCGCCGGGGCACGAATCCACCGCGACAATCAGCACGGTCAGTCTCACTGGCAGTGTGCAGCGCCACAGCTGCCCAATCTTGACCTTGGAGTGTGTCGCCTCTTGGTAAAGCATCTCTTATGCGCCTCATGTTTCTCTGCGGAACGTTGAATCCCGCTGCGGCGCCGAAAGGAGCCCGGTGGCCGGAAGCCACAGGGCGAGTGGAGGTGCCGACAGCAACAATTCATTTATGGGACGACGGTTCCTTGTTCCACCGGTTTGCGATCTGCAACCATGGGCGGGAACACGCACCTGTGGACTACGAATCACCAATTTCGAGCGTGCGACGCTCACTAACTTACATTCGAGTCCACGGGTGTGCTTCTGCCCGTAACGAACACTCAGGGGACGCCGCACCGAGCGCTCTCCATATTGCCTTCGCAGGGCGGAGCGATGCGTGTCTTCTTCCTCGTCTCTCACCAAGGAGCCTTCATGTCCGAACAGCCCACCGACTTCGCCGCTCTCCTCGGGATCGACTGGGCAGATCGCAAACACGACATCTGTCTTCACATCCCCGGCAAAACCGCCTTCGAACGAGGCGTCATCGAGCACCGTCCAGCGGCTCTTCGTGCCTGGGCAGCGGCTCTCCGTGAGAGATTCGGCGGTCGCCCGATCGCCGTGGCTGTCGAGATGTCGCGGGGCCCGATCGTCTCTGCCCTTCTCGAACACCCGATCTTCGTCATCTTCCCGGTCAACCCGGTCACACTGGCCAAGTACCGCCGAGCCTTCACTCCAAGTGGCGCCAAGGATGACCCCACCGACGCCCAGATCGCTGTCGAGCTGCTGATCCGTCACCGCGACAAGCTCACGCCCCTTCGCCAGGAAAGCGCCAACATGCGCATGTTGCAGCGCCTGGTGGAGCGCCGCCGGGGGTTCGTGCACGACCGGGTTCGGATCACCAACCGGATGATCGCGTCCCTCAAGGAGTACTTCCCTCAAGTCGTGGAGTGGTTTGGTCACAAGGACACAGCCGTCTTCGCCGACTTTCTGGAGCGCTGGCCCACCCTCCCGTCCGCACAGCGAGTCACGGACAAGACGCTTCTCGCCTTCTTCCATGCGCACCACGTGGTCCGTCCGTCCGCGATCCAGCGTCGAATCGAAGCCATCCGGACGGAAGTCCCCCTCACGACAGACCCGGCTGTCATCGTTCCGGCAAAACTCACCGTCGAGCTTCTTCTGCCTCAGCTTCGAGCTGTGACGGAGGCTGTTCAGCGCCTCGACGAGGAGATCCAGACTCTGTGTGTCCAGTTCGCCGACTACGACCTTTTCCGCCACCTGCCGGGCGCAGGGCCGGTCTTCTCGTCGAGGTTGCTCGCGGCCTTTGGCGAGATGCGAGACCGCTTCGCCGACGCTGCGGCGCTCCAACGCTACGCGGGAGTCGCCCCGGTGACGGAGCGCAGCGGCAAGAAGAACTGGGTGCACTGGCGCTACGCCTCTTCGACCTTCGTGCGCCAGACGTTCGTCGAGTGGTCTGCCGAGAGCCTCACCAAGTCTTTCTGGGCGCGCCAGTTCTACGACCAGCACCGCGCCAAGGGAGCCTCTCGGAACGCCACCCTCCGAGCGCTTGCGTTCAAGTGGATTCGCATCCTGTTCCGATGCTGGGTGTCCGGCCGCCCCTACGACGAGTCGACGTACCTCTCCGCCCTCCAGAAGCGCCACGCGCCGCTGCTCCAGTTCGCTGCGAAGGCGGAGAGCTGATTTCACTTGTCGTCGTCCTCAGGGCGTGATGTGGTTCGACACGGGGCTGCCGTATACGATAATGTCCCCAGGTAGCACACACTCAGGCAGGAGAGGTCCGCCCGGAAGAAGGCGCTTCTGGTCGCGCTTATCTATTAAGCAGTATGAGTGGAACCATGGGAGAAGATCTGAGAATACGTGCGGATCTACATTGCCCGCAACCCGTCCAACAGCGATAGCGTCCGCATAGATATTGCCGCGGAATGAGACGGGCGTGTACCTCGTCGCCGATGAGCGGTGAAGCGCGCTCGCCGTGACGGCGAACGGGTAGCGACCGGGAATACCGCGGTACGATTCGAGCCCATGTTTCACAAAGTAAACTGATGTCATCGTATGCGCTCGTTTCTCGCCTGCCCAACAGGTGACAGGCGGGTCCCGGTCACATCTTTGTTTCTCGCGGCGATGCAGTTCAATGGCTCGGGGCGTCCTTCTCCAGATAGATATCCATGTCCTCCACCGTCTTGTAGAGCTTGTATTTCTGGAGGAACACATAGAAATCCCAGAAGTCGTACATCGTGTCTGCCGAGTCGATCGCGTCCCCCGTCACCATCGGGAACACGTCGCGGTGCTCCACCACGACGGCGGACGGCGGGTGCTCCGCGAGGTCCCGTAGCAACGTGGCGCGCATTCCGGCCTTTGCCCAGGCCACGCGCTGCGGCACGTTGTAGAGGAAACGGCTCGCAGGGCGCCTGTCGGCCTGGTCGTAAATGACAGGCTCGAAGCCCCACACGAACACCGGGCGGTCCTTCGGGGTCGTCTCGTTCAGGATGCGCGCGACTTCGCGGTTCGCGCCCGCGCTCACGTCCGCGATCGTGGCCAGTTTGTCGATGCCCTCCTGATCGCGCAGGCCGCCCACCAAGAAGCCGACTCGCTTCTTGCAACGGACCATGAACGAGTCCTCCGTGTCCTTCGTGCCCGAACGGCCGAAGCAGGAGGCCACGAAGATCACCACGAACGCCGCGATTCCCGCCTTGTGCATCCGCGTCAGTCGCACGCGCAGCTTCTCGAAGCCGACGCCTGCGAGCAAGGCTGTCAGCGGCCACGTGGCGCCGTAATGGTACGGGAAGAACTTCGCCTGCATCGTCACGCCGACGAGGTGCAAGGCGATGATGCCCGCCACCAGGAGCGCAAAGGGCTTCTCGCGCTTCTCCATGCCGAAGCCGAGCGCGAACAGGACGCCGACCGAGAGGGCGCTGCAATAACAGGTCAGCCACTCGATGAAGCTCCAATAAAACATGCCCCCGATCGTGGAGCCCTCCCAGCCGAGCTTCGTGTAATGCGGGGTGAAGACGAACAGCACCTCGTACAGGTCGTGCAACGCGCCGCGCGCGCCGAACCACAACGCACACAGCACCATCGGAGTCGCGCCGCCCGCCGCCACCCACAAACCCGGGCGCACCGCCGCCATCCAGCGCTCGCGCCGCGGCGTCGTGCTGGGCCGTCCATGGTACTCGAAGTGCGCCAGATACAGCGCCAAGAGCGCGCCACCACCCGCGAGCGGCGGCTTCAAAAGGCCCGCCAAACCGAACAGGACACCTGCGAGATAGATGTTTCGCTTCGTGCCGACCGGCTTTTCCGGCGACGGCGTCGCGAGGAGCAACGCGAAAATAGTGATGTAACCGCCGAACGACTCGGGCTGGGCCGTGTGCCAGAAATCGAGCTGCGCGTGCGCCAGGACCGCGAGGGCCGCCGCGAAGAAGCCCGCCATCCGGGAGTTGAAGAAGCGCTCGGACAGACGGATGAGGCCCCAGCACGTGCCGAGGAGGCCAATCACCTCCAGCACGCGAATGCCCACCTGCGACGAGCCGAAGAACAAGCGCGCGATCGCGTAGATGACGAAGATCCCCGGCGGCTTGAAGTCCCACGCGTCGCGATACGGCATCTTCCCGCGGACCAAGGCGTCCGCCACCATCGCGTAAATGCCCTGATCTCGGCCGTAACCGAACATCAGGATCTGCACGCACAAGAACGCGATGCCCGCGATGCACACGCCCATCAGCGCGCGCTCGACGACGCGGGATCCCTCGGTCTTCGTCGCCTTTCCAGAGACGGGGGGCGACGGACTGGCCTCCTCCGCGGGCGACGGACTGGCCTCCTCCGCGAGCGACGGACTTTCACCCTCCGCGCCGATCGATTCCTGCGCCGGACTTCCGGGAGAAGACATGCTTGTTGCCTCTCAGCTACGCGCGAGCGCAGGAACGAGGAGATCCGCCACCGGGGCCACGATCTGGTCCCTCGCGGTGAGCGGCTGACTGCCAGGGTGGGAGTCGGAGCCGTTGATGGTCTCGAACACGCCCGCTCCGAGGAGCTTGTCCAGCGAGGCGCCCGGCAACACCAGGTGCGTCGCCACGGCGTGGACCTTCGTGGCGCCCGCTTGCAAATAGGCCCTGCCCGCCTGAAGGAGCGACGAGCCGGTGCGGATCATGTCGTCGTACACCATCACCTCGTGGCCGCGGACATCCGCGTTGATGCCGGTCAATGCGATGTTGCCCGTCAGCGGGTCCCGCTTCTTGTAGACGAACGCCGGCTCCACGCCGAGGCCGCCCGCCAGGCTCTGCACCCACTTCGCGCGGCCCGCGTCCGTCGCGCCGAGCACGAACTTGCGGTCTCCCATCACCTGCTTGATGACCTTCGTCACGAGCGGCGCACCATAAAGGTGATGCGTCACGTGGCCGTCGCCGAAGTAGAACTCGATACCATCGGTGTGCAGGTCGAAGAGGAACACCCTCGATCCGGCCTCGCACGGGGGGATCGACGAGATGAGGCGCGCGCGCGTGCGGGCCGTCACCACCTCTCCCGGACGGGTGGCGCGCTCCATCGTGCTGTATCCGAAATAAGGCATCACGATCGAGAGCGAACGGGCGCCGGCGCGGGAGATCGCACAGCCGAGGTCGTAGAGCTCCAGCCAGTCGAGGTCCGTCGGCGTCCCACCCAGCAGCACCACGTCGCGCGCCCATGGGTCCGTCGCGATGCGGAGATAACGCTCGCCGTCGGGGAAGGTCTTGCGCTCGATCTGGCCCTCTTCGAAATCGCCGGCCATGAGGAATCGAGGGGCCATGTACGCGTAGGACGCGATCGTGAAGAGGAGTTTTTTCATTGTCATGGGGCTTTCATGCCTGTCCGACGGTGACGAGGACGCTCTTCATGGCAGGCTCCGAGCCGGGCTCGGGCGGGAAATCGAGAGATCCGGGCAGATCCTTCACTTGCCAGAGATCGCGGCCCCCGTCACGCGCGGCGTCGTGGATCGCGCGACGGAGTCTGTTCCGGGAAATGCCACGGTGATTCGTGGAAGCGAGCAGTCGGCCGCCCGGCGCGACGATCCGCAAGGCCAGGGACAGCACCGCTCCGAGGTCGTCCTTCGCGGAGAACGTCGAGGTCTTTGTCGTCGCGAAGCTCGGCGGATCCAGCACCACGACGTCGAAGCGCTCGCCGCGCTTGACCGCGCTCTTCAGCCACAAGAGGGCGTCGACATCCACCATCGTGTGGTCCTTTTCCGGCGCTCCGAGCAGCTCCAGGTTCTTGCGGGCGCGCGCGAGCGGGGCCGCCGCGACGTCGACCGTCACCGTGCGGACCGCGCCGCCCGCCGCCGCGGCCACCGTGAAGGCACCTGTATACGCGAAGAGGTTGCACATCGTGGCGCCGCCGGAGAGCTCGCGGATCCGGCGGCGATTGTCGCGCTGATCGACGAAGAGGCCCGTCTGCAGGCCGTCGCCGAGGCGCACGTGGTACGAGAGACCGCTCTCGCGAACGAGGAATTCGTCCGGCGCCGCCGACCCGCGGACTGGCACCTTCGGACAGCGGGCCTCGCGCTCGGCGTCGCTCACCACGCGGGCCTGGCGCGGGCGGTTCTTGAGATAGACGCCCTCCGGTCCGAGGGCGAACGCGGCGTCCAGAATGGCCTCCTGGCACGCTTCGGCTTCGGGGCTGACGAGGGAGACGACGAGCCAGCGGTCGTAGAGGTCCATCTGCACGCCGGGCACGTCGTCGCCGCCGGAATTCGCGATGCGGAACGCGGTCGTCGCGGGCGCCCCATCCTCGGCCTTCGCGCGGAACAGGCCGGTTCGCTTCCACGCGGCGATGCGGAGTCGGTCCTCGATCTCGCGCGCGGTCGTCGGGAGGGCCGTATCGCCGTTCACCCACCTTTGAAAAGGCGCCGGCACACCGGCGGTCACCGAGAAGCGCTGTCCGCTCGTCGGGTGCTTCAGCGACAAGGTCTTCGCGTGCAACAAGAGCCGCGGGGCCGGCGGGCCGCCGTAGAGATCGTCCCCGGCGACAGGCATGTTCGCGTGCGCGAGCTGCGCCCGGATCTGGTGCGTGCGGCCGGTCTCGGGCGTCACGGCCAACAAGGCACGATCGCCGCTCCGCTCCAGCACACGATAATGCGTCACCGCCTCCTGCGACGCGCCGCGCGGCTTCTTCGGGTGGACGGAGACGACTCCGCCCTTCTCCTTCACCAAAAAGCCGCGGAGAGTGCCTTTCTGCGGGGCCCCGCGAGGCAACGAGACGGCCGCGACATAGGCCTTCTCGACGCGGCGCGACTCGAATTCGGCGGCGAGCGCGCGGTTCACCTCGGGGCGGCGCGCGAACAGGAGGACGCCGGACGTGTCCTTGTCGAGCCGCTGGTGGATGCCCAGATAGTCCCGCTCGCCGCGCTCTTTCAGGTAGCCGGACAGGCGCGCGACCGCGTGATCCGTGTCTTCGGGCGTGACTTCGTGCGTGGAGAGGCCGGAGGGCTTGTCGATCACGATGACGTCGCCGTCGTCGCGGAGCACCCATTCCGGACGGAAGAGGGGGAACAGATCGCCGATCACGAAGCGGTCAGTTCTTGGTGATGTTCGTCCCGGCCGGCGGCGTGAACTCCCACTCCGTCGCGGGGATCGAGGCCGGGAACGAGGCCTCGGTGAAGTCGAATCGGTTCTTGTTGCCCTGCGCGTCGATGATCACGATGCGCTCGATGCAACCCGCGTCGCCCTTCTCCAGAAGGTCCTTGTTGATGTAGAACATGACCGAGTCGTACGCGGCCGTCGCGGTGCGCGGCTTTCCGATGATCACGTATCCACCCTTGTAGTCGGCCTTCGTGTTGAAGGTGAAGCTCATGGTCTTGAGCAGACCATCCATGAAGAACGAGAGTCCGCCAGCCATGGAGTTGGTGCCGACCGGGCTCTCGAACATCTGGCTGTCCTCCGCGACATAGGCCTTGAAGGTCTTGCCGTCGGAGACCATGCGGTTCTTGTTCGGGGCGTCGTACTTGAAAGAGGCCTTGTTCGGGCGCTCGATGAACGCGACGCCCGTCGACTCCTTCTTGGTGCCGCTCACCTTCTGTTCGAGCTTCTGCTTGAACTTCGCGGTGAAGTCCTTCTTCGGCGCGAACACCTGATCGACCTTCTGCGCGATCGCGTCGGCGGATCCCTCCGCGGGCGGCGCGATCGTGACGGCGGTGGCGCTCGGCGCGGCGCTGGAGCTCGCTTCGGCGCTGGGCGCGATCGGCGTCGTGGAGTGCGTGCTCTTCGGCTTCGCGGTCGGCTTCGTCGACGCCACCGGAGCTGCGGTCGCGGTCGCCGTCGCGCTCGCCGTCGCGGTGGGCTCCGCCGTCGCCGTCGCGGTCGGCTCCGCGGTCGCCGTCGCCGTTGCGGTCGCCGTCGCGGTCGCCGTCGCCGTTACCGTCGCGGTCGCCGCTGCGGTGGTCGCTGCGGGCGCAGGATCCGGAGTGGCCTTCTCACCACAGGCGGGCAGCGCGATCGGGAGAACGATCGCGATCGCGAACAGGCGGCGCATCGAACCGAGCTTCATGCGCGGAGGGCTAGCACGACGGAGCCCGCGCAGGAAAAGAAGCACAACGCGAGCGCGCACCGACCGCCATTGGGAGTACGTTTGCGCCCGCTCGTGGAACGGTCCCTCGCTCGCAGATGCGCGCTCGTCGTCGCGGCCCCGCTCGCCGCGACGCTCGTGTGCGCGTGCAGCTCGGAGGCGGATCCGCCGGGCCGGCAAGTCGGCGCGCGCCTCGTGAAGCCGCTCGCGCCCGCGCCCACGCTCGACCTCGACGCAGGAGTACCCGCGCCCTCCGCGGATCCGAGCGCCGCGCCGGACGATCCCGAGGAGCGCGAAGAAGCCTTGGATCCAAGCGGTCCGCGGCTCGTCGCGATCGCGATGGAGACGTACGTGCAGGCGCGGCCGTCGCACCGATCGACGCGCCTCGGGTACCTGCGCGCGGGGGCCTCCGTGGTGCGCGCGCCGTCGTCTTCGGGCAACGACGGGTGCACCGGCGGGTGGTACCGGATCGCGCCGCGAGGCTACGTTTGCGCGGGAAAGAGCGCGTCCCTCGAAGCGAACGATCCGATCGCGCAGGCCGCCGTCCCCGGCGCGCACCGCGGCGATCCGTACCCGTACCGCTACGTGATCTCGCGCAGCCCGCCGCCGCAGCTCTACGTGCGGCTGCCCTCCGTCGACGATCAGCACCACGTCGAAGGCCGCTCCGAAGGCGGCGCCGCGATGAACGAGTGGGCGCGCGCCGAGCTGAAATGGCTGGGGCCCGCGGATCCGATCTCCGACTTCTTGCAGAGCGGGCGCGATCTTCCGAAGCCGTTCGGCGCGGAGGAGCGCGTGCGCTTCCCGCTCCATCGAGGCCGCGCGAAGCCGAAATCGGCCTTCGGCGTGATGGCGACGTACGAGTGGACGGGGCGTCGTTTCGGCCTCACGACCGAGCTGGATCTGATCCCGATCGATCGCACGCACGTGGTCCGTCCGTCGCGCATGCACGGGTTCACGCTCGGCGCATCCGGCGCGCCCGCGTTCGTCATGCACGGCGGCGCGAAGGCGTACGAGCGCGTCGCACCCGGGAAGTTCAAGCCCGCGGGGCTCGCGGAGTACCGCTCCGGCTGGGTGCTCACGGGCAAGGGCGACGGCGTCACGCTCGAAGAGGCGCAGCGCGGCGGCGCTCCGAGCGGCTACCTGGAGACGACCGCGGGCGTGTGGCTCCCGGCGCAAGGCCTCCGCGTCGGCGTGCTCGGCGTCGACACGTGGGGCTTCGCGAAGAAGGGGAAGAAGTGGATCGACGTCTCGATCGATCGGCAGATCTTGATCGCGTACGAGGGCGAGCGGCCCGTGTACGCGACGCTCGTCTCCACCGGGCGCGGCAAGACAGGCGATCCGAAGACGACGTCCGCCACGGTGCAGGGCGTGTTCTTCGTGCAGTCGAAGCACGTCTCCACGACCATGGATGGCAGCGGCGGCGCGACGTCGCACGACCTGCACGACGTGCCGTACGTGCAATATTTCCAGGGGAACTACGCGCTCCACGGCGCCTACTGGCACGACGAGTACGGCAAGGTGATGTCGAGCGGCTGCGTGAACCTCGCGCCCGCGGACGCGGCGTGGCTGTTCGAATGGACCGATCCGGTGGTGCCCGTGGGGTGGCACGGCGCCTCGAACCCGGCCGGCGGCACCTTGATCTACGTTCACCCCTAGCGAACCCAATGAATCGCGCGGGCGCGGGCGGCGCGTCCGATCCTCTTCGAGCGGCGGTTCTCGATTGGCGGCGCTGCATTTTTGGCCGCACCTCCCCTTCTCTGGGGGATACTGCGCTTGGGCCGGCGGACGCGCCTGCCCCTCTCCAGGATCGCGTTCGCATCCCACGACCGGAGCCCGTTCCGATGAGCAACGACGACAAGCCGACACCCGAGAGCCCCGAGTCGGGCGCTTCCGAGGCGACCCCCCAGCGCAGCG
This sequence comes from Polyangiaceae bacterium, assembly GCA_046351455.1. GTDB lineage: Bacteria > Myxococcota_A > Polyangia > Polyangiales > Polyangiaceae > JADJRH01. The sequence goes on from JAXLYM010000004.1 coordinate 34,786, forward strand.
GCGCGAGCGTGATCTCGATCGATCAAGCGCGCGTGGAGCTGCTGCAGCGGAAGAACCGGGGGACCACACCGGCCAAGGGCATGCGCCCGCGAGCCCGCGCCCGCGAGGTGCCGCAGCCCGTGACGCTGCCGCCCGGCGAGCACTCCGCGGTGATCGTCACCGACACGCCGGCCGCGCGCGCCCACGTGGAGAAGAAGACCGTGCACCCCGGCGAGCAGGCCGAGGTGAACCCGGTCGACGGCAAGCGGGTCCGCGTGAAGACGCACTTCGATCCGCGCCGCGCGAAGACGCAGCTCACCGGAAAGAAGCCCTCGAACGAGATCCTCGGCGACGGCACGGTGCCGAGCTTGTGGAGCAACAACAACGAGGCTCCGTCCGCCGCTCGCAACGGCCCGTCGCAGCCGCGGCCCGCGAGCGCCTCGCAGCCGCCGCCCGCGCTCACGCCCTCCGGAAGGCCTCTCTTCGCGCGGCCACGCCCCCTGCCGCGCGATCAGCAGCGCAACAGTCCTCTGTTCCTGTTCGGCATCGCGGTGGCCGCCGCCGCAGGAGCCGCGGTGGTCTATTATCTCAGCCGCCCGCGCGATCCGGAGCCGCCCGCGCCCGGCACCACGATCACCGCGACCGCGACCGTGAAGGCCCCGGCGACTCCGGGCAACACGGCCCCTCCGCCCGTGACGACCGCGGGCGCCGGCACGGAAGACTCGCCCACGACAGCCCCGCAGCCCACGCAAAAGACGGGGATCGCCCCCACCACGAAGGCCTCGACGACCGCGAGCGCGAGCGCGAAGCCCACCGCCACGGCCAAACCCACCGCGACATCCATCCTTCCCTTCGGAAAGGACGAGCCTTGAAGCTCTTTCATACGACTCGCGCTCTCGGGGGAGGCCTCGTGATCATGGCCGCTCTCGGGATCGCGTCCCCTTCCCTCGCGGCCGATCATAAGAAGTCAGACACGAAGTCCGCAGACCAGAAGAAGGCGGCCGACGAGAAGGCCGCCGCGGAGAAGGCAGCCGCAGACAAGGCCGCTGCCGACGCGAAGGCCGCGGAAGAGGCGAAGAGCGCCCCGGCGGACAGCCCCGCGGCGAAGGCGAAGGCCCTCTACTCGGAGGGCGTGGATCTCACGAATCAGCGGGATTTTCAGGGCGCAGAGGCCAAGTTCGAGCAGGCGTGGAGCCTGCAGAAGAGCTACGACGTCGCCGCGAACCTGGGCGTCGTCGATCTGGAGCTCAACAAGCCCGACAAGGCCGCTCTTTATCTGACGTACGCGCTCCAGAACTACCCCGCGAGCGGCCAGCTCGCGAAGCGCGACTTCATCGAAGGCAAGCTGAAAGAGGCCCTCGCGAAGGTGGCGCGGCTCACGATCTCGGTCAACGTGGTCGGGGCCGAGGTCAAGCTGAACGGCAAGCGACTCGGCCAGACGCCGATCGAAGGCGAGCAGTTCCTCCCGGAGGGCACCTGCAAGATCGAGGTCTCCGCGACAGGCTACGACCCGGACGTCGAGGAGCTGAAGCTCACCGCCGGCAGCGATCGCAAGCTCAAGATCGATCTGCACCCACCGCCGAAGAGCCCATTGCCAGCGATCGTGGTCGGCGGCGTGGGCGTGCTCGGCCTCGCGGCGGGCGTCGCGCTGTCGATCGTGTCGACCAGCAAGTACGGTGAGGCGAAGAGCCTCCACGACGAGATCGTGAAAGACAAGGGCACGTGCGCCGGCGCCGCCGCGAGCCCGAAATGCGCGGACCTCAAGAGCGCCGCGGAGCTGTCGGACGCCCTCTACGGGCCGGGCCTCGGCCTCGTGATCGGCGGCGCCGTGCTCGCGGCGGCCGGCGGCAGTTATCTCGGATACACTCTGTTCGGTTCCACCCCGGCGCCCGGCCCGGCGCCCGACAAACCGGCGAGCGGCCCGCGGATCACGCGCGTCGGCGTCCGGGGGACTGGCATCCTCCTTCAAGGCTCGTTCTAGCGGCGGCGCCCGCGACCCCGAGAGCCTTGTCACGACCTTGCGCTTCTTTTCGAGGGAGATCATGCGACGAGCGGCATTGACGATGAAAGGCTTCCTGGCCCTCGCGACCGCGCTTTCGGGCGCGTCCGCGGGCTGCCGCAGCGCGGTGAGCGACTTCTACGATCCCCTGGACGGATCCGGCACGACGACCGGCACCACGACGAGCACGCTCCCCTCGGATTGCCAGGGCGACCCCGCCGCGGACGCCTCCATCGTGCGCGACGATTGTGGCCTGTTCGTGAACGCCGCCGCCGCGACCAACGGCGACGGCACGAAGGCGGCCCCGTTCCGCACCATCGCGGACGCCGCGGCGAAGGGGCCGGCCCGCATCTTCGTCTGCGCGGGCGACTACACCGAGGTCACCACGCTGGAGCTCGCGGGCGGCATGGAGGTGTTCGGCGGGTTCGGCGCGTGCCCCAAATCCGGCGACTGGACGTGGGCCGCCGACAAGCGGGCCAGCGTCCTCGGCCCCGCGAACCTGGCCGTCGTGCACGTGTCCTCCGGATCGGATGCGGCCTGTGTATTGCACGCGGTGAACGTCTCTGCGCCCGACGCGACGGAGGACGGCGCGTCCTCGATCGGCATCCTCGCGGACGGCGTGACATTGAGTCTGGTCGACGTGGCGATCACGACGGGCGCGGGCGTGAACGGGACGGACGGACAGCCCTCTTCGCTGGACGCGCTGCCGGGCGCGCCGGGCCTCGTGGCCTCCGCGACGGACGCGTGCGTGCTCGTGCCGATGGGCGGCGTCCCCGGCTCGGTGACGTGCGACGACGGCATCACGATGGGCGGAGACGGCGGCGCTGGCGGCCCCCCGCCCGCGAGCAACGGATCGGCCGGAGTCGACGGCACCCCGATGGACAACACCGGAGGACTGGGCGGCGCGGTGGACGTCGCGACGGGCCAGTGCACGATGGGCGGAGTCGGCCACGACGGCGCGCCGGGGGACGCGGGCGGCGGCGGCAACGACATTGGCACGTTGACCTCCAACGGCATCAGCGGCGGAGACGGCACCGACGGAAAGAATGGCCAGCTCGGACAGGGCGGCGGCGGCGGCGGCGGCGCGAAGGCGGGCACCTTCTGCAAGAACGGAGTCAACACCGTCGCGGGCCCCGGCGCGAGCGGCGGAGGCGGCGGATCCGGCGGTTGCGGCGGCAAGGGCGGCGGCGGCGGCAAGGTCGGCGGCTCCAGCGTGGGTATCGTCAGCAAGGCTTCCACGCTGACGTTCGCGGGCGTCACGATCACCACCGGAGCCGGCGGAGACGGCGGCGCGGGCGCCCCGGGGAAAGCGGGCGGCGCGGGCGGACCGGGCGGCGCAGGCGGCGTGTCTTCAGGCCTCGCGGGCTCCAAACAGGGTTGCTCCGGCGGCGCCGGCGGACAGGGCGGTGACGGCGGATGGGGCGGCGGCGGCCGAGGTGGTCATTCGCTCGGCATCGCGTTCGTCGGAATGGCCCCGACCGTCGATAAAGAGATCACGATCACGCCCGGAGCGCCCGGCGACGGCGGCAAGAGCGACCCTTCGGACTCCGGAAACGGCTCCCCCGGGACGAGCGCGCCTGTCCTGTCCTTCGACTGACCGCGAGCCGCGGACCGCGAAAAAAACGCCCTTCCGTCAAGACAAGCTTGCTCCTTTCGCAAAGGGCTCCTCTAATCGGACGCCATGATTGCGCGCGTCCCGATCGCTTGTATCGCAGGAGCCGCCCTCTCGCTCGTCGCAGCGCGCGCACAGGCGGAGCCCCCGCCCGGATGCCCATGCGCGAGGCCCGACGGGACTCCGCACGACGCCCCGGACCCATGCGCGAAAGAGGCGCCCTCTGCTCCGAGCGCGGCCCCTCCGTCGGAGCCCCGCTGCCCCTGTCGTGACAAGGAATCACCGGGGGACGCGCCCTGCAACTACCGCATCCGCAACTGGCCGGATTCGCCGTGCGACCCGTGGCGACTCCATGTCTACTTCACCTCCAGCGTCGGGACACACGCCCGCCGTGACGCCGACGTCGGCGCGAGCAGCGCGCTCGTGGATGTGGGCGTCGGGCTCGACGTGCCGTTTCACCTCGGGACAGAGCCCTTCCGGTTCGACGCGGAGCTCGCCTTCGGCTGGGTGGACGGCGTGAGCACCGGGGCCCTCGTCGAGCGGAGCACCGGCGGCTTCTTCGCGGCGATCCGGCCCATGTTCGGCCACGATTTCACGCGGGACTTCTTCGTGCGCGCCGGCTTTGAGCTCACGATGAGCTGGCCCCACGCGACGTGGACTCCGGGGTTCCGCGGCCTGCTCGATCTCGGAGGGCGCCTGTCCCCGAGCATCGGCAGCGTCACCTTCCCGCTGGAGCTGGGCACGCGCCTCGCGCTGGGCGGCGACGGAATGCAGACCTCCTCGGCGGACAAGCAAGAGAGCGGACTGGCCTTCTCGTACGGAGGCTCGGTGTTCGTCCGGTGGTTCGTCCGATGAAGGCGCTCCCGCTGGGACTCGCGGCCTTCCTGTTCGCCGCCGCCGCGTCCGCGGAGGAGCCGGCCGGCCCCGAAACGCCGCCGATCCCGCCGCGCGACGCTCGCCCGACGTACGCGCAGGCGATGTCGCTCCACGCCCTGTTCGGCCTCGGCGGCATCCCAGGGGTCCGCTCGATGAACGGGTCGCTCACCACCGAGTTCGGCTCACGGCCCTTCCACGGGAACAACAACGATCCGAGCGCCTTCTCGACGGGGATCGGATACGCCGTCACCTCGGATTTCAATGGCAAGTACTCCATCCTCTCGCTCGGCCTCTTCGCCAAGCTGGACCTCACGTACGTCTTCCTGAGCGGCTTCTGGACTCACCCGTTCGCGCCCGACTTCCCCTTTCGCGTGCAGGCCGGGGGCCGACTCTCGATCTCGATGAGCGACTCGTTCGGAGGCCTCGTCCGCCCGTACACGCTGGTCCGGCCGGAGGTGACGCCGTTCGTCGATCTGGAGATCGTCGCGAACAAAGCGCGCACCACCGCCTTCGTCCTCCGCGCCGCCTACGACGACACGCTGGACATCGAACAACCACGTTACACGGTGGCGATCGGCCTCGACTACGGGTGGAAGCAATGAAATACCGATCGTGGTCCCCGCTCTTCGCGTGCGCCGGGCTCCTCGTCTCGGGCTGCGGCGACAAGACGTATTCTCCGCCGGCCTGCGACGCGATGGCGGCCCCGAAGGGCGCGGCGGACGTGCCCGCAGGCGTGGTGTGGGGGTTCGCGGATCTGCACGCCCACCCGGCGATCGAGGTCGCGTTCGACGGGCGGCTCATCTGGGGCACCGCGCTGGACGACGCGCCCGTCAACGCGGCGGAGCTGCCCCGCATCGCGGCCTGTCCGATCGAGACGCACGAGACGAAGGTGTCGAGCCCGCTGGATCGGGTGGCCGGAAACATCATCTTCTCGTTCCTGGCCAGCAACGAGGCTTTTGCGCACGCGCCGGTCGGCAAAGAGAGCGGGACGGCGCTCATCGACGCGTGGCCGAACGCGCGCGACGTCATCCACCAGCAGATGAACGTGGCCTCGATTCGCCGCGCCTACGAGGGCGGACTGCGCCTCATGTTCGCGTCCACGACGGACGATCAGGTGCTCCGGGCGCTGCTCACGGGGCCGAACCTGGTGGACGGCTTCGTCCCGAACCCCGACGCCGACTACGACTCTGCGCGGCTCCAGCTCGATCTGATCGTGCGCATGGTGAAGGCGAACGACAAATGGATGGCGATCGTCCGCACGCCGAAGGAGGCGCGCGAGGCCATCGGCGCGGGCAAGCTCGCGCTGGTCCTCTCGCTGGAGATGAACGGCCTCCGCAAGAAGGACGTCGACAAGCTGGTCGCCGACTACGGGGTGAGCAGCATGATCCCGATTCACCTCATCGACAACGACGTCGGCGGCACCGCGACGGCGGGCGACCTCTTCAACGCGTCGTCCGCGGAGGTGAGCGCGCTCTACCGCGATCACGAGCCGTACGAGTACATCGAGGTGAGCGCGTCCTCGCGGTACCACAAGGCCCTCGGCCGCCCGCCGACGCTCGTGACGTTCGACGTGGCGCCCATCTATCTGAACGTGGCGCCGGTCCCCTATCAAACCTACAAGGACCTCTGCTACGAGCCCCTGGAGGCGTGCAGCGGGCCCGCCGTGACGAGCGCGTCCTACTTTGAATACGGCCAGAAGAACAGCCTCGGCTTGTTCGCGAACGACACGCCGGAGAGGGGCGCCGGGTTCCTGAAATACCTGGTCGACGGGCGCACGATGATCGTCGACATCGCGCACATGTCGGAGGCGTCCGCCGCGGGCGCGTTCGACATCGTCGATCGCAAGGTCGCGGACGAAGGCGCAGCATACACCCTGATTGATTCGCACTCGGACGTCGCGCACCTCTGCGAGGGCTCCGCGGATCCGGACTGCGTCGACGAGTCGCGGGAGCCGACCTCCGAGCGAGATCTGGAGTCGACCCGGGCGCGCGCCCTCCTCCGCGCCGGCGGTGTCCTCGGATACGGCACGTCGCTCGGCAAATACGTCACCAAATCGCTCGTCGTGGCGCGCGGAGGGCCGCTGTGGACGCTGGACGCGAACGGCTCGAACAGCGTCTGCGCCGTGAAGGGCGACGCGGCCGGCGGAGAGTGCCAGTCTGCCCTCACCGTGGACCAGGTGAGCCCGGAGATCCCGATGACGACGCTCGTCGTTCGCACGAAGGGCGGAGTCACCACGTCCGGCACCGTCGGCGGCGCGGCGCCCTCCCCCGCGACGCCCGTGGCCCGGATCGAGCTTCTGGGGCCGGACCCGGCGCAGCGCTATCAACGGCGCGTGATCGTGGTGCCGCTGCAGTGCAACACCAGCGCTTGCGAAGGCCAGGTGGAGGTGCCCGGAGATCGCGGCGTTCTCGTGGAGCCGGACCCCTCCGGCGAGGCCTGCGCCGCGCGCACCTGCGATGTCCCGGGCTGCGGCCAGAGTCCTTATCTGGTGGACGATCTGGAGAGCGTGACGCTGGAGTGGCTGTACGGCGCCTGCGACTACGATTGCCAGAAAGAATGGGGAGAGTCCGCCGCGAATCAGCGCTGCGAGACGACGTGGGACGACGACCGGGCGCCCGCGTGGACCGTGGAAGAGGCGACTTTGACGCTCACCGCGCAGGGCACGACGGACGTGACGCTCGCGAAGCTCGGATCGCAGGGCGACGCGCCGGTCGCGCAGCTCAAGAAGAGCCGCGGGACACTGCCCCTCTACCGCCGCGAGGATCGCCCGAGCGCGGCCGACGGAGTGCCGATCAGCGGGCATCTCCTGAAGGTGACGGCCACCGCGGCGCCGGACTCGGCGGATCTCGTCGGCGCCAGTCCCGCGAGCACGGGCGCGAACGTGTGCGTGGCGATCCGCGCGCGCGTCGGCGACACGTGCCCTCCGGTGGCGCCGCCCGCGAAGGACGCGACGGAGTGCCCCGAAGGCTGGAGTCGGCTCAACCAGCGCGGCACCTGGACACACGGCCTCACGCTCTCGTCGTTCGTGCGGTTTCCGGGGGAGGAGTCGGCGGTGTGCGGCGTCGATCTCGCGGTGCTGGACTGGCACGCGACAGGCGTGGACGGCAAGGACCGATTCTCGATCGAAGAGGTGCGCGTCGAGGCGATGGAGGACCCGATCGGCCACTGGGTGCGGCGGTATGCGGCGCTCGCGCGCGACGTCGGCGACAGTCAGCTCGGCGCGATCGCGGTCGGCACGGACATGAACGGGCTCAACGGGACGACGGACATCTCCGAGTGCCCCGTCCCCGAGGACGCGACGGCGGCCTCGTTCTGCGGCGCGGGCGAGTCGCCGGAGCACCGCGCGCCGCTGCCACCTCTGCCCCTCGCGCCGATGCGGCTCCGGGGCGCGGACGGGACGCTCGGCGGCCGCGTCCTGCTCGAAGAGCGGGGCCTCGGGACGTATGGCCTCCTCGCCGACATGATGCAGGTCGTGAAGCGGTATCCGGGGTGCGGAGAGGACGTGTATACATCGATGATGCTCTCCGCCGAACGGACGATCCGGGCGTGGGAGGTCATCGAATCCGGCAAGGCGCCGGACACGCTGCCGCCGCTCGGCACGCGGCCGTTCGCGTGCGAGATGCCCACGGCGTGCCCGGCTCCGGCGGAGGCCCCATGAAGCGCTGGACAGGCACCTTCGGGTTCGCGATCGCGGCGCTGGCGACGGCCTCCGTGGCGTCGGCGCAGCCCGGGCCGGCGAGCCAGGTCCCGGTGGGGAGCCAGCTCACGCAGACCGTCGACGACACGGTGCGCGATCTGGACCTCAAAGAGCCCGACTCGGTCCCTCGGCAGAAGATCGGCGGGGAGACGCTGGAGTGTTACTGGCCCGGCTATTTCAACGGGCTCGGGGCGTGCAATCGCACCTGGGAGATCCGGCTCGACAGCTCGTTCGACACCAATCGCGTCGGGACGGGGCGCGTCGAGATCGCCGCGGCGTGGCGGCGAAACGTCGGCTGGGCGTGGATCTTCCGCACCAGCATGGGCCTCGCGGGGGCCGTGAATACTGGTAGTGTAGTTCTCAAGGGGCCCATCGTCTCGGTCGGCGTCCGGCAGCAGACCAAGTCCGGGAAGGTGGCGTTCGAGCTGGGGTTGCGGCTCATCCCCGGGTGGAACGGGCCGCACGAGGGCGACACCGAGGGGCAGAATCTGGCCTTCGGAGCGACGTTGTCGAGCGGCCTCGCGGACGACGCGCGGTGGCTTCCGTTCGCCGAGACAGGGGTGCAGCTCTACACGTCGCTCCTCACGAGGACGCGCGACTGGGTGCCTGTCCGCGGCACGCAGGTCTATTTCGGCGCGCTCTACGGCGGGCAAGGGTCCCTGTTCCCGATGAAGGTGCGGACCTGGGTCGGGTCGCAGACCGGGTTCATCGGCAACGTGTTCGTGGACGTGTTCACCGGCATCCTGAAGTACGTCGGTCGGCCGGCGAACCTGCAAGTGGGGCTGCACGGGGAGGTGAGCCTGTCGACGATCTGGCCCGCGAGCCGGCCGCTGCCGCTGCTCGGCAACGTGTACGTGGCGTGGTCTCCGAAGGACTGGATCTCCGCGCGGGTGTTCGGCGGCGTCTCGCTGAGCCCGCTCGTCCAGGTGCCGGACCTGCAATACGGGCTCCGGACCGAGCTCTACGTGCCCTGACAGGCGATCAGAAGAGGACGCCGAGGTACCACTTCACGGTCTGGGCCGTCTGCGTGCCGGGCTTCTGGCCCGTCTGCGGGTCCGTCTCGTTCAGCATGTAGCCGAGGCCGCCGAGCGGGAAGAGGACGCCGTACTGGAGCGACGTGAAGAAGCCGCCCATCTTGTCGGGGTTGTCGTTCAAGGAGCCGTCCTTCGCCTGGTAATAGAGGCCGAAGTTGAGCTCGATGCCGAGGTCCGGCTGGTGGCCCGGCGTCTGGATGAACTGGGACGCTCGGCTCCAGATCATCGCCGCTTGACCGCCGATGCGCTGGCCGTTCTTGTCGCGCTGGAAGTCGTAGCTCACGTTCGGGCGGAGGTAATACGCGCCCTGCACGCGAGTCAGGATGTTGCGGAACAAGATCATGTCCACCCGGTAGTCGGGGTGGAAGCGGAACGTGCTGAAGGTGCGGTCCGTCGTGAGCTGCGGCTGGAGGCCCTGCGCCGGCGGAGAGAGCGACTCCACGTCCTTGTCACCGGACGCGTAGCCGACGCCGACTCCCACCTTGAGCTTGTCCTCCAGCGCCTTGTAGTCCGCCTCCGCCGCGAAGCCGAACTGCATCAGCTTCCAGCCCTTGTTGGTCGGATCGAAGGAGTTCTTGTAGTCGTTCGTCGCGGGGGTGCGGCCCGTATTCTCGATGGTTCCGGCGATCATCGCCGCCTCGGCCTCGAAGCGGAATTTCTCGTAGAGGAACTGCACCCAGATGTCCGGGATGAAGGCCTCCGCCTTGCGACGGACATAGCCCGATTGCACGTTCTGGTTCGACTCGCCGATGGCCGCGGACTGGCCGACGGTCGTGCTCGCGTTGTCGAGCTCCTGCGTGCGGTAGACGAAGTAGGCGCCGCCGTTCAGGACGTACTGGCCCTTCGCGAGCTCCAGCTTCTGCATCTCGGGGCTGCGGCGGCGGACGGCGGCGAACACGTATTGATTGACGTCGTCCTTCTGCGCGACGTCGTACGCCTGGCCCTGCTGCTCCGTGAGGCGAGCGCTCGTCGCGCCCTCGTTCGCGAAGTCCCACGCGGCCGCGAAGTACACGTCGTACTTCTTGATGCCGGTCACGAACTGGAGGCGATCCGCCGTCGACGAATAGTCGGAGTCGTGGCCGTCACCGCTGTTCGCGAGGATGCCGAGGCCCCAGTGGCTGGGCATGCGGCCGAACCGGATCATGCCGACCGGCGTCATGTACTCGCCCCACACGCGCTTGACGAGGATGGAGTCTTTGGTGCTGTTGACGCCCGCCTGAGGCGCCCACTGCGTGCTCGCGAATGCGCCGAGTGGGGCGTAGCCGCCGCGCTCCACGACCTCGTATCCGCCCTTGGAAGACGGCTGGTTCGCGTAGCCCTCGGGCGTGGAGCCGAGGACCAGGTTGTCCAGCATGTCAATCTGCGCGAGGATCCGGAGGTTGTCCGAGATGTGCAGCTCGGGGTTGAGGCGGAAGCGCATGTTCGCGCCGGCCTGCGTGTTGTTGTCGCAGGCCTTCACCTTCTCGGGCGTGTCGCCGCAGAGAGACGTGTTGCCCTGTCCGCCGGCCACGTGCGGGCCCTGCGCGTCGACATAGTCGTTGTCCGCGGGCTGCGGCCACAGGGTGCTCGCGACGTCCTTGCGACCGAGGGAGAAGTGGTCCCACAGCTCGGTCCGGACACGGAGATATCCGTGGAACTCGAAGGTGGGGCGGGCGTGCGACCACCAATCTTCGGCGTACACGTCTCCGGGCTTGGCGCCGATTTCAGGGGAGGGAGCGGTCTTTTCGGGCTTGACTTGCGCCTTCGGAGCGGCGTCGTCCTTCGGCCGGTCCGCGCCCTGCTTCTGGAGCGCGGCCGCGTCCTTGTCCGGATCCGGAGCCGCGGTCTTCTGCGGCTGCGGAGGAGGCATCAGCGGGCCGTCGTCCTTCGGCGGGGGCGGAGGCTGCGCGCCCGCCGCCGCGTCGCCGGTGCCCGCAGCGTTTGCACCACCCGGGGCGGGTTGCCCCGCAGGCGGAGGCGCCGACGAAGGAGCGGTGTCCGCGGGAGGCGCCGCAGGGGGCTGGGCCGGAGCGGTGGGCGCTGCCGACGGGGCCGCGGAAGGAGCCGGAGCTTGCGCCGGAGCCTTCGCCGCGCCCTTCGCAGCTTTGCCTTGAGGCTGCTTCGCGGGCTGCGCCGCCGCGAGAGAAGAGGACGCAACCAAGGCGCCGAGAGCGAGGCAGGAGAGCAACTTGCGCATGATCCGCGCCCCTAGTCTCACGCCCGAGAAGTCGGGTCAAGGCGGCCGCATCTTCGCGGTCGGTGGCAGAGCGCGCGGCGCCGTCTCTTTCGAGGAAGGCGCCCCTTGGAATGGCGGGCGCTTCTTGGCAAGATGCGTGGCTACCGTCTTTCGTGTCGCGGCGCGCGGAGGTGGCGGCAGATAGGCTGCCGTAACTTTTTCCACCCCGCGTGGCTCGTGCGGGCCGGGTGATTCGGATGCCGTACCACCCCGGATTCGGTGAGGCTGAATGAGAACTCGACGAGGGCTGGTTTTCCTGCCGTTTGCCCTGCTGGGATTGGCGTTTTCAGCGAACGCTTCGGCGCAGGACGTGAAGCAGACCGGTGCGTTCAGCGTGCAGCGCTTCGAGCCTGCGCCCGGATCCAAGAACTTCCTGAGCGTCGAGACAGGGCGCGCGGAAGGCCAGATGGGTTGGACCGCCGGCTTGATGTTCAACTACAGCTACAGGCCGTTCGTGGTCGTGAGCTGCATCTCGCAGACGAACTGCAACGACAAGAACGCGATCAACAAGCAGGACACGTCGGTCATCCAGAACCTCTACTGGGGCGACCTGATGGCGTCGCTCTCGCCGATCAACCGGCTGCAGATCGGCATCCGCGTGCCGATGGCGTTCGCGCAGGGCGACGGCATCGACTTCGCGACGGGCGGCCCCGCGGCGGACGGCAAAGGGCTGAGCGCGTTCGGCATCGGCGACATCACGCTCGAGGGCAAATACCGGCTCCTCGGCGAGGCGGCGGATCCGTACGTGCTCGCGCTCGGGTTGGACGTCGCGGCGCCGGTCGGCGGCTTCGCGTTCTCGAACGCCTACGTCGGCAATCAGCCGGTGACGGGCGGCCTGCGCGTCATCTTCGACGGCCAGTACAACGACAAGCTCACGTTCGGCATGAACCTGCGCGGCGTCTACCGCGGTGAGAACACGATCGGCACCGACACGACGAAGACGACGATCGGCCCGATCGATTTCCGCTACAGCGCGGGCGTCGGCTACATGGTGACGCCGATCATCCGCGTGCTCGCGGAGGGCTTCGGATCGACGCAGTTCCAGTCGGCGAACGGCACCAACGCGCTCGAGGCGGACGGCGCCGTGCAGATCATGCCGCTCGACTCCGGCGTGACGATCACGGCGGGCGGCGGCGCGGGCATCCTCCAAGGCGTCGGCGTCCCGGTGGCGCGCGCGATCGTCGGCGTGATGTACGCGCACGAGATCGGCGACAAGGACAGCGACGGCATCGACGATCGCAAGGATCAGTGCCCGACGGAGAAGGAAGACTTCGATCAGTACGAGGACGACGACGGCTGTCCCGACTTCGACAACGACGGCGACAAGATCCCCGACGACAAGGACAAGTGCCCGAACCAGGCAGAGAACCTGAACGGCCTGCAGGACGACGACGGCTGCCCCGACGAGCTCCCGGACCGCGACAAGGACGGCATCCAGGACAGCGAGGACAAGTGCCCGGACGAGGTCGGCGGCGATCCGAAGAAGGTGCTGCGCTCGCCGGGCGACAACTACGGCTGCCTCGACAGCGATCAGGACGGCGTCCCCGACAAGACCGATCAGTGCAAGGACCAGCCGGAGGATACGGACGGCTTCCAGGACACGGACGGCTGCCCGGATCCGGACAACGACAACGACGGCATCATCGACGACAACGACGAGTGCATCGATCAGCCGGAGATCAAGAACGGCTACAAGGACGAGGACGGCTGCCCCGACACGGTGCCGGACAAGGACGGCGACGGCATCCCGGACACGGTCGACAAGTGCCCGAACGTGCCGGAGAACGTGAACGGCGTGGAGGACGAGGACGGCTGCCCCGACAAGGGCATGGAGCTCGTCAAGGTCTCCACGGACGACATCAAGATCCTCCAGCGCGTCGAGTTCGCGACGGGCAAGGACACGATCCAGGGCGCGCCGAGCTTCGCGGTGCTCGACGCCGTGGCGAGCGCGCTGAAGCTGCACCCGGAGATCTTCCTCGTGGAGATCGGCGGTCACACCGACAACATCGGCAGCGCGGCGGACAACAAGGCGCTCAGCCAGAAGCGCGCGGACGCCGTCGTGAAGTACCTCACCGGCAAGGGCATCCAGGCCACGCGCCTCACGGCGAAGGGCTACGGCCCCGACAAGCCGATCGCGGACAACAAGACGAAGGCGGGCCAGCAGAAGAACCGCCGCGTGGAGTTCGTGATCCTCAAGTCGACGAAGAAGACCTCCGTCGGCTCCGTCGCGCAGCCGGACGCGCCCGCGCCCGCTCCGACGCCGGCCCCGACGGCCGCTCCCACGCCGGCGCCCACGCCCGCGCCGACGCCCGCTCCGACGCCGGCGCCCGCTCCGCTGACCGTCCCCAAGAAGTAATCCTCCCCGAAAAAGAAAAGCGCCCGCTCGCGGTCCGCGGAAGCGGTATCGTCGATCCATGGTCACGGGGGCACGTGTCCGTTCGACGACGATCCGTGTGCGCGATCACTTCGTGAACGCGCGCTTCGGCAGGACTGCGCGCGAGCGGTTCCGCGCGGCGGCCTCGCCCGATCTGCGCGCGGCTCTCCTCGCGCCGGGGGACGCGTGGGTCGATTTCGGCCTCTTCATCGAGGCGAGCGAGCTCGTGTGCGCGATGTTCGGCGGCGGCGATCCGCGGATGGCGCGGGAGATCGGCCGCTTCGGCGCGGAGACGAACATGGGCACGTGGCGCGGGATCGTGCACCGGCTGCTCCACCCGCGGACGCTGCTCGGGATCGCGGCGGGCCTGTGGGGGCACCACTACGACGGCGGGCGCCTCGTGGTGGAGACGGTGAGCGAGTCTCAGATGCGCGTGAGCCTGCTCGATTTCCCGCGGCCGCACGTCACGCACTGTCTGGCGATCGAAGGCTGGATCGAGCGCACGATCGAGCTCGGCCGACCGCGGATCGCGCGCGTGCAGAAGACGGGCTGTCGCCTGCGCGGCGCCTCCTCGTGCGAGATCGTCGCGGCGTGGGAGTGAGCGCGGAGACCGTGCGGGAACTCCCGCCGGCCCCGGACGGTCCTGATAGAGTCGCCCCGCTGTCCGGGGACAGACCGATTTCGCGATAGCTCCGTCCGTTACCCACCCGGCGGACCGCGGGCCTGCGGCCGCTCGAACCAAGGGACCGTCGATGCTCCACGTGCGCCCGCGCGCCTCTTCGCGCCTCACTCCCCCGTTGCTCGCGCTGCTCTCCGCCCTCGTGTTGGGGGCGTGCGAGCGCCCCTCGATCCCGCTCACGTCGAAGGCGCAGACGTGGGCCGAGCTGCGCGTCGTTCGGCGCGACGTGACGGTGCAGACGCCGGACGGACAGCCGCGCGCTCCGTACCCGCGCGAGCGGCTCGTCGACGGCGAGAGCGTCACGATCGGCGCCGAGGGCGTCGCGTGGATCCGGCGCGACGCGGGGGCGACGTTCCTCGTGCACGGACCGGCGAAGATCACGCTGCGGCCGACGACGCTGGAGGTGAACGAGGGCAAGCTGTTCGTCGACACGCCGGGGCAGAAGGCGTCGGAGATCCTGACGCCGAGCGGGCCGGTGCAGCTCTCGCGCGTGCGCGCCAGCATCGACGTCGCGGCGAGCGGCGCCACGAGCGCGTACGTGCTCTCCGGCGAGGTGCGCGCGGGCAACACGGCGCGCGCCGGCGCGGGCGAGCTGCTCACGCTGCAGGGCAAAGGCGCTGAAATGAAGGCGACCGCGGCCCCCGTGATCGCGTGGGACGACTGGACGGGCGGCCTCGCGACGACGGATCGCGCCGCCGAGCCCGCGCCGTACGGCGTCGGCACCGTGGGCGCGCGGCTCCCTGGATCGAGCGGCTCGCCGCGGTTCCCGCTCGCGATCGAGCGGCTCGACGTGAAGGTGACGATCGACGGCGAGTTCGCGACGACGGAGGTGGACGAGGTGTTCTTCAACCCGTCGTCGCAGACGATGGAGGGCGTCTACCGATTTCGCACGCCCGGCGGCGCGTCCTTGCAGCGCTTCGGCGTGGATCGCGGCGGCGCCGTCGTGTGGGGCCGCGTGAAGGAGAAGCAGGCGGCCTCCGCGCAGTACGAGTCGAACGTGTACGCCGGATCGAAGGAAGATCCGGCGCTGCTCGAGTGGGAGGCGCCCGGCTCGTACCGCGCGCGGCTCTACCCGATCGGCCCCGGCGAGGCGCGGCGCGTGGTGGTGCGCTACTCGGAGTGGCTCGGCCGCACGGGCGCGAAGGGCGAGCGGCGCATGTACGTGTACCCGATGGCCGCGGAGGGCGCGGAGGGCTCGCTGCCCGCGATCGAGGAGCTGTCGATCGTGGTGGATCTCGCGAAGGCCGGAGCGAAGGACGTCCGCGCGGGGATGGCCGCGGCGCGCGAGGACAACCTGCTCGTCGTGCGCGATCACGACGTGGTGCCGCGCGCGGATCTCGCGGTGGAGCTGTTCGACGACGGGCCGATGGGTCAGATGGCCTTCACGGCGCCGCACACGGTGGACGCGGAGGCGCTCCCGCCGAACGAGCGCGACGGCGCGAAGGAGCGCGCGAAGAGCGAGGCCGACTACGTGATCGTGCCGGTGCGCGCGGCCGACGTGCCGCTGCCGACGGGCGGGCTCGATCTCGCGATCGTGATCGACGCGTCGGCCGCGACCGACACGTCGCAGCTCGCGCTCGCGCGGGCGCAGGTGGCGGCGCTGCTCGCGCACCTCGGCAAGGACGATCGCGCGGTCGTGTGGGCCGGCGACGTGGCGCTGCGGCCGGTGGTCGCGGGGCGTGACAAGCTCGCGGCGATCGACGACGAGGCGCGGCGCTCCATCCTCACGGGGCTCGCGCAGCTCTCGCGCGGCGGCGCGACGGATCTCGGCGCGATGTTGAGCTCGGCCGCGGAGGCGCTGGATCCGGCGCGGCGCGGCGCGGTCGTGTACATCGGCGACGGGACGCCGACGGTCGGCGAGCTGTCGCTCCTCGATCTGCGCGAGCGCCTCGCGAAGCTGCCGCGGCCGGTGCGGATCTTCGGCCTCGGCGTGGGCGACGACGCGAACATGGCGCTGCTCTCCGGCCTCGCGCGGGGCGCCTTCGCGGAGCGGATCGGGGACGCGAACTCCGCGGCGCGCGCGGCGCTCCGCCTCTTCGAGCAAGCGGAGCGTCCGGTGTGGCTCGGCGCGAAGGTGGATCTCGGCAGCTCGGTCGAGCGCATCTTCCCGCGCGATCTCGGCGCGCAGATCGCGGACGAGACGCTGTTCGTGATCGGGCGCGTCGCGCAGACGGGCCGCTTCACGAGCGTGACGCTCTCGGGCCCCGGCGGCGACGTGACGAAATCGGTGACCGTGTCCCGCATCGAGGACGGCGGCGATCTGCGCAGGCGGTGGGCGGAGGCGCGCCTCTACCAGATGATGGATGAGGCGACGGGGCGCGCGGCGATGGTCGATCTCGGCGTGCGCCACGGCATCATCACGCCGGTCACGTCGCTCTACGTGCCGACGACGAACGAGATGAGCCCGATCGAGCGGGAGGAGCTGCAGCGCCGGATCGAGGACGCGCGCGAGGAGCGGCTCTCCGCGCTGCACATGCGCGTGCGCCGGATCGAGGACGAGGAGCAGGACGAGGCTCCGACGGAGGTCGCGGCCGCTTCGAACGCGGACAACAAAGAGGGCGGCAGCGGCACGCGCGCGAAGGGCGAAGAGGGCTCGATGGGCAACCCCAACGCGCAGCGCCCCGGATCGCGCTACGCGGTGGCCGCGCCCGCCGGCGGGGAGCCGAACGCGCCGGCCGCGCCGTGGGGCCGCGACGACAGCGTCAAGGCTCCGATGGGCGGCGCGAACGCGGATCCGCACATCGCGCGGCAAGAGGCGCTGAAGAACGCCTCCGAGTTCGGGATGATCGGCCTGCTCAACACCGGCGCGGGACCGGGCGGCGACAAAGGTGGGAGCCGCCCGGCCGAGGACGTGCCGATGCAGGGCCAGGCCGGCTCGCCTCCTCCTCCGCCCGCCGCCTCCGCCGTGGCGTCCGCGACCGCGGCCCCGATGCCGTCGCCCGTGGCCGCGGTCCCGCAGAGGGAGATGGAACAGCCGCTGGCCAAGCCGAAGGCGCGCGCCGCGACGAGCACCGCGACGGTCGGAGGCAAGGGCGACGGCGCGCAGGGAAACATGTGGGGCAACGACATCGGCGACGGCCTCGGCTCGGGCGGCTTGGGCTTGAACGGCGTCGGCGTGGGCGGCGGCGGCCGCGGCGAAGGCTGGAACGCGCGCAAGCAGCTCGCGCCCGACGAGAGCAAGACGACCGGGGACCGCGCGGAGACGAAGAAAGGAAAGTTGAGCGACGGAAAGGACGTCGATCAGCTCGAAGGCGAGAAGGCGCCCGGCTTCGACGCCTCCGGCGAGCGCGTGAACGGCGACATCGCGATCGTGTCGCACGTGCTCGCGGTGCGGTGCAGCGCGGCGGCCTCGCTGCCGCTCGACGAGCGCGCGGCCCTGTGGCGCGAACGGCTCGAGGCGACGGGCGGCAACCCTCCCGCGGTGAAGGGCGTGTACGAGCGCGCCCTCGGCGGGTGTGAGGCGCCGTCGCTCCGCGATCGCGCGCGGCTCCTTCAGCTCATGCTCGACGTCACGAAGATCCCCGCGCGGCGCGTGCAGCTCTGGCGCCTCTTCATGGCCCGGCCCGAGGCGGACACGCTCTACCGCGGGATGCTCGCGCGCGTCCGCACGCCCGACGAGATGCGCGATCTTCACAGCGCGCTCGGCCTGCGGAGCATCGACTCGCCGACGCTGAAGAAGCTGCTCGACGGCGCGAAGACGCCCGCGGATCGCGTGACGAAGCTGCGCGCGCTCGTGCGCGAGTGGCCCGACGACTTCACGCTCGCGCTCCTGCTCCTCGACGCGCTGGAGGACGCGGACGACGCGGACGGGGCGCGCGATCTCGGCAAGAGGCTGCGCGCGCGACCGGACGCCGACGCGCGGCTGCGGACCGCCGTCGGCGAGCTGTTCCTGCGGCTCGCGGAGCGCGACAAATCCCCCGAGCAGAAGGCCACCGACGAGGCCGAGGCGCGACGCGCGTTCGGCGAGATCGTGGAGTTCGCGCCGGACGATCCGGTGGCGCGGCGGCGGCTCGGCGATCTGCTGCGCGCGCACGGCTGGTTCGACGAGGCGGCGCGGCAGTACCAGACGCTCGCGAAGCTGACGCCGGACGACCCCGCGGTGCACCTGCTCCTCGCGGCCTCCGCGGAGGGCCTCGGCAAGCTCGAAGAGGCCGTGCGCTGGGCCGAGAAGGCCGGCGCCTCCGGAGCGCCCGATCTGCCGCAGAGCTCGGCGCAGACGGCCCGCGCGCTCGCCGTGACGTACCTCGCGTGGGAGCGCGACGCGGCCCGCGCGGCGAACCGCAAGGACGACGTGGACGCGCTCTCGGTGCGCGCGCAGCGCCTCCTCTCCGGCGGCAAGCCGCTCGACGCGAAGTCGTCGGGCACGCGCGTGACGCTGGTGTGGTCGCACCCCGATCTGCACCCGACGCTGTGGACGAACGCGCTCGGCGCCGCGATGCCCGCGCAGGAGCAGGACGCGACCGCGGGCGTCGCGCACGCGGTCGTGCCTCGCCGCGACGACGCCTTCGTGGAGGTCCGCATCGATCCCGAGGACGCCGAGCGCGCGGCCCGCCTCGGCGCCACCGCGACGCTGACGGTGATCCTCCGCGAGGGCGAGGACACCGAGAAGATCAAGCGCATCCCGATCAAGTTCGCGACCGGCACCCCGCCGACGCAGCGGCTCCGCATTGTCGGCGAGGAGGTGACGCCGTGAGCTCCGAGAAGAACGAAACGAACGAGCCCGAGGAGCGCCCGACCCTGCGCGCGGATCAGCTCGAAACGGTGCAGGCGGTCCCCGGCGCAGAGAGCCTCGCGCCCCCGATCGCGACCGACGATCCGCCGTCGGACGAGCGCGTCACCCTCGCCGCCCCCGAGCAGGCAGACGCCGCCGCGCGAAGCGAGCGATCGACTTCGAAACAAGTGAAAAACGAGATCGACGAGGCGCTCGCCAAGCTCGACGCCGCAGGCGACGCGGACCGCAACGACGCCGCCAGGAGCGACGCCGCGAGCGCCAGCGCCGCGAGCACCGACGCCGCGAAGAGCGACGACACGGAGACGTCCTCCGGCGACGCCGCCGCGAAAACGGACGCGGATCAAGAAGAGCGCCGCTCTCCGCCGCCTCCTCCTCCGCGGCGCGCGGCGCGCGACGACGGCCCGCCCTCCGGGCCTCGCCGCCCGCAGGCAGAGAGCGCGTTCGCCCGCGTCTTCCCGCTCGTCGCGTCGATCGTGATCCTGAGCATCACGGTGTACGTGATCGCGAGCGGTCGTCAGGCGCCGGGCCTCGGCCTCCCCACGACGGTGGCGGATCTGCAGGCGGTGCACGCCGACGTCTCGCTCCGCGGCGCGCACGTCCCCGGCGTGGCCCGCGCGAGCGCGAACGACGCGATCGAGACGGGCCCCGACGGCCGCGCGCGCCTGCGCCTCGACGACGGCACGGCGATCGTGATCGACCGCAACACGAAGCTCACCCTCGCGGCGAACGGCGCCTCCCTCACCGAGGGCCGCATCTTCGTGCTCGGCGCTCCGGGCGCGCGGACCGAGATCGCGCTCGGCGGCGCGAAGGTCCTCGTCACGCACGCGAACGCCGGGATCGAGCGCAAGAGCGGCGGCGCGACGAAGGTGTACGCCGCGAACGAAGAGCTCGCGCTCCACGAGGAGGGCGGCGCCGACGTGCCGCTGCGCGCCGGCTTCACCGCGACGCTCGACGGCGGAAAAGCCAAGATCGCGCCCGAGAAGAGCTTCGACGACTGGACGGGCGGCATGGCCACGCCGTGGGCCGTGAGCGGTCAGCCGCGCCGCGCCGTCGGCGAGCTGTGGGCCCGCAGCGGCAACGCCGAGGCCGCGCAGCAAGTGACGATGCGCTCGCACGAGGTCCGCGCCGACATCGACGGCGAGATGGCGCGCACGCAGCTCACGACGACGTTCTTCAACGCCGGCAGCGACACGGTGAACGGCGACTTCCGCCTCGCGATCCCCGAGGGCGCGATCGTGTCGCGGTTCGCGATCGATCGCGGGAGCTACACGAGCAACGGCCGCATCGCGCTCGCGGCGCGCGGCCAGGAGACGATCGTCTCGAGCGACGCGATCCTCGAGTGGGCCGGCGAAGGCTGGGTGCGCGGCACCGTCCCGGGCATCGGCTCCGGCGCCACCGTGAAGGTGATCGTCGAGTACACCGAGTGGCTCTCTCCGCGGCCGAAGCCGGGCTCCTCGAACCTCGTCGTGCAGTACCGCTACCCGATGGCGGCGGACAGCGCGCCCCCGCAGATCGGCGACTTCTACGCGCGCATCGACGCGAGCTACTCGGCCCCGATCTCGATCGGCGCGGGCCTCGGCGCCACCGTGCAGGGCGGCCTCGTGGAGCTGCGGCGCCCCGATTTCAAGCCCACCGCGGACCTCGTCGTCGACGTGGAGATCCCCGCGTGGACCTCGCCCGCGCGCGTCTACCTGGCGCCGCCCGCGCAGGACGACGACGCCGGCGCGACGATCGTGGTGCGCACGGACGCGCCGACCGTCGCGAGCGGCGCGCCCTCCGGCGTGACGCTCGCCCTCGTGCTCGACACGTCGCAGAGCATCGATCCCGCCCTCTTCGACGCGGAGCGCGCGCTGGCGTCGGCGGTGGTCTCCGGCCTCGGCGCGCAGGATCGGTTCATCGTGCTGTCCGGCGATCAGACGGCGCGGCCGATCGGCTTCGACAAGATCGCGAACGCGGACGACGCCCACAAGAAGCTGGTGCTCGACGCGCTCGCGCGCACCGCGACCGGCGGCGCCACGGATCTCGGCCGCGCGCTCGAAGCGGGGGCCGACGCGCTCCCGCCGGACGCGCCCGCGGCGATGGTCGTGTACGTCGGCGACGGCTGGCCCACCCTCGGGGACATCAGCCCCGATCGCATCCTCGCGCGCCTCTCGCGTCGCGCGGGCGGCGCTCCTCGCCTCGGCGCGGCGCTCGTCGGCCCGCTCGTGAACCGCATCGGCGTGGCGGCGCTCGTGCGCGGGCAAGGTCCGCTGTTCGAGGTGCGCGACGCCACGGACGCGCCGCAGACCGCCGTGGCCCTCCTCGCCGAAGCGCTTCAGCCCACGATCGCGGGCGTCGAGATGCAACTCGGCCCCGAGGTGGAGCGCGTGTACCCCCGCGGCGCGCGCGCCGTGCTCGCGGGCAGCACGGTCACCGCCGTCGGCCGCGTGCGCGGTCGCGTCCCCGACGCGCTCAAGCTTCGGTACCGCGACGAGACCGGCGCGCACGAGGTGGAGCGCGCGATCCTCCCCGTGGATCCCTTCGATCCGGCCGACGTCACGCGAAGGTGGGCGGTCGCGCGCATCGACGAGATCGCCCTCCGCAGCGGCAGCCGCGAGACCGCGACCGACGTCGCGCTGCGGGCAGGGGTGCTCACGCCGTGGACCGCCTTCGTCGAGAGGGGCCCCACGTACGTCCCGACCACGTTCGGCACGCGCTTGCTCGATCTGGGCGCGGGCCCCGAGGGCGGCTTCGGCGCGGTGCTCGGCACGGCGCGCGCGTCCGGCACGCTCGCGGAGACAACGCAGTCGCAGGACTTCGATGGACCGGACGAGGGCGACGCCGGCTTCAAGGCGCAGGTGGCCCGCGCCGCGGCGCGCCTCCTCCTCGACGCGACGCCCGAGATCCGAGCGTGCCGTGACGCGCGGGCGGCGGTGCGCCCCGAGATCGACAACGACCTCTCGATCACCCTCCGCGTGGACGGCCGCGGCGCGCCGAAGGACGTCACGGTCCACGGCGGCGCGAACGACGACGAGGCGCTCGATCGCTGCGTGCAGATCGTCGTGCAGGCGCTCGTCTTCCCCGACAGCGATCTCTCCGTCGACATCGAGGTGAGCCAGATCGTCAAGCTCGCCCCGTTCCGCACGTCGATGCGCGGCCGCGCGTGCTCCAGCGTCTCCACGTTGCCGCTGCCCGCGCGCCGCGGCGTGTGGCGCGAGCGCCTCGTGAACCGCGCCCCCGTGCACCTCGCGTACCTCGCGGCGAAGCAGTCGTGCGAGCTGCCGACGTGGACCGATCAGCGCACGTTCCTGGAGCTGGTGCTCGACGTCTTCCGCGACGGCCCGCGCCGCGTGCAGATCGCGAAGGCTCTCGAAGAGGCCGGAGAGCCCGCCGCCGCGACGCTCCTCCGCCGCGAGGCGCTCCGTCGCGCGCAGAGCCCCGCGGAGCTGCGCTCGATCGAGCTCGCGTTGCTGGCCGGTGAGCAGCTCCCGGTCGGCGCGTTCCGCAAGCAGTACACGAAGGCGAGCGACGACGCGGGCCGCCTCGCGGTGGTGCGTCGCTTCCTCGCGATCGCGCCGCACGACGCGCGCCTCCGCCGCACGCTCCTGTTGCTCCTCGAGTCGATGGGCAAGAAGGACGAGCTCAAGGAGCAGGCGCGCATCTACCGCCAGGATCCGTTCACCGACGCGGTGCTCCTCGCGGACATCGCGGCCGCGATCCGCCGCACCGGCGACGAGGTGGAGGCGCGCCGCGCGTACGGTGAGCTCAGCGAGCGCGCGCCCGACGATCCGTGGGTGCGCGCGTTCCTCGGCGATCGCCTCCGCAACGAGGGCTGGTTCGACGACGCGACGCTCGCGTACGAGGCGCTCGAAGATCTCTTGCCGGGCGACGCGGGCACGGGCCTTCGTCTGGCGCTCGCGCACGCGGGCGGCGGCAGGCTCGACGTCTCGCAGCGCATGCTCGCGCGCGTCGCGCAGACGGGCGGCCGTTCGGGAGACGTGCTGCTCGGCGATCTGGCCGGCTTCGTGGCGCAGTCGCTCCTCGCCGAGGCGCGCGCGAAGGACAGCGTCTCCGCGATCGATCGCGATCGCCTCACGCGCACGGCCCTCGCGCTCCCCTTCCCCGAGGGCACGATCGTCTTCCTGGTGCGCGCCCCCGCGGGCTCGGTGCCGATCGCGCCGCTCTTGATCCGCGGCCCGAAGGACGCGCGCGAGGAGCGTGCGCCGGAGCTCGCGTCCGCGTCGATCGGCCTCTACGCGCTGCGCGGAGCCACGACGGATCGCGACGTGACGTTGCGCCTCACCCGCCCCGAAGCCTTGCCGCCCGCCGTCCCGTTCAAGGTCCGCGTGGACGCCCTCGTCCCCGACGCGGAAGGCAAGCCCGTCCGCATCGAGTCGAAGGACGTCGAGATCCCCGCGAACGGCAAGCCGACCGAGATCCGCCTGGTCGATTTCCACTGGTAAACAAGCCGAAGAAGGTGCCCACCCCCGGTCCGTGCTCGGCCTTCGGCCTGCGCGCGGCCCGCCCCTCCCAAAGCGCCTGCTTCGCAGCCGCAGGGAGGGGAGCTTCCTGTCATCGAGGACATCTTCCCGGAGTCAAAAACGCCCCCTCCCTTCGCGAACGAAGTGAGCGATTTGGGAGGGGCAGCCGACCGAAGGGCGGCTGGGGGTGGGCATCGTTCTTCGACCTCGCATGCGCTTCGATCCTCGCCTTCCAGCGCAGTCTGTGCACCTCACTCCGAATCTTGCGCCTCGCCTCGTCACCCGAGGGGCGCTCTTTCTGTCATTCGTGGTCCCCTTCGGGCGCGCGGCGGTCTCACGTCGGGAAACAGCTTCTCTTTCGGCGGATCCGCGACGGGTGTATGCCTCCGCCCCGATCCTCGAACCGATCAAAGGAGCTTCCATGCAACGTCGGCACTTCTTCGTCCTCGCGGCGGCGCTCGCCGCGGCCCCCATCGTCCTCGCCGGTTGCGGCCCGAAGTGGATCGTCCTCACGCAGGCGGCGCCGAATCCGCTCGCCGGTCAGACCAAGTTCGGCCTCATGCCGGTCACGTACGACGGCCTCATCGTCGGTGAGAAGAGCGAAGCCGAATACCTCGCCTCCAAGGACGAGGAGACCCGCTCGAGCTGGAACGGCGACAAGGGCGGAATCGACACCGAGTTCGGCAAGCGCCTGATGGAAAAGTCGACCGAGGCGGGCATCAACGTCGTCAAGGCGACCGGCCCCGACTCGGCCCCGTTCATGATTCGCCCGCACGTCGAGTTCATCGAGCCCGGCATCTACACCTACGTATTCAACAAGCCGAGCCAGGTCCGCATGAAGGTCCAGATCACGACCCCGGACGGCAAGGTGATCGACGAGATCGCCATCAAGCACGGCACCCCCGCGAGCCTCACGAACCCGGCAGTCGGCAACCGCCTCCGCGACGACGGCGAGGCCCTCGGCAACCTGATGTCGAGCTACCTCAAGTTCCGCGTCACCGGCGGCCAGTGATCACCCGCTGACGAGAGTGGATGTCTCGGCCCCTCGAAACATCCACTCTCCACTCCCCTCCATCGACTCCCCACCCCGCAAAAACAAGCGACCTCAGAGTCGGGCCATCAGCCTCTTCGCGAGCAGGTAGGCGTCTCCGGGCCACCGCGCGGACACGTATTTCCCGTCCTCCACCACGAAGGCGGCGCTGTCGTCGTACTCCTGGCCCTTCGAGAACAGCGCCACGGGGCCGCGCACGAACTGCTCCTCCGGCCGGTCGAGCGAGGCCCTCACCTCGTCCTCCACGTAGGCGGGATACGTCCTGTAATACCGCCCCACCTTCCAGAACGTGGTCATGTAGGCAGTCCGCTCCATGTACTTGGGCAGGCACGTCGTGCGGTACGACGCGAGGCACGCCCGGCTCGTCTCCGGATCCATCGCGCGCGCGAGCACGAGGACTCCGTGGCAGATCGCGGCGACGGGCTTTCCGGTGCGCCAGAAGTGCATCACCTTCTCTTGCAGCTCCGTCGACCCCAGGTATTGCCGCATCCCGGCCGCGTGCCCGCCCGGCAGGAGCAGAGCATCGTAGTCGCCGTCGTCGATCGCGCGCCACCGGATGGGCTGAAGAAACTCCGGCGCTCTCTCCATCTCACGATAATAAGCCTTCGCCTCGGGCTCCGCGCCGAGCTGTCCGAACACCACGCCCGTGAGCAGCAGCGGATCGGCCCGGGGCGTGCGCGCCGCCTCCGTCGCGAACGTCACCGAGTGCCCCGCCCGCGTGAGCAGCCGCCACGGAACGGCGACCTCCGTGACGTCGAAATCATTGTCTGGCAATGGAACGAGGATCTTCGCCATGGTCTTTTCGCGCCGCAGCCTACCCCCCGAAGGCGCCCCGTTTCCAGCGAGAATCCACCGCCCAAGGCCCCCGCCGTCTCTTTTTCTCGGACGTTGCTCTTCTTTTTGCGCGCGGGCACGCTCGCATTTCACCGTCGCCGACTGTCACGCTTCGCGAATGCTCAGCTCTCACCGGGGCTCGGGAACGTGCTCCGGAGGAAGCGGTCCCACGAGCGGTCCGACAGGAGCTTTCGCTGCGTGAGGAGCAGCTTCGCCGAGCCGGACACCGTGTATCGCGCCTTCGGCTTGTCGGCCTCGATCGCCTTGTGAATGGCCTTCGCCACGTCCTCGGGCGTGCCGGCCAGTCGAGCGAGCGGCCCTTTCTCGTACGACTCCTTGGTGGCCTTCGCGACGGCCTCGTGGAAAGCCGCATACGGGTCCTCCGCGCGGCCGACTCCCTCCATCCCCGTGAGCGCCGCCTCGCTGAAACCGCTCTTGATGAGCCCCGGCTCCACCAGCACCACCGACACGCCGAACCCGCGCACCTCGAACCGGAGAGCGTCGGAGAGCGCCTCCACCGCGTATTTCGTCGCGTGGTAGAAGCCGCCGCCCGGGAACACCAGCTTTCCGCCCATCGAGCTCAGGTTGATGATGCGCCCCCACCTCTGCGCCCGCATCTTCGGCAGGGCGAGCTGCGTCAGCCGCACGAGGCCGAACACGTTCGTCTCGAACTGCGCGCGCACCCGCTCGATCGGCACCGCCTCGATCGCGCCGGACTGGCTGTATCCTGCGTTGTTGATCAGAACGCCGACCGCCCCGTCCTCCGCCTCCACCGCGCGCACCGCGGCCTCCATCGACCGCTCGTCGAGCACGTCGAGCGACAGAGTCCGGCAGCCGAGCGCTTCCAGCTCCTTCAGCGACTCCCGCTTTCGCGCCGTCGCCCACACCTTGTACCCGCGCTGCGCGAGGTAGCCCGCCGTCGCCTTCCCGATGCCGGAAGAGCACCCCGTGATCAGAACCGACTTCGAAACAGCAGACTTCGCAAGCTCCTTCGCCATGGCGCGCTCCTCTCAGATGACCGACGGTCACCTGTTTAAGTGACCCCCGGTCACCTGTCAACGCCCGTCGCGAAAAAAATGACGCCGCCGAGCAGGAGGCAGCGCGGCGGCGTCATGCGGTTCGAAGGTGCTCGCTCACGAGCCCTTGCGCGGCGATCGCTCGGTTCTCCCTGCGATCGCCGGCCCTCGCGACTCGCTACTTCTGGAGCGTCACCGTGTAGCTCTGGGGCGCGCCGGAGTTGGAGTAGACGACGACGAAGTACTTGCCCGCGCCCGTGGACGTCTGGGAGATCTGCGTCGGGCTGGTGTTGGGCGTCTGGTAGTACTGGCCATTGACGAGCTTCCACATCTGGAGCTGCGCGTCGCCGGACGCCTGAAGCTTCAGGTTGTATTTGACGCCCGACGAGCCCACGCTCCACGTGAACCAGTCCTGATCCGACGACGTGAGCTGGCCAGTCAGCGCGCCGGAGAGCGGATTCGTCTGCTGATAGGTGTTGTTCGGCTCCACCTCGGTGTTGCCGCTCGGCGAGCCGCCGGACCCACCCGAGCCGCCGGAGCCGCCCGCGCCGCCGGACCCGCCGGACCCACCCGCGCCGCCGGAGCCGCCCGAGCCGCCGCTGTTCGGATCACCGAAGCTGCCGCCGCCGCCGTTCGCCGCGACCGTCTGCTTGATCCAGTTGATCACGAGATCGACGCGCGCGAGCACCTCGGTGCCGCCGCCGGCGCCGGAGTTGACTGCCACGATGTTGTGCGTCCCGGCCACCACCACCGGACCACCGGAGTCGCCCGACTGGATGATCTCGTCCGTCACGTAGTCGTACGGGAATCCGCTGCTCGTCGCGTCCTTCAGGCCGACCGGACCGCCGATGTAGAGCGCCGTGCTGGAGAACGTGCCGTTGTTGATGCGGCCGATGTTCTGGGCCTTCGTGCCGTTCGGCACGCCCACCGTCGCGACCGTCGGCCACGAGGCGATGCTGAGGGGGTTGTCGAGGATGACGAGGCCGACGTCGTGCGTGCTCGCGTCCACGTATTCCGAGCCGACCTTGTAGTCGAAGAGGACGCCCTTACCGTGCGACTTCTGGTTGCCGGAGAATGGCAACGTCACGTACCAGTCGGTGCCGTCGATGCAATGACCCGCCGTGAGGACCACACGTGGTGCAATGAGAGTACCGGAGCACGCGTAATTGATTTGACCGTTCTTGCCGAAATCGATCAGGGCCGCTTCCGGGTATCCGGTCGCCTTCGTCCCGCCTACGATCGGCGACTCCTGCCCGCCGGCCTCGGTCTCGGATTCCTCGTCGATCGAAGGGTCGTTCGTCGCGGCGCAGCCGAGGAAGAGGCCGACGAGGACGAGCATGGCGGGGCGGAAGCGGAGGACGTTATCGAGAATCATCGAATGAGCTCCAGGTTGGTGCGTTCGCGGCTCCATTGAGCAAGGCCGGGGCCAACCTCTCAATGAAACGGGCACAGCAAATGAATCCAACCGCGCAGGATCCCGACACTTCCGCAGGATGTAGGCAATCCGTTCGAGCCAGCGCGGCCGTTTTCAATCAAGCTGTCCAGAGGTGGGAGAGGCCGAAAGCCCGGGTGGAAAAATGATCCAATCCCGGCCACGGTGGTTCCCGGCACCGGCAGGGGCGAGTGTGTGATATGCACGCCCAACCCGAGGCTCCGATGGTCCGTTTTGCACAACTTGCCACCTCGTTTTGCGCAACTGGCGCATCCCTTGCTCGACTTGTGAAGCGGCCTGTTTGCGCAACTTCGATGTTCGTGTTTTTTTGCACGGCCTCGCTCGGGTGCGGCCCGGACAAGCCGAAACCCGCGGTTCCGGTGGGCCCGGTCGACGAGTGGGCCAATCTGCCGAAGAGCGCACAATGGCTCCACGCGGTCGGTGACTTCTCCGGCACGAAGAAAGAGGAGTGCGCGGAGGCGCTGAAGTGGGTCACCGGAGAGTCGGAGTGTCAGGCCGGCGCCTGTGAGGACGCGGAGGAGCTGACGAAAGACTGGCTGTCTCGGTGCCCCGAATTCGCGCACCGCGACGTCGACAAGGTGAAGGAGCTGCTCGCGAAGTACCACGAGCGCGCAGCGCAGCCGGATCCGCCGTGCCGCGCGCAGCTCAAGCCGATGCTCGAAGGCAAGTGCGGGGAGGACGCGACGTGCGAGGGGCCCGCGCAGAAGTGGGTCACGCGGTGCGCGGGGCCGATGGGCTCGCCGCTCGCGGTGCACAAGCTCGTCACGTTCGTGCAGCGCATGGTGAAGGACCACGACGTGGAGCTCGACACGCGCTCGTGCGGCGTCCTCCGCGACGAGGCGGTGAGCGGCGTGACGTGCGGCGACCGCTTCAAGTGCGAGGACGCGATCGCGAAGATCGACGTGTTCCGCACGCGCTGCGAAGAGGAGGGCGACCGTCCGACCGTCGCGTTCGCGCTCGCCGAGATGACGATCCAGGCCGCCGCGGAGCGCAAGGTGGAGGCGATCCTCGCGATCGCCGACGACGAGGGCTCCGCGGCGATCCGCGCGAAGCTGTCGCCGCTCGTCGCGGACGGGACGGGCCTCGTCGTGAGCGTGTGCGGTCAGCGCGTGAGCTCGTTCGATTCGTACACGGCGGCGCGGAAGGACTGCGATCCGGCCGGCGCGATCACGTTCGCGCGCGCCTTCAAGGTGGGCAGCGCGTTCGAGGTGCGGATGGGCCAGGTCGCGCCCGCGGATCCGGCGACGTTCGCGATGCGGTACCCGTCGCTGCTCTTGCCCGGCGAGCGAGAGATCCTCGACAGGGAGCGGATGGCCTCGTTCACCGCGGCGCTCGCGGCGGCGGAGAAGCTCGCGGCGGATCCGCGCACGGCCGGCGAAGGGCTGAAGAAGCTGGAGACGCTGCTGCGCGAGCGCGGCCACGAGGTGTTCCGTTCGGAGGCGATGCGCGCGGCGCTCACGGCGAAGGACGCGTCGTTCGTGCAGGCGTTCAAGGAGCTCGGGCACGAGAAGGCGAAGGCGAAGGGGCCGCGGAAGGAGCTGGCGGCGATCGCGGTGCGCGGCGAGAAGCACGCCTTCGCGGACGTGGACGACGACGGCTCGGTGCGGTTCGGCGCGGTGTCGTGGGCGGTGCTCTTCGACACGAGCGCGCTGCTGCCGGTGTCGCACGCGGCGTACCTCACGTCGATGCGGCCGCTCGTCACGTTGACCGCGAAGAACCGCCCCTCGGAGGAGCCGGACGCGGACGAGGCGCGCGCGTTCGGCGCGCTCGCGGACGACTGCGCGGCGGGCCCCGGCAAGGTGAAGGCCGCGGAGCAGGCGCTGCTCGAGTGCGCGTTCGGCGTGCAGACGTGCGACGCCGCGAAGGTGACGGCGGACCAGCAGGCGATCCTGACCGCGCGGAAGAGCGCGGAGAACGCCTTCGTGACGACGTCGATCTTCGCGATGTCCGCGGTCGGGAAGGCGAACGACTACTACCGGAAGATCATGACGACGGCGCAGTGCGAGCCGCCGCCGTGGTGATCACTCACCGAGCTGCGCGATGTAGCTGATCCGGCTCATCGAGTCGGCGAGCGGGTTGATCGACGCGGGGGGCGCGACGAGGCCGGCCGTCGCGGTGTGATCGAGGACGACGTAGTAGCTGCCCGGCGCCAGGGAGTAGCGGCGCGTGTCGCTCATGTTCGCGTTGAGCGGGCCGCCCGCGACGACCGGACCCGGCGCCGGCGCGAGCATCCCGCGCTGGTACTGGTCACGCCATTGATCGCCGGTCGCGCGGTTCACCACCATCACGTCGAGCGCGGGGCCCGAGTTGTTGAACATCAGGAAGAGCGTCTTTCCAGCCTCCGGCACCTCGAACGGGCCGAGGTAGTCGCGCTCGTTCTGGTGCACCTCCACCGTCTCGTTCGCGAAGGTGTAGCGCTCGGACGCGCTCGTATCGAAGGGGTGCGTGGGCACCTGCGGGGGCGGCAAGATGCCGAGCGCGAAGTCGTTGCCCTTGTCGCTGTTGACGACGGTGAAGCCGCGCGTCAGCTCGCCCGCGACGATCTGGTTGCCGAAGAGGTTCGCGACGCTGCCGACGCCGGGGAAGTTCGCCGCGATGTCGACGACCGGGTTCTCGATGTAGTTCACGACGAACGTGGGGCCGTTGATGATGCGGTTGAACTGGCCGAACACGTAGACCTTGTCGCCCGCGATCTGCATCGACGGGCGCAGCTCGATCGTGCCGCTCACGGTGAAGCCGATGCGCTTCGCCGGGGACATGTAGCCGTAGCCGGTGCCCGCGAAGCTCACCGCGAGCGTGCGGCGCGAGTCGTCCACCATGTACGAGCACTGCGTCGGGAAGAAGCGGCCGATCGCGGGGTTGCCGTTCTGCAGGCGCAGCGGGATGCCGGTCTTCAGCATCTCGGGGCACGTGCGGCTCGCGCCGAAGTTCGAGAAGAGCCACCACTGGAGCGCGGGGCTCGGGTTCACGACCGACTCCAAGCAAGGGCAGCCGGCGACCGAGAACGAGGCCGCGATCGCGCCGACGGCGAGCGCCGCGCGCGCGGTGGTCTTCTTCGCTTTCGGGTCCTTCCGGGATCGCTTGGACGCCTGTTTCCGAGGGGCGGAAGAGGGCGCGACGTTCGGCGTGTCTTCGGCGGGGGAGGTCGTCACGGGCGCTAACATAACCTACGAGTGACGGACGGATCATCGCCGCGCACGATTGCGTTCGATCCCGGCCGAACCGTGCTGGCTTTCACAAGATCAGCGACCAGTCGACGCCGGGGCGGATCTCCACGTGGAGGTGGTCGCGGTGCGCGCGGTCGTAGTCGGGCGTGAGGATCGACGTGAAGATCTTGCGGGCGTGGGCCTCGCACGCGATCGTCCGCAGCTCCTTCGCGGACGCCGAGAGGGGACGCGACGGAGCGGCGCACACGCGGTCGCCGATGCGGCCGTGGAAGTCGGACGCGATCGAGATCCAGCGGCGCGTCGCCTCGCCGGGGAGCGGCTTCTTGCCGAAGCGCATCAGGTCCACCGCGAGCCCTCCCGCGTGACGGTTCCCCTGCTTTCCGGGGCGCGCGCGCTTGGACGGGCGCCACGCGGAGGCGATGCGCACCTCGTCGATCCCGCGCGCGACGAGCAGCTTCGAAAGGTCCGCGAGCGCGAGCACGAGGCGGCAGTCGAAGACCTCCGCGGGGCTCTGGGCGCGCTCGAAATCGGGGGCGTCGGTGCGGTACGTGACGCCCGCGACGGGGCCCGTGAGGCGCACCGGGACGATCACGCCGGGGGCCTTCTCGACCTTCGAAAAAGGGATCTTTCGCGCGCCGAGCTCGCGGAGGCACGCGGCCTTCCCCATCGCCGCGTACGTCGCGGAGGGGCGCCGATCGCGCGGGTCCTCGTACGTGACGCGGGGCCTCCGGTGCCGCGCCGGGACGGGCGCGAGGAGGGTCAGGCCGAGGGCGAACGCGAGGGGGGCGAGCAGCAAGGGCGCGGTCCAACGACTACCGCTCGGGGCCTCGCCGATTCAAGATCCGAGCATGACGAGAGCCCGATCCGCGCGGGTAGACTCCGCGATCCCGGTTGACGGATCGGCGCGTACCGCTTCCAATCAGAGCGCCGTGCAGCCTTCTCCTACCGAGATCTCAGCCCGCGCAAAGAAGATCCTCTTCGCCGTCGTCAGCGAGTTCATCGCGTCCGGAGACGCGGTCGGCAGCCGCACGCTCGCGCGTCGGTACGGCCTCGATCTCTCGGCGGCGTCGATCCGGAACGTGCTCGCCGATCTGGAGGACGCGGGGTACCTCCGTCAGCCGCACACGTCCGCGGGCCGCGTGCCCACCGACAAGGCGCTGCGTCTCTTCATCGACACGCTCGTGCGCTTGCGCCCGCTCGCGCCGGAGGACAGGGCGCGGATCGACGCGCGGTTCGCGGAGATCCGCGTGGCGGAGGATCCGCTGCGCGAGACGGGCCGGTACCTCTCGGAGCTGTCGGGGGCGGCCGCGCTCGTGATCGCGCCGCGCGGAGAGATGCGCGCGCTGTCGCAGCTCCGCTTCATCCCGACGCGTCCGGGCCAGCTCCTCGCGGTGCTCGTGTTCCGCGACGGCTCGGTGGAGAACCGCTTCGTCACGATCGACGGTCCGATCAGCGAAGGCGATCTGCAGCGCGTGCACAACCTGCTCGCGGACGTGATCGAGGGCCGCTCGCTCGGCGAGGTGCGGGACCTCTTCGCGCGCCGCCTCGCGGACGAGCGCACCGCGCTGGACGCTCTCCGCAAGCGCGCGTTCGAGCTCGGCAGCAAGGCGACGATCGATCTCGCGCGCCCCGCGGAGGTGCGGATCGAGGGCCAGGGCCGCCTCATCGATCTGCCCGAGTACGCGGACGTCGGCCGCCTGAAGAGCCTGGTGCGCACGCTGGAGGAGCGCGAGGCGCTGCTCACGTTGCTGGAGAAGACGCTCGCCGCCGGCGCGGTGACGGTCCTGCTCGCCTCCGAAGCGGACGAGCTCGTGGGCGGTGAGCTGTCGCTCGTCGTGGCCCCGTACTCGGAGCACGGCCGCGCGGCCGGCACCGTCGGCGTCCTCGGCCCCACGCGCATGGACTACGCGAAGGTCCTGCCCCTCGTCGACGCGGCCGCCGCCGCCCTGTCAGAAGCTCTGAACGGCCGATAAAAGAAGCCTCAGCGCTTCTTCGGCGGAGCCGATACGCCGCGCGGCTTCGCGGGCATCGGCTTTTCGGCGGGCTTCTCTTCTTCGCGCCGCGGCCCTCGCAGCGATTCGAGCACCTTCTGGAAATCCTCTGGCGGGTCCATTTCGAAGCGCATCTCGCGCTCCGACGCGGGGTGCACGAAGCCGAGCTCCGCGGCGTGCAGCATCAGGCGCGGGGCCGGGATCTGTTCGCCTCGGTAACCGCGGACGTAGACGTGCTCGCCGACGAGCGGGTGGCCCGACTCCGACAAGTGCACGCGGATCTGATGCGTGCGGCCCGTCTCCAGACGGCAGCGGATCAACGTGGCGCCGCGCAGCGACTCCACCGGCTCCACGTGCGTCACCGCGAGGTCCTCTTCGCTCGGCGCGCGGCCGCGGATCTTGTCGACCGAGCCGCGCAACCCGTCGCCGCGATCCGGCACGATGAGCGAGCGGTGCGTCGCCTTGCGGACGTCCCCGTGCGCGATCGCGAGGTAGCGGCGGTGCATCTCGCGCTTCCGGAGCTGCTGCGACAGGTGCTTCTTCGCCGCGAACGTGCGCGCGAACACGATGAGGCCGCTCGTCACCTTGTCGAGGCGCTGCACCACGCCGAGCGGCGTGCGACCGCTCGTGCGCTCGCGCTTGTCGTGCTTCGCGCGCTGCGAGAGCAGATCACGCACCAGCGCGTCCAGCGTCTCTTCCTGCGCGTCCTCCGGATCCGCGTCCTCGCCTTCGTACGGCACCGTGCTGATGCCCGCGGGCTTGCGTACCACGACGACCACGGCGTCCACGTACGCGATCAGATCTTCACCGAGCGCCTTCAAACGAGCCGTCTTCGGCTTCGGCGCGCGCGGGTCGATCTCGATCACCTCGCCGGCCGTCACGCGGCGGCGCGCGCTCGTCATGACGGCGCCGGAGAGCTTCACCTTGCCGGTCTCGATCATCGACCGCGCGACCGACCACGGCACCCCGGTGAGCGCCCGCAAGGCCCCATCGAGCTGTCGCCCCGCCGCCTCGGGCGTGACGACGTGGCGGCCTTCTACCTGAACAGGTGACTGTTCTTGCGTCGGGGGGGACGCCTCGTGCTTTCGATCCGGTTTGTTCATGCGCTACGGCACAACTGCGACCAACGGTGAAAGCTTTGCAATGAAAAGCGGCGGAGCCTGCGGAGCCGCCCGCGTGGGGTGGGGACCCCGACGGCTCCGCCGGCGGGGCGGGGCGGCGCGTGCCGCCCCGAGATGGGAAAGACGAAGGTCGGCAACGCCGACCTTCTGGCCGCGGAGCATGGTGCGTCTCGCGCGGCGTTTCCGACGATCCTTACCGCGATGTTGACACGCCGAAGCGCCGAGGCCGAAGATACGCGCTGGACAAGGAGAACGCGTTCCGTGCCGAGCACCGTACTCGCTGTCGATGACAGCGTCACCATGCGCAAGGTCCTGGAGATCACGTTTGCCGGGCCGGAATTCAACGTGATCACCGCCGACAGCGCCGACGCT
This sequence comes from Polyangiaceae bacterium, assembly GCA_046351455.1. Lineage (GTDB taxonomy): Bacteria > Myxococcota_A > Polyangia > Polyangiales > Polyangiaceae > JADJRH01. The sequence continues at coordinate 69,448 of JAXLYM010000004.1, forward strand.
GCCTTGGCGAAGCTGAAGTCGGCGAAGGCCGACGTCATCGTGGCCGACAGCACGCTGGATCCGAAGACCGGCTACGATCTCTGCAAGCTCATCAAGGCTCAGTCACCGGGCGTCCCCGTCCTGATCCTCTCGTCGAAGCAGCACCCGTTCGACCCTGCGAAGGGCTCGGCGGCGCAGGCCGACGATCACATCGACAAGCCGTTCGACACGCAGCAGATGATCGACAAGGTCAAGAAGCTGCTGAGCGGCGGCAAGGCCGAACCGGTGGCGGCCGCGGCTGCTCCGGCGCGTCCCGCGGTGGCGAACCCGCTCGCGCAGACGATCATCGGGCAGGGCGCTCCGACCGCGCAGGCGGGCCGCACGATGCCTGGTCCCGCGGCGGTCCCCGCGCAGGCGTCGCCTTCGCCGACCGCGACGGGTCAGGTGCGGGCGCAGCGCGCGCAGACGCTCGTGTACAACCCCGGCGTCGCGATGCCTCCGGTCGCCGGTTCGCCGCCGGCCGCGCAGGCTCGTCCGCTCGCCCCAACGGGTCGCCCCGGCGCCGTGTCGCCCACGTCGCCGACGCCGGCCGCGGGCGTCACGCGGCCTTCGGGTCCGGCTCCGGCCGCTTCGCCGACGACGCCTTCGCTCGGCCTCGCTTCCGAGATCGCGCACATGGCGGCGCACGGTCCGGCCGCGGGCATCAACGGTCAGATGGCCGCGAAGCTCGAAGAGCTGGGCCTCACGCCGGCGCAGGTGGACGCGGTCGTCGCGCTCTCGCGCGAGGTCGTGGAGCGCGTCGTGTGGGAGGTCGTCCCGGTGCTCGCGGAGACGATCATCAAGGAAGAGATCGCGCGCTTGACGAAGTAGCGATCGATCGGATCGCGACGCCGCCCGATCGTGCCTCCCGGCGCGTCGGGCGGTCTTCGTTTTGTGGGCCGGCGACCCCTCCCTTCGCGAGCGAAGCGAGCGATTTGGGAGGGGCGGACCGCGCGCAGCGAAGCGAGCACGGGCCGGGGGTGGGCATCATGATTCAAGCTGTTTTGTCGGCGATCATGATTCCGTGCGGTGCGCGCGCGTGGTATCGCGTCGCGTCATGGAGAGCCCCCTCGCCAAGGCTTACGATCCGCGCGACGTCGAGCCTCGCTGGTACGCGTACTGGATCGAGAACAAGGTCTTCGCCGCATCGAGCGACCCCGCGGACACGCGGCCCACGTACGTGCTGCCGATGCCGCCGCCCAACGTCACCGGGTCGCTGCACATGGGGCACGCGCTCACCTGCGCGATCGAGGACGTGCTCGTGCGGTACCACCGCATGAAGGGCTTCAACACGCTCTGGCAGCCGGGCATCGACCACGCCGGCATCGCGACGCAGACCGTCGTGGAGCGCATCCTCAAGCGCGAGGGCAAGACGCGCCACGACCTCGGACGCGAGGCCTTCCTCGACCGCGTGTGGCAGTGGAAGGAGCAGAGCGGCGGCCGCATCACCGAGCAGCAGCGCGTGCTCGGCACCAGCGCCGACTGGCCGCGCACCCGCTTCACGATGGACCCGGAGCTCAACCGCGCGGTGCGCGAGGCGTTCGTGCGGCTCCACAAAGAGGGCCTGATTTACCGCGACACGCGCCTCATCCACTGGGACTGCGAGGCGCAGACGGTGCTCTCCAACCTGGAGGTCGAGAACGAGCCCGCGAACGGCGAGCTGTTCGAGTTCGCGTACCCGCTCGAAGACGGAAGCGGTGAGATCGTCGTCGCGACCACGCGCCCCGAGACGATGCTCGGCGACACCGCGGTGGCGATCCACCCGGCGGATCCGCGGTACACGCACCTGCACGGCAAGTACGTCACGCACCCGCTGATCACGCGGCGGATCCCGATCATCTGCGACGCGGAGCTCGTCGATCCGAAGTTCGGCACCGGCGCGGTGAAGGTGACGCCCGCCCACGACTTCAACGATTTCGCGACGGGCAAGCGCCACAAGCTCGAGGAGATCAACATCCTCAACCTCGACGGGACGATGAACGCGATCTGCGGGCCGTTCCAGGGGCTGGATCGCTTCGTCGCGCGCAAGGCGGTGAAGAAGGCGCTCGAAGAGAAGGGCCTCGTCCGCGGATCGAAGCCGCACGAGCTCGTGCTGCCGCGCAGCCAGCGCAACGGCAGCGTGGTGGAGCCGCTCATCTCGACGCAGTGGTTCGTGCGGATGAAGCCGCTCGCGGAGCCCGCGCTCGCCGCCGTGAAGGAGGGCAAGACGCTCATCATCCCCGAGGAGTGGACGAAGACCTACGAGCACTGGATGTCGAACATCCTCGACTGGTGCATCTCCCGCCAGCTCTGGTGGGGCCACCGCATCCCCGCGTTTTATTGCGCCGCGTGCGGGCATATCACGGTCACCAATCAGGACGGTCCGGTCCCGTGCGAGAAGTGTCAATCGGCGACGAAGCAGGACGAGGACGTGCTCGATACGTGGTTCTCTTCGGGCTTGTGGCCTTTCTCGACGCTCGGATGGCCCGAGAATACGGACTCTCTGAAGAAGTTCTATCCGGCGAGCGACCTGGAGACAGGCTACGACATCCTGTTCTTCTGGGTGGCCCGCATGATGATGATGGGCATTCACTTCATGGGGGAGCCGCCGTTCAAGCGCATCTTGCTGCACGGGATGGTGGTGGACGAGACCGGCGACAAGATGAGCAAGGTGAAGGGGAACGTGATTGACCCCCTCGACTTGATCCACGGCGCCGGCTTCGAGCAGGTGGTCGACAAGGCCCTTCCGGGGGCGCCGCGGGAAGAGGCGCTGAAGAAGTTCAAGAAGGCCTATCCGTCGGCGGCGCAGATGGGCAGCGGCTTCTCGGCGTACGGCGGGGACGCGCTGCGGTTCACGCTGGCCACGTACTCGCCTCAATCGAAGCGGATCCCCCTCTCGCCGAAGAAGATCGAGGGGTACCGCAACTTCATGAACAAGATCTGGAATGCGACGCGATATGCGCTGTCGTACCTGGAGGGTGCGGAGGTGGGCGCGAGCGCGCCGAAGGCCACGTTGCTCATGAATCGGTGGATCCTGTCGCGCCTCGCGACGGTGACGACGGCCGTCCGAAAAGGCATCGACGAGTTCCGCATGGATGACGCGGCGCTCGGCCTCTACCACTTCTTCTGGGGCGAGCTGTGCGACTGGTACCTGGAGCTGTCGAAGCCCGTGTTCGCGGCGAAGGAGACGAATCCGGAGCTCGCGAAGGAGACGCGGGACACGCTCGCGTACGTGCTGGAGGCGGCGATGCGGCTCTTGCACCCGTTCATCCCGTTCATCACGGAGGAGCTGTGGCAGCGCTTGCCGCGCGCGGCGGGCGCCCCTGTCTCGCTGGCCCTGGCGAAGTTCCCCGGCGACGAGATTGCCACTCTCGACATGGACGCGGAGCGCGACATGTTCGCGCTCCAGGCCGTGATCGGCGCCGCGAGGTCGATCCGGAGCGAGCACGACATCCACCCTGGAGCGGAGGTGCCTCTCGTTCTCCGGAGCGGAGTCGACTCCGTGCGTCGCGTTCTCGAGGCAGAGGCCGGCTCGATTCAATTCCTCGTGAAGACGAAGGGAGCCCCCGCGATCGAGCCGAGCGGAGGCGCGCGCCCGCGAGGCGCCGTGATGAGCATGGCCGCGGACACCGAGGTGCTGATCGCGCTTCAGGGCTTGGTGGAGCCGGCGCACGAGGCGCAGCGCGTGGAGCGCGAGATCAAGAAGGTGGAGAAGGACATCGCGGCGATCGAGAAGAAGCTGTCGTTGCCTTCCTTCGCCGACAAGGCCCCTCTGGAGGTCGTGCAAGAGGCGAAAGACCAGCTCGAAGCGCTCAAGCGAAAGCGCGTGGGGCTGGAGGACGCGAAGGGCATCGCCGGAGAGCTCTCCGCGAGCTGACTCGGGCCCATTCAAGGGGGGTGCCCCCACCCGGCGTCCTCGGGCCTACGCCCCTGCGGGCGCCGCCGCCCCCAAATCGCTCTCTCCGTTCGCGAAGGGGGCGGACCCGTCGAATCGACAGCACACCTCTCTTGCTCAGTCGAGGTGGAACCCCGCAGAGAAGCGGGCGCCCCACGCGCCGTCGTACGTCGTGTCCCCGGGCGCGTTGTCCTCGTCGAGCGTCTTCATCACGCCGAAACGCGCGAAGCCGAGGTCCGTCCGGACGAGCACGAACGGCTCGACGACGCCCTGATACGCGTCGGGATAGAACGTGTTCGCGACTCCCTGGTATCGAACGCCGACTCCGTAGCGGTGACCGTACTGGACCTCGAGCGCGTGCTGCACGACGAGCTGAGGGTCGGTGTTCGTGCTCACGTCGCTCATGCTCGTCGTGTCGAAGGGGAAATAGACCACCGGCTGCACGTCGATGCGCACTCCGATGGGGCCGAACACCCCGTCATAGCCCAGGTCGATGCGGAGCGGGATGGCGTCCGCCGTGTACTCGTGGAGGTTCCAGAGCCCTTGAGACAACGCGCTGTAAACGAGACCGTACGAGGGAACCATGGCTCCTGCACCTTGACGGACGAAGGGCAGTCCGAACGCACCGCCAACGGTGACCCAGCTCGTGGGGTCGAGCTTGAGCGTGTAATCGGCTCCCAGCATGAGATTGCCGCTGACCAGCAGAGCGGCGGTCGCGTACCGGACGTTCGCCGCGAGGCCGGGCAGAGGATGTGCTGTGGCCTCGAGCGCCGTGCTCATCGTGAACTGGCTGATGGTCGCACCGCTGAGAGCGCTGTAGCTCGGCAGCTGCATGGTGGCGACTTCGATCGAGAAATGCCCGCGGCGCGTGATCGGGTATCCATCGGCCGTGACGCCGTCCCGCGGCCGCTGCGCCGGCTCGGAAGGTGCGGAGTCGCCCGCGGCGCCGGGGGCGGCCGTCTCGGGCTGTCCAGGGGTCACGGCGGCGGGCACGGCGGACCAGCCCGGCGCGCCGGGAGGGCCCGCAGGTGGCGGCGCGTCCCCCGGCTGCACCGGGTGCGCGGTGGGCGCGGACGGCGCGGGCTGTGCGGCTGGATCCGAAGGTGCCGGCTGCGCCGCCGCGATCCCCGAGAGCCCTACAAAACAAGCCGTCGCCGAAAAGAGGGACAGGAGAGATCGCGGGTGCATGTGCCTACCTCCATCTCGCGATTGAATGCGGTCTGCATACAACAGGCCACGGGCATGGAGGCTCGGATCCAGAATGACAGAGGGCAGGTCACTCCGTGGTGAACTGGATGGTCGCGGAGCTGGATCCGACGGTGATCGGCACCGAGAACGAATACACGCCGCCCGATAGCGTGCCGGCGGCCAGGTCGACGGCCACTTCGTACGTCGCGCCCGCCGCCACGACGACGTCCGCGCCGCCGGAGAGCTGGGAGCCGGGGAACGTCACAGCGTCGGCGCACTTGTTCGTGCCGTAGAGAATGGGGTTCACACAACCACCGTCGCCGTTCGGCAAATGGCGATCTCCGTCGGACGCGTTCACCTCCAAACAGGCAGTCTTCGGCGTCACCACCGGATCGGAGCTGCTCGTCCACGGGCAGCCGCCACAGCCAGTCTGCACGGCCGTGCCGCCGAAGACGGCGAACGAAGCCAGGACCAGGAGAGAAGACGCCGCGAGACGAGAAGCGAAAGAGGATGATCTGGACATCATGCCAGGGAGATTGGCAATCTCCAGGCCACGCAGCGCCATTCCATGGAATTTTCGCAAAAAACCGATACTCCAGCCCCGCGTGGATCGGCTCCACAGGCGCTCGCCTGATTTGCCGGTCATGGCCGTGTGAACGGAAGAGCACACCGCGCCGACGGCGAGAGCGGTTATCGAAACCCCTTGTCGCGGCCCCGAGCTCGACGAGCCGTCACCGCGCGATCGGCGCTCTCGTCTCCTCCGGAGTCGCGCGCGACATCGATTGCTCAGGCCGCCGCCCCGATGTACGACGGCCTCGGGCAGGCCTCCGCCGGCCCCACACTCCCATGCTCGGTCGACGCTCGCTCCTGTCTCGCGCTGCGGCTGTCGCGGTCGTCGCGGCGCTCGCGGGGGGCGGGCTGTGGCTCGCGCGGCATCGCAGCTCGACGGCGCACGGCGAGGACGCGGACGACGTCGTCACGGAGGTGCCGGTCCGCACCGCGGCCGTGACGCGCGCGACGCTCCATCGCTACGTGGAGGCCTTCGGATCCGTGACGCCGGACGCCGCGCACGACGGGCTGCCTCCCGCGGGGACGCACCTCGCCGCGCCGATCGCGGGCGTGCTCGCGAAGATGTCGTGCAGCGAAGGCGATCACGTGGAGGCCGGAGCGCCGCTGTTCCAGCTCGACGCGCGCGCCGCCTCCGCCGAAGAACAGAAGGCCGCCGCCGCCGTCGCGCCCACGCGCGCCGCCCTCGCGAGGCTGAAGCTCAACGTGGATCACGCGCAGCTCGAGTGCGATCGCACGAAGCGGATGCAGACGCAGGGGCTCGCCTCCGACAAGGACGTGCGCGAGGCGGAGCTCGTGCTCAGCTCGGCGAAGGAAGACCTCGCGGAGGCCGAGGCGAAGACGTCGGAGGCGCAGACCACGCTGCAGGCGACGCACGTGGCCCGCTCCCTCACGACCGTGCGCGCGCCGCTCGCGGGCACCGTCGTGCGCATCCACGTGAGCCCCGGAGAGACCGTCGACGCGACCACCGTGCTCGCCGACATCGTCGATCTGAGCCGGCTCGTCGTCACCGCGCAGATCCCCGCGGCGGAGCTCTCGCTCTTGAAGCCGGGCCAGGTCGTCGATCTCGACGCGGACGCGCACAAGGATCCGGCGCGCGCCGCCACGCTCGGATCGCTCGCGTTCGTGGGCCTCGACGTGGATCCGAAGACGGACACGGGCCTCGTGCGCGCGTCGATCCCGAAGGACGCACCGCTGCGCCCCGGTCAGCACGTGCGGATCCGCATCGCGGTCGAGGAGCACGCGAACGTGCTCGCGGTGCCGGAGGCGGGCGTCGTGAACGTCCCCGACGTCGGCCCCGTGATCGCGATCCTCGACGGCGACACCGCGAAGCAGCGCCCCGTGGAGGTGGGCCTGCGCGAGAACGGCCTCGTCGAAGTGAAGGCCGACGGCCTCACCGAAGGCACGAAGATCGTGACCGAGGGCGCGTACGGTCTGCCGAGAGAGACGCGGGTCCGGGTGCTCGGGGAGTGACGCGGTGAGCGCGCTGTCCATCGGCAAATTCGCTCTCCGCCACGCGCGCGCGATCCTGTTCATCGTGTTCGCGATGTGCGTCGCGGGCGTGTATTCGGCCTTCACGATGCCGTCGTCGGTGTTCCCGCAGACGAACTTCCCGCGCGTCGTGATCCTCGTCGACAACGGCGTGATGCCCGCGGACGAGATGATGGCGACGGTCACGCGCCCGATCGAAGAGGCGATGAAGGACATCCCCGGCGCGACCACCGTGCGCTCGGCGACGGGCCGCGGCTCGGCCGACGTGAACGTCTTCTTCACGTGGGACGTCGACATGGTGCAGTCGGAGCTCTTCGTCCTGAGCCGCCTGTCGCAGATCCGCAGCACCCTCCCCGCGACGGCCGAGACGAACGTATTCCGGCTTACTTTCTCGGCGTTTCCGATCGTCGGCATCAGCCTCACGAGCCGCACGCGCGACATCGCGAGCCTGTGGGAGACGGCCCGCTACGACATCAAGCCGCGCTTCCTCCGCGTGCCGGGCGTGGCGCGCGTGGATCTGGTCGGAGGCCGCGAGCCGGAGATCCAGGTCGTCGTCGATCCCACGCGCCTCTCGGGTCTGGGCTTGGGTTTGTCGGACATTTCGGACGAGCTTGCGCGAACCAACCTCGTCGCGCCCGCGGGCCTCCACGAAGAGGACAACCTCCTGTACCTCGCCGTCGTCGACGGTCGCGCGCACACGATCGACGAGGTCGCGGACCTCACGATCGCGGCGCCGGACGGCCACCCCGTGAGGCTGCGCGACGTCGCGGACGTGCGGCGCGGAGAGGCGCCCGCGTTCAACGTGGTGACGGCCGACGGCGTGAACGCGGTGCTCCTCAACGTGCGGAGCCAGCCGGACGGGAGCACGCTCGCGATCGCGGATCGGCTGAAAGAAGAGCTGTCCGCGCTCCGCCACGATCTGCCGCCGGACATGAAGCTGCAGTTCTTTTACGACCAGTCGCTGCTCGTGCGGTCGTCGGTACTCCGCGTGTGGGAGGCCGTCGTGTTCGGGCTCCTGCTGTCGGTGGTGATCCTCTATTTGTTCCTGCGCAACTGGGGGACGACGCTGGTCGCGACGCTCGTGATCCCGATCACGGTGCTCTTCACGCTCGTCGCGATGAAGGCCTTCGGGATGAGCTTCAACCTGATGACGCTCGGCGGGATCGCGGCGGCCATCGGGCTCGTGGTCGACGACGCGATCGTGGTCGTGGAGGCGATCTACACGAAGCAGGCCGCCGGCCTCGCGCGCGATCGCGCCGTGGAGGAGGCGACGCGCGAGATCTTCCTGCCGCTCGTCGGATCGACGCTGACGCCGGTCGTGGTGTTCGTGCCGCTCGCGTTCCTCGACGGCGTGCCGGGCGTGTTCTTCCGAGCGCTCGCGCTGACGATGGTGGTGTCGCTGCTGACATCGCTGCTCCTCGCGGTCACGCTGACGCCGTCGCTCGCGGCCCGCCTCATGCGCGCCGCTCCGAAGGCCGCAGCGGAAGAGGGCGCCGCCATCGCGCCGAAGGCCACAGCGGAAGAGGGCGCCGCGATCGCCGACGACGCGAATGCGCACGACGGAGAGGGGGCGGATCGAGGGCTTCACGTGCGGATCTACGAGCGGGCGCTGCGGCTCGCGCTGGGGCGGCCGTGGGTGACGGCGGGGCTGTCCGCGCTCCTCGTGATCGCGGGCGCGGGCCTTTATTTGAAGCTCGACAGCGATTTCTTGCCGCCGATGGACGAGGGCGGATTCGTCATCGACTACATCGCGCCGCCGGGGACGAGCCTCTCGGAGACGAACCGCGCGCTGCTCCACGTCGAGGAGATCTTGCGGTCCACGAAGGAGGTGGAGAGCTATTCGCGGCGCACCGGCGCGGCGCTCGGCTACCACCTCGTCGAGCCGAACACCGGCGACTTCCTCGTGAAGCTGCGGCCCGATCGCGATCGCTCCACCGACGAGGTCGTCTCCGAGCTGCGGCGCGAGCTGCGCGCGTCGGCCCCGCACATCGACTGGGAATTCCCTGGGATCCTGAGCGATCTGATCGGCGACCTCACGTGGTCGCCGGAGCCGATCGAGATCAAGCTGTTCTCGCCCGACGTGCGTTTCCTCGAGGAGGTCGCGCCTACGATCGAGGACGCGATCGCGAAGGTGGACGGCGTCGTCGACACGAAGGACGGCCTCGTCTACACGGGCCCGACGATCAGCCTGCGCCTTCGATCCGCGGACGCGCAGCGCTTCGGCCTCGACGCGAGCGAGGTGGGCCGCGCGGTGAACATCGCGCTGCTCGGCGAGCGGGCCTCCACCGTGCTGCAAGGGGACCGCGTCGTCGGCGTGCGCGTGAAGATCGATCCGACGCGCGTCCAGGAGATCGAGACCATCAAACATCTCCTGCTGCGCGCGCCGAACGGCACCACCGTGCGCCTGTCGCAGGTCGCGGACGTGGTGCTGGAGCCGGGCCAGCTGGAGCTTCACCGCGAAGATCTGCGCCAGAACGTGGCCGTCACGGCGCGCCTCGAAGGCCGCGATCTCGGCTCCGCGATCGGCGCGATCCAGGAGGCGCTCGCGGAGAAGACGTTGCCGCCCGGGACGATCGAGATCGGCGGCCTCTACGAGCAGCAGGTTCGATCGTTCCGCAACCTGCTCGTCGTGCTCGGGATGGCGGTGTTCCTCGTGTTCACGGTGCTCGTGCTCGAATTCGGCTCGTTCGTCGAGCCGATCGCGATCGTGCTCGGGGCGGTGCTCGCGCTGTTCGGCTCGGTGCTGGCGCTGCTCGTGACGGGCGCGTCGCTGAACGTGATCTCGTTCCTCGGCGCGATCATCGGCGTCGGCATCGTCGCGAAGAACGGCATCTTGATGCTGGATCGCGTCGAGCACCTGCGCGCGGAGGGCCTCGATCTGGTGGAGGCCGTCGTGCGCTCGGGCCGCCGCCGCCTGCGCCCGGTGCTGATGACGTCGCTCGCCGCGATCTTCGGGATGCTGCCGCTCGCCGCCGGCATCGGCTCCGGCGCCGACATGCTGAAGCCGCTCGCGATCGCGGTGATCGGCGCGCTCGTGTTCTCATCGCTCCTGTCCCTCATCGCGACGCCGACTGCCTATCTGCTGATGAAGAGAGAGCGGACCTGACAGTGCCCACCTGAGGCATTCCCCCCATCTCCGGATCTCCTTCTTCCAAAGCCTTCGCCGGAACGGGCGTGGGCCGGAGTGGGACCGCGCACGAGCGCAGCGGCCTGCACGCCGCCGGTATGTCTGAGCGAACGTAGGCGCGAACGAAGTTGAGCGCCGGTGGAGCGAGTTCCCGCAGCGGAGCAGGACGCGAGCAACGTCGAGGCCTGCGTCCGCTCCGCTACGGACTCCGCTCCGAAGCGGAGCTCCGCCTCCGCGGACCGGACTCCGGCCTCCCAGTGGCGGTCAGCACGTGCGCGGTCCCACCAGGCCCGCGCCGCCCCAGCCCCCCACGCCGTCTTCCCTCTTTCAGAGGCGGGGGAGTGAAACGAGGGGGCAGCGCCCCCTTGTAAAACGTCGAGGCCTGCGCCCACTCAGCTGCGGACTCCGCGGAGCAAGCTCCGCTCCGCCTCCGCTGAGCAGGCTCCGGCCTCCCAGTGGCGCCCCTTGTAAATCCTCAAACCTCAGGATGCCAACAAGCCACTCGGTGGTGACTGCCCGGTACGATCTCTGCCAGGTTCGGAGTCTCGGTGTCGCATTTGCCCTTCTCGGCGCGGGGGCAGCGCGGCACGTAGACGCAGCCCTTCGGCGGGTCCACGGCGCTCGGCGTCTCCGCGGCCAGGTCCGTCACGATCGGGAGGCGCGTCTTTCCGTCGCCTCGGAGCTTCGGGACCGCGTCGAACAAGGCCCTTGTATACGGGTGGTAGCGCTTCTCGCACACCGCCGATGTCGGGCCCATCTCCACGATGCGGCCCAGGAACATCACCGCGACTCGATGGCTCGTGTGCGCCACCACCCGCAGGTCGTGCGAGATGAACAGCATCGAGAGGCCGAGATCGCGCTGCAATCGCAGCAGCAGATTCAATATCTGGGCTTGAATCGAGACGTCGAGGGCGCTCACCGGCTCGTCGCAGACGAGGAGCTCCGGCTTCACCGCGAGGGCCCGCGCGATGCCGACGCGCTGCTTCTGGCCGCCGGACAGCTCGTGTGGGAAGCGCGCCATCGTCTCGGGCGGGAGGCCCACCGTCGCGAGCGCCTTCTCGATCGCCGCGTCCATCTCGGCGTCGTCCTTCACGAGGCGGAAGATGGACAGGCCCTCTGCCACACACTCGCGCACCGTCATTCGAGGGTTCAGCGCCGCCGCGGGATCCTGGAAGATGATCTGCATGCGGCGGCGCATCGGGCGGAGATCCGCGAGCGACATCCGCGTGATCTCCTTCTCGTCGAACACCACGCGACCGAACGTCGGCTCCGTGAGGCGCAGGATCGCGCGGGCCAACGTGCTCTTTCCGGAGCCGCTCTCGCCAACGATCCCCAGCGTCTCGCTGCGGCGGAGATAGAAGGAGACGTCCTCCACCGCGTGCAGGAACTGGGGCTTTCCGAAGAGGCCTTTTCGGACCGGGAAGACCTTGGAGACGCGCTCCACGATGAGCAGCGGGCGCGCGCGCACGGCCCCGACGATCGCGGGCTTCGCGGCGCTGGGAGGCGCCTTTTCACCCTCGGCGGGCGGATCGAAGGACAAGGCAGGCGGCCTTTGAGACTTCGGCGGAGGCGCCTCTTCCGCATCCTGAGAAGGCTTGTCATCGCTCATGACGATTGGCCCTCTCCGGCAAGGAAACAACGTGTATCCCCACGAGAACGGCCGAGCTGCACGAGCGGCGGCTCCTCGGTCTCGCAGCGGGCGATCGCGACGTCGCACCTCGGGCGGAAGCGACAACCCGCGGGCGGCGCGCGGAGATCCGGCGGGCTGCCTTCGATCGCCGGGATCAGCATGCGCGGCGACAAGGCTCCCCTGCCCTGCGAGCGCGCCGTGTCCTCGAGATCGTCCGGCAAGACGCTGCGGAGGAGGGCGCGCGTGTACGGGTGCGACGGCTCCGTGAGGAGGCGCGACGCGGGGCCGCGCTCCACGACCTGGCCCGCATAGAGGACCACGATCTCGTCCGAAAGCTCGGCCAGCAAGGCCGGATCGTGCGCGATCAAGAGGAGGCTCGTGCCCTGCGCGCGCACCAGATCGTGGAAGAGGAGGATGATCTGGCGCTGCGTCACCATGTCGAGCGCGCTCGTGGGCTCGTCGGCGATCAGGAGCGACGGGGAGCACGCGATCGCGATCGCGATCATCACGCGCTGACGCAGGCCGCCGGAGAGCTCGTGCGGGTAGGCCTCCGCGCGCTCCTCGGGCTGCGGCACGCCGACGCGGCGGAGCAGCTCGATCGCGCGCGCCTTCGCCTGGCTCCGCGACATGCGCTCGTGCAGGCGGATCGCCTCCACGATCTGCGCGCCGACGCGGTACACCGGGTTCAAGGACGCGAGCGGATCCTGGAAGACGAAGCCGATCTTCTTGCCGCGCACCTGCTCCAGCGCGCGCTCGGAGAGGGTCCGCAGATCGGTGCCGTCGAAGAGGATCTGGCCGGAGGAGATGCGGCTCGCAGGCTCCGGCAAGAGGCGCACGATCGAGAGCGCGGTGACGCTCTTGCCGCAGCCGGACTCGCCCATCAAGCCGACGACCTTGCCGCGCGGGACGTCGAACGACACGCCCGCGAGGGCCTGCACCACGCCGCCCTCCGTCGCGAACTTCACCGAGAGATCACGCACCGCGAGCAGCGGCGCGGAGGCGGCCTCGCTCACCGTAGGTAAACCTCGAGGTGCGGCCCCACGCCCTTCGTGAGGCCCGTCGACGCGAGCACGCCGTTCGGATCGTCCCCGTCGACGAGGAGCGCGAGGCCGTGATCGTCGCTCTCGTGTTTCGCCCACGATTTCACGAGCGGCGTGACGTCGAGGCGGATCGGGCCGGCGGGCAGCACGCGCAGACTGCCGGCGGGCTCCGGCAAACCGAGGCGCGGCTGGCGGCCCCACGTGGTGGTCGCGCTCTGCCACGGCGAGAGGATGCGCGCGATCTCGACGGTGGGCGGCGTCACGGGGAGCGGCGCGCCTTCGACGGGATCGATCACGAAGTACGCGGCCTGGATCTCGGCGTCCTCGCGCCACGTCGACACGAAGCGCAGCAGCAGCACCGCGCGGCCCGCGCCGGAACGTCCGAGCGACACCGTCTCCGGGAGCGTGTCTTCGCCTCCTTGCGAAGTGAGGACCGCGAGGTCCGCAGGCAAGAGGACCACGCGCGACGCTTCGATCTTCGCGGGCGCCTGCTTCGAATCGCGGCAGCGGCCCGCGACGCACACGCCCGCTGGACACGCGCCGGTGCCCGCGCACGGGCCCTCCGCCGAGGGAGTCGCCGAGCCGCAGCCCACGAGGAGGAGACCGAGCAGCGCGATGCGGGGGCCGTTCACCGGGTGGACGATAGCAACATCGCCCGGATCGCGTCGACGTCTTCGAGCCTCCGGAGGACGGGCTGCAGGCCCTGCTGCGCCTCACCGAACGCGCCGCCCGCGGCCAGCGCCCGCGCGTGCGGTCCGTCGAGCACGAGGAACGCGTCGCGCATCCCGCCCGGCGACGGGGCGTCGATCACGTCCACGATGTGCGCGCGATCCAGGTGCAGCTCCTCGTTGTCCTGCTGGATGAGGACGCGGCGATCCGTGATGAGGTAGCGCGTGTCCGCGAGCGCGCGCGCCGGCTTCACGATCACGGTGTAGAGGACCATGCCCGCGCCGGCCGCGAGGAGCACGATCGCCAGCGAAACAGCCGTCGCGAGCGCGATGAAGACGCCCGACTCCGGCGGCACCGAGAGCGCGACCTCCCGCAGCGCGTGCACCGCGTGCTGGCCGACCCAGAGCGACGACGCGCCGAGGCCGAGGCCGATCGCGATCGAGCCGAACGCGCGGCCTCCCTGCGGCACCCACGCGCGCCACGTCACCTCCGGGTGGCCCGACCACAAGACACGCTCGCCCTCGTCGAGGCGCTGCGCGAGGAGCCGGTGCCCGTCCCCCGCGGGCGCCGTCGGCGTGACGCCGCGGATGATCGCCCACACGCGATCCGGCGCGACGAGGCCGTGCAGCACGATCGTGAGGCGCCTCCGGAGAGCGCCCGTCGGCACCGCGCGCACGAGCTCCAGATCGCCGATGCCGGGCTGCTTCTTGTGCCACCGGATGCGCGCGAAGCTGACGGCGCCGCGATCGATGAAGCGGTGGATCCGGCCGCGGCGCACGATGATGTGCTTGTCGGTGATCTTGAATTCGAGGCCGGAGAGCCACCATTTCGGCCCGATCTCCAGCGCGAGGGCGAGCGTCGCCATCCACGCCGCGAACGCGAGCCGGCCCCCCGTCGGCGCGCCGAGCGCCTTCGCCACCACGACCGCGAACGTCGTCGTGATCGCGGAGGTGAGCGCGCAGAGGATCGCGCCCGCGCGGTAGAGCGAAGGGATGATGATCGCCTTGGGCTGTCCGGCCCAGAGCACCCGCTCGCCGAACAAAGAGTCGCGTCTCGCGGGCGGCGTCATCGCTTGATCGGCTTGTCCGGGGAGAACCTCGGGGCGGCTCCCTTGCGGGCCTCTGCGTCGTACGCCTTGCGCATATGATCGCGCTCGCGCTTCACCTCGTCGAGCCGCACGCGGGCGAGCGGGATCCAGCGGTCGTCCGCGGGCGCGTCCGCGAGGTACGTCTCCCACTCGAAGACGGCGCGCTCGTACTGATCGGCGCGCACCGGCCACTCCGTCGAGGATCGCGCGCGGCTCCACGCGCCGAGCGCCCAGTACCAGTGCGAGTCGTGCGCGGGCGAGAAGAACCAGCTCCCGCTCTGGAGGCCCTTGTCGTGCGGATCGTACGCCCGCGCGAGCTTGATCGAGTCGAGCGCGCCGGGCAGATCGCCGCTGCGATCCAGCGCGACGCCGAGGCCGAACAGCGTCGTGGGCGCGTACCAGTAGAGCTCCAGCGAGGTCAGCGGCGCGAGCGCCTCGCGGTACCCTTCGATCGCCGCGGTGATGTCGCCGGTGGCCATGAGCGCCTCGGCGCGGTTCGCGAGCAGTCGAGATCGCAGGTGCGCGTGCGGCTCGATCTTGAGCGACTCGGTGTACGCGCGGATCTCCTCTTCGCGACGGCCCGCGAGCGCGTGCAGGATCGCGAGATCGCCGAGCGCGTCGGCGCGGATCGGCTCCGGCGGGTTGTCCGCGATCAGCTTCGTGAGGATCTTGAGCGCCTCGTCGTTGGCGCGCGCGTCCCGCAGCACCTCCGCGTAGAGCAGGCGCGCCGCGAAATCCGCCGCGCCCGACGCGACCAGATCGCCGAGGTGCTGCCGGGCGTCGCGCAGGATCACCGCCGCGAGCGCCTCCGTCTGCGGGCCGCCGCGACTGCGCAGCTCCCGGTACCGCAGCACGGCCTTCTGCGCGTCGACCATGATCGCGTCGCGCTGGGAGAGGCGCGGATCCCGTGCGCGCGCCCACACCGACGGGCTCGCGTGCGCGGCCTTCGGAGTCGCGACCGCCGCGATCGTGATCGTCGTCAGCGCGAGCGCCGTCGTCCGGACGATCGCGATGGCTCGGCGGACGTGGGGCCCCGTGGACATCGCTATTTCTTGCCAGGCGCGGCGGGTTTCGCCACTTGCGGCTTGCCGGCCTTCGCGCCGCCGCCGTGCTTGAGCGCCTCCAGCCGGGCGCGCGCCGCGTTCGCCCACGGGCCTTTTCCTGCGGGCGTCGCGAGGTAGCTCTCCCACGACTTGATCGCGGCCGCGCGGTCCGACCCTTCGAGCACGAGGGCCTCCAGCGCGATCTTCTCGTTCGGATCCGACAGATAATCGAGCGACGACTGCCGCACGCGCGCCCCCGTGCGGTGCGCGTCCGCGAGCGCGGCGTCCGCGGCCTCCCGTTCCCCCGCGCGATCCAGCGCGAGCACCAGCGTCAGCGCGACGTCGTTCGCGAGCAGCGTCGGCGGCCTCTGCTTCGCCTCCCGCAGGTACGCGATCGCCTCGTCCAGCGGGCTCGATTTGAGCGGATCCTTGTCGGCCTTCGCGGTCCTCTCGTCGGCCTCCGCGGCGAGCGCCGCCATCGACGCGTGCGCCGCTTCGAGCAGGACGCTCACCCGCCGTTCGGTGGAGCTGATCAGATCCACGCGCGGAACGAGCGCCCGGTACACCGCGAGGGCCTCTGCCTTCTTGCCGGTCTTGCGGAGGACGCGCGCCAGGTCGTGCATCGTGGCCGGGTCCTCGACGCTGCGCGGATCGAGCTTCTTGGCCGCGAGGAACTGTTTCGCCGCCGTCTCCAGATCGCCCAGGGCCAGCGCCGCGCGCGCGATCGCGACCTTCGGGGCAGCTTTCCCCGGGAGCGCCTTCTCCGCCTCCAGCGCGGCATTCTTGGACATCTCGGGGTTCGTCGAGAGCTGGGCCCGCGCGCGCGAGAGCATGTCGCAGTACCGCTGGAGCGTGGGGACCCGCGCCCGCGCCCACACGCTCGGCCCCTGATTGAGCGCGCGGTGCGACGAGCTCATGCACTCTTTCG
This sequence comes from Polyangiaceae bacterium, assembly GCA_046351455.1. Classification (GTDB taxonomy): domain Bacteria; phylum Myxococcota_A; class Polyangia; order Polyangiales; family Polyangiaceae; genus JADJRH01. The sequence continues at coordinate 86,110 of JAXLYM010000004.1, forward strand.
GCCTCCCGGAAGCGGCGGCGGCCGCGGCAAGAGTTGCGGCCGACGTGGCCATGGGCTCGCTGGGAGCGAGCGTGAGCGCGAGGAGCAGTGCCGAGGGGTTCACGCGAACGCAACTTTACTTGTTTTCCCTTGAGGTGACATCGCCACCTTTCTAAGGTGCGCGCGTTTATGACGATGCAGCGTTCCTGGGCCGCGCTGGCGAAGAAAGCGGCGAGCGTCCTCGCAGTGCCGGCGCTCGTGGCGACGGCGATGGCGGCCTCCTCGGCAGGAGGCGGCTGCACCACGAGCGAGCCGCCCCCGGGGATCAAGGGTCAGGTCCACCTCACCCTCCTCCACACGTCGGACATCCACTCGCGCCTCTTCCCGTACAACCTCCAGATCGGGCAGGTCGACTCGGGCCTCGGCCTCGGCGCGTCCGGATCGATCGCGAACGTCGGCGGCGTCGCGCGCATCTCGCACATCATCGGGCGCGAGCGCGCGCGGGCGGAGCGCGTGCTCCACCTGGACGGCGGCGACTGCTTCCAGGGCGCGCCGATCTTCAACTTCTACTCGGGCGAGGCGGAGGTGCGATCGCTCAGCGCGATGGGCACCGACGCGATGATCGTGGCGAACCACGAGTTCGATCGCGGCGCGCTCAACCTCGGCCTCCAGCTCCAGAGCTGGGCCGATTACCCGGTCCTCGCGGCGAACTACCTGCTCGAGGATCCGTCGCAGCCCGGCGCGTCGCCCCTCGGATCGATCATCCAGCCGTTCACCGTCTTCAACCTCCAGGGGCTGAAGGTCGGCGTGATCGGGATGGGCAACCTCTCCAGCATCACCTCGATCTTCGAGGCGCCGAACCGGCTTGGCATCACGCCGCTCAACACGCGCGAGGTGGCGCAGTTCTACGTCGATCTGCTGCGCCCCGCCGTCGACGTCGTCGTGATGGTGACGCACCTCGGGCTCGAGGTGGACGAGGACATGATCGCGAACACGACCGGCATCGACGTCGTGCTCGGCGGTCACAACCACATCGTGCTGCAGCCGCCGAAGACGGTGCGCGACTGCTCCGCCAACTACGACGACGCGAAGAAGCAGTACTACATCGAGCTCGCCTCCGCGGAGGACTCGGCCGGCGCCTTCGGAGAGCCCGGCCCGAAGGTGCGCCGCTACTGCACGCCGCGCGACGTCGTCCTCGCCCACTCCGGCGCCTTCGCGAAATACGTCGGCCGCCTCGATCTCGTGCTCTCCAACGAGCCGGACGACTTCAAGGACGACCCGAGCCACCCGTACGATTCGCTGAACGGCTTCGAGGTGCTGACGCACGAATACAAGCTGTTCCCTGTCACCGAGAAAGAGCCCGAGGACCCGATCGTCAAGCAGACGCTGGAGCCTTATGGCCAGGGCCTCGACGCGCTCGCGAACCTCGATCTCTTGGTCGGATATGCCCTCGACGGGTCGAAGCGCAACTCCTCCACCGGCGGCGACTCCCCCCTCGGCAACATGATCGCGACGGCCGCGTGGCTGCGGCTCGGCATTCAGACCGATTTCGCGCTCACGAACACGACGGGTATCCGCGCGGATCTGGTGCCGGGGCCGGTCACCGTCGAGCAGATGTTCAACATCTTCCCCTTCGACAACTCGATCACGAAGATGCAGCTCTCCGGCGTCGAGGTGCAGGAGCTCTTCGATTTCGCGGCGCGCCGCTCGTCCGGCCGCGGGTGCGTGTCGCAGGTGCAGATCGCGGGCGCCCGCATCGTCACCGACTGCGCGAAGCAGGACCCGGCGGAGACCCGGCCCGGCGTCGCGACCAACATCTATATCGGCGTCTCCGACAAGTCGTGCTCTTCCGACAAGGACTGCGGCGGGAGCTTCGGCGCGTGCGACGTCGAGAACACGAAGCGCTGCTGGACTCCCATCCTCCCGACGGCCAGCTACGAGCTCGCGACCTCCAACTACCTCGCGGCCGGCGGCAGCGGCTTCCGCGTCCTGCAGCGCAACACGACCCAGTTCGACACCGGCATTCAGCAGCGCGACGCGCTCATCGACTACATCCGCGCGGGCGCTCCGTGCGGCTCCGACGCGGACGGCAAGCTCACCGCGTGCACGACGGACGCGGACTGCGCGGGCCTCTCCGCGACGAACGGCGGCGACTTCGTGTGTGCCTGTTCGGAGTCGACCATCGACTGCTCGGCCAACCCGGAGGAGTGCACCTCCACGGCCGTGCAGAAGGCGGCCGGCGCGGTCTGCAAGACGGACCCGAAGACCTCGTGTGGAGCGGGCCAGTGCGTCCTCGCCAAATGCCGTGACGACGTCGCGGAATTCCAGCGCCAGACGTGCGAGGCGGCCCCGACCGCGGGCGTGAAGAAGGAGTGCGAGGCCTCGCTCGCCCCGTGCGCGGCGGCCGGCGAACAGTGCAAGTTCCTCTCGTGCGTGGACCGGCGGCTCGGCAACTTCTCCGACGGTCGCCTCAAGATGGTGGGTCAGTGAGGAGCGCACCGATGAAAAGCCCTCTCCGCAAACTACCGCTCTTCGCAGCGACTCTCACGCTGGCGTCGTCCCCTCTCCTCGCCGGGTGCTCCGACGAAGGCGTGGGTCTCACCGGCCTCTCCTCCTTCAAGGTGGATGTCCTTCAGGTCAACGCGAAGGACCCGCCCGCGATCGACGCGCCGCTGCCCGCGAACATCGGCGATCACGACGACACGTGGGACTTCCAGATTCAGGCGGTGGACGCGTACGGCAAGCCCGTCGACTTCGACGGTTTCGTCCGCGCGGAGGTCCAGCCGGGCGCCGTGAGCGGCGTCATTCAGGAGGGATCGCTCGGCCGGAACATCCTCGTGAAGGACGGCGTGGCGAAGGGGCAAATCCTGGCGACTGCCATGTACGGCGCGGCCCGCCTCTGGATCGAGGACGACGGCTTCACCCCGGTGGACCCGAGCAAGCCCCCGGCGTGCGCGGACGGCAAGGACAACGATCAGGACGGTCGCATCGATTACCCGGCGGATCCGGGCTGCGCGTTCGCCAACGACGACACGGAAGAGACCGGCACCGCGGCGTCCGGCGTCTCGGAGATCATCCACTATGCCCTCCCGCGGATCGCGGACATCCAGGGCACCGGCACGGCGACGCCGTATCCGTTCCAGGGCATTCAGGCCTTCACCGATGCGCCGCAGAACGTGATCGTCACGCGCGTGTCGAGCGACGGGTTCTACGTCACGGATCTCGCCGGCCCGGACGGCGCGTCCAACAGCCTGTTCGCGTTCAACTTCAACACGCCGGCGGGCATGCGCGTGTGCGACCGCCTCACGTACCTCGCCGGCACGATGGGCGAGTTCTTCGGCTTCACCGAGATGAACTTCCCGTCGTACAACGTGAGCTTCATCAAGCAGGGACAGGGCGACTGCCAGGTCCCCGAGCCGACGGTCATCGACGGAAACACCCTCAAAGACCCTGTCTTGATGGAGACGCTGGAGTCCTCGCTCGTCCGCATCGAGAGCTTCAAGGTGGCTGATTTCTTCGGCCCCGGCGCGGCGATCAACAACCACTTCGACGCCGACCACTCGAGCTGCGACCTCAACGGCGACGGCCAGGTCGACTTCACCAACGCGAAGGAGGCGGCCTGTTCGGACGCCTGCTCCAACAACGCGAAGTGCAGCGAGTGGACGAACTACTCGGCGCGCGGCAACTACGTGGTCTACAGCGGATCCACCGTCTTCCAGATCAACACGGGCACCGTGACCGGCTTCGATCCGCTTTCCCTCAAGGGCCAGGCGATCCCGGCCGTCACCGGGACGATGCGCGAGTTCTCCGGCGGCAGCCGAAACTGGACGATCGAGACCCGCTGCCCCGACGACCTGTGCCTCGAAGGCCAGGACTGCGCGAAGGATTTCCCGAACAACCTCATGTCTTCCAAAGAAGCTTGCGTACGACTCCGCACGACTGACGACCCCGACGAAGGCACCAACTGACCCCCTCCGGTCGACCCCCTATGCTCCGACGCCGCGCGCTCGCGCCCACCGCAACTCTCCTCCTCTTGTGCCTCGCGACCCCCGCGTTGGCGCAGCAACCAGGCCCCGACGCGCCCGCGCCCACCGCGGCGGAGCTGCGTGAGAAAGGCCGCGCAGCCCTCGCCGGCGGCGACGTCGCAGGCGCCTGTCTGCTCTTCGAGCAGAGCTATCAGGCCGCCGCGAAGCCCGGATCGACGGGGCTCGCCGCGGACGACGTGCTCTTCGATCTGGCCCAGTGCCACGAGAAGCAGGGCAAGGCCGCCATCGCCGCCGCCGAATACGAGCAGATCGCGTCCGGCGCGAGCGGCAACGCCGCGGAGGCGAAGAAGCGGGCCGAGGCGCTCCGTTCGCCGCCCGGACAGCCTCTCCAGCCGCCCGCGGGCGGACCAACCGGACCCAAGGACGGCGGGTCGACGGGCGCTCCGACAGGCCCCCTCGACAAGCCGGACGCGCCGCCTCCGCCCGCCCCGGACAAGGACAAGGACAAGTCGTCGTTGCCCATCCGGCTCGGCGATTTCATGGACACCCGCCTCTCCTGGACGTTCGGCGACGACGATCTCCTGCACGCGACGGGCGTGGCGCAGCCGCTCTCCCCGGACGCGGCGGTCGGTGATCGCAAGACGTACCGCCTCTTCTTCGACAACCTGAACTCGCGCTTCGGCGGCCGCGAGAACATCACGCACCTCGGCCTCTACAAGAAGATGCCGGGCTTCATCGACGGCCTCGACACCGAGGCTTCGCTCGTGGTCCGCCTCGACATCGCGGAGCTCGCGAAGGGCGCGAACAACCTCAACAAGGCCATCTACGACGCCGGCTCCTACATCCGCGCGTTCTACCACGTGGACGGCAAGAAGGACGGCAAGAGCGGCTTCGGCATCACGCTCTTCCCCTTGGATACGGACCGTATGCGCCTCGGCTACCTCTACGACATCTCGTGGGGCGGCACGGCGGCGAACATCAATCAGTCGATCTTCCCGCGCATCCAGGGCGGCGCGCCCGGCGGACGGCTGGAGTTCCAGGGCGAGAAATGGGGCGCCTTCCTCGGCCTCAAGACGGCGCAGCTCATCCAGACGGAGCTCGTGCTCAAGTCCGGCGGCTCCAACGAGGTCGAGGCCGTGAAGATCGGCCAGACCAACTACGGCGTGATGCTGGGCGGCAACGTCGATATCGGCGACATGCTCCGCGTCGACGTGGGCGGCGGCTACTTCCAGCAAGGCAAGTTCGACCTGCCGGGCGTCTTCGGAAAGCCGGTGTACACGTTCGGTGAGAGCGCGCGCATCGTCATCAAGGACAAGGACGAGCGCGCCCCGCGATCGGTCGACTTCCTCCTCTACCGCAACGACCCGAACAAGCCTCAGATCCTCTTCGCGCCGGAGGTCTACACCCCCGGAAAGACCACCTGGTCCATCGCGGTCGAGGAAGACGTCCTGTGGCAGAACCTCGCCAACTTCGAGACGCCGGACGCGACGACGCTGCAGCCCGCGCTCGCGGCCGCCGTCACCGGCGCGTTGAAGAGCGGCTATCTGCGCGCGAGCGTGGCCGGCATTTACCGTGACCTGCCCTTCGTGCTCCGCAATCAGCCGAGCTTCATCCCCTTCGAGACGATCCCGAAGGCCGCGACGACGCAGAACGAGCTCTTCTTCGCGGCCTCGTTCGACTACCACTTCCCGTCGGTGCATCTGACTCCGGGCTTCGGCGCCGGTCTGCAGTTCCCGGCGCAGTTCAAGACCAGCTCGATCGACGCGAATTCCTCGCCGATCAACCGCACCGTCGTCATCCGCGAGCAGGGCAACATCGCCATCCTCCCTCTCAACCGCGACGGCGTGCCGATCTTCCAGGCTCGCCTCAGCCTCAAGTGGGATATGTCGAGCATCATGAGCGTGCTCGGCTGGATCCAGTACGTGCGCGACAACAACGGCACGTTCATCGACCGCGACCCCAACGAGGGCACGGTCACGCAGCGCACCTTCCTCTCGCCTGACTTCCTCGGCTTCGGGCTGTCCGCTCAAGCCCGCTTCTGATCCCCACGATCCGCCTCGAACCGCTCGTTGCACGGCGTGACGTCGATGCACTTGGTTCGCATTTCCATGCACGCCCTGCACAGCCCGTTTTCCGGTGCATTCCGCGCTGAGAACGGGCCGGGGCGTTTTTCCCACGATCGATTCTCACGCCTGAGAATGCAATCAGAATCCCCGTCTCACACCTGAAGAGGCCTCTCTGGCACGCGCGGTGATCAGCGCCGTTGCGTGAGCGAGACACCCCCTCCCCCATCGGACCGAGTCCTCTCCCCCGACAACCCGGGCGCGACTGAAGGTGCTCCGGAGCCCCCGGAGGAGCCGGAGCGCCGCGATTTCCTGTCCAAAGCGTCCTCCGTCGCGATGGCGGCCGGGCTCGCGGCGGCGTACGGCGGGCTCGGGCTCATCGGCGTACGGTACCTTTACCCGGCCAGTAAGAAGCGCACCGCGTGGATGTACGTGGTCGACCTGGCCTCTTTCAAGAAAGGCGCCTCTACCCCTTTCCGCACTCCCAGCGGTGAGAAAGTGATGATCGCGCGCGTCGGGGACGGAGACGACCCCTCCGCGTTCGTCGCGCTCTCCAGCACGTGCCCGCACCTCGGCTGTCAGGTGCACTGGGAAGGGGGCCAGAATCGCTTCTTCTGCCCCTGTCACAATGGCACCTTCGACGCGACCGGCATCGCCACGGGTGGCCCCCCGAAGGAAGCGGGCCAGTCGCTCCCACGATATCCCCTCAAGATCGAGCGAGGCCTCCTCTACATCGAGGTCGCGGTCGAGACGCTGCCCGCCGAAGGGAGGCACGGATGAGCCGCCTCAGCGACGCGATCCAGGAGCGCCTGCCGGTCCAGCCGGGCGCCCTCGCGCACCTCACGAACGAGCCAGTCCCGAGCCACCTCAAGCGCTGGTGGTTCGCCCTCGGCGGCACGCCCGCCTACCTCTTCTTCATCCAGATCGTAACTGGCATTCTCCTCGCGTTCTATTACCAGCCCGCGCCGGAGACAGCGTACGAGTCGGTGCGCTACATCACGCACGACACGAGCTTCGGCTGGTACCTGCGCAGCATCCACAAGTGGGGCGCGACGCTGATGATCGCGGCCGTCGTGCTGCACCAGATGCGCGTCTTCTTCACGGGCGCCTTCCGCAAGCCGCGCGAGCTCAACTGGATGGTGGGAGTCTGTCTCCTCCTCACGACGCTGATCCTCGGCTTCACGGGGTACAGCCTCGTGTTCGAGCAGCTCAGCTTCTGGGGCGCCACCGTCGGCGCCAACATCTCCGACAAGGTGCCTGTCGTCGGCTCGATCGCGAAGAACCTCCTCCTCGGCGGCGATTCGTACAACGAGCACACGCTGCCCCGCTTCTTCGTGCTGCACGCGGCCGTCTTGCCGGTCCTGCTCGTCCTGCTCCTGGTCATCCACATCGCGATGATCCGGATTCAGGGCGTGACCGAATTCCACTTCGAGGACGAGCCGAAGGCCGCGAAGAAGCACTTCCCGTTCTTCCCGGATCACGTGCTGTCGGAGCTCGTGATCGGCCTCGGCCTCATGATCGTGCTCTCGGCGCTGTCGATGGCGCTGCCCGCGGGCCTCGGCCCGAAGGCGGATCCGCTCACGACGCCGGAGGTCATCAAGCCCGAGTGGTTCTTCTATGTCGCGTTCCGCTGGCTCAAGCTCCTGTCGGGGACGGCCGCGGTGCTCAGCATGGGGTTCATCCTCTTCACCATCCTCGCCTGGCCCTTCATCGACGCGCAGATCCGAAAGCGCTGGAAGGGCAGCGAGGCCACCGTCTGGATTGGCATCCTCGGAGTCGCCGCCATCTTGGGGCTCACGATCTGGGAAGCCGTCGTCGCGCACTGAAACAGGAGTATCGCCGTGACGCTCAAGACCAAGAGAATCGTGATCGCCGTACTGGCAAGCTGCTTCGTGGCCTCTCTCCTCTTCGTTCAATGGATGGAAATCCTGCGAAAGAAGCAGGAGGCCGGGCTCACCCCACAGCCGATCCTGGTGCCAGCCAGCTCCAAAGACTGCGTGGACTGCCACACGAAGAGCAGCCCGGGCATCGTCGAGCACTGGAATGGATCGGAGCACTCGAAGAAGGGAGTCGGCTGCTTCGACTGCCACACCGCGGACAAGGACGACGTCGACGCGTTCCAGCACTACGGCGCCACGATCGCGACGATCGTGACCCCGAGGGACTGCGGGCGCTGCCACGGAGAGGTCGCCGCGGAGTTCGGCCGGAGCCACCACGCGAAGGCCGGAAACATCCTCGCCTCGCTGGACAACCTCCTCGCCGAGACGGTGGAGGGCGCGCGCGTGCCCTTCAACCCGCACTCCTTCACGCCGGGCCGCGACGAGAAGGGGCCTGTCAACGGGATGGCCAGCGTGCAGTCCGGTTGCAAGCAGTGCCACGGTGAGAAGGTGGCCCTCAAGACGACGACTGGCACCCTCGTGACCGTGGACGATCTCAAGCCCGGCGACGACGGAAAGCCCACGAACAAGGCGATCCTGAGCACCATCGCCCGCGACCAGAACGGCAAGCCCGAGCTGGATCCGTCGGCGTGGCCCAACACGGGTATCGGCCGACTGAACCTCGACGGCTCGAAGGGGTCCTGTTCGGCGTGCCACAGCCGACACGACTTCTCCCCGCGGCGCGCGCGCCAGCCGGAGAACTGCGGCAAATGCCACCTCGGCCCGGATCACCCGCAGAAGGAGATCTACGAGGAGTCGAAGCACGGCGTCGCCTTCCGCGACCTCAAGGACCAGATGAAGCTGGACGGACAGACCTGGATCCTCGGCAAGGACTACTCGCAGGCTCCGACGTGCGCGACGTGCCACATGTCCGGCAACTCGCGCAACGGCGGCCGCGTCACGCACGACCCCGGAGAGCGCATCTCCTGGACGAACAGGCCGTCGATCAGCATGGTGATGGACACCGACGCCGAGCACCGCGTCGTGACCGAGAAGGACCCCGAGAAGCGTCGCGCGCTCGTCACCGACACGTGGCAGCAGAAGCGCGGCCGCATGAAGGAGGTCTGTTCGCACTGCCACGGTGACGAGTTCGTCAACGGCTTCTACAAGCAATATGACGACTTCGTGGTCCTCTTCAACGAGAAGTTCTCGAAGCCCGGACAGAAGATCATGGACGCGCTCCTCGCGGAGGGCCTGATCACGAAGAAGGGATTCGACGAGAAGATCGAGTGGACGTGGTATTACCTCTGGCACCATGAAGGCCGCCGCGCCCGCCACGGCGCGTCGATGATGGCGCCGGACTACACGCACTGGCACGGCATGTACGAGGTCGCGGACCGCTTCTACACGCAGCTCCTGCCCGAAGCGCACGAGATCACCGAGAAGGCCGCGCAGAACGGCAAGAAGGAGCAGGCCGACCGCGTCGAGGCCGTGATCGCCGAGATCCTGGCCCGTCCGGAGCACAAGTGGATTCTCCCGCCCGCGCCGGACGCCTCCGCTTCGCCCTCCGCCACGCCCTCCGCGGCGCCCACCGCCGCGCCCACCGCCGCTCCGAAGAAGTAATCCCGACGGGGCCGATCGGGTATGCTCCCGGCCCGATGGCTCCGTTCACCACGGCCGATCTCGACGCGATCCCCCGGCTCGGTTGGGTGCGCGCGCCCACCGAGGTGACGGATCTGCCGCGCACGGCGGACGTGTTCGGCCTCGCGCACCTCGCCGTCAAACGGGACGATCTCCTGCCTCCGCTGCACGGCGGCTCCAAACCCCGAAAGCTCGAATACATCCTGGCGCGGGAGCCCTTCACCGAGGCGCCCGCGTGGGCCTCTCCGGGCGCGATCGGGTCCGGATCGCTCGTCGCCCTCACCGACGCGGCGCGCACGCTGGGCCGCAAGCTGGAAGCGTACATGTTCTGGACTCCCCTGTCCGAGGGGACCACCGAGAATCTGGCCTTCACCGCCTCCGGCCCGACGACGATTCACTACCACGGCTCGCGGACGACACTGGCCCTCTTCAGCCCGTCGGTGCTCATCGGCAAGAAGATCCGCGGCGCGCCGGTGATCGCGGCCGGCGCCACCACCGCCGCGGGGATGTTGGGGTCCCTGCGCGCGGGGCTGGAGCTGTGCGAGCAGATCAAGAGCGGCGAAGTGCCGGAGCCGGAGAGGCTCTATGTCGCGTTCGGCTCCGGCGGCACCGCGGTCGGCCTCGCGATGGGGCTCGCGATGGGGGGAGTCGCGACGGTGGTGTCCGCGATCGCCGTCGTCGAGCGGCCGCTCGCCACGCAGGCGCGCGTGCGATCGCTGCAAAAGGAGCTCACGGAAGAGCTCGCGAGGTGGAAGATCCCGGCGCCGAAAGGGCCTCTCCCGCTGGTGCTCGATCACGCGTTCGTCGGCGGCGGATACGCGATCCCCACCAAGGAGTCGCTCGCGGCGTGCGAGACGCTGGCCCACGAGGACATCCACCTGGAGCCGGTGTATACAGGCAAGGCGATGGCCGCGGTGCTCGCGGACGTGCGGCGCCACGGACTTCGAAACGCCCTGTTCTGGCTCACCAAGCGCAGAGGGCCTCTGCCCGAGGCGGAAGGCTGGCGCGACAAACTGCCGCGCGCGCTCCGGAAGAGGCTGGATGCGGAGGAGCACCCGCCCAAGATCCCGCGGCGAAAGGTGCTGATGGCGCTCGGCGCGGCGGCGGCGATCGGCGTCGCGATCCGGGTGACCGGCTATCCGGACATCGACTGGTACGGAGAGGTATTGACCGCCACCGAAGCGCTGGTGTTGCGGGCGGCGGCGGAGGTGCTCGTGCCCGAGGCGACACGGCAGGAGATCGAGGCCGTCGCGGATCGAGTCGACCTCTACGTGGTGGGGCTCCCGCGCGACGTGCAGTGGCAGATCCACGGCATGCTGGCGCTCATCGAGCACGCGACTCCGATCCTCGGCGAGCGGATCCCCCGGTTCACGCGGCTCGACATCCCCGCGCGCGACGCCTACCTGCGCGGGCTCGAAGCGGCGGGCGGGACTCGGTCGCAGGCGTACCGCGGGCTGCGCGACCTCGTGATGCTCGGGCTCTACCAGCAGCCGTCCACGTGGATGGTGCTTGAATACAACGGGCCCAAGGTCGCGCTCGACTACGATCCGCACGGTCCGCAGCGCCTCGCGTGGCCGGCCTACGACGCGATGGTGGCGCCGGCGGGCGCGCTCCCGAAGGCGGTGGTCAAGTGATCTTCGAGGCGTCCCGTCTCCCGCTGCCCCTTCATTTGAAGGCGGATCTGTGCGTGATCGGCTCCGGCGCGGGCGGCGCCATGGCGGCGATGGTCGCGGCGGAAGCAGGGCTGTCCGTGGTCGTGCTGGAGGCCGGGGAGTTTCTGACGCCGGCCGACATGGTGCAGCGCGAAGAGGTGATGTTGCCGCTGCTCTACTGGGACTCCGGCGGGCGCACCACCAAGGACCGCGCGGTCAAGATCCACCAGGGCCGCGGCGTCGGGGGCTCCACGCTCCACAACCTGAACCTCTGCAAGCGGATCCCGCTCTCGATCCGCGAGCGCTGGGCGGCCGATCGCAAGCTCGATCACCTGCCGGCGGCGACGTGGGACTCCTTGTATTCCGAGGTCGAGAAGCTCCTCGAAGTGAGCCAGGTCCCGCGCGACAAATGGAATCGCCACAACCAGATCCTGGAGAAAGGGTGCGAGGCGCTCGGCTGGGCCGGAGGGGGCTTGTCGCACAACCGCTCAGGGTGCATCGGCAGCGGCTTCTGCGAGATCGGGTGCGCGTACGACGGCAAGAACAACGCGGCGAAGGTGCTCGTCCCGCGCGCGGTGAAGGCCGGGGCGGAGATCGTGAGTCGGTGCCAGGCGGTGCGCGTCCGTCACAATAACGGCAAGGTGACGGGCGTCTTCGCGCAGGCGCTGGCCCCGCGGACGAATCGGCCCATCGGCGAGGTGATCGTGGACGCGCCGCGGGTGTGCGTGTCGGGCTCGGCGACGGCGACTCCGGCGTTGCTCCTCCGCAGCGGCGTGCCGGATCCCGGCGGCGAGACTGGCAATCACCTGCACATCCACCCGGCCCTCGTGGCGGCCGGCGACTTCGAGGATCCGGTGCGCGCCTGGGAGGGCATCCCGCAGACGTACGAGTGCACGCAGTATCTCCATCTGGACGATCCGGCGGGCGACCGCGTGTGGATCGTGCCGGCGTTCGCGCACCCCGTCGGCACAGCCTCGCTCGTGCCCGGACACGGCACCTCGCACCGCGACACGCTGAAGCGGTATTCGCACCTCGCGGCCCTCACGGCGATGATCCACGACGAGACGAGAGGCACCGTCCGCCCCGACGGCGATCTCGGCCTCTCGATCGAATACTGGCCGAACGAGAGCGACCGCGCGCAGCTCGTGAAAGGCGCCCTCGCGTGCGCGGAATTGCTATTCGCGGCCGGCGCAAAGGCGGTGTTCCTCCCCGGCTATCCGGCGCGCCGCTACGAGCGCGGACAGAAGATCGAGCCGTTCGAATTGACGCCCGGGAGCATGGATGTCACCGCGGTGCACCCGATGGGCTCCGTCCCGATGGGCGATATCCCGTCTGCCGCCGTCGACAGCCAGGGAAAGCACCGCCACCTGGAGGGACTCTGGATCGCCGATGGGTCCTTGTTCCCGACGTCCATCGGAGTGCCGCCGCAGCTCTCGATCTACGCGATGGGCCTTCACGTCGGCCGCGCGCTCGCGCAGAAGGGCTGATCGCGGCGCCTCGCGAAGGGAGCAGGGAACCCTGGAGTTTGTGCCAGAGTGGGCCGGAGACGTCGACTGTCACCGAAGAGAATACCCTTCTTTTCCAGCCGATTTCGCGCGCTCCGAGAGGGCCTTATGGTGGAGAGAGACTTGCATGGAAGAGCCCGCCCGACTCCGGAGGTCTCTCATGGATTCTTCTCTGTCTCTGCCTCTCCGTGTCCTGTTGATCTCGACGCTCGGCCTCGCCGCGTGCAGCGGCTCCGGGGGATCCGGCGGGTCCGGCGGCTCCACGAGCACGGCGGGCGCGGCCGGAACCACCGTCACGGGCGGAACGGCCGGCGCCGGCGGCACCACGATGACGACCGACCCCTGCATGAATACGGAGCCGATCCTCCAGCCCGACGGCTCGCCGAGCGGATACGTGAAGTGCTCGGACGGCTCCGTCAACCGCGTCGCGGCGGTGGCGTGCGTGCTCCAGAACAAGGACACGTGCAAAGGGGACGAGAGCTTCTACGAGTGCCACACCGGCGCGGACTGCATGGGTGGCTCCAACGGGGTGTGCGTCCACGAGTTCAGCGAAGGGCTCACCGCCTCGTGCCGGTGTGTCTACGCCTGCGAGACGGACGACGACTGCGCCGGTGGCAACACCTGTGTTTGCGCGGGCGTCTCCACGAAGGAGGGGTACACGGAGAACCCGTTCTGCACCAAGGGGAGCGACTGCCACGCTCCGGCCGACTGCGCCTCCGGAGAGTGCGGCTTCGGCGAGTGGAACATCAACTGCAACCGCGACGCGCACACGTTCTGCCGCGAGGGCGACGACCAGTGCCGCGTCGACGACGACTGCAAGAGCGATCCGAGCGCTCCGACCCAGTGTCAGAAGACGGACGTCACCGGCAAGTGGAAGTGCACCGATCCGACGTGCACGATCTAGCAGCCTGTGGACTTATCTGCTGCGCACCCGCCTCACGCGTCCGAGCTGCGCTTTCCGGTGCTCAAATACGCGAGTATGTTCCGCTCCGGTTCTCGCTCGGACGCGTGATCCGGGCGCTCGCGACGATAATTCCACAGGCTGCTAGCCAGTACACGCTGCGCAAGCGGGGGAGTGATACGAGGGGGCTTTGCCCCCTTGTAAAATCATGCCTGTGCTCGTCGCGAGGTGAACCAGCTTTGAATCAAGGGGGAGCGCGGCGGCCATCCTCGATCGGCCCCCCTCTACTCCACCGCCTACTCCATCTCTTTTTGTAGCTCCGCCAGCAGAGTGAACGAGCGCTTCCGGGCCTCGTGGTCGAACACCGAACAGGCCACGATGAGCTCGTCGGCAGAGGTCGCCTTCAGGAACATCGACAGGTCCTCTTTCACGGTGGCCTTCGTCCCGACGAACGAACAGACCAGCACGTCGTCCAGAATGGCAGTCTCCTGCGGGGAGAGCTGCTCGCGGAACCCCGGCACGGGCGGCGGCATCTTCCCCGGGCGGCCGCGGCGCAGGTTCACGAACATCTGCATCAAGGACGTGGCGAGGAGCTGCGCCTCTTCGTCCGTGTCGGCCACGATGACGTTCGCGGCCACCATCTGATAGGGCTTGTCGAGGTGCTTCGAAGGCCGGAATCGCTCGCGGTACAGCTTCACCGCCTGCATCAGGTACCCCGGCGCGAAGTGCGATGCGAACCCGTACGGCAGGCCGAGGGCCGCGGCGAGCTGCGCGCCGAACAGGCTCGATCCGAGGATCCAGACAGGCACGTTCGCGCCCACGCCCGGGACGGCGCTGACCTTCTGTCCGGGAGAGGGCTCCTCGAAATAGCGCATCAGCTCCTGCACGTCGTCCGGAAAGGCGTCCTCCTCCGTCGTGAGGGTGCGCCGGAGGGCCCGCGCGGTCACCTGATCGGTCCCCGGCGCGCGGCCGAGGCCGAGGTCGATCCGCCCCGGAAACAAGGCCGCGAGCGTGCCGAACTGCTCCGCGATGACGAGCGGCGCGTGGTTCGGCAACATGATGCCTCCGGCGCCGACTCGGATCGTCTTCGTCCCCGCGGCGACGTGGCCGATCACGACGGCGGTCGCGGCGGACGCGATCCCCGGCATGTTGTGGTGCTCCGCGAGCCAGAAGCGCTTGTACCCGAGCGCCTCCACGTGCGCCGCCAGATCCCGCGAGCGATGGAGCGCGACGGCCGCGTCCCCCCCGGCGGGGATGGGTGCCAGATCCAGGACGGAGAACGGAATCATGCCGGGACTCTGGCAGAGACTCGCGCCCTCCTCAAGCGCCGAATCACCGCGCCCGCGCACGCCGAGACGGCCGCCCCCTCCGCGGGCGCGTCAGAGGTCGGCCGCCTTCAGCGCGTCGCAGTCGATCACCGCGACGGACGCGGGGTTTCGGTACTGGGCCGAGCACAGGCCGACGAGGAGGCCGATGTCCTTGAAGTCGATGCCCGCGCCGCCCGGCTCGAACGCGTAGTCGCCGTCCGCGCCCGCCGGATCGAAGAGGTCGTATTGCGGCAACATCGATGGATCCAGGTACGACGCCTTCGCCTCCGCGATGCGCTCCTGGAGGAAGCGCGCCTCCCGCGACGTGAGAGGCACCCCGGCCGCCGCCGCGTGGAGCAGGAATGCGGTCAGATCCGACATCGCGAAATTGGCCGGCGGCGTCCCCGCGTCGAGCAGATCCATCACCGTGTCGAGCCGCTTCACCACGCCGCCGAGCAGCGTCTTCGCGAGATCCGGTTTATCGTGCACGAGCGCCTGCTGCACCGCCGCCGCGTGGAACGATCGCACGATCTGCATCGCCCCGCTCTTGATGCCGTCCGTGCCCTCCGGGACAGGGTCGTATCCATCCCCGCAGTCCGCGGAGACCGGCTGTCCGTACCCCGTGACCTCCAGCGACAGGAGCGCCGTGCACTCCAGGAAAGAGATGAAGTGCGCCAGGCTCTCGGCCGGCGGATACTCCATCAGCGTCTTGTCGAGCGTGGGGATCACGAAGCCGTTGCTGACCACCTTGCGCGAGAACCCCTCGTAGAGCCGGCGCATCTCGACGACGTCCGCGTGCGGCTCCGCGCCCGACAGCTCGGCGTCGCACGTGTCGAATTCGCCGATCGCCCGCAGCATGTGGCCGATATCGTCCTTCGACCGCTTGTTCTTGGTCCAGAGATCGGGCCAGAAGGGGTTGTCCGGGAGGTGGATGTACTGGCTCGGATCCGCGTCGATCCCGGGGCGGCTCGCGCTCGTGTCGATGTAGAGGGGCAGCGGCGTCTCGTCCGACTGCACGGGAACGGGGTACGCGGCGCGCGCGAGGAGGAAGCTGTCGTCCCCGGCGGACCGCTCCATCGCGTACGCCCACGAATTGAAGCCCCGCACGAGCCTCCGCGCGAGCAGCTGGTGCTCCGGCTTGTGCCATGTCGCCGCCGCGTAACAGGACCCTTCGAGGAGCTGCGCCGTCCGGAGACCGTTGTTGTCCGCGCCGTCCGCCGAGTGCGTGAACGTCACTTTGCCGTTCGCGCGGCTGACGGAGACTCCGCTCCACCACGTGGCGTAGAAGTAGTGTTTGTCCGGGTCCGTCTGGGGCCAGCCGTGCGCGCGGTGAGCGACGGTGTCGAAGTACTTGGTGCCTTTCAGGAGGTCCACCACGTCCGTCGTCGCCAGCGTCACCTCCCCTTTCGTGAGGGGGTCTCCGACGTCGGGCCGCGTGAAATCGAAGGGCAGCGAGTGCGGGTGATCCGGGAGGATGCCAGTCGGCGGAGACTCCATGGTTCCGCCGGTGCCGCCCTGTCCGCCCGTCGCGGACGTGGTCGTGGTGGTGGTGGTCGCCGCGCCGCCGCCGCCGGAGGACGCGATGTTCTCCGGACCGCACGCCGCGAGCGCCGCGGCCAGACTGACGAGGACGAGCAAAGGGGCCCGGGAGGCGAGGTGCATCATCGCGGCGAGCGCACCAAACCGCCCCGGGGAAGTCAAGCGCACCTCCCGCGCAAGGTCCCGATGCGGCCGGATCTTGTTTCTTCCTTCCCTTCGCCCTCAGACAGGCTATGAAGGCGCGCCCGTTCCACGGATCCCCATGCGAAGCCTCCGCACCCCGCTCCTCGTCGCCTCGCTCGTGGCCTTGCCGCTCGCCGCGGCGCACGCGCAAACGCCGCCCGACGGCGCGGTTTCGAAGCCTCCGGCCGCCGCGACCGCGAGCGCCCCCGCCCCCTCCGCCGCGCCCGACGCGGCGCCGGAAGAGAGCGCGACGGCCGCCGCGGAGACCGCGAAGCCGAGCGGCGGTCTGCCTCCGCTCGCGAAGGACGACGCGGTGGCGGGCGGCATCGGCCTCGCGTCGCTGGTCGTGGGCCTCGCGATGATCGGCGTGTCGGCCGGCATCCAGGGCGGCCTCGCCGACTCCGCGCCGAAGGACGTGCTCGGTAACCCGGTGTGCGGACGCAAGCCCGGCGGGGACGCGACGTTGGCGACGGACGCGGGCAAATGCGACTCGCTGCGGAGCCAGGCGGCGCTCGGCAACGCGCTCGGCAACGTCGGAGTCGGAGTGGCCATCACGGGCGGTCTCCTCGTCGGCGCGGCGGCGGCGTACTGGCTCTTCGGGAGCGCGGCGCCCGCATCTCCCGGCCCTCGTGCGGCGGCCACCCCGGCCCCTTCGCTCAAGATCGCGCCCGCCGTGGGCGCGGGCTTCGGCGGCCTCGTGGTCGTCGGCACCTTCTGATCGGACAGGCAACATGCGCGTTCTTCGCCTTTCGCTCTCCACGTGCATCGGGGCGCTGACTGCCCTGTTCGCGACAGGCTGCTTCGACTACACGACGGACCCGGCCGCCTTCTGTCAGGGCCTCTCCTGCGGCGTGTTCGTGTCCTCCTCGATGGGCAACGACGACACGGGCGACGGCACCCGTAACAAGCCGTATGCGACGCTCTCGAAGGCGGTGTCGATCGCGGAGGGCAACCTCGCCGTCCCGGTGTACGCCTGCGGGGAAGAGTTCGCGGACGCGGTGACGATCACCTCCAGCACCGTGCTCTACGGCGGCCTGGATTGCGAAGGCGACTGGAAGGCGGTCGCGGAAAAGGCGACGACGGTGCGGGCGCCGGCGGACGCGATCCCGCTGCGCGTGTCGGGCGGCGGTGACGTGAAGGTGTTCCAGTTCGCGTTCATCGCGGCGGACGCGACGGCGGCGGGCGGCTCATCCATCGGAGTCGTGGTCGGCGCCGACACCACGGTGGAGCTGACCAGTTGCACGATCCAGGCAGGAAACGGCGCCCCCGGGGCCGACTCCGCGGCGGACACCGTGGCTGCGGCGGACGGCGTGATCGGCACCGACGGCGCGTCGGCGTGCTCCGCGGCCGCGGTGGAGGGCGGCGCGTCCCCCACGACGGCGTGCGACACCGACCAATCGACGGGCGGCCAGGGAGCCGGCCAGACGACGAACGCGAATACGGGCGACATCACCGCGTATGCGGCCGGCAAGGGCTTGCCCGGTGACGCCGCGGGCGGCGCGACCCAGACGAGCGCCGCCGTCTGCACAAACGGCGCGGACGGGACGGACGGCGCGGACGGCGCGGACGCGGACGGCGCTCGTTCGCTCGGCACGTTGAGCGCGACCGCGGGCCTGATCCCCGAGTCGGCGGACGGCGGGGACGGCGCGCCCGGCGGCGGCGGAGGAGGCGGCGGCGCCTCGCTCGGCGGCGAGGATGGCGGCTGTTCAGCGGTCAAGTCCGGCGGCGCCTCGGGCGGGAGCGGCGGCACCGGCGGCTGCGGCGGCAAGGGTGGCAAGGGTGGAGTCGCGGGCGGCTCGTCGATCGGCCTCGTGAGCGTCGGCGCGACGGTGACGTTGAAGGACGTGACCATTCAGACTGGCAATGGCGACGACGGTGGAGACGGCGCCGTCGGCCAGGAGGGTGGCAAGGGCGCGGCCGGCGGAAAAGGCGGCGGCGTCCCGTCGAAGTCGACGCACAGCCCCGGTTGTTCCGGCGGAGCGGGCGGCGCCGGCGGAAAGGGCGGCAAGGGCGGAGGCGGCCTCGGCGGCCACTCGCTCGGAATTGCCTACCTCGACAAGGCCCCGACGACGTCCGGCACGGTGAAGATCACGGTGGGCACCGCCGGCAAGGGCGGCGCGGGCCCGGGCGGAGGCGCCCAGGCCAACAACGGAGTCGCCGCGGAGACGCAGGCGTTCTGACGTCGATCAAGACGTGAACCGACCGTTGCGATCGCGGTAGCGCCGCACATTCGCGTCCCACGTCTTCTTGTCTCCGCCGAGCAACGCGGCCACGGCGAGGACCGCGGCGCCGATGCCGAGTCCCGTGAGCAGCGCTGTTCCGAAGTTGCTTTTCTCGTCCGACGGCGACGCCTTCTCCCCCGCGGCGGGAGGCGGCGGAGGAAGAGGCGGACGAGGCAATCCCGAAGGGGCCGGCCCCGGAGGCGATGACTTGAGGAGATCCACGAGCAGCCCGAGGGCCTCGTCGACGCAGGGCCGCTGAGACGGCTCCCTCGAAGTCATTCGGCGGACAAGCGTCAAGAACGCGGGCGGCGCGTCCACGTCCAGGAGCCCCGCGGGATCCCTTTTCATCGTGAGCAGCTCCACGGCGACGATGCCGAGAGAGTAGATGTCGGCCCCCGCGTGGTAGTTCTCTCCCATGATCACTTCGGGAGCGATGTAGCCGCGAGTCCCCGCCGCCCCGTATGTCATCGAGCCGCCGTGGACCGCGAGGCGTGCATAGCCGAAGTCCGCCACCTTCACGATCCACTCGCCATCAGGCTCCTGCGCGAGCAATAGGTTGTGCGGCTTGATGTCCCGGTGGAATCCGTCCTTCACCGCGTGGATGCTGTACAGCGCGATGAGCGAGTGCAGCATCACCTGCGCGACGAATGTCCACCGATGCCGGGTGTTGAGCAGTTTGTCGAGCGACCCGCCTTCGCAGTACTCCAGGACGAGATAGGGCGGCTCCGCCTCCATGTGCGCCTCCAGGAGGTCGACGACATGCCGGTTGTCGAGGAGCTCATAAAGGTGGAGCGCCTCCCGTTTGAAGCGCTCGCGAGCATCCACATTCAGATCGATTAGCCTCTTGATAGCGACCAGCTGAGACGTCTGTCGGTCACGAGCCAGCACGACCTCTCCGAAACTGCCGTGGCCGAGAACACGAATCACCTCGAAACGTTCGCCCATGGATACCTCCTGAGCAGACTCCATGTCTGCCGGCGGGCCCCCGAGCACCGTACGTGCCAGGGAACCACGGCGCTCGCGCGGCGTCGAAAAGGCCGGTTTCAATCAACGTGGCGGGCGGCGGGGAGTGCTCGCGAGCAGCGCGTGAGCGCTCGCTGCCTGCTCGCGAGCAGGCAACGGGCCGAAATTCCGCGCGATTTCTCGAAAAACAAGGGGCACACGCCGTGCTCGACGGGGCGGCATGACCACCTGTCCCGAAAGCAAGCTGCCCCCCTCCGTCAACTACCACCTCTGGCAGCCGTGCAACATGCGCTGCCATCACTGCTTCGCGACCTTCGAGGACGTGAAGAAGAGCGGGTTGCCGCGAGGCCACCTCCCCCGACAACAGGCCCAGTCCATCGTCGCCCTGCTCGCCGAGCGGTTCGAAAAGCTGACCTTCGCGGGCGGCGAGCCGACCCTCTGCCCGTGGCTGTTCGATCTCATGGACATCGCGAAACGAAGGGGGACCGTCACCATGCTGGTGACCAACGGGAGCCTCATCGACGAGCCGTGGCTGGATCGGTTCGCGAAGAACCTCGACTGGCTGACGCTGAGCATCGACAGCGCCGACGCTGCGACCAACGTGCGAATGGGGCGCTCGGTGTCAGGACAGGCGCTCTCTCCCGAGGCTTACGCGGCGATGGCGAAGGGCGCCCGCGAGAGGGGCATTCGGCTGAAGGTCAACACGGTGTTGACTCGGCACAACGCAGGAGAGGATATGCGCCCGCTCATCGCCGAGATCGCCCCGGAGCGGTGGAAGGTGCTCCAGGCGCTCCCGGTCATTGGCCAGAACGACGAAGGCTTCGCCGACCTGGCGTGTGACGACGGTGCTTTTCATCGGTTCGTGGACAGGCACCTATCGCTGAACGAGGCGGGGATCGCCGTGGTCCCCGAGGACAACCACGCGATGCGCGGCAGCTACGCGATGGTGGATCCGGGCGGCCGGTTCTTCGACAACGTCGACGGCGCGCACCACTACAGCCGGCCGATCCTCGACGTCGGCGTGGACGGGGCGTGGAAGGGGATCCGCTTCTCGATGGCGCTCTTCGATGATCGCGGCGGGCGCTACGAGTTCGGGAAGGACGGGCGCAAGCTGCCTATCGTCGGCGGATGATCGGCAGAGGGGAGTTTTAGGCAAACTGCCTATTTCACTTTCGGCAGCATCCGGTAGATCTTGTTGCGATCGACCCTGAGCCTGCGGGCGGCGGCGGTCACATTGCCATTCTCCTCGTCGAGCACCTGTTTGACCGACTCCGGTGTCAGGAGCGGTGTGCTCGTCGCCCCTTGTTCTCCGAGGAACGCTTGCACGGTCGAGAGCTTGAGCCCCGCGTTCGGGTCGACGGTGGCGAGCAGCCGCACGACGTCGCGCACGTTCGCCGGCCACGCGTGCAACATCATCTGCTCCACGGCCTCGGCGTCGACGCGCACACGCGAGAGGTCGAGACGCCCGAACAGCTTTTCCCACAGAGCCCTCGTGATCGCGAAGAGATCCTCGGGCCGCTCCACGAGGCGCGGTAAACGGAGGCGGATCGGGAACCGCGCGAGGAGGTCTTCACGAAACCGATCACTCTCCACCATCTCGTCCAGGGACCGATTCGTGGCGCCGATCACCGCGAGATCGACCTTGACGGAGCGCTGGGCCCCGATGCTGGTGACCTCGCGGTTCTCCAGCAAACGGAGCAACTTCGGCTGAAGGGAGGGCGGCAATTCGCCGATCTCGTCCAAGAACACGCTCCCCTTGTCGAGGGAGCGGAAGACGCCGACGTTGCCTTTCGTCGCCCCGGAGTGCGCCCCTTGCTCCCATCCGAAGAGCTGCGCGTCGAACATCGTCTCGGGGAAGCTCGTGACGTTGATCGCCTGGAACTGGTTCGGATTCCGTTTGAGTATCTTGGCCACCACCGGGGCGAGCAGCTCCTTGCCGACGCCCGTCGCGCCTTCGATGAGCACGTTGTGGGGGGGCTTCGTCAAGGGCAGTTTGGCGAGCGCGCCGCGGAGGCCCGACAGGCCCCAAGGCGCGACGAGGCCGTCCAACGGCGATTCGGCCGCACGGGGTCCCCGATAATCCGCTCGGTAAACGAAGAGCGTCGTCGCGAGCCGGAGGACCGCGCCATCCTGGACAGGAACGGGCTTGTTCGGGGGAAGACGCGCGCCGTTCAGGAAGGTGCCATTGCGAGACTTGGTGTCTTCGACCGAGAGCTGCCCGCGGGAGAGGGTGAATCGAACGTGCGCCGAGGACATCTTCGTGTCCGTGTGCCCGGCCGCCGCCACGTGATCGCGCCCGAAGGGCTCACCGTTCGTCGGGATCGAGAGGAAGATGTTTTCCGGGAAGGCGCCGAGGAGCGCATGAATTCCGGCCGTCTCCTCGACCGTGCGAGGCGGGACGTGGTCTACCGTGGACGGGCGCCGGGTCGTGGCGGTCATGAAATTGGACTCGGATCCTCAGGGGTCGTCGAGATACACGGAGATCTTGCCGGCATAAGAATCCCAGGTGCCGAGATGAAAAACGATGTTCGAGCAGAGCGCTGTCGCCTTGTAGCCCGTTGGATTGGCCACTGCCGCACCATCATAGAGCAAGAAAGAGCCATTGTAGATCCGCATGCGGATCTTGCCGCCGATCATGTCCGCCATCGTCGCTGTCGTGCGGTTCACTGCGTCGTAGCGCTGCGTGTAGAGGGTGCTGGAGAGGGCGCATTGCTCTTCGCCGGTGCGCAAATTCATCACGCAGATTCGCGTCGACTTACCTCGAAACTGCACCTGGTCTTTCGGGTCCGTCCCCAGGTACCCACCGATGACGCGCAGCCGGAACGGCCCATCTCCAACGAGGGCGCTGCATGGCTGAGGTTGGCAGTCCCTGCCGGATTCGCATGTGCTCGCGTTTGGTAAGCAGCACACAACCGGAGTACGCGCGGGCACGGGGGAGGGAACGTCGGTCGTCTGCCGCGGATGGATCGTCAGCGGCGTCACGGTCTGAGGAACCGGCGGAGAAATCACCATCGGAGCCGGAGCATCGTTGTTCGACCGCCCCACCAGATAAGCCACCAGCGCCACTGCCAGCACAGACGCCCCGGCAGCCACATAAACCAGTGTCGAGTTCTTTTGTCGCGCCCGCCCAGACTCCCGCTGTCCGCCATACATCGAGTCTCCGCCCGACACTGGCAAAGGAGGCGGCGTCCACATCGCCCCCCCATCTATCGGCGGGCCTGAAGCTCGCGGCGATGCAGATATCACCGGCTCTCGCGTCATCGGCGCGGTGGTCGGCGAGACGTGCCCTTCCGTCTGCGAGCGGCGCTGCCCCTCCTCCATCGAGACAGGCTCGCTCGTCCTCGACGACTTGCCGATTCGCTCCCCCGCCGGCAGCGCCTCCGACACCACGACACACGAGGCCGGACGCGTACTCGCGTCCAGGCTCAGG
Source organism: Polyangiaceae bacterium (assembly GCA_046351455.1). Lineage (GTDB taxonomy): Bacteria > Myxococcota_A > Polyangia > Polyangiales > Polyangiaceae > JADJRH01. The sequence goes on from JAXLYM010000004.1 coordinate 109,358, forward strand.
CACGTTTGCACGACCGCCAGCTCTGGAGAGGGCGGCGCCGCCGGAGGCCACATCCGCTTCTTCGCCAGCGCCGCGAGATAGACGCCCGCGAACGCCTCCCGCGAGGCCTGCAGCGGCAGCCCCGAAGGATGCCCGCCCACGAGCACCTCCCACGCGAGCACACCAAAAGCGAACACGTCGCGTTGAAGATCCTCCCCCGCAGGGAAAGCTCCGCTCCTGTCGACCAGCTCCGGCGGCAAATACGGGGCGGTCCCGACGACACTCCCCTCCTGCGTCAACGGGTGTGGATTCCCGACCGGCGCGGCGATCCCGAAGTCCACCAGCTTGAGCGTCCCCACTTCGCCCGGCGCGTCCCAGAACGCGTCCGTCACGAGCACATTGTCGGGCTTGATGTCGCGATGAACGATGCCGCTCGCGTGCACGTAGGCGAGCGTCTCGGCGAGCTGCTTCACCGCGCAACGCCGGTGCTCCGCGGTCATCTGAGGATCTTTCAATGCGTCGGCGAGGGAGCGGCCGCGCACGAAATCGAACACGAGCAGCACGACTCCCTGACTCAAATCCTCGACGAGGCCGCGGCACGGCAGCAGACCCGGGTGGCGCGCCCCGGCGCTCGCTTTGGCCTCCCGTCGAGCGCGCTCGGTCCGCGGGTCGTCGTCGCCGCCGAGCGCGAACACCTTGAGCGCCCGCACCGCGCCGCCATCCAGGGGATCGATGGCCTTCCACACGGACGCCTGCCCGCCCTCCCCGAGACGAAGCACGAGTGTGTATCGGTCTAGCCGCACCCCGGGACGCAGATCCACAAGAACGTGTTCTACGCCGATCCGCCGGGAGCGCGCAAGGGGGCGCTCTTCTTCAGGCGGCGTGGGCCGGGCTCGGCTCGCGGCGGGTTTGCCTTCGGGCTCGCTGGGCGGCTGCGTCGTTCTGTACGGACGGGGTCGAGCTGGCCAGCTTGAATACTTGTAGTGCGCCGACGACGCGGTCGGCCTCGGACTCGAGGTCGTGGGCGGCCTGGGCGATGTCCTGCACGAGGCCCGCGTTCTGCTGCGTGATCGCGTCGATGTGGTGGATCGCGTCGGTCACCTGCGAGATGCCCGTGAGCTGCTCCTCCGAGCCAGTGCTGATCTGCTGCGTGAACTGGCCCAGCTCGCGCGCGCTCGTGACGATGCCCTCCATCGTGGCGCGCGCCGCGGTCGTCGCGTCGTCGCCCGCCTGCACCTTGAGGTTGGAGTCACCGATGAGCGCCGAGATCTCCTTCGCCGAGCTCGCCGCCTTCTGCGCCAGCGCCCGCACCTCCGCCGCCACGATCGAGAAGCCGCGGCCCATCTCGCCCGCGCGCGCCGCCTCCACCGCGGCGTTCAACGCGAGGATGTTGGTCTGGAACGCGAGGCCCTGGATCACCTCGGTCGCCTCTCCGATCTTCGTCGACGCGTCGTGAATGGCGCCCATCGCGCGGTTCACCTCGTCGACCGCCGTCCGACCGCGCTCCGCCGCGACCGTCGCCTCGCCCGCGAGGCCGGACGCCCGCACCGCCGACGTGGTGTTGTTGCGGACGGTGCCCGTGATCTGCTCCATCGACGCCGCCGTCTGCTGGAGCTGCGTCGCCTGCGCCTCCGTGCGCTGCGACAGACTCTGGTTCTCCTCGGCCAGGTCGTGCATCACGCGGTTCATCTGCTCCATCTCGTTGCGCGCGTCGCCCACGATCGCCCGCAGATTGACGGTGAGCTGGTTCAGCGCGCGCTGCAGCTCCTCGAAGGGCGCCGCGCTCGCCTCGTCCACCGATTGAGTGAGATCCCCGGCCGCGAGCCGGTTCGCGTAACTGACCACCTTCTGGAGAGGGGCCGTCACCACGCGCTGCGCGACGAAGCCGATCAGCACGCCGACGACGGCCGCCGCGAGGAGCGCCAACGAGCGGTGCGACGAGATCACCGGCAAATCCGAGGTCAGCTCCGCGAGCATCGCGCACGCCACCGTCGCGAGCACCGTCTTGCCGGCGATCCCGAGCTGCGCATACCGGGTGATCCACCCGAGCGGCGTGTTCTTCAGCAGGCGCCCGCCGCGGAAGACATGCACGTTGCGCCCGGCGCGGGCCTCCTCCTGCATCCTCTTGTAGAGGGCGTCCGACGCTTCGATCATCGCGCGCGGCGCCTCGGTCCGAACAGACATGTAGCCGACCGGCCTGTCCCCTTCCATGAGGGGAGTGACGCTCGCGAGGACCCAGTAGTGGTCACCGTTCTTTCGGCGGTTCTTCACCGGCCCAATCCACGGTTTGCCGCTCTGGATCGTGGCCCACAGATCGCGGAACGCCTCCTCCGGCATGTCGGGATGGCGAATGATGCTGTGCGCCTGGCCGACGAGCTCCTCCCGCGTGAAGCCGCTCACCTCGTAGAAGGACGGGTTTCCGTAGAGGATTCGGCCTTTCAGATCCGTCGTGGATACCAGCGTTCCGCCCTTCGGGAACGGAAGCTCCTTCTGGGTCACAGGATAATTCTTACGCATGACAGTCCGCTCGGTTTCGATCACCCCTTCTTGGAGATTGAGACCCAAGCGCATCCTGTCGCTGGTCGGAGGTATCCGTTCGTCGCTACGGTCCCGAAGGACAAACCTTGAGCGAGATCCGCAGGCAGTCGAATCTTTATTTATGTGTGGTTGGCCCACGATCGCGCGGTAAATGCGCGACGGCGCGAGCAGTGCGCAACCATGCAATCATTGCGCAGTGCACACCCAGTGCGCAGCAGGCTCAGCAGCCGCCCAGGCCGTCGTAGCAGACCCCGTATTCGGTCCCGCCGACGTAGACCGGGGTCGCGAGGAAATTGCACGTCTCGAAGAAGGAGCAGTCCGCGTCGCCGGTGCACCACGTGAGGCAGCACGCGTTGCCGCCCGCGCCGGTGTCGATGCAGTTCGTCTCGGCCGTGCAGTCGGAGGGCGTGACGCACGCTCCATAGGCCGCGCTGGCGCCGACCGGGCCCTGGCAGATCGAGGACCCGTCCGGCTGCGGGAAGCAGTGCTCGGAGGCCAGGCACACGAGCGAGGGCTGCATCGGCTCGCACCCGTCCGAGCCGCCGTTGATCGTGGTGGTGCTCGTGGTCGACGTGGTGCCGGTGTCGCTCGTGGTGCTGGTCGTCCCGGTGTCGCTCGTGGTCGACGTGGTGCCGGTGTTGCTCGTGGTCGACGTGGTGCCGGTGTCGCTCGTCGTGGTGCCGCCGGTCGGCGTCGTCGTCTCGCCCGTCGGGGTGGACGTGGTGCCCGCGCCGGTGCCGCCGTTCGGTGTGGACGCGCCGGTCCCGCTGGCCCCTTGCCCGGATCCCCCCGGCGCCGCGGCCCCTTCATCGCTGGCCCCTTCCCCGCTGCCGCCGGAGCCCCCCGCGCCGGAGAACGCGGTCCCCTTCGCACAGTTCACGAGGACGATCGCCGAAAGCCCAAGGAGGAAAAGCCGAGACTCCGCGCGCATCCTTCGAAGGCTATCGAAAATCGACGCGCCGTGAAACGAAACCGTCGACCGTTCGCAAATCCTTACAAGCCGTTCAGAAGGCCTGGATCTTCTCGGCGATGCCGGTCTGGCCGGGGCCGGTCGCGCCCTCTCCGGCGCCGCCGTTGCCTGCGGTCCCGGTGGTGATCGTGGCGCCCGTCGTATCGGGGGCCGCGCCGGTGTGGGCGACTCCGATGGAGTGGCCTCCTCGACCGCCGCCGCCTTTTCCACCGTCGCCGCCCGTGCCGCCGCCGCCGCCGGCGCAGCCGTTCTTGAGGTTGACGGCCGCGCCCTTGGAGCCGCCGATTCCACCCTTCCCGCCGACTCCGCCCGTCTGGCCGGGGCCGCCGTTTCCGCCGTTTCCGCCGGAAGAGGTCTCGATCGTGACGTCGGAGAATGTCAGTTTGGCGCCGAGGCTCGCGACGCCGATCGAGGCGCCGCCGCCGCCTCCGCCCTTGCCGCCGCCGCCACCGCAGCCGCCGGAGCCGCCCGCGCCGCCGCTCGCGCCGCCCGCCGTCGCCGCGACCTGGCATTTGCCGGCGCCGGTGCCTCCCTTGGAGCCGCCGCCGCCACCGCCGCCCTGACCGGGGGAACCCGCCTTTCCATCGGCCCCGGGGCTCGGCACGTAGCCAATGCCCGCTTGCAGGGATCCGAGGCTCGTCGCGCCGTCGCCGGGGGCGCCCGTCGTTCCGGAGTCGCCCGCGCCGCCGTCCGTGCAGGCGGTGGCGCCCTCTCCTTGACCGCCGTTCATCGCACCATCCGGAAGACCGGGAGAGCCCGCGCCGCCGATCGAAGCGGAGCCAATCCCACCGAGACCACCGACAGACTGGATATCTCCACAATTGTTGGTCGGCGAATCCGGCGTGACTGTCGTGCCGGCCATGCACGCGACGCCGCCGTCCGCCCCGTCCCCACCCACCTGCGCCGGGTCCATGTTCGTTTCGCCGCTCGCCCCGTCGGCGCCCTTCCCCGCCGAGACCTTGCAGCGAGTCAGATTCAATGTCGCGTCCGCCTCCGCGAGGATGCCGATCGACGACCCGCCCGGCGCGAGCGCGTCCTCCGCCTTCACGCGCACATCGTACATGTCGAGCCGCGAGCCCGACGAAATCGAGATAGGCACCTGGTCGCCCGACGCCGACAGCTCCGTGGGCTTCGAGGCGTCGTATTTCCAGTCCGCCGCGCAGTCGAGCGCGCCGTAGACAATCACGTTCGCGTCGATCGCCACCGTCTCCAGGAGCTGCTCGCCGCACAGGTAAATCGGCTTTCCGCCCGCCATCGAGAACGCCATCGTCAGCGTCGCGACCGGCTTCTCCTTCGAGCCCGCGTTCGTGTCGTCCCCCCGCGTGGAGGACACGAAGATACCGCACGAGTCGTCCACAGGGGTGCTGTTGTTGGACGGGATGCACCCGGGGGGCGCGCCGCCCGTGCCGCCGCCGCCCGTCGACCCTCCGCTGCCACCGTCGCCGCCCGCCCCACAGTCGTAGTTGAACTTGCAGTCGGAGCCGAGGGTATAACAACCCCCCACGCCCGCAGCCGCGCCGAAGAGTGTGAGGGTGAGCGCGCTCGCGCCGAGGATCCCTTTGATTCGCATGTGGCTCGGTATCTCCAAGGCAATCTAAAATGAAGGGACGAGGAAGCTCAGAAAGCGCCGGTGATCAGCGCGCCGCCGCTCGACGCGGAGACGACTGGCACGATCGTGACCCCCGTCTTCGCCGGCGCGGCCTGCGATTTGCGGGCCGGGAGCACGAAGTAGAGCCCCGCCGCGGCCGCCGCGACACCCCCGAACACGAACGCCACGACTCCGGTGTTGCCGAGGGCGTCCGCGCCGGTCGACGCGTCCTTCAGGGCCTTGCACTTCGTCGGATCCGCCTGACAGCCGGCCACGCTGCCGAGCTCGTCATGGAGCTTCTGCGCTTCGCCCTTCTTGCCCTCCGCCGCGCCGACCAGCGCCGCGCCCAAGATCACGCCCGCCACGCCGACGCCGCCGAGCACGTACCCGGGGATCGGGCTGCGCGCGCCCGTGTCCGGCTGGAGCGTGAGCGTCACGTCTTGGTTATCCCCGGCCTTCAAATCCAGGGTTTTGTGCTCCGAACGGTAGCCCGGCGCGCTCGCCTCGACGGTGGTCTTGCCCGGATCCAGGTAGACGTCGTTGCCGGCGGCGTCGCTCGCGAGCGTGACGCTGCCCACCTTGATCGTGACGTCCTTGACGAAGGCCTTCACGCGGATCGTCGCGATCTGCTTCTTCACCTCGGCGAGCGACGTCTCGGTGTTCTTGCGCAGCTCCTCGTCCCCGGTGAGCGGGAAGGTGCGGAGGGCGTAGGCGAAGTGCTCCGCCGCGTCCTTGTACTTGCCGAGGCGCATCTCCGCCTGGCCCATGATCGCGGCCAGATCGTAGACCTTCGTCACCTTCCAGGCGGCCTGATACTCGGTGAGCGCGGCCTCGTATTTCTCCGCTTCGAAGGCGGCGTTGCCCTTCGCGAAGTGGTCCTCGGCCTCGCCCGCGCGCGCCGGGGCGGCGGAGAAGATCGCGCCCGCGAGCACGACAGCGCACAGAACGGAACGTCGCATCGTTGCCGGTTGCATCGCCCCCTTTTTACCCGTCCGCGGCCGCGCGGGAAGGCCAATATGTTCCCGGGTGGCCGAAAGGACAATCTCGTTCCGATCGCGCGGGCGGCGCGGGTCACTGCGGCGCAGGCAACGCCACGCAGCCGCCGGTGAACGGATTCGGCACCTGGCCCTGCGGACACGTGGGCACGCTCTGCGGGATGCTGGAGGGCGCGCCGCTCGGCCACGAAGAGGGCAGTCCGGGGATGGACGGGACTCCGCTGCTCGTGGTCGGCACGCACACGCCGAGGATCGCCGTCTGACCGCCCGGACAGCCGGCCGCCGGAGCCGTCCCGGGAGGGAGCGGCGCGCCCGCGGGGCTCACCTTGAGGTGGTACGCGTAAATGAGGTGCGTCCGCAGCATGCTCTCGGGGATCCAGGCGTATCCGCCCTGGCCCCACGAGGTGCCCCACGAGTTCTGGAACAGCACGTCTCGCCCCATCGGCCCGACGCGGTATCCCTGGAGGGCGACGCCGTGGCCCGTGTTGTTCTGGGGCGGATAATAAGGCAGGTAGCCGGTGTTCTTGACGTCGGGCGACTCCCACGACGGGCGGTAGAAGTCGAGCGCCACCCACACGGCCTCTCCGTCGGCGAGGAGCGCGAAGATCTGGTCCAGATCGTCCTTCGACATGCGCTCGAACGCGTCCACCCGGTAATAACCGTACTGATCGGCGCGCGCCATCTCCCCCAGGAGCATCGGATTGTACTTCGCGCTGCCGGGCGACACGTTGTAGTACGAGCCGCAGCCGGAGGCCGAAGAGTCGTTGCCGGCGAACTGGCATGCTCGCGCCGGATCGTACGGCCAGACAGGCTCCGCCGTGAGGGGGACGCCCTTCAAGAGGCCGAGATCGACTCCCTGGTACTTCGCGAACACGTGCAGCGGAGACACCACGTCTCCCCGGCCCATCTTGCGAATGGCGGTGTCCATCACCGCGGTGACGGCGAACCCCGCGCACGCGCCGACCTGCTGTTGATCCTTGATGGGGCCGGTGAGGCCGGTCGCGCGGTGATCCACGACGGCGGGGAGGCTGCCGGCGATCACCATCCGCGGCACGTAGGCCACGGCGTTTCCCACGCTGCGCATCGTCGAGCAATCGATGCTGGCGGCGAGCTGCGGTGGGAGGCCCGGGAGCGGACAGGGGATCTGCGATTGGAGCTGCGCGATCGTGCCGAGGAGCGTCGACACGGCGTTCGGCGGAGCCGCGGGCGGCGGGCCGACGGGCTGTTGCGGAGCCGGCTGCTGCTGCTGCGGATAGCCACCGTAATACGGTTGTTGCGGGCCCTGGGGCGCCGGCTGCGAGGAGGAGCACGCGGTGAGCGAGCCGAGGAGGGCGACAAGACAAGCGCGACGAAGCATCGTGAGAGGAGAGAACGGGCGACGCTCCGGTTCATTCTGGCGCTTGGTTGCTCGGCTCACCACAAATCGTTCTTAGCACGAATTCGCCTGAATTTGGCTGGATCCGAGGCACAAAAAGGCGAAGGCCCGTTCGCAGGTGCCTTGTCGGGTGCGAACGGGCCTCGTCCTGAAAAGGGGCAGTCGGTGCCCCTCGTCGAGGTGCCTACTTCTTCGGCTTCAGGATGATCGTCGGCTTCTTGGTGGTGGCCGTGGGCGCCGCGGTGGTGGTGGGGGCCGCGGATTTCGCGGTGGTCGCGGTGGTGGCCTTGGTGGGCGTGCCGGCCTTCACCGGGGCTGCGGCCGTCGCGGTGCCGCTCGGGGCCTCCGCGGGCTCGTCCGTCGCCGTGGCCGACGCGCTGGCCGCAGCCGCCGCCGCCGAAGCCTGCGCCGCCGCCGCCGAAGCGCTCGCCGCCGCCGCCGCTTCGAGCTCCGCCTTCGAGGGGCCCATCATCGACGCGACGATCGCGAGGATGATGCCGACGCCGAGGCCGGCGCCGCCGCCGATGAGCGCGATCTTCGCGGTCTTGGTGGCGTCCGCGAGGTACTGGTCGCGGGTCTTCTGCGACACGAGCATGTTGCGCCACTTCGGGGCGACGATCATGCCGCCGCCGTCCGCGACCTTGCCGCAGACGTAGAGCGAGGGCTGCACGGGCAGCGCCTTCTCTTCGACGGTGTACTTGGTGCCCATCGAGAGGATGCCGGTGTTGAGGGCGTAGTTGCCGAACATCATCGAGCCGCCGACGATGCCCTTGAGGAGGCCGGTCTCCTGCGACTGCTCACGGCGCTGGAGCGGCTCGAAATCCCCACCTTCGCGGAGATCGACCCAGACGGGGCCGGAGCCGTCGTTGATGGCGAACTGGGCCGCCATCTTCTGGTGCTCGATGTCCTTGCTCTTGGTGGTGTCGCCCTCTTTCCAGGAAGCGGTGACCTTCAGCTCGTAATAGAGGCACTGAATCCCCTGCATCGGGGAGATGAGTGGCTGTTGCACCATCACCTGGCCCTGCGCGCTGATCTGGCCTTTCGGGCCGGCCACGGCCGCGCCGCGGGCCACGACGTCGCCGGTGGTCGCGAGGGGCGCGTCGAGGATGCGACCCGCGCGGACGCGATAGATGATGCCGACGATCAAACCGATGATGCCCGCGCAGATGAGAAGACCGGCTACAGCGCCCATGTCCGTGTTGCTCCTGTGGGAGGTCGATGCTTCCGGGGCACATCGCCTCCGGGACGGGCGCATTGGTAAACCAAGTTCCAAAAAAGCGCGCGTCAAAATGCGTCAAACGGGACGCGTACCCGTTTGACGACGCCTGACCTGCCAGTCAGGACGGCGCGGATGTTCGGGCTTGCGGGAGTCAGTCGGCGCCGCGCACCGTCACGATGTCGCCAGCGAGCAAGTAGCCGTCCTCCGAGGTGCGCAGGAGATCGCGGAGGCCCATCTTGCGCAGCGTCGAGATCGCGACACGCACGCGGTGGGCGGCGGCCTCCGGGAGGACGCGCTCACCGGGCCACGCGGCGGCGAGGAGCGCGTCCCATCCGAGGGCGGCGCCGGGGCGCGCGATCCGCTCGTCCGCGAGGCGATCCAGCATTTTTGCGAGCTGGCGGCGACGATCGAGCGCGACGCGATCTCCGTGCGGCGCGCGGAACCAGAGGCCGGACGGGCCGACGATCAACGCGTCGTCCGGAGGCGGCGGGGGCGGCGCGACGGAGGCGTGATCGTCCTCGGGCGCGAGGGCGAGCGCGACGCGGAGGTGCGCGGATCGGGGCGCGAACGATCGCACGGTCGCGAGCGCCTCCGGGCGGGACGGGCCCGCGGGATCGATCCACTCGACGAGGGCCGGCAGCGTCGGATCGCCCGAACGGGCGGCCGTTTCGCGCGCGCGCTCCCGCGTGGCCGCGGCCTCGGCGGTGCGGCCGATGCGCCGCTCCAGCTCCGAGAAGTGCCACAAAAACAGGGTCGCGTGCGCGTCGTCGACGGCGGCCGCGCCGGGGGCGGTGACCGCGACGAGCCGCGCGAACGCCTCCGCATCGTCGCCGGCGATGCGCTGCGCGACGCCGAGGAGGCCCGTGAACAGCGCCTCGCACGGCACGAGCCCCATCGCGCCGAGCGCCGCCGCCGCGCGCTCCAGGTGCAGGCGACCGACGGCCGCGAGATCCGAAGACGCAGGCTCGGCGGCGGACGGCCCGTTGCCTTCGCGGTGGTTCGCGGACGGCGCGGAGCCGTCGCGACGGCGCGGCATGCCGGCGAGCACGTCGACGAAGCCGAGCCAGCCGGTCGCGACCGCGTCGGCGCGCGCGGAGGACGCGGCCCGCGCGAGGGACATCGCCTGCTCCAGGTGCGCGCGCGCGGCCGGGAGATCGTCGCGATCCGCTGCAAATCGCGCCAGAAGCACGCGATCGTTCGCCTCGCCGGCGGCGTCCGCGTGCGCGCGGTGGATCGAGAGCGCGCGCTCCGCGAGGGCGACGCCTTCCTCGACGCGGCCCGCGCGGTACGTCGCCTCCGCGAGGCTCGCGATCGCCGTCGCGGCGGAGGGAGCGTCGCCGATCTGGAGGAACGTGTCCGACGCGCGCTGGAAGTGCTCGCGCGCCGCCGCGGCCTCTCCGCGCCGAGCGAGCGCCTCACCGAGGGCCAGCGTGCACCGCGCGTCGAGCGGCGCGTCGTGGAGCGTCCGCGCCACCGCGAGCGCGCGCACCAGATCGCGGTTGCCGCCGCGCACGTCGCCGCGCGAGAGCAGGAGCGCCCCGCGCGCGTGCAGCGCCCGCGCCGAGAGCCGCGGATCCGCGCCCGAGTCCTTCGTCGCCGTGAGCACCGGATCCAGCGCGCGCACGAACGTCTCCAGCGGCCCCGTCTCCGGCGCGACCGCCGCGAGCACGAGCAGCGCCCGCAGGGCAGGCTCCGCCGCGCGCGCCGACACCGGCCCGCGGCCGAGCACGCGCTCGATCACCTCCAGCAGGTTCTCGCGCTCCGCGAGGACGCGCGCCCGGTGCAGCGCGCCGTCCTTCCCGTGCAGCTTCCGCTCGTGCTCCTCCGCGGCGCGGACGACGTGGTGCGCGTGCCGCTCGCACGCCGCGTCGCGATCCGCCGCCGAGAGCTTGTCGAGCGCGAACGCGCGCACGCCCGAGAGCATCGTGAGCCGCAGCTCGCCGGGCACCAGCGCGTCCGCCGTGCACAGCAGCGATCGTCGCCGCAGCGACGTGAGCACGTCGATCACGCCGGCCCCGCCGAACGGGGAGAGATCGACGACGGCCTCCGCGGCCTCGAGCGTGAAACCGCCGCGGAACACCGCGCACTGCGCGAGCGCGCTCTGCTCTTCGGGCGCGAGCGTCTGGTACGAGGCGTCGATCGCGAGCGCGAGCGTGGCGTGCCGATCGCCCGCGCGGGCGCCCTGTTTTTTGAGGAGATCGAAGCGGCTCGACATCCGGTGCAGGAGCGCGCGCGCGCCCATCACCGCCATCCGAGGCGCGCACAGCTCGATCGCGAGCGGCAGCCCGTCGAGCTCGCTCACGAGCGCGGCCACGAACGGGGCCTCCGCGTCGGTGAGCGTGTAGCCGGGCCGAGCGCGCTGCGCCTGCCGCACGAACAGCTCCACCGCGTCGCCCGTCGCCTCGCCTTGTCGCGGCAGCGGGAGCGGCGCCAATTCGAACACGTGCTCCTCGGCGAACCCGAGCGGCGCGCGCGACGTCACGAGCAGCGCCGCGGATGGAGCCGCGGCGAGCCACGTGGCCACGATCTCCGCCGCGATCGGCGCGACGCCTTCCATCTCATCGAGCACGAGCAGCGCGTCGCCGCGCGCGTCGAGGACCGCGCCGAGCCCTGCGGCGCCGCCCTTCCCGGTGGAGGCGCCGATCGCCTGCCCGACCGCGTCGCACATCGAGGCCGCGTCGCGCGCGTCGCCGAGATCGCAGCGCCACACCTCGGCGAAGCGTCCCTCCGCGAGGAGCGCCTCCGCGACGTCGATCGCGAGCCGCGTCTTGCCCACGCCGGCGGCCCCGGTGATCGTGATCGCCCGCGCGTCCCCGCGCAGCATCGCGAGCAGCGCGGCGCGCTCGTCCCGCCGCCCCACGAGCGGCAATGGCGACGGCGAGAGGTTCGTCCGGGTCACGGCCGCGAGGTTATCGCTGCGCGGGCAATTTGGGGGAGCCCGCTGCACGCTCGCTAGTCTTTGACGCCGCGGCGACGTTGCGCGACACGGCGGGCGCTCGTCATGTCGCTCCTGCGCGCGCGCCTCGATCAGTATCCGCGGCTGTACGGCCGGCTGCGGAGTCGCGCGTACGTCGAGATCGTGATCGGCGCGATCGGCCTCGTCATCGGGGCGTTTCTCTCGTTCATCGGGCTCTTGCTCGCGTTCATGCCGGATCCGGAGGGCGGCGTCTGGGGCAACCGCGCGGCGGTCTTCGTCGGCGTGTTCGGCGGGGTCCTCCCGCTCGTCGGCTCGTCGTTCGCGCTTTGGCGCGGCTTCGTGAACCGCAAGCGCGCGCACGCGGCGCGGGACATCGTCGCGCTCTCGCGGATCACGCAGGTGTTCGGGGCGCGGGACGTCGCGCAGCACCTCGGCCTGCGAATGCTCGACGCCGAGCGCACGCTGCTGGACGCGCTGCACGCCGGCTTCGTGGAGGAGGTGCCGGGGACGGCAGAGCTCCCGCCAGCGACGACGACGGGCGCGAGCGGATACCCGCCCTCGGTGTCGGCCACGTACCCGAACGCGGAGCACCTGGCGCCGACGGGGCCCAACTACGCAGTTGCGCAGAGGCCCATCGCGAACACGCCTGTCGTGATCACGCCTCCTTCGCCGCTCGCGGGGTCCGCGACCGTGCAAGCGCCGATGACTCCCCATCACGCGGTCGCGGCATCGCCTTCTCCAGCGGGCCAGTCGGCGCCGCCGCCCGGAGCCACGGAGTCGCTGGTCGGCGCCGTGTTGAATGGCACGTACCAGATCGAGAAGCACCTCGGCTCCGGTGGAATGGGCGCGGTCTACGCGGCGAAGCACCTGCGGACGGGCCGTCGTTACGCGGTGAAGACGCTGCTGCCGGACGCGCAGCTCTCGCCGGACGCGATCCGGCGGTTCGAGCGCGAGGCCACCGCCGCGAGCGCGCTCGGCCACCCCGGGATCGTCGGAGTCCACGACTTTCACTCCACCGAGACAGGCCTGTTCTATCTGGTGATGGACCTCCTGGAGGGAGAGACGCTGGATCAGCGCCTGGAGCGGACAGGCTCTCTCCCGTGGCCGGAGGCGCGCCGCATCGCCTTGGAGGCGGGGGAGGCGCTCGCGTCCGCGCACGCGAAAGGCCTCCTCCACCGCGACTTGAAGCCGGCCAATCTGTTCCTCGCGCGCGTCCCCGGGGAGGCGAAGGAGCGAGTCGTGTTGCTCGATTTCGGCCTCGCGAAGCCGATCGACAACGCGGCCGTCTCGAAGCTCACGAGCACGGGCGCCGCCGTCGGAACCCCGCTGTACATGGCGCCGGAGCAGGCCCGCGGCGAGCCCGTGGACGTGCGGTGTGACGTCTACGGATTGGGAGCGGTGCTGTACGAGATGCTGACGGGCGCCCCGCCGTTCTTCGATCGCACGCTCGCGGCGGTGTACGCGAAGCTCCTCACGGAATCGGCCCCTTCCGCGGTGCGCGCCGCGTCCCATCCGGTGCCGGAGGTGGTCGACGATTTATTGGCTTGCGCCCTCGCAAAGACGCCCGCAGAGCGTTTCGAGACGGTGCGTGCCTTTCTGGGGGCGCTCGCGAACGTGGGGGATAAATCGGTACAGCTCGCGGTTTAGCGCCGTGGAGCGAGGGCGTCCGACGGCGACCGAGGCAGCTCGGGATTGTCCTCGTTCGCTTTCTTATTGCTCATTTGTTCAGTGACAGTCCACCGTCGCCATGATAGGGAGGCGGCCGAGGAGCACCGTCATGAGCATTGTTCTCTATCATCATCCGTTTTCGCGCGCGTCGGCCGTCATCTGGATGCTCGAGGAGGTCGGCGTCCCGTACGATCTGCGGTTCGTCGATATCCTCAAAGGGGAGCAGAAGGCGCCTGAGGTCGTCGCGCTGAACCCGATGGGCAAGCTGCCTGTCCTGACGGACGGCGACACCGTCGTCACCGAGAGCGCCGCGATTGGCCTTTACCTCGCCGATCGCTACTCCGCCGGGAAGCTCGCGCCGGCGGTCGACGATCCGGCCCGAGGCACGTATCTCCGGTGGTCCCTGTTCGCGCCGAGCGTGATCGAGCCGGGCTCGATGGCGAAGGCTGCCGGTTGGGCGTTCAAGCCCGGTCAGGCCGGATGGGGAGACTACGAGTCCATGGTTCGCGCCATGGAGAGCGCCGTCACCGGGCGTGATTTCCTGCTGGGAGACCGCTTCACGATGGCCGACGTGATCTTCGGCGGCACGCTGCGTTACATGGTGATGTTCAAGATGATCGAGGTCACGCCGGCGTTCGCCGCGTACGTGGAGCGCCTCAACGCGCGCCCGGCCCTCCAGCGGTCCGACGCCCGCAACAAGGCCATCGCCGAAGAACACGGCCTGAACCGCCCCTGAGCGGGCCGAGGCTCCCACTTCCCCCAACCAATAAGCGCCTGCCGAAGCACTCGACCGGTCCCTTCGGACCGGATCCGGTTGCCGGGGACCACTCGACCGGTCCCTTCGGACCGGATCCGGTTGCCGGGGACCACTCGACCGGTCCCTTCGGACCGGATCCGGTTGCCGGGGACCACTCGACCGGTCCCTTCGGACCGGATCCGGTTGCCGGGGACCACTCGACCGGTCCCTTCGGACCGGACCCGGTTGCCAGGGACCACTCGACCGGTCCCTTCGGACCGGATCCCGTTGCGGGAGACCACTCGACCGGTCCCTTCGGACCGGATCCGGTTGCCGGGGACCACTCGACCGGTCCCTTCGGACCGGATCCGGTTGCGGGAGACCACTCGACCGGTCCCTTCGGACCGGGATCCGGTTGCCGGGGACCACTCGACCGGTCCGAAGCGTTACTCCTCTTGACCCGCTTCCGACTCGAGTTGATCCAGCTCGGTCCATAGAGCGTCCAGATCGATCATGAGCCCCTCGCAAAGGGGGACTTCTTCGATGCGCCCTCCGCTCGCGGAGACTCGGTGGCTGTAATGGCCGTCCGCGCCGAGGAGCAGGATCTCGAACGTGCGGGCCGCAGGATCGACGATCCAGTAAGTCTTGACGCCGAACGCGGCATACTCCGACAGCTTCTCGACCCGATCGCGCCGCACGTCGCGGGGACGCGCGCTCACGACCTCCACGAGGATGTCCGGCGGAACATGGCTGATGCTCGCGTTCATCGGCGGTCGCTTCGACCCGGGCAAGTATGCGAAGAGATCCGGCTTGCGGCCGCGACCGGGGGCGACGGCGAACTTGGCCTCCGAACCGCCGAGGAGGATCGGCCGCGGGCGAGCCCAGGCTCCGAGGAGCGCGATCAGAAACGTGATGATTCGCTCGTGCAAGAACGTCGGCACTTCTTCCTCCACCAGCACGCCGTCGACGAGCTCCCCCTCCTCGTCCTCGTCGAGATCCGCCCACGCATCGAGGGTCATGCGGCGGCGCCCCGCCTCTTTCACTTCGAGGAGCATGGGGAGACCTTATCACGCGCCGGTGCGCCGCTCACCCGCCGCGGGGCGCCGTGCAGACCGGAGCCGCGGATTTCTCTACTCGCGCACCGGCTCCACCAGCTCAGCGCCGAAGTGCGCCTTCCACGCGCGGCGCGCCGCCTCTCTCAGCTCCTCCGCCGGGCGGTTCACCTGCTCCGCGAACACCGCGCCGATCGCGCCCTGTTCAATCTCGACTGGCCCTCTCCGGAGCTGCTTGCCGGACAGCGTCTCCAACAGCACCACGGCCGTCCAGGACTCTGCCCCTCGCATTCGGCCCCAGCCGAAGGAGTAGAGGTGAATCAACGTGAGCTGAGGCGGGGACTCCTTCGTCGTCATCTCGGCGATGTACGCGGACAGCTCGCGATTGGCGTGGTCCTGCGACTCCTCCGCGTAACCTGCCATCTTGTCCGCGAGCATCGGCGACAGCGGGAGATGCGGGCCGTCAATCTGGTGCTGCAATTCGTGCCTCTCCGTCGCGAGGAGGACCGCCTTCTCCAGGTCCGGGCCCAGCGCCGCGAGCTGCTTCGTCAGCGCGTCCACGCACGGGCGCGGGTCCGTCACCTGGTCATTGCCCTTTCCACAGGTGTCCTCCTGCTTCGCGAGGCGCTCGGAATACCAGGTGATCTCCGACCGCTCCACCAGCGCGAACGGGTCCTGATCCTTCGAAAAACCGAGGTGAACGTGGTGATCTCCCGTCATCCCGTCGACGAACAACGTGGCGAACTTCCGGTCTCCCACGCGGAAGCCGTGCACCTCCTTCACCCGGTACGGCGTCAGATAGAAGGTGCGCGTCGTGGCCTCTTCCGTGGTGCGGATTCGCACGGACGGGTCCAGGTAATACGGCAAATCCGCCTTGCGCGCGGCGTCGTTCGCGGCCGCGGCCAGCCTGCCGAACGCGCGGCCCGACAGCTCCAGATCGTCCACGTCGGACGCGAGCGACTCCATGGCTGCGAGCACGTCTCTCCCCTCCGGACGGCCGCGCAACGCCGATAACAGCTCTCGCGACCTCGCCTTCGTCGCGACCTGCGCCTCCGCCCCCGTGCCGTAGTCGGAGCGAACGTGGCTGTCGCGGATCAAACGCGCGGACTGCCACGCTGGCACCATCTCTCCGTAGATCTTGTCCCACTCCGGAGATCCGGCCCCGAGCTTCCACTCGACGCCCTTCGGCGCCGGCCGGCCGAGCACGTACGATGTCACGAGCAACCCCGCCATGAGCGCCGTCGCGACGCCGCCCGCGACCGCCGGACGCGCGCCGCCGAGCAGATCCGCCTCCGGATCCGGCCCCGCGATCCCGAACACGAGCACTTCGAGCGCCGCCGCCAGCGGGCCGATCACCGCGAGCAGGATCAACGCGAAGAACGCCGTGACGATCGTGTCCACGCCGACGCCGCCGGTGATGAACGTGCGGTACACGAAGAGCAGCATCATCCCCGGCACGATCCACACCGCGAAGATCGACAGCCCCGGGTGCTCGCGCCGCGGCACGCCGCGCACGTAGACGAGGCCCGCGAGCGCCACGCCGATCGGCGCCAGCACGAACAAGAGCACCATGCCGTACCCGATCTGGAACCGCACGTCCGTGAGCTGCAGCACCGCGAGCACCGCGCGGGCGATCGTGCGCGCCGGCACCTCGGATCGCGACGGCCACAAGTAGAAGACGAGCGCCGCGATCGGCGACGCGATCAACAGCGCGGCCCCACCTCGACGCGCGCGCGGATGGAAGCGCAACGCCGCGCCCGCCGCCGTGAGCGCGAACACCGCGATGAACGGCGTCGGGCGCGTGAGCATGCTGCTCGGCAACGGCAAGAGGCCCCACGCCGACGCATCGCGACCCAGCCACAGCGCGCCGTTCACCGCGAGGAACGTGGCGATCACCGCGATCGCGCGCGTCGTCGGGCGCTCGATCAGGAGGCCCTCGCGGCCCTTCGGACGCAGGCCCAGGAGCACGAGGAAGAGGCCCGCGACGCACGGCGCGAGCGCCGCGATCTTCGCCGACGGATCGAGCTCCGGCAGCACGTTCCACACGAAGACGCCGCGCCCGCCGATGACCTCGTACGGCACGAGGATCGACGCGATCAGCACGAGGCCCGCCCACAAACAGCGCGTGCGGAGGCGCGCCGCGGACATGCGGTAGAACATCGCCGCGGTGTCGGCCTCTTCGCTCGCGGCGGCGGCGCGCGCGTCCACGGAGCCGGGCAACGGGTGCGCGCTCATGGCTCGAACGCCACGCTCGCGACGCGGTTCAGACGGCGCAGGCGCGAGAGGATCGGGTCCTTGTCGTTCACCTCGAACAGCACGCGCTTGCCGTCCGCGGAGAAGGCCGGGAGCGACTCGTTCAGCGACGTCTGCGTGAGCCGCTTCACCGCGCCCGTCGCGAGCGTCACCGCGACGATGTCGGTCTGGCCGCCGCCGTTGATCTGCATCGTGACGTGCTCACCGTCGGGCGAGAACGAGGGCCACTCGAACGACGCCTCCATCGGGTAGAGCTTCGTCTTCCACGTCGACGTGCTCACCACGCCGAGCGCGGGCGTCTCGCCGGAGATGCGCACGTACGCGAGCTTCGAGCCGTCGCGCGACGCGGCGATCTCCGTGAACATCTCGCTCTCCTTCGCGTGGAACGGTCGCTCGATCGTGAGCGGCTGCTTGCTCACGTCGACGACCGCGATCACCTGCGTCGCGGACGCGGAGCCCTCGGGGATGTAGACGAACGCGAGGCGCTTGTCGTCGATCCACGTGAACGATCCGAGCGACTGGTTCTCGGTGTGGAGGCCGAACACCTCCTTGCCCGTGTCGGTGTCGAGCACCATCAAATCCGCGGGCGCGCGGCGATCGGGGCGATCGTAGACCGCGACGTATTTCCCGCCGCGCGCGATCTGCGGGTCGACGAAGCGGTGCTCGGGATCGATGCGCACGCGCTTCGTCGTGCCCTTGCGATCCGCGATCGTGATCGTCTTCGCCCAGCCGAAGAGGTCCTCGACGAACACGACGCGATCGCCGTCCGGCTGCGACGAGGGGTGCGAGTAGATGTGGTAGCCCTTCCAGAGCGGCGCGCCGGGCGCGTCCTTGGCGTCGAGCGCGCGCCACTCGATCGTCTCCAGCGCCTCGTGCCCGACGACGTCGCGCCTGCGCAGCGAGTAGAACGGCGTCACGTCCGCGGTCTTCACGAAGTAGCCGCCCGCGCCCACGCCGACGATCGCGTCATCCGCGGCCGCGCCCGAGAGGTACGTGATCTTGCCGGCGGTGACCTCTTCGAGCGCGTGCGCCCGCGCGGTGTACGCGGTGGAGGCTTCGAGCAGCACGCGCTGACGATCCTTCTCGAACGAGATGGCCGGGTTGAGCCGAGCGAGCAGCTTCATGTCCGCGCCGCCGGTGATCTCCTTCACGGCGGGGTGATCGAGCAGCATCCCGATCACGGCGTCGAGCGCCTGCGACGCCATCGAGTCGGCGAGCAGCCCCATCGCGCGGTCCTTCGTGGTGGCGCCGGAGTACCCGCGGATGCGCGCCTCGCTCGTGGTGTTCTTGTCGAGGTACGTGAGCGTGACGGGCGCGTCGACGCGCACCTCGAAGTACCCATCCTTGACGGGGTGCTGCACGACCTCGGGCGCGAGGTGCGCCTCGATGATGAACCCTGCGCCGAGCTTCTTCGCGGCGGCCTTCGGATCCTTCGTCGACTCCAGGATCTTCATGACCTTGGGATCGCCGCCCTTCACGGGATCGAACCCGAGCTCGCCGAGCTGCGACGACAGCTCGTCCGCGAGGCGCGCCGCGGTGGTGGACCCTTCCCACCAGTACCCGTCGACGTCGATCGCGACGAGGATGCGCAGCGGATCCGTCGCGGTGAGCGACCGATACGCGAACAGCGCCGCCGCGATCACGACCACGCCGATCACCGCGAACACGGGCCAGAGCCGAGCCTTCGGCACGATGGCCTGCATCGACTCCGGAGGCGGCACGTCCTGCCCGGGCGGCTGCGCAAAGCTGGGATCCCGCGGTTCATCCATGCGCGCGTTCTAGGCAGATCCGCGACCAGCGCGAAACACCTGACGCACGCCCAGGGAGTGCCCAAGCGGAGTTGCCCACCCCCGGTCCGTGCTCGCTTCGCTGCGCGCGGCCCGCCCCGCCCAAATCTCTCGCTTCGCTCGTTCAGGGCGGGGAGCGCGGCCACAAAACGAAAACAGGGCCCAGTTGCCTGGACCCTGCTTACGGAGGTTATTTCGGGATGCTTGGTACCGTGGACTTGTGCGAAGGGGGGGACTTGAACCCCCACGGTGTTACCCGCTAGCACCTCAAGCTAGTGCGTCTGCCAATTCCGCCACCTTCGCGATGGGCGGCCGAAGGTACTCAGAACCGCCGGGATGTCAAAGGAAAAAACGCACGCGCTCAAAACGCCTTCGTTTGCCGAGCGAACGTGATGTCGGCGAGCGCCTCGACGATCTCGCGCACCTCGCCCATCTCGGGGCGGCACGCGCCGCCCCGCCCCGCCGGCGAAGCCGTCGGGGTCCCCCACCCCACGCGGGCGGCTCCGCGAGCTCCGCCGCATTTGGCGGTGCGCTCCATGCGAGCTCAAAACGCCTTCGTTTGCCGAGCGAACGTGATGTCGGCGAGCGCCTCGACGATCTCGCGCACCTCGAAGGGCTTGCGGACCCACACGGCCGCGGCGCCGATGTCCGCGGTCGGGACGCTGCCGCTCATCACGACGAGGCGCGCCGCAGGGCTCGCGCTCACGAGCTCCGTCACCGCGCCGTCCACGTCGCCGAGCAGCGGCGACATGTCGAGCAGCACCGCGTCGAACGCGCCCGTCCGCAGCGCACGTGGGAGATCGGTGCGGCTGCGCACGCTGACGACGCTCGCGCCCCGCGCTTCGAGCGCCATCTCCAGGAGATCGATCACCGCGTCGTCGTCCTCCACCACGAGGATGCGCGCGCCCTCCATCGATGTGCGCGAGCCCTCGCTCGGTCGCGCCGCCCGCATCTCTCCGGACGGCGTGCGGCGCGGCGGCGCCACCGCGGGGCGTCGCGCGCTCGCAGGGGCGATCTCGTCGTGCGCGATCGGCCACGACAGCTCGAAGCGGGTGCCGCGCTCGATCGCGCCGAGGCGGAGCTCTCCGCCCGCGCGAACGGCGAGCGCCGCGGAGTGACGGAGGCCGATGCCGGCGCCTCCCGCGCGCTCCGATCGGCCGCCCTCGAAGATGCGATCGCGCAGCTCCAGCGGGACGCCGGGGCCCTCGTCTTCGACGGCGATGAGCACGCATGGGCTCCCTGGGCGCGCGGTCGCGGCGCGCGGCGACAAGGAGATGCGCACCGTCGCGCCCGGCGGCGAGAAGGCCAGCGCGTTCAGCACGAGGTTCGTCAGCACCTGGTGCAGCGCCGCCACCGACGCGACGGGGAGCGCGGCCGCCGCGGCGTCGACGCGAGGCGAGAGCGTGACGTTCGCGCGGCGCGCTTCGACGGAGAGGGCGTGCGCCGCCTCGTTCACGACGGCGCCCGCTGGGGCCTTCGGCTCGGGCTCCGTCGCGGCGCCGATCGCTCCGCGCGCGATGGACCGCGCCTGCGACGCGCGCGCGGCCACGACGTCGAGCGCCGCGCCCGCGGCCTCCGGCGTGGCAGCGTCCCGCGCGGCCTCCACCCAGCCGAGGAGCACGGTGAGCGCGTTCGACACCTCGTGCAGCGCCGCGGCCAGATCGCGGCTCGGCTCCGCCTCCGCCTGGTGCGAAGGCGGCACGTCCGATGGGCGCTGAAGGGAAGCGGGACTCGAGACGTCCCCGGGCGGCATGTTTCGGGAGCCTAACACTTTCGCAAGGTTCGTGGGCGCTTCGAGGACAGTCGGGCGAGAAAAAGAAATGAACGATGGAACCGATCGCGTCCACCACGACGACGCAACGTCGAGGACTGCGTCCGCTCCGCTGCGGACTCCGTCCTCCCAGTGGCGCCCCTCAGCGGATCCGAGACGCGTGACAGGAGGGGCCTGAGAGAAGTCCGTCCTTTCCCGCGGCCCCCAAAAAACACCGAAGACCAGACTGGCACCCTCGCGGGACGCGGGCCGATGGCTACATGCCTTGTTTGATCGACGGCGGCAGCAGAAGCACGTACCGGCCGTCGGCGCTGGAGACCGTGGAGGCGATCTGGACCGCGCTCGCGACAGCGCCGGAGGCGTTCGGATCCGTGACTCCGATCCACGCTCGGATGGTGGCGCCGGGGAGCGGTTTGCCGTCCGCGCCGAGCGCCGTGCCCGTCAGGATCGCGGGGGGCGAGAGCGCGAACGGGGAGAGGCTCGTCACCGGAGCTGCGCTGTTCGTGGGGGGCGTCACCTCCTGTCGCGGGCGCACGAGCCAGGGATATCCGGAGTCCTCCGGCGGGATGATCGAGAGATCGAAGGTGCCCGCGTCGACAGGGATGCTGAACGCTCCCCCCGTCGTCTGGCCGCTCGCCGGGCGCGGCGGGATCTTGTCGTACGAGCCGTTTCCAAGGATCGATTGGACCTCCGTCGCCATCGGCGTGAGGCGAATCGACGCCTCGGTGGGCTGACCGTCCGGCGCCGTCACCGAGCCCACCAAGGTCGTCACCGACGGGACGTTGACCGAGTTTCCACAGAAGCAACCGTCGCCCTCCAGCGTGTCCCAGGTGGCCGCGCCGATCGCGAAGAGCTCGCTGTGCGGGCGGGCGATCACGATGTATTCACCGCGGGGGGCCAGCGCCTCGAAGCGGCCCTGGGAGTCGGTCTCGACGACCGTCTCGAAGCGGTTGAGGTCCGATCCGGGGATCTTCTTGCCGTGAATGGTGACCGTCGCGGAGACCGGCTGGCCTTCGTGCAGCACCGTTCCCTTGATTTCGCGAGGCTGGGTGTCGACGCCGGAGACGTCGAGCGCCACCGGGATTTGATCGCCCATCTGGCCCGCGAGCGCGACGCCTTCGAGGTTCCACACGATCGTGGGCTTTCCGGAGCCCTCCGGCGGGCGGAGGCGGATGAGCGGCGTGTACGCGTCGCGCGCTGTCCAGTCGAACTTGAGCTTGAACGGGGCCGTGAGCGCGATGCCCGTCTGCTCCGGTGTGACGGTCTCCGAGATGATCCTGCCCCCGATCGGCTCGATCACCTCCAGCGCCCATTGCGTGAAGTCCTCTTCTTTGGACAGCTTGAGGTTGCCTGTCAGGTAAATGGGCGCGCTCGCGTGGACCTGGAAGCCGACGTCCTTCGCGATCTGGAGGCTCGGGATGAAGACGGGCGGGGAGCCTACGCAGTCGGGCGTCGACTTCGGATCCGGCTGCGGCTCGATGTAGATGTCGTACCGGCCGGGCGGGACGCTGACCGCGAACTGGCCTGTTCCGCCCTCGTCCACCATCGAGTCCGCTTCGTACGCCTGGTCCGCGAGGAGGCCTGTCACGCCCGGCGCCGGATAGAAGGTCACCTTCGCGGGGACCGCCTGATCCGCCACGCACGGGAGGTACACCTGGCCCGGCGCGACTGCCACGTACGAGGGGATCGAGAGGTCCAGATCGAGCAGGGGGCCGGCGCCCGCCTTCGTCGAGAGATCCACGGGGCCGAGGAGCGTCGAAGGCGTCGTCGCGTCGCCGAGGAGCGGGCGCACTTCGAGGATGACCGCCGGCAAATCCGCCGCCTCCGAGACGCAGAGCGAGGCGTCCCCCACGAGCGCGCACCGGGAGCCTTCGGGGCAGTCCGCGTCCGCCGAACAGACGTTCTGCTTGGAGACCTGGATGTCTTTGAGCGGGATCGAACAGCCGGCCGCGAGGAGCAGCGCCGCCGAGGTCAGGAGCGAGATACGGAGTCTCACGGCGAACCCCCGGGCGCGGCCGCGCACCGAACGTTCGGGTCGATGTCGGGGCACGAGAGGGCCGCACAACCGCCCTCTTCGGCCGGCGCGGTCGGATCGCAACAAGGCGCATCCGTGCTCTTGCAGACGACGACCGTCCACGTGAGGAACGAGAAATCGTCGGGGTTCACCGGACAGCCCGTGTCGAAGTTGAGCTTGTGCGTGGCGAACATCGTCGCGTAATGGCACCCCGTCCCGGTCTGGAACGAGGACTCCCACTTCGCGGTGAGGGTGCGCGGGCCGTCGTCGAGCGTGGCCGCTTCGATCGTGTCCGGGTCCCCGAGCGGCTGGCGATACGGGTGCTGATCGACGGCGATCCCGTAGTCGAGGACGAGGCGCGCCGTCACGCCCTCCCCCGCGTCCTCGCTCATGACGGAGGCGCTGAATTCGAGAGGGAACTGGCCCGCGAGATCCACCACCTTGATCTGGCGCACGTCCGGAGAAGAGGCCTCCGCGATCAGGAACGGGCGAGTCTGTTTCGGCTCCTCGTACGAGGGAGAGGAGGTCACGAGGCACGCCGGGAGACACATCGCAGAGAGGAGGCATAGCGACGCTCGTGCCAGCGAGACGTGAGGGGAAGTCCGGCCGATCGCGGGTGTTCGACGGCCGGAGCCGGTCTTTTGCCGTGACACGGATGTCGCGATCACCCCCGCTCGGTCCGCGTCCATTGCCGACAGAGGGTGAGACGCCCGCGGGGCCAATAAGCCATCCATGGGCGGTAAATACCAGAGAGACCGGCGCGCGGCCCGTTTTCGCGGTGCGCGCCGCAGAATCAGCCGAAGCGCGACCGCCGCGACTCCGGGCCTTGCAGATCCGATCGGGGGGGGAGCCACCGGGCCTCGGCGTACTCGGTGCGGATCGCGAGGCGCACGAGGTCGGCGATCGCTGGGTTTTCCATGCACGCGCGCTCCAGGCCGTCGGGGGCGCTGCGGAGCGGGGCGAGGTCGTACGCTGTCTCCGCGGCGATCTCACGCACCGCCGTGGCGAGGCTGCCGGAGGCGAAGAGGCCGGCGCGGCGCATCGCCTGGCGCGTCCCCTGGACGGCCGCTTCGTACGAGAAGCCCTCGGGGTGGGCGCAGATCTCTCGGAGGCGGCGCTCGGCGCGCGGCGGGATGAGCTGCCACAAGCTCTGTTCGAGGCGGACCACGGCGCGGTTGCCGCGCGGCGCGGCGTCGAGCGGTCCGAACGCGGCCACGAGCGCGTCGATCAGCGTGCGGACCTCTTCCTCGGGCATGCCGTTCACGAGCGCGTGCTCGGGCATGGCGCCGGTGAGGTGCGCGCCGAGCTGGTAAAGGAGCGCGGGATCGTCGGCCGCGATGTCGCCCGCGAGCACCACCGAAGGCGACGCGAGCAGCGCCACCTCCGCGGTCACCGCGCCCGGGTTGCGGCGGTGGAAGAGCCACACGCGACCGAGCCCGAAGAGGCGCAGGAGGCTGGAGAGGATCTCGCCGAGGGGCGTCGCCGCATTGGGCTGCACGCGCTCCACGCCGGTGAGGCCGTACGACGCGGCGTCGCGGCGGTAGAGGCCCGTCTCCCACACGATCGCGAGCGCCTCGTTCACGAGGGAGTCGACCTGGCGGAAGAGGAGCGACGCCACGAGCGCCGGCGCGTCCCGCTGCGCCGCGAGGGACGGAGGCAGGAGGCCGCCGTTCTCTTCGAAGACGCCGAGCACGTGCTCGACCGCGTTCGCGAAGGGCGTGTTGCCGTCGAGCGCCGCGGCCTCGTGCAGGCGGGACAGCGCGAGGAGATCGCCGGTGCGGATCGCGGCCTGCTGGCGGCGCACGGCGAGGATGTCGCGCGAGCGGGCCTGCGCGTCCGAGGCGTACAGCGCGATGAGCTGCTCGCCCGCTTCGAACGAGCCCGCGAGCAGCTCGCGACGGAGGGTGAGCTCGTCGGTGTCGTCCACGAGCATCGCCACCTGCGAGGGCGACAGCGGCGGAGGACCGGACGACCACGGCTGCATCGACGGCGCGCTCGCGGGGAGCGGAGGCGGTCCGCCGGAGGGGCCGAACGCAGGCAGCGCGCGCTGCGAGGCGGCGGCTGCGGCGGCGACTTTGGATTGCGTGGCGGCTTCGAGGCCCGCGGCGAGGGCGGTCGGATCCGGGAGCGCGGGCGCTTCGTCTTCGTCGTCCGTGCGGTCGATCTCGGAGATCGCGGGCGACGGGAACGCGGCCTCGGCGGCTTCGAGCGCGGCGCGGAGGGCGATCGCGTCGACGTCGATCGCGGGGGCGTTGATCACGGTCTCGAATTCGCCGAGGTCCGGCGGATCCAGGTCTTCCGTGACGCGCGAGCTCGGGACGGGCTCGGCCTCGGAGGAGATGGGCGCCGAGATGGGCGCGGACTCGGGGGCGGGCGACGCGTCCGGCAGCGGCGGCGGCGCGGCGGCTTTCTCCGGAGGCAGCGGCGGCGGCGATGCGCCGGTCTTCTCCGCGGGCAGCGGCGGCGGCGATGCGGGCGCTTCGGCGGGGAGCGGCGGCGGCGTGATCGGGAGGCCGACCGGGAGCGGCGGCGGCGCGATCGGGACGGCCAGCATCGCGGCGCCCGGCAGCGGCGGCGGCACCGCGGCGTGGGGCGTCGGCGCGAAGGCGGCGGCCGGCGCGGCGCCGAGCTCGGCCTCCCGGCGCAGCGCGAGGCCACGCGTGTCGGGGTCTCCGGAGGCGACGCGGAGGAGGGCGCGCGCGCGGTCGTTTTCGCCGGACGCGGTCGCTGCTTCCGCCGCCGCCAGGGCGACGCGGCCGCGCGAACGGAGGCCGCGGAGATCGCCCGCGAGCGCCGCTTCGAAGAGCTGCACCGCCGGCTCGAACGTGCGGCTGCGGACGAGGCGCTCCGCCATGCCGAGCGCGATCAGCGGGAGCGCGCCGACCTCGGCGTGACGGCGCGACAGCTCGCGCATGCCGGCGCCGCCGCCCTGGATCACGTCCATCTCTTCGGCGAGCAGGAACGCGTGCAGATCGATGTGCTCGGGCGGGACGCGGTCCGCGACGCGCGTGAGGTCGTTCGTCGCGGCCTGCGCCTCGCGCGGGGTGCCGGGGCCGCGCATGCGGTACTCGGCTCTCCGCGTCTCCAGGATCGCTTCGGGCCAGTCGGGCGCGAGCTTCAGGGCGCGGCGCGCGCGCTCCAGCGAGCCGGCGTCGTCCCCCGCGGCGGCCGTCGCGCGGGCCGACTCGACGAGCAGCTCCGCGCGGCGCGACGGGGCCTCGCGCGTGGAGCCGGCGAGCTGATCCAGCGCGGCCGCGAGCGCCTCGTGATCGCCTTCGCGGCGGGCGATCTGCGCGCGCAGCTCGATCACGTTCTCGCGCGGGGCGATCGCCGCGATGCGCTCCAGCGTCTCCTTCGCGCGGCCGAGCTCTCCGCCGGCGACGAGGTTCGCGATCGTGCGGATGCCGTAGTCGGCCTTCTCGTCGGTGGTTGGCGCGATCTGCGCGAGGCGATCCCACAGCTCCGCGGCGCCGAGCGCGTCGCCGATGCGCTCGCGGATGTCGCCGAGGTAGCGCAGCGCGATGACGTCGTCCGGCGTCTCGGCGAGCTGCGCGCGCAGCTCTTCGGCGGCCTCTTCGGTGCGTCCGAGGCGCTGCTCCAGCACCGCGACGCGGCGGAGGCGGAGCATGCGGCGCACGTCCGGCACCTCCGCGAGCGAGATGCGCTTCTCCAGGAATTCGGCCACGGCGGCGTGATCGCCGCGGCGGTTCGCGTCCTGCTCCAGCGCCTCCAGCACCTGCCCGTCGAGCGCGGCGCGCAGGAGCGACGGCGGGCCCTCCACCGGCTCCGCGGGGGCGGCGGCGGAGACGGCGGCGATCTCGGCCTCGATGAGCAGCTTCGTCCCGTCGTCCTGCGCGGCCCCGAGCAGCGTCGCGAGCGCGCTCAGCACGGCGCCGGCGTCGCGCGCGCGGCGACCGAAGCGGCGCAGATCGTTCAGCGTGTCCTCGTCGATCGGCACGCCCGCGAGCGCCTCCGCGAGGACGTCCAGCGCGCGCACGTGCTGGCCGCGGCCGGAGAGGATCGCCCCGAGATCGCGGGCGTACCGGACGCGCGCCGGCGGCCGCAGATCCAGGCGCAAGAGCTCCGTGCGGAGCAGCTCCTCGATCGCCTCGGGCCGGCCCGACATCGCGAACATGCGGCGCAGCCAGGCGACGACGCGCTCGCGCGCCTCGGGGCTCTCGGGGCCGAGATCGAGGACGCGCGCGAGGGCCGCGATCGCGGGGGCATCCTGGCCCGCGGGCTCGGCCTTCTCGGCGACGCGGAGCAGGGCCTCGATCCGATCCGGCCGTGGGACCGCGCGATCGAGCGCCTCCATCAGATCGGCGCTGCCCGTCACGAGCGCCGCGGCGTCCGCGGCCTGCACGAGATCGTCGTCCTCCGAAGCGCGCTTCGCGGCCTCGATGAGGAGCGCCGCGGCGCCGTGCGGATCTTGCAGGGCCTCGGCGATCTTCGCGGCGAGGCGGAGGAGCGACGGGCCGATGCTCGAGTACGGCTTCGCGACGGAGGCGCGCACGTCCGCCACGAAGGCCGCGGCGAGCGCCGGCTCCGCGACGAACCGCGGCACCAGGTCCGAGAGCGTGAGGTACTCCTCGATGTCGCCGTCCGCGGCGAACGCGCGCGTGACGGAGAAGATCGCGAGCCCGAGATCGTCCAGCGCCTCGATCGCGAGCCGCGCCAGCGCGACGCCGGCCCGCGCGCCGTCCGGGCCGTCCAGCTTGGGCAAGAGCTCGCGCATCGCCGCGTCGATGCGGGCCGCGGGCGTGTCTGCGTCGCCGGTCGCGGCCACCAGATCGCGCAGCGCGACGCTGATCTCCCGGATGGCGTCGAGGTCCGGCCGCACGACGAGCGCGTGCAGCAGGATGTCGAAGCGCGAGCGCAGGCCGTCTTCGGTGCGTGCGGTGAGGC
This sequence comes from Polyangiaceae bacterium, assembly GCA_046351455.1. Taxonomy (GTDB): domain Bacteria; phylum Myxococcota_A; class Polyangia; order Polyangiales; family Polyangiaceae; genus JADJRH01. The sequence continues at coordinate 137,125 of JAXLYM010000004.1, forward strand.
TCGCCGCGCGCTTCAGCCACATCGGCTTGGCCGCGGCGTCCGCCTCTTCGGCCACGCGGAGCAGCGCGCGCACCGCGCCGTCCGGATCCGCCGCGCGCTCGGCGAGGCGCGTGAGCAGCACGTACGTCGTGCCCTCCGTCGGGATCGCCTCGAACGCCTCGATCGCGTGCCGCAGCGCGATCTGGATCTCGCCGCGCCGCTCGAACTGGCGGGCGCCGCGGTAGTGCGACGCGCGCCGGCCGTACCGTCCGTACGCCACGTCCGCGAGGCGATCGTACGTTTTGTCCAGGAGATCGTAGCCGCCCGGCGCGTGCGCGGACCGCTCCACGACCACGACGGCGTCCGCGCGCGAGGGGTCCGCGTTGATCGCCTCCGCCGCGCAGCCGAGCGCCCGCGGGTGATCGCCGGACGACTGCGCGATCGCCGCCGCCTCGACGAGCAGCGACGCGCGCCGCTTGTCCGCGGCCGGATCCTCTTCGAGCTGGCCCGCCCGCGCGAGGATCCCGTCCACCGCGCCGATCGCTCCGTCGAACGCCTTCAGATCGCGCGCGTACCGCTCGGCGCCGTCCGCGACGAAGAGGCTCGCCTGGTAGAAGGCCTCCTCACCGCCGACCATGTCGTGCGCGAGATCCCACAAAAGGGCGCCCCACACGCGATAAGCGAACGCCGCGTCGCCCGCGCGCGCCTCTCCGAGGGCCGACAGCGCGAGCGCGCGCGCCTCCGCGAGGAACACGAACGCGTCCGAGATCGCGCCGCCCGTGTTCGGAGGCGTCTCCGCGAGCTGCGCCTCCACCTCGGGGAAGAGCGGCTCCAACGCGTCGAGCACCGCCTCGGGATCGTGCCCCGCCGCCGCGGCCCGCGCGAAGAGCCGCGCCGCCGCCGCGTAATCGTGCGTCGCCGCGCGCCGCGACGCGAGGTCCATCGCCGCGCGCGCCGCCTCGTCCGGAGGCAGCTCCGTGGCCGTCCATCGCTCCAGGATCGTGATCGCGAACGCCGAATCCCCGGCTTTCTCCGCGAGCGCGACGAGCCTCCGCCGCACCGTCTCCGACCGCGGGCCGAGCACGTCGAGCGCGCGCCGCCCCAGCGCGAGCGCCTTCGCCCGATCGCGCTCCAGCAGCGCGTCCAGCACATCCATCGCGAGCTCCGCGAACGGCGCGGGCGGCCGCGGCTGCGCGAGCACGGCCCCGAGCGCGTCCGCGAGCGCCCCTGCGTCCCCGAGCTCCAGCGCCCGCCGGAGCAGCGCGTCCGACACCTCGGGCGAGGCCGGTCGCAGCGCGAGCAGGCGCTGCGTCCACCCGAACGACAGCTCCTTCTCCCCCAGCTCGTCGAGCCCCGCGGCCAGCGCATCGCAGAACACGCCGCGCGGCACCACGGCGGCGATCGCCTGATCGATCGCGTCCACGCCGTCGCGATCCGGCCGCACGAGCGACGCCGCCGCGCGCGCGACGAGGGCCCGCGGCGAAGGCGCGTCGGTGCGGACGGCGCGCGTCACCACCGCGAGCGCGCGCTCGTTGTCGCCGGTCATCATCCACAGATCGACCGCCACCGAGAGGAGCTGCGCGGCCACGTGCGGCGGGCAGCTCCCCGCGAGCACCGCGAGCGCCTCCGCGCGCTCCTTCACCACGCGCTGCCGGCTCGCGAGCACGAGCGCCGCGCTCGCGACGGAAGCATCGACGTCCGCCTCCCCGAGGCCCGCGCACAGCTCCGCGAGCGCCCCGGCCTCGTCCTGCCGCGCTCGCAGGAGCGCCGTGAGCCACCGCAGCGATCGCGCGTGCCCCATCACGTCGCGACCGGCGCGTGACGCGGCGTCCTTGCGGAGCAGCTCGATCAGCTCGTCCTCGCGGCGCGCGCGGGTGGCCGCCCGCACGACGTCGTACCCCGCGGACACATCCGACGGCGCCAGCTCTTCCAGCTCGCGCGCCAGCTTGAAATAAGTATCCGCCTCGTCCGGCCTTCCCCGATAGAACGCGAGCGCGCGCCGCAGCGTGAGCACGCGCTCCGCCGGCTCCTCCGCGGCCGCGAGCCGTCCGAGCGCCTGCTCGAACGCGTCCTCCTGCAGCCGGATCCGCGGCGACATCCGATCGAGCCGCGCGCCCACGCCCGACGACGCGCCGGCCTCCACGAGCCGCCGCAGCGCCCACGAAGCGAGGTGCGGATCGGCCAGTTTGTCCTCCGCGAGCCCGGCCAGCTCCTGCAGCGCGGCCACGCGCGCGGCGCCCTGGTTCGGCGCGGTGAAGCTCGCGTGCGGCGCGTTCCCGATGCGGATCAGCGCCTCCACGAGCGGCCACGGATCGTGCGTGTCGTCCCCGTGGCTCGCGAGCCACGTCATCGCCTCGGTGATGCGCGGGTCCGCGACGAAGGCGTCCGCGAAGGCTTCGGCCGCGCGCTCTGGGCTCGCGAGGGCCCCCGCGTAGAGCTTCGCGAGCGCGAGGTACGCGCCGCCTCGGGCTTCACCGTCCAGCTCGTCCGCCAGCACCGCGAGCCGCGCCGCGACCACCTCACCGAGGCCGGCCGAGAGCAGCACCGCGTCCGCTTCCTCCGCGTGCTCCCCGTTCACGTCGGCCTCGAGCCACGCGTCGAGCAGCGCGCCCGCGGCGCGTCCGACGTCGCCCTCCGCGGCCGCCGTGCGCATCCGTTCGCGGTGGATCGCGAGCGCCTGCACCGGATCCGCGAGCCCCACCGCCGCCGCGTGCGCGCGCAGCACCTCGTCCGCGACCGCGCCGCCGCGATCCGCGAGGGCCGCCGCGAGCGAGCGCGCCGAGGGCTCGTGACCGGGCGCGATCTCGAACGCGCGCAGCCGATCCTCGAAGGCCGCGTCCTCCTCGCCGACCTTGCGCCGATGCTCCGCGGCGTCGGAGAACGCGGCGGCCGCCTCCTCGGGCGACACGTCGTCGGACCAGCTCGCGAGCATGCCGAGCAGCTCGTGCGCCATCGCGTCGCCGTGCTCCAGCGCCGCGGCCTCTCTGAGCGCGTCCGCGGCGCCGAGCGCGTCCCCGGCGCGCCCGAGGAGCACCGCGATCTTGAGCAGGTTGCGCGATCTTTCGATCGGCTTCTCGATCTCGATCCCGCGCAGCGCAGCCGCCGCGAGCGCCGGCTCCCCGAGCGCCGACAGCCAGCTCCCGAGCTCCGCCCGCAGCGCCGGATCCTCTCCGAGCGACAGCGCCCTGCGCGCGGCCGCCGTCGCCGTGTCGAGCTCCGTGGCGCGCGCCGTGAGCAGCTTCGCGATCGCGACGAAGGCCTCTCGTTCGGCCTCCGCGTCGCCCATGCGCTCGGCCGTGGCGGCGCGCGAGAACTGGTGCGCGAGCTCGGCCCGCGGCCCCGCGTGCCGCAAGAGAGGCGGCTCCACGCGGAGCTCGGAGAGGATGATCTGGCTCACCGAGGCCGGCGGCGGGCGGTCCCAGAGCTCGGGCGGGGGCAGAGTCCGCCTCGGGCCGTCGAACGAAGACGCCGAGTCGCTGTCGGGCTGGATGGGGCTCATGGAGTGCGGATCGGCCGGGGTTACGGCGGCCGCAGCGTATCCGAAGGTTGGCGCTCTCGGCCAAACTTCGGCGGACAGGTGCGCGCGGAAGCCTTCGGATCAGGCCTGACCGGCGTTCTGGACGACCCGGTTCTCGGCCGGGACGGCGTAGCCCGCGTTCGTGAACTCGTCGACGATCGCCTGGTTGGTGGCGAAGTACACGTCCCAGTAGTGGTCGTTGTGGCAGAACGGCCGGACGGCGAGCACCGGGCCGAACGCGGTGAACTCGAGCAGCTCCACCGACGGCGCCGGCTCCTTCACGACGTTCGGGATCTTCGCGAGGCGCGCGCGCAGCCGGTTGATCGCGTCGGCCGGGTTCACGCTGTGGGCGATCTGCGCCTTGAGGTCGACTCGGCGGTACGGGTTCGTCGTGTAGTTGTGGATGTTGTCCCCGAAGATCTTCGTGTTGCCGACGAAGACGCGGATGTTGTCCGCCGTGTCGATCGTCGTCGCGAAGAGGCCGATCTCCTTCACCACGCCGGTGACGCCGCCGGCCGTGATCATGTCGCCGACCTTGAAGGGGCGCAGCACGATCATGAAGACGCCCGCCGCGAAGTTCGACAGGAGGCCGGACCAGGCCATGCCGATCGCGACGCCCATCGCCGCGAGCACGCCCGCGAACGACGTCGTCTCGATGCCGAAGACGCTGAGGATCGAGATGACCAGGATCAGCGTGAGGACGACGCCGATCACCGAGTCGAGGTAGCGCACGAGCGTCGCGTCGAGCTTCCGCTTCTCGAAGACGCCCATGATCATCTTGCGGACGGCCTGGATCACGATGCGGCCGATGATCCAGAGGACGATCGCGCCCACGATCTTGCCGCCCACGGGGACGGCGTACGTCATGAGCAGAGTCTTGAGCTGATCCATCCAGTTACCGGCCTTCTCCGCGACGACGGCCGTGGTGGTAGTGGTGGTGGCTTGTTGAGCGAAGAGCCGCGCTGCGACGAGAGGCAACGACATGGGACGTATCCCTCCTGGGGAATCGGAGACAAGGCTCTATCCGGTGAGCGGAAGAACGCCGCGCAGCCGAAATAGAGGTCGCCACGAGAGCAACCAGCGTGCCCGATTACACGACGCCCCCTCCGCTGCCAAGCGGCTTTTCCGGATGCGGCCTTCCGCCCTCGTTGAGGACAGGCGCCCTCAATGACAGAGGCCTACGCGCCGCGGCCTCAGGCGGCGAGAGGTCGGAAGTTCGTGGTGGAGGTCCACTCCTCCGGATACGCGTACTTCGCGTACGGCAGGAGCTTCCGATAGAGCCAGTATCCGGTGGACGTCATGCGGTAGTGCCACTGGTACACTTGATAGGCGCTGAGCGCGACGATCGCGGCCATTCGCTGCCCGCCGGACAGCTCCATGAACAGCTTCTTGTTGTCGTACGCGGCGGCGGCGCGCGCGGCGGCCCTCCGCGGGCTGAAGAACGACAGCGAGATCCGACGCACCCCGTCCCGCAGCTCCCGCGCGGACATCAGCGCGGGCTTCACGACCACGTGGTCCTTGCCCACGTACGCGTCGTAGTCCCGCGTGAGCAGGCGCCCCTCCTTCTCGTATTTGCGATAAGGCCCCGTCCCGGGAAAAGGGATCTCCGTCGTGAACGTCGCGTGGTAGATCCCGGCCTCGTCCAGGAAATCCAGCGTCCGGTCGAAGGTCGAGAGATCGTCCCCGTCGAAGCCGAACATGAAGTTGCCGGACGCGATCATCCCCTCTCGCTGAATGGCCTTGATGCGGCGCTTGTAATCGGCGACGGCCGCGCGCTTCCGCTGCGAGTCCAGCGTGTGCTGGTTCACCGACTCGTACCCCGAAGACACGAAGGCGCACCCGGCCTCGTACGCGAGCCGCAGCATCTCCTCGTCGTCCGCGAATTCGGATCTCACCTGCATCCCGAAGTGGATCTTGTTCTTCTCCCGGCTCATCGCGCGGAACAGCTCCTTGGCGTAATCCCGGTCTCCCGCCAGGTTGTCGTCGACGAAATAGAGCATCTTGGCCCACTCGGGCCGCATCCGGATCTGCTCCAGCACGCGCGCGACGGGGTACGTGCGGAACCCGCGGCTCATCCGCTTGGCGAAGCAGAAAGAGCACACCTCCGGACAGCCGCGAGAGGCGATGATCGGGTAATTGTAAGGGCCGTGTCGCTCCAGCGTGAGATGCTTCACGGAAGGGACCGGCAGCGTGTCGAGGTCCGGGGCCGGCTCGCGATAGACGCCCTGCACGCGCTTCGGATTGGAGGCCACGTCCTCCAGGATCTTCGTCCAGGCCGTCTCCCCTTCTCCGACGACGACGGCGTCCCCGTGCAAGAGGCCCTCTTTCGGCATCGCCGTCACGTGGTGTCCGCCGAACACGACGGGGACGCCGCGCGCGCGGAACTGATCGGCGAGCGCATAAGCGCCCTTGATGGCGGGAGTCGAGGCGGTGATCCCCACGAGATCGACCGGCTCGTCCACGTGGACGCGATGCCGGAGCGCGTCGACCACCGCGACCTCGAACCGGCTCTCGGGCGTGACGGCCGCGAGGCAGGCGAGGGACAGAGTCGGCACCTCCAGCTCCCAGGGGACGGTGATGAGCTTGACCTTCAGCTTTCGCACGAGGCCATGAGAGACAATGCGCGCGAAAGGGCAAGAGCGAAAGCGACCGTGACAGCCATCTTGCACGGAAACATCGGCGCAACCCCTGCGCCGCGTGCAATCATTGCACGAAGAGGGCCAGTCCGCCCAGCGCCGTTCGCACTTTCCGCCGCCCGGTGCGAAGCGGAGGTGCCGCCCGTCCACCATGACACGAACGCCACCCCTCCGCGCGCCGCACCCCACGAAATCCGCCGATTTCAATCGAATGGCCCGCTCGTTGCCAACGCGGCGCGGCCATGAAATCAACTTCGCTTCCGGCCCTCCTCGCCCTGGGGACAGGCCTCCTCACGACTCTGATGCTCACTTCGATGGCCGGGTGCCAAGGCCCCGTGTACGTCGACTGCGAAGAGGCGGGCGCCGCTCAATCGAACGGCCTCGTCCCGTGCGGGCCAGTCCTGGCGCGACCACAGGCGGTGACGTGCGATCTCGGCAAAGGGACCGGGCAGACGTGCACCGCGATGGATGCGTGCCAATCGGACGCCGACTGCCCCGGTCCGAACGGCCGCTGCGACGCCGACGACGTGAACGGGATCCCGGGCTGCGGCTGCGTGGTGGGCTGTGCGACCGACGCGGACTGCGGCGCGAACGAGGCCTGTCTCTGCGGCGACGGCGGCGGCCGCTGCGTCCAGGCGGACTGCAAGACCGACGCGGACTGCGGCGAGGGCAACGAGTGCATCTTCTACCAGGCTACGGAGGCCTGCTCGGAGGCCCGACACCCGGCGTTCGGCTGCACCACGGATCACGACACGTGCCTCACGGACGACACCTGCGGAGGCAACGTCTGTTACCGCAAAGACGACCATTTCACCTGCGGCAACACGCAATGCGACGCGTGACGAACAGCCGCTCTCAGAGCCTCACGATCTCCACCTGATCGATCGCGAGCCGCAGGAGCGCCCCCTGCGGCCGCCGCTCCACCAGCCCCGAAATACCGCTCACCGGGATCTCCGAGAGCTGCTTTCGAAGGCGCCAGACCTCCACGTTGAGCCGGTTCTGGTCGATTCGCATGTCCCGGCACAGCGTGTCTCTCAGGACCCACCCGCGCTCCGCCGGCGAAGACTCCGCGTCTCCGAGCCGCGCCCGGGACAGCAGCACGAGCACGTAATGCCCCGTCCGCGGCGGCAGCGTCGTCACGCGCCCTCCGTGGAAGATCGTCACCTCCACGTGCTCCTCGTCGAGGCTCACCGCGAGCCGCAGCTTGATCGAGCCCAGCGTCGGCTGCGCGGCGCCGGCCTCCCACGTGACGTCCGCGATCCGCGGCAGCGAGAGGAGCCACTCTTCGCCGGACACGATCAGCCGCTCGTTGTCGGTCACCGGGTGCTTCTCGGCGTCGGACTCGGCGACCCACACGCCGCCCTCTTCGAAGATCGTCGTCAGCGGTTGATCCTCGCCCGGCAGCACGAGCAGGCGCCCCTCCGCGACGCGCTCGATCGACGTTCCGATGCGGCGCGCAGTGACCCGCGGCTCCGACGCGTCCACCAGCGTGAAGCGCCGCCCCATATCGCCGAACGCGAGCGTATCGCCGGGCACGAGCCTGCGCCGCTCACCGTGCCCGAGGCGGACGTCGCCGACCCACGTCCCGTTGCGGCTGTCGAGATCGCGCACCTCCCAGCGATCGCCCATCCAGTGAAGGCTCGCGTGCTCCGACGAGCACAGGCCGCTCTTCACGCAGAGGTCGCACCGCGGGTCGCGCCCGACGATGCACCGGGCGCTCAGCGTGTGACGCGCTCCGTCGGGGCCTTCAAGCACTCCCATGCCCAGAGCTCCGCGCGCGCGTCGATTCCACGGTGCGCATGCTACCAGCCGATCGTGGTACGTTGTCACGGTCGTGCCGGGGACTCCGTTCAAGCCGTCTGATCCCGAGCTGACGTTCACGGGAGCAACGATCGGCGAAGGTGCGACCGTCGAAGGCGATTCTGCGCAGGGACAGTCGGCGCCGACGCCGCCCTCGACGTTGCGGGTCACGCGCCGACACGGCCTGCCCGAGCGCTACGAATACGTGGGTCCGCTGTCCGGCGGCGCCTCGGCGGAGGTGCTGCGCGTGCGCGACAAGGTGCTCGATCGCGTGCTCGCGATGAAGCTGATGCGCTGGGAGCACGTGGACACGCCGCGCGTGCGGAGCCGGTTCCTCGCGGAGGCGCAGGTCACCGCGGGCCTGCAACACCCGGGGATCGTCGCCGTGCACGATCGCGGAGAGCTCACGGATCGACGCCTGTGGTTCACGATGAAGGAGGTGCGCGGGCGCACGCTCGGCCGCGTGATCGACGAGGTGCACGCCGGCGTGGATCGCGGCTCCACCTTCCGCCGCCTCGTGGACGCGTTCGCGCGCGTCGCGCAGGCCGTCGGATACGCGCACTCGCGCGGCATCGTCCATCGCGATTTGAAGCCCGACAACATCATGGTGGGCGAGTTCGGCGAGGTGCTCGTGATGGACTGGGGCCTCGCGCGCCGCGTCGACGTCGCCGAGGAGCCGCACGAGCGGGTGACGATGCAGGAGAGCGTCGCCGCGCAGGAGCGCGTCACGGTGCACGTCTCGCCCTCGATGCCCGCGCCCGGGATGACGCGCCACGGGGACGTGCTCGGCACGCCCGCGTACATGCCTCCGGAGCAGGCCCGCGGAGAGATCGCGCGCCACGCGCCGCCGAGCGACGTCTACGGCCTCGGCGCGATCCTGTACCACGTGCTCGTCGGCCGCCCGCCGTACGAAGGCGACGGACAGGCCATCTGGTACAAAGTCGTCGAGGGCCCCGCGCCGAACATCCGCGAAGACGTCCGCGGCCGCTCGGCCCCGCCGGAGCTGATCGCGATCGCGGAGCGCGCGATGGCCCGCGAAATGAGGGATCGCTACGCCGACGCGAACGCGCTCGCCGCGGACGTGCTCTCGTGGCTCGACGGCGCGAAGCGGAGAGAGGCCGCGCTCGTGGAGCTGTCGCGCGCGCGCCAGGCGGAGCCGAAAATAGCGGAGCTGCGGGCCCGCGCGGCCCAGGCGGAGGCCGACGCCCGCGCCGTGCTGGAGCCGCTCCGCCCCTCGGATCCGGTCGAACGAAAGCGCCCTGCCTGGCAGCTCGAAAAGCTCGCGTCGGAGCTGCGCAGAGAGGCCGCGCTGCGAGAGGCCGACTGGCTCCGCACGGTGCACGGCGCGCTCAGCCAGGCGCCGGATCTGCCCGAGGCGCACGACGCGCTCGCGGAGCATTACCGCCGCCTCCTCACCGCGGCGGAGGACGATCATCGCGACGAGGACGCGGCCCGCTTCGAGGTGCTGTTCGCGGCGCACGCGCGCGGCCGGAGCGAGGCGTTCCTCCGCGGCGACGCGGCCGTCACCTTGATCACGGACCCTCCCGGCGCCGAGGTGATCGCGAGTCGCTACGAGACGGACGATCACCGCCTCGTGCCCGATGTCCCGGTGCTGCTCGGCACGACTCCCCTCTTCGAAGCGCGCCTCCAGAGAGGCAGTTACCTCCTCACGATCCGGGCGCCCGGCGGCGGCGAGGTGCGGTATCCGATCCACCTCGCGCGCGGCGGCCACTGGGACGGATGCGCGCCGGGCCGCACGACGCCGACCGCGATTTCGCTGCGGGAGGCCGCGCGCCTCGGCCCCGAGGACGTCTATGTCCCGGCGGGCGTGTGCTGGGTCGGCGGCGATCCCGAGGCGCTCGACAGCCTCCCTCGAAAGCAGGTGTGGGTCGACGCCTTCGTGGTCCGCCGCTTCCCGGTGACGTTCGCGGAATACATCGAGTTCCTGAACGACCTCGTGACGCGCGGCCGGGAGGCGGAGGCGCTCGCCGCGTGCCCGGCGCAGCCGCAGGGAGGCGGCTTCCGCCCGGAGATCGTGCGCGACGCCCGCGGCCATTTCTCCCTCACGGCGAACGGCGCCTGGGGCCCGGATCACGCGGCGGTGCTGATCGACTGGCATGCTGCCTCGGCGTACGCCGCGTGGCTCGCGGCGCGGACGGGAAAGCCCTGGCGCCTCCTCAACGACCTGGAGCGGGAGAAGGCGGCGCGCGGCGTGGACGGCCGCAAGCTCCCGTGGGGCGAGAAGCCGGAGGCGACGTACGGCTGCGCGGCCGAGAGCTTCGAGGGCGATCCGGGCCCCGTGCCGGTGCACGCCTATCCGCTCGACGAGAGCCCCTATGGAGTCCGCGGCCTCGCGGGCCAGGTCCGCGACTGGTGCATCAACCTCTGGCACCCGGACGGCTCCCCGCTCGTGGAGGGCCGCGTCCAGATCGACCCGGCGGCCGCGGAGGACCCGGCCTTCCGCGTCGTCCGAGGCGGCGCGTGGGCGAGCCCCCTCAGCTACAGCCGAGCCGCGACGCGCTTCGCCTCCCGCCCCACGTACCGCCACTTGACCACGGGATTCCGACTGGCCCGCTCGTGCGAAAAGGGCTGAGCTGGCAGCCCGTTCACGTCGCGACGAGCACAGATAGACATACGCCTTTGGGGGATTTTACAAGGGGGCTCCGCCCCCTCGTATCACTCCCCCCGAGCACCGACCGGGGGTGGGCCCCCCCTTCAATCACTCTTCAAACGACGTTGGGAGAGAACGTGGCGACCTGCCACTGCATCGTCAGCGTCGACGGGTCCGGGCCCGACGAGAGCACGAAGGAGCGACCGGTCGAGTCGAAGACGGCCGTGCCGGTCGTGGTCGTGGTCACGACGCGGTACCACGTGATCGAGCCGCCCCAGCGACCGCCGTTGTTCTCCGGCCGGACCAGATCGAACATCACCGCCGCGATCGGCGATTTGCCGTCGTTCACGCGCGTGTAATAGCCCGTCCGGTTCGGGGGCGAGCAGTTCGTCCACGTCGGGACGAGGTCCATCCAGAACAGGGGCTTCGGCGGGTTCGTGAGGATGTTGCTCCACGAAGGCGGCGAGGCCGAGGTGTCCACCACGAAGTCGATCTGCGAGGCCGGGCTCGTCGTGCTCGTGATGTCGTTCATGAACGTGTCCGTGAGGCGCCAGTACTCACGGTTCCGCGAATAGCCCGTCGGAGGCGTGTAGCTCATCGCGCTCACGCCGCCGGCCGCGCCCACCGTCGCGGGGTTGATGTTCGTGCCGAACCACACCTTGAGATCGACCGGGAACTGGACTGGCACCCTGCGCCCGTCCGGATCCACGCTCACCATGTCCTCGATCCCGCGGCCGAGCAGCGGGATCCGCTTCGCGAGCGCGTCCGTCGCCACCGGCTCGCCCCAGAGCTCGCTCGTCTGCGGCATCTCCACGGACGCCATCATCTGCTCGACGTGCTGCCGCGCTGTATACGCCGAGAGCGTGACGCTCGCCGGACCCCCGTTGTGCGGCGGCAGCGCCTTCCACTGGCCGAGGGCCGACGTCACCGCCCACGTCAGCGCGCCCTGGAACCGGCCCATGAACTCCGCCTGGAACGCGACCCCGCCGGCCGACGTCGCCGAGAGCACCCGGCACTGAACCGGCCTGTCCCGGAGCGGCTTCATGTCCACGGCCGACCCCGGGCGCCCGCGCAGCGACAGGAGCACCGCGTGGCCCGCGGGGTTCTTCGGCCGCGCGTTCTCCTTCGCGACCTCCAGCGAGGCGGGCCACGGGATCATCTCCGTCGGGCCGGAGTGGCAGCAATCCAGGAACACGGCGGAGTTCCGAGAGAGCCTGTATACGATGTCCGAGACACGGATCGTCTTCTCCAGAAAACCGTCCACGACCTGCGTGTCCGCCGGGCAGATCACGGGCTGTCCGTCCGCGTCGGTGTCTCCGTGGCCGGAGAACGTCAGCACGCCCGCGGTGCGGTCGCGATCCGAGGTCTGCTCTTCGAGCCACGCGAGCGCTCGTTCGATGTTCGCGCGCGTCGCGGGCTGCGCGCCGAGCGGCCCGAGGGGCCCCGGCACCGGGCTCACCAGCACGCGGATGTTGTCCGCGTCGTACCCGCGCCGGAGCAGCGTGCTCCGCCAGGCCATGACGTCATTCACACTCCCGGGAAGGTCCTGCGCGCCTGTCGAGTCGAACGCACGGTAGTCGTCGACGCCGATCAACAGCGCGTATCCCTTCGTCTCCCTGGGTTCTGCGTTGTTCTTTTCCACGATGCTCACCGTCTCCGTTGTGGCAGTTGGGTAGAGTGGTCAAAACCGGCGGCCCCTCCCCGAGCACGGCCGTGCCCTCGTGATGGATCCCTCCCCGCCCGCGGACCGCGAACGTCCTTGTTGGTCGCCTGCGGTGCGCCGCCCGTTTCGTGGTCTATATCGTCCCCGCCCGCAGAACCGATTTCTCTTTCTGGATCATCCCGAGAGAGCGCGCGGTCCCGTCCCCCCGAGCGCGACGATAAGGAGAGGCCGCGACGAAAGCGATTACTCCATGCTTACTTCGGGCGCCACAGGCCCCCAGGGAGAGGACGGAGTCCGCGTTTCAGGGAGAGGGCGCGACGGCTCCGCCCTTGGTGCCCGGCGGGGCCTTCTCGCCCGGCGGATCGTCGCAGCCGGCGCGGGGGTGCGCGGCGACGTAGCGCTCGTAGTCCTTCCACAGCTCGTGCAGCAGCACGCGGGCCATCAGGTTCGAGCCGTCCGGACTCAGATGTTGCTTGTCCACGGACAGACCGTGATCGAGGAACTTCCCGCCGGCCCCGTCGCCTCCCTGGGCGTCGCGCATCGGCCAGAAGGCGCACTGGTTCACCTCGGCGGCGCCGCGCATCAGGCTGGTCACGGTCTGACTCACGCTCTCCGAAGGGCTGTTCTTCCCCTGGCTCGGCCGGTCCGGCGGGCTCACGATCAGCACGGGCAGACTCGGCCTCTCCTTCCGCCGCTCATCCATCAACGTCTTCACGTCGCGGTCGTAGAGCTTGGCGTAGTGGGGATTCGCCCCGAGCCAGTAGACCACGAGGTCGTGCGGCCGCTCGGCCTCCATCCGCCGCGTGGTCTCGTGATCGTCCAGCGTGAGGGCCTGAAAGTACACCCCGCCGACGCCGAACGAGTCCACGACGACGCCCGGTTTGTCGCGCTCGAACGTGACGCCGAGGATGCGCACCTCCCCGTCCGAGGTCGTGAGGATGTCGAACCGGTGCGGCCCGTCGCTCACTTTGTAGCTCTTCCGCCCGACGCCCGCGCTCTCCGCCTCCGTGGCGATCTCCTCGAGCTTCTTGCCGTCGACCTCCACCTGGAAGCGCCCGCCCCCGGGGTGCCGCCGGTAGAATACACCGATTTCGCCGACGTCGTGCCCGATCGGCGCGCCCTCCTCCGCCGTCTCGAACCACGTGCGCCCGCCGGGGGATCGGCACGTCGCCGCGACCCCGCCGATGCCGTATCCGAGATCGGGAGTCCGCGGGGCCGAGATCGCGAGCACGCGCCACCACGCGTCGTTGCCTTGCCGCACGTTCTGGTGCCGGTACCAGCCCCACGCCTTCACCGCGGCCATGAAGCCGTGCCCCGCGTCGCCGTAGCGCGCCTGAAGGACCCTGCGCATCTCGCCGGTGAGGCCGTCCTTCGTGAGGTTGGAGTCGCCGTGCACGCCGATCCGGAGGGGCCGATTCAGCTTGCCGCGCTCCATCCGCGCGAGCGCCTCGTAGAAGGAGGTCAGTCGGTCGCCCCACTGAATCGGCGTATCCGGCAGGGTGATGCCCACGTGCTCGGGCTTGTCGAACCCCTTCGTCCGGAGCGGCTCGCACACGGGGGGCGGAGGCTCGGTGACGGCGAGCGCCGTCTGCACGGGCCCGATCGAGGGCTTCGGCGCGGGTTTCGGCGAGGCCGCGGGCGGATCGACGGCAGCCGTCCCGGCCGAGCAAGAGAGGCCCAGCGTCATCAGGAGACACGGAAGAATGCGAGAGATCGTCGACATCGGGAGCACGCCGTTCGCCCGCGATGGAGCGTCCAGCATGGATTACCCGGGTCGCTCGGCGGCGTCAAAAACGAGGTTGTTTCTCCTCTCTCTTCGGGGCGTCGCGCCTCGTTTTCCGGAGGATCCGCGGCCGGGCGGTGGCGCCGTGACGGATCGCCGTTGACGTCCTCCGAGGACTTTGGGACGGTGCGCGCGTGCGGCTTCGGCAGGTGCTCTCCTTCGGCTCGGCGGCGATCGCCTGTGCCACGGCTCTCTTCGGTTGCCGCGCGGAGCCGGAGATCGGCCGGGAGGAGACCGCGGTTCACCAGAGCGAGCGTTTCCAGCGCGGCGCCTCGGCGTGGTCGCGGTACTGCGCGCTCTGCCACAAGCCCGACGCGACGGGGTACGGCGCGGATCACGCCCCCTCGCTCGTGAGCTCCACGTTCCTGGAGAGCGCGACGGACGACTTCCTCGCAAAGGGCATCCGCGAAGGCCGCCCCAACACGGCGATGGCGGCGTACGGCAAATCGCGCGGCGGCCCGCTGGAGGAAGAGGACATCTTCGCGATCGTCGATTTCCTCCGCGACAAGGGCTCTGCGCGACTCCGCATGTCGAAGGCGCCAGTCGAGGGGGACGCGGCGCGCGGAGAGGCCATCTACGTCTCCACCTGTCAGGAGTGCCACGGGACGAAGACGACGCGCGCCACCGCGGTGCACCTCGCGAACCCCGTGTTCCTGTCGCACGCGAGCGACGCGTTCCTCCGGCACGCGGTGGTGCACGGCCGCCCGAATACGCCGATGCCAGCGTTCGCGGGTGTCCTGTCGGAGGACAAGATCGACGACGTGGTGGCCTATCTCCGGAGCTTCGCGCGCCCCGTGGAGAACGCGCGTCGCGCCCCGCAGGAGCCGCCGCCCCTCGGCCAGCCGGTCATCAACCCGCACGGCCCGAACCCGGAATTCAAGCTGCGGGACGACAAGTACGTCGCGATCGCGGACGTGAAGAAGGCGATCGACGAGAAGAAGAAGATCGTCGTCATCGACGCGCGCGCCGTGTCCGACTGGTACTTGATGCACATCCCAGGTTCGATCTCGGTGCCGTATTACAGCTTCGACAGGCTGGATCAGCTCCCGAAAGACGGCACCTGGATCACCGCGTACTGCGCCTGTCCGCACCACGCGTCCGGCGTCGTCGTGGACGAGCTGCGCAAGCGAGGATTCCCCCACACGGCCGTCCTCGACGAGGGCATCCTGGAGTGGAAGCGCCGAGAGTACCCGACGGAGACAACCCCTCTGCCGGACGACATGGGCGCAGCCCTCCCCCTGCCGACCGCGCCAATCCCCCCGACCCCCGTGCGCGACGACAGGGCCCCTCGAAGGCCGATCATCCTGCCGATCGGCCCGAAGTGACGTTGTCTCAGATCTCGCCGTACGCGCGGGAGATCACGCGGCGAGCGACGGACTGAATGCCTGTGTGCTCGAAGTGGTTGCTCACGAGGTCGAGGCCCGCGGCCACGTAGTCGAGCTTGTCGTCCGTCGTGCCGAGGAGGTCCTTCACCTTCGCGAGGAGCGAGCCCTGCTCGATGCCCTTGTCCGAGGCGAACTTCTCCAACGTGCCTTTCGTCGCGTCGAAGTTGGTCGTGAGGAGGTTCTTCGCGTTCGACAGGTCGTTGCCGGGCAAGAACGACAGGATCTTCGAGAAGCGGCCGTTTTCGCTCAAGACGCCGTCCGTGAGGCTCGAAATACCGTCGGTCAGCTTCATCATGAAGTCGGGGCCGAGCGGCAGCACGCAGTCGAACGCGAGGAAGGCGGCCAGTCGCATCGCGTCCTCCTTCTCCGCGTTGGCGAAGGCCGCGGCGAAATCACCCACGCTGTCGCCGGGGAGGCCGTTCGTGTAACAGAAGGCCGCGAGCTCCGCGAGGAGCTTCACGCCCGCGTCGATCGCCTGCGTCGTGTCGGCCTTCGGAGTGACCTTGTCGAGGAAGCTCAGGAACTCGAACCGATGCGACAGCTTGTCCGCGAGCGCCTCGATGCCCGCGATGCCCTGCGTGTCGTCGACCATGCGGTAAATCCAGACCGCGTTGCGATACCCGTTGTCCGGATCGTTGTAGAGCATGATCGCCCGCTCGCCGACCTGCTGGATGATCGATTGATCCTCCTCGCCGGTGACGCTCTTGATCATCTGCTCGAAGTTGACGATGTTCTGCCACTCTCCCGGGACCACGTAGTCCAGCATGTGGAGGAGGCGAGTCGTGACGCTCTTTTCGGGGAGCTCCTCGAGCACCTCGTTCAGGGACGGTTCGCGCATGATGAGAGTCCTTTCCGGCGGATCAGAGCTTGTTCAGGCCGTCGATGTCGAACTTGCCGAGGAGCGATTTGCGCGCGGCCTCGTCGAGCGATTGAGAAGACACCTTGATCTGATAACGATCGTGCACGAGCACGGCCGACTGGTTCTTTCCGACCGTGACGAGCGGCTGGCCATTGACCTTGTCGGTCGCGGTCGCGAACTTGGATTTGACGCCGTCGTCCCCGTTGGCGTCCGAGATCGAGACCGTGGCCTCCTGGCCCTCTTTCTTGAACTTGGCCTCGACGAATCCGTCCTTCTCCTGGGTGAAGACTCGGCTCATCCCGTCCGTCCCGTCCGCGGGGAAGAAGGCGTTGAGCTGCTTGCCCTCCATCTTCGGCGCCGCGGCCCCAGGGAGCGTCTGGGTAGCGGCCTGTTCCCAGCGATTCGGCTCTTTCTTGCACGCAGCGAGCAGCGCAGCGCCCATGAGCGCCAACGCGAGTAAGCGTCTCGGTTTCATGGGCCGCCACGCTAGCACAGCTTGGGAAGGACACCGTCTCTGCCGACGATGAGGCCTCTTTGCCTCACCGAGGTGCCTTGTCTCCGTGGCTCAGGCGCGCGGCGTCGGGCTGCGGAGGCTGGGCGGGCCGTGCACGAATTCGACGAGCTCCGCGTGGGTCGTGTCCGTGGCCGCGTGGAGGGCCGCCACCTGCTCGCGAGTCGCCTCCATCGAGGAACGGAGCGCGTTCACCTCGTTCGCGAGGATCGCCACTTGTTGTGCGAGCGCCTCGATGTCGCGCTCGTGCTCGCGGCGGAGCCAGATCGCCCACGCCGTCCCGAGGGCGCCGAGCAACGCCAGCACGAGCGCGGCAAGCGTGCTCATCCCTTCGCCCCTCGTCCCACGCGCGGCTCCACCATTTCTGCCCTTATAAATGGCCGAGACAACGAACTCTCGTTTCGAAATCGTCGGCGGGGGCTGCGAATTGGAGAGGCGCGGCGCCTCTGGATGGCCGCGCAATGAGAGGGGCGAGGAGAAAGCCCTAACGAATTGCGATCATCACGAGGACGACCGTCACCACGCCGATCGCGAGGCCGATCGCGGCCGCGATGAGGAGCGGGCCTTTACGATCCGTCGTCATCGCGGCGCCGCCGGCGAAGTCGCTCGCGCGGCGCTTGAAGCCGCCCTGCGCGCGGTCCGCGGCGCGACGTCCCTCGGCCCGGTAGCGGATCGCGCGCATCTCGCGGAGCACCGATTCGAGCTGGTTCGCGAGGACGCCCGCGGACTGCGTGCGCTGATCGCGCTCGCGGCGGAGGCACGCGTCGACGATCGCGCACAGCGGCTGCGGCAGGTCCGTCTTGCGCGTCTGGATCGGGTCGGCGTCCTGCGTGAGGATGCGGACCATCAGCGCGTTGTAGTTCGCCGCCTCGTACGGGAGCGTGCCCGTGAGCGCCTCGAACATCACGACGCCGAGCGACCAGAGATCCGCGCGACCGTCGATGTCCTCGCGGCCGGCCGCCTGCTCGGGGCTCATGTACGCGGGGGAGCCGACGACCATGCCGGTGCGCGTGAGGCTGAAGTTCTGGCCCGTGTCGAACACCTTGCTGATGCCGAAGTCGAGGATCTTCGCCACCGACTCGCCCGAGGGGACGCGGTGGATGAAGATGTTCGCGGGCTTGAGATCGCGGTGGATGATGCCCTGCGAGTGCGCCAGATCGAGCGCCTTCGCGACGCCGATCATCAGCTCCAGGAGCTGCTCCGGCGGGATGGTGCCCTCGCGCTTCAAGCGCGAGTCGAGGCCTTCACCGAGCAGGAGCTCGAAGACGAGGAAGGGCGATCCGTCCTCCGCCTGGCCGAGATCCAGGATCTCGACGATGGACGAGGAGCGCACGCGGCCGCTGGCCTTCGCCTCGTTGAAGAAGCGCTGCAGCGCGACCGCGTCCTCCGCGACCTCGGGGCGCATGATCTTCAGGGCGACGTCGCGATCGATCAGCTCGTTCCGCGCCGCCCACACCGCGCCGCTGGCGCCGGCTCCGAGGAGGCGGCTGAGCCTGTACCGAGACTGGATGAGATCGCCAGGGTTCAACGGTGCACCGTAGAAAGAGACCGGCGCATCCTACACCCTTTCGTTTCCGTGTGAGCCCCCGTTGCGCACTCTTTTCGCTCGAAAAAGTCCGACCCCACGTTTCGTCGTGGACGTCCCGAGCAACGTCGAGGACTGCGTCCGCTCCGCTGCGGACTCCGCGGAGCCAAGCTCCGCTCCGCCTCCGCGGATCGGACTCCGTCCTCCCAGTGGCGCCCGTTCCCCCGACGCGCAGAGAGCGAAGCGAGCGAGCGGCTTGGGGGAACAGGGCGCGCGCAGCGCGACCGGATGGGGGCACCGCAAAAAGAGAACGGGAGAGCTCTCGGTGGAGCGCTCTCCCGTTGTCCGTTCGATCACGCCGCTCGGGCGATCACTTCACACGTCGTAGTAGAGGAAGAACTCGTAGGGCACGGGGCGGAGGCGGACCGGGTCGAGCTCGCGCTCGCGCTTGTACTCCATCCACGTCTCCAGGAGGTCGCGGGTGAAGACGTCGCCCTTGAGGAGGAACTCGTGGTCCTTCTCCAGCGCCTCGAGCGCCTCGTCGAGGCCGCCCGGCATGTGCGGCACTTCCTTCAGCTCCTCCGGCGAGAGCGCGTAGATGTCCTTGTCGAGCGGATCGCCCGGATCGATGCGGTTCTGGATGCCGTCGAGGCCCGCCATCAACATCGCCGCGAACGCGAGGTACGGGTTGCACGTCGCGTCGGGGAAGCGCACCTCGATGCGGCGCGCCT
Organism: Polyangiaceae bacterium; assembly: GCA_046351455.1. Lineage (GTDB taxonomy): Bacteria > Myxococcota_A > Polyangia > Polyangiales > Polyangiaceae > JADJRH01. The sequence continues at coordinate 156,125 of JAXLYM010000004.1, forward strand.
TCGGGGAGCTCGCCACCGGGATGCGGATCGACGCCGAGCGGTTGCGCGACGAGTACGCGAGGTTCACTGGCGCCTCGTAGCCCGGCACCAGGCGACGGTAGCTGTTCGTCGTCGGGTTCGTGAGCGCCGCGAGCGCCTTCGCGTGCTTGATGATGCCGCCGATGTAGTAGAGGCCGACGTCGCTCAGGCCCGCGTAGCCGTCGCCCGCGAACGTGGGCTTGCCGTCCTTCCACAGCGACTGGTGCACGTGCATGCCGCTGCCGTTGTCACCGAAGAGCGGCTTCGGCATGAACGTCGCCGTCTTGTTGTTGCGCTTCGCGACGTTCTTGACGACGTACTTGTACCAGAGCAGCGCGTCCGCCTGCGCCGTGAGCGTCCCGAACTTCATGCCGAGCTCACACTGACCGGCCGTCGCCACCTCGTGGTGACCGACCTCCACCGTGATGCCCGTGTCCATGAGCACGCTCATCATCTCCTCGCGGATGTCGTGCAGCGTGTCGGTCGGAGGGACCGGGAAATAACCCTCCTTGTGACGGGTCTTGTGGCCGAGGTTCTGGCCGGGCTTGCCGGTGTTCCAGACGGCCTCGTCCGAGTCGATCTCGAAGAAGGAGGCGCGCGGCGAGTTGTCGTAGCGGATGCTGTCGAAGAGGAAGAACTCCGCCTCGGGGCCGAAGAAGGCCGTGTCGGCGATGCCCGTCGAGCGGAGGTAGTTCTCCGCCTTGTTCGCGATGTAGCGCGGGTCACGGCCGTACGACTGGCCCGTGATCGGGTCGGAGATCTTGCACACCATCGAGAGCGTCGGCGCGACGTGGAACGGGTCCAGCTTCGCCGTCGTCGGATCGGGCGTCATCTGCATGTCGCTCGCGTTGATGGGCTGCCAGCCGCGGATCGAGGAGCCGTCGAAGCCGATGCCCTCCTCGAACAGCTCGTCGTTGAGGCGCCACGCGGGGATCGTGGTGTGCTGCCAGATGCCGGGGAGGTCGACGAACTTCAGGTCGATGAACTTGCAGCCGTGCTCTTTGGCGAATGCGATGACGTCTTTCGGGTTCATGGGTTCCTTCCTTGTGGTCACGACAAAGTCTTTATTTTGAGGGGTGAGCGCGATCAGATCGCGTCCTCGCCCCGCTCACCCGTGCGGATGCGGACGGCCTCTTCCACCGGCGTGACGAAGATCTTCCCGTCGCCGATGCGGCCCGTCTTCGCGGCGCGCTCGACGGCGTTGATCACGTCCCAGACCATGCCGTCGGGGACGACGATCTCGACCTTCACCTTGGGGACGAAATCGACGACGTACGCCGAGCCCCGGTACACTTCCTTCTTGCCGCCGGTGCGGCCGAAGCCCTTCACCTCGGTCACGGTCATGCCCTGGACGCCCACCTCGGCGAGGGCGTCCTTCACTTCGTCGAGCTTGAACGGCTTGATGATGGCTTCGACTTTTTTCATGGCTTCCCCGGGGGTGCGTCTGCCGGAGGTGGAGGCTTAGCCCCGCTCCTGTTTCGGGAACGTTTCGGGATCCGATCCGCCCGAATAAAATGGCGAACGAGGTAGATGGCCCGGCGGCCTTCGCTCCGGCCGTTGTGAACGAAGCCCGGCTCGCATACCGTACGGGCCTCCGAGGCCCCCGCCCGCATTCTCCCGATGGCTCTGCCGAACAAGACGAAGATCCCGGTGGGCACTGTTCTCGCGGGGAAATATCGCATCACCCGCGAGATCGGCCGCGGCGGGATGGCGACCGTCCATGAGGCGGAGAACGTCGACATCGGCAAGCGCGTCGCCATCAAGGTGCTCGCGCAGGAGCTGACGGGCTCCTCGATCGTGGTGGAGCGCTTCCTCCGCGAGGCGCGCGCGGCGGCCGCGATCCGCAGCCCGTACATCTGCGACGTGTACGACTCCGGCAAGCTGTCCTCCGGGCAGCCGTTCCTCGTGCTGGAGCTGCTCGAAGGCGAGAGCTTGTACGAGCGCATGACGCGCCAACGTCAGCTCGACGCGCCGACGACGATCGCGGTGATCACGCAGGTGTGCAGGGGCCTCACGAAGGCGCACGCGGCGAGCATCGTGCACCGCGATCTGAAGCCCGAGAACATCTTCCTCACGCGCGACGAAGAGGGGCAGCTGCTCGCGAAGATCCTCGATTTCGGCCTCGCCAAGTTCTACACGCCGACGACGAAGGATCAGGCGCGCCTCACGCGCGAGGGCGCGGTGTTCGGCACGCCCGCGTACATGAGCCCCGAGCAGGTGCGCGGTCAGGGCGCCGTGGATCATCGAGCCGATCTGTGGGCGCTCGGGTGCATCACGTACGAGTGCTTCACGGGGAAGACCGTGTGGTCCACGGACCAAGGCGTCGCGATGACGTTCGCGCAGATCGCGAGCGCGCCCTTGCCTCGGCCCGCGCGGTACCGGCCCGATCTGCCGGTGACGTTCACCGAGTGGTTCGATCGCACGCTCGATCGCGACATCAACAAGCGGTTCCAGACCGCGAAGGAATTCGCGGAGGCGCTCTCGGCCTCGTTCGGGATGGAGCGGCGCGAGTCGAGCGAGATCAAGGCGTCGCCGATCTCCGCGCGCGACGAGGCGATCTCGGCGCTCGTGAACGCCCCGACGGAGCGGCCGGCGCCTCCTCCGCCCGCGCAGCAAGCCGCGCCTCCGTCGTCCGGTCGCGCGCCGCGGGATGCGGCGCCCGCGTCGGGGCCCGCGCCGCAATCGGGGCCGGTCGGCGCGGAGGCGTTCCGCCCGATCTCGGAGGAAGAGGACGGCGATCCGACGCGCGTGCTCGCGAAGCGCCCGCTCGTGAAGCCGCTCGACGCGAACGCGCGCACGAGCCAGCCGGACGGGAGGCTGGAGCGGTTCAAGCGCGGGGCGGACGGGAAGATCTTGAAGGTGGTGCCGCAGGTCGCGCCGAACGCGCCGCCGGTGCCCCTCGGCATGCGGCCGCCTTCGCCTGCGCCCGCCGCCGTCGCGATGACGCCGCAGGCCGCGCCGAACCCGGTCGCCCACGCGGGCGCGGCCCCCGTGTCGACGCGTCACCCGGGCGCGCCGCAGCCGCCGGCGCCGCCGCGACCGCGGCCGCAGCACCTGCCGACGGGCAACGATCACGACTCGGAGATCGACAAGAACCCGTTCGTGAAGGCGCGGCGGCGAAGGCGCCTCGCGATCGTGCTGACGCTCCTCGTGCTCGCGGTGCTGGTGGTCGTGTTCGCGATCACGTCGAGCGGCTCCGGCAGCGGCGACGACGCGTCCGGCGCCACGACGACGAGCACGGCGGCCGCGATCGACAGCTCCGCGGCGCCCGTGCGCACCGGCTCGACGCCCGGCACGAACGGGGCCGGATCGAGCGCCGCGCCCGATCGGCCGGAGCCCGCGATGCCCGCGTGGATGCCGCTCGTGCGGGAGGCGCAGGCCGCGCTCGCCGCGGGGGACGCGAAGGGCGCCGCCGCGAAGCTCGATCAGGCCGGGCAGCAGAGCGCGCAGTCGAGCGCGGTGCAGGGGCTCGCGCGGCACGTGGCGACCGCGGTGTGGGCGAAGGGCACGTGCTCGCTCGCGGGCGTCGCGCGGCCGCGCACGTACGATCTCGCGAGCCCCGGCGCGAAGCGCGTCGCCGCGACGAAGCCGGCGATCGTCGCCTCCGCGGGCGGCGCGCTCGCGGCGTGGACGGACGCGCACGACGGGCCGAGCCACGCGTACGTGGCGCGCCTCGACAGCTCGCTCGCGACCACGAGCGCGGCGCGCGACGTCACGCCGGACGGCGTGGAGGTGCGCGCGGTCGATCTCGTCGCGTGGGGCGACTCGGTGGTGCTGCTCTACAACGAGGCGAAGGGCGCCTCGCCCGGCACGTTCGCGCGGAGGCTCGGCGCGGACGGCAAGCCGCTCGGGGACGCGGTGCGCGTGGGGCCCGCGAAGAACACGGCGACGTCGCCGACCGCGCTCGGCGCGCCGGGGCAATCGTTGTTCGTCGCGTGGGTGGACGACGGCGATCGCGACTCGGAGGATCTGTTCCTGCAGAAGCTCTCCGCGACGACGCTGGAGCCCGAAGGCGCGCCGAAGCGCGTGACCGATCTCATCGCTTCGGGCGCTCCGCACGTGCGCGCCGTGGGGCCGCGCGGCGCGTTCGTGAAGGACGCGCTTCGGCTCGTCTTCGAGCTGGAGCGCAAGCCTGGCAGCTTCATCGAGATGCAGACGATCCCGCCCGGCGACGTGGGGCGCGACCTCGCGACGACCGGCACGAACCGCGAGGGGAAGGCCGTCGGCGCGCTCACGCTCGTGAACGTCGACAAGAGCCGCGCGCACGCGCCGCAGATCGCGTGCAGCCCCGAGATGTGCTTCGTCGTGTGGCACGGAGAGTCGCCGCCCGGAGCGCAGGGCGCGGCGTTCGATCTCTCGACGGGCAGGAACCTGTGGCGCCGAAAATTCTCGCCGAACGCGCTCTACCCCGCGGTGGCGGCGGCGCCCGGCGGCGGCGTGGCCGCGTGGATCGAGAGCGGCGCGCTCGTGGCGTCTCCGCTCGGGAAGGCCGGCTTCGGGCGCTTCGGCAAGGTGGGCCGCGCGAGCGCGTCGCAGCCGGTGCTGTCGCTCGCGCCTGCTGCGGAGAAGGGCCAGTTCCTCGCCGCGTGGCTCGACATGGAAGCGACCCTCCCCGAGCCTTACGTCGCGCGGATCAAGTGCCCGTGATCGAGGTCCGATGCTGACGATCCTCGCGCGCGAAGATCTGCGCCAGCGCCCCGTCCTCACCGAGCGCCTCGCGCTGCTCCCGATCGATCCGAGCGACGGGCAGGACGTCTGGTTCGCGGTGAACGGCTCGCGCGACACGCTGCGCAGGTGGCTCCCGTGGGTGCAGTTCCACGGCGACATCACCGCGAGCATGCGCTTCTGCGAGGCGTGCGCCGCCGACTGGGACCAGGGCCGCGCGTTCCGCTTCGTGATCCGCGATCGCGAGAAGCTGACGCTGCTCGGCGTCGTGGGGCTGGAGACGCTCGTGCACATGCACCGCTCCTGCGAGCTCGGCTACTGGCTCACGGACGCGGCGGCCGGCAAGGGCGTGATGACGGAGGCCTCGCGCGCGGCCCTCGACTATGCGTTCGCGCGGATCGGCGCGCACCGCGTGCGGATCGCGGCCGCCACCGACAACCATCGATCGCTCGGCGTGATCGGCCGCCTCGGCTTCCGGTTCGAGGGCATCGCTCGGGAGGCGGAGTGGTGCGACGGACGCTGGTTGGATCACGCTGTATTCGGGCTCCTGGCGACCGATCAGCGACCGGCTCCGCAGACCAAGCGTTAGCGTCCGTTCGCGCAGCGAGAGCGCGCCGCTTCCTCCCCGACGCTTTACTGGAGTATGGGTTCGTTCGGCCCATGAGCGCGAACGACGCCGCACCTTCGCCGAGCCCGCCCAGCACCTCCACCGTCCCGCGCCTTCGCATCGATGAGATCGCGGTGGCGATCGTGCGGACCGGCAACCACGGCGCGCGCTTGGAAATAAGGCCTCCGCGCGCCGTCACCGCCGCGCACGATCTCGTGCTGCCCGCGTTCGAGGGGTGGCTCGCGTCCGCGGAGCTCGTCGTGCACGTCACCGGCACCTGCGCGGACGCGTTCACCGCGGCGCTCGATTTCGGGAAGAATCCGCTCGGCGCGCCCGTCGCCGCGACCGTCGATGAAGCCGCCGCGGGGCCGCACAAACCGTTCGCGATCACGCTCACCGTGCCGCTGCGATCGCTGCGGCCGCAGTTCGGGCAGCCGTTCGTGCTGGGGCTCGTGCTCGCTCCGGGCGCGCGCCTGCTGCCCCTCACGAAGACGACGCTCGTCGCGCTCGCCGGACGCGGGCCCGAGATCGCCGCGCTGGATCTCCTCGAAGCGACGGACAGCGCGCTGTTCGACGCGCAGGAGCGGCGCCTCTTCGATCTGCAGAACCCGGAGGAAGGCCTCTGGATCGGCACGGGCAAGTGGCGCCTCCGCCTCGTCGCGGAGTGGGCGCGCGACGCAGGAGAAGCGTTCGCCTTGGATCCGCGGCCGTCCGCGATCAACCACGCGTTCGCCGAAGAGGGCGGCGCGCTCACCGAAGACGCCACGCGACGCACCGGCACCGGCAACCGCACCGAGACGGAGCTGCTGTTCGACTCGTCGAGCGCCGCGCTTCTTCCGGTGCCGCAAGAGGGCAAGGACGTCGCGCTCGACGTCGCGGTGGAGCACACGCTCACGTTCGGCGAGAGCACCGCGGCGCTCGTGTGGGCCGCGCCGCTGCCGATCCGCGTGCGCGATCCGATGCCGCTCCTGAAGACGTTCCAGCGGCTCAGCGCCGTCGGCATCGACTTCGGCACCACCGCCACCGTCGCGGCCCTCTATCAGAAGGGGTATCGCTCGCTGCTGCGGCTCGGCGCGTCGTCGTCTTCTGCGGCGAAGAGCGCGGAGAACCCGGCGTACCTGCTCATCGAAGATCACGAGCGCCTCTGGGCCGAGATGGCGCGCGATCCGAAGACGCAGCGCTTCCCGCATCTGCTCCGCGTCGTGCGCGGCAGCCACGCGGCGTACGAGGCGCGCGCGACCGCTCCGAACGCCGTCATCGGCGAGCTGAAGAGCTTGCCGGAGCGCATCCTCAACCTCGATCAATCGCCGCAGCTCCGCGATCGCGAACGGCAGCGCGACTTCCTCCTCGACGAGGCGCGCGTGCGCGTGCTCATCCGCACGTACGCTTATCTGCTGGGGCGCGCGATCAACCGGCCGGGGCAGGACGTGTACCTGCACTACCGCCTCACGCACCCGGCGAAGTTCGACGAGCGGTCGCGCAAGCTGCTCGAGGAGGAGATCAAAAATGGCATCCTCCTCGCGATCCCGCAGGCGATCCCGGCCGAAGAGATCACCGTCGAGATGGCCGCGAGCGAGCCGGAGGCGTTCGCCGCCGAGGTGTGCCCGGAGCTCGCGGCGCACCCCGCGCTGGAGCCTTTGATCTCGCGCCTCGGCGAGATGCGGTTCGCCGTGTTCGATTTCGGCGGCGGCACGCTCGACATCGCGTGCGGTCGCTTCCGCCCCGCGACGCCCGAAGAGCAGGAGCAGACGGGCAGCTCCACCGTGATCGAGACGCTGCAAGTGAGCGGCGACGATCACCTCGGCGGCGACTACCTCACGCACGAGCTCGTGTGGCTCGCGCACCAGAACGACAAGCACCTCGCCGAGATGGAGGAGAAGGAGGTGCCGATGATGCGGCCCCCGACCGTGCCTCCGAACAACCTCGCGAACAAGCCGTTCCTCTACAAACGCAGCCTCGCGGGCCGACAGAACCGCGTCCGCTTCGAGCGCGAGCTGGACCTCGAGCACGTGAAGTACGGACCGGATCAGCGCGCGCGCTCGGCGCCGAACCTCACCGCCGCGCGCCTCGACGGCAGCGAGATCGCCGTGTCGTCGTACGCCGCGGATCTGGGCCCGCTGTCGAAGGAGATGGCCGAGCACCTCGTCGCGCGCATCCGCGGCGGCGTGAAGCTGATGAAGTCGACGCTCGGGAACGCCGCGTGGGGCGACTCCGATGATCCGGGTCCGGAAGTGGATCTGGAGAAGCAGGGCGTCGTGATCCTCCTCGCCGGCAACTCGTCGCGCAGCGCCTTCGTGGAGCGCGTGCTCGCGGAGGAGCTGGGCCTCGGATCCAAGGACAAACCGTTCTCCGTGTGGAAGCCCGAGAGCGACGGGCCCTTCCATCAAGTGGTGCTCTACGAGATGCCCTCTCGCACCGAGCGCGGCGTCACGATCGTCGGCGTCAACCCGAAGACGGCCGTGGCCCTCGGCGCGCTGAAGATCGCCAATCACGAGGTGCACCTCATGCGGAAGGCGCAGGGGTTCAGCTACTTCCTCGGCGATCTGCGCGGCTTCCCGCCCAAGTTCACGGCGCTCGTGCCGATGGGGACGCCGCCCTCGGATCCGACGGTCGCGGGGCCGCATTACATCGAGTTCGGCCGCTGGGACACGAAGACGCCTCTCCGCGTCTCGAAGGAGTACGTCGCCGGCAAGATGACCTCGAACGATCCGCGGGTGTTCCTGATCCCGACGGGCCTGCCCGCGGGCGTGATCGGCAGACTCTATGTCTGCGTCGTCGCGCCGGAGGAGATCGCCTTGCACCTGGAGCGCGACGGGGCGGAGCCGCTCAACACGACGATCAACCTCGCCAAGTTCATGCGGTAATCAGTCCGATTTGCCGCGATTTGTCGCTCGAAACCGCCGAAACCCGATCCGAGGAAACAAGGTATGTGGAGTCCCGAAGGCCGCAAGCAGAAAGCCCAGGAGCTCAAGGCGCTCAGCGACAAGGTGCTGCGCTACAGGCAGCTCGCCGATCGGTTCTTCGGCTATTTCCAGCCTGACAGCGACAACGGGCGGCAGCTCAAGAACATCAAGAACAAGCTCGACGATCTGCGCGCCCGCGCCCAGGATCGCACGAAGCGCCTCGCGAAGGGCGTCGTGAAGATCGGCGTCGTCGGCCTGGAGAAGCAAGGCAAGAGCGCCTTCCTCTCCGCGTGGCTGAAGAGCGAGAAGCTGCTCCCGAGCGAGGCCGAGCGCTGCACCTGGAGCACCACCGTCGTCGAGCCGAGTGAAGAGGGCCAGTATCAGGCCGTCGTCACGTATTACAAAGAGGACGAGTTCAAGGCCCGTATCTCTTCTTACTTCGACGCGCTGGAGCCCGGCAGCGTGGAGCGCTGGCAGGCCCTCAATTCGGCCGAGATCATGCGCCTCAAGGCCGCCTTCAAGAACCGCGAGGGCTTCGAGGTGGACGATCCGGATCGCGCCGGACGCCGCGAGCAAGCCGCGCTGGCGGAGCTGCAGGAGATCGCCGCCACGCTCTCCGACATCAAGGGTCGACTCGGCAAGGAACAAGAGGTCATCACGGCCACGTCGCTCGACGAGCTGGCCGAGAAGATCCGCCCGTTCATCGCCTTGAAAGACACGCTGCATGGCAATCGGCCGTACGGCGGAGTCCGCGCGGTCAAGGTCGTGACGGTGCAGATCCCCGTCGCCGGCGCGATGCCCGGCGTCGTGCTGATGGATCTGCCCGGCATCGACGCGCCGAGCGACAAGGCCCGTCGCGACACCGAAGAGGCGCTCACCAACGAGGTCGACATCACGATCTTCGTGAAGGACGTGACGCGGCCGTCCCTCGTGCGCAACGAGATTGACCTGCTCCGTACGGCCCAGTCGGCGGACCGCTCGATCTCGCTCAAAGACCGCATGTTCGTGGTGCTGACGAAGGTGGACCTCTTCGATCACCCGGACGAAAACGGCAACTGGCACTGGTCGCTCGCCGCCAAGAACTTCAACGCGCAGGGCGTCGATCGGGTGTTCCCGTACTCCAAGATGTGGGTGCACAAGGGGCCAGACCAGAGCCACCCCGTCACGCGCCAGGTCATGGATTACTACGGCACCACCGTGCCGGTGAACGGGCTGGATCGGCTGCAAAAGTCGATCGAGCAATACCTGCACTCCGACGTCGAGGCCCTCGATCGCAAGGTGATGCAGGGCGTCCAACAGGAGTTCTCGGAGCTCGAAGCGCAGCTCCGCGGCGTGCTCGTGAGCGTGAAGGACGCGCTGAACGACCGCGAATTCGAGCGCCGGGCCGAGCAGGAGTTCGATGGCCTGTTCGAGTACATCACCGCCGGAGAGGATCCGATGGGCCTCCTGCCGGAGATCCGAAAGGGCCTGTCCGCGTTCATGGACTTCGAGATGAGCGAGGCCCAGCGCCTGAACCGCGCCGCCCGCGCCGATCAGCGCATCTCGCAGATCCGCACGGATCTCCTGGCGCGCCTCACCCCCGAAGAGGCCGAGGCGAAGCGCCGCCAGATGCCCAGTCCCGGCCTCATGAACGAGACGGCCGTCGAGATCGAGATGCGCAAGCAGATGCGCGAGCGCGTCGCGGCTCGGATCGCGGGCCTCGGCGAGGACTTCCGCAACACCGCGCGCGAGAGCGTGGAGCGCATGCTCAAGGTGATGTTCGTGGACGCCAACTACGAAGGCGGACGCCTCGAAGTGCTGCTGATGCCGGGCAAGACGCTGATCGAGCGCATCGACGCGCTCGGCCGGTCCGGCCACGTGTCCGAGAGCGTGGTGCGGTATCAGAACAACGAGATGGCGAAGGCCGACGTCGCCTTCGAGGTGCTTAGTCGCTACTTCGCTCGGCAAATCGTGGACATTTTGGACGCGACGGACCCCGGTGATCGGGAGATGCGCGAGCGCGAGATGCGCGGTCTGGAGCAGTTCTTCGGCATGGGGATCGCCGACAAGGCCGCAGGGACCGGCACCTCGACGACGGGCTCCATCGCGAGCACCGCCTCCGGAATGATGGGCACTGTCAAAGCCAAGCTCGGGATGGGCGAAGACAAGCCCGCGGAGGCGACCCCGAAGATGAGCATGCCGAGCGTCGGCGGCTTCCCGACGGCGCCCACCACCGCCGCGCCGAAGGCCGCGCCCACGCCCGCGCCCGCGGCCGGGAGCGACAAGGCCTCTGCCACCGCGACGCCGCAGCCCGCCGCCGCGCCGCGCGATTGGTCGAAGATGCTCGTGCGCGTCCGCGACGACGTGGAGCGCATCTGCGACTTCCTGGAGGCGCTCGCGAAGCACCCGCGCGGCCTGCAGAAGTACCACGAGGAGGCCGTGCGCACGGTGCACGACTCGTGGATCGATCGCGAGGGCGAGCAGTCGCTCCGGCGGTGGGTCCGCTCCGAGTGCGCGCGCATCTGGCCGCACAAGTTCGCCGCGATCGAGCAGGAGAAGGATCGCGCCCGCGCCGACATCGACGCGCTCGAAGAGCTGTTCGGCGCGGCCTCCGGGGCTTGATTTCAAGGCTCAACGAGAGACTCGACCGCTCCAACCCTGGACCCGTTCCGAGAAGCAGACATCGGTCATGGCGTACGACCTCGTTCCTCTCCACAGCTACGTTCGCTTCTACCAGGCCGTGGTGACGCAGCTCACGGCCGCGTGGGACAACCTCGCGCGCATCCACGGATCCGCGAAGGACGCGCTCGCGCCGTTCGCGGAGCCGCTGAAGCCGGTCGGATCCGAGGCGCTCGCCGCCGCGGTGTGCCCGGCCCCGTCGCCTCCGCCCGCGCACGCGGCGCTGTGGCGCGCGGAGGACGGGCACGGGCTCACGGGGCTCACGGACGTGTACGAGGTCGTGGGGCGCTTCTCGTTCCAGGGCGAGGACAACGCGAACCTGCAGCGCGTGCAGCTCCTCGTCGCGACCGGCCGCAACGAGATCGTCGCGCAGCGCTTCCGTTTGCAGGAGCTAAGCAAGCTCGCGGAGGACGCGAAGAAGGCCGCCGCCACGCTCGCCGAGCAGGAGACGTCGCACGCCGAGGCGCGCCGCCGCGAGATGGCGATGGGCTTCGAGCAGCTCGCGGAGGTCGTCACGTACCGCGCGAAGCAGACGATGGACGCGGTGCGCGCGGTCCCCGTGCCGAACCTCGATAATCCGGAGACCGCGGCCGACGAGTACAGGCGCTACGCCTTCAAGGTCGATCAGGTCTACCAGACGTGCTTGCCCTTCCTTCGCAAGGCGATCGCGAACCTCTACACTTTCGTAGGGTGCGAGGCGCCGTCGTCGTGGCCGGACGCGCTGCCGATGCAGAAGGAGCTGCCCGAGGAGCTGGTGCGCATCACCATCGCCGACTCGAACGAGCTGTCGCAGGCGCAGGCGACGCTGAAGGCGCTCGCGGAAGAAGACATCCAGCTCACGCGCATGAAGGACGAGCTGACCGCGAACCTCGCGCGCATCGACTCCGAGCTGGCGGCCGCGCAGGTGAAGGAGGCGGAGGTCGCGTCCGAGATCCAGATCGCCACCGCGATCGTCGAGTACGTCGGCGTCTCGGAGCAGATCGAGGCGCTCACGGCCGAGGCGAAATCGCTCGCCCAGCAGAAGCAGGAGCGCGTGCGCATCGCGGGCGACGTCAGCGAGAAGCACAAGCAGACGGAGGCCGCGATCACCGCGCTCACGGCCGAGCTTTCGGAGCGCACGGAGACGCTCGGCGCCACGCGCACCGCGCTGGAGCAGGTGAAGGCGGACGAGCCGGTGCTCTTCGGCAAGGAGGAGTGGCGCGGCAAGGTGGCCTCGCACGAGGCCCGCATCGAGGAGCTGTCGCAGACGTACACGCAGCGCCTCGGCGCGCTGAACCAGCTCAAGATCGATCTCTCCGCGCTCGCGGTGAAGGTGCAGACCGAGCAGGCGCAGCTCAACATCGTCGACCGCGCGCTCGTCGACGCGCTCACGAAGCACGAGGCCTCGCTGCGGCAGCTCCGCGAGATGGGCCAGCGCCTCGGAGCGTCGAAGCCCGCGCGCCCGATGCGCCTCGCGGAGGCCACGCAGGCGCTCGCCGTGCGCGAGGAGCGGCGCGCCGACATCCTGGAGCGCATCGAGCGATTCCGGGCCGATCAGCGCCGAATTCGTGAAGAGGGCACGCGCGTGATCGCCCGCGTGAAGCAGGTCGAGGTGGAGCGCCAGCACGCGCAGTCCACGCTGCAGAGCGCGCAGACCGCGGCGACGCAGGGCCGGGACGCCGCGCTCCGTCAGCTCGCCGCGCAGCGCCGCAAGGTCGTGGAGCAGCACGTCGGCGAGGTCCTCGGCGCGCTCGACAAATCGCTCACGTCCGTCGGCTCGGTGTTCGTCGATCCGGCGCGCGACGCGATGATGAAGTCCACGGAGCCGAGCCACACCGTGAGCGACACGGTGCGCGACAACGCCGAGCGCATCGGCCCCGTGATCGAGAAGCTCACCGCCGAGCTGGATCCGGAGCTCACCGCGCAGGACGCCGCGCTCGGATCGATCCAGAAAGAGTTCTGCGACCGCGCCGCCGAAGCCTGCCGCGCCGCGTGGGGTTGATCCCCCTCACCCGATGCGCGCGACCGTGCTCGATTTGAGCTTCCCGTCCGCGAATTCGAACACCCCGCGGAAGCGCCACGTCATGACCTGATCGGACCCGTCGAGCCCCTTCGCGGTGGTGGCCCACGTCGCGATCGCGCCCGGCGGCGCGACCTCGATCGACTCGATCACGATCTGCGCGTCCGGGTGCTCCGCGCGGAACAGGAGGACCTTCTGCGCGACGCCGTACCGCCCCGGGAGCTGACCGCGGATCGGGTTTCGATCCGCGCAGTCGTCGGTGAGCAGGCCCGGCAGCCGCTCGATCTTGCCGTCCCGCATCACGTCGAAATATGCACGAATCAAAGCCTCTTCGCGATCACCGTCGGCCATGGCCCTCGAGCGTACCACCCGCGCCGCCGTCGGCCCTTCCCCCGAGCGTCGCCCGGCCGATACGCTCGCGATCCTCCGATGCTGCTCCTCAACCGCACGCCGCTCCACGTGGCGACCGTCCCCAACGCGGATGACAACGACGGCATCACCTCGTTGCTCGTCGTCGCCGCCACCTACGACCTCGGCAAGGATCGCCTTCGTTTCTCGGAGGAGCAGCGCCGGCTGATGCTCGTCGACGAGCCGCCGATGATCGGCGACGGCTACCTCACGAAGGCCGGCACCAGCGTGTGCGCGACCGGCTTCGTGTACCCGCCGCAGGGGGAGGCGCCGCGCGCGGAGGCCCGCCTGATGGTCGGCGATCGCGTGCAGACGGTGGTCGCGTTCGGCCCGCGCGTGTGGCGCGAAGGCCCTGGACACAAGCCGATCGCGACGCCGCCGCGCCCGGTAGGTCGCGTGCCGATGACGTGGACCTCCGCGTACGGCGGCGCGGTGATCCAGCCCACGCGCCTCGTGAAGATGCCGGGCGCCAGCGAAGAAGCGATCCTCCCCGAGCACCCCGAGGCCTTCCAGGACAACAGCGACGGCAAGGGCTTCTACACGGACGCCGCCGGCGCGATCGACAGCCCGCTCCCGGATCTCGAGGACCCCGAGCACCTCATCGAGAAGTGGGACGATCGCCCCGAGCCCGTGTGCTTCGCGCCGTACCCGATGCACGGCGGCATGCGCGCGCGCTTCCTCGTGAAGGACGACGTCGTCGACTTCACGCGCCACCCGCACGTGCTCAGCCGAGCGGCCCCGCGCGGCACGTTCGGAGAGCTCGCGTTCGGCGCGCGCGTCGCGGTGAGCGGCATGCGCCCCGGCGGAGAGATCCTCGCGTTCGAGATCCCGAGCCCGCCCGTCAAAGCCGAGGTGAAGGTCGGCGCGCGCTACCGCCGCCTCACGCTGTACGTCGACGCGATCGACATCGACGCCGAAGCCGCGAACGTCCGCGTCGTTTACCGCGCGCTCTTCAGTTATCCGCTCGTGCGGTACGAGCAGCGGATCGCGGTGGTGCAGCCCTCGGACGAATTCGACGAATTCCTTCCTCTGCCGGCCTGATCGCGCCTTCCGTTCGCGCGCGCGGTCGGGGTACGCTCGACGATCGAGGTGGCGTCGTGGCGTCGAACTTCCACAACATCCTGGGCTTCCTGGCGGCAGGCGTCGACGTGCACAAGGGGCTCATGCCGGTGCCCGCGCCGCCCGGCTTCGTCGAGACGTTGTGCGCGGAGCTCGTCGTCGCGCACCCGTTCGTGATGGGCCCCGGCCAGGTCGGCAGCGTCAAGTTCAACGGCGTCAACTCGGTGCTCGACGGCCACACCTCGTTCGTCTCGTGGCCGCATTACCCCCTGTTCCCGACGAACATCCTGTGGCCGGTCGATCTCGTGTTCGGCACGCACTCGTGCTGGCTCCCGCGGAGCACCGTGCAGATCACAGGCACCATGGCCACGTGCGCGATCGCCTCTTGTTTCTCCACGGATCTCGATTGCTGGGAGTGGGCGCCGATCCCGAGCGATCTGACCCTCCAGTTCGGCACCGTGCAGACGACGCCCTCCCCCTTCGATTTCGCGTACGGCGCGATCCGCGCGATCGTCAACGGCGGGATTGGCTTCCTCATCAACAAGGGATTCAAGGCGATCGGCGGCAAGTTCACCGCGAAGTGGACGGACAAGCTCGGCAACGCGCTGACGAAGCGCGGGACGGGCTACAAGTTCGCGCGGGCGCTCGGGAAACCATTGATGAGCGATTTCCTGGACAGCCTCGGGAACGCGTCGCGACAGAAGATCTCCGGCGCCTCGTGGGCGGCGGGGCGTCGGCTCGTCAATGCCTTCCTCGGCAAGGCGTTGCCCAGCAGCATGAGCTCGGTGGCGAGCGCGGGTCTCAGCGCGTTCGGCTTCAACCCCGGCACGGTGGCGGCGCAGCAGATCGCGGGCGCGCCGCCCGGACAGAAGCCCTCGTGGAACCCGTTCGGCGGCTTCAAGGGCGCCGGCATGCTGGACTCCAAGGTGCCTCTCTATGGCGCGGTCCACGGCGGCGTGCAGGCGGTCGGCGGTCCGTGAGCGATCCGCACGAGGGGTTGAGTCCGCCCCTGACAATCACGGTCGTTCAGCACCCGTCCGTGGCGACGCCGCTGCTCGCGTGCATCGCGAAGCGCACCTATTCGTTCACGCCGACAGGCAAGCTCAGCGTGGCCGATCACCAGACTCCCCTCCTTTTGGAGCCGCAGCTCACGGATCACCCGGTCGACTCCCTGGCAGAGCTCCTGGACGACACCGACCTTTGCGCGCCGAAGGACGCGACGGACATCCTGGTCCGCGGCACGGCCCGTTCGCGCAAGAAGACAAGGGATCTGTACGTCGCCGTGGCCCTCGGAAAGGCGGTCCGCAGACTTCGAGTCTCGGGTGAGCGCCGCGTCGAGGTCGCGCCGGACGGGACCGTTCGCTTCACGTCGCCGGAGCCGTTCGAGGAGGTGCCCCTCAAGCTCTCCGCGGCGTACGGCGGTTACGACGAATACGCGCAGGACAGGCTCGCTCCGCCGCTCCAGGAGCACGTGTACGCGCTCGGCCACAAGCCGGTCGGCCTCTTCGCCTATCCGCGCAACCCCACCGGAACTGGCTACTTCATCGATTACGAGAGGCCGCGAGCGAACGGCGCGAAGCTCCCGCGGGTGGAAGATCCGCAGGACTTGCTCACGCCGGAGCGCTTCTTCGTCCCGGCGCCGGAGGCGTGGATGGATCAGCCGATCGCCGCGCACTTCGGCTGCCAACACCACGCCTCGTATCCGCGGTACGTTCGCCTGTTCGGGGATCTCTTGCCGCGCCTTCCGCCGCAACGTCGCATTCGCGAGATGGACCTCGGCTGCGGCGCCGACCTCGAAAAACCGCCCGCGTTGAGCCAGGGAGAGATCCACCCCCGAGGCATGCAGTCCGCGGCGCCGGGCCTCGCGGTGGAGCGCTTGCGCGGCGACGAGCTGTGCATTCTGCAGAACCTCACCATGGAGTCGGAAGAGGTCCGCGTGAGCTTGCCGGGAGAGGCCCCGCGCTTCGGCTTGGAGGTGCCGGACGTGAAGAAGGTCTTCGCCCCGAAGCCGGTGTTGCAGACGGTCCGGATCGACGTTGATCGCCGCGAAATCTCGCTCACCTGGTGCGGGACGGTGCCTCTCTTGTCGAAGGCGCTCCCGTCCTTCCTGGAGCAATGCGAGCTGGCCGTGGAGTGGGCGCGCCTTTAAGAGAAGAAGCCATGACCACATTTCTGTTCTGGAACATGAATGCGCGTCGTGAGCTTTCTTCGCTTACGCGCCTCGTGGCCAAACACGACGTGGATATTGCGATGCTTGCTGAATGCAACCTCGACATGGTCGACGTACTGAGGTCGCTCAACTCGGCATCTGGAGGGGAATATCACTACAACAAGGGAAACTGCGAGAAGATCACCATCTATTCACGCTTTTCGCGCGGAGAGATCAAGCCTGTCTTAGAAGACCACCGAATGACGATTCGTCGCCTCCGACCAGCGACCGGAGGGGACTTGTTGCTCGCCGTTGTTCACCTTCGAAGCAAGCTTCACCAAACGAGCAGCAGCCAAACCCTCGCTGCCACCGAGATCGCGCGCAGCGTGGCGACCGCAGAGAAGAAGGCAGGCCATGCTCGCACCGTGTTAGTCGGGGATCTGAACATGCATCCTTTCGAGGACGGTGTCGTCGGAGCGTCCGGACTCCATGCGGTGATGGACCGGAAGATCGCGGCGAAGCGCCAACGCACGGTCGAAGGACGTGAACATGCATTCTTTTACAACCCGATGTGGAGCATGCTCGGCGACGCATCCCAGGGTCCGCCGGGTACGTACTATGAATGGCGGAGCGAGCAGATCGCGTATTTTTGGCACATGTTCGACCAGGTCCTGCTGCGTCCGGATTTGCTCGCAAGTTTCGACAACGCCGACTTGCAGATCCTCACCAGCGATGGCAACTCCTCGCTGTTGACGGCCGCCGGAACACCTGACCTAACGACCACATCCGATCATCTCCCCTTGCTATTCAAGCTCCGCTCCTGACCCTGGAGACCAGTATGACCGTTCAAAACCCCCACGAAGATATGTGGCCCTCGGCGGAGGAGCTCAACGCCGAGCCAAAGGACCGGCCCCCGCTGATTATCCTGCGCGAACAGGCGGCCAGGCTTGGCGAGAAGACGAAGAATGTCGTCGAAGGGAAAGTCGATGTGTGGGCACTTCCCGGAACATCAACGCTGCGGATCGTGCTATCTCTCGTCGCTCCTGCACTTGAAGGATATGAGTACGTCCTCCTTCAAGCAGACCAGCCGGCGGATTCCTATCCTGTGCGGTTGGAGTTCGAAGGTGACAAATGGGTCGCGAATGATGAGGCCGGCTTCAAGCAATACCTGACAACGCTCTTCAGTTCTGCTCGAACGCGCAAGATCATAAACAATCTAATCGTTCAAAGCAGTGCGAAGTGAGCCGTTACGAGAGCCCAAGCGTCGCGAACATCCAGCTTCAGCCGCCGTTCTTCTGTGCCAGTTGGAGGACGGAGCTGTAGTCGCCGCCGAACCCTTCTTCGCGGGCCACGATCTTCATCGTCCTTGGATCCACGATGATCTGGAGAGGCAGCCCCACGTTGCCGTCGCCGCCGAACGAGAAGTTCGGGTCCGCGACCACCGCGTACATGTCGAGCCCGAAGTTGCTCCGCCAGCTCTTCGCGGTGTTCGTGGTGGCCGGATTGCCCGAGTTGTCCTGGATCATCAGCGTGATCACGCGGACCCCCTTGGCCTGGAACGTCGACTCCTGGCTCGGTAAATCCGACGCTTCCTCCTGGCAGACTCCGCACCACACCGCCGAGCTGTCGATCAGGATGGCGTTGATGCCCTTCGATCCATCGCAGTCGAAGTAGTCCTGAATCGACACGCTGCCGAGCGCCGCCGCCCCTTCGGGGAAGCCTTGCCACGCGAGGTTGCCGCTCACGATGTTGCCCACGTTCACGCCGGTCGGCCCGTTCGGATACTGACAGTCCACAGGGCTCGTCGTGGTGCTCGTAGTCGTGTCGCCGGTCGTCGTCTCTCCCGTGGGCGTTTCACCCGTGGTCGTGTCGCCGGTCGTTGTCTCTCCCGTGGTCGTCCCGGGATCGCCGGCGCCGCTGCCATCCGGATGCGCCGCGCCCGCGGTGTCGCTCGCGCCGCCTCCGTTCGAAGGCGCGCCGCCGCTCCCGCCGTTCGCGTCGGCCCCGTACAGCGTCAGATCCTGCACCCCCGTGAGTGAGTTGCAGCCGGCGACGAGGACGGACACGAGCGCGAGAGCGCCAGTGAGCGAGCGGTGGCGAGAGAGGCAATCCATGGCAAGAGCCCCCATGGCACGCCCCGGGCCACCCTCAGCGATGCGCAACGGAACGGAAACGGCCGGAATCGCGCCGCGCTCGACGTGGAGGCGCTGTGCAAGAGGCTTGCGCGAGTTGTGCAATTGCGCAATCTGCGTGGCAAAGAGGTCCTTCACCCACAGCACAACGTGACTCGGCGGATCTCGTGAGCGCCGCCGAGCGGGGGAGTGAAACGAGGGGGCGGAGCCACCTTGTAAAATAAAGTCGAGGCCTGCGCCCACTCAGCTACGGACTGCAGCGTCGAGGCCGGCGCCCACTCAGCTACGGACTGCAGCGTCGAGGCCTGCGCCCACTCAGCTACGGACTGGAGCGTCGAGGCCGGCGCCCTCACCAGTTGATGACGGACATCACGTAACGGAGCTTGTCCGCATAGGCGGGATCACCCACGTTGTACGTCCGGGCGATGTTCTCGGCGGTGAAGGCCATCCAGCTCTTGATGCGGCGGCCGTTGTGCGATTTGTGGAAGTGGAGGACCGAGCCGCCCTTCAAGGCGTTGAGGTTGACTCCTGGGTTCGACTGCTGGAGATCCTGGAGCGTCGTCCCCTCCGAGTGCGCGAGGCGGGAGGCGATTTCACCCTTCGGCGCCACCGTGTGCGTGCGGTCCGTCGCGTCGTCCACGATCGTGCCGACATCGGTCTTGCAGAGGCGCGTCCACACATAGGCGATCCCGACTTCGATGTTGAAGAAGGGATCGTTGATGTCGCCCGGCTTCGCCTCCGCGAGGCGCTTCAGCGTGGCCGGCGCGACGACGAGCGGCACCGCGCCCTCGTGATTGCGCAAGGCGTCGTATCCCGGGTCCCCGTTGTTGCCGATCTGCATGACGCGGCCGTTCCACTGAGAGCCCTTCGGTCCGCCCGACTCGACCCACATCATCGCGCGGATGAGCTTGTAGTCGGCCAGAACGTAGTCCGGAGTCTTTTCGAGGCGCGCGTTGTACTCGTTCACGAACGAGCTGACGGTCGTGTCGTACTTGCGCGCGCTCGGATCCGTGAGGCCCGCATCGATGGTGTTCGTCCATCCCTTGTTGAGGCTCATGCGTCACTCCGTGGTTGGATGCGCATGGTGCGTGGTTCGACGGGGGACGTCAACGGTCACGCGAGGTCGCCCCGGACGGCCCTGTTGCGCGCGGCGAAGTCGGGCGGTATGAGCGAACGTCATCGATCTTCGAGCCGCGCCGGAGCCCCCTGTCGAACGGCTCCGGGCCCGAAGGTCCTTGGGGAAAAAAGCCTCATGAAGCCTCGAATCCTCGTCGCGACCGTCGCCACCTTGACCGCCTGTCGAGGAGGCGCCCCGACCGGCCCCGCACAAGGCACCACGGAGACGAAGGCCCCACAAGGCACCACGACCGCGGCCACCGCACAAGGCACCACGACCGCGGCCACCGCAGAGACCACCGGAGCGCCGGGAAAAGCGCGGCCGCCGCTCGTGCTGGTGCGTGACGTGCCTTTGCCCGGCGGCGCGACTCGGTTCGATTACCAGGACATCGACCCTGCGCGCGGTCACCTGTTCATCGCGCACATGAACGACGCGTCCGTCGTGGTGGCCAATCTGAGCGACGGCGCGGCGGTGAAGGTGCTCCCGGGGATCCCGCGGGCGAGGGGCGTCGTCGTCGCCGCCGACATCGGGCGTGTGTTCGTGACCAGCTCGCCGAACAAGGTGGTGGTCATCGACGCCGTCTCCCTGGAAATCAAGCGCCGCGTGGACACCGGGACCGCCCCGGACGGCATCGCGTGGGACCCTGTCGACAAGACCGTGGCCGTGTCCGATCAAGGCGATGGTGCGGTGTCTCTCCTCCGTAACGAGGGGGAAGGCGCACGCGAGACCGTCCCGCTCGGCAAGGAGACTGGCAATGTGATCTTCGACGGTCCGCGCCGTCGACTCTGGGTCACGGTCGTCTCCGCGTCGCCGCCGGACCAGCTCGTGGCGATCGACCCTGTCGCGGCGAAGGTGGTGACGCGGATCCCTCTGCCCGGATGCAGCGGCGCCCACGGATTGCGGCTCACCCCGGACGGGAGCAGCGCCCTCGTGGCGTGTGAGGACAACGATGTTCTGGCGCGCGTCGATCTGGCAGGCACCGCGCCGATCGTCACGGCGAAGACCGGCGCCGGTCCGGACGTGCTCAGCGTCGATCCGGGCCTCGGCTGGCTCTATGTGGCGGCGGAGAGCGGCCCCCTCACCGTCTTCGACATCGGCAAGCCGGGCCTCACGAAGATCGATGAGGAGCGCCTCGGCGACAACGCGCATTCCGTGGCGGTGGACCCCGCGACGCATCAGGTGTACTTCCCTCTGCAACGCGGGCCGGACGGGACTCCGGTGCTCCGGGTGATGCGCCCGTCCGGGTCATGAACGGACTTCCCGGCGCGGCGCGATTCGGCCGGTCACCCCGCGATGTGCAGCGACGCGCGTCGCGCCGTCAGCCCCATGATTTGTGGAACATGGCGCCATCTCTCCCTTGGCCGAACAGGTCCACTCGATTGGCGGACCAGCACGTGCCCGTCGGCTCCGTCAACAGGATACCGCCGAGGCTCTCCCAGCCGCGCCAGCCCGATCCGTCCCAGTATCGGTGGTACATCCCGTTGTCGGTCCCGCGCGCGAAGCAATCGAGTCGGTTCGCGCCCCAGGACAAGGCCGCCGGCGGTCCCGTGATGATGCCGCCGAGGCTCTCCCAGCCGCCCCAATTCGAGCCGTCCCACCACTTGTGGTACATCGCGTTGTCGGTCCCGCGAGCGAAGCAGTCGATCCGGTTGGCGCCCCAGGACACCGCGGTTGGTGGCCCCACGATGATGCCGCCGAGGCTCTCCCAGCCGCGCCAAAACGCCCCGTCCCACCACTTGTGGTACATCGCGTTGTCGGTCCCGCGCGCGAAGCAGTCAATCCGGTTCGCGCTCCAGGAAACGGCGCTGATCTGCGACGTGATGATGCCACCCAGGCTCTCCCAGTTGCTCCAGCTCATCGTGCTGCCCTCTTTCCGGTCGCCCCCCAAATCACGGACGGAACGCCGCCACACACCGTATGCGCGTACGCAGCCGACACCACGTTTCCCCGGACGCACTCCCGCCCTGCGCGGAAAACCCTCCGCGCCCGCGGAGATTCACCCGCGAACCCGCTGACCCCGTTCAATGAAAAGGAGAACGACCCGAGCAGGGTTATCAGGCGTGGCAGGGCGGATCAATCCGGTCGTGCGCCTGCTTCGATATCGCGCGGGAGCGTTGGTGGTGACGAGTCGCGCGGCGACGGCCCACCTAGGACATTCCGTGTCCGACCCCCGCTTGACGCCGCCTTCATTTCGAGCAGGGGGCGCGTTTTTTGTGGAGCGAGCCGGGTGCGAATCGGTTGACAGAGGGCGGGGGGTCCGGTAAACAGATGAACAGTGACGACGCGGACCGGAGACGGTCCGGCGCCGATACGAACATCGCAGTTTTCAGGCCAAGGCGGATGCAACCCGCCGGTGGTCACGGCCGCGAAGGGATGGACTCCACTTGTCCATAAACCTCCATCCCGCCGGAGCGCGATCGATGATTCGGCGCCACGTTACGAAGAGCACAGGACTGAGACGACGAGCCTTCTCGCAACTCCGAGCCTTCCTCGATGCTCCACGATCTCACTTGCCCCCATCGGGTGAGATCGTGGGTCAAAGAAGCACGCTCGGCGAGGTTTCGAGGCTGCCATGAGCTCGGCGAGAAAGGCTGAAGGCGGCCGTCTCGGTCCTTGGCAATCCCGGGGCGGGGGTAAAAGGCAGGGTGTGATCGGACGCGCGTCTACGATCATGGCTGTCCGCTGCCCCCGTCCCGGGAAACGCCCCCAATCCGACGTCGCACGCCCTTTTCGGAATCGGACGCTTCCTTAGTAACTCTTAGTTTGTCGAGCCGCTCGGCGCAGCGTTCGCAGCTCCGCCCACAGTGGCGCTCACAGCCCCGCTCGGCGCAGCGTCTGCAGCTCCGCCCATCTCCGCGGTGATCGCGGGGCTGGCCGGGGCTGCGGGCATTTCTTCGAGCTGCTTCAACAAGGCCTCTCCGGCCGCGTTGCCCGGGTGCACGGACGGACCGTTGATGTCGACCACGAAGTCGTACGCGATCGGCTCCGCCGTGGGCGAGTCCGACACGGCCGCGCGCACCCGCTCGTGCTGGAAGCACGCCGACTCCGTCGCGACGGACCACGTGGGCGTCTTGCCCGGGTGCCGCACGTCGAGCGCGTCCACGATCGTGCGCCCGTTCGGCGCGCGCGTGCTCTGCACGATGCCGACCGCGGCCTTCTGATCGGCGCCGTCGAACTTGGACTGCATCACCACGATCGCGAAGAACGCGGCCATCGTCATCGCGGCGAGCACCATGTACTGCGTGATCTTGGCGGGCGTCATGACAGGCGCCGGTCGTATAGCGGCGCGCTCCCCTCGTTGCCAGGCCCACCGTCACGCGATGAAGGCGCCGAGCGCGCGGAACCGCCGGTAACGGTCCTCCACGAGCTCGTCGCGCGACATCGACTCCAGCGGGACCAGGTGCGCGATCAACGCCTGCTCCAGGCGGCGCGCGGCGTCGTCGTGGTCTTGGTGCGCGCCGCCCGCGGGCTCGTCCACGACCGCGTCCACCACGCCGAGCTGCAGGAGGTCCGGCGCCGTGATCTTGAGCTGCGTCGCCGCCTCGTCCGCGCGCGAGCCGTCCTTCCAGAGGATCGCCGCGCAGCCCTCCGGCGAGATGACCGAGTAGCAGCCGTACTCCATCACCAGCACGCGGTTCGCCACGCCGAGCGCGAGCGCGCCGCCGGAGCCGCCCTCGCCGATGATCGTCGCGATGATCGGCACCGTCGCGCGCGCCATCGCCGCGAGCGCCGCGCCGATCGCCTCGCTCTGCCCGCGCTCCTCCGCGGCGATGCCGGGGTACGCGCCGGACGTGTCGATGAAGGTGAAGACCGGCAGCGAGAAGCGCTCCGCCATCTCGTACATGCGGATGGCCTTCCGGTAGCCCTCGGGGTGCGGCATCCCGAAGTTGCGCTTCATGTTGTCCTTCGTGCCGCGGCCCTTCTGGTGGCCCACGATCACGCAGCTCCGGCCGCGGAACGTGGCGAGGCCGCTCACGATCGCGCCGTCGTCGGCGAAGCGGCGATCGCCCTTCAATTCCACCCAGTCCGTGAAGATGCGCTTGATGTAGTCGAGCGTGTAGGGGCGGTTCGCGTGACGCGAGAGCTGCACCTTCTGGATCGGCGTCAGGTGCTGGAAGATCTCGCGCGCGAGCTGGCCGGCCTTCTCTTCGAGGCGAAGGAGCTCCGGCTCGAAGCGCGCGTCCTTCGCGGCGAGCGCCCGGAGCTCGCGGACCTTGTCCACGAGGTCGACGATGGGCTTCTCGAACGGCAAAACGAACGCTGCCACGAGAGCGCCATACCACGCGCCTACGCGCGCGCAGAGACCATGGTGCTACGCAGTGCGAAGGCGATTGTGCAGCGGACGCTATTCGGCTGCAGCGGGCCCGATGTCCGCGGGGACGGACAGGGCGACGCGCTCGCGCAGGACGTTGAAGATGCGCAGCGGCTTCTCCTTGCCCTTCACCTTCGCGGGCTTCAGCTCTTCCACTTCGAAGCGGCCGCCGAGCTTGTTGTAGGTGTCCTCGCTCACGACGATCTGGCCCGCGAGCGCGACCGAGCAGAGGCGCGCGGACGTGTTCGCGACGTCCCCGATGACCGTGTACGAGAGCGCCTTCGAGCTGCCGATGTAACCGGCGACGACCGGGCCCGTGTGGATGCCGATGCCGACGCCGAGCGGCGCCTGATCGCGCTGCATGCGCTCGCGGTTCAAGAGGCCCAACGTCTCCCCCATCTCCAGCGCGCACTGCACGCTCGCGATGGCGTCCATCGGCTCCACGACCGGCGCGCCCCAGAGGGCCATGATGCCGTCGCCCATGAACTTGTCGAGCGTGCCGCGGTACTTGAAGATCGTCTCGACCATCTTCTCGAAGTACTCGTTCAGCATCTCGACGAGGAACTCCGGCGTCAGCGTCTCGCTCATCGCCGTGAAGCCGCGGATGTCGCTGTTGAAGACGGTGCACTGCTCGACGCGCTTGCCGCCGGGCGTGACCTCCAGCTCGCCGCTGATCACGCGCTCGGCGAGGTTCGGCGAGAGCAGGCGGCTGAAGCGCTCGCGCGTCAGGAGCTCCGCCTCGATCTTCTTACCGAGGATGTTCACCTCGATGAACATCGCGGCCTGCGACGCGATCGCCGTCACGAGCTCCAGATCCTTCGGCTGGAACTGGGCGAGCGTCTCCGAGTCGAGCCAGAGGACGCCGAGCACGTCGTTGTTGTGCAAGAGCGGCGCGACGATCGCGGAGCTGATCCGGTTCAGGATCATGCTCTTGCCCTTGGACGCGGCGAAATCCATCGCGGCGTCGTGCGTGAGGACCGCGGCGCGCTCCTTCACGACGTGGTTCAGGATCGTCGACGAGACGCTGATCGGCGCCTGCGTGCCGTCGCGCCGCTGCATCGATCCGGGCACGAGCTCCCCCGTGTGATCGTCGCGGAGGAAGATGACGCCGCGGTCGGCGTGGATGAACTTGAAGACGCTCGTGAGGATCTTGTCGAGGAGGCGCGTCGTGTCGCGCTCCGCCGCGATCTCCCGCGACAGCTCGTACGAGAGGCGGAGGCGCTCGTAGTCGGCGCGGAGCTGCGCCGGGTCCCCCGCGATGCGCTCGAACGGCTGGAAGCCCTTGTCGACGGCCGCGATCTGCGTGCCGATCTGGCGCGCCTGCTCCTGCACGTCGATGCGCGTGCCGTGCGCGACGTACGTGTGGCCGTGCTGGAGAGGCCGCGCTTGCTGCGTCGCCGCGCCCGGCATCGGCCCGGTGCCGCCGGGTCCGTACGGCTGCGGCGGCGCTTGCCGGTTGTACGTCTGGCCCTGCGCGGGCTGCGGATACTGCGGAAAACCCCCGGGAGGCCCCGTGATCGGGATCTGCGACGGCGGGAGCGGCGCGCCGGGAGGAGCGCCCGGAGCGCGCTGCGGCGGATACCCGGGCGGGGCCGGCGGAGGCGGCGGATACCCACCTTGCGCTTGCCCCGGCGGTTGCGGCGGCCGCGGATATCCCGGCGGCGGCGGCGCTGGCATCCCTTGTCCCGATTGCGCGAGCGGCGACGGCTGCACGGGCGGCAGCGGCGCGGTGCTCGGCGCGGGGTTCGGCTGCGGCTTCCACCCGACGGGCGGCACGGCCGGCGCCGACGCGACCGGATCTTCGAAGCGCCCGCGCGTCGAGCCGAGCGCGATCTCGTCGTTGTGCTTGAGCGGCGCCTCTCCGCGGACGCGCTCGTTGTTGATGAACGTGCCGTTGAGGCTGCCGAGATCGCGCAGCACGAAGTGATCGCCCCGAAGCTCGATGATGCAGTGCTCCTTCGAGACGATCTTGTCGAGGAGCTGGATCGTGTTGTTCGGGTGCCGTCCGAGCGAATTGACGGGGCGGAGCTCGATCGCCTGCTGCCCTTCGGCAGTTTGGAGGATCAGGCGGGCCATGGAGACGGCAGATTAACCGGCCCCCTTTTCCGAAGTAAAGCGCGAGGCCGGCCATCACCCACCTCGGGCCGAAAACCACGAGGCAGGTCCCTTCCCGCGAAGCCGCGAGAGCGGTACGCCGCGGTCATGGAACAGCGACTCCTCCTCGCGATCGATCAGGGCACGACGGGCACGACCGCGCTCGTCATGGACACGGACGGCGCCACCAAGGGGCGCTTCACGAAAGAGTTCGCGCAGCACTTCCCGTCGCCCGGCCTCGTCGAGCACGACCCCGAGGAGATCTGGGACAGCGTACGCGTCGCCGTGAAGGGCGCGCTCGCGGCCGCGGGCGTCGCGGGCGATCGCATCGCGGCCATCGGCATCACGAACCAGCGCGAGACGACGGTGCTCTGGGACCGCGCGACGGGTGAGCCCGTGCACCGCGCGATCGTCTGGCAGGACCGCCGCACCGCCGACACGTGCGCGAAGCTGAAGGCCGCGGGCCACGAGGCCCTGGTGCGCAAGACGACCGGCCTCGTGCTCGATCCGTACTTCAGCGGCACCAAGGTCGCGTGGATCCTCGATCACGTGCCGGGGGCGCGGGCGCGCGCGGAGAAGGGCGAGCTCGCGTTCGGCACGATCGACAGCTACCTCGTGTGGCGGCTCTCGGGCGCGGCGCGCGTCCACGCGACGGACGTGACGAACGCGTCGCGCACGCTGCTCATGGGCCTCGGCACGCTCGACTGGGACGCGGAGATGCTCGCGCTGTTCAACGTGCCGCGCGCCGTCTTGCCGAAGATCGTGGGCAGCGCGGAGATCGTCGCGCGCACCTCCGGATTCGAAGGCCTCCCGGACGGCGTGCCGATCGCGGGCATCGCGGGCGATCAGCAGGCGGCGCTGTTCGGGCAGGCGTGCTTCGGCGTCGGCGACGCGAAATGCACGTACGGCACCGGCGCCTTCGTGCTCGCGAACATCGGCGACGCGCCGATCACGAGCCGCTTCGGCTTGCTGACGACGGTCGCGTGGAAGGTCGGGTCGAAGGTGGCCTTCGCCCTCGAAGGCAGCGCGTTCGTCGCGGGCGCGGCGGTGCAGTGGCTGCGCGACGGCCTCGGCGTCATCAAGAGCGCGTCGGAGATCGAGGCGCTCGCGCGCACCGTGACGTCGAGCGACGGCGTGACGTTCGTTCCGGCGCTGTCGGGCCTCGGCGCTCCGTACTGGGATCCGGGCGCGCGCGGCGTGATCTGCGGCATCACCCGCGGGACGACGGCGGCGCACCTCGCGCGGGCCACGCTGGAGGGCATCGCGCTCGAGGTGACGGATCTGCTCCGCGCGATGGCGGACGACCTCGGCCGGCCGCTCTCCAAGATGCGCGTGGACGGCGGCGCCGCGGCGAACGCGCTCCTGATGCAGTACCAGGCGGACACCGCGGCGATCACGATCGAGCGCCCGCACGAGCTGGAGTCGACGGCCCGCGGCGCGGCGATGCTCGCGGGCGTGGGCGCGGGCCTCTTCGCCGACGTGACGGAGGCCGCGCGGATGAGCGCCGCCGAGCGCACGTTCCAGGTCGAGATGAGCGCCGCCGACAGGGAGCTCCACCGGGCGCGCTGGGCCGACGCGATCCAGCGGACCCGTTCGGCGTAACCGGATCCGAAGGTGAAATAGGAGCGGCGCGAGGAACCGCGGGGGGTCATCTTTCCACCACGGGGCGGCGCGCCATCCGCGGAGCACCCAGCAAACGGTGGGAATCATCGCGAGCCCCGCCGGTTCTTGCCTCCGAACCCACGAAGGCGCCACCGAGGCCCACGCAAAACCACGGGCGGGGAGCGGCCTTTTCGCCTTCACCCCTCGACTCCAGGCGGAGCCCTATCATGAACGTCGCGTACTCCCTCCTTCCCACGGTACCCTACCAAAAGAGCGTCCGGGCAGCCCACCGGCGCTTCATCGCTTTGGACTTCGAGGAGGACATGCCCAACAACGAAAACGCAGCCGCAGCCGGACCGGCGGTGCGCGACATTCCCATCGACTGGGAAGCGCTCGAGGACGCGTTCGAAAACAACGCGCCGGAGGTCCACTCCTACTTGCACCTCGTCACGGGGGACGTGCTCCGCGTGGTCGACGGCGTCGCGGATCCGCAGATGCACGCGCGGATCGCCGCCGACACCAACTATCTCCGCATCGATCCAGTGAGCTCTCGCGAGCAATACCGCTGGATGGAGCGGTTCATCCCGATGGTGGAGGACCCGGATCTCCAGGCGAAGTTGAGCCAGGCCATCGACGGAAAAGGCGCGTTCCGCCGCTTCAAGGACGTGCTCATGGGTTACGGCCCGGAGCGCGAGCGGTGGTTCTCGTTCCGGAGCGAGCGTCTCCGGATCTTCATGGAGGCGTGGCTCTCGGCGCACGCGCTCAACCCGGTCGCGAGGCCGGTGTGGGTGCCGGAGCCGGCGCCGAAGGAAGGTGAAAAGGAAGTGGCTGCCGCGCAGCCGCGGGAAGAGGTGCGCACGGAACGACGCGGCAAGAGCGTCGACACGCTCCGGAAGAACCTCCGGGACATCGCGGACGCCCTCGGACCACGCGACCTCGACACGCTGACGGCCTTCGCCGAGTTCCTGAAGGCAAGACGCGCCGCCCGCGGATTCGCGCACCACTCCCACGAGTCGCACGAGGCCCACGAAGGCCACGACGGCCACGACGCGCACGACGACGAGCCCCCGGAGTCGAAGGAGCACCCGACGACCACCGAGCGAAGCGACACCGCGTAACACCACCCCGAGCAAATCACTCATCGCTGCCCACCCCCGGTCCGTGCTCGGCCTATCGGCCTGCGCGCGGCCCGCCCCGCCCAAATCTCTCGCTTCGTAAGAACGTCAACGACTGCATCCGTTCCGCTGCGGACTCCGCGGAGCCAGGCTCCGCTCCGCCTCCGCGGACCGGACTCCGTCGTTCCAGTGGCGCCCGGCTCGTTCAGGGCGGGGAACCTCAATCGGCCATGGCGCCCCACACCTTGAGCTGGTTCGCCGTGTCCTCGTCGACGGTGGCGAGCTCGCGTTGCTCCGTGGCGGGGCGCGCGGACAGGTAGGACGCGACCACGCGGCGGAACAAGGCGTGCGTCGCGAACGGCATCTGCTCGCGGCGGTTCACCGCGCACGTCGGATCGAGCTGGAGATCGCACAGCGTCGGCGGTGAGCCGGAACGCCCCGTGAGGACCAAGTTGCCCCACCGCGCGGAGTAGCTCTGATCGAGCGTGGCGATCTGCGGCGACGTGGGGCCGAGCGACACGCCCGACGCGACCTGCGCGAGGTCGCGGCCGCCGCGCTTGCCCAGCTCCAAGCCGAGCGCGCCGAACGCCGTGCGCGTGACGTCGATCACCTCGGTCGGCTCGGTGACGCGCGCGCCCGCGAGCATGTTGCCCGGGAAATGCACGTAGAGCGGCAGCGTGAGGAGAGGCTCCGCGAGCGGCAACCCGTCGCCATACAGCGCCGCGAGCGACGCCCCGGAGGCGACGTCCCCCGTCACGACGAGGAGCGTCGAGTCCCACAGACCGGCCGTCTTCAGCGCCGTGATGAGCGCCCCCAGCGCCTTGTCCTGGCCCGCGAGCGCGAGCATCGACAGGCCGTGGATGCGATCGCGATCGACCTGCGAGAGGACGTCGCGGTTCTTCTTCTTGCGCGCCTTCGCGATCGTCTGCGCCGCGCGCCGCGTCTCGATCGGGCCGGAGTAATCGGTGGGCTGGAGCGTCGAGATCTCCTTCTGGCTCACCTCCCACGGCGGGTGCCCGCCGCGCGAATGGATCACCGCGAGGAGCCGCGCCGCCGCGTCCTCCTTCGCGATCTCGGCGATCCACGAGGCCGCGGTGTCGAGCGGCATCGTCGACGCGTCGCCGGAGCTCGGCGGGTGCTCGAACAGCTTCTCCCACCCCTGCGCGAACCCGAAGGCCTTGAACGTGAACGGCACGCCCGTGAAGAAGCCGGTGCGCACCGCCGCGTCGCGCGCGACCTCCGCGATCGTCGTCTGCGACTCGGGCAGGCGCATCGCCGGATCCGTGAGCGTGTGCGC
Organism: Polyangiaceae bacterium; assembly: GCA_046351455.1. Taxonomy (GTDB): domain Bacteria; phylum Myxococcota_A; class Polyangia; order Polyangiales; family Polyangiaceae; genus JADJRH01. The sequence goes on from JAXLYM010000004.1 coordinate 186,260, forward strand.
GACCGGCGGCAGGCCCGTGAGCAGCGTCGCCGCGACCGAAGAGATCACCGTCGACGGCGCGCGGTGCGCCATGAACACGGTCGCGTTCTGCGCGAGATCCGAGAGCGCCGGCAGCGCGTCCGGGCTCGTCGTCGTCGACCACGGAGGGAGATCGGCGCGCTCCACGCCGTTCAGCACCACGAGGATCACCGCGCGCGCGGGCGGCGCCGCCGGAGGCACCGCGGCCGAGTCGATGACGCGCGGATCGCCGAAGAGCAGGCGCCCTCCCTTCGGGGCCTTCTCCGCGACGAGCGACACCGTCACCACCTGGCCCGCGAACGGCGCGAGGCTCGCGCGCAGGTCGGCCCACTCCGTTTTGTCGCCGCCGGTCACCTTCGCCTGCGCCACGACGTCCGGCTTCTGCCCGTCGCGCGTGACCACGAGCGAGACCGCCCCCTCGCCGGCGCTGTGCATCCCCACCGAGGTCTGGAACACCGAAGAGGCCGCGGGCCGCAGCGAGCAACGGAGCGCGCCCGGCGCCCGCAGCGCGATCGATCGATGCGGCACGCCCGAGAGCGCCGCGTTCGGCACGATCAGATCCCGCGCCGTCTGCGCGCCGTACGTGGTGGTGCTCTCGTCCGGGATGCCGATGCGGATCCAGTCGATGTCGACGAGCGCCTCGTCGCGCGCGCGGCCGAACTTGAGCGTGACCGTGTGGAGCCCCGCGTCCGCAGGGAGCGTCGTCGTCGCGGTGGACACGACCTTCGGCTCCGCGCGCGAGAACGTGAGCTGACCGAGCGGCTGATCGTCGAGGTACACCGACGCCGAGCGCACCGCGCGCCCGATCCCCCGCGCCGACACGAAGATCCGCGCGGACTCGGGGAGCACGAAGGTGAGCGGCAACGATCGCTGCGTGACGCGCGCCCACGTGGAGCCCTCGGCCTCGACCGTCGTGATCCCCGCGGGCGGCTGGAGATCCCATCCGACGCGCCCCTGGAGGCCTTTGTCGCCGGCGTCGAGGAGGAGCCCGCGGTGCTCCACGTCGCACATCGCGAGGTTGTTCGCGATCTCGAGGGGCGGCCTCTGCGGAGGGGCCGGCGCGGAGGAAGCGAGGGGCGCTGGCTGCGTCGTGGTCGTCGTGGTCGCGCCGCCGGGCGCGGGGTCGCCGCCGCACGAGCTGCACGCCGGCAGGAAGATCCCGCTCGCGAGGAGCGCGGTGCGTGCCGCGCGGCGAACCATCGGTCCGCGTCCTTTGGCGCCGTTCCGTTTCACGTAACGCCGCTCTAGTCCATGTGGGCGATCCGCGCGAACGATCAGCGGTTCCAGGGAGGCGCGATGCGGACGCGCGTGCGCTTGCCTTCCTTCACGAGGGCGTACCGCGTGCGCTCCTCGCCGCGCATCTTCACGCGGATCTCGTAGGGCTTCTCGCGCGGGGCGAGCGTCGCCTTCACGACGGGGCCGGCGACCGTGGGCTTTCCGTCGATCGAGACCTCGTCGGACGGACCCACCACGACCTCCAGGATGCCCTGGCCGGACGGGACCTTCTCGTCGGAGCGGAGCGGCGCCTCCTGCGGGAGGATCGGATCCGACGGCGCCTCGCCCGGCACGGTGATCGTCGGCGCTGCGGGCGCTGCGGACGGCGCGGCCGTGGGCGCCGCGGTCGTCGCTGCGGCCGCGGTGACCGCGGGCGGCGGCGGCTCGGGCGTCGCGTTTCCTGTGGCGCGGCGCTCCTGCGAGATGCGCGCGCCCACCGCGAAGACGACGCCGGCGACGGCGCACATGATCCAGAGGCCCATGCGGCTGTTCGGCTTCACCGGCGGCGCTTCCGGCGTCCGAGAGGCGCGCGTGTCGCGGTGCTTCGCGCGGCGCGGCGGCGGGCTCTCGTCGTCCTCGTCCTCGCCGCGGCCGCGGCGCGAGACGCGATCGTCCTCGTGCGGCTTGCGCGCGGGCCGATCGTCCTCGTGCGGCCGGCGCGAGGGAGCCTCGGCGCGGCGAGCGGTCGTGTCGTCCCCCGAGACCGAAATCACCGGGGCGCGCGGCGGATCCGGCTCGATCTTCGGCGCGGCCGGAGGAGGCGTGAGCGATCCTAGCGTGACGAGCGGCCCCTCCATCGCGGGTCGCGACGGGAGCGGCGGCGCCGACAGCTCGATGCTGTCCACGCTCGGCGACGCGCTCGGAGCCACGATCGGCGGCGCGACGGACGGCGGCAGGCTCGTGGGCACGCCCCGCGCGACGATGTCCTCGGCCGCGGCGCTCGCGAGCAGCCCCGGCGCCGGCGCGACGGCCTCTTCGGCGATCCCCGCGGGCGCCACGATCACGCCCGAAGGCGACACGTCGTCCGTCGCCGGCTCGCTCGCGGGCGCGGGCGGCGCGACGCTGGCCGGCTTCGTGCCGAGCAGCAGATCCATCTCCGCGGCCGTCGCGGAGCCGAGCAGATCTTCCCCTTGCGCGCCGAGGATCGCGGTGACCGCGCCGCGCGCGCACGCGTCGCGCACGACCTCCTCGAAGAGCCGCGCCGAGCCGACGCCGGACGCGAGCACCTTGCGCGGAGCCTCCCCCGCGCCGAGCCGGCGAACGACCGCGCGCGCGGGCTCCGGCGCGAGCGCCCCGTAGCCGGACTGCCACTCGTCATCGAGGGCCACCTTCGTCACCGCCGCGATCTGCGAGCCGAGCAGCACCCGCGCCGCGCCGCGAGCCGACGCCACGAGCGGGCGGATCAGCTCGTCGAGCGAACCGCTCAGCGTCGCCGCACGAGCGCCGCCGTCCCGCGTCGGCGCGATCACGAAGCGCCCCGCGCGCACGCCGAGGAGCCGCGCGAGCGCCCCGGATCCGCTCACCAGCGGCCCTTCCTTCGCGGTGCGCGTCACGTTCGTGGGCCGCCCGCCGTCGATCACGATCTCGTACAGGTACGCCGCGTCGCGCACCTCCACCACGCACGAAGGCCGGTGCGCGCACACGAGCCGCAGCAGCGTCCGCATCGTGAGCCCGTCGACGCGCCCGTGCACCTCTCCGCCGGCCGCGATGCGCTCCGCGAGCCGCGCCTTCGGGTAGTACAGCTCGCGCACGCGCGCCGCGACCGTGGGCCCGCTCGCGTCCTTGCGCAGGTACGCGTCCGCGCGCGATCCGAGCTCCCGCGCGCGCTGCAAGAGATCGTCCTTCCACGACAGCAGCACCACCGCCACGTCGGACAAGATCGGATCCGCGCGCAGCACCTCGGTGAGCGAGAGCCCATCCAGGTTCGGCATCAGCACGTCGGTGAGCACCATGTCGGGGCTCTGCTCCATCGCCTTGCGGAGGGCCGTCGCGCCGTCGCACGCCTCCGTCACGGTGGCGCCCTCCGCGCGCAGCACGCCCGCGAGGAACCACGCGACCGCCGGATCGTCGTCCGCCACGAGCACGCGCGCGCCCGCGAGAGGCTTCGCGCTCGCGAGGTTCGCCCGCACGCCGCCGCGACGCGCCGGAGGCGCCGCTCCCGGGGCGTCGTTCATCCAAGCGCCGACCGGGATCGCGCGCTCCGCGGCCCCCGGCTTGAAGCGGATGCCGCCGCGCGACTTGATCGTGACGAGATCGCGCACGCGCGCCGCCGCCGACCACATCGCGCCGAGGACCTCCTCGCCGCCGCCGAGATCGACGCGCGTCCCGTCCGCCTCCATCAGCGCCCCGTCCACGACGGCGCGCTCCACTTCCTTGCCGAGACGAGCCGCCAGCTCCGGCAACGACACGAGGCCGAGATCGATCGCCGGCGCCCCGCTGTCCCGATCCGCCGCGGCCTCCCGGCACACGCGTCGAAGCGCGTCCGGAGACACGGGCTTGTGCACCGCGCGCGCGGCCCCGGCCGAGAGGAACGCCGTCGCCTCCTCCGCCCGCGACCAGCCGCCGATCGCGACCACCGCGGCGCTCGCGGTGAGCGGATCCTTCCGGATCGCGTCGAGCAGCTCCCGCGCGCCGGGCCGATCCGCGTCGAGCACGATCACGTCCGGCGCCACCGCGCGCGCGAGATCGATCGCGCCGAGCCCGTCCTCCGAGCGCTCCACGTCGATCGTGGCCGCGCCCTCCGCGGTCGGAACCACGAGCGCGTCCGCGATCGCCTTCGGCCCCACGACGAGCACCGACAGCGGCCACGGGTTCGCGGGCATCGACGAAGACGCGGCATCGGCAGCGGACGCCCCGCGCAGCACCGGCGGATGGAGCGCCCCCACGCCCACCAGCGTGCCGCCCGGCAAGCCCGGTCGCCGCGCAGCGTCGCCGCGCCCCGACACGCCGCGCGCCGAGTCGACCGCGGTCTCGTTCGCGGTCCACCCGAGGCCGGCGAGCTTCCCGATCGCCGCTCGAAGCGACGTCGCGTGCGCCTCCGAGAGCGCCCCTTCCCCCGCCACCTCCGCGAGGATCTCCTCCGTGGACGCGACCTCCGCGGCCAGCCGATCGAAGCGCAGCAGCCGAGCGCCGGCCCCGAGCGCGTGCAGCCGCCGTCGGAGATCGTCACGCAGCCGCGCGGATGCGGGCTCGTCCTTCAGGGCCACGAGCATGGACAGCAGCTCCGCCACGCGCCGCCCCAGGTTCGCGAGGAAGTCCGCGCGCGCGCCGGCGGTCCCCGAAGGCGCCCCCGCCGGAGCCTCCCGGTCGATCTCCCGCTCCACGTCCCATGCTGCGCTTCTGGCTTCGAGACCCATTGCGGGGCACCTAACAGAAGCAAATTGACCGGGCCAAATTGTGGGGTCGGTGCGTTCGGAGGCGCTCCGGATTTCGATCGCGGACCTCGGGATTACGCTTGCGGAAGGCGACCGCCGATCGAAACCTCACGCCCGCGGTGGTGACCACGCGGAGCCTGGTCCCGTCGAACAGCGAGCGTCAGCGTCGCTCGTCGCCTCGAGATCGCTCCGATCGCTGCAGGTGCCGCATGATCCTCCGCGACCTCACGCCCCGAGACGGCCCGCGCATCGACACGCTCCTCTCGAAGGTGCGCGCGTTCACGTCGGAGGAGCGCGACATCGCGCTGGAGCTGGTCGACCTCACGATCACGCGCCCCGGCTCCGACGATTACCGCTTCCTCCTCGCGAACGACGAGGCCGACGAGGCCGGCCCGCTGCTCGGCTACCTCTGCTACGGCCGCACGCCGATGACGCGCTCGACCTACGATCTCTACTGGATCGCGACGACGCCGGAGCGCACCCGCCGCGGCGTGGCGAGCGAGCTCGTGCGCGCGATGGAGCGCGCGATCGCTCGCGACGGAGGCGGCCTCGTCCGCGTCGAGACCGGCAGCCGCGAGGCCCACGGCGCGGCGGTCCACTTCTACGACGCGCTCGGCTTCCTCCGTTCGGCGCACCTCGACGACTTCTACGCCCCCGGCGATCACCTGCTCGTCTTCACGAAGCGCGTCGCGCCCCGAGATCGAAGCGCCTGAGCGATCGCGACGCGCCGCCGCTCACTTCGCGACGCGGTACGCCTGCGTCCACGCGCGCTTCCCGTCGCCGTCGGTGATCCGCGCGCGCACGTACCCTTCGCCGCCGCGCAGCGTGTAGCGAGCCTCCCCGTTCGCCGGCGCGTCGCTCGTCGCGAGCACCGCCGACTCGCGCCCGAGGAATTCCACCTTCGCCTTCGCCGTCACGGTGATCGCGAACGAGTCGTCCTTCACCACGATGCGCGCGAGCTTCGGCCCGGACGAGGCGTAGAGCCGCCCGCGCCGGATGCCGTCGCAGATCGCGGCCTCGGTCGCCGCCGCGGCGAACACCTCGACCCACGCGCGGAGCGGCTTCGCGGACGGCTCCTTCGACGGATCCGTGAAATTGTGCGTGTCGTCGACCGCGACGCCCGCGAAGCTCTCCCCTTCGTCGAGCGCGCGCGCCCAGATGGCCTCGTGCGAGGGCCGCAGCGCGTCGCCCTCCGAGTTCACGTACGGGTGCCCGCTCCAGATCTCGATCAGATCCGCCCCGTGCGCCGCGGGCAAATCGTCCGGCGTGAGCGTCCAGTCGAAGTTGGGATGGTTCACGAGCGCGATCGCGTCCTGCTCCTTCACGTGAGCGACGGCCCACGCGAGGGCCTCGCGCGTCGTGTCGAAGGTCCCGCCGCCGATGGTCGCGCGCGTGCAGATCGCGTTCACGTGCACGGGCTTCCCGGCGCCGAGCGTCGTCACCTCCTCGCCCGGGATCATCACGAACCCCGGCCGCGCGACGTCGTGAAACTCGGCCGGATCCGTGCGCGAGTTGTGATCGGTCAGCACGAGGAACGCGTACCCGTGATCGCGATAGAACGCGTACACCTCGGCGGGCGGCGCGTCCCCGTCGCTCCGGAGCGAGTGCGTGTGCAGGTTCCCCTTCAAGAACGACGAAGCGTCGAGCGCGTCGAGGAAGCGCCCGCGATGCGCTTGAATCGGCGCCTGCGCCGACGTGACGCCCGGGGCCGACGCGCTCGAAGCCGCGCTCCCGTCCCCGGATCCGCCCGGCGCGGGCCCGTGCACGGCGCACGACAGCGTCGCGACGAGGGCCCCGCAGCCGACCGTCCCCCACGTCCACCCGAGCCTCGAAGAGGCGCCCCTCGGAGCGATCGTGCGCCGAGCCGATCCAGCCTCTTCGAAGCCTGCGCGCATCTCCGAGGACGTCGCCCTCGAAGCTGCGCGCGCGCTCACTTCACGGTCACACGAACGCGGACCTCCACCCAGAGCCCGCCTTCGGGGATCGCGACGTCGGGGTTCCTGGTGCCTTTCCAATCGATGTGCACTGTATGCCCATCCTTGAAAAACTGCCGTAAATCTCCGTCGTAGAGCATATCCAGCAGCACGTCGGTCTCGCCCTTCGGCATCGTGTCTTGTTCGGCGATGGGCACCTTGGCGTCGCCGATGGTGGCGGACACGTCCTTGATGAACGTGAGATCGGACGCGGGCGAGTCCTGCGGCAGATCGAGCCGCGCCCAGTCGAGCGTCGCGCCGCTCACGCTGTTCGCGTCCTGCGAGATCGTGATCTCGCTCCACCCGTTGAAGGTGCCGCTCGCGTGCGGGTTCACGAGGAACGTGGTCGTAGCGTCGTACGATCCGGCGATCGCGCCACAGCTCGTGAGCGGCATCGCGAGCAGGGCCGTCGTGAAGATCGAGGCGCGGGAGGTGTTGTTGATTAAGCTTCGGAACATCCTCCGAGCGTAGCAGCCGAGGGGCCGCATCCCAGCCTGCGCGCCGCTCGAAAGCGCCATTTTCCGACCGAGCGTCATCGATCAAATGCGCGCCGCGGATCACGCATCTAAGGCGCCCCCGAACGTCCCCCGGCAGCAGTTACCCACCTCCGCAAGCCCCGCACTTTTGTCGGATTTACAAGGGGGCTCCGCCCCCTCGTATCACTCCCCCGCTGATGCGCCCCACCTTTCGCGAACGCAGCGAGCGCCTTGGAAGAAGCGCGGGCCACGATCTGAGCGCTCGGCGGCATCTGCACGGGGCGCGCGTTCGCGGCCGAGCCGCACGAGGTGAGGCGCGACGAGCAGCTGGGCGCCGCTTCACGATTCGAACAACGCACCGAGCGTCGCGCGCGTCGCAGCGTGGACGGCGCCACTGGCGGAGCGATGTCCCCGATGACAGGACGCTCCCCTCCCTGCGCCTGAGAATCAGGCGCTTTGGGAGGGGCGGACTTCGCGAAGCGAAGGCCGGGGGTGGGCACCCGAGCTCCCGTTTCATGCTTCTTGGAAGCGCTCTCGAGCGACGTCCCGTGAAGCGGAACGCCGCCTTAGATCGCGTAGTCCTGCACGAAGACCTTCGCGTCGCGCAGGTTCACGTGGACGGTGTCGCCTTCGACGACGCCGAGCTCGGCGGCGCGCTCGCGCGTGAGCTCCACGGTGAGCGGCTGCCCGTCGGCGAGCAGGAGCTGCAGCTTCACCATGTACCCCACGCGGCTCATCCGCTCGATGCGACCCGTCGCGACGTTCGAGCTCGGGCCCGCCGGATGATCGTCCACGCGCCCCGACAGCTCGACGTCGTGCGGCCGCACGATCGCGGTGACGGGCCGACCCTCGTGATCGCCCGGCGGCGCCTCCACCTTCAGCGCGCCCATCGAAGCTTTCCCGCCGCGCACCTCGCCGCGCAGCACGTTCGTCGCGCCCACGAACCCCGCCACGAATTCGGTCGCGGGGTGATCGTAGATCTCCGCGGGCGTCCCGATCTGCTCCACGCGCCCCTGGCGAAGCACCACCACGCGATCCGCGAGATCCATCGCCTCTTCTTGATCGTGCGTCACGAAGATCACCGTCATCGATCGATCCCGCGACAGCTTGCGGAGCTGCTCCCGCAAGCTCAGCCGCACCTTCGCGTCGAGCGCTCCGAACGGCTCGTCGAGCAGCAGGAGCTTCGGCCGCGGAGCGAGGGCCCGCGCGAGCGCGACGCGCTGCCGCTGCCCGCCCGAGAGCTCCGACGGATACCGCCCGCCGAGCCCCGGCAGCTCCACGAGATCGAGCAGCTCGCGCACGGCCTGATCGATCTCCGCGCGCGGCGTCCTCTTCACCTCCAGCCCGAACGCGACGTTCTGCGCGACGGTCATGTGCTTGAAGAGCGCGTACCCCTGAAACACGAACCCGATGCGCCTCTCCTGCACCGGCAGGAACGTCGCGCGCTCCCCTTCGAGCACCACCTCGCCCGCGTCCGGCTCCTCGAGCCCCGCGATGATGCGGAGGATCGTGCTCTTCCCGCCGCCGCTCGGCCCGAGCAGCGCGACGATCTCCCCGGTCTGCGCGGTGAACGACACGTCCGACACGATCGCTTGAGCGCCGATCTGCTTCGAGACGCCCTCCACCACGATGCTCACGACGGCGCCTCCTCCGAGGCCGGGACGCGCGCGGCCCCCTCTCGGGCGCGATCGTGGGGCGCGCGCCGCCGCTTCATCGCGTCCATCGCGAAGAGCAGCGCGATCGACGCGAGGCTGAGCACGAGCGCCATCCCGTACGCGCCGGTGTCGTTGCGATCCTCCAGCGCGCGGTACACGAAGCTCGTCGCCGTCTCGGTGCGCCCCGCGACCCCGCCCGACACCACGAGCACCGCGCCGAATTCGCCGATCGAGCGCGCCGCCGTCAGCGTCACCCCGTAGAGCAGCCCCCACCGGATGCTCGGCAGCGTCACGCGCCGGAACGTCGCGAGCGCGCCCGCCCCGAGCGTGAACGCCGCGTGCTCTTGATCGATCCCGACCTCTTCGAGCACCGGCACGACCTCGCGGATCACGAACGGCAGCGACACGAACGTCGTCGCCAGCACCATCCCCGGGAGCGCGAACGCCACCTCGATCCCGAGCGCGTCGCAGATCGGCCGCAAGAGCCCCTTCGCGCCGAACAGCTCGATCAACACGAACCCCGCGATCACCGGCGACAGCGCGAACGGGACGTCGACGAGCGCGGACAGCGCCCGCTTCCCCGGGAACCGATCCCGCACGAGCACGTACGCCGCCGCCGTCCCGAAGACCGCGTTGAGCGCGACCGCGCACACCACCATGAGCAGCGTCACCCACAGCGCATGAAGCGCGTCCGCCCGCCCGAGCGCGCTCACGAATCGCCCGATCCCGTCCCCGAGCGCGCCCCCCACCAGCGTCACGATCGGCAGCACGAGCAGGCACCCCACGTACGTGACGGCCGCGCCCACGAGCAGCGCGCGCCCGATCGACCGCCGCCGCCTCCTCCTCGATCGATCAGGCACCGCGGCCCCTCTTCTTCTCGTACGCCGAGACCGCCATCAGCACGAGGAACGAGATGGCCACGAGCACGAGCGACATCGCGCTCGCGGACTCGGTGTTGCCCGACTCGATCTCGCCGAACACGAGCACGCTCGCCGTGAGCGACCGCCGCGGCAGGTTCCCCGCCACCACCACGATCGAGCCGAATTCACCGAGCGCCCGCGCGAACCCGAGCAGCGTCCCCGTCACGATCGCGGGCCGGATCGCCGGCAGCACGACCTTGCGGAACGTGAACAGATCGCTCGCCCCGAGCGTGCGCGCGGCCTCTTCCTCGGCGACGTCGACCTCCGCGAGCACCGGCTCCACCGCGCGCACCACGATGGGCAGCGTCACGAAAAGCAGCGCGATCACGATCGCCGGCGGCGCGTACAAGATCCGCACGCCCGCCGCGCCGAACGCCCGACCGAGCGCCGCGTCCGGCCCGAACAGCGTCACGATCGTGAGCCCCGCGACGAGCGTCGGGATCGAGAACGGAAGATCGATCAACAGATCGAGCGCCCGCCGCCCCGGGAACCGATACCGCACGAGCACGTACGCGATGAGCGTCCCCATCACCGCGTTGACGAGCGCCATGATCGCCGCGCACTCCAGCGTGAGCACCAGCGCCGCGCGCGGCACCGGATGCGCGAGCGCGTGCGCCATCGCCCCGAGCCCCGCAGCGAACCCGCGCCGAGCGATCACCGCGACCGGGATCAACAGAAAGACGACGAGGTACAGGATCGCGGTCGCGCGCAGCCCGTAGCGCCCCCACGGCACACGAGCCGCGCGACGGCGAGCAGGCAGAGGCGCGGAGATCGAGTCGGCAGGGGCGACCAAGCCGGCGGAGGATGACCGAAGAGGGAGCCCCTACGCAACCAGAATAGCGAAAGTCACATCGGCTAGATGCGACAATTCAAAACAGGCTCGGAATGAGCCTCAGAAGGACTTCAATCCCGTCATCAGGCGCTTCGAAATCACCACGCGCTGGATGTTTCCGGTGCCCTCGAAGATGTCGTAGACCTTAATGTCGCGGAACCACTTCTCGAGCAGCGCGTGCTCCGTCGCGAGCGACCCGTGCGCGCCGCAGATCTCGATCGCCTCGATGCACGAGAAGATCGCGGCTTGACCGGCGGCGGCCTTCGCCATGCTCGCCTCCTTCGCGTTCGGGATGCGCGCGTCCGCCATGTACGTCGCGCGGTACACGAGCGATCGAGCCGCCTCGAGCCGCCGGCTCACCTTCGCGAGCCGCTCCGCGATCGCCGCGTAACGCGGGACGGGACGCGAAAGGACGTAGTTGTCCTTCACGAAGTCGCGCGCGTACTCGTAGGCCGCGCGCCCGATGCCGAGCGCCATCGCGCCCACGAGCGGCCGGGTGTTGTCGAAGGTCTTCATCGCGGTCATGAAGCCCTCCTTCGTGACGTACGCCGCCTCGCCGCCGAGCAGGTTCTCCTCCGGCACGCGGCAGTCCTCGAGCACGAGCTCCGCCGTCTCGTTCGCGCGGAGCCCCATCTTGTCCTCGATCTTGCCGATCTCGAAGCCGGGCGTGCCCTTCTCGACGACGAACGCGCGATGCCCGGCGCGCCCCGCGGCAGGATCCACCGTCGCGAACACCACGTTCCACGAGGCCCGCGCGCCGTTCGTGATGTAGCACTTGCGCCCGTTGAGCACCCAGTCGCTGCCCTCTTTGCGGCAGCTCGTGCGGATGCCGGCGACGTCGCTGCCCGCGCCCGGCTCGGTGAGAGCGTAGGCGCCCCACTTGAGCGGCCCCTTGTGCATGTCCTTGAAGATGCCGAAGAAGCGCTCCTTCTGCTCCTTCGTGCCCGTCGCGCGGATCGGAGGCCCGCCGAGCCCCGGCCCCGGCACGCTGAGCAGCAGCGCCGCGTCGGCCCACGCGAGCTCCTCGGCCGCGATCGCGCTCGTGCGGTTCGTCTCGCTCACGCGGGTCGTGTCGCGCTCCGCCGCGACGCCCTCCTCGATCGGATCGACGATGTCGTCCGAGCGGAAGCCCTTCGCGAGCTTCATGAAGTTGCGGAGGAACTGCTCCGGCACCTCCTTGTTGCGATCCATCGAGAGGCTCATCGGCCGGATCACGTACTTGCCGAGCGAGCGGATCCCTTCCTGGATCTCCTTCTGTTTCTTCGAGAGCGAAAAGTCGATCATGGTCTTCTCCAGGGGGATCGAGGTCAGGTGAAGATCGCCTGCGTCTCCGGCGTGGGCAGGACGAGCGCCGGATCCAGCGCCGCGCCGAGCTCGATGGCCGCGGAGATCTGATCGAGCTGCTCCGCGGTCGGGCAGCAGAGGCCGAGCTGCTTCGCGTCGCGCATCAGCTTCTCGGCGATCAGATCGCGGATGAACCCGGATCCGCCATGGAGCCCCACGCAGTCGTCCGCCGTGCGCATCGCCGCTTCGAGCGCGTGCGCGGCCGCCTGCGCGGTCGCGAGGAGCGCCTCCTTTTCCGGCGCCTTCGCGTCCCAAGCGTGCGCGGCCTTCCACACGAGCCACCGCGCGCTCTCGACATCCATGTGCCGATCCGAGAGCGCGAAGGCCACCGCCTGGAAGTGACCGATCGGCTTGCCGAACGCCTTCCGCGTGTCGCAGTGCTCGCGCGCGATCTCGAACGCGAACCGCGCGACGCCGACCGCCCGAGCCGCCACCACGAGCGCCTGCTTCGCGAAGAACCGCAGCGTCGCCGCCGTGAACCCGCCGCCCTCCCCGAGCAGCCGATCCGCCTCCGTCACCTTCGCGTCCTCGAGCGCGATCTCACCGAAATCCGCCGCGTCGAGCCCGAGCGTGTCATGCCGTCCCCCGATGACGAGGCCGGGGTTGTCCTTGCGCACGACGAACGCGCCGATCCCGTCCCAGCCCTTCTCGGGCTCCACCTGCGCGAACACCACGAACCGATCCGCCGTGTGCGCGTTGGTGACGAACGCCTTCTTCCCGGTGATCGAGTAGCCGCCTTCGATCCGCGTCGCGACCGTCGTGAACCCAGGGCGCTCCTTGCACGGTCGGAGCTCGCTCCAAGCGACGCCGCCGAATCGATCCGCGCCTCCTTCGCCTGAAAAATCGGCGAGCAGCGCCTGAGCCTGCTCCGCGGTCCCAAGCTCCAAGACGGCGCGCCCGAACGCCGCCGGCCCTGGCAAACCGAACGCAGCTCCAGCGTCCGCGGCGCCCAGCTCCTCTTCCACCAGCGCGGCGGCGACGACACCGAGCCCTTGTCCGCCGCAGCTCTCCGGCAGCGACATGAGTCCGAGCCCCATGTCGTAGGCCGCTCGTCGGATGTCCTCCGGGACGCTCCTCTTCTTCTCCAGCTCGCGCACCCGTGACGCGAGCGTGCTCTTCGCGAAATCCGCCACGCTCTGCTGGATGAGCTGCTGCTCTTCGCTCGCCTCGAACGAAATCATCGGCACACTCCTCAGCGGCCGATTGTGTAGAGGCACTACATAGAGGTCAAGCCGGCGGATCGAGCATGCTTGACAAGGCGCCCCGCCATCGCCATAACGCGCCCTCCCCCGCATCGCCCCAGGCTTGCAAACGGCGCTCCGATGGTCGGAAGCGCGGCCCAGGTGAGCGGATTCCCGGGTGACGTCATGCCGAAGATGAAGACGAAACGGTGCGCGGCGAAGCGGTTCAGCTTCACGGGTACCGGCAAGGTCCGCCGCAGCAAGGCCGGCCTGAACCACATGATGCAGGAAAAGAGCCGCAAGCGCCTGCGTCGCCTCCGCAAGAACGACACGGTCGACAAGGCCCTCCAGAAGAGGGTCAAGATCATGTTGCCCTACGGCTGAGCCGGAACCCGAGAAGAGGAACGAGAAATGCCGCGCGTCAAAAGAGGCTTCAAGGCCCGCCGCCGCCGTAACCGCATCCTGAACCAGGCCGAAGGCTTCTTCGGCGGTCGCAAGAACCGTCACCGCCAGGCGGTCGAGGTCGTTCGTCACGCGTGGGAGTACGGCTACATCAGCCGCAAGCTCAAGAAGCGTGACTTCCGCCGCCTCTGGATCACCCGCATCAACGCGGCCGCTCGCACCGTTGGCACGAGCTACTCGCGCCTGGTCGCGGCTCTGAAGAAGGCGAGCGTCGGGCTCGACCGCAAGATCCTCTCCGAGATGGCGATCCACGATCCGTCGGCGTTCTCCGCTGTCGCGAAGCTCGCGGGCGTCGCCAAGTCCTGACGAAAGTCCCCCCCAAAATGGCGGAAGCCGAGAGCGCCGTACAAGCCATCGAAAATGGCCTCGCCGCGCTGGGAACGCGCTTCCGCGACGCCTTCGCCGCAGCCCAGAACGAAGCGACCCTCCGCGCCGAGCACGCAAAAGTGCTCGGCAAGAAGGGCGATCTCACTGCCGTCCTGGCGATGCTGCGGTCCGTACCGGCCTCCGAGAAGCCGGCTGTTGGCGCGCGGATCAACGTGTTCAAAGAGCAGGTCGAGCGCACCTTCGAGGAGCGCCTCCGGGCGATCCTCCGGCAAGCGCGCGAGGCCGAGCTCGCGGGTCAGCCCTTCGATCTCTCCCTGCCGGGCCGCACGGAGCTCGGGCGCGGACACCTCCACCCCGTAGCGCAGACCCGGGACGCGTTGCTCGCGATCTTCCGGGATCTCGGCTTCGCGGTGGGCGTCGGCCCGGAGATCGAGCTGGAGGCGAACAACTTCACGAAGCTGGCCTTCCCGCCGGATCACCCGGCGACGGACATGCAGGACAGCTTCTGGGTGGACGTGGCTGGCAACGGTCCGGCCGCGCGCACGCTCCTCCGCACGCACACGAGCGCCGTCCAGATCCGGGAGATGTCCTCTCGCAAGCCGCCGATGGCGGTGGTCAGCGCCGGCGCCGTCTACCGTCGAGACGACGACCTCACCCACTCGCCCATGTTCCATCAGATTGAGGGCTTCATGGTCGACGAAGGGGTGAGCTTCGCGAACCTCAAGGCGGTGGTCGGCGCCTTCGCCGAACGACTGTACGGTCCCGGGACGCCTGTGCGGTTTCGCCCCAGTTACTTCCCGTTCGTCGAGCCGGGCGCGGAGGTCGACGCGGGGTGCGCGTTCTGTGTCCGTCCCGACGGGTCGCACGCCGGTTGTCGCGTGTGCAAGCAGTCCGGATGGCTGGAGCTCCTCGGCTGCGGGATGATCCACCCTGAGGTCCTCCGTCACTGCGGCATCGACAGCGAGCGGTACACCGGCTTCGCCTTCGGCCTCGGGATCGATCGCGTGGCGATGCTCCGCTACGGCATCCCGAACATCCGTCTGCTCTTCGAGAACGACCCCCGCTTCCTCTCCCAATTCTGAGCCACAGCGTCTCTTTGGTGACGCCAGGCACCGCCACGGCTCTGACGCTGGATCCAGAGCCGTGAGCCGCGGCCCGCACCGCGGCGTTGCGGTATCCCCCGTCCTCCACGGTCTTCCGGAGGCTCCGACGCCAGTTTCGACACGTCGATGTCGCGCCAACACGTCGAAGCCGTCGGATCCAAGGGGCTTGAGCGAGCTGCGGACTCTGCGGCGCATGCGGCACGGAGACCTCGGTCCGCACCGATTTCCCCAAAATCTTTTCTCTACCCCGAGGTCGCACCCTCGACAACTCGGAAAGCCGCCCCAATTTCACCCGCAGTGGACGGCTTGCCTCGATTGGCACGTCACATTTTGAACCTCTGCCTCGATCCGCAGTCAGCCCTCTGACTCAACCCACACTCTCGTGAACGGCAAGCGTTTTGCCGCTCACCGATTGACCAGGGCGCGCAGGATCCAAAGAGCTTTCGGGCGCGGTTGTACGTAGTTCAAACGCCGCACGAGAAGCACAACCTCGCCCCGTTCTCTCAGCAGCACCTCGCGTAGATCGTGCTCTTTCAAACCCACTAGCACTGTCCGCGCATCCCAAGAGAGCGGGCACCCACGTTGCATAGCTCATCGCCTCGCGCGGCGGCGGTTCGCCCGTGATCGTTCCGACCTTTCGCGGGCATCCACGCGGAAAGGGAGGAATCAAAAGACAGATTCGGCGGTTCCGGCCTCGAATGACCGTTTCCCCGCATGTCTTCGCGGAAACGAGGCTGACCTACCGAGTGAAGCACCGGGTTTCAGTTCTGCAAGCAGCCATTTCTCACATCCCAACGTAGCACCCGACGGAAAACGCCATGAGGACCTCCAAAGCCCGCAAGCCCCCGATTGCCACTACCGCGAACCGCCATGACGCGCGTGTCCGGTCGCGTGTGCCGCAGCACGGACGTCGCTCCCCAGCGACCGCCGGGCGTCGCACGAACAAGGTGGAAGTCAGCGGCGGCGTGTCCGTTGCAAGGAGCGAGGGTGCTCGCCACGCGACACGTCTCCTGAGCGTCGAGAGCCAGACCCCTGCTTCGGACAATTCCCCTTCTGCGGAGGAAGCCATGAAGTCGATGAAGAGCAATGCGCTGCGCCTGGAGCCGATCGAGCCCGCGACCCCGGCCGCCGACCCGGAGCTTTCCACGCTGGGCCTCCTCGAAGACGATCTGAATGAGGACACGGCGATCCGCGTCCGCCCGGCCGAACCCCTCGACGAGCCTGCCGTCGAGTTCATCGATCTCCAGCTCTCGGGTCTCCAGCGAGCCGCTCCGGCGAACCGAGAGACGGAGATGAAGGAAGTGGAAGAGGGCGGCGGCGATTCGATGCTCGCCCGCTACTTCCGCGACATGGCGATTCACCCGGTGATGGGCCAGGACGAAGAGCTGTCCACGGCGCGCGAGGTCGAACAGACGGAGATCGCGCTCTGGGCCTCGATGCTCGCGCACGTCCCCGCGGCCGAGCACATCCTCGAGGCGCTCGAAAAGGACATCGCGAAGTCCGGTGAAGAGGTCGACGCGCCCGAGCTGGCGGAGCTCCTCAAGCTCGCCAAGAAGGGAAAGAAGCTCACGACCGAGCAAGAGGCGCGCTGGCAGAAGCTCTCGCTGGAGCTGGCCACGAAGATCCGTCTCCCCGACTCGGACCGCATCTGGATGATGCACGCGCGAGAGATCGCCCACGACTTGGTGCGCGAGCCGAACTTCGAGAACGACGCCAGCGACGCCGAGCAGCAGGTCCGACCGACGATGCAGATGTCGCCTGTGTACCGGCGCTATCTCGACAAGATCGAGCGGTGCTTCGAGATTCAGCACATCGCGAAGAACAAGTTCGTGAAGGCGAACCTCCGGCTCGTGGTCTCGATCGCGCGCCGCTACAACCGCGGTCGACTGCCGCTCATCGACCTCATTCAAGAGGGCAACATCGGTCTCATGAAGGCCGTGGAGCGCTTCGATCATCGCCGGGGTTACCGCTTCTCCACGTACGCGTCGTGGTGGATCCGTCATGCGATAAGCCGTGCGCTCGCGGACAAAGGCCGCGCGGTCCGCATCCCGGTGCACATGCTCGACACCTACAATCGGGTGGCGAGGGCGACGCAGGCCATCATGGCGCGCACGGGGGATGAGCCGACGATCGAGCAGCTCGAGAAGGAGACGGGCGTCCCCCGCGACAAGCTCGACAAGGTGAAGAACTTCTACGCCGAGACGCCCTTCTCGCTGGATCGGCCCATCGGCGACGAGGACGGCCGAAAGTTCATCGACTTCCTCCAGGAAGAGAACACGCCCTCTCCGTACGAGGCGCTCGCGAATCAGAAGTGGACCGAGGAGGTCCGCCGGCTGCTGACCACGCTCACTCCGATCGAGTCGAGCATCATCCGCTGGCGCTTCGGCCTCGATGACGAGGACGAGCTGACGCTCAAGGAGATCGGCGACAAGTACAACCTCTCGCGCGAGCGCATCCGACAGCTTCAGGAGCAGGCGCTCGGCAAGATCCGCAAGCACATGCGCGACAACTGGTCCTGACGGATCCACATCGACGAGCTGCACCCCTCCGGGCCGACCGTCCGGGGGGGTGTCGTCTTTTTGTGCCTTTCAGGGCGGGATCGCGACGCGCGCGATGAACATCACGACGCCGGCGATCACGATGAGGCCCGAGAGGATCCGGATTCCTTTCTTCTCGAACCATGGTTTTCGTCGGACCACGGCGAGAAGAGGGAGCGCCAAGGCGAGCACGCCGAGCTGACCGATCTCCACACCCAAGTTGAACAGGAAGAGCGCCGCCGGCACGTCTGCGCGCGGGAGCGCGACCTCCTGAAGCGCGCCCGCGAACCCGAAGCCGTGGATGAGGCCGAAGGGGAACGTGATGCGCCAGCGGTTCTCCGCGTTCTTCACGAAGAAATTCTCGACGCCCACATACGCGATCGAGACCGCGATCATCGGCTCGATGATCGACGGACGCGGCGCCCACACGCCGAGCGCGGCCAGGCCGAGCGTGATCGAGTGCGCGACCGTGAACGCCGTCACGACCCAGAGGATCGACCTCCAACGGCCGCCGACCAGGACGAGACCCAGGAGAAACGTGAGGTGATCGTAGCCGGTCAGGATGTGCTCGATCCCGAGGCGCAGGAGCGAGAACGGAGCGCGCTTCTCCGGCTGATCCGTGTGCGAGCCCGGCGCCGCCTCCATCTGAAGCGTCCGGTTGGCTCGCGAGAGGACGGTCTCGACGACCTGCACGCCGCCCACGACGCGGGCGATATGACGGTGCCCCGGCGCGAGATCCTCGAGCACGTCGAGCGTGAGCGACGCTCGCTGGATCGGGGATGGACACTCGTAGGCGGCGCGGATCTCGACGCCGTCCTGATCGGTGGAGGCCGCGGACACGAGCTTGCCAGGGCAGTCCGACTCCCCGGCGACGGCGCGGATTCGCGCCACGACCATCTTCTGCAACGGCGCGCGCGCGGAATCGATCTCCTCGGGTGACAGGCGGCCGTCGTCGTCCGCGTCCAACGCAGGAACGAGCGCGACGATCTCGCGGCGCGAAAAGACGAGCTCCGCGCGGACGGCGCGACCGTCGATGGAGTAGGTCCCCCGAGAGAGGCCGACGTCATGCGCGCTCGCCTCCGCGGTCGCGAGGAGAAAGACCGCGGCAGAGGCCGCTCCGAGCGCTCCGCGCCGTACGATCCCACATCTCCGCGCGCGTCGTTTGGCCTGAGGGCTCACAACCTGCGGCGAGACGCTTCGCCCGTCGGTCGCCGCGCCGCAAGCGTGCAAAGCGACATTCAGGGGCTCTTCGTGTTCGGAGCACCGCGCCATCGTGGAAGGACGTGGGAAGCGCACCAAGAGCCGCTTCCTCGCTCCGCGCGGTGACCTTGAGGCTCGCTGGCTCGGCGTGAGAGACTGAGGAGGGCCTTCGCGGCCCCGCCTTGGTCTTCGGTTTTGCCGACGCGCGCGGGTGCTCCACGAGCTCCGCGCCAGGAGCAGCCATGTTCGACGCTCGCAAGAGTTGTATTCCTGCGTTCCTCGCCGCCGCCGCAAGCTTCGGGCTCACGACGATGGGGTACACCAGCGACGTCTTCGCGCAGGAGCCGGCATCCTGCCTGAGCTCGGACCCCTCCGTGTGGCCGAAGCCCTCCCGGCCGTACTTCATGATGGCCATGGACACGTCCGGCTCCATGGTGAGCGGCGTCACCGACGCGGGCGGAAACGCGATCAACAGCAGCTGCGGATTCGGCAGCACGCGCGTGGCCCACTCGCGGTGCGCCTTCCGGAACACGGTCCTGGCTTACAGCGGCGAGGTGAACTTCGGGCTCGCGACGTTCGACGTGCTCCAACAAGGCTGCGCGGCGGCCTGCAGCTGTACGCCCGCCAGCTCGTACTGTTTCGCGGCGTGCAGCTACTTTTGTTACAACAGCGAGATCAACACGCGCGGCATCTGCGCCGGGTGCGGGCCGCGTCCCGGCGACGCGACGACCGCCTCCGGCGCTCGTGCTCGTGCCGATGCTCCAGGATCACTTCTGGTCCAACCCGCCTGCTGCGAGCAACGTCGCTCAGCTCCTCGGGTGGGCGGACAACTCGTGCGCGAGCGACCAGGAGATCTTCGCGCTCGGCAACACGCCCCTGAACGGGATGCTCCGCGACATGAAGCGGTACTACGCCGGCACCTACGTCACGGGCGACGGCGTGACGAGCTATCCGAGCCCGCTGGCAGCGCAGGATCTCACGGGCGTCGGCGTCAACGGCGGCACCGGCTGCCGCTCCGTGAACGTCATCCTCGTCACGGACGGCGACGAGACGTGCGACACGCAGGCGGACGCGGTCGCCGCGGCGCAGGACCTCTACCAGAACGGCGTCACCGTCGGCGGTCACACCTTCAAGGTCCGCGTGCACGTCGTGAACTTCGCGGGAGGGAGCCAGGCGAACACGGACGCGATCGCCGCGGCCGGCGGCACCGTGGCGTCGTACTTCGCGACGAACGAGGTGCAGCTCTCGCAGGCGCTCTCCGCGATCGTCGCCTCCAGCACGGCGCCCGAGACGTGCGACAACGCCGACAACAACTGCAACGGCTGCACCGACGAAGGGTTCGCGCACTACTGCGATCAGAACCAGACGTGCTGCGCCTGGAACACCACCGCGCAGCGCAACGCGTGCCTCACGACGTACGCCCAGACGATCACGCCCGCGAACCCGAACGGCGATCGGACGAAGCTCCCCTGCACGACGGCCGCGCAGCAGGCGCAGCCCGGGTCGTGGCTCTGCTTCAACCCCGGCGAGTCGTGCGACAACGTCGACAACAACTGCCAGAGTGGCGTCGATGAAGGCGTCACCAAGTGCGGCAACCCGCTGCACTGCCCGCAGGCCGAGACGTGCAACGGCCAGGACGACGACTGCAACGGCGTCATCGACAACGGCGTCTGCAACGGCTGCATCCCCACGACCGAGGTGTGCGACGGCTGCGACAACGACTGCGACGGCCTCATCGACGAGGGGATCGCGTCGGTGGCGTGCGGCCAGGCGAGCCCCGCGAACTGCGCCGGCACGCTCGCTTGCCCGCAGAAGGCGAACCCCGGCGGCGCCGCGGGCGCTTGCGTGGCGGGCAATCCCTTCGGCACGTGCTCGAACAGCCCGCAGACCGAGGTGTGCGACGGGCTCGACAACAACTGCAACGGCACGGTGGACGACGGCATCGCGGCGGTGCCGTGCGTGCCTGCCGGTCAGCCCGGCGGCCTCGTGTACGGCGGCACCAGCCAGTGCGTGAAGGGCACCCAGGCGTGCGGCTCCGCGCAGTGCGTCGGCTTCATCGGGCCCAGCACCGAGGTGTGCGACGGCATCGACAACGACTGCGATGGGCTCGTCGACGAGACGCCGTTCGGCGCAGGACAACCGTGCGGCACCAACACCGGCGAGTGCACCGCGGGCACCACGGCGTGCGTGAACGGCGCGCTCGTCTGCCAGGGCGCGGTCGGTCCGGCGAACGAGGTGTGCGACGGGCTCGACAACGACTGCGACGGCCAGACGGACGAGGCTCCGCTCGTCGGCGGTCCGCCCGCGGGGCAGAACGGCTGCTGGAACAACGCGGGCAACTGCTGCTCGTTCGGCGGCCTCAACTGGTGCCCGCCCGCCGGCGCGACGTGCAACGGCAACGGCACGCTGACGGCGCCCTGCAACAAGGGGACGCTCGCGTGCGTCTCGGGCGCGTGGGTGTGCCAGAGCCCGAAGGGGCCCGCCACCGAGGTCTGCGACAGCATCGACAACGACTGCGACGGCCAGACGGATGAAGGCGTCTCTGGTCAGCCGTGCGGCACCGACACGGGCGAGTGCGTCGCGGGCGTCGTGCAGTGCGTGAACGGCGTCTCTTCGTGCGTGGGATCGGTCGGCCCCACGACCGAGACGTGCAACGGCAAGGACGACGACTGCAACGGCGTCATCGACAACAACATCCCCGGGCTCGGCGCGGCGTGCGGAAACTCGACGCCGCCTTGCTCGCCGGGCGTCACCGCGTGCGTGGGCGGTCAGATCATCTGCCAGGGCGCCGTGCTCCCGCAGAACGAGGTGTGCGACGGCGTCGACAACGACTGCGACGGTCAGACCGACGAGGCGCCCCTCGCGGACGGTCCGCCCGCGGGGCAGAACGGCTGCTGGAACAACGCGGGCAACTGCTGCTCGTTCGAGAACCTCGCGTGGTGTCCGCCTGCGGGCGCGACGTGCAACGGGAACGGCGCGCTCGTCACGCCGTGCAACCACGGCACCCTCACGTGCGCCGGCGCGAACGGATGGACGTGCGTCGGCCCCGCGGGGCCCGGCAACGAGGTGTGCGACGGCGTCGACAACAACTGCGACGGCACGATCGACAACGTCACGCCGACGGCGTGCGTGCCGGCCGGTCAGCCCAACAACCTCGTCTACGGCGGCAACAGCCAGTGCAAGATGGGCACGAAGGTCTGCGGCGCGTGCACGGGCTTCGTCGGGCCGAGCCAGGAGCTCTGCGACGGCATCGACAACGACTGCGACGGACAGACGGACGAGGGCGCGTTCGGCGTCGGCCAAGCGTGCGGCGTGAACCAGCCCCCGTGCAGCCCCGGCGTGACGGCGTGCGTGAACGGCGCGCTCGTGTGCCAGGGCGGCAACCAGCCGAAGGCCGAGACCTGCAACGGCATCGACGACGACTGCGACGGCACGCCCGACGATCCTCCGCTCGCGGACGGCCCCGCGCCGGGACAGAACGGATGCTGGAACGAGCCGGGCAACTGCTGCACGTTCGCGGGCCTCTCGTGGTGCCCGCCCGCGGGCGCGAGCTGCAACGGAAACGGCTCTCTCTCGGCGCCTTGCAACCACGGCTCGCTCGCGTGCGCCGGCGCGGCCGGGTGGGTCTGTCAGAGCTCGAAGGGCCCCGCTGCGGAGACGTGCGACGGGCTGGACAACGACTGCAACGGCACCGTGGACGACGGCAGCCTCCCCGGCGTCGGCCAGGTGTGCGGCAGCGACGTCGGCGAGTGCAAGAAGGGCATCATCGCGTGCGCCGCGGGCGTGCTCGACTGCGCGGGCGACGTGCCGCCTTCTCAAGAGGTCTGCGACGGCCTCGACAACGATTGCGACGGCACGATCGACAACGGCATCCCGCTCGGCGGACCGTGCACGCCGGCGTACGATCCGGCTCAGTTCCCGGGCGATCGCACCGCGTCGCCTTGCCAGCCCGGCGTGCTCCAGTGCGACGGCGCCGGCGGCCTCACGTGCATGGGCGGCGTCGGACCGAAGGCCGAGGTCTGCGACGGCCTCGACAACGACTGCGACGGACAGATCGACGAGGTCGGCGCGGCGCCGGACGGGATCAACGGATCCGACAACCCGCTCCCGCCGCCGGCCGCGAAGATCGGCGATCCGTGCGGCGTCGATCAGGGCGTCTGCAAGGCCGGTAGCTACGCGTGCGATAGCGGGCAGTTCGTCTGCATCGGCGGTCAGGGCGCCGGGCCGGAGGAGTGCGACTGCAAGGACAACGACTGCAACGGTGTCGTCGACAACGGCGCGGACGCGACGTGCACGCAGGGCAAGCAGTGCGTGAAGGGCGCCGACGGGTGCCAGTGCGCCGCGAAGTGCGGCAACGGCGAGAACCCGTGCCCGCCCGGCCAGAAGTGCGAGAGCGTCACGTCGAGCGAGACGGGCGAGGTGCTCGGCGCCTACTGCACCACGGACTACGAGGCGATCTGCGGCGACTGCTCGACGAAGACGGTGACCAACGGTCAGGGCGGCGTGGAGTGCGCGCCGGCCGGCACCGAGCTCCCGGGCTGCATCAAGCCTCCGGTCTGCGTCTGCAAGGGCCCCGCGGGCTGCCAGGATCCGTGCACCGGCGTCGTGTGCTCGGCCGGCGAGAGCTGCGCGCCCTCGGGAGCGAAGGCCGGAACGTGCGTCGTCGACAACTGCTTCAACATCCCGTGCCAGGGCTGCGACAGGGCGTGCAACCTCGGCTCGTGCGTCGACAACCCGTGCCAGGACGGCTCGTGCCCGCCCGACAAGGTGTGCAAGCCGAGCGACGACTTCACGACGTTCACGTGCGTCGGCTCGTGCGCCGACGTGATGTGCCAGGACGGTCAGGAGGTCTGCAAGGACGGCTCTTGCGTCGCGACCTGCAACCCGGCGTGCCAGCCCGGCCAGGTGTGCGACCTCGGCGCGTCGCCGCCCGCGTGCGTCGCGAACAAGTGCGATCCCGACCCCTGCACCGACGGCTCCTGCTGCGATCCGATCACCGGCGCGTGCGGCAACTGTCCGTGCGAAGGCGTGCTCTGCCCGCAGGATCAGGCGTGCAAGGACGGGAGCTGCGTCTCGGCCGGCGGCGGCGGGAGCGGGGGCGGCACCACCACCACCACGACCGGCGGCGGCGGGAGCGGCACCACCACCACCACGACCTCGACCTCGGGCACGGACACGGGCACCACGGAGTCGAAGGGCGTGTTCGGCCTCGCGACGGGCGGCGGCGGCTGCTCGTGTGACCTCGGCGCGCGCGAGTCGAGCGGCTACGCGCGCGGGGCGTGGCTCGCGCTCGGGCTCCTCGTGATGCGGCTGCGACGTCGCAAGCGCGCGTCGGACGAGGCGAAGGAGGTGCGGTCGTGATCGCGCGAAAGGCTCTCCTCACGGCGCTCGGCGCTCGTCGCGGCGGCGCGGCGCTGCTGGTGCTCGCGGCGATCCTCGCGGCGCTCGCGACCGCCGGCTGCAAGACGGACGCGTACTGCTTCGCGGACTGCTCCGACACCACGACCACCACCGGCACGGGCGGAGCCGGCGCGACCGGCATCGGAGGCCTCGGCGGCGATGGTGGCAGCATCTTCGGCGGCGGCGGCACCGGCGGCGGCGCCACGACGTGCGTCGTGTCGAACGGCGGCATCGAGATCTGCGACGGCCTCGACAACGACTGCAACGGCAAGGTCGACGACGGCGTCGACTTCGCCAGCGTGAAGTCGTGCGGCACCTGCCAGACGAACTGCTTCACCACGCTGCTAAACTGCGACCCCGCGACGATCGCGTGCATCGCGAGCCCCAACCCCGGCGTGGACCCCGGCACGTGCAAGTGCGGCGCGTGCTCGCAGGACTACTACGACCTCGATGGCAACGGGAGCTGCGAGTACTACTGCGTCAAGTCCGCGAACGACGACGCGGTCTGCAACCACAAGGACGACGACTGCGACGGCGTGAAGGACGAGGACGTCGACCTCTGCACGAGCGTCACGGACTGCGGCAAATGCGGCCGCGCCTGCAACGCGATCCACGCCACGTCGAAGTGCGTGAACGACGGCGGCATGCCCTGCACCGACGCGAACACGCAGTGCGAGATCGACGCCTGCGAGTGCAACGGCCCCGGCGAGTGCTTCTGGGACCTCGATCATTCGTACGCGACGGGCTGCGAGTACCAGTGCGATCTCACGAACGGCGGGGTCGAGATCTGCGACGGCCTCGACAACGACTGCGACGGCAAGATCGACGGGGCCGACGATCTCTCCGGCGACGCGACGATCGGCGCGACCTGCTACGGCGATCCCGACGGCGAGTGCGCGACCCCGGCGCACGCGGGCGTCACGGAGTGCCAGGGCGGCAAGGCCGTCTGCACCGGCGCCGCCATCCTCGTGGAGAACGAGCAGCTGGAGAAGTGCAACGGCAAGGACGACGACTGCGACGGCGTCATCGACGACTCGCCGACCGACATCGGCTCCGCGTGCGGCCAGAGCAACATCGCGCCGTGCGCGTTCGGCGTCACCCAATGCCAGATGGGCGCGATCGTGTGCGTGGGCAACGTCGACCCGGGCGTGGAGATCTGCAACGGCGTCGACGACAACTGCAACGGCACGATCGACGACGCCGCGCAGGGCACGGGCGTCGCGTGCGGCACCACCGACGTCGGCCCCTGCCAGAAGGGCACGATCCAGTGCGCGGGCGGATCCTTGAGCTGCGTCGGCGCGATCGAGCCCGTCACCGAGACGTGCAACGGCGCCGACGACGACTGCGACGGCACCGTGGACAACAACGTGCCCGGCGTCGGCGCGCAGTGCGGCCAGTCCAACACCGCGCCGTGCTCGTTCGGATCGATGCAGTGCCAGAACGGCGCGATGACGTGCGTCGGCGCCGTCAACCCGACCGCCGAGATCTGCGACGGCGTCGACAACAACTGCAACGGCGTGGTCGACGACAACACGCAGGGCTCCGGCGTGGCGTGCGGCACCTCGAACTCGTTCCCCTGCAAGTTCGGGACGATGCAGTGCACCGGCGGCTCCCTCCACTGCCTCGGCAACGTGGACCCGCAGACCGAGGTCTGCGACGGGGTCGACAACGACTGCAACGGCGTCATCGACAACAACCCGGCCGGCGCCGGCACGCAGTGCGGCCAGTCCAACACGGGCGCTTGCAAGTTCGGCACGTTCCAGTGCCAGGCCGGCAACCTCGTGTGCGCGGGCGCCGTCAACCCCGCGCCCGAGACGTGCAACGGCGTGGACGACGACTGCAACGGCGTCATCGACAACAGCCCGATCGGCGTCGGCACGCAGTGCGGCACCTCGAACGTCGGCGTCTGCAAGTTCGGCACGAACCAGTGCCAGGGCGGCGCGCTCGTGTGCGTCGGCGCCGTCAACCCCGCGGCCGAGACGTGCAACAACCTCGACGACAACTGCGACGGCACCGTGGACAACAACCCCACGGACGCGGGCGGCACGTGCGGTCAGTCGAACGTGTTCCCCTGCGCCTTCGGCACGAAGCAGTGCCAGAGCGGCGCGCTCGTGTGCGTCGGCGCCGTCAACCCGAAGACCGAGGTCTGCAACGGCGTCGACGACGACTGCGACGGCACGATCGACAAGACGAACGGCCAGCCCCCGAGCGACTCCGTGGGCGC
Source organism: Polyangiaceae bacterium (assembly GCA_046351455.1). Lineage (GTDB taxonomy): Bacteria > Myxococcota_A > Polyangia > Polyangiales > Polyangiaceae > JADJRH01. Next base: position 212,561 of record JAXLYM010000004.1, read on the forward strand.
GTGCAACGTGCCCATCCCGCCGCCGAACGGCGCGACGAGCCCGTGCATGGCCGGCGCCAAGCAGTGCAGCGCCGCGGGCGTGATCCAGTGCGTCGGATCGGTCGGCCCCTCCGGCGCGACCGACACGTGCGGCGTCGACGCGAACTGCGACGGCACGCTCACCAACCAGCCGAACCTACTGACCGACGTGAACAACTGCGGCTCGTGCGGGAACAACTGCTACGCGGGCGCGCTGCACGCGATCTGGGGCTGCGTGAACGGGGCGTGCCAGTTCCAGGGTTGCCAGCCGGGCTATTACGACCTCAACGGCGACCTCAAGTGCGAGTACAGCTGCACGTTCATCTCCGCGACGGAGGCGTGCAACGGCGTCGACGACAACTGCAACGGCGTGGTCGACGAGAACGTCACGAAGCCCTCGCCGGTGCAGGTCTGCGGCGTCAGCCCCTCGGCGGTCACCGCGGAGTGCACGACGGGCGTCAACGTCGCGTGCACCGCCGGCGCCTGGACGTGCGCGTTCCCCGCGGGCGTGTGCACGGGCGGCTGCTCCAACGACGACGAGATCTGCGACGCGCTCGACAACGACTGCGACGGCCTCATCAACGAGAACGTCCCGAACTACGGGAAGGCCTGCGCGAGCGACGACGGCCTCCCGGCCCCCGGCGACGGCGCGTGCCGCACCACCGGGACGATCGTCTGCAACGGCGCGAACGCCTCGAAATGCAGCGCCGTGAAGGCCAGCTGCGCGAGCCTCCCCGGCGGCTGCACCGAGCTGTGCGACGGCGTCGACAACGACTGCGACGGCCTCGTGGACGAGGTCTTCACCGCGAAGGGCTCCAACGCGACGTTCTTCGTGAAGCCCGCCGTCACCAAGATGAGCGCGACGCAGTGGATCTACACGTACGAGGCGAGCCGCCCCACCGCGACGAACGTCGTGCCCGGCTCGGGCGACGGCTTCTGGACGAGCGCGCCGTCCGGCTCCACGCTCGACAAGACGCCCGCGTGCTCGGTGCCCACGAAGATCCCCTGGTTCAACGTGACGCCGCAGGAGGTCGAGCAGACCTGCACGGCGATGGGCGGCGCCGTCTGCACGACGACCGACTGGACGACCGCGTGCCAGTCGGGCGGCGGCTGCACGTGGGGCTACAACCCGCGCGGCGTGGCCTGCACCTCCGCCTACACGGCGACGAAGTACTGCAACCTCGGCCCCTCCTTCGACTTCGACCCTGTCGCCGCGGGCGATCAGGACGGCCTCTTGCCCACCGCGTCCGGCTCGCTGCAGAACTGCTGGGGCGACTGGAGCGGCTTGAACGGCAACGGCGCCGCGGCCATCAAGCTGTTCGACATCACCGGCAACCTTCGCGAAATCACGAAGACGGCGTCGAACGATTATCGTCTCATGGGCGGCGCGTTCAACGCCGCCTCCGACGCGGGCGCGACGTGCAGCTTCACGTTCTACAGCGTCACGCAGACCTTCAAGTTCTTCGACACCGGCTTCCGCTGCTGCTTCACCTCGGATCCCACCCTGTGAACCCTTCTTCGCGCGCGAGCGCCCGCCCAGCCCGACCATGAGCGATCCCCGCGACACACCCGACCTCGACGCGCTCCGTGCGCAGATCGCGGCCGAGGTGCGCAACGAGCTTCGAGCCGAGCAGGAGCGGGCGCGCCGCGAGCAAGAGGAGGCCCTCCTCGCGCTCACGCGGGCCCTCCACGAGAGCGAGGAGCGCCTCCGACGCGGGGCCTTCCAGGACGCGCTCACCGGCCTCCCCAACCGCGCGCTCTTCGTCGACCGCGCGAGCCGCCTCCTGGAGCGCGCGCGCCGCCACAGCGACAGCCGCTTCGCGATCCTGGCGCTCGACGCGGACCGCTTCAAGGTCATCAACGAGAGCCTCGGCCCGCAGATCGGGGACGCGATGCTGACGGCGCTCGCGGCCGTGCTGCGCGGCGCCGTGCGGGAGGGCGACACGGTGGCGCGCATCGGCGGCGACGAGTTCGGCGTCCTCGTCGAGGACGTGCGCGACGAGCGCGACGCGGTCGCCGTGGCCCAGCAGATCTTCGCGGCCCTCGCGGAGCCGCTGCGCGCCGTGGGGCACGAGGTGTTCGCGGCGGTGAGCATCGGCGTCGCCCTCTCCGGCGCCGAGCACGCGCACCCCGAGGACCTCCTCCGCGACGCCGAGAGCGCGATGTACCGCGCCAAGATCCGCGGCCGCGATCGCTACGAGCTGTTCGACGCCGCGATGGCGAGCCAGGCGAAGAGCTCGCTGCACCTCTACACGGAGCTTCGCCACGCCATCAACCGCCGCCAGCTCGTGCTCCATTACCAGCCGATCGTCTCGCTCGAAGCGGGCCGCATCACCGGGCTGGAGGCGCTCGTGCGGTGGCAGCACCCGTCGCGCGGCATGGTCCCGCCCGGCGAATTCATCGGCGTCGCGGAGGAGACGGGCCTCATCCACGCGCTCGGAGGCTGGGTGCTGGAGCAGGCCTGCGCCGACGCGAAATGGCTCGCGGAGCGCTTCCCGGGGCTGCGCCTCGACATGAGCGTCAACCTGAGCCCCCGCCAGCTCGCGCGCCCCGAGCTCGTGGAGGACGTACAAAAAGCCTTGGATCGAGCCGGGATCGACGGCGATCGCCTCCACCTCGAGATCACCGAGACGATGTTGATGGAGAGCCCGCAGGTCGCGAAGGGCCGCCTCCGTCAGCTCCGCGCGCTCGGCGTGGGCCTCCTCATCGACGACTTCGGCACCGGCTATTCGTCGCTGTCCGCGCTGCACACGTTCCCGATCGACACGCTCAAGATCGACCAGTCGTTCGTCGCGCGCCTGCAGGACGAGGAGCGCTACGCCGCGGCGATCGTCGAGGCGATCGTCACGGTGGCGCGCCGCCTCGGCATCCGCGTGATCGCCGAAGGGATCGAGACGGATCGCCAGCTCGCCTCCGTCCGCGAGCACGGCTGCCACCTCGGCCAGGGCTTCTTCTTCGCGCGCCCGGCCTCCCGGGAGGACCTCGCGGCCTTCCTCGCCACGTCGCCGTGCTGGTGATCACGCCGATCGCCCGGAAAATCCCGGCGACTGCTATGATCGCCGCAGCATGCCGACGTTGAAGCTATACACGGCCGCCGGAGCCCCGCGAGCCCACTTCGTCCACAAACCCGTCACCACGCTCGGAAAGGGCCTGGGCAACGATCTCTCGTTGCAAGGCGCCGGCGTGGTCGAGCACCACGCGCAGATCGTCTTCGACGGCCGCGATTTCATGCTCGAGGAGGTCGGCAGTCAGGGCGACATCGCGATCAACGGCAAGAAGAAGCGCCGCGCGCGCCTCGTGCACGGCGACCGCATCCAGCTCGGCTCGGTGGAGGTCAGCTTCTCCATGTTCGCGGAGCCCGTCTCGCCGAAGAAGGACGACGACGAGGACGACGACGACGCCTCCGAGAGCACCGGCCCGAAGAGCATCAGCGCGGAGCTCGCGGGCGTGCGGAAGCTGTTCGCCTTCAGCGAGAAGCTCATCGCGCGCCGCGATCTCGACCAGCTCCTGGAGACGATGCTCGACGACGTGATCGACCTCACGCACGCCGACAAGGGCTTCCTCCTCTTGATCGAAGGGGCCGAGGCGCAGGCGGCGGAGGCCTCCCGCGGCGCCGCGTCGGTGAAGGTGGAGGGCGATCGCAAGCTCGCGATCCGCGCCGCGCGCAACGTCCGTAAGGAGGCGATCACCGACGTTCACGGCGGCATCTCGGACAGCATCGTGCGCCAGGTGATCGAGTCGATGCGCCCGGTCATCGTCTCCGACGCGCTCGCGGACACCACGTTCGGCCGCTCGGACAGCGTCATCGCGATGAAGCTCTCCAGCGTGATGTGCGCGCCGCTCCTCTCGCAGGGCCAGGTGATCGGCGCGCTCTACGTCGGCAACGACAAGATCAAGCACCTCTTCGAGCGCACGCAGCTCGAGCTGCTCAGCATCTTCGCCTCGCAGGCGTCGCTCCTCCTGCAAAACGCGATGCTCCTCAACGGCCTGCGCGCCGACAAAGCCAAGCTCGTGGCGGAGCTGCACGACAAGCGCTTCGGCGAGATCATCGGCGCCTGCCCGTCGATGCTGGAGGTGTTCCGCAAGCTGCAGAAGGTCGCGACGACCGACATCAGCGTCCTCATCACGGGCGAGACCGGCACCGGAAAAGAGCTGATCGCGAAGGAGATCCACCGCCGCAGCCCGCGCCAGAACGGCCCCTTCGTCACGATCAACTGCGGCGCGATCCCCGAGAACCTCATCGAGAGCGAGCTGTTCGGCCACGTCAAAGGCGCCTTCACGGGCGCGGTCGCGAGCCGCCCCGGGAAATTCCAGGCGGCGGACAAAGGCACCTTGTTCCTCGACGAGATCGGCGAGCTCCCCCTCAATTTGCAGGTGAAGCTGCTCCGCGCGCTGCAGGAGCGCGTGGTGTTCCGCGTCGGCGACTCCCGGCCCGAGAAGGTGGACATCCGCATCGTCGCCGCGACGAACCGCAACCTGGAAGAAGAGATCCGCGTGAACAACTTCCGCGAGGACCTCTATTACCGCCTCAACGTCGTCAACATCTGGCTCCCGCCGCTGCGCGATCGTGGTGACGACGTGATGATCATCGCGAAGGTGCTCCTCTCGAAATACGCCGACGAGCTCGGCAGCCGAGTGAAGGGCTTCTCTCCTGCGGCGCTCGCGTCCATCAAGAAGCACGCGTGGCCCGGCAACATCCGCCAGCTCGAAAACCGCATCAAGAAGGCCCTGGTGCTGTGCGAGCGCACGCTGCTCGACCCGGAGGACCTCGACCTCGGCCCCAGCGCGGAGACGCCGATCATGCCGCTGGAGAAGGCCAAAGAGGACTTCCAGCGCCGCTACGTGCTCGAGGCCTTGGAGCGCAACAACGGCAACCGCACGCAGACCGCGCGCGACCTCGGCGTCGACCCCAGAACCATCTTCCGCTACCTCGAAAAGGAGCAAAACCCGATGCCGTCCGCAGCGGGCGGCGTCGCGAAGGACAGCGACTGACGCGCGAGCCGACTCCCCTCCTCCGAGGTCGAATCGACTCCCATCCACGCCACCGAGCCTCCCGCAAACAGCCAATCACAACTCCGGGGTTGCCCCCCACGGCCTCCGGCGCAGAGCGCCTCCGGCCCGCGCCCCCCAAGCATGCTCGGCGCGCTCCGCGCGCCTGCGCGTGCGGGGGGCGCCAAGCTCGACACGGGCGCACCCCATCTGTCACAAGACCACCGTCCGACACTCAGAGAGCCCTTCGTCATGGAGCCTTCCCAGATCTGCCCTCAGAAAACACGCCTCGATCTCGAATGGGATCGCCTCCTCTCCGCCCTCGCGGATCGCGCCGAGAGCGAGCTCGGAAAGCAGGCGGCGCTCGCGCTCCCGTTCGGCGAAGACCGCGCGTCGGCGCTGCTCGCGCTCGCGGAGGTGCGCGAGGCGGTGGACCTCGACAACGACGCCGATCCGCTTCGAACCGGCTCGTTTCCGGACGCCGCGGAGGCGCTCGCCGCCGCGCGCATCGGCTCTCCGCTCGGCATTGAAGATCTTCGAGGTGTCCACGGCGTGCTCACGGCCGCGCAGTCGCTCCGCGGGTTCCTGCGATCGCGATCGAGCCGCGCGCCGAAGCTGTTCGCCGCGTGCGTCGTGGATCCGCTCGCGACGGCGCACGCCGCGGCCGCGTGGGAGGACGCGTCGGGGACGGCCGCTCGAAGAGGCTCGCGGCGCGCGGAAAAACCGCTCGATCCCGAGGAGGCCACGGCGCGCGCGGAGGCCGATCTGGAGGCGCTGGAGCGCTCGCTCGACGCCTCCTTCGAGCCGGACGGATCCATCTCCGACCGCGCCTCCCCGGAGCTGGGATCGCTCCGGGCCGAGCGTCGCGCCGCGCGGGATCGCCTCGTCCGCAAGCTGGAGGAGCTGGTCGCGCGCCACTCCGACCTCCTGCAGGACGCGTATTTCACCGAGCGCGACGGCCGTTACGTGCTGCCTGTCCGCGCGGACGCGCATGAGCGCCTGCCCGGCATCGTGCACTCCGCGAGCGCGAGCGGCGCCACCGTCTTCGTGGAGCCGAGCAGCGTCGCGCCGCACGGCAACCGCCTCAAGATGCTGGACGCCCAGATCGATCGCGCCGAGCGCGCGGTGCTCGCGGCCCTCTCCGCGAAGGTGAGCGAGCGCGCGGACCTCATCGGCGCGTCGCTGGAGGCGCTCGCGCACGCGGATCTGCGCGGGGCCTCGGCGCGCCTCGCGCGCGACCTCCGCCTCACGTTCCCCGAGATCGCGCCCGCCGGAGAGCCGTTCGCGATCGAGCTCCGCAACGCGCGGCACCCGCTGCTCGTGCTGGACGGCGTGGACGTCGTGGCGAGCGATCTCTCGGCGCGCGAGGGCGAGGTGATCGTCGTCTCCGGCCCGAACGCCGGCGGAAAGACGATCGCGCTGAAGACGCTCGGGCTCGCGGCGCTGATGCTGCGCGCGGGGCTCCCGGTGCCGGCGCGCGACGGGTCGCGCCTCGCGCTCGTGGAGGCGGTGCTCACGGACGTCGGCGACGATCAGAACCTGCACAAGAACCTCTCCACGTTCAGCGCGCACGTGCAGAACCTCGCGGCGATCCTCCACGAGACGAAGCCGTTCGCGCTCGTGCTCCTCGACGAGATCTGCGGCGGCACCGATCCCCGCGAGGGCGAGGCGCTGGCCGCGGCGATCCTCGACTCTTTGGCCGCGCGCGGCGGCTCCGTCGTGTGCACGACGCACTACGAGGGCCTGAAGTCGCTCGCGCTCGACGACCGCCGCATCGCGGAGGGCGCCGCGAACCACGACGCGGAGAACGTCGAGGCCCAGGCGCGCGCTGCGACCGCGACCTCGGAGAGCGCCGCGACCTCGGCGCCCCAATCTCGCACAGATCGCCTACGAAAAACGGCGTTTCGCAACGCGAGCGTCGGCTTCGACATGGCGACGATGAGCCCCACGTTCCGCTTCGCGATGGGCGTGCCCGGCCCTTCGAGCGCGCTCGCGGTGGCGCGCCGCTTCGGCGTGCCGCAGCTCCTGGTCGAGCGCGCGCAGCGGTTCCTCTCGCGCGACGCCCTCAAATTCGAGGAGATGGTGCAGAAGCTCGTCGCCGAGCGCCACGACCTCGAGACCGCGCGCGACGCCGTCCGCAAGGAGGCCGAGGACCTCGCGAAGCAGCGCGCCGCCGTCGACGCGGAGATCGCCCGCCTCCGCGACAAGGAGCGCACGACGCTCACCGAACAAGGGCAAACGCTGCTCGAAGCCGTTCGCCGCGCGCGCCAGGAGGTGTTCCTCGCGACGTCGCGGCTCAAAGGCAAGCCGAGCCCGGACGACGTGCGCACGGCCGCGCGATCGATCGACGCCGTCGCGGCGAAGGTGGCGCTCGGCGGCGAGCTGTCGTTCGACGCCGACGTGGAGGCGCCCGCTCGCCCCGCGGTCGACGCGTCCGCGATCAAGATCGGCGCGCGCGTCTACGTGCCGAAGCTCCGCGCCGAGGCCGAGGTCGTCGAGGTCCTCTCGAACGGCCAGCTCCGCGTCGCGGCGGGCCCGCTCAAGCTCCTGACGCGCGCGGAGGACGTGCGCGCGCCAGCGCCGAAGGCCGCGCAGCCCGGATCGAAATCACCTTCGAAACAAGGCAAATCAAGCAAATCGATCACGCTCGACGCGGCCGCCGATCCGGACGTGCCGATCCAGACCTCCGAGAACACGGTGGACCTGCGCGGCCTCCGCCAGCACGAGGTCGTCGCGATGGCGGAGCAGTTCCTCGATCGCATGCTCGGCTCCGGCCGCCGCGTCGCGTTCCTGATCCACGGCCACGGCACCGGCGCGCTGCGCGACACGATCCGCGACGCCATGCGGAAGAACCCGTACGTCGCCCGCTCGCGCCCCGGCGAGCAGCGCGAGGGCGGCGACGGCGTCACCGTCGTGTGGCTCCGCTGAGTCAGTTGCCTTCGGGCGCGCGACGCGGCATAGCGCCGGGCATGCAATTCCGCGGCGGAATGAACGAGCTGATGCGCCAGGCAGCGCGCATGCAGCGCAAAATCGAAGAGGCCAAGCAGAAGATCAAGGACAAGGAGGTCGAGGGCAAGGCGGCCGGTGACAAGGTCACCGTCACCGTCACGTGCGAAGGCAAGATCGCGCGCATCCAGATCGACCCCGAGTACCTGAAGAGCGAAGGCCTCGAGATGGCGCTCGACACCGTCGTGGCCGCGGCGAACGCCGCGCTCGACAACGCCGACAAGACGGTCGAGGCCGAGATCAACAAGATCACCGGAGGCGTGAAGCTCCCCGGTCTGACGTGAGCGCGAAGAGCCTCCGCGACGCGGCGGGGATGCCGGCGCGCCTCGCCCGCGTGGCGCAGCTCTTCGGCCGCTTGCCCGGCGTGGGAGAGAAGACGGCGCTCCGGTTCGCGCTGCACCTCTCGACGGGCGACGAGGCGGCCGCGCGCGAGCTCGGTGAGGAGCTCACGAAGCTGCGCGACCACGTCCGCCCCTGCATCCGCTGCGGCAACATCGCCGAGACCGAGGACCCCGCGAAGCCGGCCGTGTGCACCGTGTGCACCGATAGCCGCCGCGATCCGTCGCTCCTCTGCGTGGTGGCGCGCGTGCAGGATCTGCTCGCGATCGAGCGCAGCGGCGCGATGCGCGGGCGCTACTTCGTGCTGGGCCGCCTCCTGTCGCCGCTCGAAGGCGTGTCCGCGGAGGACCTGCCGATCGACGCGATCAAGACGCGCGTGAAGAACGAGCGCGAGCCGGTGAAGGAGATCCTCGTCGCGACGCCGCCCTCAGTGGACGGAGAGGCGACGGCGCTCCTGCTCGCGCGCGAGCTCGTGCCGCTGGGCGTGCGCGTGACGCGGATCGCGAGCGGCATCCCGCACGGCGGCGATCTCGAGTACGCGGACCAGGTGACGCTCGGCCGCGCGATCGAAGGGCGCAAGAACCTGTAGGCGTGCCGCGACGTCGGCCCGTCACCGGACAGCGGGTGTAGGATCCGCCCGATGGACCGCCGCACGTTCGGACGCTCGCTCGGCGCGGTCGCGGGCTCGCTCACGGGCCTCGCGGCGGCGTCCGCGCGCGCGGGGAGCCTCACGGCGAACGAGAAGGCCGCGCTGGAGCGTGGCGAGGTCGTGCGCCGTCCCCTCGACTTCGACATGGAAGAGGGCCTCATGCAGGGCGGCCTGTCCTACGCGATCGTCGACGCGCCGGCGCCGTTCGTCCTCGGGATGCTCGCGGACGTGGGCGTATACAAGGACATTCTCGCGCTCACGCTGGAGGCGAAGGCCGTCGGCGCGAAAGGCACCGACACGCTCGTGTTCTTCAAGCACGGCGGCAGCCTGGGCACCGCGTCGTATACAATGAGGGTTCGACCGGCCGACGCGACAGGCACGATCCGATTCTGGATGGATCCGGCCTTCGATCACGAGATCGAGGACATCTGGGGATACGTGCGAGTCACGCCGATGGGCGCGGAGAGGTGCCTCGCGACGTACGCTGTCTTGTGCGATGTCGGGACGTTCTTCCGCCTGCTGTTCGGCGAGAAGATCCGGAAATTCGCGCTGGATACGCCGGGGCATCTTCGATACGTGGCCGGGAGTCGCTACCGCGGAGGCTGATCGCCCTCTTGCGGCTCCTCCCACCGGATGACGCCCGAGGAGCCGTCCACTTCGATCATCTGGCCCGTGCGGATCCGCGTGACGGCGCCGGGCACGCCGACGACCGCCGGGATGCCGACCTCACGCGCGACGACAGCGCCGTGCGAGATGGCGCCGCCCTTCTCCATCACGAGGCCGCCCGCCGTCATGAACAGCGGCGTCCACCCGGGATCCGTCGAAGGCGCGACGAGCACCTCGCCCGGCTCGATGCGCGCGCCGACCGGATCCGAGAGCACGCGCGCGCGGCCCCGCACCTTGCCGGGAGACGCGGGCGTGCCGCGCAGCTCGTTGGCCGCGCCCAAGGTCGTTGCGGGCTCCGGCGCGACCGGCTCCGTGCCGTCGGACAGCAAGATCGCGGGCACGCGACGTCGCCGCAGCTCGCTCTGGTACTCCGCTCGGCGCATCTCCACGAGGGGGCGCAGATCCTCGCCGTCGAGGCCGCGGCGCGCCTCGGGGAGGCTCACGAAGAAGATGTCGTCGCGCGCGGCGAGCCGGCCCGCCGTGACGAGCGCGTCGCCCACGGTGAGCAGGAGACGCCGCGTCCGCGCGAAGATCGCCGACAGCTCGTACTTCCACTGATCGCGCACGCCTCCGAGCGCACGGGCGCGATCGAGGGCGAGCCGCACCAGCGCGCGCCGCGGCCCGACGCAGCGAGCTTCGAGCGTGGCCTTCATCGCGAGGCCGTCTCGCTCCGCCCGCGTGAACAGCGCGTCCGGCGTCACGGCGTCCTCGGCGAGCCGCAGGTAATTGGCCAGCACGCCGAACAGGTACGTCGGGTCCTCCGACCAGCGCGGCAGGCCGAGATCCACCTCCGCGACCGCGCGGTGCCCGTAGCGATCGAGGAAGCGACGGAGCGGCGCCGACAGCGCCTCCGGGAGCGTGCGCTCATGAAAGGCGCGCGCGAGGTCTTCGGGCGGCGTCGCGTGAAGCAGCTCCTTCACGGCCTCGTTCGAGCGGAGCTGCGCGGCCAGCGCCCACAGCGCGAGGTTCATCTCCGTCGTGGGGTTGTTCGGTAAGCCGAGCATCGCGGTCTGCAGCTCCTCCGAGGAGGCCCGATCCCCGACGAGGACCTCGACCACGCCCGACAAGAGGAACCCCGCCAGCATCTCGACGTACGCGCCGTCGGGGAGCGCGAGGTAGCCCGCCCAGAGCGCTTCGAGCGCGCGATCCAGCCGCTCGCGCGGATCCGCCCCGTCGAAATCTCCCTTCGAAAGCGCGGCATCCATGACGGCGCGACCGTCGCGACGCGCGCGCTCTGGGCTCACGAGCGCCTTCGCCAGGCCGCGGATCAAGCTCGTGCGACCGATCGGCACGGCGACCGCGCGCCACACCTGTCGCAGCGTGGTCGGTCGCGGCGCGAGGCGCGGATCCTGATCGAGCGCGCCGAGGAGCGCGGCCGTGTGCGCGTCCGCCGAAGGCATCAAGCCGAGCAGGATCCGCCGCGAGAGCGAGCTCCGGACGAGCGGCGTGAGGTCGTAGTACGTGCGGAGCGCCGTCTCCACGACCGGCGACGGCGCCTCGGCGCGATCGGCCGGCCCCGCGCCCCAGAACATCTCCGCGCACGCGCCGGCGAGGATGCGGAACGCCTGCAGGCCCATCGGCGTGATCGGGCGCGTCACGCCCTCATCCGCGGTCGACGACGCGTACACGCGCAGGTCGTCGTCACCGCGCGGCGCGCCCGGCGGCAGCGGGAACAACGTGGTGATCGGGCGGCTCTGCGTGAGCCACAGGCGGCCTTCGCGATCGAACGCGAGCTCGATGTCCTGCGGCGCGCCGAAATGCGCTTCGACCTTCGCTCCGAGCGTCACGAGCTCTCGGATCTGCGCCTCGGACAAGCACGGAGCCGCTCGCTCGCCGTCGCCGAGGCGCTGCGAGATCACCCGGCCCGTCGCCGTGTCGACGATGAGGTGATCCGGGTTGACCTGGCCGGACACGACGAGCTCGCCGAGGCCCGGGTGGACGTCGATCACGGCTTGCCGGCGGCGCCCGGTGATCGGGTTCGCGGTGAACAGCACGCCGGCCGTCGCGGCGCGCACCATGCGCTGCACCACCACGGCGAGCTGCACGCCCCTTTGATCGACGCCGTTCTGCGCCCGGTAGACGACCGCGCGCTCCGTGAACAGCGACGCCCAGCAGCGCCGCACGGCGTCGAGCACGGCGTCCGGCCCGACGACGTCGAGGTACGTGTCCTGCTGCCCCGCGAAGCTCTGCGCCGCGAGATCTTCGGCCGTCGCCGACGAGCGCACCGCCACGGGCACCGCGTCGCCGAGGCTCGCGTAGCCTTCGAGGACATCGCGGGCCACGTCCGCGTCGATCGGCGCCTTCTCCAGCGCCTCGCGCGCGGCGGCCGCGAGATCCGCGAGGCGCGCACGATCCGAGAGCGGCGCCGCGGCGATCTCGTCGAGGAGGCGCGCGACCCCGGCGCTCTCCGCGGCGCGCGCGTACCCCGCGGTGGTGACGGTGAAACCGTCGGGGACCGGGAACCCGCCGCGGAGCAGCTCGGAGAGGTTCCTGGCCTTTCCGCCGACGAGCGAGAGATGTCCGCCGGCCTCGGTCAACGGACGCGCAAAGGAAGCAGAGGAGGGCGCCACGGGCGGATCTTAGACCGAGCGGCGCCCCGCCGGCCGTCACCGCTCGTCGATCCGCACGCTCCACTCGCGGGCCGCCGCGCGCAGCCACTCGAGCGGGCGCGTGCCGCTGCTCGCCGCGCTGTCCTCGGCCATGCCGGCCGCGCGCATCTCCAGCAGCTTGGCGAGCTTCTTCGTCGCCGCGCGCGCCTTGCGGATGCCCGTCACCGCGATCAGCTCGAGGAGCCGCAGCGCCACCTGATCGTGGAAGCCGAGCATGCGCTGCATCTCGTCGCGCGTGAGCTCGATCACCAGCGTGTCCTCGAGCGCGCGGGCCGACACGCCGCGGTGCGCCCGCTCGGCGAGCGCGTCCTGACCGACGAACGAGCCGCCGCGCAGCACGTCGAGCACCGTCTCCGCGCCGTTCAGATCCTTCAAGATCTCGACCGCGCCGCTCACGATCGCGTAGCACGCGTCGCCCGTCGTCCCCTGCTGGAACAGCATCGAACCGGCCGCGAACCGCCGCCCCGTCGCCACGAGGCAGAAGCCCGAGAGCTCCGCGTCCGTGAAGTCCGCGAGCCCCGGCATCGCGCGCAGCTCCGCGACCGTGAGCGCCTCTCCTCGCCGCGAGATGCCCGGCAGCGGCAACGTGTGGCTCCCCGAGTCCGCGAGCGCCGACGGCCCGTGCGCGGGCGGCAACGACGACGTCGTCACCGGCGGCGCGACCACCACGATCGGCTCAATCGCGTCCGGATCCGCGCCGAACGTGCGCGCCCACTTCCGGCCCATGCTCGGGCTCGCGAACGAGAGCAGCACGCGCCCGAGAGCGTCCGCGCTCGCGAACCGATCCTCCCGCTTCACCGCGAGCGCGCGGAGGATGATCGCCTCGAAATTAGGGGGGATCGTGCCTTCGATCTGCGCGGGCGGACGCGGCTGGCCGAGGAGGATCTCCGCCATCAACACGAACACCGACTGCTCCGCGCGGAACGGCCGCACGCCGGTCGCGCACTCGTACAGCATCACCCCGAGCGCGTAGACGTCGGACCGCCCGTCGAGCTCCTCCGCGCGGATCTGCTCCGGCGCCATGTAATACGGCGTGCCGACGACCTGCCCCACCACCGTGAGCGCGCGGCGCTGCGGCCCTTCGAGCACCTTCGAGATCCCGAAATCGAGGAGCACCGGGCGATCGCCCCCGGGCTCGCGCGCGATGAGCACGTTGTCGGGCTTCAGATCGCGGTGAATGATGCCCGCCGCGTGCGCCGTCGACACCGCGGAGATCACCGGCAAGAGCACGTCCGATATCTCCGTCACCGACAGGCGGCCCTTCATCAGGAGCCGATCCGCGAGCGTCTCCCCCTGGAGGTACTCCATCGCGAGGTACGGGCGCTCCGACTCCACGTTGACGTCGAACACCTCGATGACGTGGCGGTGGCGCAGCGTGGAGGCCGCGCGCGCCTCCTGGAGGAAGCGCTCCACGCACGCCGGATCCGCGGCGAACTGCGGGCGCAGCATCTTCACCGCCATCCGCTTGCCCTGGCGCTGATGGAAGGCGAGGTACACCGTCGCCATCCCGCCGGTGCCGAGGAGGCCTTCGATGATGTACGGGCCGATCTGATCGCCGGGCTGGAGGTCGTCGTTCGGTCCGCTCATCATCCCCTCATCGCTTCGCCCGGATCGAGGGCGTCGGCGCGCCGAGCTGGTGCTGGATCAGCCGATCGAGCCGCCGCAGCCGCCGCGTGACGTCGCGCAGCGTGGCCCACACGAGCGCCGCCGCCGCGTTGGGCGCGCGCCTTCGCAGGATCGCGAGGCCGTCCTCGTCGAGCTCGTAGTACGTCGTGTCCGTCACGGCGCGCACCGTCGCCGAGCGCGGCGCGGGATCGAGGAACGCCATCTCCCCGATCGTCTCGCACGTGCCCATGCGGTTGATCTCTTGCTCGGTGCCGTCCTTGCGGCGCACCAGCGCGACGAACGTCCCGTCGGCCACGATCATCATCGACTGGCCCGGATCCCCTTCGCTGAAGAGGAGCTGACCGGCCTGGCACGTGCGGCCGCGCAAGCACATGAGCAGCGTCTGGAAATCCGACTCCCCGAGCGAACGGAAGATCACCGTCTTGCGCAGGATGTCAGGATCGGGCCGGATGCTGGGCTTGTCGCTGTTCATTTCGGCCGTGGATGCGTCGTCCTCAGTTCGTCTCGGCCGGCCAGAGGCGCCGGAAGCTCACGCCGACGATGGTGCGATCGTCGCGCTCCACCAGCGCCCCGAACTTGCACTTCTCCACGAGCGTGCCCTCGTCCGTGCCGCTGTCGTTCCGGTAGCGGACGCGCTGCCCCTCCATGAGCTGACCGAACACCGCCGCATCGGCCGCGACGTCCGCGAACCCGGCAGGCGTGGGGTCTTCGCTCTTGCGAACGTCGGCGCGGCTCGCGCGGCGGACCACGCCCTCGCTCGTCCACACCGCGATCTCGTCGTCCCGCCGGAACAGCACGATGCCCGAGTGCTCGAAGCCTCCGCCCGCGTCGATGACCACGAATTCGCCTGCGCCGCGCTCCGTGGAGGCGCGACCGCCCAGCTTGGCGCGGACCGCGTCCACCGTGGGCTTGCGGTTCGCGTCGAGGATCACCGGGAGGCCGAGCTTGCGCGTCATCACTGCCCACTTGCCGCACAGAAGAGCGGCACGCAACAGCCGTACATGTTCGAGCAGTGCTCGAAGGCCGCGTCCTCGGAGCAGGTGCCGAGCAGGCCGCCGTTCGCGAAGCAGCTGCACGTCCAGGGCTGGCCCTCCGCGAGCTTCTGGCACGTCTGCACGAACTCCGCCGTGGCGCACGAGGTCTTGCGCGAGCAGTTGTTCACGCCGTCGCCGACGCCGACGCCCGCGCTGCAGATGCACGACGTGTCGATCATGTCGCCCTTCACGCACGAGTTGAAGGCCTTCTCCTGCGGCTGGCACACGTCCGGCGGGAGCACCTGCGTCATCGTGCAGACGAACTGATCCTGGTTCGCCTCCCAGCACGCGAGCAGCGCGTCGGCCTCGTCCACGCAGTCGGCCTTCGCGTTGAGGTGGTTTTTGCAGTCGTTCTCGCAGTCCTGCAGGATGTTGCAGTTGATGCTCGCGAGGTGATCGCAGAAGAGCTTGCAGCTGTTGTCGGTCGTGGTGGTGGTCGTCGTCGTGGCGCCGCCCGCCCCGCCGGTCCCGCCCGCGGACGTGGTGGTGGCCGCGCCGCCTCCGCCCGTCGACGAGCTCGCGCTGCCGCCGCCGCACCCCGAGACGAGGGCGAGCGCCGTGACGAGCGTGAACGATGACGCAATCAGCGATGGAAAGAGCGTGCGGGACATCATGACCCGAGCGAGCCTATCGGATCGTGCCGCGCGTTACCACGACGCGGAGGATCGCCCCGGCCATCAGGCGTGGTAGCATCGGCCCCGGTCCGTCACGTCTCATGCGCGAACCCGCCCAGGGCCAGATCATCGCCGGGAAATACCGGATCGAGTCCCTCATCGGCCACGGTGGGATGGGATCGGTCTGGCGCGCCCGGCATGAGTCGCTCGACATGCCCGTCGCCATCAAGTTCATGGGCGCGCATACGGCGGGTGACGTGGAGGCCCGGCAGCGCTTCGAGCGAGAGGCGCGCGCCCTGGCCTCGCTGCGGACGCCGAACATCGTGCAGGTGCTCGATCACGGCATCGACGACGGCGCGCCGTACATCGTGATGGAGATGCTCGAAGGGGAGGATCTGTCCGCGCGCATGGCGTCGCGGCGGCGCCTCCCGCTGAACGAGGTGAGCCGCATCCTCTCGCAGACGGCCCGCGCCCTGCGCCGCGCGCACGAGGCCGGGATCACGCACCGCGACCTCAAGCCGAGCAACGTGTTCCTCGCGCAGGTGGACGGCGAGGAGGTCGTGAAGGTCCTCGATTTCGGCGTCGCGAAGCTCGCGGCGGTCGGCGCGCTGGGCGATCAGCTGACGAAGATCGGCACGCTCCTCGGCTCCCCCGGCTACATGAGCCCCGAGCAGGCGCGCGGCAAAGACGTCGATTTCCGCAGCGATCTGTGGGCCCTCGCGGTGATCGTGTTCCGCGCCGTCACGGGCGTGAAGCCGTTCGCCGGCGACTCGATCGCGGAGCTCGTGATCAAGCTCTGCATCGATCCGCGCCCGGTCGCGACGCGCATCGCCGCGGATCTGCCGCCCGAGGTGGATCGCTTCTTCGAGAAGGCCTTCGCGGCGGAGCCTCAGGATCGCTTCCAGAGCGCGGTGGAGATGGCGGCCGCGTTCGCGCAGATGGTGGGCGCCCCCGGCCTGGAGCTGTCGCGCCTCGGACCGAGCCCGATCTCCGCGTCGATGCGCGCGAACCCCACCGGCGCGAGCCCCGTGAGCACGTGGACCGGCTCGTTCTCCGGCAGCGGCGCGGCCCCTTCTCCGTCGTCCGGCGTCGCCGCGGCGCCCGTGGGGCCGATGCAGACGGCGCTCGGCTTCCCCTTGCCCGCGGCGGTGGCGGCGCCCCCGGGATCCGCGCCGACGCCGCGCCCGTCGCGTCCATCGTCCCCGCCCGAGCCTGCGCAGACGATGTTGCTGACGCCGTCGCCGGTGAGAGAGCCCACGCCCACGCCCGCGTCGTTCGGAGGTTTTGCGCCGGCCCTCGCGGAGACGAGCAGCGTCGCGCCCGCGGCGGGATCGTCCGCGCCCCTGCCCGAAGGCGCGCTGCGGCCGCCGCCTGCGTTCGTTCCGCCTTCGCCGCCGAGCGGATCGATGATGAGCCCCACGGTGAGCAGCACGCCGTTTCAGCGCGGCCCCGACGCGCCGGACGCGCCGACGCCCACCGGGATGCGCCTCCACCCGCCGGGCCCGTCCGTCGTGACGCCGCCTCCGCCCGCATCGCCGAGCGCGTCGCCCAAGGTCGACGTGAAGATGCTCCTCTTCGCGGCCGCCGGCGCAGCGGTGCTCGCGATCTTCTTCGCGCTCGCGATCTCGGGCCTCCGCCGCCGCCACACGCGGACGACCGCCGAAGACGATCGCGACGATCTCCCGACCCCGACGACGATGGTGGCGCCCGCGATCGAGCCGCCCGCGACCCCGGCGACGACCACGACCAACGAGACCACCGCGAGCGCGACGACGGAGCCCGCGACGACGACGGCCCCATCCACGGAAGAGCCGGCGCCCACCGCCGATCCGACCGCGGCGGACCCGACGACCGCGCCGACCACGAAGGCGACGAGCGCGCGCCCGTGGACCGCGCCGACCACGAAACCCACAAGCACCGGCACGAAGACGGCCCCTGCCCCGTCGACGTCGGGCAGCGCCAAGAAGAAGCCGAAACCGAAGCCGAACTTCGGCTACTGACCGAGCCCGCGCGGAGCGGCGGATCCAGCCTCGCCTTGACATGTCGCGGCGATCGCGCTACCTGCGTCGCCCCTTTTGCCGAGGGCTGATCGGTTCCTCACGGAAATCCGGCCGGCGCAGAGCGAAGGGGCGCGGCTCGGCCCACGCGACGCCGCGAAAATCCACACGCCGCTCCAAGAGGCTCTTCCGGCCTCACCCCGCGGCGGCGCGCGAAAACCGGGAATCCCTCTCGGACGCGCGGCGCGGCGGACCTTCCGCGACCTCGGTGCTCCTCTCGCAAAACGAAGGAGTTGGTCGCGCGGAGCGGCGGAGGCATCAACCGAAAGGAATCGATCAATGTCCGAGTCCATGGAGACCGTCGTCGGCACCGCCGCGCCGGTCGCAGCTGGTGAGTTCCCGCTTCCCCTCCGCTCGATGCTCGACGCGGGCGTGCACTTCGGCCACCAGACCAAGCGCTGGAACCCGAAGATGCGGCCGTTCATCTACGGCGCGCGCAACGGCATCCACATCATCGACCTCGACCAGTCCGTGCGCCTCTTCAAGCGCGCGTACGACTACGTGGTCGACGCGGTCGGCCGCGGCGGCAGCATCCTCTTCGTCGGCACCAAGCGCCAGGCGCAGGACATCGTGCAGGAAGAGGCCCGCCGCAGCGGCATGTACTTCGTGACGAACCGCTGGCTCGGCGGCACCCTCACGAACTTCCGCACGATCAAGCAGGGCCTCGACCGCCTCCGCACGCTCGAGCGCATGAAGGAGGACGGCACGCACGAGCAGCTCCTCAAGAAGGAGGTCGTCCGCCTCGAGAAGGAGCGCGATCGCCTGGAGAAGTACCTCGGCGGCCTCAAGGGCATGGCGGCGGTCCCCGCGGCGATCTTCGTGATCGACCCGCACCAGGAGCAGATCGCGGTCAGCGAGGCTCGCAAGCTCAACGTCCCCGTGATCGCGATCACGGACACGAACTGCGATCCGGACCTCATCGACTTCGTGATCCCCGGCAACGACGACGCGATCCGCTCGATCCGCCTCGTGACCGGCCGCATCTCGGACGCCTGCATCGAGGGCAGCCAGCGCCGCAAGGACCACGCCGCGCAGGACGCCCAGGGCCGTCCGCAGCGCGACGACGTGAGCGTGTACCAGGGCCGCGGCCGCGGTCGCTCCTGACGTCTACTCACGATGGGGCCGCGAGCGGCCCCATACCCCGGCGTACCCTTGGTACGCCTGACCGCTTCGCGGTCCAGCGGTGCGTATACAAGGCACCTTGGATCGCGGCGGTCGTGACGATCGGGGCCGCGCGTTCGTCGTGACGCGCGAACGAGAGTCGTCAATCAGCAGATAGGCAATGAGCCGGCGCCGCGCGCGATCTGCGGGCAAACAGCCTGATGTCCGCGGCGCCTCTGCTCTCAGGATTTGATAACCGCCCTTGAAGAGGGCTTTTCAGGAGAACCGTCATGTCTGTTACCCCCCAGGCCATCAAAGAGCTTCGTGAGCGCACCCAGGCCGGGATGAGCGACTGCAAGAACGCGCTCGTCGAGGCGAGCGGCGACATGGAGAAGGCGGTCGAGATCATCCTCAAGAAGGGTCTCGCGAAGAGCGCCAAGCGCGCCGGCGCCGTCGCTGCCGAGGGCGAGGTCCGCGCGGCCGTCGTCGAGTCGAAGCACGCCGCCAACATCGTCGAGGTCAACATCCAGACCGACTTCGCGGCCCGCAACGATCAGTTCAAGGCCTTCGTGGGCGACGTCCTCGGCGCGCTGCACGCGGCCCCCTCCGGCGCGGACGCGCACACGATCGCGATCTCCGGCAAGACGATCGGCGAGCTCGCGACCGAGCTGACGGCGAAGATCGGCGAGAAGATCCACGTCCGTCGCTGGAGCCGCGTGGAGATCCCGGCCGGCAAGCACGGCGTCGCGCACGCGTACGTGCACCTCGGCGGCAAGATCGGCGTCGTCCTCACGATCGAGACCGGCACGGCCGACGCGGCGAAGTCCGCGCAGGTCGCGGAGCTCGCGGACGACATCGCGATGCACATCGCGGCCACCGGCCCGGTGTCGCTCCGTCGCGACGAGATCTCGGAGGAGCGGAAGGCCACGCAGAAGGACATCTTCGAGGCGCAGCTCAAGGAGGATCCGAAGCAGAAGGATCACCCGGAGCGCTGGGGCAAGATCATCGAGGGCAAGTTCAACAAGTGGTACTCCGAGTCCGTGCTCCTGGAGCAGGAGTCGGTGGTCACGAAGACGAACGACAAGGGCGAGCCTCTCCCGGCGGAGAAGATCTCGGTCCTCCTCGAGAAGGCCGGCAAGGCCCTCGGCACGAGCGTGACGGTCGGCGCCTTCATCCGCTTCGAGCGCGGCGAGGGCATCGACAAGGCGCAGGGCGACTTCGCGGCCGAGGTCGCGAAGATGGCCGGCGGCTGATCGCGAAAGCAGGCAGTCTCAAAAACCCGAAACTGCCAGTCTGACCAAGGCCCCTGTTCTCGCGAGAGACCGGGGGCCTCGTCTTTTTGTGCTTTTTTGTCCGCTCGGAGCCACAGCACAGCAAAAGCCGCGTCCCCGGCGCGCGCCTCGCATCCTCTTCGTGGCAACCCCCGGAGCTGGCTTTATGCGCCCGGTTGCTCTGCAGCCGTATCGGGCGTCATCGGGGCGCCGGAGCCATCGCCGTCCGCGGCCGTCGCGGCCTCGTAGAGCTCGCCGTCGCGGTACTCGATCACGGCGCCGCGCGGGCCGAACATCGCGTCGGTATCCTCGATCACGAGCGCCTCCCGCAGCACGTCGTCGACGCGGTCCACGAGCACGAGCCGCAGCGCCTTGAGCACGCGCCGCGGCACCTCGCGCAGGTCCTTGCGGTTCTCCTTCGGGAGCACGACCGTCGTCACGCCGCCGCGATGCGCCGCGAGCAGCTTCTCCTTCACGCCGCCGATCGCGAGCACCCGCCCGCGCAGCGTGATCTCCCCCGTCATCGCCAGATCGCGCCGAACAGGCGCCTTCAGCAGCGCCGACACGATCGCAGTCACCATCGTCACGCCCGCGGAAGGCCCGTCCTTCGGCACGAAATCCGGGAAGTGCACGTGCACGTCGACCTTCTGGAAGAGATCCGTCGGCAGCTTCATCCGCTCCAGCCGCGAGCGCACGACGCTCATCGCGGCCATCCCGCTCTCCTCCATGCCTTTTTCGAGCAGGCCGGTGAGCTGGAGCTTGCCTTTGCCAGGGACGATCGTCGCCTCCGTCGGCAGGAGATCGCCGCCCGTCTGCGTCACCGCGAGCCCGTTCACGAGCCCGATCTCGTTCGCCTCCTCCGCGCGCCCCATCCGGAACTTGGGCACGCCGAGGTACCGAGGCACCGCCTTCGCGTTGATCTCGATCTTCTCGCCCTTGCCGTCCTTCACCACCTGCCGCGCGACCTTGCGGCACAGACTGGCGATCTCCCGCTCCAGCGAGCGAACGCCGCTCTCCTTCGTGTAGTGGTGAATCAGCGTCCGAATGGCACCCTCGGTGATATCCATCGGCACGTCGTCCAGCCCGCACTCCTTCCGCTGCCGTGGGATGAGGTACTGCTGCGCGATATGGAGCTTCTCGAACTCGGTGTATCCCGAGAGCTGGATGATCTCCATACGATCCTGCAGCGGGACCGGGATCCCCTTCAGCGTGTTCGCCGTCGTGAGGAACATCACGTCGGTGAGGTCGTAGTCGAGATCGATGTAGTGATCGTTGAACGCGTGGTTCTGCTCCGGATCCAGCACCTCGAGCAGCGCCGCCGCCGGATCGCCCCGAAAATCCGAGGACATCTTGTCGATCTCGTCGAGCAGGAACACCGGATTGTTGGACCCGGCCTTCTTCAGACTCTGAATGATCTTCCCGGGCAGAGCGCCGATGTACGTGCGCCGATGCCCGCGGATCTCCGCCTCGTCGCGCACGCCTCCGAGCGACAGCCGCACGAACTTGCGCCCCGTCGCCCGAGCGATGGACTTGGCGAGGCTCGTCTTCCCGACGCCGGGCGGCCCCACGAAGCACAAGACAGGGCCCTTGAGCTTCTTCGTGAGCGCCTGAACAGCCAGGTACTCGATGATGCGCTCTTTGATCTTCTCGAGGCCATAGTGATCCTCATTGAGGATCTTCTCCGCCAGGTTGAGATCGTATTGCTCTTCGGTCTTGTCGCCCCAAGGCAGCTCGACGACCCAATCGATGTAGTTGCGCACCACGGTCGCCTCTGCGCTCGTGGGGTGCATCATCTTGAGCTTCTTCAGCTCTTTCTTGATCTTGGTGACGGCTTCTTTGGAGAGCTTCTTGTTCTTGAGCGCCTCTTCGATCTCGACGAGCTCGCTCTTCCACTCGTCCCGCTCCCCGCCACCCAGCTCCTTCTGGATGGCCTGCATTTGCTCGTTTAAGTAATACTCCTTCTGCGTCTTCTCCATCTGCTTCTTGACGCGGGAGCGGATCTTCTTCTCGACCTGGAGGATCTCCACCTCGGCCTGGAGCAGCTCGATCAAGCGCTCCAGTCGCCGATAGGCGTCCTCCGTCTCGAGCATCTCCTGCCGATCGGTGAGCTTGACCGTCGGCAGATTGGCGATGATCGTGTCCGAGAGCCGGCCGGCGTCGTCGATCGCCTGCACGCTCATCAGGACTTCGGGCTGGATCTTCTTGTTGAGCTTCACGTAAAGCTCGAACGTCGACTGCACGCTCCGCATCAGCGCGAGCGCCTCCACCCCGGTCGCGGGCTTCTCTTCGATCTCCCCGTATTCCACCGCGAAGTAGGCCTCTTCCGGCAGATACCGCTTGATGCGCGCGCGCCGCTTCCCCTCGATGAGCACCTTCACGGTCCCGTCGGGCAGGCGGAGGAGCTGCATGATCACGCCGACGGAGCCGACGGTGAAGATGTCCTCCGCCGTGGGCTCGTTCGTCTTCGCGTTCTTCTGCGCGGCGAGGAAGATCTCCTTGTTCTTGCTCATCGCCTCGTCGAGCGCGGCGATCGAGCGCTCGCGGCCGACGAAGAGCTGCGACACCATGTGCGGGAACACGATGATGTCGCGGAGGGGCAAGAGCGGCAGCTGACCGCGGTCCTGGGCGCCTTTGGAGCTGCTATCGCCTTTGAAGAACATCGGTGCGGCCGTGCCCGTGGTGCGTCCGTGAAGGACGGGAGGTGGGGAGTGCGAGGGGAACGAACCGGGGCGATCCTCCGGAGTTGGGACGGGAGGTCGACCTCAGGCCAGCTCCGCTTCCTTCGTGTACACGATGAGCGGCCCCTCGTGCTTCATGATCACGTCCTCGCTCACGACGACCTCCTTGACGCCGGTCCGTGAGGGGATCTCGTACATGATGTCGAGCATCGCGCTCTCCAGGATCGCGCGGAGGCCGCGGGCGCCGCTCGCGCGATCGAGGGCCTGCTTGGCCACCGCCGTGAGCGCGCCGCGCGTGAACTTCACCTTCACGCCGTCCATGTCGAAGAGCTTCTGGTACTGCCGCACGAGGCTGTTCTTCGGCTTCGTGAGGATGTCGATGAGCGCCTCCTCGTTGAGCTCGTGCAGCGTCGCCACGACGGGCAAGCGGCCGATGAACTCGGGGATGAGGCCGAACTTGAGGAGGTCCTCGGGCTGCACCTGCGCGAGCAGATCGCCCATCTTCATGTCCTTCTTCGACCGCACCTCCGCGCCGAACCCGAGCGTGTTCTGCCCGGTGCGCCGCTGGATGATCTGATCGAGCCCCACGAACGCGCCGCCGCAGATGAAGAGGATGTTCGTGGTGTCGATCTGCAGGAAATCCTGCTGCGGGTGCTTGCGGCCGCCCTTCGGCGGGACGTTCGCGATCGTGCCCTCGATGATCTTCAGGAGCGCCTGCTGCACGCCCTCACCGGAGACGTCGCGCGTGATGGACGGGTTGTCGCTCTTGCGGCTGATCTTGTCGATCTCGTCGATGTAGACGATGCCGCGCTGCGCGCGCTCCACGTCGTGATCCGCGTTCTGCAGGAGCTGGACGATGATGTTCTCGACGTCCTCGCCGACGTAGCCGGCCTCCGTCAGCGTGGTCGCGTCCGCGATCGCGAACGGCACGTTGATGATCTTCGCGAGCGTCTGCGCGAGGAGCGTCTTGCCGCAGCCCGTCGGGCCGAGCAGCAAGATGTTCGACTTCTGCAGCTCCACGTCGTCCCCCGAGGAGCGGCTGTCGATGCGCTTGTAGTGGTTGTGCACCGCGACGGAGAGGATCTTCTTCGCGCGGTGCTGCCCGACCACGTACTGGTCGAGGATCGCCTTGATGTCGGAGGGCTTCGGAATGGGCGTCGAGCCGGCGTACGGCTCGTCCTTCTCGACCTCCTCGGCGATGATGTCGTTGCAGAGCCCGATGCACTCGTCGCAGATGTAGACGGTGGGGCCCGCGATGAGCTTCTTCACCTCTTTCTGCGATTTGCCGCAGAAGGAGCAGCTCAGGTTCCCGTTCTGGTGGTCGTCACGCCTTCGGTCCACGTGCCTCGTGCCCTTCGAGAGCAGCAGCGCCCGCGACGGAGAGCGACGTCCGGAGAGGCCGGACGCGCCCCGATCGTCATGGAAAAACGGGCGGATCTTAGTCGTCTGAGCCCCGCGCCGCAAGGCGGCCAGCCCGGCGACGCGGAGGGATTCGTCTCAGTCCTTCTCTTTCGGCTTCGGCGCGCCGTGCTTCACGAGCACGTCGTCGATCAGGCCGTACTCCTTGGCCTGGCCGGCGGAGAGGTAAAAGTCGCGCTCGACGTCCTTCGCCAGCTCTTCCCGCGAGCGGCCGGTGTGCTCCACCAGGATGTCGATGAGCGTCTCCTTCATCTTCTTGATCTCGCGCGCCTGGATCTCGATGTCGGTCGCCTGACCGCGCGCGCCGCCGAGCGGCTGGTGGATCATCATGCGCGAGTGCGGCAGGGCGAACCGCTTGCCCTTGTTGCCGGCCGTGAGCAGCACCGCGCCCATCGAAGCGGCCTGCCCGAGGCACATCGTCGACACGGGGCAGCGGACGTACTGCATGGTGTCGTAGATCGCGAGCCCGCTCGTCACGACGCCGCCGGGGCTGTTCACGTAGATCTGGATGTCCTTGTCCGGATCCTCGCTGTAGAGGAACAGCATCTGGGCGATGACCGCGTTCGCGACGTAATCGTCGATCTCGGTCCCGAGGAACACGATCCGGTCCTTGAGGAGCCGGCTGAAGATGTTCCACTCGCGCTCGCCCCGGTGGGTCACCTCGGTGACGCTGGGGATGATGTAAGCCTTCTCGCGCTCGGCGGAGAGACGCTCTCCTTCGCGCTCCAGGAAGTGCATCGCTTGCGTGCGGGATTCGATATGGCGCGGCATGACTTCGCTACTACTCCAACCATGCCATTTCGCAAGTGAGCGGCGCCGATCGTGATCGTTCTCGACGATTGTTCACGAGGACGAGGACGCGCAACGAGGCGAACGCTGACGCACGCCGCGCGCGGCGCAGAGCCTCGGCGAGAGAGGGAGTCGAAGGAGGGGGCGACGCCTTTTGCGGTTGCAAACGGCGTCGCTTTGGTGGTCGCGATCCGGAAGAGAGATCCGCGCGAGGAGGTCGCGCGACGTCGCTCCACGTGAGTCGGATCAGGCGGCGTCGATCTTCGCGGCCGCCTCGATCACGTCGAGGATCTTGTCCTCAAGGATCATGCCGCGGAGCATCTCCTGCTTCTTCGGATCGCGGTACTCGGCCTTCACCTTGTTGACGTTCTTGCCGGTCTGCTCCGCGAGCTCGGAGTAGCCCTTCTCGATGTCGGCGTCGGTGAGCATGATCGCCTTCGCCTTCGCGATCTCCGCCATGAGGAGGCCCGCGCGGACCTTCATCTCGGCGTCGGCGCGGACACGCGCGCGCAGCTCGGCGTTCGGATCGACCCGCTGGCCCTGACGGCGCGCGGCCTGGATCAGCTCACGCTCGGTGAGCTGCGCCTGCTGCTCGACGAGCGAGGGCGGGACCGGGATCGGGTTCTTCTTGCAGAGCTCGATCACGAGCTGCTCGGCGACGGAGTCGCTGGCCTTCTGCACCAGCTCCTTCTCGATCTTCGCCTTGAGCTTGTCGCGGAGCGCCGCGAGGTTCTCGGCGTCGCAGTCCTTCGCGAACTCGTCGTCGACCTCGGGGAAGACGCGGACGCGATCCGCCTTCAGCGTGAGGTGGAAGACGCCCTTCTTGCCGCGGAGCTCGGCGTTCTGGTGGCGCTCGGAGAACTCCACCTCGACGTCCTTGTGGTCGCCCTCGTTCATCCCGACGAGCGCGTCCTCGATCTCCTTCATGACCTCGCCGGAGCCGACCTCGGTCTCGATCTCCTGGTTCTCGGGGCCCATCGTCGCGCCGTCGACCACGAGGTGGAACGTGACGGTCGCGATGTCGCCCTTCTGCGCGGGGCGCGCCGGATCCGGCGACTGCAGCGTGGAGTGCTCGCGGCGCAGGCGCTGGATCTCCGCGTCGATCATGTCGTCGGACGCGGCGACGCTCGGGCGCTTGGCCTCCAGGCCCTCCCACGCGACGCTCTCGATGTCCGGGCGGACCTCGAAGCGGGCCTTGTACTGGAAGGCGCTCGTGGGGACGAGCTCGGCCGGCGCGATCGACGGCTGCGACAGGGGCTGCACGTTGTGATCGCTCAGCGCCTGGTTCAGCGTGGTGTCGACGAGCCGCTGCGCGACGTCGGCGTTGACGCGCCCGCCGAACAAGTGGGCGAGCACGTGCCGCGGGGCCTTCCCCGGGCGGAAACCTTTGATGTGGGCCGTCTTGGAGAGGGCGGCGAACGCCTTGTCGACCTCGGATCGCACGCGATCCGCGGGGACCTCGATCTGGAGCTCCAAGAGGACGGGGGAAAGCTTCTCGACGGTGACTTGCATGATGGTGGGATGCGCGGCTTATCGTCACGGCCCCGGAAGGTCAAGGAGCGCGGCGTCCCCATCGCGAAAACAAAAAAGTGCAGCCCGGCGGAGAGGCGTTTCCACCGGGCTGCGGGGTCCCCGGGAGGCGGGGAAAATCTCTTGGATCCGAGGGCGTCAGGCCCCGGAGGACGGGCGGCTAGTAGTCGTCGTCCTCGTCCTCGTCCGGGGCGAAGTCGAGGTCGGCGTCGAACGCGGGCTCCTCGACGATGTCTTCGATCGTCATCCCGAGGCGCGTGGCGTCGCGCAGGTAATCGCGGTCGAACTCGGCGAAGGTCTGGAAACTCCTCGGCAGCGACATGTGGTCCTCCAGAAAAAGCAGGCTCGGGTGTGCGAGCGAAAAAACCTATGGACGGCGGCGAATCGGGAGCGCGTGAACGGTGGCGAGGTGGCCGGACGGAACGGGACCGCACCAGAAGCCGCGGGCGAGCACGCGATCTCGCGCGGCGTCCTCGAGGGAGGCCGCGAGCGCACGCGCCAGGCGGTTCGGTCGTCTCTCGGGACCACGCGCGCACGTGGAGACCCGTTGTTGCCCCGATTGGCGTTGCCCACCAACACCTACATTCAGCGACATGTCGGGACATTAGTTACACACGGGCTGTGGGCCAAGAAATCACTTGCACTTTGTGAGCGGCGTCGGCATTGCCTGGCGCCCTATGGCCCCGCCCGTCGTGTTCGCCGTCGCCAACCAGAAGGGCGGAGTCGGGAAGACCACCACGAGCGTCAACCTCGCCGCGAGCCTCGCCACGGCCGAGCGCCGCACGCTCCTCATCGACTGCGATCCGCAGGGGAACGCGTCGAGCGGCGTGGGCGTCGCGCCGCGGACCGCGGAGACGACGCTCTACGACGTGCTGATCGGCCGCGTGCCGATGAGCAAAGCGGTCCTCAAGACCGCGGTCCCGCGGCTCGACGTCGTGCCCGCGACGCAGGACCTCGTCGCGGCCGAGATCGAGCTCATCGATCGCCCGGATCGCGCCCACGTGCTCCGGGATGCGCTGCGCGGTCAGGCGGACGACTACACGTGCGTCGTCCTCGACTGCCCGCCGTCCCTGGGCCTCCTCACGCTGAACGCGCTGGCCGCGGCGGATCGCGTCGTGGTGCCGCTCCAGTGCGAGTACTACGCGCTGGAGGGCCTCACGCACCTCATGGCCACCATCGATCGCGTGAAGGCGGCGTACAATCCCGACCTCGGCGTCGAGGGCATCGTGCTCACGATGTACGACGGGCGCACGTCGCTCACGCACCAGGTCGCGAACGAGGTGAAGGGTCACTTCCGCGTGTTCGACACGATCATCCCCCGCAACGTGAAGCTGTCGGAGGCGCCGTCGCACGGCATGCCCGCGGTGCTCTACGACGTGTCGTCGAAGGGCGCGCAGGCGTACCTGAGCCTCGCGCGCGAGATCATCGACGCCAACGAGCGCATCCGGAACGTGAAGAGCCCGCGGGCCGGCAAGGGCAAGGGCGGCGGCGGCAAGGAAGCGAAGGCGCGCTCATGACGATCGATCCGAAGCGGCGCGCGCTGGGCCGCGGCCTCGACGCGCTGCTGC
Organism: Polyangiaceae bacterium; assembly: GCA_046351455.1. Taxonomy (GTDB): domain Bacteria; phylum Myxococcota_A; class Polyangia; order Polyangiales; family Polyangiaceae; genus JADJRH01. Next base: position 240,524 of record JAXLYM010000004.1, read on the forward strand.
CGGCGGCGAGCCCTCCGGCGGGCTTCGCCGACAAGAGCGTCTTCCACTGCCCCGTCGAGAAGATCACGCCGCAGGCCGGGCAGCCGCGCCAGCACTTCGACGAGACGGAGCTCGCGGAGCTGACGGCGAGCATCCAGGAGCACGGCATCATCGAGCCGCTCGTGGTGCGCCGCACCGCGAAGGGCGCCGACACGTTCGAGCTGATCGCCGGCGAGCGTCGGTGGCGGGCGGCGCAGCGCGCGGGCCTCAAAGAGGTGCTCGTCGTCGTGAAGGACGTCTCCCCGAAGGAGGCGTTCGAGCTCGCCCTCGTCGAGAACGTCCAGCGCGCGGACCTGAACCCGATCGAGGTCGCGGAGGCGCTGGATCGTCTGCTCCGCGAGCACCAGTACACGCACGAGACGCTCGCCGCGAAGGTCGGCAAGGACCGCACGACGATCGTGAATTCGCTCCGGCTGCTGAAGCTGCCCGCGCAGATCCGCTCGATGGTGATCGGCCGCGAGCTGACGGAGGGCCACGCCCGCGCGATCCTCGGCGCGCCCACCGACAAGACGATGAGCGAGATCGCCGACAAGACGGTGCGCGGGAAGCTGCCCGTCCGGAAGGTGGAGGCGCTCGTCCGCGCGGCGAAGGCGAAAGAGAAGGGCGCGAACGAGCCCGAGAAGAGCGGCGACACCAAGAAGAAGAAGTCGCCCGCGGTGCTCGATCTGGAGGCTCGTCTCCAGCGAAAGCTCGGCACGAAGGTAGAGGTCGAGGACGAGAACGGCGCGGGTCGCATCGCGATCGCGTACAGCTCTCTGGACGAGCTCGACCGGATCCTGCACGCGATCGGCGCCTGAAGCGCTGCGCGCTCGACGGCTGCGCCGCATCGCTATCGGCGGCGCTTCAGCTCGGGGCGCCGCTCGGCGCGGGCGTGACTCCGCCGCTCGCGGGGTGGCCTGCGCGACGCCCGGAGACGTACGTGGCGAGCGCGAGCACGACGAGGACGATCGCGAACACGATGAGAGGGATCGGCAAGTGCTTGCGGCGATCCATCGCGGGCGGCGCGTTGCTGGGCTTCGGCTTCGCTTCGGCGGGCGGCGGTGAGGGGGACGCCACCGGCAGCGACGGCGACTCTTCCGCGGGCGGCTCCTCGGCGCCCGACGCGTCCCTCAGCTTGACGTCTGCGGCCTTCTTCGCGGCGGCGGAGAGCGCGGCCGCCTCCTCGGCGTGCACCGCGGACGGCTCGGTCTTGGAGCTCGGCGGCTCGTTGCCGTAGCTCACCGGATCCGACGAATCCCGCGAGGAGGACCGCGGCTCCGACTCGGACGAAGGCTCTCCGTCGCGCGGACGACCGTGGGCGCTGGAAGGGCTGACCTGCGCGCCGCGACGAGGGGCCTGGCTGCGCGGACCGGAGGCGGCGTCGGCGTCACCGCACTTCGCGATCCACGCGCGCACCGTGTCGCGGCGAACCGCCACGTCCGCGCCGAACATCTCGCGCATGTACGAGGCCACCTCGCGCGGCGATGCGGCGTAGATCTGCGGATCGCCCTCGTCGCGGATCGCCTGCTCGATCGCGTCGGCCATGTCCGCGGCGGTCGGGTGACGGTCCGCCGGATCCCGCGCGAGCGACTTCATCGTCGCGTCCGCGAGCCCCGCCGGGATGTCGGGGGCGTGATCCGAGAGGAGCGGGATCGGCTCCACCAAGATGCGCGAGAGCGTCGCGCCGTCCGAGTCCGCGCGGAAGAGGCGTCGGCCGGCGAGCACCTCCCAGAGGATGACGCCCATGCCGAAGAGGTCCGAGCGCCGGTCGAGATCGCGCCCGGTGGCCTGCTCCGGCGAGAGGTACGCGAGCTTCCCCTTCACCGTCGCGCTGCGCGTCGTCGACAGGCGCGAGGAGGCGCGCGCGACGCCGAAATCCGTGAGCCGCGAGGAGCCGTCGATGCCGACCAGGATGTTCTGCGGCGAGCAGTCGCGGTGCACGAGATCGACCGGGTTTCCCTCGGCGTCGGTCAGCTCGTGGGCGGCGTGCAGCCCGTGCAGCGCGTCGAGGATGATCCGCAGCGCGATCGGCCGCGGGAGGCCGCCTTCGACCGCCGATCGCGCGATCACGCCGGAGAGCGTGTCGCCCTCGATGTAATCCATCACGAGGTAGTAGCCCGCGTCGGTGGTGCCCACCTCGAGGATCGGGACGACGTTCGGGTGATGGATGCCCGCGGCGAGGCGAGCCTCGTCGAGGAACATGTCGATGAACTCTTGCTCGTCCGCGAGGTGCGGGTGCAGCCGCTTGATCGCGAAGAACCGCTGGAACCCCGCGACGCCCGCCGCCCGCGCGAGGAACACGCTCGCCATGCCGCCGGCGGCGATCTCGCCGATCAGCTCGTAGCGATCGAGGCGACGACGCTCGTCCGTCGGATCGAGGAGCTTGAGGTTCCCCGTGGCGGCGCGGCTCGACCGCGCGGGCGCGACGCCCTGACGCGGCGTGCGCACCGACGTGGGGCCGGGCGCCGAGTCCATGCGGGGGCGCTGGCTGCGCGGCGACTCCTGACGATCCGCGCGCGCCGGGTTCGCGCGCTCGCTGCGCGGGTTCTCCGAAGGCGGCTCGCGCTCCGGCTTCGAGTCGAGCGGCTCTCGCGCCTCGCTCGGCTTGCCCCAGCGGCCGCGCTCCGGGGCGCCTGCCACGCGCGCCATGCGGACGGTCGGCCGGAGGATCGGGCCGTCCGGCCCCACCGAGCGCGGCGTCGTCGGAGGGCTCGTGTCGGGGACGCGCGGCGCCTCGACCGGCTCCTCACGGACGAGCGCGCCGAGCTCTGCGAGCGATCGCATCGTCGACTCGCCGCGCGCCGGACGCGCGACGCTGCTCGTCTGCGGCTCCTCCACGACGGGCGCCGGGGCCTTGCGCGGGCGCGCCTCTTCACGGACGGAGCGCGGGCCCGACGTCGGCAAGGCGCCCGCGGTGCGCGGCGTGATCGGCGCGTGGCGCGACAGCTCGATCCCGGCCTCGGACATGAGCTGCGACGCGCGCTTGTCGCCGGGCGCGATCTGCGACGCGCGCTGCAGGAGCTTGCCGGCCTCGCCGCGATCGCCCGTCGCGAGGTAGAGCTTCGCGACCGCGAAGAGCACGTCGACGTTCTCGCCGTGCTGCTCGAGCGCGTGCTTCGCTGCCTGAGCGAGCGTGTGCGGCTGAACGGCGCCGGCCTCCGCGTATTGCGTGAGCGAAGCCAGCAATTCCAGCGTGTCGGACAGGTCAACGCTGTCCGACGCGCGCGCTGGGACTCGCTCCCGCATCGTCATGGGACTGCACGTTATACAGCAAGCAGAGGCGGCCGTCCCTCAGAGCGGTGGCGTGACGACGGCAAATTTCACAATTGAAAGAGGCGTAAGAGCTAGCCCGCGACACATGGTGATTTCACGCGCGCGCGGCTCTCACCGCGAACGCGACTTCACGGCTTCTGCCTGGCGAGCTTGTCGTATTCCGCCTTCGCGCGCTTTCCGATCTCGGTGTTGGCGCCGACCTTGGCGGCCTTGTCGAGCGTGAGGAGCGCGTTCGCGCGGTTCTTCTTCTCTTCGCTGTAGCTCATGCCGAGGTAGTAGTAGGCCGTCGCGAATTTCGGATCGAGCTTGATGGCCTCCTCGTAGTCGGCGCGGGCGCTCTCTTCCTCCTTCGTGCCGTGCTTGCAGGCGCCGCGGCGGACGAGGAGATCCGGCTCCTTCTTGGCCGAGAGCGCGAGGTCGAACGCGCGCACGCAGTCGGACCAGGCCTGCGCCTCTCCGAGCAGGTGACCGAGCTTCGCGGCCAAGGCTGCGTCCTTCGTCCCGTCGAGCGCCTTCTTCAGCTGCTCCGCGGCGCGCGGGAGCTCCTTCGCGTCGATGAGGAGCGCGCCGTACGCGTAGCGCGTGTCGACGTCCTCTTTCACGGCGAGCGCCGCGTCGTACGCCTTGCTCGCGTTCGCGAAGTCGTTCTTGAGCGAGTACGCGTAGGCGAGGTTCGACTGGATGTCGAAGGCGGCGGGGGCCTTCTCGGCGGCCGCCTTGAGCACCGCGATCGCGTCGTCGGGGCGCGGCGGCGGATCGAGGTAGAGCGCACCCAAGTTCAACGAGGCGTCGACCATCCCGGGGTCGATCTTGAGCGTCTTCTTGTACCAATCCTCCGCGGCCTTCTTGTCGCCGAGGTGCTCGACCGCGACGCCCATGAGGAACGTCGCCTCGGGGTGATCCGGCTTCTCCGCGAGCGCCTTCTCCGCGTGCTCCTTCGCCTCCGCGTAGCTGCCGTTCTTCACGTACTGGATGGCGCGCTGCACCTCGGTGTTCGCCGTGCCCGAGGAGAGGCCCTCTGCGCCGCCGACGGGGGGATCGGCCGTGAGCACCGGATCCTGCGGAGGCGGCGTGCTGCTGCAGCCGACCGCCGCCACGATGCCCAAGCTCAAGAAGGCTCTTTTCGAACGACCCATGATGCCTCGCTGTCTCCGGATAGACCTTGCAGAACGCCGAGGATGCGGCTCTTCACTTCGGGCGTGCGCGAGGGGCTGACCTTCGCGCCGTCCCGTCCCTCGCTAACGTAGAACACGTCGGCGACTCGCGTCCCCTCCGTGTTGATCTTCGCGACCGCGATGGAGAGCCCCAGCTCGTACAGCGTCTCCGCGATCGCGAACAAGAGGCCGGGCCGGTCCTCGGCGAACACCTCGATCACGGTGTGCGTGCGCGACGCTCGGTCGTCGACCGTCACCTGCGTGCGCACCTTCGGCGTCGCGCGGCGGAGGCTGCCCTGATAGCGCTTCTGCGCCAGCTCGACCGCGTCCTTCGCGCCCGTCAGGAGCGACGTGATGTCGGCCGAGAGCTTCGCGACGGAGCGCGCCACGCCCGAGACGCCGTCGCCTCGATCGCGCACCCAGAAGATGTCGACCGCCTGGAATTCGGCCTCCGGCGGCGCCCCGTCGACGCGGCGGGAGTAGATCTGCGCCGCGTGGACCTCCAGCCGAGACGCCGCGAGCGCGGCCGTGATCTTCGCGAGGAGGCCGGGCTGATCCGGCGCCACCACGCAGATCTCCGCGGCCCCGGGGTGCCGTGACGGGACGAGCGACACGCTGACGAGGTTCTGCGCGTGCTTGCGGACGACCTCTCCGTGGTTCGCGATCGCGAGCGGCGCGTTCGAGAGCAGGTACCGATCGCCCATCGACGCGAGGTAGCGGTGCGTGAACGCGCGGCGCTCCGCTCGCTCCGACGGGTCCTTCGCGGGCATCTGCTCGGCGGCCTCCATCACCTCGGCGGCGGCCTTCGCGACGCGCGCGTCCCGCGAGACGGCCCCGCCCAGCGCGCCGTCGGTCGCGAGGTACAGCTCGTCGAGCATGCGCGCCTTCCACGACGTCATCGAGGTGGGGCTCGTCGTCGAGAGGTCCGCCACGGTGAGCAAATAGAGGTCGCGCAGCGTCTCGCGGCTGCCCTTCACCTCGCGCGAAAACTCCGTGATCGTGGCCGGATCGTCGACGTCGCGCCGCGTGGCCACGTGGTACATCACGAGGTGCTTGCGGATGAGGTGGCACGCCTCGGCCACGTCCTCCGGCGGCATCCCGAGGCGCGCGAGGATCGGCGCGGCCATGTCGGCTCCGCGCGTCGAGTGATCGGTGCCGCCGATCGCCTTGCCGACGTCGTGGAGCAGCGTCGCGAAGTACAGCATCTCCGGCCGCGCAATCTCCGCGGCGAGCCGGCACGCGAGCGGGTGCTCCTGCGCGAGCTCGCCGCGCACGAGGGCGGACAGCCTCGCGACGGCCGCGACCGAGTGAACGTCGACCGTGTACACGTGGTACATGTCGTGGTGCGTCCTGCCGACGACCGGCAAAAACTCGGGGATCATCGCGAGCAAGAGGCCGAGGTCGTAGAGCTCGCGCACCACCGTGCCGGCCCGGAGCCTCGTCTCCTTCGAGGTGGCGACGAGCGACAAGAACAGCCGCGCGGCCTCGGGGCTGGCGCGCAGCTCGGCGCAGAACGAGGGCTCGGTGCACGCGCCCGCGATCGCGTCCCGCGTGTGCGGCAGAAGCGGCATCCCCCGATCGATCGCGGCGGCCACGAGGCGCAGCGCGAGCGCCGGATCCGTCCGCAAGAGCTCCTTGTCCCGCGTCGTGATGTGCTCGTCGAAGAGCAGCACGCCGCCGCCGAGATCCTCCTCGCGCGGCTTCTTCCGGTGCAGGACGGGCGCGGCGAGCGACAGGATCATGTCGAGCGCCCGCGAGACGGTGCGCGCGCTCCGGTAATACTCGCTCATCATCTGCTCGATGGCCTCGGGGTCGCCGCCGAAGCCGAGCAGCGCGCTCATCGCCTCCTGCTCGTCGAACGTGAGGCGATCGCTGCGGCGCCCGGCGCGCGCGTGGAGCACGTTGCGCACGCGCCAGAGCAGCTCGCCCGCGGCCTCGATCTGATCGGCCTCGCGCTGCACGAGGATGCCGACGCGGCGCACGAGCTCGCGCGGCTCCCCGAAGCCGAAGCGCGCCTTCAGCGCCCAGTACACGACGTCGAGATCGCGGATCCCGCCGGCGCCGTTCTTCACGTCCGGCTCCAGGAGGTACACCGAGCCGCCGAAGCGCTCGTGCCGCTGCGCGACCTCGGTCGAGAGGCGCTCCACGAAGCGCGGCAGCTCCGAGTGCGCGAAGAGGCCGCTCGTCGATCGCCGCCGCAGCTCGTCGAAGGGCGCCGTGTCCCCCGCGATCGGCCGCAGATCCAGGAGCGAGGTGGCCGTCGGGAGATCCGTCCGCGCGGAGTCGAGCAGATCGTCGATCGCCGCCACCTGATGCCCGACGCTGATCCCCATGTCCCACAGCGGATAGAGCAGCGCGTCCGCCGCGGCGCTCGCGCGCTCGGGGCGCGAGGCGATGAGGCGCACGTCGATGTCGCTCTTCAGCGCGACGGCGCCGCGCCCGTAGCTGCCGACCGCCGCGAACAGCACGCCGCTCCACGCCGCGCGATCCTGGGAGCGCGCCGCCATCCCCGCGAAGAGCCGCGACAGGAGCTCGTCGTAGGCCGCGGCGTTCCGCCTCCCGAGCTCTCCTCCGATCGCGACGGCGTCGAGCGGCGAGAGGCCGCTCGCGGCGCCCGTGACGGATCCGCGGAAGCGAGCCTGGATCGCGGCGCGCGCGGCGTCGAAATCGGCCTTGAGCGACACGAGGAACGGATCGTTCGGCGAAATACGCGGGGCGGCGGTGGTGCGGCTCATGTCTCGGGGCGCGGGCGGAAGGCGATGGCCCCCTGCGCGATGCGGAAGGGCTCGAGGATGGCGGAGAGTCGCACGGACTCGCTCGCCGCGGAGATCAAGAAGCCGTCCGGCGCGAGCGTGTTCGCGAGCCGCGAGGCCACGTGGTTGCCGACCGGCTCGGCGAGGTAGAGGAGCACGTTCTTGAAGAGCACGAGGTGAAACGGCCCGCGGGGCCAGCGCATCGTGAGATCGCGTACCTCGAATTTCACGCTGCTGCGGAGCGATTCTTTCACCCGGAGCACGTCGTCGACCGGATCGAAATAGCGCTCCAGGAGCGGCGGGGGCAGCTCGCGCACGGCCTCCGCGGCGTAGCGGCCTCGGCGCGCGGCCTCGATGGCCTCGGGAGATCGGTCCACGCCCACGATCTGGAAGCGCCGCTTCCTCTCGGAGAGCAGGAGCGCCAGCGTGTACGCCTCCTCGCCGGTGCTGCACCCCGCGGAGAGCGCGTGGATCGGCGTCAGCGACGGGACCTTCTCGCACAGGTGCCGCACGATCGCCTCCCACTGCGCGGAGTCGCGGAGGAACCGCGTCTCACCGACGCGGAGCGACGCGATGAGCTCGTTCATCGACGCCCGATCGGCCACGAGCTTCGCGGCGACCGCCTCCCACGGGACGTCCACGCGCTCGACGTACGCGTCCACGAACGCGCCGACGCGATCGCGCACCCAGCCCGGACCGCGGATGGCCCCCAAGCCGAAGCGTCGCTCCGCGGCCTCCAGCACGCGCTCGATCGTTTTGTCCCGGGTGGTCAACGGGCGTCTCCCGCAGGTCTGTACCGAGCGAGGCCCCAGGGACCACGCTGGACACGAAGGTCCAACGCACTCTAACGCGGCCTCCGCGCGGGACCCAAGGCTCGCCACGACGACGTGAGCACCGATCGGCTCGGGTCCGTCGTGAAAAGGCGTTCACAGCGCGGTCGCCCTCGGAAGCGCTTCGGCCTTCGGATCAAGGGGATCGCGGGCCGCGCATCCTCCGCTACACTGGCAAGCCCCTTGCAGATTGGAGCCCCTGCCATGCTCGCCAACGTGACACGCCGGGCCTTCGTTGCTTCGACCGTCTTCGCGACCAGCCTGTTCACGACCGCGGCGTTTGCCGACGATCCGAAGGCTGCCCCCGCGGACACCACCTGGACCGCTGACGAGCTGCCGCAGCTCCCGCCGGCGCAGGTCCCCTCGAACGTGCAAGTGAAGCCTGACGGCGGTGTCGTGGTGAAGCGCACGCCGGATCAGGGCGTCGACGTCGTGGCGCGCACGCCGTCCGGCACCGTCCGCGCGTACGGCTGCGATCGCGTCGAGTTCGATCCGAACGACAAATCGGGGCCTCTCCCGCAGGGCGCCGCGCCTCCGTGCAAGGCGCCGCCGCCTCCGCCTCCGCCGCCTCCTGCGGCCGCGCAGTACTACCCGCCGGACGCGGCGTACGGCCCTCGGTACTACCCGGCGTATCCGCCGCCCGTCGCGCTTCGCCCCGTGTATGCGCCGGATCCGGGGCGAAAGGCCGCGCTCATCGCTTCGAGCCTCGTGTTCGGCCTCGGCACCGCGGCCTCGGGGATGTCGTACATCGTGAACATCGCGCAGGACGGGATCGGGGACTGCTCGCTCCTAGAGAGCTGCGGCAACCGGAAGGCGGCGGCCTCGCTGTATGCGATGGGCGCGATCATGACCTTCACGCCGAGCATCCCGCGGTTCGTCACGGGCGACGTGGGCATGGGCCTCCTCTGGACGGGTCTTCGCGGCGGCTCGTTCGCGCTCGGCACGGCGATCAACTGGGGCTCCGACGGCGTGCTGATGCCGATCACGTTCGCGTTCATCGCGCCGCTCACGCTCGGCATCATCGATCTCGCGACGACGCCGCACCGCGAGCAGCTCCGGCCGCGCAAGGTGCAGGTGGAGACCGCGTCGTTCCACCTCGACGGCGTCGGCCCCACCACGATGCTGGATCGCGCCGGCAACACGGTCCCCGCCCTCGGCGCGATGGGCCGCTTCTAATCAGCCCAGAAAACCAGCCTTTCGCGTCTGCGGAGAGGTCGTGCCGGCGTCGAAGGCGGCGGCGAAGATGTCCTCCAGCGCGACGAGGAACGTCTCGCCCTTCACGCTGCGGGCGTGCACGATCGCGTGCGCCACGCGCACCGCTTCGACCTTCTGCACGGTGAGGGAGACGCCTTCGTGCGCCGCGTAGAGCGTGAGGAGCCGCCCGTCCGACAGGACGGACCAGCCCTCCGACTCGTGGGCATGCGCGGTCTCGAGCACGTTCTTCAGCATGTCGTGGGTCATGCCGCCGGTATTTGTCGGCCCGGACCGTCGCGTCAAGCGAGCCGCCCGATTCTCCGCGCGGGAGCGGCCTCCGCGGGCCTCCGGGCGCGCCGCGCGAGGCCCCATCTCCGCGCGCCGCCGCGTGGTACCGTGCGCGACGTGGGCCTGTTCACCCGCGAGAAGCGCGACAAACCGCAGCCGACGACGCCGATCCCGAGCGAGGATCACATCCTCGTCGACAACGTCATCAAGTCGTTCGGCGAGACGCACGTCATCCGCGGCATCACGATGCACCTGCGACGTCACGAGACGGCCGTGATCATCGGCGGATCCGGCGCGGGCAAGACGACGCTGCTGCGCATGCTCATCGGCTTGGAGCGCCCCACGACGGGCCACATCTGGGTCGACGGCGAGGACATGGCGGGCCTCGACGACTACGAGATGAACCGGATGCGGCAGAAGTTCGGGATGGTGTTCCAGTACGCCGCGCTGCTCGACTCGCTCACCGTGTTCGACAACGTCGCGTTCCCCTTGCGCGAGCACCGCAAGGACATGTCGGAGCGGGACATCAAGGAGAAGGTCGTCACGATGCTGAACGGCCTCGGCATCATGAACAAGGAAGAGCGGATGCCCTCGGAGCTCTCCGGCGGCCAGCGCAAGCGCGTCGGCCTCGCGCGGGCGCTCATGCTCGACCCGAAGATCCTGATTTACGACGAGCCGACGAGCGGTCTGGATCCGCTGACGAGCCGCATGGTCGACGACCTGATCGAGGAGACGCGCGCGCGGTTCGACGTCACGAGCGTGGTGATCTCGCACGACATGGCGAGCACGTTCCGCATCGCGCACCAGGCCTTCTTGGTGGTGCAGGGCAAGGTGATCGCGCACGGAAAGCCGGACGAGCTGGCCTTCGGCGACAACGAGGAGGCCCGGAAATTCATCGCGGCCTCGGGCATCGCCGCCGACAAGGTCTCACGCGTCGACAAGGCCGCAGAGAACCCGGGCGCCGACCACAAGGGTTGACGACAGAGCTGGTGCCCACCCCAGCGAACGCCTGTATTTCTGTCGGATTTTACAAGTGGGCTCCGCCCCCTCGTATCACTCCCCCGCTGACGAAACGGGCCGTCGGAACGGGCTTCGACGAGGAAGATGTGACGAATGCCGAGGTTCCCACCCCGGTCCGTGCTCGCGGAGCAAGGGCCGCCACTGCTGAGCAAGGGCCGCCACCGGGAGAGGACGGAGTCCGCAGCTTCGCTACCGCAGCCCTCGAAGTTGCCTCAAATCGCTCTCTTCGTTTGCGAAGGAAGGGAACGCTCCGCGATTCTCGGAGCGGCTCCACACCCATGCTCGATTGGGTTGAGGGCGCCTCTCAACCAAGGCGGACACGAGGAGCGCGCGGAGGGTGAGCACGCACCGCAGCGCCCAACGCAGCATGAAAGGATGCCATCGGCCCAAGCGAGCTTGGGTGTAGGATGCGCGGTCATGGAGAGCTGGAAGACGTGGGGGTTTCGGATCGGGTGCGCGGCCGTGACCGCGGGCGCGTTGCTCGCGCGGGACGCTTGTTTTGGTGGTCCGCACCCTCCCCCGCCGGAGCCGAAGTCCGCGGAGCCCTCGGGAACGGCGACCGCCACGGCCACCGCGACGAGCACCGATGCGCCCGCGACCACCGGCGCCGTCCCCGCGGCGACGCCCGAAGCGCCCGCCGGCACCGGAGCCGCCCCGGCCCCGAGCGGAACTGGCAAGTTCGCCACCCCTCCCTGACGGCTTGAGCGCCGATCTCTCGCTCGCGATCGGGGATCGCGGCCTGCCTTATTTCACGCTCGCGTTCGCGATCACCCAGATCGTCGAGGTCCCGATCTACGTCCGCGCGCTCCGAGGTGCGGAGTCGCGGACGTGGCGCCGAAGGGCCCTGATCGGCTTCGGAGCGAGCCTGAGCACGCACCCGATCGTGTGGTTCGTGATGCCTTGGGCGGCGATGTTCTTGTACGAGAGGGCCCTTCGACTGGGCTGTCCGACGCTCGATGTGACGGGCCGGACATGGCTCTACGGGGCCGTGGCGGAGGGGTTCGCGGTGATCGCGGAGGCGCTTTATTTGAAGGCGTTTCGTGCGACTCGGCCGCTCCTGTGGTCGCTCTTCGCGAACGCCGCGAGCGTGGTTGTCGGGACGATCGTGGTGCGGCTCTTGTGACGGCACCCCGGAGAGTCACCGGGGCGCCCATCCAGCTCTTTTCGCTCCACTGGAGCTCTTTTCGACCCAGTCTGGCTCTTCGAAGGCCCAGTCCGACTCTTCGAAGCTCCAACCCGGCTCGCGAACACGCGCCCCTCCCGCGGCGCGCGCAGGGCGCGGAGCGACCGAGCACGACGCCGGGGAGGGGCGGCCGACCGAAGGGAGGCCGGGGGTGGGCACCGTCAAGGATGGAGTCCCTCCCAGGGGCGGCCGGTGAGCGTCAGTTGATGCCGCAGAGGATCTTGTTGTCGGCAGCGTCCTTGTTGTTGCCGTCGTTGCACTCCGGGATCTGGTCGTCCGGGTCCACGATGCCGTAGACGAGGATCGAGAGGTCGTTCGGGAAGTTCGAGATCGTCGCTTCGAACTGGACCTCTCCGCCGTTCGGAGGCACCGGGCCTGCCACCGTCTCCTCGTGCAGGAACGTGCCGCCCGCGTTTGGATCACCCGAGTAGAAGCGGACAAGCACGTTGGAGGCCTCGGCCGCGCCGTCGTTGATGATCTTCGCGGCGATGGTCGGAGTCGGGCACTGGGCGTCGCTCGCGATGCCGAGATCCAGGCGCAGGTCCGCGAGAGGCATCGACGGGGTCACGTCCTTCACCATCTCGTTGTTGTCCTCGTGGCACTCGCTCGCGATCTTCGCCTCGTCGACGATGACCTTCACCTTGTCGGGCAGCGTGCCGGCCGCGTTGAACATCGCGTCGTAGTCCACCGCGATCTGGATCGAATCGCCGGGCTCCAGGCTGGACTGGATCGTCGCCGAGAGCGCCGTCTGCTGGGCGTCCGCATACAAGGGCTCTTCCGTCATGCCCCAGACTCCGTAGTACGTCACCTTGACGCCGGGGCCGACGCGGAGATCGCCCGCGTTGTCGATCTTCGCCGTGATCGTGATCTTGTTGGAGAGCGCGCCGCACGCGACGCCCGGAGACGTCACCTGCACTCCGCTCACCGTGAGATCCGGCGCCACGTTGTAGTTGCGCGGGTTCGAACGGAAGGTGTTGTACGTGCGGCCGTTGTAGCTCTTGTGATTCTCGGGCTCCTTCATCGGGATCTGGCCGCTCTCCGTCACGTTGGTGACGTGATAGGCGTGCTCGTTCCAGACGCGGCGCGCGCTCACCCACGAGTCGCTCGAATCACCCCACACCGCGATGCCGTTCGGGTAGTCCGGGCCCTCGCTGCAAGCGTTGGTGTCGTTGTTCGAGGGGAAGACGATCTCCGCGTTTCCGTCGTTGTCCACGTCGGCGATCGCAGGGTTCTCGATGCGCGTCCGGCTCGGCGAGTGGTGCTTCGACAGGACCTCGGACGTGCGGCCGTCGTAGATGCGGAAGTAACACTCGTCGTTGTAGACGACCTCCGCGGCGCCGTCTCCATTGAAGTCGAAGACGCTCGACGAGGTGACCGAAGAGGAGTCGTCCTCGGTGACGCGCATCCAGCCGTTGTGGAGGCAGGTGCACTGTCCAAGGGTCGTGTTGCAGACCGCTCCAGCCGCGCAGTCCGCGTCGCCCGTGCACGCGGCGCCGGGGTTTCGGTTGGGGTTGCCGTTCATGCCGGCCACCTTGTCGTCGAAGGCGTTCGGCCACGTCGGGCACGCCGCGGAGGTGTCCTGGAGGTCCATCATCACGTAGCGCGTCCCGAAGGCGCTGCCGATCTCGGGGAAGCCGTCGCCGTCGAAATCATCCACGTTGGGGGCGCCGCCGTTCGCGCCGACATTCAGGTTGACGAAGCGCCGGAGAGTGCCAGTCTCACCGTTCAGCACGAGCAGATACCCCTCGTCGATCAGCACCACCTCCGCCTTGCCGTCGAGCGGGTTCGCGGGGCCGGGGGCCGCCATCTCGTCGGCGCCGAGGACGTCCGCCACCGCGCAGAAGCCGTCGCGCTGGGCGTTCGGGATCTTCGCCGCGCCGTTCACGGTCTGGCCGTCCCACACGACTTCGAGCTTGCCGAGGCAGAAGTTGTCCATCGCGCCCACGGGGCACTCGGCGATCTTGGTCACTCCCTGAGGCGGAGTCGGCATGCGGTACACCGATGTGCCGGCCACGACCTCCAGCACGCTGTCGCCCGCGACGTTCGCCACGCACGACACCGGGCCCTGGCCCTGACTGCCGTTCATCAACGCGCCCTGGAAATGGTCGAGGAACGCGAGCTTGCCATTTGCGTCGTGCTGGAGCGTGAAGACGTGGCGGCCGACGATGATCTCGGCGAAGCCCTTCTGATCCATGTTCGCGATCGCGATCGCCGGGTCCGCGTAGCCGCTCCATTGATTGGCCGCGCTCGTCGCGATGACGTTGCCCTTGTTGTCGAGGATGGTGAGGCCCGCCGTCTCGTTCGGGACCACGATCTCGGGGATGCCGTCGTTGTCGAGGTCGCCCGCCGCGAGCGCCGCCGTCGCGTTGCCGACCGCGTCGGTGCAAGCATACGCCTTGTTGATGTCGTCGCCTTCGTGCCAGACGTTCGCGCCCGCGTTCGCCCAGAAGTCCTTTCCCTTGTTGGGGCCGCCGCCGTGGATCGCGCGGACCACGCCGTTCGCGCTGATGTCCGTCCCGCAATAGGACATGAACACGATCTCCGGGAAATCGCGCTCGTTCACGAGGCCGTCGCCGTTGTCGTCGTCCAGGTTGATGACGACCGGAACGATGCTCACCTGCGAAGAGAGCGGGAACGGCGCGCCCACGGCGTTCTTGTTCGCCTGATTGACGCCGCCCCACATGAATTCGTTCACGGGCAGCGCGCTCGCGAACGGGACCGGCGGCAAGGAGCACGTGGGGGCCTTTCCGGTGCCGTCGCAGAAGGCCACGTCACACACGGTGTTGGCCGGACAGTCCCAGTCGTCCTCGCAGGAGCACGTCGCCGAGCCCATGCCGTCGCCGGAGCAGACGCTGGTGAAATACGCGTCGCTGCCGCACGTGAACTTGATCTCCTTGGTGGAGCCGTCGGGCACGCAGACGAGCACGTCGTCCCCCATGCACTCGGCCTGTCCCGGACTGCACACGTCGTCGACGCAGATGGTGCCGTTGCAGAACTGGGAAGGCACGCAGTCGAGGTCCGTCGTACAGGAGATGTCCTGGCAGAGCTTGCCGCCGTTCGGGCCGTCCACGCAGATCTCGGTGGGGCCGCAATTGACCATGGCACAGGTGTTGTTCACGCACGTGCCGACTCCCTCCTTCGCCTCGCAGTGCTGGTCCGTCCCGCACGCGACGCCGTCGCACGGATCGCTCGTGGGCGTGGTGGTGGTGCCGCCCGAGCCGCCGATGATCATGCCGCCGTCGCCGCCGCCGGACCCGCCGGAGCCACCGGAGTCGGTCGTCGTCGTGGTGCCCGATCCCCCGGTGTTGGAGCCGCTCGACTCCCCACCTCCACAGGCCATCATCGTGAGAGGGACGAAGAGCAGCAGCGTTCGAGAGAGCGTCGTCGAGGTGAGCGTCACGGGAGCCTCCTGTGGATTCCGAGCGGCGGCGGCGGAGATTGCACGCGTCGGGCCAACGGTGCGCGGATGTGGGAGGGGCTAAAAATCCAGCGTTTCGTGTTCGGCGGAGGCGGCGCACACCGAAGCAGGCAAGAAGTTGCCGGGCCAGGGATTGCCTGATTCGTCGGGAGGCGGCCGGAATTCGTACCCCCCTTCGCGCCCGCCGGAACTACGATGTGACCGTGCGACGATCCGCTCTCCTCTTCGCGCTTTCGCTGGGTGCTTTCGGTGGAGCCCTGTCCGCGTGCAGCCCCGCGGAGCAGCCGAGCGCCCCCTCCGGCGGCCTCTCCACCACGAAGTCGGCCGCGCCTCTCGTGCCCGCGATCGTGAGCGCCGTGGGCAGCGCCCTCGCCTCCGCCAGCGCGAAGCCGATCGACGCGCCCCTCGTCGAAAAGCCGCCTTCGATCTCGTTCGAGGAGGCCGTCGACATCACGTTTCCCACCGGCCTGTCCGCGGACGCGGAGCGCTGCAAATCGGAGGCGGCGAAAGAGGCGGACCCGAAGGACGAGCGCGCGGCCGACGGGGCGAAGATACGGTGTCTGATCCGGGCGCGGTTCTCCGGGGACGACGCGGCGCGGGACATGGCCCTCGGCCTCTACGACAAGCTCGGGATGGTCACGGGCGTCGCGCGCGATCAGGTGATGGACGGCGGGTGGCGCGGCGAGATCCACCTCGTGCCGGAGCTGCCGGTCGGACAGTATCGCAAGCACCTTCAATGGGTGAAATCGGGGTTCGAGGACATCGACGCCTTCTTCGCCGGCCTCGACGAAAAGCGCGCTCCGGGGACGAAGGCGACGTATCGTTATCGGGCCTTGTCGCTCCGATTCCTGCGCTCGGTCGGGCGGACGACGCCCTCGGCCTACGCGCAGGACTGGGAGGTCTCGTACAACGTGTCCGGGTCGCTCCACGCGAGCGCCGACGCCGTTCGAGAGACGCTGTTTCACGAGGTCTTCCACACGAACGACGCGCGCCACGGGCGCTGGTCGGTGTCCGCGCTCACCGCCACGGTGGATTCGATCCTGGAAAAGTGTGGCCAGAATACGGGATGTTTGACTCCCTATGCGCCGGGGACCACGATGGTGCGCGGCGGGACGTATTACGCCTTCCAGAAGGGCAACGGAGTCGGGGAGTACGCCGCGGAGCTCGCGACTCGGTACTTCCTGGAGCACCAGGCGATCCTCGCGGGGAAGAGGTACGCGAAAGGCACCTTCAAGTGCGGTCCTGCCGAGAACGCGAAGACCTGGAAGGCCCTCGTGGACGAGTTCTTCGGGGTGGACTTGACCGGCGACTGCCCATCTCCGTGAGGGCCGGGGCAAAACGCCGCATCGGCTGTGGACGCGTCCGTCGTAAACGAGTATGCGAACGGACACGATGAGAAACTACGCCGCCGTCGCTGCCTGCCTCTTTGGCATGTTCCTTCTTCCATCCTGCGGAGGCGCCGTGGGGAACACGGTGCGCCCGGACGATCACACCGCGCAGAGCGCCACGGGCACCAAGGCGCCCACGTGCACGGGTGACCCGAAGTACGCCAAGCCCTTCATCGTCGATCTCGATCCGGACGATCGCGTCGGGCTGGAGGCCAGCATGAAGAAGGGCGCCGTCGTCGTGGCGTACGACTGCTCGAGCTTCCGGGTGCTGTCGTCGTGCAAGATCTCGGACTCGGCGTATGAATACGCGGGCGTGCAGAGCAAGGAGCAGGTCATTCAGATGACCTCGGCGGACGATCTCCACGCGAACATCCCCATCAACTCGGCCAAGCTCGGCGCCGAGCTGACGAGCGGGCGCTCCATCGATCTCGCCATCGTGATGGTGGGGCGACGCACCACGCCCGTCACCAGCGTGAACAAGAACGACCTCACCGGCGCGTGCGACGGCGCGACGCACTACGTGCAGACTGCCACTCTCGGCGCGTTCTCGATGGCCACCGGGTCCGTCGGCAAGGTGGGCGCCGTGGCGGAGATGTTCAGCTACGGGGGCGGCGCCAAGAGCGAGTCCGAGCGCAAGGCGATGAACAAGGACGGCAACCTCGACGAGTGCCGCAAGTCGGATCCGAACGACGCCTCGCCCCCGAACCAGTGCGGCACGCCGATCCGCGTGGAGCTGATGCCGATCGCGGGCGCCGCCGCCGTGGTGAAGGGCGACAAGGACGCGAAGGGCAAGAAGGACGAGGAGAAGAAGGAGGCCGCCGCCGTGGAGAACCCGTGTCCGGAAGGGTTCACGCTCTCGAACGAGGTGTGCGTGCGGGCCTCTTCGCAGGTCGCGCACCTCTGCAAAGCCAACGACGAGGCCGACTGTCGCGCGCAGTGCGACAAGGGCAGTCAAGAGTCCTGTTACAACCTGGGCACGATCGTTTGGAAGGCCAAGTCGAAGGGAGCGGCGATGCCGTTCTTCAAGAAGGCCTGTGACGGCGGCTTCGCGGACGGCTGCGCCGAGCTGGGCAACGCGATGTATCCAGTCGACGAGCACGCCGACGCGGAGGCCGCGGCCACGCTCGCGGTGCTCAACAAGGCCTGCGACATGGGCAGCGGTCGCGGCTGCGATCTGGCGGGCGATCTGCTCCAGGACAAGGACTACAAAACGCTCGATTTGAAGGCCGCGGTGAAGCGCTACGCGCGCGGGTGCGACCTCGGATACGGCACGTCGTGCTCCAGCCTCGCGGACATGTTCTTCAAGGGACGGGGGCTGCCGCAGGACAACAAGAAGGGCGTCGCGATGCTCGCGCTCGGGTGCCAGGGCGGCGGCGCCGACGAGTGCGCGGAGCTCGCGAGCTCGTACGCGAAGGGCACGCACGATCTGACGGCCGACAAGGACTCGGCCTATAAATACATGCGGCGCGCGTGCGAGCTGGACGTCATGTACTGCGTCGACGGCGCGCAGTACGCGAACGCGGCGTCGAAGGACGCGGAGGCCGTGAAGCTCGCGGCGCACGGCTGCAAAGGCGACGACTGGGAGAGCTGCTTGCTCCTCGGCGACTACTACAAGAAGGGCCGCGGCGTCGAAGCCGACGAGGCGAAGGCGAAGACCGCGTGGGGCCAGGCGTGCAAGGACGGCAAGGGCGATGAAGACGCCTGCAAGCGCCTCGGCATCAAGATGAAAGACTGAAGGCCCACTGCAAAGGACCGGGCGGCCTCTCCTCTTTTGTTTCCGTCCGCGGGTGCGTTCCGGTAGCTTCCCCGGTCCGATGGTTGGGAAAAAGAGCTATTTCGCCGCCGCCCTCGCCCTCCTGTTGATCCCGAGCGCCGCGTTCGGCGCCGCCGTCACGGTGAAGGGTCACATCAACGACACGCAGAAGCTCCTCAACCCTGTGTGGAACGAGGCCAAAGAGAAGGACTCGCATCGGTATACGTTCCGTGAGTTCTCGGCCACGACGCGCCTCGACGCGCGCACGCTGACGGCGCAGCTCGACAAAGAGGTCGCCGTCGTCGCCGTGACCGACGCGGGCGGCGCCACCGTGAAGGGGAACCTCACGCTCATCGGCGGGCGCGCGGTGCCGACCACGCTCGTCGTCACGCAGGGCGTCGCGATCAGCATCGAGAACAAGGACCCGTTCCCGCACAAGGTCTACGACACGGGCAACAAGGGGCTCACGGCCGGCGAGACGCCGTCGAACAAAGCGCGCTCCTGGACGCCGCCGGGCCCTGGAAAATACGAGATCCGCGATCAGGCGTCGCCGAGCTTGCGCGCGTGGATCGTGGTGGAGCCGAAGGCCGTGGCCGTCGCGTATCCCGACAAGAAGGGCGACTTCGGGATCGATCTGGAGCCCGGGAAATACAAGCTCCGCGCGTATCACAACGGCGAGATCGTCGTGAAGGACTTCGACGTCGTGGTGAACCCCGCGCCCGCCGAGCAGCCGCTGAAGAGCCCGCTCGCGGTGACGGGCGGCGCGCCCGATCCGAAGAAGGACGAGAAGAAGTAGGCGGAGGACTGCGGATGATTCTCTCGCGATTCTGGTACGCGGTCCTGGCGCTGCTCTTCGGCGCGACCGCCTTCATCCTCCTGCTCTCGGTGCAGATCTTCAACCGCGCCGGCAACCGCGCGATGAGCGAGGCGCTGCTCGCCGACTCGTCCGCCGTCGAGTGGTACCTCAAGGACGACGCGCGCCGACGCGCGAGCAACCTCGTGCCGTTCGCGCTCAACGCGGATCTGCGCGCGGGCCTCGCCAAGTCGTCGTCGGAGACGAAGGTGCCCGCCGGCCTGCGCGACAAGAACTCGAAGGTCATCAAGAAGCTCGCCGACGAGATCCCCGCCGAGCAGAAGTTCGACGTGATCTGGGCCGTGGACGCCGAGGGCCGCGTGATCGGCGGCATGGACGAGGTCACCGGCGCGAACCTCGAAGACTGGGAGCTGGGCGGCTTCGCCGTCGTGGCCGACGCGCTGCACGGCTGGATCCGCGACGACGCGTGGGTCTGGAAAGAGCGCATCTACCGCGTGGTGGCGCGCCCCGTGGAGCAGGAGGGCGGCGGCGCTCCGGTCGGCGCGATCATCGGCGTGCGCGTCGTGAACGACGAGTTCGCGCGCGCGGTGTCGAAGCGAACCGGCGCGGCCGTCGGCTTCTACGCGGCCAACCAGCGCGTCGCGTCCGGCGCGCCCGAGGGCTTCGACAAGTCGAACCTCGACAGCATCACGCAGGATCTGAAGTACCTCGAAGGCAACAAGGACTACGAGGAGAAGGGGCGCTCGGCCGTGCGGGTGCTCAACGACACGACCGGCGTCGTGTACGCGCGGCTGCCCGGAGAGGCCTGGGATCTCGGCGCGGGCTACGCGGTGGGGCGCCTCGCGGTGCGCATGGACAGCCCGCTCGACTTCCTCTTCAAGGCCGACAACACCGACAAGGCCGCGGTGACGAAATCGGTGACGTTCTACGGCGTCATCGGCGCGACGGTGCTCGTGCTCGTGCTCGGTCTCCTGTTCTCGTTCCTCGAGCACACGAAGCCGCTGCGCACGTTCGCGGGGCAGGTGATGGAGCTCGCGAAGGGCAAGATCGACGTGCTCGCGCCGAGCAAGTTCAGCGGCGCGTACAAGAAGATCGCGGCCGACATCAACGACGGCGTGGAGAAGATCGCGGAGAAGGGCGGCGTGCCGCGCAAGGCCGCGAACCTGGAGCAGGTGCTCGGGCCGCTTCCGTCGCAGCCCGCGATGAGCGCGTTCGCGTTGCCCGGTGAGCCCGCGCCCGCATCGTCGGGGCCGAACATCTCGCCGACCGCCTCGTCCGGACCGCGCGGCCTCCCGAAGGCGCCGCCGCGCGCCCACGCGGAGCCGGACGCGATCGAGCCCGACGCCGCGCCCGCGAGGCCGAAGCCGCCCGCGCCGCCGCTCCGCAAGCCCGGCGCGCCGCCTGCGCCGCCCGCCGCGCCCGCGGAGCCGGCCGTCGCGGAGGCGTCGAACATCTCGTCCGTGGCGGCGCTCGTCGGTGACGAGCCGTTCGACGAGATGGCCGACTGGCGCAAGGTCTACGAAGAGTTCCTCGCGCTGAAGCAGCAGTGCGGCGAGCCCACCGCGAACCTCACGTTCGAGAAGTTCAAGGGCACGCTGCAGCGCAACAAGGACGCGCTCGTCGCGCGCCACAACTGCACGCGGGTGAAGTTCACGGTGTACGTGAAAGAGGGGAAGGCCGCCCTCAAGGCGTCTCCCGTCAAGTGACGATCACGGGTTGAAGGAGAGCTCATGAGAAGCGGTTTCCAGAAGCTGGCGTTCGCCTCTGTCGCGCTGCTCGGCGCGACCCTGTCCGCGCGGTCGGCCCTCGCGTCGAACGGCCTCGACTCGCCGGGAGACGCCGGCGCCGCTCAGATCGGGCGCGGCGGCGCCTGGATCGCGCGCGCGGACGATCCGCTCGCGGCCTACTACAACCCGGCCGGCCTCGTGCGGCAGGGGACGGGCGTGCACCTGGGGGCGCAGCTCATGTTCCTCAATCGGTGCTACGCGCGCACCGGTCCGGACATGGATCAGAAGTCGACGACGTACGGGCAATTCGGCTCGTCGGGCTTCCCGGTGTCGCCGGGCGCGGGCTACCTCGGGCCGGGCGCGCCGCAGAACGGAAAGGCGATCGGCCCCTCGGCGGACGTCTGCTCGGACGGCGCGCCCTTCCCGAACCCGCAGCTCGCGTTCAACTACCGCGCGCTCGACAAGCTCGCGATCGGCCTCGCCCTCGTGGGGCCGCACGGCGTCGGCAAGAGCATCTGGCCCGAGAGCATGGGCTTCACGAACAAGTTCGGCATCCAGGCGACGCAGCCCGCGCCGCAGCGCTACATGCTGACGGAGTCGGACTCGCTGATCCTGTTCCCGACGCTGTCGGTCGCGTACGCGGTGAACGATCAGCTCTCGTTCGGCGCGGGCTTCGTGTGGGGCGTCGCGCACGCGGAGTTCGTGAAACTCGCGGAGACGATCTCGACGCCGCCCGGCGGCAAGACGTGCGGACCGAACAAGGATCAGCAGTGCCTCGCGGGCGACGACTTCACGCGCGACGCGAAGGCGAAGCTCAGCGCGACGGACGTGTTCGTGCCGGGCTTCGTGATCGGCGCGCTCTACTCGCCGACGAACAACCTCGACGTCGCGGCTTGGTTCCGCTGGTCCGACGCGGTCGACACGGACGCGAGCGTGAACGTGACGTCGCTCTACTGGGACCAGGCCGGCAAGGTGAATACGGCCCCGTGCGGCACCGGCGCGGCCGGCTGCAACATCACGAAGGGCGAGAAGGCCGGCGACCCCGGCTACAACGCGGGCCACATCAAGCTCAACATCCCGATGGAGGCGAAGCTCGGCGTGCGCTTCCACTACCCGCGCTCGACGCCTGCTCCGCTGCCGAAGTGGGCGCAGGGCACCAAGAAGGTGCGCGACGCGCTGAGCGAGGACCTCTTCGACATCGAGGCCAACTTCACCTACGCGAACAACTCGTCGGTGCAGAACATCGAGGTGCGCTTCCAGAAGGGCATCCCGATCAACGGCACCGGCGGCACGCTGCCGGAGAACGCGGACATCGCGCACAACTGGAAGGACGTGTTCGGCGTGCGGCTCGGCGGCGAGTACGTGATCGTGCCGGGCCTCCTCGCGGCGCGCGCGGGCGGCTTCTACGAGTCGAAGGGCCAGGACGACAAGTACCTCAACATCGACTTCCACCTCGGCGAGCGCGTCGGCCTCTCGGGCGGCGCGAGCGTGCGCATCGGGCCGGTCGACGTCACGGTCGCGTACCAGCACACCTTCTTCGGCACGCTCGACAACAAGGGTCAGGGCGCGCTCTACGGCCTCTCCGGCGACGCCGCGACCTCGAAGACCCCGGGCCCGGCGGGCGCGTTCCGCACGTACCAGGCGATCAACGGCGGCAGCCTCAAGAGCGACCTCAACGAGGTGGCGCTCGGCGGCACCTGGCGCTTCTGACGCTCCTCCTCGACGCGACGCGGCGCTCGATCGAAGACGAGTGAGAGCCCGCTCGCGCGTCCGAGGGTTCGCGATACTTCTTCGTGTGATCCTGGGCTCGACGCGCGCGACGCGCGTGCATATACCGCCCGGACCATGTCCGAGACTTCCGTCCGCAACCTCATCATCATCGGCTCCGGTCCCGCGGGGCTCACCGCTGCGATCTACGCGGCGCGCGCGAACCTCAAGCCCCTCTGCATCGAGGGCTTCAGCGCCGGCGGCCTCATCCCCGGCGGCCAGCTCATGTTCACGAGCGACGTCGAGAACTTCCCCGGCTTCCCCGAGAAGGTGACCGGGCAGGAGCTGATGGGCCGCTTCCGCGAGCAGGCGGAGAAGCAGGGCACGGAGATCGTCACCGCCGACGTCACGAAGGTCGACCTCTCCGAGCGGCCGTTCAAGGTGTGGGTGGAGGATCAGCTCTACCTCACGAAGGCGATCGTGATCGCGACGGGCGCACGCGCGAACTACATCGGCCTGCCGAGCGAGGAGAAGCTCAAGAACAAGGGCGTGAGCGCGTGTGCGGTGTGCGACGGCGCGCTCTTCCGCAAGCACGACGTGGCCGTCGTGGGCGGCGGCGACACCGCGATGGAGGAGGCGACGTACCTCTCCGGCCTCTGCAAGAGCGTCACGCTGATCCACCGCCGCGACGAGTTCCGCGCGTCGAAGTCGATGATCGAGCGCGTCGTGCAGAACCCCAAGATCAAGATCCTCTACAGCCACGTCGTCGACGAGGTGCTCGGCGTCGAGGAGGATGCGGTGACGGGCCTCCGCGTGAAGAACCTGAAGACGGGCGAGAAGAACGACATCGCGGTGGGCGCGCTCTTCGTCGCGATCGGCCACACGCCGATGACGGATCTCTTCACGGGTCAGCTCGACGTGCACCCGAACGGCTACTTGAAGACGGTGCCGGGCTCGACGCGCACCAGCGTGGAGGGCGTGTTCGCCGCGGGCGACGTGCAGGATTGGACGTACCGCCAGGCCGTCACCGCCGCGGGCTCCGGATGCATGGCCGCGCTCGACGCCGAGCGGTGGCTCGCGGCGCACGGCGGTCATTGAGCGGACGTCACGTGCGTCGCCACGCGCGATCGACGTAGCATTCGCCCTCGCGCGCGATCGGCGGTAGGTTCGCGGTGAGCGCATGACCGAGCCGGCCGCACCCACCGATCTCCGCGAAGAGCTCGCCTCACTCACCGCGTCGGCGCGGGCCCTCCTCGAACAGTACGCAGAATCCGGAGCGATCGGCCTCGCGTGCGACCCGTCGATCGCGTCCGCGTTCCTCTCCGGCGCCCCGCTGCCCGCGCCGCGCGATCTCGGTGCGCCGCCCGCCGCGCCCGCAGAGCCGCAGCGCTTCACGCCTCCGGAGCCGCAGCGCTTAACGCCGGAGACGCCGCGGTTCACGCCGCCGGAAGCGCAACGATTCACTCCTCCGGACGCGCCTCGGTTCACGCCGCCGGACGCGCAACGGTTCACGCCGCCGGACGCGCCTCGGTTCACGCCGCCGGACGCGCCTCGGTTCGTCGCGCCGGATCAGGCGACGCCACGTTCGGCGCCTGCCACGCGGGCGGAGCGCACGCCGCTCCCGAACGAGGCTCCTGCCGCGCCGGACGACATGCCCAGGAAGAGAGCACCCCAGACGACACCGCACGAGGCCGCGCGCCCGCACGAGGCCGCGCCCGCGCCCACGTCGCGCCCGCAGGAGGCCGCGCACGCGCCGCCCGCCGCGCAGCCGCTCGGTCCGGAGGGGGACGATCGCCGCATGCGCCTCGCGCTCCTCAACGAAGAGCACGTGCGCGGCTGCACCAAATGCGTCCTCTGCGAGACGCGCACGAAGACCGTGTTCGCGCGCGGAAACCCGTTCGCCGAGGTGATGTTCGTCGGCGAGGGCCCCGGCGCCGATGAGGACGCGCAAGGCGAGCCGTTCGTGGGCGCGGCGGGCCGCCTCCTCGACAAGATGATCGCCGCGATGGGGTACGACCGCGACGACGTCTACATCGCGAACATCGTGAAATGCAGGCCTCCGAACAACCGCAAGCCGGAGCCCGCCGAGATGGCCGCGTGCATGCCGTACCTCACCGAGCAGCTCACGCTCGTGAAGCCGAAGGTGATCGTCGCGCTCGGCGCCACCGCGGTGACCGGCCTCATCGGCACCACCGAAGGCATCACGCGCATCCGCGGCAAATGGAAGCTCTACAAGGGCGTCACGCCGGTGATGCCCACGTTCCACCCCGCGTACCTCCTGCGCGATCCGTCGAAGAAGCGCGACGCGTGGTCGGATCTGCAAGAGGTGATGAAGCACCTCGGCAAGTCGGACCCGCGCGCGAAGGGCGGCGCGTGACCCCAGCGACCTTCGCCGATTCGCGCGCTCGCACCCGCGCGAAGATCGTCGCGTGGCTGCGGGGCGCGCTCGTCTTCTCCGGCGTGCTCCCGTGGGTGTTGCCGTTCGCGCGCGCTCGGCTGCCGCTCGGTCAGATCGGCGTCCAGCTCGACCTCGTGTTCTTCAGCATGTGTCACCGGCGCGCTGCGCGGACGCTCGTGTTCGAGGGCGTCGCGATGCCGCTCTGCAGCCGGTGCGCGGGCATCTTCCTCGGCGTCGCGATCGCCGCGGTGATCGCCCGGCCGATCGTCACGCTGAAGACGTGGCGCGCGCTCTTCGCCGTCGCGTGCGCGCTCATGCTGACGGACGTCGTCACGCAGGACCTCGGCATCCACCCGGTGTGGCACGCGACGCGGATCGCGAGCGGCCTCCTCGTCGGCTACTTGATGGTCATCGGCTTCCTGAGCGGCCTCGCGCGCGACGCCGAGGTCGACGCCGCAGGCGCTGCGAACACGGCGAAATCGACGCTGCCGCCGCCCGCCGCTCCTTCGCCCTGACCCACAAAGCGAAAGCGCCCGGCCTCCGAGGAGACCGAGCGCCTTCACGTCGCGCTGCGAGCGCCGATCATTTGTGACCGCCGGCGGCCTTGCAGTCCGAGACCGGACCCTTCGTGGCCTTGCGGACGCACTGGTTCAAGATCTCCTGACCGTCGTTCCACTTGCCCGAGTTCTGCAGCGCCGCGCCGAGCACGAAGTAGCCGGTCGCCTCCTCCGGATCCGCGTCGATGAGCTGCTTGCCCGTCTCCGCCGCGTCCTTGAAGCGGAAGCTGTTCACCTGCGCCATGCCGGCCTTCTTGAGGGCCTCGACGTCGACGTTCTTCTTCTTCGCGTCCTCGTCGGCCTTCTTCTTCGCCTCGTCGTCCGCGGCGGCCTTCTTCTTCGCCTCTTCATCCGCAGCGGCGGCGGCCTTCTTCTTCGCCTCGTCGTCCGCGGCGGCCTTCGCGGTGTCCGCGGCCTTCGGGCCCTCGCCCTTCGTATCCGCGGGCTTCACGTCGGTGGAGGGCGTCGCCTGCGGCGCTGCCGAGTGCGTCAGCAGGCCGCGGCCGACCACGAAGATCGACACGACCGCGGCGAACGCGACCACGCCCGCGACGATGCGACGGAACCGCGCGCGTCGCTCCAGCGCGGCGGGCGAGATCACGTGACCGTGATGATCGTGGTGCTCGTCTTCGTGGTGCGGCTCGGCCGGCGGGACCGAGTCCTCATCGCCGCGGAAGAACTTCCCGGTGACGGACGACTCGTCGGTCCAGTCGTGCTTCGATTGCGACTTCGGATCGCGCCGCGACGACGGGGCCTCGTCGTGGGCCTTGTGCTTCCCGCTCTTCGTCGACGCGTCGGGCGAGCTCTTCGAGAGAGCGTCTTCGCCCTTCGCCGCGGCCTTCTTGTCGCTCTTCTTCGACTCGGGCTTCGCCTCTTCCTTCGCGACGACCGCGGCGGGGGCGCGGCGCGAGCTCTCGATGCGCTCCGCCTCCTCCGCGTTCTTCTCGGCGGCGGCGAGCGCGGCCTTCGACACCTCTTCGGCCTTGCGAGCGGCGTCCGCGAGATCCGCCTCCGCCTTCTTGGCAGCGGCGGCCTCTTCGTCGGCCTTCTTGGCAGCGACGGCCTTCGCCTCTTCGTCGGCCTTCTTCGCGGCGAGATCCGCTTCGGCTTTCTTCGCGGCGGCGATCTCTTCCTCCGCGTGACGGCGCATCTCCTCGGCGGCGGCGGCGTGCGCGGCCTCGGCCTTCTTCGCCTCCTCGAGCGCGAGGCGGGCCTCTTCTTCGGCCTTCCGCGCCTCTTCCTCGGCGGCGCGGCGAGCCTCTTCGGCCTTGCGGATCAGCTCTTCGGCGTTGCGCTTCGCCTCCTCGGCCCTCTTCACCTGCGCTTCGGCGGCGCGCTTCGCGTCCTCGACGGCGGCGCGGCGCGTCTCTTCGGCCTTGCGGGCCTCCTCCGCGTGACGACGAGCTTCCTCCGCGGCGGCGGCGAGCTTCGCCTCCTCGGCCTTCTTCGCCTCTTCCGCGGCGGCGGCGCGCTTCGCTTCCTCGGCGGCGGCGGCGCGCTTCGCTTCTTCTTCGAGCGCGCGGGCGGACACCTCGTCGGCGGTGGTGTCCGCGACGATCTCGTCCTCCTCCTCGTTCTCTTCCGGCGGGAGCGAGTCACCGACCGGGGCCGGGTTCAAGCTCGACGACGACGGTCGACCCTGTCCCGAGCGGGGCCGGAGGCTGCGCCGAGAGTTTTTCTGCAAGGAACCGCGGAGCCGCTTGGACATGACGCTCGTTACTCCTCGAACCGTGATTCGCCTGACGGGCGACCTGCTGACCGAGCCTGCATATTCACGAACCGCGCCGACCCAGCCAGGACCTTCGAATATCCCGTGCGCTCGATGCAACGGAGCGGTTCAAAGCATTTGAGAGACCGCGCGGATCGCGCTTCGCTTGCGAGGGCGTGTGCCGTTCCGTGCCGGGGACAGTTTCGCACGCCATGCCCCATTGTTTGGGGATTTGGGGCTGCGGCAAGTCCATTTGGGCCGCCGCCGAGAGGACGCAGCCCTCGAAGCTGCTGGACATGGCGATGGATGGCCGCACCGCGACATCCAGATCACAGTTTCTCGCGAACCGCGGCGGACGCCTCACTTGCCCAGCGTCACGGGCCGCCCCGCCACCGGCACCTGCGACAGAAGCACGAGCGTATCGACCTTCTTCTTCTCGTCCGCGTTGAGCAGCGTACCGGCCAGATTGTAGGCCATCTGCCACTCCACGGTCTCGTCGGCGGAGAAGAACGCGACGTTCGACTCGCAGCCCGCGAGGTCCTTCTTGAGCTGCTCGCCCGTGTTCGAGAGATCCGGCCCGGCGAAGCCTTTTCGATGCTTCTTTGCGGTGCCGCCCTTCATCGGCCACAGCGCGGTCGACAGGTCCTTCAGCACCATCGCGGTCTCCGAGCACGCCGCGGGCGACGAGACGCGCGGCTCCGGCACGACGGTGATCTCCTTCGGCACGTCCGCGCGGCCCTCCGTCTTCAGCACGACCTTCGGCGCGCCGGCCCTTCCGAGCTCCGTGACGACGGCCGCCACGTGCGTGATCTTGGCCTTTTTGTCGACGACGAGGGGCACCGGCTGCCCGTTGATCGGCAGGTCCTTGATGAGCTTCGCGAGCTTCTCTCCCGCGGTCGCCTCGTTCATGTGCACGCGCTCGGTGCCGATGTACGGGCCGTCGGCGTCGACGATCAGGCTCGGCATCCCCTTCGGCTTCGGCGGCTCCGGCGCGGCGGTGACGGCCTGCGTCGCGGTGGCGGAGGTGGCGCCGCTCGCGCCCGATTTGGCGTCGTCTCCACAACCGGGAGCGACCGACAGAGGCAAGAGCAAGAGGACCGCGGCGATCGAAGGACGCATGGCGGCGCGAACGATACCAAAGACACCCGCGACGGGGGCAAACTAGCCGTGAGACGATGTCGGAGAGACCTTTCGCGAGGAGGAAAGGCGGCGATGAGCGACGGCGTGGAGCAGGCGCGCACGATGGTCGTGGAGCTGGATCACGATCTGTTGATCGTCGTGCACACCAAAGAGCCGCCGACGGACGAGGAGTGGGACGAGTACGTATCGCTCTCGGTCAAGCAGGTGAACGAGGGCGGCTTCGGTCACCGCCGCATGAGCCGCCAGCTCGTCCTCACCGACGGCGGAGCGCCGAGCCTCGGCCAGCGCAAGCGCGCCACGGACGCCTACAAACAGGCCGCCGCCGGGGAGCCGCTCCAGACCGCGATCGCGATCGTCTCGGACAGCGCGTACTCACGGTTCGTGACGACGGCCCTCAGCATCGTGGTGAAGGGGATCCGCTCGTTCTCGGGCGCGGAGCTCGATCACGCGCTCGTGTACCTCGGAGTCGCCGACGTCGCGGGCGCGCGGCGTCGCGTGGAGCGGCTCCGCGCCCGCCTCCAAGGCGAAGGCAAGCGCTGATCGACGAGGCGCGCCGAGCGCGTCGAGACGCTGTATACAGACACCCAGAGCCAGGGGCCATCCGCCCGCCCGCTCACGTCCCCGGGACGCCGGCCTCGAGCTCCGGCCGCAGCCGCGTGGCGATCGCGCACGAGAGGCGGAACGCGACCGTGAAGAAGCGGCCCCACGCGCGCCGGCCCAGATCGTAGAGGCTCCCGACGACGGGCACGTTCGCGAACAGGTCCCCCAGACTCCACATCTCGTCGAGCCGCTCCACCTCGAAGCTCCGCGCGTCGTCGGCCAGGCGAACGTCGTACACGAGCGTCGTCCGCAGAGGGTACGTGTACACCTGGAGCTGCCGCAGGTGCATCGTGCCGTCCACGATCACCCGCGCCCGCTCCCCCCCGAAATCCCTTTGAACGGCCACCTGACGAATATCGAAGTCGAAGTGGATGACGCAATGAAACCCCCGCAGCCCCGCGCGGAAGACGTCGCGCCCGCGGACATGCACCCACGGATCCAGGAACTCGATGTCGGGAGAGAGCAGCGGGATCACGTCGCGCTCCAGCACGTCGAGCGGCACGCGCGTGTCGTAGAGCAGGTGTGTGAGCCGCGTGAAGCGCTCGCGGAGCTCCCGGTCGACCTCGGGTCCGCCGCGCGCGCTCCTCGGACCGGCGGGCGACTCCGCGGTTGCGACAGGCGATCTTCTTCCCACGGTGATGCCTTGTTCGATGCGCGTCGACATGACTCGTCCCCCCGCCTCTGGGGTGAATCTTTCCGGGCGCACGGTCAAGCGCGCATTCGAGTCGCGGCCCCGTGTTTACCAGGCGCTTTTTCCAACAAGCCCGGCCGAGCGCGCGCTAAGGACGCGGACCATGCAAAGGTACGGTCTCGCCACTCTCCTCGCAGTCCTCGTCCCCACGGTCGCCGCGTGCGGTGACGGCGCCACCACGGCCTCGGCGCCTCCTCAGCCCACCGGGGCCCCCACCGCGACCGCGACGGCCACCGCCACCGCCACCGCGGAGCCGCAGGCGTCGATTTACCCGGTCACCGCGAAGCGCCCCGTCGTCGACGAGTACCAGGGCGTCAAGGTGACGGACGACTACCGCTGGCTGGAGGACGGCGCGAACGCCGAGGTGAAGGCCTGGAGCGCCGACCAGAACAAGCGCGCTCGCACGTACCTCGACGCCCTCCCGAGCCGGAAGGCCCTGCGCGAGAAGGTCGCGAAGATCCTCTCCGAGACGTCCGCCGACCGCTACGCGCTGCGGATGCGCAAGGGCACGCTGTTCGCGATGAAGGCGCAGCCGCCGCTCCAGCAGGACTTCCTCGTCGTCATGGAGTCCCCCGCGAAGGCGAAGAGCGAGGCCGATCTGAAGGAGCGCGTCCTCCTCGACCCGAACAAGCTCGATCCCTCCGGCCGCACCGCGATGGATTGGTTCGTCCCGTCCGCGGACGGCAAGCTCGTCGCGGTGTCGCTCTCGCAGGGCGGCAGTGAGAGCGGGACTGTCCACATCTACGACGTCGCGACCGGCAAGGAGACCGGCGACGTGGTGCCTTATGCGAACAGCGGCACGGCGGGCGGCTCCCTCACCTGGGCCGGCGACGGGAAGGGCTTTTATTACACCCGCCACCCGCACAAGGGCGAAGTGCCCGAGTCCGATATGGGCTTCTTCCAGAAGGTCTATTTCCACAAACTGGGCACCAAGGACACGGACGACAAGCTCTCGATCGGCGACAAGAGCACGTTCGAGTTTCCCCGCATCGCGGAGTGCGAGCTCGGCACGTCGAAGGACGGCAAATGGGTCGTCGCGATCGTGCAGAACGGCGACGGCGGCGACTACTGGCTCTATCTGCTCGACACGAAATCGGGGAAATGGTCGCGCTTCGCGGACGTGCCGGACCGCATCAAGCAGGTGACGTTCGGGGCCGACAACAAGCTCTATCTCCTGTCGATCAAGGACGCTCCGAACGGCAAGGTGCTCCGGCTCGACCCGTCCAAGCCGGACCTCGCGAAGGCCGAAGTCCTGGTGCCCCAGTCGGACGCGACGATCGAGGGCTTCCTCGCGACGAAATCGCGCCTCTACGTGCTGGATCTGCTCGGCGGTCCGTCGCAGGTGCGGCTCTTCGATCTCAAGGGCAAGCCGCAGGGGATGGTGCCGATCCCCGCGATCTCCGCGGTGCGACAGATCGTGCCCCTGGACAGCGATGAGGTGCTGTTCCGCAACTCGAGCTACACCGCGCCTCCGGCCTGGTACACGTTCGACGGCGCGGCGAAGAAGCCCGAGGCGAAGAAGACGGTGCTCGCGATGACGTCCAACGTCTCCTTCGCGGACGCCGAGGTCGTGCGCGAGATGGCCACTTCGAAGGACGGGACGAAGGTGCCAATGAGCATCCTCCGCAAGAAAGACCTGAAGCTCGACGGGACGAACCCGCTCATGCTGACGGCCTACGGTGGATACGGGGTGAGCATCCAGCCCGGCAACAACCCCCTCTGGCGCGTGTGGCTCGACATGGGCGGCGCCGTCGCGTTCGCGAACCTGCGCGGAGGCGGGGAGTTCGGCGAGAAGTGGCACCGCGCCGGCAACCTGGAGAACAAGCAGAACGTGTTCGACGACTTCTACGGTTGCGCCAAATACCTGGTCGACCAGAAGTACACGAGCCCGCAGAAGCTCGCGATCCGCGGCGGCTCGAACGGCGGCCTCCTGATGGGCGCGGCGATGGTGCAGCACCCCGAGATGTACAAGGTGGTGGTGTCGCACGTCGGCATTTACGACATGCTGCGGGTGGAGACGACGCCGAACGGCGCCTTCAACGTGACGGAGTTCGGCACGGTGAAGGACCCGCTGCTGTTCAAAGCGCTCTACGCGTATTCTCCGCTCCACAACGTGAAGGACGGCACGGCGTACCCGGCGGTGATGTTCCTGACGGGCGCGAACGACCCGCGCGTGGAGCCTTATCAGTCCCGCAAGATGACGGCCCGTCTGCAGGCCGCGACGTCGGGCGGCCGCGTCCTCCTGCGCACGAACGACAACACCGGCCACGGCATGGGCACCCCGCTGGAGGACGAGATCGACGAGACGGCCGACTGGATGTCCTTCGTCGCGAACGAGCTCGGCCTCACCGCGAAGTAGCGGTCTCTCGGGGGGGACGCGTGATCATCCGTTGAAACGAAAAAGCCCCCTCGCATCGCTGCGAGAGGGCTTCTTTCATTGAAGGGCGGTGATCTGGGGGGTCACCGCCCGTGTCCGAGGGCTCTCAGGGCTTCGCGCCGGGGCCTTCGAGGATGATGAACTGCACGCGGCGGTTCTTCGCGCGGTTCGGCGCGGTGATGTTCGGCGCGAGCGGGCGGTCCTGGCCGTACCCCTTCGCGGTGAGGCGACTGGCCTCCACGCCCGAGGTGATCAGGAACGAACGGACCGCGTCGGCGCGCTGCTGGCTCAGCACCTGATTGCGCTCCTTCGTGCCCGTGTTGTCGGTGTGGCCCTGGATCTCCAGCTTCTTGATCGCGGAGTTGCGGACGATCGCGTCCGCCACCTCGGAGAGGAGCTGGTTCGAATCGCCCAGGATCTTCGCGCTGTCCGTCTCGAAGTGGACCTGCTTCGAGATCTTGAGCTCGTTGCCCTGCAGCTTCACGAGGCTGATCTTCGGGCGCTTGTTGATCTGGATCGACGGGCGGGACGTGTCGTTCGCGCGGATGTCCACGCTCGTGCCGCCGACCATGTAGCCCGACGCGTCCACCTTCACCGTGACCGTGCCGGGCGGCAGGTCCTTGAAGGAGAAGTTGCCGTTGCCGTCGGCCGTGGCCGTCGTCTCCTTGCCGTCCGCGGTCGTCATCTTGACGATCGCGCCGCCGACGCCGGAGCCGGTCTCCCCGTCCTTCACCGAGCCCGCGATGTTGCCGAGCTTGGGAAGCGCTTCGAGCGGGCAGTCGACGTCGACGAACGTCGGGCCTTGCGGCACCTGCGGCTGCGGCTGCGGGGCCGGCGTCGTCATGCCGCCGGGCGCTCCGGGCTGACCGTTCGGCACGTTCGGCATGCCCGGCTGACCAGGCTGCGGACCGAACGGATTGAAGGGCCCAGGCGCGGCGGGGTTCCACGGCTGGCCGGGCACCGGGGACGCCGGCTGCGGCTGCTGCGGCTGCGCGTTCGGCATCGCGGGCATGCCGGCGACCACGTTCGCGCTGCACACGCCGGGCTTGTACCCAGGCGCCTTGATCGCGAACGAGTACGCGCCCGGCTCCACGTGACGCGTGACGAAGCGGCCGTCCGCGCCGGTGGCCACGGGGCCCTGCGCCGTCGGGCCGGTGATCGTGATGATCGCGTCCGCGACGAACTGCTCGGTCTTGCCGGCCTCGTGCACGACGCCGCGCACGAACGTCTGCGGCTTCTCCACCGTCTGCGTCTTCTCGATGATCTGCGGCGGAGGCGCGACCGGGGCCGGCTTCTCCTTCGTGTCGTAGGCGTACGCGACGCCGACGTAGAGCGTCCACGGCGGCGTGGGCGCGACCTCCTCGATGAACGTCGAGGTGCCGGAGAGGCCGATGTCGAACATCGCCTGCCCCGCGAGCCCGCGGAACGCGCCGCTGAACGGCGTGGCGCGCGCGCCGATCGAGAGGTGCGACGGGATCGCCGAGTAGCCCGGGCCGCCCGCGGTCTGCGGATCCGGCGCGGCGAAGTTGCCGAGGCCGAGGCACACGTCACCGCGCGAGACGCGGCCGGTGTGGCACTCGTACCCGCGCGTGTTGATCGGGATGTCCACCGAGTACTCGACGAACGGCTGCACGTACTTGGTCGGCGCCATCACGCCGACGCCGAGCTGGAAGAAGTCGACGCGGTTGATGCCGAGGCCGAAGCGCTCGATGCGGCTGATCGGCTTGCGATCCAGGCCCACCGCGGCGCCGCGCGCCTTCTCGACGGCGTCCACGAGCGCGCCCGAGTTGTCGAGCTTGTAGCCGAAGTTCACGTCCGCGCGGAGCGGGATGCCCTCGTTGTTGGGCTTGCGGAAATCCGCCGTGAAGAGGCCGCGGAACGCCGCGCTGGTGCTGTCGCCGTTCACGCCGACGGAGCCCGTGCCGTTGAGGAGGAAGAGCTGCGCTTCGAGGCCGGCGTTGAAGTACGTGCCGAACCGCTCGGGCAGGAAGGCCTTCGCGCCGAACGTCGTGTCGCCGAGCACCTGGAGGAGCTGCGGCTTGCCCTCGCTGTTGGAGTTCGCGTACGTGCGGATCGTCGCGTACGCCTCCAGGAAGGAGAGCGGCGTCACGTTGAGCGAGAAGAACGCGCCGACGTGGCTCGCCTCGTCGTTCTTGTTCTTCGTCGAGCACGTGATCGGCGCGCCCGCGGCCGTCGAGTTGCTGTTGTTGCAGAGGAACCCGCCGGCCGTGAACCAGTCGACGAGGAACGACGTGCGGAACGTGCCGGCCGCGCCGGAGCCCGCCGTCGAGAGGCGGAGACCGCCGGTGGAGCCCCACAGGTTGGGCTGCTCGGAGAGGGAGGCGTACCGCTTCGCCCACTCGTCTTCTTCGGTCGTCGTCGCGGGGGGCGGCTGATCGCCCGTCGGCGGGAGCTCCGCGTTGTTGGAGCCGTCACCGACCTGAGCGTTCGGCGGAGGCGGACCGAACTGCCCCGGGTTGCCGCCGTTCGGCGCCCACGGATTCGGCCCGAACTGGCCGGGCTGCTGGCCACCGAACTGACCCGGGTTCGCGCCGGGCTGGCCGGGGTTCGCGCCGGGAGCTGCGCCGCCGGGGTTGAACGGCGTGCCGGGCGCCGGACCGAACTGGCCGGGCTGCGCCGTCGTGGGCGCGGGGCCGAAGGGGGTGCCGGGCGCAGGTTGCTGCGCCTCCGCCCGAGCCGAGACGAGCGCGGGCACGAGGAACGCCAGCGACGAAAGCGGCCGGAGCCAGCGGGTGACCTGAGACAAGCGAGGTTTGGCAAGCGGTTGCATCGACCCTCGTCCTTGGGGGCGGTTGCCCCTGGGAGCAGTGTTGCGGTGGGCCCTACGATCCGGGCCTTCGGCGAAACGCGGACCGACTTGTATCACCATCGCGCGAGTCGGAAAACAATGCGATCACGCCCGGCACGGAACCCTCCCCCCGTTTCCTGCCGGAGAGGCGCGCAGCGATGCAAATCTGCGCGGAGCCGCATGTCTTGCGCTGCTGCCGCGCGGCCGTGATGGTATTAGGCGCGAAATGGGTTCCCGCGGCAGAATTCTGATCGTCGACGACGAGGCAAACGCACGAGCAGCTCTCTCCGAGATCCTGGGAGAGGAGGGCTACACCACCGAGACCGCAGCCGACGGCTTCAAGGCGCTCGGCAAGCTCGAAGAGTTCGGTCCCGACGTCGTCTTGACCGACCTCAAGATGCCGGGGCTCGACGGCATCGGGCTGATGGAGAAGGCGCGGGCGATCCTGCCCACGTGCACCTTCGTCGTGATGACCGCGTTCGGCACGATCGCGAACGCCGTCGAGGCGATGTCCAAGGGCGCGTACAACTACCTGACGAAGCCGCTCGACTTCCACGTGCTCGTCGCGGTGGTGGAGCGCTCGGTGGAGCGCGCGCGGCTGCTGCAGGAGAACTCGCGCCTCCGCCAGAAGCTGCGTGAGCGCAACGCGTTCGGCCACGTGATCGCGACGCACCCCTCGATGGTCAACCTGATGCGCCTCGTCGAGCAGGTCGCGCCCTCGAAGGCGAGCGTGCTCATCGTCGGCGAGACCGGCACCGGCAAGGAGCTGATCGCGGAGATGATCCACAACGCGAGCCCGCGCTCGAAGCAGCCGCTCGTCCGGCTCAACTGCGCGGCGCTCACGGAGTCGCTCCTGGAGAGCGAGCTGTTCGGTCACGAGAAGGGCGCGTTCACCGGCGCGGTCGCGCGCCGCGAGGGCCGCTTCGAGCAGGCGAACAACGGCACCATCTTCCTCGACGAGGTGAGCGAGATCCCGCTCGCCACGCAGGTGAAGCTGCTGCGCTTCCTGCAAGAGCGCACGTTCGAGCGCGTCGGCGGCAACGAGACCTTGAAGGTCGACGTGCGCGTGATCGCCGCGACCAACCGCGACCTGCGCCAGCGCATCACGGCCGGCCAGTTCCGCGAGGATCTGTTCTACCGCCTCAACGTGGTCACGCTGGAGATCCCGCCGCTGCGCGAGCGCACGAGCGACATCAACGAGCTCAGCGCCTTCTTCCTCGGTCGCTACGCGGACGAGAACGGCAAGCGCATCGAGGGCTTCTCGGAGGACGCGCTCGCGGCCCTCCGCGCGCACTCGTGGCCCGACAACGTGCGCGAGCTGGAGAACGCGATCGAGCGCGCGGTCGTGCTGTGCGACGGCCCGAAGATCGAGGCGCGCCACCTGCCCGTGCCGATCACGCCGGGCGCGCAGGACGCGCTGCCGCCGATCCCGGGCAGCACCATCTACGACCTGGAGCGCTACGCGATCCTGAAGACTCTGGAGGCCTGCAAGGGCTCCACGTCGAAGGCCGCGACGATCCTCGGCATCAGCCCGCGCAAGATTCAATACAAGCTGCACGAGTACTCGACGGGCACCGAAGGACCGTCGCTCCCGGTGTTCGGCAATCGCCCGCCGGACACGGGCCGCGGCGGCCACCGCCACGAGGACGAATGACGGACGAGGCTCGCTCGGCCACGCTCCCCGAGAAAGAGCCTCCGCGCGCGGTTTCCACGGAGGACGCGGACGTGCTCATCCGCGTCCGCGATCTCCAGAAGACCTTCCGCACAGGCTTCTTCAAGAACCGCGAGGTGCACGCGGTGAAGGGCGTCTCGTTCGAGGTGCGCCGCGGGGAGATCTTCGGCTTCCTCGGGCCGAACGGCGCCGGCAAGACGACGACGATCAAGATGCTCACGGGCCTGATCGCGCCCACGAGCGGCGACGCGTTCCTCTTCGGCGTGCGCGCGCCCTCGCCGGAGGGCCGGAAGAAAATAGGCTTCTTGCCCGAGAATCCGTACGTGTACCCGTACCTGACGCCGCGCGAGTTCGTGACGATGAGCGGTCAGCTCTCGGGGCTCGGCGGCGCCGCGCTCGCGTCGCGCACCGAGCACGTGCTGAAGAAGGTCGGCATCCTGTACGCCGCGGATCGGGATGCGCGCGCGCTGTCGAAAGGCATGTTGCAGCGCACGGGGCTCGCGGCGGCGATGGTCGCGGATCCCGAGATGCTGATCCTCGACGAGCCGATGAGCGGGCTCGATCCGGTCGGCCGCAAGGAGGTGCGCGATCTCATCTTCGAGGAGCGCGCGCAGGGCCGGACGATCTTCTTCTCGACGCACATCCTGAGCGACGTGGAGGCGATCTGCGATCGCGTGGCGATCCTCCGCGAGGGCCGCGTGGTGGAGCTCGGCGCGCTGCGCACGCTCCTGCGCGCGGACGTGCTGCACACCGACGTGACGCTCGCGCGCGTGACGCCGGCGCTGCGGGAGGCGCTGACGGCGGCGGGCTTCGCGCTCGCGGACCGCTCCGAGGTGACGATCGTGACGGTGGAGGGCGACGCGCGGGTGCCGGAGGTGCTGCGGCTCGCGCTCGACGACGGCGCGCAGGTCGTGGAGCTGGCCCCGCGGAAAGAGACGCTGGAGGACCTCTTTCTACGAAAGGCCCTCTGAGACTGGCACTCTCGACCGGGAGATGCCCCCTCCCTGCGCGAACGGAGAGAGCGCTTTGGGAGGGGCGGGCGCGCACCGCGCGACCGGGGGTGGGCACTCCTGAACGGCTGTCTGGAGAGTGGCAGTTTCGATTCAGGGGGTGACGACGGAGCGCAGGAGACAGAAGGCCTCCGCGTATGGGCGCGTCACGATCTGGCCCCAGTAGTGGGCGCGGGCGCGCAGCGCCTCCAGCGAGCGCGGGTGCGGCGGCGGGCGGACCTCCGACTCGTAGCAGGCCATCGCCGCGAGCTTCTTTTCGAGGGTGGCGGTGACGTCGACGAAGTGGTTCGGCACGAAGGCGCTCGTCGGCTCGGGGAGGCTCCACTCCGTCGAGGACGGGGTCTCGAAACAATAGACCTCCCGCGGGAACGACTCCCCGATGGGGCGCGCGGCGACGCTCACGGCCTCGCACACGACGCGGTGATCGCGGTTGAGATCGCCCCAGTGATGCGTGTAGAGGACGCGCGGCGCGACGGCGTCCAGCACCTTCTCGATCCGCTGCGTCAGCTCGATGAGAGGCACCGTGTCGAGCCGCTGATCCGGCAGCCCGAGGAACTGGATCGACTTGAACCCGAGCAGCGCCGCGGCCTTCTTTCCGGCCGTTTGCAGCGCGTTTTCGGCGCCGGCCTCGTAGCGGGAGCTCGCGCCCTCCGACACGACCACGGCGTGCACCTCGTCGCCGGCCTCCACGTGCCGCGCGAGCGTCGCGCCCACGCCGAGCAGCTCGTCATCCGGGTGCGCCGCGATCACCATCACCTTCATCGTGCCTGTTCCTCCGAGAAATAAGCCGGCGCAGCGTGCCCGAGGTTCAGCCAGGCGTCGAGGGCGGAGAGGCCGCGCGCATCCGACTCCTCCACTTCACGGCGCGGATAAGGCTTGATCGTGAACGATTGTACGACCAGCTCGACCCCGTCCGCCTCCAGATTGGCGTCCTGCAAATAGGTCGCGCCCGTGCGGCCGGAGAGATAGCGAGTCGCGCCCATCTCCTTGCAAATGGCGCGGACCAGCTCCGCCTTCTCGCCGGCGACTCCGAGGGTGGACGCGCGCACGACCTCCTTCGGCCGCACGCCGAACGCGTCCCACAGCATCTCGACGGAGGCGATCGCCGCGTCCATCACGCGCTCGTACGGCGCCTGGAAGAAGGCCGTCACCGCGGCGGAGGCGGCCTTCCACCCCGGAGAGCGCCCGTACGCCGCCTGCAGCGATTTGAGGTGCTTCACGGCCCAGCGCGCGTCCGAGAACATCACCTCGTCGATGCGCTGCGGGAAGCGGTGCACGTACGGGATCGTGAGCAGGAACACCCCGTTCGGCCCGAGCACCTTCGCGCGGTGCTGGAGGCTCGACCGGTCGAACTGCACGTTGTCGAGGAGGACGAACGCGTCCACTTGCCGTGATTTGTCGAGGAAGCCGAGCCAGGGGAAGTACTCGGGCTGATGGATGGCGATCGTCTTCACGAGGTGATTCCGCTCTTCGAGACTGGCAATCAGGAGCGTGCCAGTCGCCTCTCAGCCGAGCGCCTCCCGCAGCACGTCGACACCGCGCTGTGCGTCCTCCATCGTCACCTTCGCGTGCATCGGCAGGCAAATCTGCCGCGCGAGCGCCCGCTCCGACCGCGGCAGATCCCCCATCTTGGTGCCGAGCGACGTCTTGAACACGGGCATCAGGTGGCACGGCGGGCTGTAGAGAGCGCCCATCTCGATGCCGTGCGCCTCGTAGATGCGCTTGCGGATGCCGTCGCGGTCAGTCCCTTCCGGCAGCAACACAGGGTATTTGTACCAGGCCGGCGCCATCTCGGGGTGCATCCTCGGGAGGGTGAATCTGCCGTCGTTCTTCAGCAATTCATCGTACCGGGCGGCGACGGCGCGGCGGTGAGCGAGGAAATCGTCGAGCCTGTGGAGCTGGGCAGTCGCGAGCACGGACCGCACCTCGTCGAGGACCCAGTCGTTGCCGGCGAGGACGATCTCCTCCAGACTGGCCCCTTGTCCGTGGTGCCGCATCGACCGCGCGAACGCCGCCAGATCCGCGTCGTTCGTGGTGACGGCGCCGCCGGTGCACGAGGTGAGCACCTTCGTCGGATAGAGCGAGAAGCACCCCACGTCGCCGAGCGAGCCGGCCTCTCTGCCCTTGAGCGTGGACCCGTGGGCGTGCGCGCAGTCCTCGATCACCTTGATGCCGCGAGACTGGCACTCCCGCGTGAGCCGCTCCATCTCCGTCGGGATGATGCCGGCGATGTGCACCGCGACGATCGCCTTCGTTTTCGGGGTGATCTTGCGGAGCGCGTCGTCCACGTCGAGGCCGTAGTCGTCCTCGTTCATGTCGCAGAAGACCACGCGGGCGCCTGCGGCGACGGCGGCGTTCGCGGTGGCGACGAACGTGTTCGTGGGGACGATGACCTCGTGTCCGGCGACACCGTAGTACCGATAGGCGATCTCCAGCGCGGCGGTGCACGAAGAGACGGCCACCGCGTGCTCCACGCCGACGCGCTTCGCCCAGAGCGCCTCCAGCTCCCGCGAGCGCGGCCCGAGGATGAGGCGCCCGCCGCGCAGCACGTCGCCGATCTTCTCGAGGATGCCCGGGATGTCTTCGTCGGGGAACCAGGGTTTCGCGCCGGGGATCGGGTGTTTTTCGGTGGTCATGCGGGGGCCTCGGGTTGGACGACGCGTTTCGATGCGCCGCCCGGCGCCGGGGTTCATATCACTTTCGGGAGCGCTGCGGATCTCGGACGTAAGGCCGCTTTTCGAGGCGCTTCCCTCCCCCGGTCGCGCGGCGTATCATCGCTCTCCGATGGGCGTTCCCGCGGCAAAAGAGGGCGATTCGATCGTCGGAGTCGACACGCACGTGGTGATGGTGCCCTCCCCCGGCGGCCCGGTCCCCACGCCGATGCCGCTGCCTTTCAGCGGCAAGCTCTCGGGCGATCTGGCAGGTACGGTGTTCGTCGCCAACAAGCAAGCAGCGGTGAAGGGGAGCACCGCGCAGAACAACCCATCGCACACGGCGCCCGCCGGCCCCTTCCAGACGCCGCCGTCCAACAAGGGCACGGTGCAAGAGGGCAGCGCCACGGTCTTCTTCGCGAACAAGGCCGCAGCGCGGATGGGCGACCCCGCGATGACCTGCAACGACCCGTCGGACGCCCCCGTCGGCTCGGTGATCGCGTCCGGCTCCGTCTTCGTGGGATAGCGCACGTCGGATAGCGCCCGCGGGAGGTGCCGAGTCAGCGCGCCGCGGCCTCTTGGGCGACCGCGCGGATCGCGAGAGGCAGCCCCGCGGCCCCGGTAGAAGAAGGCATCACCACGATGGAATAGACGCCCTCTTCCGGAGCAATCAGGGGGAAGGAATAGACATCGTCGGCCTCGACCTCGGCCACCGCTCGCATCTGCCAGACCCCCGGTGAACGGTACGCGAGCACCGGCACCCCCGAAGCCTCCGTGACAGGCGCGAGCGTCGCCGCGTCCCGCAGCCGAAACCGAACACGCCCCGGTCGCCCCACGATCAAAGGCGCCTCCGCATCCACCAGCTCGGATACGATCTGTGCGCTATCCCCAAGGACGGGCGCCGGGGCCACCGCGAGCGAGAAACAGTGCACGATCCGCGGCGAATCGAGGACGAACGCCACCTCGTGCGCGCCGTCCCGCGTGAGCCGGCCCGTCGTCTCGTAGACGCCCGGAGAGCGCTCGCGCAGGCTGCGATCCAGCACCAGAACGCCGATCGGGGCGTGTCCGTACGTGGAGAACTGGCCCATCGGAGCGGCCATCCCCTCCTTGTAATAATAGACCGCGCGGTCCGCCGGATTGGCCACCAGCACGGCGCCTCCGCCCGGGGCCGTCACGATCGCATCGGGGATCGCCGCGTCGCCGGGGGCCTTCTGACCGGCCGGGAACTCCGCCGCAGAAGGGGCCTGTCCGGCAACAGAAGCGCGCGCGAGCGGCAGCACGAGGACAGACTCGCTCGCTCGCCGACGCACGTAAGCGAGGGAGTCGGAGAAGGCGACCTGGTCCGGGCCTCCGGGCACGGTGGCCGGCGGTGACAGGGTGTTGGAGGAGGTGTCGAAGAACACCATCGTACCGTCCTCCGCGCTGTGCGCCACGCCGACGCGGCCGCCCGGCGCGATCCGGATCCCCGAGAGTCGGCTGTTCACCGCGAGGTGCGCGATCGGCCTCTCGTGCTCCGCGTCCACCACGAAGATCCCCGCGCCCGCCGCGTCCGCCGCGAACGCCGCGCGCGAGAGAGGGCTCCACGCGACGGCCTTCGGCGCCCGGCCGACTGGCACTCTGCGCGTCACCGAGAGACTGGCCACGTCCACGACGGCGACCTCCCCCGCGCCGGGGAGCGTCAGAAACGCCGATCGGCTGTCGTCGCCGAAGGCCAGTCCGCCCGCGCCGCGCCCCTCGTCGATCCGGCCGATCACCCGCTCTTGCCGCGTCGCGATCACCGTCGCGAGCGGCGCGCCCGCGACGTCCCGGTGCAGCACCCACAGCCGCTCTTCGTCCGGCTGGAGCGCGATCTTCTCGGGGCCGGGGGCGGTCTCGATCTCGCGGCGGATCGTCCACGTCGCCGGGTCGATGACCGCCACTCTGCCGATCTCGGGCATCGACACGAACAGCGCTGTCTGGTCCGACGTGAGGGCCCAATCCGCCGCGGGCGCCGGCAACGTCACCTGCGCGAGGAGCCGCGTGCCGCCGAATCCGAAGCGCGGGTCGACGATCGAGATCGTGGCGTCGTCCCCCAGCACGAGCACCAGATACTCGTTGAGGTCCACCTCGGCGCGCCGGAACAGGCTCCCTTCGAGCAGGCCTCTCACCCGCGCGCGACAAGGCCCCTCCCCTTCCTCTTCGCCCGCGCGGCGCGGATCCGCCCACGCCACGGGGAACCCCTTCGCGAAAGGGGCGCCGGTGGCCGCGTCCGTGATGCGGAATCGAAACGTCACCTCGTCGCCGGCGCGGGGCGCCTGTCCGCGCCGATCCTCCGCGACCGGGTCGACCTCCATCTCGACGGACACTCCCCCCTTCGTGACGCGCGACGCCACCGCCGGACGCGGCGCCGGCCGAGGCCACAGCGCCGCCGCGCACAGGCCCGCGACGAGGACGATCGCCGCCACCGCCGCCGCGAGCACACCGAAAACGCCGCGCCGACTGGCCTTCTCCGGAGGGGTGCTGTTCATCGGATCGGTCTCGATTCTCGCGGCGTGACTGGCCTTCTCCGGAGGGGTGCTGTTCATCGAAACCCCCTCATTTCCCGGCGCGGGGCGTCACGCGGAAGATGCCCCATTGCCCCGCCTGGATCTGGCTGCTCGTCCAGCTCCGATAGAGGTAGTCTCCGGGGACCGCGAGATCGCCGCCGGCGCTCCGGATCAGGAGATCGAAGTGCCCCGTCGGACCGAACCCGGTGACCGCGCCGGCCCACGTCGAGCGGCCGTTCAGCCCGATCGCGGTGCCCTCGTGCGTGTACGGCTCGTCGGGCCAGGCGTGCCCGGACAGCTCGAACACCTGCTGATTGTCCCCGTTCCCCTGCGCGCCGAAGAGGTGGAATCGCACCGGCATCCCCGCGGGCGCGGTGAACACCGGGGTCGCCGGATCGCCTCCGACGAGCGTGTTCGAGACAGCCGCGCTCGTGTCGAGAAAGCCCCAATCATAGGCCGCCACGCGCCCCAGCTCGTCGGCCGTCGGATGGGCCCAGTTCGCGGGCGGCGGCCCTCCGAGCGTCGCCTTCTGCGGCCCCCACCCGGCGTCCATCCGCGCGCCGTACCGATAGAACATCGGATCGCTCTTGTAATTGACGCCCGAGAGCGGCCCCGCCACCCTCTCGTCGTAGAACGAGACTCCGTTCATGCGAGCGGCGATGTCGTTCTGCTCGATCAGCACGAAGTCGCGGAACGCCGAGCCGTCCGCCGCGGTCACCGTGGCCGAAGCGCGGCTGTCCGCGTCTTCCACCCACGTCGCGCCGAGCGGCTCCACCACCAGCGCGCCGAACAGCCCATGGTACGCCTGGATCAGCGGATCCGAAGGCATCAAGTTCACCGCGCCGAGCTCCTCCGGCGTCGCCTTCCAGGACCCGTCCGCCTGCGCCGAGAGCGCGCCCGCGTACCACACGTACTTCCGACACGGCGCATCGGAACATGCCGTATTCTTTTCCGTCGGGCTCACGGTCTGCACGGGGTTCGTGCCCACGTTGGAGCCGTCGCTCCGCGTGACGTCGTACCCGAGGAGCTGCGCGTGCAGGCCCACGGACGACGAAGCGTAGAGCTCGTTGCGGACAGGCACCTTCGGATCCTTGCCGGTCGTCTGCTTGTAAGGAGCGGTGTAGTACATCGTCGATCGGAAGGCCCACACCGGATCGCGAAACACCTTCTCGTCGGCCTTCATGCGGTTCCGGAGAGTGACCTCCACCCAGTCGCCGGCGGCCAC
Organism: Polyangiaceae bacterium; assembly: GCA_046351455.1. Classification (GTDB taxonomy): domain Bacteria; phylum Myxococcota_A; class Polyangia; order Polyangiales; family Polyangiaceae; genus JADJRH01. The sequence continues at coordinate 284,407 of JAXLYM010000004.1, forward strand.
GCGCAGCACGAGCGGCTCGATCGGAACCCCCTTCTTCAAGTGCCCTGTTGCAGGATCGATGTCCTCGTCCCGCACGTAGATCATCGCCCCGGGATCGACGATCGGCGCCGACGGATCCGGCGCGAACGCCCCGTTCGGCTGCTTCACCACGATCCCGCGGCCGTTGTAGACGAGGCCCTGATCGGTCCCGGTCGCCTGCTGGATCGTCATCGCCGAGACAGCCAGCTTGCGCACACAAGGCCCCTTCGAACAGTCGGTGCTCGTGCCCGCGGGGATCGCGATCGCGGCCGCCGGAGGCGCCTTCGGGCTGGACGGCAGTCGCGCGAGCCCTGGCTCGTCCGAAGAGCCCCCGTACGCGCGCACGAGGCCCCACATGCCGTTGATCTGGCCCTCGTACGAGGCGCCGGTCTGATAGAGGTAGTCCGACTGCGCCTGATCGGGGCTCGGCGGCGGGAGGCTGAATTCCGGCTCGAAATGCTCGGACAGGAGCACGAGCTGGCTCGCGCGATGACCGGAGTCGGGATAGCCGGCCTCCATCAGCCACTCGTTGCCGTGCATCGCGAACGTGTTCATGCTCGTGTGCGCGCCGCAGAGGAGGCGGAACTGCACGCGATCGCCCGCGTACGCCCGGAGCAGCGGAGTGTACGGATCCTCCGCGCCCATGCCCCCGGAGATCGGCGCGCGCGGGAAGATCAGGCACGGTCCCTTCTTCGGATCGCACGAGGGATCGATGGGACTGCCGCCGGGAGGTTGCCTGTCGTAGTCCGGATCGAGCCTCGGAATCGAGCGGAACGCGTGCGACGGATCCGTCGCCTGCGCCGCCTGATCCGGCGGCAGGCTCGCCGGATTGCCCACCTTCGCGAGCCGGTGTCCGAGCGGCTCCTCGCGGTAGCTCATGCTCATCGTCCCGGAGCCGAAGTTGCTGATGAGGCCGGGCATCGGTCCCTTCGGCGCGGACGCACACAGCGGCGGCGCGCAGACAGGCGCGTTGACGGCGTTCGCGGGGCTCGCCCACCCTGTATACTGCGGGTTCGGCTTCGCGAGGACGCAGTTCGGGAACGTGGGAGTCTTGTCGCAGTCCGCGCGATAAGGCACCGGCTCCGCGGGGCTCTTCGGGCCGTACGTGAGCTGCAGATCCTGAAACCCGAGCGCGAATTCGCGGACGCTCTTCGAGGGGTCCGCCGTCAGGATGTTGGCCGCGTAGCTCGTGGGTCCGCCGTCGTCCCGCGTGCCCATCGGCGCGCCGTCCGGGGTCGTCCAGCGCGATCCGGCGGGCTCGATCAACAGGCCACCATACAGGCCCGCTTGCTGGTGCGTCGATGGACCGTAGTGATCGTGCGTGAACACCGTGGTGAGGGTCCGGTCCTTTCCCTGGTTGTCGAGCACCGGATCGGCCCACCACCTCTGCACCGTCGCCTGCGCGCCGATCCACTCGCCGCGCGGTCCGGCCCCGATCTCGGCGATCGGCTTCGGGGTGAGCTTCACGCGCTTTCCGCCTTCCGTGAGGAGGCCGCCGGCCTCGTTGATCGCGCCGATCCGCGCGCGCACCTCGTCGGGGCTGAGCGTGCCGTCCTCGTAGTTCCACCCGTTCGCCGCCCCGTCCGAGGCCATCACGTCGAACTTCACGAGATGGATGTGCTGACCGAGGATGTCGGTCGGAGTCCGCACCTGGAAGTCGTCCAGCTCGTAGTAGTCGGGCACCAGGTTGGAGTGCCAGTATTCGATGACGTCCCCGGAGTTGGCGCGGAAGAACAAGGGCTCCGGCGGGCGATCGCCCTTCACCGTGGGGCCGACGTCCTTCCAGAGTGCCATCATGCGCTGCTGCGGGAAGTGCCATCCTTTCTTGTTGAGCACCGCGTCCACCTGGAGCGTCGCGCCCTTGTAGACTCGCGGCTTCGCGGGGGCCCCGGTGCTGTCCGTCACGGGCGTTCCATCGGATTTCACCGCCGGATCCGCGAAGGGAGCGCCGCGCGCGGGCGGCCGTCCGTTCATCACGAACACGCCCGGTGAGCCGTCCGGCTTGAACGACGGATGCTCCCGCGTGGCGTGCTCCTTCATCGCCGCCTTCTCGATGGACGTGCCGTCCTCCGGGACCTCGAGCGCCTGAATTTTCCCGAGGTCCTTCGAGAAATCCCACGAGTCGTGCTTCTCGTTGACGACGGTGGCAGTCTGGATGATGTGCCTCGGCAATCCGCCGTCGAGCACCTCGCCTTTGGGGGTGATCGCGAAGTCCAGCGGCGGCGCAGGGGCCCTGTGGCCGGCCACGCCGGGGACGAAGAAGGGATATCCAGGGCTCTTGTCCTTGTCGACGACGTGGGGTTGTCCGTCCACGATCTCGACCTTTCCGGGCATCGGCGCCATCGCGATCGTCGGCAGCGGAACGACCGCGGGGATCGGCGTTCCGGCCTTGATTTCAGCGTCCGGCAGCGCGCGCGAGCCCTTCACGGGCCGGCCCTGCGCGTCGAGCGGAGTGCCCTGTTCGAGCACGTCGTGCACCCGGAAGAGGCCCCACATCCCCGCCGCGAAGTGCGGATAGAAGTGGCAGTGGAAGATCGCGTCTCCAGGCGTCAAGTTGCGGTTGCCGCTGCCGTACACGAGCTCGGAGGAGAACGTGGCGCCGGGGCCGATCGCCTGGCTGTCGAGGTACTGGCTCCGATCGCTCGCCGGCGTCCGCAGCCATTGGTGCGCGTGGTGGTGATGCACGTGGTGCACCGAGGCGCCGGCGTGGAGCACGCGGAACACCGCACGATCGCCGAGGTACGCGTGGTAGACGTTCGAGGGATCGTCCGGGAAATAAGCCTTCGTCGCCTTGGGCCCCGGCTTCACGGACATGCCCGTGGTGACCCCCGTTCGACGGGCCTTCTCCAATTCAGCGGTGGTGAGCGGCGCGTTCGCGGGGACGTCCACGACCATCGACGGATCGCCGACGGCCCACGAGCTCAGGAAGAACTCTTCGAACTTGCACTCTGGACAGTCCCCCATCGGCCCGACGCCGAGCCGATTGGCCAGCACCTCCGCGCCGACGCCCGCGACCCCGTAGTTGATCGCGAACGCGTCGGATCCCGCGAAATCGAGGCCTCCGCGCAGCGTGTACGAGGAGGGCAGCCCGTGCGAGTCCGGGGCCGTGTCGTAGAAATTGGGGAACGGCTGAAGGACGTCCTGCGACTCGTGGTAATGAATCGTGACCTCGCGGTAGGGCGCGCGCCGATCCGGGTATTCCGGGTTCGGCTCGAACATCGGTCCTCGCAGCGTGTCCGGGAATCGCCCGGCGCCGGGGCCGGTGACGATGGCGGTCAGATCGGAGTGGTAGGTCTCCAGGGCTCCGGGGATCTCCCGGCACGTGAGCTTTCCACCGAGGCTCGTGGGCACGCGGAGGGTGTCCACCATTCGCAGCACCGGCGCACAAGCGCGGCGGGCCCCGGGGTGCGTCGTGTCGTAATCGGCCGGATAGAGAGCTGCATAGTCGAGGATCGGGTGTCCGTCCGGCGTCGTCTTCGTCGTCGCGAGCGCGAGGTCCGCGGCGCCGACCTGGCTCCGGTAGAGCTCGGCCGTCTCGGGCTCCACCGTGACCGCGCCGAAGAGGCCGCTCGTGAGCTGCTGCGCGGTGACGCCGCTCCAATCCGCGGCGGTGCTGTACGCGAGGAAGGTGCCCTCTTCGCCTGCATACAGCTTGTACTTGATGGCCTTTCCGGGCTCGATCAGGCTCGACGCGTTCTCGCCGGCGAAGGTGCCGTCCGCGGGGCCGCCGCCGGGCGCGCTCGCGACGATGGATAACCCCGCCACGTGCAGTCCGACGGCGCGCGTCACGGGGGAGCCGGCGGGCGCGAGGAGGTTCTTGAGGTCGACCTCCAGACAGTCGCCCACGCGGATCCGCAGCACGATGGGCCGCGGCCGCTTGCCGTCGCGCAGCCGCACCTTCCCGGCCTCGAGTAGGTCACCGCCGTCCTGGGCCGCGACGTCCCGTTCGAGCGCGTACGTGAGCCCCAGCGGGCGCACGGCCCCGAGGCGATTGACCACCATCACTTGATCGAGCGCGACGACCGACGCGTGAATGGTGCGCTTGCACGAGGCCGCCGCGACGGTGGGAGTCGCTGTATTCGAGGGCAAAGGTCCGGTGGGCCCCGGTCCCTGCGGGCTGCCGCACGTGGCCGAGAGCGCCGCGAGCGCCGGAACGAGCCCCCTCGCGCACACTCCCATCCACGGATCGAGGGTCTGGGACGCGTCGGCGCCGGGCCGGAGCGCGAGGCGTCCTGCGATCCGCTGCACCCACCTGAAACGGCCATTTCCGTGCTGCGTCGACATGGCATCTCCTTCTTTGCGCGGCGCCGGCTCCTCGTCCGATCGCCCCCGAAACTCGACTGTGCCTCTCGCGGGAGGCCCTTTTTTGCGACGGGCGCTCAGAGCAGCGGCGCCGGATCCGGTGCGGGCGACAGGTGTCCTCCCGGCTCCACGGAGAAGACAGGGGGCGCGGCCCCGACGTGGCGCGAGCGCCCGAACGACAGCGGCGGACCGATCCACGCGCTGTGGTCGCGGATCCCTTCGATCGAGCGGATCCAGGCCTCGCGCGTCGCGTCCCGCCCGGAGCGGCGGAGGCCCTCGATCAGCACCGACGCCGCGGAGAGCGCCCGCCGTTGCGCCGAGAGGTGCTGTCTCGACAGGCCGTGTCCCGCCGCCAGCGCATCGTATTCAGGCACCGTGACGCTCGCGTCCTCCGCGGGCCACGCGGACAGGAACAGCCGGCCGCCGAACGATCTCGGGGCCCCGGCGAGCAGCGCGCGCGGAGCGTCCGACGCCTCGAACGCGCCGAGCCCTCCGGCCACGAAGATCAGCGGGGCGCCGGGAATTCGAGCGATCGCGTCACGGAGCGGCGCCGCGTCGCCCGTCCAGCCGAGGAGGAACACGGCTGTTGTTCTTGCGTCCGACAAGGCCTCTCTGGTGGGCAGCTCTCCGGGAGGCGCCGTCGCGCACCGCGTGAACCCGGCCCGTGCGCAGCCGTCCACGACGCGGCGAGCGGCCTTCTCCGCGGCCTCCCCGGGACCTCGGAGCACGAGGGCGTCTCCCCCCTTCGGCGCGCGCTGAGCGGCCAGCGCGAGCAGCGACTCCGCCTCTTCGGCGAGGCCTCCATGAAGCACGAACAGGCCCTCTCCGGCCGGCGCGAGGGCCGCGTCCGAGGCGGCGATCACCGCGGGGACCCCGTCCTCCAGTGCACGCGCGAGCGCCTCCGAATCGACGACACCCACCCTCGCGAACGGTACCTTCGCCGGCGCGGCCTTGTCCGAAGCGCCCTTGTCCGAAGCGCCCTTGTCTGCCGAGGCGACGTCGAGCACCAGCCGCCGGCCGAAGATGCCCTGTCGCGCGTTGATCTCCTCGAACAGCGCGGCGACGGCGGCGTGCGCGGCCTTCCCCGCGGCGTCGGGCGCGAAGAGGCCACCGATATGCACCTCGGCGTCCGCGAGGCCCGGCTCCGCGGCGCGCTCCAGCGTGCGCAGATAGGCCGCGAGGTCCGCCGCGTCCTCTCGCGACAAGCGGTAACGCGGCATCACCGGATCGAGCCTGTTGCCGGAGGCGTCGACGCCCATCGTCACCGCGCGGACGAACAGAGGCGCGCTGTACGGCCCGCGGCGCCTCCCGAGCGCGGCGGTGACCTCGTACGGCCGCGTGAGCGCGTCCCATCGCACCGCAGGCGGCGACACGCCCCCTTCGCTGCGGCCGCGCCCGTCCTTCCCGTGGCACCCCGCGCACGGCAGCGACGAAGCAGGCACCAGCACGTCCCCCGGCCCGACGGCGGCGGTGATCGGCTGTCCAGACACGGACTCTCCGCGCTGAAACAAGGCCTCTCCGCGCGCCGCCGACCCCGTACTTCCAGCATCGCTCACCGCCCCCGAAGAAGGCCATTCGAGCGGCGCGAGGCCTTGTCCGGCTCCTGCGGAGCTACCTCGCGTGTCACCCGCGCTGCTCGAACGTCCGCTCGAAAGGGCAGCACCGCGCCCGTCGTCCGCGTCGCCGGAGCACCCTTGTCCGAGGAGCGCGAACAGCGCCGTCATCACGAGCGCCGCAGCCCTCATCGAAGGGGCCTCTCCCCCGGATCGTCGATCACGCTCGACAGCACGTCGAGCACCTGATCCGCCGGCGCGAGGCCGAGCGCCTTCTTCCACAGGCCCGTTCGATCGTTGCCGGCGACGAGGAGCGGCGAGTGATCGTCCGGCTGCCGCGCCGCCTCTCCGATCTTGTGGCGCACCGTCTCCAGCGTCGCGGGGTCCCCCGTCAGGAAATACCACCCTCTCCTGGCGTGCAACCGTCGCGCGTATTCAGCCAGCTTCTGCGGCGTGTCGTTCTCGGGATCCAGGGTGATCGACACGATGCTCACGTCGTCGCCGAGCCGCGCGCCGAGCCTCTCCTGGAGCTTCGCGAGCGTGGACGAAACGACGGGGCACGAGCTCGTGCAGGAGGTGAAGAACGTCTGGAAGATCACCGCGCGCCCCTTCATGAGATCGCTGTAGAGGCGCCGCTCCTTGCCCTCTTGATCGACGAGCACCGCGTCCGTGAAATACCGCTCTGCCCCCGCGGGCAGCACAGGCGCCTTCGCGGGCAGCAGAGGCGCCTTCGCGCGGAGCTTCTCCAGCGAGCGCAGGAGCCCGTCCGGCGAGGAGAGCGCGTGCGACCGGATCCACTCCCCTCGCCCGTCGCCGAGCAGCACGATGGGCTGGTGCTCCTCCTTGGCGGCTGTATACACCGACAGCGCCTTCAGCACGCGCGTCACGTCCTCTTCCCGCCCCGTGAGCAGCGTCCACCCTTCTCCGGCGCCGAATTTCTCGCTCCACGTGCGCAGTCGCTCGGGCGTGTCGTGCTCCGGATCGATGCTGATCGACACGAGCTCGACGTCCTTGCCGGCGCGGTCCCCGAGCTGCCTGCGCAGCCGCCCGAACGAGGCGCCGATCGGCGGGCAGATGGTGGCGCAGCGGGTGAACACGAAGCTCATCGCCACGGCCTTGTCGCGCAGCAGATCCGCGAGCACGACCGGCTCCCCGCGCTGGTTCACGAGCGTGACGTCGGGCACGGAGAGCCGGCCGAGCGGCACGTCCTCCTCCGCCGCTGCGGGAGCGAGGACCGGAGTCGGAGGGGCCGAGTCGGGGACGACCCGCGCGCGGAGCAGCCCGAACGCGCCCCCCGCAACGCCAACCGCACAGACCGTGATCAGAATCGGCTTCGCCGCGGCGCCGAGGTTCATGAGCGCCTCATTTCCCTGGCTTCGGGGCGATCGGGGTCGTGGTCGATTTCGGGGTCGCCGTCGTGGACGTCGGGCCCGCGTTGCCGACGAGGAAGCTGAAGTCCGAGAACGTGCTCCCGTTGGTGGTCGACGCGTAGCGATGGCAGTCCGTGCAGGTGTTGTCCTGCATGTACGTCTCGAGCACGGTGTTGAACACCTTCGTCCCGCCGCCGGAGGTCATCCCGGCCGGCGTCTGCGGCGGGGGGATCGGCGAAGTGGGATCCTGCGTCGGGCTGGACGACCAGAGGACGTTGATGAGCCGGTAATACTGCCAGACCGAGCCGGGGTAATTCTGGCCGATGAACGCCTGCATCTGCTGATTGAGCGACTCTGCGGTGGAGTCGAGCTGGATGCTCCGCGTGACCTGGATCGGCACGGGACCCGGGCAGCCGGGGCCGAGGTCGTACGGAGGCTTGGTGTTGGGCGTGCAGCCGACCGTGACGGAGACGTTCTGTCCGGCGCCGGCCGTGCTGCCCGGCACGCACGAGGCGTCGACCGTCATCTGCTTCGCCGCGCAGCTCGGGTTGTTGAAGTTGTATCCGTAGGGCGGAGTCCCGGTGGAGCCGACGGCAGGCGCGTTGTCGACCTGCTCGAACGTGGCCCACGCCCACGTGGGCTGACTCGTCGTCTTGTGCAGGATGTGCAGCCCCACGAGCGCGAGCGTCGTCGCGCGGCACTGGCCTGTTCCCGGGTCCACCACGACGCCGTCCGTGAGCTTGTAGCGGCTCCATTTCGCCTTCTGCGCGGGGTCGTTCGCGTCGGGCGCCTCCATCCACGCGGCCTTGACCTCGATGGCGCCGGTCACGGAGCCGTTCGGACAGCTCTCCCCCGCCGACGTGGAGCAGCCTTTGGGCATCACGACGGGATGCCCCGCGGCGACGAAGGCGGCCTGTTGATTGGAGTTGTAGAGGCCGTCATTGACGACGGTGTTGTACTCGTCCTGATTGACGCGGACCTCGAACCAGACGTTGGTGCCGTTCTGCGCGCCGAGCCAGTTGGGCGGCGACGTGGCGAGCGCGATGTCGTTCGGTCCGAAGGGCGTGACCGTGCCTGTCGAGGTCGCCGAGGGCGCCGCGAGCTTGAACCGCTCCGCCGCCGCCTTCGTGGCCTTCGCGGCCGCCGGGGACACCTTCCCCACGCGCTTGAAGGGGCGCATCGCGCGCGGCCGTCCGCCGCCCGGAGCGGGCGCCGTCGTCGGGCAGCCGGACGGAATCGAGGGCTCGGTGCCCCACGCGGGCGGCTTGCTGCCGTCGGACGGGAACACCAGGTCCGACGCCATGTACGTCTCCCACGCGACAGGGCTCGTGTCCATGGGCGCGCCGAACGTGCCAGTCCCCGTGGGCCAGTTCAACGACACGAGCTCCGACCAGGCGAAGCAGTCCGCGTTCGATTGAGTGCCGAAGTTGAGCAGATCCGGCGGCACCGTGGGCCCGAACGTGACCGACGGCGCGCCGAGGCCCGGACACTGGAACACCGGCGCGCTCGTCGTGGAAGGGGCCGGCGCCGGGCTCGGGGCGGCGGTCGCGACGAGGACGCCGGGACGCCTCTCCGAGGACGACACCGTCGCTGTGGACGAGCCCGAAGAGGGATTGTTGCCCTCGCCCGCGCACGCAGCCATCACCATACCGTGGACCACGGAGAGGAGGAGGACGGGAGTCGTTCGGCGCATGTTTCTAGCGAAGAGCACGCCTCGTGCCGCGGCGCCGAGCAGCGCCCACGAACATCGATGTGCGTCTTTTCGCAAACCTGGAGCGCCGCGCGGCGGGCCTTCGGATCGCGATCGCTGGCAGACTGGCACCCAGGATCCGGCAAATTGTGCCCGAAGGGAACAGATTGTAACCCGGACAGCGCACAACCCCTCGTATACTAACCAGGCATGAGTCTTGATGGAGGGGACAGCGCGAGGACGCAGGGGCCGCGTTCAACGCCGGAGGTGCTAGATGATCTCGACGACGTCACCGTTGATCCGTCAGTTCTGGACGCCAGCTCACCAGCAAGATTTCAAGGACGATCCGACAAAGCAGTCGGCTCTCGACGCTCTCTGGACCTCCAACCTCGACGGGTTCACGCAGCAGGGCATCCTCGGCAATCCGTGGAACGCCACGAGCTCGACGAACAACACCGCTTACTTCAACCCTCTCACCTACGTCGCGCCGTATACACCCACCGTCAACAGCTACGTCGCCATCCAGTGGAACGCGTTCCCGGGCCGCATCGGAGCCTATTTCCCGAGCCTTTCGGCCGCGCAGGCCCAGGAGCTGGCCGACACAGGCTATTACCGCACGGACACCGGAGAGACGGTCACGTTCGGCACCATCCCGGCGAGCCCGTGCGCCCCCGTCCCGACCGACGCCGTCCCTTATGGCCCTTACGGCCCGCGCGGCTGGCAGGACGAATACTGCGAGTGGAGCGTGACCCGCAACGACAAGGGCCAGATCACGCGCGTCGACATCACGTGCGAGAACCCGGAATACTGGAACTCTCTCTGGCGCATCGACCCGCAGCGCGTCTGTGATCTCTACCGCAGCACGCTCGGGAAGACGCAGATCGAGCTCGCGGATCTCTACCTCGTCGACCGCGTCGGCGCGCCCGTCATCGACCCTTCGACCGGCCTCCCCGCGTACAACCCGCTCAACAAGTGGAACGCGGGGCCGATCTCCACGGCTTCGGCCGGCGGCGCGATGCACCTCACGAGCACGCCGAACACGCTCCAGACGGAGATCGGGCTCGCCACCGCCGCCACCGCGCAGCGCAACCCGCCGCCGAACGGCTGGACCGCGAGCACGCTCATCTGCTGCGCGCAGTACGGCCAGATGAACCGCAACAGCGACCCGAACATCGGCTTCAGCGTCAACTCGACCGTCAAACAAGGCCTCACCGTGACGCTCGCGAACCCGCCCGGGCTCTACATCCAGGCACCCGATTTTAGCCAGTATACGACCCCGGACGGGACCGACGCGTCGGAGTACTGGACGGTGACGCGCGGCGTGGATTCGCTCCAGGACGAGTGGGGCAACGCCATGCCCGGCAACTTCATCCTCCACGCGGTGTTCGAGGTGCCGGCGGGCAAGGGATACACGGTGTCCGACATCTCGATCAACGGCGCGAAGATCGACTGGGCGAGCCAGATCATCCAGACGATCAACATGCACATCATCGCGATGGGGTTCCCCGCGACGCCGCCCGCGCTCGTGAGCTGCGTGGGGACGCCGAACCCCGTCCTCGCGCAGCCGGAGCAGCTCTTTCATTACGCGCCGTTCAATGCCTATTACGGCACCGGCGTGTCGACCGTGAACTTCGAGATGAGCCTGCTCAGCAACACCACGTTCGTGCCGCCCGTCGTCGCGGCCGGCTCCACGAGCGTGCCGATGGTGCTCACGTGCGGGACGGTGACGCTGGGGCCGAACGGGGAGCTGCCGACCGTGATGTTCACGCTGCCGGACGGGACGACGGACCCCAACATCAAGGCGGTCGCCTCGACCTCGTTCCCGGTGACGTACGCGGTGCCGGGCAACTCCTATCCTTCCGGCAGCACCGCGCTGTCCCTGGCCGTCACGGTGGGAGCGGGCGCGACGCCGGGCCCGCGCGGCGTGACCGTGACCAACTACCACCAACCGGACGCCGCCGCGATGCCGTCGATCCTGACGATCGCGGCCGCCGGAAGCTCGCCCGGTCCGAAGGGCACCACGCACCCGACAGCCATGCTGACCGGCACGAATACGGGCACGACGACGACGCTCGCGGCCTTCTCTCCCCCGGCGGATCAGGACGATTTCCTCGCCACGGAGAAGCAGCAGCGCCTCGAGTGCCTCGCTCGGTGGAACACCTATATCGAGGCGTGCACCCAGATCGCGATCACCGGCGATCCCTGGCAAGCGCTGGACGACCAGAATCGAAGCTTCTACTTCGACCAGACGAAGACGCCCGTCCCGAGCGGCACGTCGGCCGTCGCGATCGAGTGGAACGCCTTCCCCGGGCGCCTCAACGAGTATTACGGCACCTCGGATACAGGCAATCCGAACCCGTTCCAGCTCGACGACATGTCCCTGGCGGAGCTCGCGGACACGGGCAAGGTGGCGAGCAATCCGGCCTTCGCGAGCGGCTTCCCGCGCATCCCGAGCGAGGTGTGCCCGGCCGTCGACTGGAAGCAAGACCCCTCCCAGTGGCGCTCCTTCGGGCCTCCGGGGCCGCGCGGCTGGCTCGATGAATACTGCGAGATCGCCGTCAACCGAAACACCGCCGGCAAGATCACCCGCGTCATGTTCACGTGCGAGAACCCGGAGTACTGGTTCACGCTCTGGAACGCGGATCCGGCGGCGGTCCTGCGCATCTACCGCGCTCAGGTGAGCCCCGATGTCCAGCTCGAGGACCTCTATCTGCGGGACGCCAAGGGGAACCCCGTGATGGATCCGGTGAGCGGCAATTACGCCTACGATCTGCTCAACAAGTGGAACAAGGGCACCTCCGTGGGCGCGATGCACCTCACGAGCCCGCCCAACACCGTGGGCGCCGAGATCTACCTCGGCGCGGCGGCCACGATCCTCCGCCCCGACGCGAGCGAGGCGAACCCGCAGAGCTTGATCTGCTGCAGCCAGTACGGACAGCCCTTCCGCAACAGCGATCCTCACATCGGCTTCGCGGCGAACCAGATCATCTACAACAACGCACAATCGATGCAGATCACGCTCGCCAACCCGATCGGGCTCTACATCCAGTCTCCGGACTTCTCCACGTACACGCTGCCGACCAACGCGCCGGCCGGCGCGAAGCCCTCGGATTACTGGACGGTGACGCGCGGGCGGCTCGCGGCGCAGGCCGGGACTGCCTATGATCAGATCCTGCACGCGGTGTACGAGGTGCCCGCGGAACAAGGGTTCACGGTGAGCGACATCCAGATCGGCGGCTCCAACATCCAGTGGGGGTCGCAGATCCTGCGGACGTTCAACATCGGGCTCGCGGCGCTGGCGATCCCGACGACGCAGACGCGGACGCAGCAGGATTGTCCGTCGGACACGCCTCCTTCGCAGACGAACCTGTGGCCGCAGCTCCTCATGAACGACGCTGTCCTGAATGCCTATCTGGGCAGCATGGGCGTCCCGCCGATGCCGCCGCCCGCGCTGCGACAGGGGCAGTCGTACGACGAGATCACCCTCCTCTGCGCCGGAGAGGCCGCGACCGCGAACATCGTGTTTCCGGACGGCGGGATCTCGGCCAAGATCACGCGCGTCTACGCCGTGCCGAGCCAGGGGATGACGGCGTTCGTGCTGTCGCTCTCGGTGGCTCCGACCGCGAAATTGGGGCTCCAGCACGTGCTCGTGACCATCCCGGGCGTGACCGCGGGGCCGCCGGCGCCGGGCATCGTCAACATCGTGTCCGGGACGTGGGCGACAAGCCGCCTCGCCGGCCGAAGGTCCCGCGGAAGGGGCGCGTGACAGGGCCATGAAGAGCCTCTTTGCGAGACCCGGGACGCTCGTGCTCGTGGGGGCCGCCGCGGTCCTCGCGACGGGCGCCTCGGGCTGCTCCGAGAAGGGGATTCAGGCGCAGCCGGCCTCGTCTTCGACGACGGGGTCGGCCGCCGCGCCGGAGCTGTCGGTGCCTCTCCGCAGCACGATGCTCGCGGCGACGAACGCGCCCGACGCCGGCGCCGCGCCGACCAAGCAATGCAGCGGAAACACGCTGACGCTCGGGCCAATCGTGCCGGGGGACCTCGCCTCCGGCCTCAATCAGCAGGACTTCAACTGCTATGCATGGCAAGAGCTCATCGGCCTCGACTGGCCCTCTGCGTTCCCGAACGGCGGGCCACCCTCGGTGTTCGGGGACCCGGCGGACACCGGGCCGGTCACGTGGGAGACGTACATGGATATCGACGAGCTGTTCACCGCGGACGGCTCGCCGCCACCGAGCTGGGGGACGCCGCCGACCATCCCCGCCGCGTGCCAGAAGCTGCAAGACAAGGCCACAGGCCCTGCAAGACGGACTCGGGCGCTCGCGATGAGCGCCAAATTCAGCGAGCTGATCCAATCGTCGTCGTCGGCCCAGGCCACGGCGCCGCCGAACTGGCTCGGAGCGCAGAACGGGACCAACCTCTGGTACGAGGTGAAGGTCGATCAGGACGAGTACAATTACATCGTCCAGAACAAGCTCTACAGCGCGGATGGTCAGACGGCCTTCTACGCGCAGGGGCCGAGCGCGCGCATCACGCTGCCGCCGGGGGTCATGAAGTTCGGACAGACCACCACGCTGGGCGCGATCGAGCTCAAGGCCGCGTGGATGGTCGTCACGGACCCGACGAACGCGAAGTGGACGCGGTACAAGAAGACGAGCGCCTTCGTGTACGACGCCACGAACGACACGTGCTCCGCGGTGACGACGGCGCTCGTGGGGCTGCACATCCTGCACAAGACATCGAGTCAGCCGACGTGGGTGTGGTCCACCTTCGAGCAGGTGGACAACGTGCAAGATCCGTCGATCAACGTGGGCACGCCGCCCGCGGGATACAACCTGTTCAACCCGAGCTGCGCGCCGCAGAAAGAGACGTTCCCGGCGAGCTGCTCCCCGGACGGAAAGACCACGTCGGGCACGGTGGCGTGCGCGGCGAACACGCAGCCTCCGTACAACATCGGCGACGGGTGCCCGGCGCCGGTGCCGATCCAGGTCGCGCGGACAACGGCCCTCGACAGCGACGCGCAGGCCATCAACAAGCTGGCTCAGTCGTTCATCCGCGACCAGTATAGCGCGAGCGTGTGGCAGTATTACGCGGTCGTGAACGTGATCTGGTCGTCCTCGCCGCCGACGCAGCAGCCGCAGAACGCGCCGGTCTCGTTCACGTCGCCGCAGCCGCCGTCCGGGGCCATCGCGAACACCACGATGGAGACGTATGCGCAGAGCACGCGCTGCCTCGACTGCCACACATATGCCTCCACCGCCGACGGGTCCGGCCACGAGGCGGACTTCAGCTTCGCGCTGGGCCACGCGTCCTCGACGAAGCTGCAGTTGGCGCGCGCCGCGAAGAAGAAGGCGAAGATCAAGGCCCCGAAGAAGCCCTGATTCCTCTGCCCGACGATGCCCACCCCCGGCCGCGCGATCGCGCGTCCGCCCCTCCCAAATCGCTCACTGCGTTCGCGAAGGGAGGGGAGACGCCCTGTCAGGCATCGCGCTCCAGGCGCTCTGTGTACATCGCGTATCCCGTAAAGGCGATCAGCACCGCGGCGAAGGCGAAGAGGCCGATGTACGGGTGCAGGTACTTCATCGCGACCGCGGCGGCGCTCCCCGCGAAGCCGAGGGCCGCGTACGCGCGGCGGACCTTTCCGTGCGGCCATCCGAGCGTCGCGAGGCGCTGGAAGAGGTGGCGCTTGTGGGGATGGAGCCAGTCCTCGCGGCGCACGATGCGGGCGAACAAGGTGTACGTCGCGTCCCACAAGAACGAGCCCTGCGCGAGCGCACAGGCCACGAACGGGGCCACGTAGAACGTGGAGAACGAGGAGATCATGCCGTCTTCGGCGGTCGTCACGCGGACCATGTCGATGCGCATGCCGAAGAGGACCGCGAGCGCGCCGAGGAGGGCGCCCACGAACAAGGCACCTCCGTCGCCCATGAAGATCTTCGCAGGTGGGGAGTTGACCGCGAGGAAGCCGGCGCACGCCGCCGCGCCGAAGACCGCCACCCACGCGGCCATCGGAGAGCCCCACACGAGGGCGGCCAGCGTCCCGAAGAACAGCACGCCGCTGCCCGCCGCGAGGCCGTCCATCCCATCCATGAAGTTGTAGACGTTCGTCGACCACACGAGCCAGAGCACCGTGAACGGCGCCGCCGCGTAACCGAGACGGGCAGTCCCGACGGCCGGCAGCGCGATCTCCTTCACGGAGCCGACGAGGACGACGAAGCCCACCGCGAGCAAGATCTGGATACCGAACTTCCACCTCGACTTGAGAGGATGGTAGTCGTCGATGACGCCCAGGATGCCGTTCGGGAGCGCATAGGCGCACACGCCGAGCAGCAGTTCATGGCTCTTCTTGCCCTGGATAGAATAGAGGGCGGCCGTCGCCGCGGAGACCGCGAACGGCATCGCGAGGCCGCCGCCGCGCGGGGTCGGCGTCTGGTGGAGGCGCCGCGCGTCCGGCACGTCGATGCGCGTGAGCTTGCCGGCGTGCCGGATCAAGAACAGCGCGGTCCCGAGGACGGCCACGAAGACCGCGAACGTGAGGCCGAGCTCCGCGTTCATCGGGGCGTCAGAATACGGCGAACCTCGTTCGCGACGAGGAGGGCGTCGTAGTCGGCCATTCCGCCGTGCATCGGGAGCGAGAGGATCTCACGGAACGCGCGCTCCGCCACCGGGAACTGGCCCTCGTGACAGCCCCACGCCCTCTGGAAATAAGGCTGCAAGTGGAGCGGGACGAAATGCACGCTGGACTCGATGCCGGACTCCCGCAGGGCGACTCCGAGCTTGTCGCGGCCCACGATCTCCGGGTCGATCCGCACGACGAAGAGGTGATTGCCGTGCACGTCTCCCTCGTTCGCCGCGGCCGGGAGGCGCACGCCGGGGATGCCCTGCAAGGCCTCACGGTACAAGGACGCGATTCGGGCCCTGCGCCTCTGCCACTCGGGCAGCTTGCCGAGCTGCACCAGGCCGATCGCCGCGGAGACGTCGTTCATCGGGTATTTGAAGCCGGCCTCCACGATCTCGTAGCGCCAGCTCGCGGCCTCGTCGCGGCGGAAGGCGTCGCGCGTCATGCCCTGAAGACGGAGGGCCTTCGCGCGGGCCACGAAATCGTCCTGCGAGGTGGTGAGCATGCCGCCCTCCACCGTCGTGAAGTTCTTGTTGGCGTAGAAGCTGAAACAGCCGGCGACTCCGATGCTGCCGGCCGCCTTTCCCTGCCAGAAGGTGCCGATCGCGTGCGCGTCGTCCTCCAGGACAGGCAGGTCGTGGCGCGCGCCGATGTCGAGCAGAGCGGCCATGTCGCACGGGAGGCCCGCGTAGTGCATCGCGACGATCGCCTTCGTTTTGGGGGTGATCGCGCGCTCCACGGCAGAAGGATCGATGTTGAGGGTGGAGTCCAGGACGTCCACGAACACCGGAGTCGCGCCGGCGTGCACCGCGGAGAGGGCCGTCGCGGCGAACGTCAGGGTCGGCACGATCACCTCGCCTCCCTCCACGCCGAGGAGCGTGTAGGCGATGTGCAGCGCGCCCGTGCACGAGCTCACCGCGACGGCGTGCTTCGATCCGATGGAGTCGCGAAACCGCTCTTCGAGCGCGGCGGTGCGGGGGCCGGCGGCGATCCAGCCCGTGCGCAGCGTCTCGGCGACGGCGGCGATCTCTTCTTCTCCGATGCTGGGCTTGGCGAACGCGACGCGGACAGGGGGCCTTGCGGACATGGGTGGGCTCTTCTGCTTCGAGGGTGAGCGTCAGGTGCGCGGAGATCCGCCTTCGTTCGAGGACAGGCCCGCCATCATGCGGACGAGGGCCGCGATGCCTTCGTCGTACGTGACGCGCGGCGACCAGCCGAGGGCGCTCTTCGCGAGATCGATCGCGAGGCTGCGATCCGGCCAGCTCTTGCCCTCGGGCGCGGGCTCGCGGCGCAGCGTGGGGTGCTTTCCGAGGGATTTTCCGGCGGCGATCGCGCGCTCCGCGAGGTCCACGATCGCGATCGGATCGCCGCCGCCCACGTTCACGATCTTCGGCGGGGCCGCGGAACCTATGACGGCCGCGATCGCGCGGATGACGTCATCGACGTGCACGTAGTCGATCTTCTGCGCGCCGGTGCCGAAGATCTTGAGCTCCGCGCCCTCGGCCGCGGCGCGCGCGAACCGCTCGACGGCGCCGTTCACGCCCATGTCGACGCCCGCGCCCGCGCCGTAGATGTTCGCGATCCGGAGCGACGTGCCGCCCGCGTGCGCGACCCACACGTGCTCGGCGGTCTCCTTGATGACGCCGTAGATGTCGTCCGGAGCCGCGGAATCAGCCTCGGAATACGGGCGGCCGTGATCGCGGAAGGTGCCGTACACCGCGATGGTGGAGGCGAAGACGAGGCGCCGCACGCCCGTCTCGCGCGCGACGCTTGCGATCTCGCTCGTCGCGCGGATGTTCGTGCGCACCGCCGCGATCGGATCCGCCGCGAGCTTGTGCGGGCCGCCGCCGCCCGCGAGGTGCACGACCGCGTCGAACGGGCCGTGCGAGCGCAGGATCGCGGGGACCTCGGCGAGATCGCCCTCGCGCACCGTCACGCCCGCCGGGATCACCGAGCGCGCGGCGGGGTTCCGCGGCGGGTGCCCGAAGGCCACGAGATCGTGCCCCGTGAGGCCCCGGAGCGCGGCCAGGCCGAGGTAACCGAACGCGCCTGTGCAGAGAACGCGAGCCATCGCGGCCCACGATTAGCACAGGGCGCCGGCTACCTCACTGCCACTCGCAGACGTACTCGCACGAGGCGCCGCCGCGCGCGCGGCAGATGGTCTCCGTCACGCGCACGTCCTTGCCGCCGCACATCTCGATCGCCTTCTCGTGCCAGCCGACCACGGTGAGGCAGTCGGAGGACGAGAACGCGCGGCCGCCCGTCGTGCGGAGGAGCGCGCTCCTGTCGCCGGTGCGCTCGTAGACGCGCTCGCCGCTGTCGTAATAGAGCCTGTAAATCGCGGCGGAGTTGCGCAGCAGCGCGTGCGGATCGCGGCCCAGGATGAAGCGCCGATGATCGCCGCTCAGGTTGTCCTTCGCCGACGCCGCGCCGAGCACGCGGAAGATGTTCTTGCCCTGATCCATCACCTCGGCGATGGCCGCGTCGAGCCTGCAATACAGATCGAACGAGTACCACCCGAACGGCAGGATCGGCGTCGTGAGCACCTGCTGATCGTCCTCCGGGAGGCGCGCGATCACGGCGTCGACGCCGTTGCCTCCGCGCTGGCCGCGCAGGAACGCGAGCCGCGAGACGAGCACGGTGCCTTTGATGGAGCCGCGTCCTCCGCCGCGCGACGAGGGAGGACCGCCGCGCGATGAAGGTGGGGCTCCACGCGACGAGGGCGGGACGGGCGGAACGGAGGGCATCGATCGTGGATCATACGCGCCGCGGACGCGACGCGAGCAAGATCGACGAGAGGCGGGAAATCACGCGCTGATGTCGATATTTGCGGCGGCGACGATGTCCTTCGCCATCGCGAGGATCGTCTTTTCGTTCTCGCCTTCGACCATGACGCGGAGCTTCGCCTCGGTGCCGCTCCAGCGCACGAGCACGCGGCCGGTGTCGCGCAGCGCGGCCTCCACCTTCGCGATCGCGGCCTTCGTCTTCGGCATCTGATCGAGCGGCAGTCGGCGCGCGAACGTCGCGTTCTCCAGCACCTGGGGCACGCGCGTCATCGCCGTCTTCGACAGCTCGGACAGCGGCTTGCCGGTCTCCAGCATGATCGCGAGCACCTGCAGCGCGGCCACGATGCCGTCGCCGGTCGTCGCGTGATCGAGGAACAGGAGGTGGCCCGACTGCTCGCCGCCGAACTTGAAGCCGCCCGCGCGCATCGCCTCGACGACGTAGCGATCGCCGACGGCCGTGCGCACGACCTTGCCGCCCTCCGCCGCGAGCGCGCGCTCCAGCCCGAGGTTCGACATCACGGTGGCGACGATCGTCTTGCCGGGCAGCTTGCCCGCGTGGAGCATGCGGAGCGCGCAGAGGGCCATGATCGCGTCGCCGTCGACGATCTCCCCCTTCTCGTCGACCATGATCACGCGGTCCGCGTCGCCGTCGAGCGCGACGCCGATGTTCGCGCCGTGCTTCAGCACCTCGGTCCGCACGTGGTCGGGGTGCAGCGCGCCGGCGTTGTGGTTGATGTTCTTTCCGTTCGGCTTCACCCCGAGGGCGGTGACGTGGCCGCCGAGCTCCGTGAACACCGCCGGAGCCACGCGGTACGCCGCGCCGTGGCCCGCGTCGACGACGATGCGCAGCCCGTCGAGCGAGAGGCGGTTCGGGAACGTCGTCTTGCAGAACACGACGTAGCGCCCGGCCGCGTCGTCGAAGCGCACGGCCTTGCCGATGTTGGTGCCGGTCACGCGCGCCTGATCGAGCTCGTGACTCTCCAGGAGCCTTTCGATCTCGGCCTCCTGCGCGTCTGGCAGCTTGAAGCCGTCGGGCCCGAAGATCTTGATGCCGTTGTCCTGGAACGGGTTGTGGCTCGCGCTGATCACGACGCCGGCGTCCGCGCGCATGCTCATCGTGAGCTGCGCGACGGCGGGCGTGGGGATGGGGCCGGTGATCATCACGCGCCCGCCCATCGCGCAGATGCCGGACGCGAGCGCCGTCTCGAACATGTAGCCGGAGAGGCGCGTGTCCTTGCCGATGACGACGCGCGGCTGCCGATCGAGCCCTTTCGCAGCGGTGAACGCGATCGCGCGGCCCATGTTGAGCGCCACCTCGGGGGTCATCGGGTGGACGTTGGCGACGCCGCGGACACCGTCGGTCCCGAAGAGCTTCCGCCCTCCGTTCGAAGCCTCTACCGGGGCGCTCTTGGTGCGTTTCATCTTCGTTTCACCTTCGTGGGTGGGGCGCGCACGCGGCGCGCGTGCGGCGGGACCGAAGGTTTTACAACAGCGAGGCCACTACCCTCCATGGTCCTTTGTTGGTAGCCGGACGATCCGTGACAATATCGGTCCCGATGCTCCCCGTGCGTGCGCGAAACAGGCTTCTTCCTTGGGCGATCTCGATCCTCGGCGCCTCCGCCGTCACCGCGATCCTGGTGACGCCGCGGACGGGCTTCGCCTGAGGCGTTTCGCCGCCCGTCGGTCCGGCGGGCATCATCGAGTGCAACGGTGACGACGAGCCCGCGCGCGTGGACAAACCAGCGCCGCGGCGCTTCCACGCGAGCGTCTCGTACAGCGTGTTCGGCACCGATCTCCTGTTCGGCTCGAAGGCCGCGTTCATCGAGCGGCGCGCGGCCACCGGGAGCCTGAGCTACCGCGTGAGCGACAAGGTGACGTTGCAGATCGGCGCAGGCGCGACGCTGGGCGGCCGCTTCGAATTCGAGGGCGCTCGATTTTCCCTGGATCCAGGCTGGCTTGCGTCGTTCGCGTCGACGTGGCGGATCGTGGACGGCCGCGGCCGCCTTCCGTTCGTGATCGGCGGCGTCGCGGTCGGCGCGACGGGCGGCGACACGCGCGACGCGTCGGATCACACCGAGCACATGCTCGCGCTCGACGTCCGCATCTCCGGCATGGTCGGCAAGACGTTCTACGACGTGCTCTCGCCGTACCTGGTGGCGCGCGCGTTCGGCGGACCGATCTTCTGGCGCTACCAGGGCGTGGATCGCACCGGCACGGACCAGTACCACGTGCAGCTCGGAGCGGGCGTCCTCGTGGCCCTTCCATCGCACTTCGACGCGTTCGCGGAGGCGATCCCGCTCGGCGAGCGCGCGGCCGTGGCCGGCCTCGGCTACTCGTTCTGAGGCGCGATTCGAAGTCGCGCATCGCCTACAAAACAAGCCCTTTCAATGAATGCGCGCGACCTCGCCCCGGTCCTGATCCTCCTGTTCTCGTACGTCGCGTTCTCGATCGGCCGCGTGCCGTGGCTGCGCTCGGATCGGCTCGCGGCGTCGCTGATCGGGGGCGCGCTGATGGTGACGATCGGCGGCCTCACGCTCGCGAAGGCGCAGGCGGCGGTCGACGGGGCGACGCTCGCGCTCCTGTTCGGGATGATGGTGATCTCCGCGGCGCTGGAGCTGTCGGGCGCGTTCGGCGTGTGCGCGCGGTGGATCACGCGGCGCGTGCGCACGCAGCTCGGGCTCGCGGCGGCGATCAGCGTGGTGACGGCGGTGCTCTCGGCGTTCCTGATCAACGACGTCGTGTGCATCGCGCTGACGCCGCTCGTGCTCTCGATCACGCGGCGCCTCGGCTGCGATCCGAAGCCGCACCTGCTCGCGCTCGCGACGTCCTCCAACATCGGCAGCGTGGCGACGATCACGGGCAACCCGCAGAACATCCTGATCGGCTCGGTGTCGGGCATCCCGTACGCGCGCTTCTCGATGATGCTGGCGCCGGTCGCGGTCGCGGCGCTCGCGGTGAACCTTCTGGTGCTCTACGTGGTGCACCGCGCGGAGCTGTCGCGCGCGTTCGCGGGCCCGCCCTCGCACGCGGCCCCGAAAGCCGTGAAATCAGCCTCGGGGACGCCTCTTCCGCCGTCGTCGCGATCATCGTCGTCGTCGCGCGCGGTGAGCGCGGGCCGCACGCGGGAGGAGCGCGCGATCGTCTACAAACGCTGGGTGTACAAGGGCTCGATCGTCGCGGGCCTCGTGGTGGTCGCGTTCCTCGCCGGCGTGCCGCCTGCGCTGGCGGCGCTCGCGGGGGCGGCGGCGATCCTCCTCACGCGCGCGGTGAACCCGGAGCGCGTGTACAAGCGCATCGACTACGGCCTCCTCGCGCTGTTCGTGGGCCTCTTCGTGATCGTGGCCGGCGTCGAGCGCGTGGGCCTCGGGGCGCGGCTCTTATCGGCGCTCTCGTTCATGTCGCTGGAGAGCACGTTCGGCCTCACCGTCACGAGCGCGATCGTCTCCAACGTGGTGAGCAACGTCCCCGCGGTGATGGTGCTGAAGAGCGTCGTCGCGCATTTGCCGCGGCAAGAGGCGTCGTGGCTGGTCCTCGCGATGTCGTCGACGCTCGCAGGCAACCTCACGCTGACCGGCTCATTGGCCTCCTTGATCGTCGCCGAGCGAGCCAAGCGCCGCTGCACGATCACGTTCTGGGACTTCGCGAAGGTCGGCGCCCCGAGCGCGCTCGTGAGCCTCCTGATCGGCGCCGCGTGGCTCCATTTCGCGGCCGGGTGACGCGGAGTCCGCTCACCCGATGTTCTTCATCGCCTCTCGCCGGGACAGCCCCGACAGCCGCCCTTCATTCGCTGCCACGTAGCGCCTTATCTCCTCCGCATCCACCCAGGCGTACGCGCGCAGCGCCCACCCGATGCCTTTGCGAATGAAGAAGTCCTTGTCGGCCAGGTTCGGCTCGATGGTGCGATAAAGCAGGTCGAGGTCCGTCTTCGCCTTCGCGGCCACCTGGCAGATCACCGCGGTTCGCCGCTTCCACAGGTTCGCGTCCTCGCTCCACGCGAGCATCTTCGGCTTCATTTCGGCCGGATTCGTGAGCACGAGAGGGCCAATCCGGTGGATCGCGACGACGTCGACGATGTCCCACCAAGCGCCCTTCACGATCATCTCTTCGTACATCGGCACGAGCGCCGTGCTCTGGTATTTCTTGTACGCCCGCGCCCCGGAGAGCTCGAGCGCCGCATACCGCTCCTCTCGGTGAATCGCCCCGCGAAACAAGGTCAGAACAGCCGCTCTCCACGTGGCCTCGTCGGGCAGCGGGTGCTCCGAGAATGCCTGTTTGCAGGCCTTGCGCATGGCCGTCGCGCCCACCCCGTAGAAGGGCATCGCGCTCTTCATGTACGCGCGCATCGGCTCCGCGCGACCGGGCTCCGCGGCGGCGGAGAGGTGCTGTCGGACCGCGTCCACGAGCGCCCGCACGAGCGCCGCGTCCCCCTCGGGAGAAGGTGCCTTTTTGCTCAAGGAAGAGGGCTTGTCGAGAGTGTCAGTTGAGGATGCGGGGGGGCGGCGGCTTCATCGGCGGGTCCTCCAGGCGGCTCGCCACGGGGCCGGCGTGGTGGTGCATCAGCTTCCAGGCGCCGCCCTCGCGGATGAAGACGTTGGTCGCGCACAGCTCGGCGTTCGGCAAGACCTCGTTGCAGACGACGAACGCCGCGTCCCCGACCACGTGCACGACCGCGCCGCCGCACAGGAGATCCGGCGCCTCGGGGCTCGCCAGGATGGCGCGCCAGCTCTGGAGCACCTCCCGCCTGCCGATGAGCGCGTCCCATCCGGGGTGCACGCACGCGATGTCCGCGCGGGAGGACCAGAGCGCCTCCATCGCCTGCACGTCACGGCGCGTGACCGCCGCATAAAAAGCCTCGTTCGCGGCAAGGACTTCGGCCTCGGGCGTGGGCATCGACTGGGCTCCTCTTGGTCTCAGAAAGACCCTGTTTCGGCGGAGGGGGATTCGCATGTTCGGTTTTGGAGACGACCGGGGAAAGAGGGAGTTATTCCACACGAACGGGCGGGAGCAGGCCCGCGCGACGCTCGAAGAAGCCCACCGTTCAGCGCTGGTGAGGGATGTGCACACCCTTCTCGCGAGCGACGCTCTGGGCCGATTCGTACCCCGCATCGGCGTGACGCGCCACGCCCATTCCAGGGTCGATCGTCAAAACGTTCTGGAGCCGCCGCGCCGCCTCTTCGGTGCCGTCCGCGACGATCACCATGCCTGCGTGCAGCGAGTTCCCGATGCCGACGCCGCCGCCGTGATGGAAGCTCACCCACGACGCGCCGCCCGCGCAGTTCGCGAGCGCGTTCAAGATCGCCCAGTCCGCGATCGCGTCGGAGCCGTCCTTCATCGCCTCCGTCTCGCGGAACGGAGAGGCGACGGATCCGCAGTCGAGATGATCGCGCCCGATCACGATCGGCGCCTTCACCTTGCCCGTGCGCACGAGCTCGTTGAACGCGAGCCCGACCTTCGCGCGGTCCCCATAACCGAGCCAGCAGATGCGCGCCGGCAGCCCCTGGAACGCGATGCGCTTGCCCGCGAGATCGATCCACCGCGCGAGATCCGGATCGTTCGGCACCGCTTCGAGCACGGCGCGATCCGTCGCGGCGATGTCGGCCGGATCGCCCGAGAGCGCGACCCAGCGGAAGGGCCCTTTCCCCTCGCAAAACAGGGGTCGCATGTACGCGGGCACGAAGCCGGGGATGTCGAACGCGCGCTCGCAGCCGACCTCCATCGCGCAGGTGCGGATGTTGTTGCCGTAGTCGAACACCTCGGCGCCGGCCTTCTGCATCGCGAGCATCGCCTCCACCTCGACGCGCATCCCGGCCTTCGCGCGGGCCACGTACGCCTTCGGATCCGAGGCTCGCAGCGCGGCCGCCTCCGCGAGCGACAGCCCCTGCGGCACGTACCCGACGAGCGGATCGTGCGCGGCCGTCTGCTCCGTCACGAGGTCCGGCACGATCCCGCGGCGCACCAGCTCCGGATAGATGTCGGCGGCGTTCGCGCAGAGGCCGATCGACTTCGGCGTCCCTCGGGCGGCGCTCTCTTTCACGACGCGGAGCGCCTCGTCCAGATCGTCGATGCGAGCGTCCAGGTACTTCGTTTGAAGGCGTTTCTCGATGCGCGCGGGGTCGATCTCGATCCCGAGGCAGCTCATGCCGGCCATCGTCGCGGCGAGCGTCTGCGCGCCGCCCATGCCGCCGAGGCCCGCGGTGAGCACCCATTTCGGCCCGTCGTTCCCGGTGCGCTTCGCGTGGGCCTTGCGCGCGGCGACGAACGTCTCGTACGTCCCCTGCACGATCCCCTGCGAGCCGATGTAGATCCACGACCCGGCGGTCATCTGTCCGTACATCGTGAGGCCCATCGCTTCGAGCCTCCGGAACTCGTCCCAGTTGGCCCACCGGCCGACGAGGTTCGAGTTCGCGATCAGCACGCGCGGCGCGTCTTTGTGCGTGCGGAACCGCGCCACGGCCTTGCCCGACTGCACGAGGAGCGTCTCGTCGTCGCCGAGCTCCCGCAGCTCCTTCACGATGACGTCGAACGCCTCCCACGAGCGCGCGGCCTTGCCGGTGCCGCCGTACACGACGAGATCGTCCGGCCGCTCGGCCACCTCTGCGTCGAGGTTATTGTGGATCATCCGCAGCGCGGCCTCTTGGATCCAGCCTTTGCAAGAGATCTCGGTCCCGCGTGGAGCGCGCACCGGACGGGGCCCGTGCGCCGAAGTCGAAGACGCCATGAGGCCGCCTTAGCGCGGAGCCCTGCGCGGCGGCAAGGGGCGACGCACATTCCGGATCGGTCTTTTTTTGGTCTCGCGTGCAGCCGCGCGTCATCGCGTGCCCTCACGTGCGGTGCTGTCTCCCCCCGTCCCCCCGTCGCCGCTCCACACGCCCAGAGAACGAGGCGAATACTTCTATGCTTGATCGGACTCGCACCCAGCACACGGCGCGAGCGGGGGAGTGATACGAGGGGGCTTTGCCCCCTTGTAAAACCAGCTTTAATCCGCCTTGTTTCTCGGGAGGCCGAGCAGGCGAGCGGCGTTGTCGAACAGCACCTTTCGGCGCAGCTCCTCCTGGCCCTCCGTCGCGATGAGCACCTTCGCGAGCGGGAGCGCCTGGTGGTAGAAGGGCCAGTCGCTGCCGAACAGGATGCGATCCGGGTCCACCTCGGCGAGGATCTGGCGCACTCCGGAGAGGGATTGAGACGACACCTCGACGTAGACGTTCGGGAAATCGCGTGCGATCGCGATCGCCGTCTCCCGCTGGAGAGCGCCGGAGTGGCCGAGCACGAACGTGGTGTCCGGATTGGCCTCCACCGGCCTCCGGTAGTGGCGCACCTGGGAGAAGTACCGGCCCAGCGCAGGCTCGATGTCGACCGGGCCGCAGTGGAACAACACTGGCAGCTTGCGCGCGCCGCACGATCGATAGAGCTTCATCGCGAGCGGGTCCTGCGGGAGGATCGACTGCACCGCCGGGTGCACCTTGATGCCGCGCGCGCCCATCGCGACTTGCCTGTCGAGCTCCGCCTCCATGCCCGGGCGATACGGGTGCACGGAGCCGAATACGAGCAGATCCGAGCGGCCCCGCGCGGCGTCCAACCAGGCGCCGGCGTTGTCGGACAGGGCCGGGAAATCGATCGCCAGAAGAACGCTGCTCTGCACGTGGAGGCCGCGCATCTCCCGCGTGAGGTTCGGGATCGTGTGGGTGCGGCGCATGCCTCCGGCCGTGACGCTCTTCCACGAGAGGTCGCCCCGCATGCGCGTCAGGTCCGCTGCGGTGAAGTTGCGATTGGCGTACACGTCGAGATCGACGGCGCGCTGGAGCGGCAAGTAATGCTCCGTCCGCGGGTGCTCGCCGAGCAAGTCCACGCGGCCCGGCACCACGAACGAGAGGGCCAGATGCGTGTGCACGTCGATCGCCGGTCCCACGGCCGGATCCACGCACAGCTCGCCATTTTTGACGTCGAACCAAGGGAGCCGCGCGAGGGCCCACATGTCCTCGAACCGGGTCGGGTGCTCACTCATGAGGTGTGCTCTTGCCGCGGCGCGACGCGCGACGCAACGGCGGATGACGTCATCGTGGCGTCATCGTGTCGCCATTCGCCCCAGTATTTTTGTGGGGACTCGCGCACGATGGACCTTCCAGCGAAGGGCGAGGCATGTTCCTCTCGGGTTCCGCGAGGGCGCCCTCGCCGGGCAGGGCCGGCCGCGCCGCGCGCGCAGCAACCAGAGGAGATCGAATCATGCCTTACATTGCACACGACATCGAGCACAAAAGGCTCGGCAGCGCTATCGGCAGCGGGGAATGCGTGGCGCTGGTCCAGGCCTGGGCGCACGCGCCCAACACGGGCTCTTGGTCGAAGGGCATCCAGGTGAAAGGCAACGACCACCTCATCTCCAAGGGCACCGCGATTGCCACCTTCGTGGACGGCACGTACCACAACGCGCACGGCAACCACGCGGCGATCTACATCGGCCAGTCGTCGGAGGGCATTCAGGTGATCGACCAGTGGCAAGGCCACGCGGCGAGCCGGCGCACCATCCGCTGGGACGCCGTCGGACACAGCCTCAGCGACAACGGCAACGCCTTCTCCGTCATCGAGTAAGGCCCTCTTCGAGTAGGGATTGCGCCGGGGGGCGACTTGGCGCACCATCCGGCCCCCGGCCACCCGCTCGGCCGCGGCGCGCCTCCCATGATCCGCACACTCTCCAACGTGCTCCCGCTGATTCCGGTCGCCGCAGCGACGGTCGCGCTCCTCCTGTTTCAGACGGGCTGCGGGCCGATCGGCTGCTTCGACGCCGCGCAGACCAACGGCACGTGCCCCGGCCCCAACGAGGCGATCAAGCAGTTCGGCGACCCGACGTGCGGCGGTCAGGTGAAATCCGTCGACAGCGAGCCCATGCTGCGCAAAGACGCGAACACCGGCCGGAACATGTGCTGTTACGCCATCACCAACCAAGAGCCCGTGTACACCGGCACCACCTGCACCGACTACTGACGTCGCCCAGACAAGGCCTCTCTGCATGAGCGTGGTTGATCATCTCCGTCAGGACAAAGACTTCTTCTTCCAGACCGACCCTTACTCCCCCATCCCGGAGTCGGAGCGAGCGGCGTTCACCGGCCTGAAATACTTCCCGTACAACGACGATCTCGTCTTCGCCCTCGATCTGGACAAATTCCTCTGGACGACGGAGACGATGATCCCGACGAACAACGGGGAAGAGGCCGCCTACGCGCGGTACGGGCGCATCCGCTTCCCGGTGAACGGCGTGGAGCAGACACTGACCATCTTCCAGTCGGAAGGTGGCCTGTTCATGCCCTTCGTCGACGCGACGTGCGGTGAGGATTCGTACGCGGGCGGCCGCTATCTGGAGCCGGAGATCGACGACGCGACCGGCAAGTGCCTCGTGGACTTCAACCTCGCGTACAACCCGTTCTGCGCCTATTCGGAGGAGTGGAGCTGCCCTGTCCCGCCGCCGGAAAACCGCCTGTCCGTCCGCATCGAGGCGGGAGAGAAACGCTACAAATAGCACGCACGGGTGTCACCGTTACGCCAGGGTCGGCGCGAAGCAGGGCCTCCGCTCGCGTGGCGTGATAAAGGTGCGGGCGATGCTCACTACCGATCACCTCCAGGGCTCGCCGCCCGCTCCGTTCGAGGAGCTCCTGGCGACGCTCAACCGAGAAAAGCCCGAGCGAGCGCGGATCCGCCACGTGGCGACGATCCCGTTCGGCCCCGCGATGCGCGTGGAGCGCTTCGCGCTCGGCAACGGGCTCCAGGTGCTGGTCCTCGTGGATCCGTCCGCCCCCGTCGTCTGCGCGCAGACGTGGTTCGGCGTCGGCTCGCGGCACGAGCGCGTCACGAAGACCGGGATCTCGCACCTGTTCGAGCACCTGATGTTCGGCGCCACCGAGACGAAGGCGATGGGCGCGTTCGACCGGATGCTCGAAGAAGCGGGCGCGGAGACGAACGCGGCGACCTTCCTCGACTGGACGTACTACCACACGAACGCGCCGCGGGACGCGCTCGCGCTGACGCTCCACCTCGAAGCCGATCGCATGGCGAAGCTCGTGCTGAACGACCCCGAGGTCGCGCGCGAGAAAGAGGTCGTCATGAACGAGCGGCGCCAGCGCGTGGAGGACGACGTCGACGGATCCGTGAACGAGCGGCTGTACAAGGAGGCGTTCCAGCGCCACGGCTACGGCTGGCCCACGATCGGCTGGATGGACGACATCGCCGGCATGACCACCGAGGACTGCCGCGCCTTCTACAAGACCTACTACGCGCCCAACAACGCGCGCCTCGTCGTCGTCGGCGACATCGATCTCGCGGAGATGCTGCGGCTCGTGCAAGAGGAGTACGGCTCGCAGGACTCGTCGGAGATCCCGATCGAGGACGTGCAGCCCGAGCCGCCGCAGGTCGGGGAGCGCCGCTGCGAGATGAAGAAGCCCACGCCGACGCAGAAGGTCGCGATGGGGTATCGGTGCCCGGCCCTCGGGGACTTCGATCACGCGCCGCTCGCGATCTTGAACGAGGCGCTGTTCGGCGGCCGCGCGTCGCGCATCCACCGCAAGCTCGTGCAGCAGGCGGAGATCGCGACCGACGTGCGCGGCTGGGTCGGATCGTTCCGCGATCCGGCGCTGTGGGACATCGGCCTCACGGCGCGCGGCGAGCACACATGCGAGGAGCTGCTCGCGATGGTCGACGAGATCTTCGACGACGTCCGCAAGAACGGCGTCACGCAGGCGGAGATCGATCGCGCGAAGGCCCGCTCGGAGCTGGGCGTGCTGCAGAGCCTGGAGACGGTCGCGGGGAAGGCGGAGCAGATCGGCTTCTACGACACGGTGCTCGGGGATCCGGCCGCGCAGTTCGAGCGGCTGACCCAGCTCCGGCGCGTGACGCTCGGGGACGTGCTGCGCGTCGCGCGGCGCTACCTCGTGAACGACGCGCGCACGATCGTGCTGGTGCGGCCCGACGAAGCGGCCCTCTCCGGCGGTGACGAAGAAGGCGACGAAGAGGGGGAAGAGGAAGCAGCATGAGCCGAGCTCGAACGTTCGTGGAGACGAGCCGCGCGCTGCCGTTCGTCAGCGTGGTGGTGTCCTTCCGCTCCGGCTCGGCGCACGATCCGCCCGGCCGCGAGGGCCTGAGCCGCATCACCGCGCGCATGCTGCGCCGAGGGTGTCAGGGGTACACGAAGGAGCGCATCGAGGAGACGATCGACGCGCTCGGAGGCGAATTCGGCGCGGACACGCTGATGAGCGGGACCACCGTCTCGTTCGAGGTGATCCGCCGCTCGCTCGGATCGATCGCGGATCTCGTCGCGACGATGCTCGCGAAGCCGACGCTCGACGACGAGGAGCTGCAGCGCTTGCTGCGCGAATCGCGGGCGGAGCTGATCGAGTCGCGCGACAGCGATCGCCTGCTCGCGGGCCGCGCCTTCCGTCGCACGCTGTTCGCGGATCACCCCTACGGCCGCCGCGCCGCGGGCACGCTGGACACGCTCGACAAGATCACGCGCGCCGACGTGGAGGCCTTCTACAAGCGCCACTACACGCGGCAGAACGCGGTGGTCGCGGTCTCCGGCGACGTGTCCGAGGAGGACGCGGAGCACCTCTCGGAGCAGCTCCTCGCGGGCCTGCCGGAGGGCGCGCCGGTGCCGGATCCGGCCGGTGCGCCGCGCGCGCCGAAGGGTCGCACGCTCGTGATCGTCGACAAGCCGGAGCGCTCGCAGGTGCAGATGATCGCGGGCGGCCTCGGGACGCACCCGCGCGACGAGGATCACATCCCGCTGCTCGTCGCGAACACGGTGTTCGGCGGCACGTTCACGTCGCGGCTCATGCAGGAGGTGCGCGTGAAGCGAGGTTGGTCGTACGGCGCCTCTTCACGCGCCGGCTTCGATCGTCAGCGCGACGCCTTCGCGATGTCGGCGGCGCCCGCCGCGGCCGACGCGCCCGGCTGCCTGTCGCTGATGCTGGAGCTCCTGGAGACGTGGCGGAAGGACGGCATCACCGAGGCGGAGCTCGATTTCACGAAGAAGTACATCGTGCGGTCGCACGCCTTCGACGTCGACACGGCCCGAAAGCGCGTGCACCAGAAGCTCGAGCGCGCGCTCTACGACCTGCCGGAGGACTACCACGCGACCTTCCTGGACAAGGTGCAGAAGGTCGACGTCGCGGCCGCGAACGAGGCCGTTCGGCACCGCATCTCGCAGGACGACGTCGTGATCGGCGTCGTCGGCACGGCCTCGGAGGTCGCCGAGCCGCTCACGAAGGCGGTGTCGAACCTCGGCAAGGTGCAAGTGGTGCCCTTCGATCTGGAGTGACGGGCGATGAGCGACAAGAACACCACGTTGGGCGCGCGCTTCACGAAGACGGCGGAGGAGATGACGGAGCTGCGCGCGCGCGGCGTCACGGCCGCGAAGGACCTGTGCGCGTACGTCGACGCCTCGCCGACGCCGTTCCACGCCGCGTCCGAGACGGCGCGCAGGCTCGCGGCGGCGGGCTTCACGGAGATCTCGGAGCGCGAGGTGTTCCGCCTGTCGCCAGGCGAGAAGCGGTACGTCGTGCGCGGCGGCTCCACGATCATCGCGTTCGTCGTCGGCACGGAATCCCCGGCGGACGCAGGCTTTCGTGTGATCGGCGCGCACACGGACTCGCCCAATTTGCGGGTGAAGCCGAGCTCGGACGCGTCGAAGCACGGCTACCGTCAGGTGGGCGTCGAGGTGTACGGCGGCGCGCTCTACTCGACCTGGATGGATCGCGATCTCTCGATCGCCGGCCGCGTGCTCGTGCGCAAGGACGGCGGCATGGAGGCGCGCACGGTCGATCTCGCGAAGACGATCTGCCGCGTGCCGAACCTCGCGATCCACCTCAACCGCGGCGTGAATTCGGATGGCCTCGTGCTGAACGCGCAGCGCCACCTCGTGCCGATCCTCGGGCTCGGCAAGGAGATGGATCTGAAGTCTGCGCTCGCGAGCGCCGTGGGCGAGGCGTCGGACGCGGTGCTCGACTACGACCTGATGCTGTACGGCACGGAGAAGGCGGTGGTCGGCGGCATCGAGGACGAGCTCGTGTTCGCGGCGCGGCTCGACAACCTGGGGAGCTGCCACGCGGCGACGAGCGCGCTGCTGGCTTCCGGAGCGACGCCGCACACGCAGGTGATCGTGCTGTACGACCACGAGGAGTGCGGCTCGCGGAGCGCGGTGGGCGCGGCGGGGACGGCGCTCAAGGACGTGCTCCGGCGCATCGTGGACGGGACGATGCGGGAGCCGGGCTCGCTGGAGCAGGCGTTCGCGCGGGCGATCGCGGCGTCGCTGCTGGTGTCCGCGGACATGGCGCACGCGGTGCACCCGAACTACGCCGATCAGCACGAGCCGCAGCACCTCCCGCAGCTCAACCGCGGCATGGTGATCAAGAGCAACTCGAACCAGTCGTACGCGACGAACGGCGAGACGGCCGCGCGCTTCCGCTTGTTCTGCGAGTCGGTCGGCTACGAGGCGCAGCGCTTCGTGGTGCGGAGCGACCTGCCGTGCGGCTCCACGATCGGCCCGATCACCGCCGCCGAGCTGGGCATCCAGACGGTGGACGTGGGCGCGCCGATGCTCAGCATGCACTCGTGCCGAGAGATGTGCGGCACGCTCGACGTGCACCTCGCGATCGAGACGTTCGTCCGCGCGCTCGGCTGACGAATCCATCCGAACAGATCGGTCATCGGGCTCGGACGATCTTCCAGAGGCCGCCGGGGCCCGATAACCATCCTGCTGTGGTGGCCGTGGGCGGGATCAGGCCGGAGAACGTGGTGTTTCGGCCGGCAAGGGTCGTGTCGATGCGGCGGAGGGTGGCGCCGTCCCAGCGGAGGAGAGTGCCGGACTCTCCGGCGAACAGGACCTCTGTCGGGCCCAGGACCGCGACCGCTCGGAGGGCGACTCGGAGCCTCTTGCCGTCTTCGGATTCGAGGTGGAACGCCGTCGCGGAGGCTGCTTTCTGGTGGAGGACGCCGCCGTTCAGGCCGACGGACCACGCCTCGTTCGGGCCACTCGCGGTCACGGCGAGGAGCGCGCCCTCCGTGCCGCGGCTCCGGGAGAAGGTCTTTCCGTCGTGGTGGACGAGCGTGCCCTCCCCTTCCGCCTGGATCGCCTCGTCATCGGTGCGATCCCTCGTGAGGCCGCCGGCGATCCAAGCGTCGTCCGGGGCGCGGATGTCCATGGCTGTATACACCGCCAGCGGGAGGCCCATCAGGAACCGAGAGCCCTTCTCGTCCTGCACGAGCACGCCCGGCTGCGTCTCCTGGTCGAGCGCGACACCCCAGATGACGCCGGGGCTCGCCGCCGCGATCGCCGCGAGCGGGCCGACGTCGACGCGCGGGGACGAGGTCGTGCCGCCGCGCGCCCACTGCCACGCTCCGTCGATGATCATGGCCCCTTCGCCGGGCCCCGCAGGGGCCACGCACTGGTGGCAATCCGCGGCCGCGGGGAGGCGCGCGGTGCACGCCATGCAGACCTCGCAGTCCGGCTCGGGCGCCGACCAGCAATGGAACGGCTCCGGATCCTTCGCGGCGTAGAGGATCTTCGCGCGGGCGCCGTCGTACTCGGCCACGCGCGAGCCCTCATGGAGCCAGTATACACCGCCGGGCCCCCGCACGACGCGGACGGCCGTTCGGAGCGGAGGGCCCTTGTCGACGTCCATCGCCGCGCGCTCGATGCGATACGAGGGGTCGACTCCCGCGATCCGCAGCGGCTCGCTCGACGCAGCCGGCGGCGGGAGCGCGGTGGCAGACTCGATATCTGGACGGGCGGACGGATCCGGCGTGAGGTGCCAGAAGTCGCGCCCGTACACCCACACGTCGTCGGGGCCGCTGCCGGTCACGCTGCCGTAGACCTCGGGGATTCGCCACCAGCGCGAGCCGTCGAATCGAGCGAGCGCGCGGGACTCCGCGACCCAGAGATTGCTCTTCGACGTGGCCCACACCGACTCCGGGTACTGGACCGGCGCCGCAAACGGCTCGATCTCTCGATCTTTGGTGCCGTGAAAGAGGCCTCTCGGGCCGACTCCGATCATGTCGCCCTCGGGGAACGCGGCGCCCCTCGCCTTCCAGATCACGCCCCCCGACTCGAAGCGGCGGAGGACACCCCACGTCGGCGTGCTCTCGACGCCCGGCAATCCTTCGCCGCGATCGATCGGGAGGACTTGAGGGGACAGGCCCGGCGCCGCCTCCACGCAGCCGAACTTCTTGTCTCCGCAGATGACCTCGTGGCCTCCGGGACTGACGGTGTACTCGGGGAGGGCGCCCCAGTACGCGTGCATCGTCGAGAGGAGAGGCTTCCAGTCGGCCCGCTCGCGGAAGGTCGTTCCGTCGTATTCAAGCACGCTGAAGCGCTTGTTCTTGTAGCCTTCGCGCCGGCCGATCGCCAGCAACGTGCCTTTGGGACCGCGCGCGAGCTGGTACGGGACGAACTGGCTCTCTTCCGCGGCCTCGCCGTCCACGAAGACCTCGCTCGGGTACTTCTGCGCGACGTCGCGGAGCGTCCACGAACGGCCGTCGAAGTGATACACCTTCTTCACTTGCTCCGCCCCGACGAGCGCCCAAGCGTCGTTCGGGCCGAGGGAGGCGACGGACTCCACCTCGTCGAACGGCTTGCCGTCCACGGTCTGGCGCTCTTTGCGGTACGCGAGCGAGATCCGCAGCGACGGTGGATCGGAGGAGGTGCGGTGATCGACGATGCCCTGTCTTTGAGGCGCTTCGGCGCTGCTCGCGACCTCTCGACGGATGACGCCGTGCGGACCGATCACCGTGGCGACGTCGGCCGCGCGGACCACGAAATCGCCGTCTTCGCGGGCCTCGATGCGCGACACCGGGCCACGGACGCCGAGCTGATAGAGGGGCCGACCGTCCTTGTCGAGGGCCACGAGCGAGCCGTCGGAGGCGCCCGACAGGATGACGCCGGCGGCGTTGACTGCCACTCTCCTCTCCGCCCGCCGCGGGGCCGGGGACGTGCTCGGGAACACGCGAATCGGGACTCGCCAGACGAGCTCTCCGGCTGCGGTCCAGCGAGAGACGACGTCGTCCCCGGCGAAGACGAAATCGTCCCCGAGCCGCGCGGCGTCGGTGGCGGTCACGGGGAAATGCGCCCGCTTCACGCCGTCTCCGGTCTTCACGTCGAAGATGCGGGCGAAGAGCTGGGGCCCCAGATCGAAGATGAAGATGTCCTTTCCGGAGAGGAAGAGTCGGACGGTGGCCGCGCTTTTGTGCGCGTCCGTCCACAGGACTTTGCCCGCCTCATCCACGCAAGTCACGTTCACGCCGCGGGTGCCTTCGCCGGTGATCAGGCACGCTCCGCCGCCGGGCGTGGGCACCACCTCGTGCGGATCCGCGACAGGCACGGTGTAACGAACAGCCCCGTTCGAGGCGTGGCCGACGACAGCGGCGCGTCCTTGGTGATCGACGATCTCCACCCATGGAGGAGAGGCGACCTCCGCCGGGCGCTCAGGCGGCGAAGGGGGCGCCGCGCCGCAGCCGCACGCGAACAGGAGAGCGGTGATCGCGGAGAGCGGATATCTCACGACACGCGGCTTCTTCACGGCTTGCCCCCAGTCATGACCACACGAAACACCCGACCTTCGGGCTTCTTCGCCTTGCGCTCGGCGCCGGAGAGCCACACTTCGCCGGAGGGGCTGCGCCACGCGGATCCGAGGACGAGCGGGGACTCGGCGCGTGAAAGGCTGTGGCCGTCCCAGTGGTAGAACGCCTGGTCCTGTTCGTCGAAGGCCGGGCCCTCGTCGCCGACGGTGATGCCCTCTCGGAGCAACCAGAAGTCGGTCGGCCCCGCGAGCACGCGGGTCACGCCGGGGACGGCATAGAGGTGCTCGGTCTCCGCTGCTTCGTTTCGCTGAAGGAGCAGGTCTTCACCGAGGATCCACAGGACACCGGGGTCGGTCGCCCAGATCTGCACCACGCCTCCGACCCCTGCGTCGACAGGGGTCCACGAGAGGCCGTCTCCGTGCCACACGTTGGTCCCGCTGGGCTCCCAGAGCCAGAGATCGCTCGGCGATCGCGCCATGAAACGGGCTTGAAACATGGAGAGCTCGGCGGGCAGGCGCACGCCGCGGCCCCCGATCGTGAGCTGGTGTCCGCCGATGGAATTGACCATCACCGCCGGGCCCTCGAAGCGGATCTTGACGCCGTCCAGCGTCACCTCGTCCGCGTGGCCCGGGTCGCCGCGGCCGCGGGAGCCGGGATACACGTTGTCATCCTTGCCCTGCTCGCAGGCGAAATCGCCTCCTTTGCCAGGCCGCGCGAACACGACGCTGCTCCGCATGCCGCCCGTGAACTGCGTGCCGCCCGCGACGACGCCCGACGCGGTGAGATCGAGGAAGGTCCACGCGACCGGCTCGACGCAGGTCGCGTCGCCGAAGCTGCAGTTCTTCTTCTTGCGGCAGTGTCCGGGTTGGGCCGCGCAGCTCACGAGGGTGCCGCAGCAAGCGTCCGTGTAGCACTGCGGGGTTCCGAGATCCGCGACGCGCTTGCCGTCCCAGCGCATCACCGGGCCGCCGTACGGGAGGAGCCAGACATCGCTGTCCGAGGCGCCGGTGACTGCCAGGATCGGGCCCGCCTTCTTCGGGAGGGCGACTGGCATGAACCGGCCGCCGAAGACTGGCAAGGACGAGTCCGGGATGACGGCTGTCTGGCTCTTCGGCGGCGCCTCCTCCGGGTCCAAGAGGCCGAGGCCGCTCACCCGGGTTTCGCTCGCGACGGGCGCGGCGGTCGCGATGGGCAGAGGACGATGCGGGGGCTCGGCCGGGGTGGAGGCGGCGCTGCAACCCACGAGCGCTGGGAGGAGGCACGCGACGAGGCGTCGGCGACGGACCATGCGCGCATCCTATCGCCCCTTCCGCGCGTCCTATCCTCTTCGCGAAGCGACGCTCTCCGCGCGGCGCATCGTGGACGTCCTCCAGCGGCGCCGATTCGCCTTATTCACGCGGGGATCTCGATCACGAAGCGCGCGCCCTTCGCGGACGGCGCGAGCTCCGCGCGGCCCCCGTGGCGCTTCGCGATCTCGGCGACCAGCGCGAGGCCGAGGCCGGCTCCGCCGCGGCGATCGCGACGGTAGAACGGCTCGAAGATCTTCGCGGCCTCCTCCGCGGGCACGCCGGGGCCCTCGTCGCTCACGGTGATGCGCACGCGATCGTCCGCGCGCGCGGCCGCGATCTCGATCGCGGTGCCCTCCGGCGAGAACCGGAGCGCGTTCGAGAGGAGGTTGTCGAGCGCCTGACGGAGGGCCGACTTGTCGAAGCGCGCCGTCACGGAACCACTTGGATCGAAGTCGATCCGGACGTTTCGCTCCGTCGCGACCGGGCCCCATCCGGCGGCGGCCTCGGCGATCACCTCGGCCACGTCGCCCGACGCCACCGTGAAGCCGACGCGGCCCATCGACGCGAGGTCGAGGAGCTTCGTCGCGAGGGCCGCGAGCCGATCCACCTCCGCGCGGGCCTCCCCGAGCGCGCCGCGCAGCTCCTCCGAAGAACGCTCACGACGCAGCGCCAGATCGAGCTCGGTGCGCATCACGCCGAGCGGGGTGCGCAGCTCGTGGGCCGCGTTCGCGATGAGGCGCTCCTGCGCGTCGCGCGCCGCCCGCAGGCGATCCATCGACTCGGAGAGGGCCACGCGGAGCGCCGCGATCTCGTCGCCCGTCGGGTCCGCGGGGAGGCGCCACTCGAGATCGCCGCCGCGGATGTGCGGGAGCGCCGCCGCCATCTCGGTGACGCGACGGCCGATGCGCGCAGCCTGGCGCGCCTGGATCGCGACGAGGCCCAGCGCGAAGAGCGCGCAGAAGCCGAGCGTGACCACGTGGAACGTGCGCGTGACGGCGTGGATCTCGCCGAGCGAGCTCGCCACCTGGAGCACGTACTTGCGGCCGCTCGGATCCGAGACGCCCGCGAACAGCTCGCGCATCTCCGCGCCGTTCGTCTCCACGTGCGTGAGGATGAAGGGCTCCGTCGGGTGCTCTTCCGCGTGGAACAGCGGCGGATCCGCGTCCTCGGGGTAGTGCGCGACGAGGGCGCCGCGATCGTCGAAGAGGCCGCTGATCGGCGCGAACGAGCGCACCTCGCCCGCGAGCGGCGACTTCCCCATGTGCAGGTGCGGCTTGCCCTCGGGCCCGTCGAACAGGCTCACGCTCTCGACCGCGGCGTGCGCCAGGAGCGCGCGATCCAGGGAGCGCATGAGGCTCCACCGGAACGCCTGGCCCGCGAGCAGGACGGCCACGATCATCGCCGCCGATGGGAGCGCGGCGCCGAACACGAGCAGGCGGGTGCGGACCTTCACGCGCGCTCCGGCCGCCTGTCCGTCACGAGACGGAAGCCGACCCCGCGCACCGCGACGATCGCCACGTCGTCCCCCGCGAGCGCGCGCAGCTTCGTGCGGAGGTACCCCACGTACACGTCGACGACGTTGGGCTCGCCGTCGAACGTCGGGCCCCACACCGTCGCGAGCAGCTCGGAGCGCGTGACGGCGTCTCCGATGTGCGACGCGAGCGCCACGAGGAGCGCCATTTCGCGCGCGGTGAGCGACGTCTCTTCTTCGCCGCGGACGAGCACGCGGCGGCGCATGTCGAGCGTGATCGGGCCGATGCGACGGCCCACGTCCTGGCCCGCGGCGCGGCGGTGGAGCGCCTCGATGCGCGCGACCAGCTCCTCGAAATCGAAGGGCTTCACGAGGTAGTCGTCGGCCCCGGCGCGGAGGCCCGTGACGCGCTCGCCGACGGTGCCGCGCGCGGTGAGCACGAGGACGGGCGTCGCGAGGCCGCGCTCGCGCCAGCGCCGCAGCACCGAGATGCCGTCCATCTCCGGCAAGGACCAGTCGAGGAGCACCACGTCGTACGGCACGCGCAGCGCTTGTTCGAGCGCGACGTCGCCGCGATCGCACAGGTCGACGAGGTGGCCCTCCTCGCGGAGGCCGCGTTCGAGAAGGCGCGCCATCTTCGGCTCGTCCTCGACCACCAAGAGCTTCACCCGCCCACTATAGCTTTGCGGCGCCGCCGGCGACCGAACGAGAACCACGGGTAGAGCGCGGGCAAGATCACGAGCGTGAGCATCGTCGACGTGACGAGGCCGCCCACGACGACCGTCGCGAGCGGGCGCTGCACCTCGGAGCCGACGCCGGTCGCGAGCATCATCGGCACGAAGCCGAGCGCCGCCACCATCGCGGTCATGAGCACCGGGCGCGCGCGCGATTTCGCGGCGTTCACCGCGGCGTCCGCGGGGGACTGACCCATCGCCTCGTTCATGAGGACGCGCGACAGGAGCACGACGCCGTTCAGCACCGCCACGCCCGAGAGCGCGATGAAGCCGACCGCCGCCGACATCGACACGGGCGATCCGCGCAGCGTGAGGGCGACGACGCCGCCGATGCACGCGAACGGCACGTTGGTGAAGATGATCAGCGTCGGCCGCACCTTGCGGAACGCCGCGTACAGCGTGCCGAGGATGAGCAGCACCACGCCCGGCACCACGATCGCGAGCCTGCGCGCCGCCGCCTGGAACGTCTCGTACTGGCCGCCCCACTGGATGCGGTACCCGGCCGGGATCTTCACGGCCGCGTCGACCTTCGCCTGCGCGCGCTTCACGAGATCGCCGAGATCCGCCCCGCGGACGTTGAAGCCGACCACGAGGCGCCGCTCGCCCTGGAAGTGGTTCACGAGGCCCGGCGAGCCCACCGTCTCGATCTTGGCGACGCGGCCGAGCGGCACGAGGCCCCCCGACGGCGACGCGAGCTGCACGGCGTCGAGGTTGAAGGCCGTCACGTCCGCGGAGAGCCGCATCACGATCGGCACGCGCACGGGGCCGTCGTACGTGGTGCCCGCGTCGACGCCGCTCTTCAGCGCCTGCACGACGTCGAGCACCTCGCCCACGGAGAACCCGGCCTGCGCGGCCTCCAGCGCGCGCGGGCGCACCTCCACGAGCGACACGTCCGGCGGCGCGAAGATCTTCACGTCCGCGGCGCCGGGGATGCCGTCGATCGCCTTCGAGACGTGCACCGCGAGCTCGCGCAGATCGTGCAGATCCGAGCCGTACACGCTCACCGTCACGTCCGCGACCGAGCCGCCGAGCAGCTCGTTGAAGCGCATCTGGATCGGCTGCGTGAACGACGGATCGCCGCCGGGGGAGCCCTCGTCGATGGCCTTCTGGATCTGCTCGATGAGCTGATCGCGCGTGAGGCCGGGGCGCCATTTGTCGCGCGGGAGCACCGCGAGGAACACGTCGGCCTGCTCGACGCCCATGATGTCGGTCGCGACGGCCGGGTTGCCGACGCGCGACACGACCTGCGTCACCTCGGGCACCTTCGCGCGGACGGCCGCCTCCAATTTGCCCGCGTCGCGCGCCGAGACGTCGAGCGAGATGTCAGGCGCGCGCGTCGTCTGCACCACGAGATCGCCCTCGTCGAGCTGCGGGATCAGCTCCGAGCCGGACCGCGCGAAGAGCACGGCCCCGATCGCGAGC
Source organism: Polyangiaceae bacterium (assembly GCA_046351455.1). Taxonomy (GTDB): domain Bacteria; phylum Myxococcota_A; class Polyangia; order Polyangiales; family Polyangiaceae; genus JADJRH01. Next base: position 324,215 of record JAXLYM010000004.1, read on the forward strand.
ATGAGCGCGGCGATCCCCGCGAGCGCGCGCGGGCGCTTCACCGCCAGCTCCAGGATCGGCACGTAAACGCGATCGATCATCCGCACGAGCAGCGGGTCCTTCTTCGGCACGTCGCGCGGCCGCAGCGCGAAGCTCGCCACCGCCGGCACGTACGTGAGCGACAAGATCAGCGCCACGAACAGCGCGAACACGACGGTCAGCGCCATCGGCCGGAACATCTTCCCGTCGACGCCCGTGAGCGTGAGCACCGGCACGTACACGAGCAGGATGATCAGCACCGAGAAGAACACGGGCGTCGCCACCTCGGCCGCGACGTCGCTCATCCACGATCGGTGGGCGTCCGCGCTCGTGTACGAGCCGTCGTCCTCGGGGCCGTGGCGGTGCTTCAGCGAGTGGAACACGTGCTCGACCATCACGACCGCGCCGTCCACGACGAGGCCGAAGTCGATCGCGCCGAGGCTCATCAGGTTGCCGGGGATGTCGAACGCCACCATCCCGGTGAGCGCGCCCAGCATGCTGAGCGGGATCGCGGACGCGACGAGCAGGCCCGCGCGCAGGCTCCCGAGCATCGCGAACAGCACCACGATCACGAGGATCCCGCCTTCGAGGAGGCTCTTTCCGACGGTGTGCAGCGTCTGCCCGACGAGCTGGCTCCGGTCGTAGACGACCGCGATCTGCACGTCGTCCGGCAGCGCGCGGCGCACCTCGGGCATGCGCGCGTGCAGCCGGTCCATCAGCTCCAGCGCGTTGTCGCCCCGGAGCATCTGCGCCATCACGTACACGACCTCGCCGTGGCCGTTCGCGGTGGACGCGCCGATGCGAGGCCGCGCGCCCGTGCGGATCTCCGCGACGTCCGCGAGGCGCACGATCTCCCCGGATTCGAGGCGTTTCGCGATCGCCTGCCCCAGCTCGGACGGCGACGCGGGGCGCGCGATGCCGCGGAGCAACGCCTGCCCGCGACCGGCCGGGACGCTCGCGCCCGCGACCGCGCCGGTGGCCCGCTCGACGGCCCCGCGCAGCTCGTCGAACGTGATGCCGCGCGCCGCGAGCTTCGCGGGATCCGCGACCACCTCCAGCGTGCGCGTCTCGCCGCCCCACGTGTTCACCTCGACGACGCCCGGCACCGCGCGCAAGAGAGGCGCGACCCGCAGCGTGGACAGCTCCAGGAGCTCCGCCGGAGTGCGCGACGTCGAGCTCAGCGTGAAATGGAACACCTCGCCGAGACCGCCCGTCACCGGCCCGAGATCCGGCGGCCCGACGCCCACGGGCAGCGCGCCGTTCACGGCGACGAGCCGCTCCGACACCATCTGCCGCGCGCGATAAACGTCGACGTCGTCCTCGAAGACGGCGGTCACCGAAGAGATGCCGTACCGCGAGATCGATCGATGCTCGACGAGGCCCGGCAGACCGCCCAGCGCGAGCTCCACCGGCCGCGTCACCTGCCGCTCCACCTCCTCCGGCGTGAGCCCCGGCGCCCCCGTGAGGATGAGCACCTGGTTGTTCGTGACGTCGGGCAGCGCGTCGAGCTTCAGGCGCGATCCGAAGACCGCCGCGACGACGACGAACACCAGCGTGAGCGCGATCACGAGGCCGCGGCGAGCGATGGCGCCGCGCACGATGCCAGCGATCAAGGCTCCCCCTCGCCGGACACCAGCGGAGCCTCGGCGGCGACCTCGTCACCGGGCGCGATCGGACCTTTCACGAGCGCGTCGGCGCCGCTCGAAGACAGCACGACGACCTCCACGGGACCGTCCGCCTTCCGCGTCACCACGATCGCCTTCCCTGCGCGCAGCCCGACGGCCTTCGCAGGCACCGCGACCGCGCCGCTCGCGGCCTCCACGATCACGCGCAGCCGGCACGAAGATCCGTGCGCGATCGCGACGTCCCCCGTCGGCTCGAACCACATGCGCACCGTGCCGTCCGCGGTCTCGACCACCGGCGACGTCGCCACGAGCTTCACCCCGAACGGCGCCCCCGAAGGCGGCACCACCTCGAATTTCGCGCCCTCCGGCGGCGTGTGCGCGAGCCGCGCCTCCACGCGGATCGGCCCCTTTCCAGCCACGCGCGCGATCGGATCGGCGCCCACGTCGCGCCCTTCGCCGAGCGCCGCGTTCACGTCGATCACCACGCCTGCGACGGGGCTCTTCAGCGTGATCGCGCCGCCGCTCGCGACGATGCGCCCGGCGTCCCCAGGGCCCGCGCCCGCCGCGCGCAGCGTCCCCACCGCGGCCTGCTGATCGGCCTGCGCGGTCGCGATCGCCGTCTCCACCTCCGACAGATCCGCGAGCCGAGCGAGCCCGTCCGCGCGGAGCTGATCGAGCTGCGCCTTCCGCTTTTTGTAGGCCGCGAGCTTCGTCCCGGCCGCGGAGTACATCGCCGCCGCGTGCACGAGCTCCACCATCGCGACGTCCGCGATCGGATCCCCCGCGGCCACGGTCTGCCCGGCGCGCACGTGGATCTTCACGACGCGCCCCGGGAACGGCGCCGTCACCGCGCCGATCGCGTCCGGCGGCGCCAGCACCTTCGCGGGCGCTTCGAGCAGCGACAGCTCCTCCGGCGACCGCGCCTTCACCCAAGGCGCCTGCACGCTCGCGCGCGTCTCTTCCTGCACCGCGGCCGGCGCCGGATCGCTCGATTTGCAGCCGATCGTAAGCCCCATCGCCGCGCAGGCGATCCCGATCACGACGTGTCGCGCGCGCACCATCACGGCGCCTCCTTCTTCGCGGCGCCTTCGTTCCTGGCGTTCGCGAGCTCGGCGAGGAGCATCCACACCTTCACCTTGGCCCACGCGTTCGCGGCCTGCGCGAGCACGAGCCGAGACTTCGCGGCCAGCACCCGCCGCCGCGCGGTGAGCACGTCCACCATCGTCCCGTCGCCCGCGCGGAACAGCTGCTCGCGCGCCTCCGCGGCCTCCAGCAAGGCCGGCAAGAGCTCCCCTTTCACCGCGGCCACGATCTCCCCCGTGTGCTGCACCTCATGGAACGCGAGCGCGAGCTCCGTCCGCGCGTCGAGCGCTTCGGCCTTCTTTTCGCCTTCGAAGCGAGCCGCGCGCGCCTCCGACACCGACCGTTCGCGCTCGCCGCGATCGAACACGGGCAACGTGAGCCCCACGGTCCCCATCGCGAGGAACGCGTCCGGCGCCTCCTTGCGCACCTCCACGCCGAGCAGGAGATGCATCCCCCGCGCGGCCCCTTCCTCTTCGGATCGAGCCTTCTCCGCGCGCGCCGCGAGCGCCTTCGCCTGCACGGACGGAAGGCTGTCGACCTCGCGCAGCGAAGCGGACCACGTCGCCGGATCCGGCAGCGCAGGCTCCGGCAGCTCCCCTTCGGCGGCCACCGGATCCGCGCTCTTCGAGGCGATGTCGCGCGACAGCTCGGTGCCCCGCTCGAACACGTCGCCCTCGGCGTCGATCACCGCGAGCTTCGCCTCCGCGAGGTAAGCGCGCGCGTCCGCCGTGTCCGCCTTCGTCGCCGCCTGCGCGTTCGCGGCCTTCTCCGCGAGCTTCGTCAGATCGCGCGCCACGTCGGCCTCCTGCGTCGCGACCGCGGACACCTTCTGCGCGGCCCACAGATCCAGCCACTCCTTCGCCGTGTGCATCCGCTGCATCAGCGCCGTCGCGCGCGCCTCCGCGGTGAGCGTGTCGTGCTCGGCCTTCACCGCGTCCTTGCGCGCCTGCCCGAGGCCCGAGAGGCTCCACGACTGCGACACGCCGATCGCCCCTTCCGGCCCTGCGGCGGCGAGCGGGAGGATGCGCACGCCCGGCAACACCATGACGAGCGGGTTGCTCGCCATCGTCGACACCTTCCCGCCGATCTCCTGCGACACCTGCGCGGCGCGCTCGACGGACGTCACGATCGGAGCCTGCCGAGCGAACCCCAGCGCCTCGTCGAACGTCACCCCCGGCGCGTCCCCCTCACCGGCAGCGCTCACCGCGACCGCCATCGAAACAGCCAGAACCAAGGACATGCGCGGTTCTTAGCAAGCCCGTCTGTCCCGATCTTGAAGCCTCTCTGAGAACCTTCTCAGAATTCGCGGGTGCCCACCCCCGGTCGCGCATTCGCGCGCCCGCCCCTCCCAAATCGCTCTCTTCGTTCGCGAAGGGAGGGGACGCTCCGTTTTCGATCGCCGCCCCGCTCCGTTTTCGATCGCCCGTCACCGCGCCGCGCGCCGCGATCCATTTCCAGCCATTTCAAAGCCATTTCGGATCACCCGCGACATGGCCCGCCCGTTGCGATGACCGCTCCCCATGAAAGAAATCCCGAACTGGGGCCGAGTCACCGCGGAGCCGCACGAGTACCTCATCCAGATCAAGAACGGCCGCGTGAAGGCGCACGGCCAGGGCATCAGCGTCTTCAAGTGGCCCAGCGACAGCATCGCGATCCTCCCCACCTCGATCGCGAAGCTCTCGTTCGCCGCGGACCAGGTCACGCTCGAGAAGGTCGGCGTCGAGGTGCGCGGCCTCGCCGTGTACCGCATCGTGGAGCCGCTGCTCGCGTACCGCATGATCGACACGGATCGCGGCGCGCTCACCGAGATCCTCCGCGACATGTTCGTGGGCGCCACGCGCCGCATCGTCGCGAGCCTCACGCTCGAAGAGTGCCTCACGCACCGCAAGGAGCGCGTCGGCGCGGCCCTCATCCGCGAGATCACGCCGGTGCTCGCGGGCGAGGGCTCGGAGGGCGACAGCACGCACGCGGGCTGGGGCGTCGTGCTCGACACGATCGAGATCCAGGACGTGAAGGTCCTCTCGCAGGAGGTCTTCTCGCGCCTCCAGGCCCCGTACCGCGAGCAGCTCGCGCTGAAGGCGCTGCAAGCCAAGGACGAGCTCCTCCGCGAAGAGGCGCGCCTGCAAGCCGACCGCAACCGCGCCTCCGAGCAGGCCGCCCGCGAGCTGATGACCGAGCAGCAGATCCGCCTCGAAGCCGAGCGCCAGCGCGAGATCGAGACCGGCGAGCACCGCCACCAGATCGAGAGCGCCGCGCTCCAGAGCGAGCTCATGCGCCAGCAGCAGCGCGCCGAGGCCGAGCGTGTCCGCGCGCTCGTCGAGATGCAGACCAAGCGCGAGGCCGAGGAGATGGCCATCGCCCTCGACCGCGAGCGCCGCAACATCCGCGTGGACCTCACCGAGGCGCAGCTCCAGGAGATCATGCTCACGCACACGCTCCCGGCCCTCGCGCAGGCCTTCCGCGGCTCCTTCGACCGCGTGAACGTCACGTCCGGCGACGGCGCGCAGCTCCTCGGCTTCCTCAGCGCGGGCGTGGATCAGGTGTTCGACGTGGCCCGCAAGAACGGCCTCAAGCTCCCGTCGCCGCCGCCGAAGCGTTGAATTGGAGAGTGTCAGTCTGGCACCAGGAAAGTGCCAGTCCGAGGGTGGGGATCAGCGGTAGTCGTCGCACGAGGTCGACGTGATCGTGAGGGGCAGCGTCGACGAGCACTTCCCGCTCGTATTCGCCGTCGCCCCCACGCAGAAGCCGCCCTGGCAGACCTCGTCGCCCGCGCAGTCGAGCCCGTTCTTCGTCTTGGCGACGCACACCCCGGTGTCCGGATCGGAGCAGTAGTAATCGGCCCCGCACGGCGCGCCCTCCGAGCACACCTCGTTCTCTTTGCCGAGGGCGAGGCAGTGCCACACCTTGGGGCTGCAGTAATACCCGGTGTCGCACACGTCGCTCGCCCCCGAGCACGCGTCGCCGGCCGGGATCAGGTTGGGCGAATCGCACACGCCGGTGAGCGCGCCGATCTTCAGCAAGCACCGATATCCGCCGCCGCAGTCCGTGTCGGCCGAGCACTGCGAGCCCTTCTCCAGCCCCTTCGAGAACACCGGCAGACACGCGTTCTCGACGGCGTCGACGTCCGCGTGCGTCCACACCGCGTCGGTGAGGGCGGCCGCGCGCGCGTTCACGCAGGCCTCCGCGTATTCCGGGTGGTAAGGCAGGTTGTCCGGGTTGCAGCGCGCCGACCGCGCCGTCACGCAGCTCTCCGTATCCTGCGTCAAAGAGGCCTGATCCGATCCGTAACAGGCAGTCACGACTGCCGAGCTGCACTCCGCCTTCGCCACCGCGCCGCAGAAGCTCTCCGCCGTCGGATACGAGTACGTGGGCGTCTGCGTCGTGGTGGAGCCGCCGCCGCTGCCTCCCTGGCTGTAGATCGTATCCGCGTCGCCGCACGCGGGCAGGAGATAGGCGACGAAACACCCCAGGAAGATCGAGAGAGAGCGTTGCATGGCGGTGTTCTACCGCAAAGGGTGGGCCACTCGCAAAGACGCGCACGTTCGCCGCTTTCCGCTCTACCGTGGCCGTGGCATGCCGCCTCTCCGCATGAGCTCGCCGCTGATTTCCCGCCTGTTTCAGCTTCGTTCCTCCCGGCGCGACGCGATCGTCCACGAAGGGTGCGGCCGTTCGTTCACGGATCTGCTGGACCGCGCGGTCACGATCGCGGGCCGTCTCCGCACCGAAGCGGGCGTCGAGCATGGCCAGCGTGTGGCGATCCTGGCGTCCCCTTCCGCCCCATGGGTGGAGGCGTACCTCGCGGTCATCCTCGCGGGCGGCATCGCGGTGCCGCTCTCGCCTTCGTATCCCCCGGTGGAGCTCGCGTGGTTCGCGGACGACGCCGACGCGACCGCGGTGATCTACTCCGCCGATCAAGCCGAGCGCGCCGCCGCGATGTTGAAGGGCCGCGTCGCGCTGCGCATCGAGGACCTCGATCGCGACGCCGCGAAGCGCACCGACGCCACGCTGCCGATGCTGGACGCCGAGGACATCGCGCTCCTCCTCTACACGAGCGGCACCACCGGCAAGCCGAAGGGCGCGATGATCACGCACGCGAACGTCGCGATCCAGGCCGAAATCATGCGGGAAGCGTGGTCCTTCTCCCCGAGCGACACGCTCCTCCACGCGTTGCCTCTGCACCACCTGCACGGCCTCGGCATCTCGATGATGACGTCGCTCCTCTCCGGCGCGACCACGCGGATGCTCCCCAAATTCGAGGCCGCGCGCGTGTGGGACGAGATCGCGAGCGGCGGCGTCACCGTGTGGATGGCGGTCCCGACGATGTACCAGAAGCTCTTCGAGGCGCTGGACGCGGCCCCGCCCGACGTCGCGGAACGCTGGAAAAAAGGGGCCTCCGCGCTCCGCCTCGCGACCTCCGGCTCCGCCGCGCTGCCCGTCCGCCTCGCAGAGAGGTGGCGCGCGATCACGGGAGCGATCCCCCTCGAACGCTTCGGAATGACCGAAATCGGCGTCGGCCTCACGAACCCGCTCACGCCGTCGGACCGCCGTCCGGGCTGGGTCGGCCGCCCGCCGCGCACCGTCGAGATCTGCATCGTCGACGAAGATCGCCGCGTGATCACGAGCGGCGCGGGCGAGCTCTTGGTGCGCGGCCCCAGCGTGTTCAAGGGCTATTTCCGTCGCCCCGAGGCCACGGAGTCCGCGTTCGCGAGCGGCTGGTTCCTGACGGGCGATCGCGCCGAGCGCGACGAGACGGGCGCGGTCCGCCTGCTCGGCCGCACGAGCGTCGACATCTTGAAGAGCGGCGGCGAGAAGCTCTCCGCCCTCGAAATCGAGGAGACGTTGCGCGAGCACACGGCGGTGCGCGAGGTCGCGGTCGTCGGCCTCCCCGACGAAACCTGGGGCGAGCGCGTGGTCGCCGCGATCGTCGCCGAGCCGGGCCGCGAGACCGAGCTCACGACGGACGCGGTGCGCGCATGGTCCAAAGAGCGAATGGCCCCGTACAAAGCCCCGCGCGAGGTCGTGTTGATGCCGTCGCTCCCGAGAAACGCGCTCGGCAAAGTGGTGAAGCCCGAGCTCATCGCACACCTCAAATCCAGGGCGATCTGAGCCAAATCACGACACTCAAGACCGTGCCCACCCCCGGCCTTCGCTGCGCGAAGTCCGCCCCTCCCAAATCGCTCTCTTCGTTCGCGAAGGGAGGGGGATGCGGCCGCGAGCGGATCGCGATATCGATTCATCCGGCATGAAGAAGACGCTCGTCCTCGGGGTCGCGCTGTGCGGGTGCGCGATGCCGACGCTACCGCCAGCGGCCCCCGCTCAGCCTTCCACACAAGCTTCCCCGGCGTCGCGCCCGTGGGAGCGCGCGAGCGTCGCGGAGGGCTTCGAGATGCCGCCGCCCGCGGGCCCCGCGGTCATCATCAAGAACGCCACGCTGATGCTCGCGACCGGCCGCACGATCGCGAAGGGCGCCATCGTCCTCGACAAGGGCAAGATCGCCGCGGTCACCGAAGGAGAGGCCCCCAAGATCGAAGGCGCCATCGAGATCGACGGCACCGGCAAGTTCGTGACTCCGGGCCTCCTCGACACCCACTCTCACCTCGGCGTCTACCCGATGCCCTGGGTCGACGCGCACGCCGACGGCAACGAGATGGTCAGTCCGGTGACCCCGCAAGCGCAGACGGCCGACGCGTTCTGGCCGCAAGATCCCGGGATCGAGCGCGCGGTGAAGGGCGGAGTCACGACGCTGCAGGCGCTGCCCGGCTCCGGCAACCTCATCGGCGGCCGCGCCGTCACCGTCAAGTTGCGCCCCGGCCTCTCCTCGCGAGCGATGCATTTCCGCGGCGCCCCCGACGGCCTCAAGATGGCCTGCGGCGAGAACCCGAAGCGCGTCTACGGCAACAACCACCAACCGCCGATGACGCGCATGGGCAACCTCGCCATGCAGCGCGCCGCCTTCCTCTCGGCCGGAAAGCTCAAGCGCGAGTGGGACCGCTACACCGAAAATGAATCGAAGCGCCTCACGAAAGAAGCCAAAACCCGCGCAGAATACGAGACCAAGAAGAGCGAGCGCGCCCGTCAACAAGCCTTCTGCAAAGAGGACATGACGCGCGAAAACTGCGACACCTGGTCTCGCGAGTGGAACAAGCCCATCGAAGAGCCCGAGGCGACGACTCCCATCGACCCGCCCGCGCGCGACCCCGGCATGGAGACGCTCGTGGCCGCGATGACCGGCAAGGTGCTCGTCCACGTGCATTGTTATCGCGCCGACGACATGCTCGACATGCTGGCCCTGTCGGACGAGGTCGGCTTCAAGGTCCGCAGCTTCCACCACGCGCTGGAGGCCTACAAAATCCGAGGTGAGCTCGCCGCGCGCGGAGGCATCGGCGTCTCCACGTGGGCCGACTGGTGGGGATTCAAGCTGGAGGCGTACGACGGAATCCAGGAGAACGCGGCGCTCGTGCACGAGGCCGGAGCCCGCACGATCATCCACTCCGACTCCGAGGAGGGCATTCAGCGCCTCAATCAGGAGGCGGGAAAGGCGCTCGCCTCCGGAAAGGCCGCCGGCATCAACGTCACCGAGGAGGACGCGATCCGCTGGGTGACAGCCAATCCTGCGTGGGCCCTCGGCGTGGACGCCCGCGTCGGCACCCTCGAAGTCGGAAAGGACGCCGACGTGGTCCTCTGGGATCACAGCCCGTTCTCCGTCTACGCCTCGGCAGAGAAGGTGTTCGTGGACGGAGCCATGGTGTTCGACAAGAAGGCCTCCCCGCCCCCGTGGAGCGATTTCGAGCTCGGACAGGACACGACGGAGATCCCGATTCCGCTGCTCCCCGCGGCCGGAGGTGCGAAGTGAAGACGCCCGTGAAGACCGCAGGAATTGCCCTCCTTCTGGGAGCGGTCGCGTCGTTCTCCTCTGGAGACGCCGCCGCGCAGGCGAAGAAGCCGGCCCCGGTCGCCGCAGCGAAGGCCCTCGCCGCGAAGGCCCCGGCCCCGTTCGCGAAGAAGGGCGCCAAGGACGACGCCGACAAGGTGATCGCGATCGTCGGCGCGCAGGTGTATACAGGCGAGGGCGAGCCGCTCGACGACGCGGTGGTCCTCGTCTCCGGCGGCAAGATCAAGGCGATCGGAAAGGGCATCGCCGTCCCCGCCGGCGCCGAGACGGTGCAGGCGAAGGGCATGGTCGTGACGCCGGGCCTCGTGGAGTCGCTCAGCGACGTCGGCCTCCGCGACGTCGATCTGGAGCCCACCGCGAACGACACCGCGGACGAGGGCAAGGACCGTATTCGAGCCGCCGTTCGCACCGCGGACGCCTACAACCCCCAATCCGTGGTGATCCCGATCACCCGCGCGGGCGGCATCACGTCGGTCGGAGTCGTCCCCGGCGGCGGCGTGATCAGCGGCCAGTCCGCGTGGGCCGATCTCTCCGGCGAGACGGCCACCGACGCGCTCGCGGCCACCCCCCTGGCGCTCCACATCAACCTGGGCACGCGCTCGGACCCGCAAGGTGGCAGTCGCGGCGCGAACGTCCGCGTCGTGCGAGAGGCCTTCGACGACGCGCGCGCCTACCAGAAGAACAAGGCCGCCTGGGAGCGCAATCAGAGCCGCCCCTTCTCCGCGAGCCGCCTCGATCTGGAGGCCTTGACGCAGTCCCTCGGCGGCAAGAAGGGCAGTCCGAAGGTGCCAGTCGTCTTCCACGTCGACCGCGCCGCGAGCATCCTCACCGCCCTCGCCGTCGCGAAGGAATTCGACCTCACCCCCGTGATCGCCGGCGGCGCCGAGGCCTGGAAGGTGCGCACCACGCTCGCGAAGAACAAGGTGCCCGTCATCGTGAGCCCGCTCCTCGCCGGCCCCGAGAACTTCGATCAACTGGGCGCCCGCGACGACAACGCCGCGCTCCTCCAGAAGGCGGGAGTGCAAGTCGCCATCACCTCCGGAGAGACGCAGAACGCCCGCAAGCTCCGCCAGGCCGCCGGAAACGCCGTGCGCGCCGGCATGGACCACACCGCGGCGATCGCGGCGATCACCCGCGTCCCCGCGGAGGCCCTCGGCATGGCCGACAAATACGGCACCCTCGCGCCGGGCAAGATTGCCAATCTGGTGGTATGGTCCGGCGACCCCTTGGAGATCCAGACGCGCGTCGTCTCGGTCTACATCCGGGGCGAAAAACAGTCCCTCGTCACCCGCCAAACCCAGCTCTTCAAGAAGTACCGCGGAGCCACCCGTTGATTCGCCTCTCGAAGCCCACCGCCGCGACCTTGTTCCTCGCCGGCGCCGCCACTCTCCTGATGACCGCCTGTCAGCCCGAGGGCACGCGCGCCCTCGTCTTGGCGGACGGCAGCGGCGTCCCCCACTCGGTCGGCGTGAACGAGCGAGTGACCTTCTTCCAGCAGAAGACAGGCCGTCAGGTCCGCATCATGGTCGTCCCCCCGGAGCAGGCCGTCCTGCTCGCGGGCCGCGGCGAAGCGGACGTCGCCGTCATCCCGATGGACACCCCGATCGACAAATTCCTGGAGCGCGAAGACGGCAAGGTCGCCGGCGTCTTCAACCACCAGAACGACCGCCTGAAGGTGCTGGAGGTCAATGTGGCGCAGCACCCGAAGATCGACGCGAAGGGCGCCCACGACCTGGCCTCCGCGATGTCGATGCCCTGAGCTGTTGCCCCCCACGGCCTCCGTCGCTTCGCTCCTCCGGCCCGCGCCCCCCAATCGTCGTGCTCGCTTCGCTGCGCGCGCCGAGGGGGGCGCCTGAAGCGTCCTGTCAAACAGCCTGTTTTCGCGTCCCCACAATCAATACATTCGAGAACGGCGTCTTCCCCCAAGCGGGCCGGACCTCGTGCTCGAACCCCATCTCTTCCAGGATCTTCGTGCGCGTGGACGCCGGCAGGAAGTGCACCCGCTCCCCTCGATTGAACTTCACCAGCGTGAAGAACCGCTCCTCCGCGAGCGTCATGAAGCTGCGGAACCCCCTCTCCGTGTCGGCCTCGCGAATGAAGATGCGCCCGCCCGGCCGCACCGCCCCTGCCGCGTTCCGCAGGATCTTCTCCTGCTCCTCCGGCTTGAAGTAATGGAGCAGGTCAATCAACAGCACCGTATCCGAGACTGGCAGTTTGGCCTCGCGCGCGTCCCCGCGGAAGAAATCGGCGTCGAGCGGAGGCGGATCGTCCCCTCGCCCCTTCGCCGCGGCCTGCGCGTCTTCGATCTTCGCCGCGTCCCAGTCCACCCCGTGCACCCTCGTCGCGAGCCCCAGCTCGTGCAGCAAGATCGGCAGTTGCCCGGCCCCGGTCCCGATGTCGCACAGCTCCCCCAACCCGCCTTCGATGGTGCGCCCGAGGTCCACGATCATCTGCGCGATCGGGTCCGTCATCATCTTCACGCGCACGTAATGGAACCGCGTCCGCTGCTGCGGAGTCGAGTCCTCCGGCGGCACGTACCGCCCCGCCGTCCGCTCCACGGCCTTCACCCAAGGAGGCGCGTTCCCGGGCAAAACGTAGGGTTTCCGCTTCCCGTCCGCCGGCCAGACAGCCCTCTTCGCCGCGACCGCGAGGAACGTCAGCACCGACCCGACAGCCGCCAACCCCAGCCCCACGAACGGCGACCCCAGGAACAGATACCCTGCGAAATCCGAGACGACGCTCCACCCGCTCTTCATCGCCTCGTGGTCGATTTGCAGGAACTGGCCCGTTCGCAGATAAGCCCCCACCTGCACCTCCCCCGTCATCAGGAAAGGCGCGAAGAAGGGGTTCGAGATGTTGGAGGCCACCCACGCGAGCGCCGCGTCGAGCTGGAACCACAGGCACACCCCGATCACGATCGGCGTGTGGCACCCGAAGATCGGCTGTGACCCCACGAAGAGCCCCAGCGCCACCGAAATGGCGGCCCGCTGCGGCGTGAACGTGCCGCCCCGGAGATCGTGCCAGACGCGGAGCAGCTCCTCGCGCGCCTGAGAGAACTTTTTCTCGGCCTTCTCGGACATCTCAGCGTCTTCTGCGCCCAAGGGCCGTCACGCCCGCGATCATGGCCTCTCGCTCTCCCGCTTCTTGCGCTGGGCCTCGGCCATTCGCAGGTACATCTTCGCGCTCTTGTTGTCGGGCTCGACGAGGAGCGCCTCTTTCCACACGGCCACGGCCGCGTCCGCGTTCGCCTGTGCGAGCAGCGTCACGCCGAGGAGGATCCGCGCCTGCACGTAGCGCGGCGCCGTCTTCACCGCCGTCTCGTACGCCTCCTTCGCGAACGCCAGATTGCCCATGTCGCGGTACACCGTCCCGAGCCGCGTCCACAGATCCGGGAACGTCGGGCACAGCGCGACGGCCTTCTTCAGCTCGACGACCGCCTCTTCCTTGCAGCCGACATCGAGGTACGCCGCCGCGAGATCCGCGTGCATGTTGGCGATCTTCCCCTTCGCGAACGTGTCGAAGATGCCACTCTGCCCGTCGGCCTTCTTGATGCGCGCGTAGATCTGCCGCGAAGCCTCGTACTTTCGCAGATCGTTGTACGTCACCGCGAGGTTCAGGAGCGCCTCGGTGTACGTCGGGTTGAGCTCCACCGCGCGCTCGAAATGCCGCTCCGCCGCGACCAGATCGCCGCGGCTGTGCAGGATGAAGCCGAGCATGTTGTGCACGTCCGCGAGCGCCGCGTTCTTCTCCAGCACCTGCCCGAGGACGTGCTCCGCGCGGTCGTACTCGCCTTTTTGATAGTGCTCCCGACCGAGGACGAGCAGCTCCTTGGTTCGTTCATCCATCACGCGCGCACCGTACTAAAAGTCGCCTCCGCGGGGCGCATGGAAATTCGTTCGTCCATGATCGGATGGAAATCGGTTACCATCCGTGCAGGTTTTCGGCGCACATCCGGCGGTTGCCAACCGGCCCTTCCCGGGGTACGCCCGACTCTTCCGATGGCAGCCATGACCCCCAGCCGGCTCCCCCGCATTCGCCGAGATCTCACCGGCGACGAGGACACCCCGTTCCTCGATTTGCCGGAGCCTCCGCGGGATCCGCTCCCGAGCGAGGGTCGGTCGTCGCTGCGGCAGTCGTTGCGGCAAGCGGTCCCGGGCTCGGCGCAGGCTCCGTCGTCCCCGCAGCGCGCGCGGCTCGGCCGCAACCCGGCGCCCACCCCGCGCCCCGGCCCCACGAGCGAAGCCCGCCCCGCCCCGTCCAGCCTCAATCGCCCGCCCGCGAGCAGCGTCGCCGCCCAGTCCCTCCGCGATCCGGAGGACGAAGACGAAGAGATCCGCTCGCGATCGGCTTATTCGCTGCGTGTCCGCGATCTGCCGCTGAGCGTCGCGCGCCGTTCGTCGCAGCCGCAACAGGCGGATTCGACGGGCCGCCGCGTGGAGGACGTCCCGGTCGAGCGAGCGCCGCGCCCCCCGTCGCGCCCCGCGGAAGGCGGCGCGTTGCCGATGGTGCGCCGCCCGCCGGGCCCCGCGATCTCCCCGCGAATGACGGCGATCTTCGGCGGCCTCTTCGGCCTCGCGGCGATCACCTCGGTCGTCGCGGTGCTGATCCAGGCGGCCCCCCCGCGCAACGACCGCGAGAAAATGGCGGAGGCCGCCGCGACGTCGACCGCCGCCGCCGCCACCCCGACAGAGGCCCCCGCGAAGCCCAAAAAGCCGAAGCGCGAAGCCTTGCCGAGCCCCTGGCGCGTGAAGGAGATGGAGAAGGACCCGACGGTCACCCTCGTCTCCGGCGTGATGGAGAAGAAGAGCTTCATCGACGCGCTCGACGAGAAGAAGATCCCGAAGGCGCAGGCCTACCGGATCATGAAGGCCTTCGAAGCGCTGCGGAAGTTCGATCACTGCGGCAAGCGAGACAAGTTCACGGTCGCGGTCGAGAAATCGTCCCAGCGCGTGAAGGCCTTCGAATACGAGGTGAGCCCGACCGAGGTTTACCAGGCGAAAGAGGACCAGAACGGCCTCCTCGTCGGCTCGAAGCTCGACATGAAGATCGCCGAGAACGAGTTCGCGAGCGCCTTCTACGTGCAGAAGGACGTCTCCAAGAGCTACGAGGACGGCGGCTTCGAAAATGGCATTCTCGGCTCCATCGACGAGGCGCTCGTCGGCCGCATGTCGTGCGACGCCTTCGAAGAGGGCAGCACCGTCAAGGTGATCGCGCTGGAAGAGACGGCGCTCGGCCTCTTCGCCAAATACAAGCGCGTGCTCGCGCTCGAATACAAGCCGCCGAGCGGGAAATCGTTCCGCATCTATTACTTCAGCGGCGGCTCCTCGAAGGGCTACTGGGACGACAAGGGCAAGCAGATGTACGGCGGCGGCTTCCAGAAGCCCGTCCCCGGCCCCGTGACGTCGCCCTTCAACCCGAAGCGAATGCACCCTGTGCTTCACACGATCATGCCGCACCAGGGCACCGACCTGGGCGTCCCGACCGGCACGCCGGTGATGGCCTCGTACAAAGGCACCGTCCAGTTCATCGGCAACGGCGGCCCCGCCGGCAACCTCGTCACGATCCTTCACGCGAACGGCGTCGAGACGGGCTACGCGCACCTCTCCCGCTTCGTCCCCGGGATGAAGATCGGCGACAAGGTCGGCACGAAGCAGCTCATCGGTTATGCCGGCTCCACCGGCCGTTCGACGGGCCCGCACCTCCACTTCTCGGCGAAGAAGAACGGCCAGTTCTTCGACGCGATGACGCTCCTCGCGATCGACAAGGAGCGCGTGATGCCGCCCGAGGACAGGCAGGCCTTCATGGAGTTCAAGGCCGAGATGGACAAGCGCCTGGACGCGATCGCCCAGCCGGAGCCGCCCGCCCCCAAGCCGGAGCCGAAGTCCGCACCTTCCGCCTCCGCGAGCTCCGGTCCCTCGATGTCTGGCGCGCCGGTCGCGTCCAATAGCCCGGCGGCCCCCACAGGCGTCGCGACAGGCTCGTCCCCGGCGGAGCCTGGTATTCACCCCTCCGGCTTCCAGGAGGATGGCAGTGACGACGACGACGAAGGCGGCCAGGCGATCCCCGGCGCGGCCCTCGGCGCCGGCGCGCCGCCCCCCGGATCGACCGCGAAGCCCTCCGCGAACAACAAAGACAAGGCCGATCCGGCCGAGAAAGACGACGACGACAAGTAGTATTCAGAACACGAGAAGAAGCAAAGGAGAGAACCTCGCCGCCGGAGGCGCGACTCGAAATCCGCCCGACAAGGGCTGACCAGAGCGTGCACTCAGCGTGGGCCGGATCTCCCAATTCGATGGGACCTCTAGACCTGCGCATGGCCGACCGCTTCACCGAGGCGGCGAACCGCATATGTTACGCAGGATACGCAAGAGATACGAAGCCGCGCTGACCGTCCTGCCCGCGATCGGGCCAAAACCGGCGGCGGCGCTGCGAGAAGTCTTCAAAGAAGGGTACGACCGAAAGAAGCTCCGCGACGACATCCTGGCCGGGATCGTCGTCGGGATCGTCGCGCTGCCCCTGTCGATGGCCCTCGCGATCGCGAGCGGCGTCCCCCCGCAACACGGCCTCTACACCGCGATCGTGGCGGGCGTCGTGATCGGCCTCCTCGGCGGATCGCGCGCGCAGATCTCGGGCCCGACCGCGGCGTTCGTGGTCATCCTCGCGCCGATCGCCCAGAAATACGGCATCGCGGGTCTCCTCGTGGCCTCCTCGATGGCGGGCGTGATCCTGGTCACGCTGGCGGTCGCGCGCCTCGGAAAGCTGATCCAATACATCCCGTATCCCGTGACGGCCGGCTTCACCGCTGGCATCGCGACGGTCATCGGGACCCTTCAATTGAAGGACTTCTTCGGCCTCCGCGTCGAGCACATGCCGGAGCATTACACCGAGAAGGTGGAGGCCCTCGTGCTCGCGGCCCCGACGGTGCGCCCCGGCGCGGTGCTGATCGGCGCCATCACGCTCGCGGTGCTCCTCCTCTGGCCGCGCGTCACGAAGAAGGTCCCGGCGCCGCTCGTGGCCTTGATTTCGGGCGCCGTCGCCGCGCAAATCCTGGTGCGGATCGATCCGCGGCTCGCCGTGGACACCATCGGCTCCAACTTCTCGTACATCGTGGATGGCGTGAAGAAGCCGGGCATTCCCCAGCTCCCGCCGCTGCCCGTCCTGCCCTGGAACCTCCCCGGCCCCGGCGGACAGCCCTTCCAGCTCACGATCGGCACCTTGCGAGAGCTGCTCCCGAGCGCCGGCGCGATCGCCATGCTCGGAGCCATCGAGTCGCTGCTCTCCGCGGTCGTCGCGGACGGCCTCGCCGACACCAAGCACGACCCGGACGCGGAGCTCCTGGCGCAGGGCTTCGGAAACATCCTGTCACCGTTCTTCGGCGGATTCGCCGCGACGGGCGCGATCGCCCGCACCGCCACGAACATCCGCGCCGGCGCGAAGAGCCCCATTTCGAGCGTCGTGCACGCCCTCTTCGTGCTGCTCGCCGTCCTCGTGCTGGCCCCGTTCGTCGCCTATCTGCCGATGCCGGCGCTGGCCGCGCTGCTCCTCGTCGTCGCGTACAACATGAGCGACATCAAGCACGTCGTGCACATCCTCCGCGTCGCCCCGAAGAGCGATGTGTTCGTGCTGCTCACGTGTCTGACGCTCACCGTCGTGTTCGACATGGTCGTGAGCGTGTCCGCGGGCGTCATGCTCGCCGCGCTCCTCTTCATGCGCCGCATGGCCGAGATCTCGGGCACGCGCGTCGCGGACGAAGATCACCCCGCCTTGAAGGAGATGCTCCCGAAGGGCGTGATGGTCTATCGCATCGAAGGGGCCTTGTTCTTCGGCGCCGCCGCCAAGGCGATGAGCGAGGTCGAGCTGGTCGGCGCGCACGTCCGCGTCCTCATCCTCGACATGAGCGTGGTCCCGGTGATGGACGCGACGGGCCTCGTCGCCCTGGAGAGCGCCCTGGATCGCGTGCAAAAGAACGAGACGCTGGTGATCCTCGTCGGCGCCCAGCCGCAGCCGAAGAAGGTCCTCGAAAAGGCCGGCATCAAGCCGGAGCCGGGTGAGCTCGTCTTCTGCGACCGCATGCGCGACGCGATCACCGAAGCCCGCCGCCACATGGGCGAAGACGCGCCCCCCGGATCGCCCCTGTCCACGCCGATCTCTTCCCTCTTCGGCGCCCGCTAAAAACGAATCGATTCGTGTAGCCTCGCGGGCATGCGAACCCCTCGCCTGCTCCTGACTGCCTCCATCGCGACCGCGGTGTCTCTCGGCGCCTCGTCCGCCTTCGCGGTGGACGCGAGTCCGATCGACTACATCTCCAAGCTCGCCGCGCTGAAGCCCGGCGACACGCTGAACCTCGCGGCCGGCGTGTACACCGGCCAGCTCAACATCACCGGCCTGAACGGCACCGCGGAGCAGCCGATCGTCATTCAAGGCGCCGGGGACGCCACGGTCTTCGTCGGAGACGGCTGCTGCAACACCGTCGAGATCGTCAATTCGAGCTACGTCACCGTTCGCAACATCCAGGTGGACGGCAAGGGCATCGACGGCGTCTTCGGCGTCAGCGCGAAGAACGGCGAGAGCAACGTGGTGCACCACATCACCATCGAAGACTGCCACCTCGTCGGACAGGGCGCCTCGCAGCAGACCGTCGGCATCTCCACGAAGACCCCCACCTCCGGCTGGATCATCCGCCGCAACGTGATCGAGGGCCCCGGGACGGGCATGTACCTCGGCAACTCGGATCACAGCTTCCCGTTCGTCGGCGGCCTCATCGAATACAACCTGATCAAGGACCCGATCGGCTACGATATCCAGATCAAGGATCAGGCGGCGTGGCCGGCGCACCCCGCGCTCCCGACGGGCGATTCGAAGACGATCATTCGCCACAACGTCTTCTTGAAGAACGACCAGCCGAGCCCGGACGGCGCGCGCCCCAACCTCTTCGTCGGCGGACAGCCCCCGAGCGGCCCCGGCGCGAACGACAGCGTGGAGGTGTACGGCAACCTCATCGTGCACAACGGCGTCGACGAGCCTTTGATCCAGGCCGCCGGCCGCGTCTCCATCCACGACAACGTGCTCGTCGACGCGAGCGATGAGGCCTTGTTGCTGACGGCGCACGACGGGTTTCCGGTGCTCCGCGCGCTCGTCTACAACAACACCATTTACGGCGCCAAGCGGGGTGTCGTGATCGGCAGCCCGGCGATGGAGGGGGACAGCGTGATCGGGAATCTGATCTTCGCGGACACGCCTGTCAGCGGCGCCACGATGGAGAAGGACAACGTCACCGACGCGGTCGCGAACGCGGGATCGTACGTGACGCTGGCCTCGATCACGCCCGGGGACATGGACTTCTATCCTGTGACGGGCTCCGCGGCGCAGGGTTCGGCGCTCGATCTCTCGATGTTCGCCGGAGACGAGGCGCCCGGCTGCGATTTCAACGGCACCTCGAAGGGCGACGCCACGTTCCGCGGCGCCTACGCCGGCAGCGGCAAGAACCCCGGATGGAAGCTCGCCGCCGAGGCGAAACCCCCCGTCGCGAGCTGCGGCGCGGGCGGATCCGGAGGCTCCGGCGGCGCATCGACCGGCGGCGGATCGAGCGGCGGATCGGCGGGCTCCGCGACCGGCGGCGCATCCAGCGGGGGCGGCGGATCGTCCGGCTCCGGCATTGATTCCGGCGGCTGCGGCTGCGTGGCGGCCGGATCGACGGGGAGTCGAGAGTGGCTGTTTGCGCTGCTGTCGTTGGGCGTGCTCGTGTGGCGTCGCGCCCCGACCGCGCGCCGCCGCGGCCCCCGAAACGCGCGCGTCTCGCGATGATGTGAGCCTTTTCGCGGCGCTAACGGCTCCCTTTTCTCTGCTGCGCGCCGGGGTCCGTTGATTTCGATTTTCGCCCGGCGCGTCGCTTGTCCCGTATCCAAAGACGTGACGAACGATGATAGAAGGGCCCTTGTGTTGAAACCCAGCCCGTCGCATTGCACGCCGAGGCACCTTCTCCGCGGGACCGCAGCGCTGATCGGCTGCGCGCTGGCCGCGCTCGCGTGCGGACCGATGACGCCGACCGCGCGCCCATCCCCCTTCGATCGCGGCGTCGATGAAGACGGCGACAGTGTCCCCGACTCCGAGGATGCCTGTCCGGCCGAGCTCGAAGACGGCCTCGCGCCGAAGCCGAACGACGGCTGCCTCTCCCCGGATCCGGATCGCGACGGCATCCCGACCGGCCAGGACCGCTGCCCCGACGCCAAAGAGGATCGCCTCTTCCCGAAGCCGAACGACGGCTGTCCCATCGCGGACGCGGACCACGACGGCGTCGGCAACACGGAAGATCGCTGCACGGATCTCGCCGAGGACAACCAGGATCCCGACCCGGGCGACGGCTGCCCGGCCCCCGACGCGGACGCGGACGGCATCGTCGACGTGAACGACAAATGCCCCAACGAGGCCGAGACGATCAATGGCTATCGCGACGCGGACGGATGCCCCGACGCGTCCCCGAAGACCGTCGTGTTCGACCCGGAGTCTTCGGAGATCGTGATCCCCGAGGCGCAGCGAGCGGCCCTCTTCGCCGAGACGAGCTCCCTCTCGCCCGAGGCGCAGGCGACGCTGGCCGAGGTGGCGAAGATCCTCGCGGCGAACCCGCAGATCGAGCGGCTGGAGATCGAGGCCCACACCGCGACGCGCGGCGACGCGGCCTACAACCTCCAGGTGACGTCGCGCCGCGCCGACACGCTCGCGCACGCGCTGATCCGGATCGGCGTGACGCCGGGCCGCCTCGTGCCGATCGGCTTCGGCGAGCAGTGCCCCGCGGTGAACCGCGGCGACGACGTCGAAGAGCCGAGGAACCGCCGCGTCGCCTTCAAGGCCGTGCTCGTGAGCGGACTCTGGCAGACGATCCCGCGCGGCTGCTGGCGCGCCCAGGCGATCGGCATCGACCCGACGCGCGTGAAGGCCGAGATCATGGGCGATCCGATCTGACTGGCACGCACGCAGACTGCCAGTTTCGAAGGGGCGAGTCGCGCCGCTCTAGGGGTCGCTGCCCCACACGCCGAGCGCGTAGGCGCCCTCTCCGTCCGGCACGGAGACGTCGATCGCGAACGGCCCCTCTTCGTCGGGGCACCACGGGCCGCGCGGCGGCACGACCGACCACGCGTCCTTCGTGAGGTCCGCGGCGACGAGCCGGCCGTCCGGCGCGAGGATCGCCACGTCGAGATCGTGGACGCCCGCCGCGCCGACCGCGAACAGCCGATAACAGCGCCCCTTGCGCGCGCGGAACACGAGGCGCTCCGCCGGCTCCTCGGCCTTCTGCGTCGCGACGTGCACCGGCGACACCGCCCCGAACCCGCGCGGCGCGCCGCACGCGAGGCCGAGCCGATCCAGATCCGAGACCGGATCCTCCGTGAGCTGGAACCCCTGGTAGCAGGAGGCCCAGAACGGCTCCCCGAGGCGGTCCGCGGAGGCCGCTCCGGCGGGCGCGCCGTGCGTGTCCGAAACGTCGAGCGAGGCGCCGCGCGGGCGCTTCCACTCCGGCGTCTCGGCCGCGTGGGGCGACGCTTCGAGGCAGCCGGCCCCGAAGGGCGCGAGGACGATCGCGAGGCAGGCGGCGCTGCGGAAAAGGGAGGTTCGCGGGTGCACGGCTCGCGCGCATCGTACTCGGGGCCGACCCCGGGGCTGATGATTTTTGAAGCGCCCGTGAGGTTCTCCGCCGTAGGACATTCCCTGTCCCCGGGGGGGCTTTCGCCCGGACCGAAAGAGGACGATGCTCTGGCCTCGTGAACGCCGTGGCCGTGGACAGGAGCATCGAGATCGCCCGAGGGGCTCGCCCCGCGCGCGAGATCCGGCCCGCGCGTAGCTCGGACATTTCACGTCCGCGCATGGACTGGCGCTCGGAGGCGGACACTGTTAGCTTGTTCAGTATGCCCCTCGCGGTCCTCGATTCCCTCCTCGCGGCACGAACGGCTTCGATCGCGGACGACGTCTCGCAGCGCTCCGCTGCGCGCGCGAAGCCGCTCTCGCTCGGTCAGGGGCGCTCGACGGTCACTGTTCAGGGTGCGCCGGGCACGTCGCAGTCCCTGCCCGCGGCGGTGAGCGCGCTCCTGCCGGAGGGCGGGCTGCTCCGCGGCGGCGTCGTGGAGATCGCGGCGGCCCGCGGCCTCGCGAAGTCGACGAGCCTCGCGCTCGCGGCGTGCGCGTCGGCGCAGGCGGAGGCGCGGCTCCGCGGCGGCGCGGCTTCGACGCAGGGCGCGTGGTGCGGCTGGGTGGACGCGACGGGCTCGCTGCACGCGCCGTTCGCGGCCTCCGCGGGCGTGGATCTGAGCCGCCTCCTCGTCGTGAATCCGCCGTCGAACAAGCTCGCGAAGGTCGCGGTCCGCATGGCCGAGAGCCGCGCGTTCTCGGTGCTCGTCGTCGACACGACGGGCGCGCTCGGCGATCACGATCGCGTCCGGCCGGACGAGGTGGGCCGCTGGTCGACGACGGTGCGTCGGTTGTCGCTCGCGATCGAGAACAGCGACCGCACGATCTTGCTGCTCACGGATCTCGGCGCGCGCCGGCCGATGGTGCTCCCCGTCGCGATGCGCATCGAGATCGAGCGCCCCGCGGCGGATCGGCTGCTCGTGCGCGTCGGCAAGGACCGCTTCGGCCGCGTCACCTCGAAGACCACCCTCCCCCTCGCCGAGAGCGCCTAGACCGCTCCCTCCAAGGTATCCATGGCCCCTCGTCGCATCGTCGCCGTCGTCCTTCCCAAGCTCGCTGTCGAGATCGCGAAGAGCCGCGCCGAGGTGAAGGGGCCGCTCGCTATTTTGCTGGATCCGACGCACGCCCGGCCCGAGCGCGGGCAGGTGTCGCTCCCCGGCTTCGAGGAGCCCGCGCCGAAGACGACGTTCGCGAAGGAGAACGCGATCATCGGCGCCGTGTGCGACGAGGCGCGCCGCTACGGCGTGCGCCCCGGCCAGAAGGTGGCGGAGGCGACGGCGCTCGTCGCGCGGCTCCACGTGCTCACGGTCACGTTCGCGGAGATCGATCGCGCGCTCGGCCGCGTGGCGGAGGTGGCGATGAGCTTCGGCACCACCGCGGCGATCCAGCTCGCGAAGCGCTCCGGCGTGCACGCGCTCGAAGATCGAAGCCCCTCCGGCGACGGCCCGTTCGACACGGTGTGGCTCGACATCACGGGCGCCGCGCACCTCGCGGGCGGAGAGGACGCGCTCCTCGACGCGCTCGGCGAGCGGGTGAGCGCGCTCGGTCACACGGTGCACCTCGCGATCGCGGACGGACCGCGCGTCGCGCAGGCCCTCGCGCGGTGGGGCGTCTCGGACGACGGCCACTTGATCGCAGCGGAGGGCAAGAGCACCGAGGCGCTCGCTCCGCTGCCCGTGCGCGCGCTGCCGTTGCCTCCGGATCGCGTCGCATTTCTCTTGCGCGTCGGCGTGCTCACCGTCGGCGATCTCGTGCGCTTGCCGAAGGCGGAGGCGACGAGCCGACTCGGGCTGCGCGGGGCGGAGGCGCTCGCGGTCGCGGCCGGCTTCGATCCGGCGCCGCTCGTGCCGTTCGCGCCGCCCCCCGTGCTCGAAGAGGAGACGTCGTTCGATGACGGCGTCGACAGCGTGGAGCCGCTGCTCTTCGTGCTGCGCGGCGCGGTCTCGCGGATCGAAGCTCGGCTGGAGGCTCGCGGGGAGGCGTGCACGCGCCTCGACGTGGACCTCGCGTACGACGCGTCGATCGCGAAGCGCGCGCTCGCGGATCGCGGCGATCCGGTCACCGACGAGGCGCTGCGCGAGCGGTTCCACGTCGATCTGCCCGCGCCGCTGTCCTCCGCGAACGATCTCTTCCGCGTGCTGCGCACCCGGCTGGAGCGCACGGATCTGCTCGCGCCCGTGACGAGCGTGCGCCTCAGCGTGTCGGAGATCGCGCGCGCTCGCCGGGCCCAGCTCGACTTCGCGCGCGACGCGCACGCGGACCCGAACAGCCTGCCCGCGCTGCTCGCGGAGCTGTCCGCGGAGATCGGCCCGGATCGCGTGGGCGTGCTCCAGATCCAGGACGGGCTGCGCGTCGAGTCGCGCTCGCGCCTCGTGCCGGTGAAGGAGATCGACGGCCGCGACGCGAAGGGCGCCGAGCGTGAAGAGCGAGCGAGCGAGCCCGCTGCGCTCGACGGCCCGCCCCCGCCGGATCCGCTGTGCCCGGCGCGCCTCTTGAAGACGCCGATCTCGCTCGGCCGCGCGGGCTCGTCGGTGATCGCGGTGACGGGGCAGCTCTACGTGATCGAGAAGCGCCGCTTCCTCGCGCGGCTCGACGACGTGGAGTGGTGGACCGAGCATCCTTGCGCGCGCGACTACTTCCGCGCGACGCTCTCGTCCGGCACCGCGCCGTCGGGCTCGCGGTTCGCGATGTCCTCGTTCACCGACGCGAGCGGCGCCTCGCGCGGGGTCTCCGCGGACGCTTTGATTTACCTGGATCCGCGCACGGAAGAGGCGTTCCTTCAGGGATGGTTCGAATGAGCACCGTCAAGTTCGCCGAGCTGCTCGGCAGGACATCGTTCTCGTTCCTCGAAGGCGCCTCCCGCCCCGAGGAGATGGTGAAGGCCTCGAAGGATCGCGGCCTGGAGTCGATCGCGATCTGCGACCGCGACGGCATCTACGGCATCGCGCGCGCCTTCGCCGAGTCGAAGAAGGTGCAGCACCGGCTGATGGTCGGGGCCGAGCTGTCGATCGAGCGCCCCGGATCGAAGCTCGAAGGCATCTCCACGCCGGACCGGCGGATCGCGCTCGTCGCGATCGATCACGACGGCTACTCGAATTTGTGCCGGCTGCTCACGCGCGCGCACGAGGATCACGAGAAGGGCGAGGCCGGCGTCACGATCGCCGAGATCGCCGCCGCGAACCGCGGCCTCTTCGCGCTGGTGCCGAGCGAGCAGCTCGTCACGGGCGACGCGATCCTCGGCCCCATCGTCGACGCGTTCCGCGAGCGTGCGTTCATCGCGGCGTACCGTCACGCCGACGCGCGCGACGCCGCCCGCACCGAGATCGCCGTGCGCGCGGCGGAGCGCCACAAGCTCCAGATCGTCGCGAGCGCGCGCCCGGTGATGCACCTCGCGGATCGCAAGCGCCTCGCGGACGTGCTCGCGTGCATCCGCCACAAAACGACCTTGGCGGAAGCGGGCACGCGCTTGCTTCCGAACGCCGAGGCGGTGCTCCGATCGCCCGCGGAGATGGCCGCGCTGTTCCGCGATCACCTCGACTGGGTGGAGCGCACGGTGGACCTCGCGGACGAGGTTCGCTTCTCGCTCGCGGACCTCTCGTACCGCTTCCCGAGCGACGATCTGCGCCTCCCCGGCGAGCGCTCGATCGAAGCGCTGCGCCGCCTCGTGGACGAAGGGTGCGTCCGCCGCTACGGGGAGAACAAGACGCCTCCGGCCGTCGCGTCGCAGATCGAAAAAGAGCTACAGCTCATCGATCGCCTCGAAAAAGCGGACTACTTCCTCAGCGCGCACCAGGTCGTGGCGATGGCGCGCGAGCGCAAGATCCTCTGCCAGGGCCGCGGGAGCGCCGCGAACAGCGCCGTCTGCTACGTGCTCGGCGTCACCTCGGTGGACCCTGCGCGCGCGAGCCTCCTCTTCGAGCGCTTCCTCTCCGCCGAGCGAAACGAGCCGCCGGACATCGACATCGACTTCGAGCACGAGCGCCGCGAGGAGATCATCCAGGCCATCTACGAGACGTACGGCCGCGACCGCGCCGCGATGGTGTCCGAGGTGATCAGCTACCGCGGCAAGAGCGCGCTCCGCGAGGTCGGCAAGGTGATGGGCCTCTCGACGGACCAGCTCGATCGCCTGAGCGGAATGGCCGGTTGGGGCGGCGTCGACCACAAAGATCCGGGCCACCTCGCGGACGTCGGCCTCGATCCGGCGGACCGCCGCCTGCAGCTCGTGCTGGAGCTCGCGGACGAGATCCAGGGCTTCCCGCGCCACCTCTCGATCCACGTCGGCGGCTTCGTCCTCTCGGCGGAGCCGCTCGATCGCATCGCCCCGATCGAGCCCGCGCGCATGGAGAACCGCACGGTCATCCCCTTCGACAAGGACGATCTGGACGACCTCGGCTTCTTCAAGGTGGATGTCCTCGCCCTCGGGATGTTGACGGCCATCCGCAAGACGATGGCCCTCCTGCACCAGCAGGAGCACGGCAGTCTGGACACGTTCGATCCCATCGAGTCCATGGCGCGCATCCCGCCCGAGGATCCGAAGGTGTACGACTCCATCTGCGCCGCCGACACAGTCGGTGTATTCCAGATCGAGAGCCGCGCCCAGATGTCGATGCTGCCGCGCCTGAAGCCGCGCGAATTCTACGATCTCGTGGTGGAGGTGGCGATCGTGCGCCCCGGCCCGATCCAGGGCGGCATGGTGCACCCGTATTTGCGCCGCCGGGAAGGCAAGGAGAGCAAGACGCCGCCGCACCCTTGTCTGGCCCCCATCCTGGAGAGGACGCTCGGAGTCCCGCTGTTTCAAGAGCAGGTGATGCAGATCGCCATGGTCGGCGCCAACTACACCCCTGGAGAGGCCGACCAGCTCCGCCGCGACATGGCCGCGTGGCGCCGGACAGGCCGCCTGGAGCGCCACCGCGACAAGCTCTTGACGGGCTTCCGCAAGAACGGGATCACCCCGGCCTTCGCGGAGTCGCTCTACAAGCAAATCCAGGGTTTCGGGGAGTACGGCTTCCCGGAGTCGCACGCCGCGAGCTTCGCGGTGCTGGTCTATGTGTCGGCGTGGCTCAAGGTCTATCATCCTGCGGAGTTCGCGTGCGCGCTGCTCAACTCGCAGCCGATGGGCTTCTACAGCGCCTCCTCGATCGTGCAGGACGCGCAGCGCCACGGCGTCACGGTGCACCCCGTGTGCATCCAGCAGAGCTTCTGGGACAACTCGCTGGAGACCGACGTAGCGGTCTCCAGCCCTCGAATTTCAGCCGACACGGCCTCCGGCCGCGCGGCTGAATTCGAGCCTGGTCACGGTACGTCTTCCCGGGAGGGTAAGAACGCCGTCCGCCTCGGGTTCCGTCAGGTGAAGGGGCTCAGCGAAGGAGCGGGCCAGTCCATCGAGAGCGCCCGCATTCAAGGGCCATTCGCGAGCGTGCAGGATTTCGTGATCCGCACGGGGTTGCCACGCGACGAAGTGGAGGCCCTCGCGGAAGCCGGCGCGTTCGAGGCGCTGTCCCCAGCGCGCAGAGAGGCCATGTGGAAGGCCCGCGCCCCAAAAGGCGAAGGCCTGTTCAAGGAGATCCCGCTCGAAAAAGAGCAGCCCGTGGGACTCCCTGACCTGCGCGCCACCGAACAGTTGAGCCTCGATTACGCCAGACTCGGCCTCTCCGTGGAGGATCACCCGATGCGCCACCTGCGAGAAGAGCTGACCCGCCGCCGAGTCAAGAAAGCCCAGGACCTCCGCAAATTGAAGGCCGGCACCGCCGTGAAGGTCGCCGGCCTCGTCATCGGCCGCCAGCGCCCGGAGACCGCGAGCGGCGTCACCTTCATGACCCTGGAGGACGAGACGGGCGTCGTGAACCTCATCGTCCATCGCAAGGTCTTCGACGAGCAGTACCGCGTCGCGCGCCACGCGGAGATGGTCCTCGTGACAGGCAAGGTGGAGCGCAACGGAGAGGTCCTCCACGTCCTCGCGAAGCAGTTCGAGCGCCTCAGCCTCCCGGAAGGCCAGCCGCTCGAGACCCGCTCCCGCGACTTCCACTGATCGCCCCCCCGAAGACCCGCTTTTCAGAGCCTCCGTGGTGGGTAGTCAGCCGGCGGTCGCCGGCACCACCTTGACGAAGCGCGCCCCCGCCGACCCCCAACCGGCGAGGATCTCCTTCGCACGCGAGGAGCCGGTCTCGCGCGCGTGCTCTTCGATGATCGCCTTCAACAGCGCGTCGGAATCGGCGTCGATCGGCGCCTCCCGAACATCGGAGTGCAACAAGGACTTCATGTTGCCTGTATCCAGGAGATACACCGCGCCTCCGGTCATGCCGGAGCCGACCACGGGCCCCACCGTGCCGAGGACGACGCCGACACCGCCTGTCATGTATTCAAACGCGTACTTGCCCGCGCCCTCCACCACGATCGTCGCGCCGGAGTTGCGGACGCCGACACGCTGACCGGCCCGACCGCGCGCGAACAGCTTGCCTCCGGTCGCGCCGTAACAGACCGCATTCCCGATGAGGCTGAGAGTGCCAGGGTCCGACTCGCCCGCGCCCGCCGGCGGACGCACCACGAGCACGCCGCCGCCCATCGCCTCGCCGACCGTGTCGTTCGCGAAGCCCGACAGCTCCACGCGCATCCCGTCCACCATCGCGAAGCCGAGCGCCTGCCCCGCGTACCCCGTGAGCTGCAGCGTGCGCTCGATCGCCGGCACCTCTCCGAGCGCGATCGCGCCCGCGAGCGTCGCGCCGATCGCGCGGTCGCCGTTCGTCACGTGGTACGTGAGCACGCTCTCGCGCCGCGCGTCCTCCAGGATCCGCGCGTTGAGCGGGTTCGTCGGATCCACCCGCATCCGCCGCCGCGGCACGTCGCGCCGCACCGCGCCCTCGCTCGCGTCGAGCAGGATCTCCGACAGGTCCACCTTGTCCTTCCGCGGATCGCCGGAGGCCTTGATTTGCAGCAGATCCACGCGCCCCACGAGGTCCTCCGGCCGCGCCAGACCGACCTTCGCGATCTTGTCCTGCACGTCCTTCGCGAGCGCGAGCAGGTACCGAACGACGCCGTTCTTCGCGTCCTCGAAGCGCAGCTCCTCGTCGTCGGGGAGCGCCTCGTCCTTGCCGCGGCCCTTCTTGATCGTCATCAAGCGCCGCGCGACGAGCTCGCTCTGCGTCGTGATCCCGGCCGGACAGAGGCCGTTCGCGCACCCGTGGCAGAAGATGCACTGCTCCGCGACCATCAGCGCCGTGCCGAGCGACACCTCGTCCGCGCCGAGCGCCAGCACCGCCGCGATGTCGAACCCGGTCTTGATGCCGCCGTCCGCGCGGATCCGCACCCGATCGCGCACGCCGTTCACCACGAGCGCCTGCTGCGTCTCGCTGAGCGCGCGCTCCAGCGGAAGCCCCGCGTGCTCGATCGACGACGACGCGGCCGCGCCGGTGCCTCCCTCGAAGCCGCTCACGTCGATGATGTCCGCGCCGGCCTTCGCGATGCCGACCGCGATCGTGCCGATGTCGGTGACGGCCGGGATCTTCACGCTCACCGTCGCGCGCGGGTTCGCCTGCCGCAGGTTGTGCACGAGCTGCGCGAGGTCCTCGATCGAGTAGATGTCGTGGTGCGGCGGCGGCGAGATCAACGTCACGCCGACCTGCGTGCGCCGGATCATCGCGACCTCCGCCGTCACCTTCGCCGCGGGCAACATGCCGCCTTCACCGGGCTTCGCGCCCTGTCCGATCTTGATCGACAGCTCGTCCGCGTGCGCGAGGTACCGCGCGTCGACGCCGAACCGCCCTGACGCCACCTGCCGGATGCGCGAGCGCGAGTCCTGCCACACGCCGCCGCGATCACGCCGCGGATCCTCGCCGCCTTCCCCGCAGTTCGACATCGCGCCGAAGTGGTTGAAGGCCGCCGCGATCGCCCGATGCGCCACGCGATGAAGCGCTCCGTGCGACATCGCGGCGCCGCGGAACACCTTCGCGACGATCTCCTCCGGCGACGCGACCTTCTCGATCGGCGTCGGTTTTTCGGCCTCGCGCAGCGCGAGCAGATCGCGCAGGTACACGGGCGGCGTGTCCTCGATCAGCTTGAGGAAGCGCCCCCACGACCCCGGATCGTGCCCGCGCGCGGTCGTCTGAAGCTCGTTCCAGACCTCCTTGCGGTACACGCCCATGTCCGGATCGCGCGGCGTCTTGGAGCCGGCGATGCGGCGGTTCTTGAGGTCCTCGTAGATGTCCTCCAGATCGATGCCGCCGATGCGGCTCACGACGCCGGGCAGGTAGTGCTCGACGACGCTCGCCGCGACGCCGACCGCCTCGAACAGGCGCGATCCGCGGTACCCGTCGACGGAGCAGATCCCCATCTTCGACATGACGCGCTTCAGCGACTCTTCGAGCGACGCCACGAGCTTCGGCACGGGCCCGTGCGGCGCGCCGACCGCGTAGAACAGGTACGGATACACCGCGGTCGCGCCGTTCGCGATGAGCACCGCGGCGTCGTGCCCCTCCTGCACCTCCGCCGTCTCGACGACGATGCCCGCGTGACGCCGCTGCCCCTCGACGAGCAGCGCGTTGTGCAGCGCGGACGTGAGCAGCACCATCGGCAGCGGCAAGAGCGCGCCTTTCCCTTCGGCGTCCCCCGTCGCGCCCGGCCCGTCGATCGCCGCGCGATCGCTCACGATCAAGATCGAAGCCTCGCCCTTCTTCACGAGCGACACGGCCTGACGACACACCTCCGCGATGCGCCGCGACAGCGCCTTCGCCCCGGTAGACAAGCCGTTTCCAGGATCGACGAACGTCGCGTCGAGCACCGCCGCGCGCGGCCGATCCGGCCTGGACGTGCCCTTGATCTTGGCGAACATGTCCGTCGTGAGGAACGGCGACGGCAGCCGATATTGCGGCAAGGGATCGTAGATCGGCGTGTTCTCGTGCACCGCCGGCGACAGCCCGAGGTGCACCGTCAGATCGAACGCGCTCCCTTCGCGCAGCGGATCGATCGGCGGGTTCGTGACGACCGCGACGATCTGCTTGAAGTACTTCGCGAGCGGCGGCCGCTGGTTCGAGAACGGCGCGAGCGGCCGGTCGTAGCCCATGCTCGTGATCGGCTCCTTCCCGGTCTCCGCCATGTGCTTCACGTTGCGCACGCGCTCCGGCATCCACCCGAAGAGGTTGAGCGCGCTCTGGTCCACCTTCAGATCCGGCGCAGAATCCCCAGGATCCAGCGTGATCAGCCGCTCCTCCGAGAGCTCCGCGAAATTGATCGGCGTCGATTTGACGACGCGCTCGATCACCGCGACGCCCTTCCGCAGCGTGTGATCGCCGAGGTCCAGCGCGATGATCTCCCCCGGATCGAGCTGCCCCGTCTCCTTCACGTCCGCGGGATCGATCGTCGTCGCGCCCAGCTCCGACGCGAGCAGAAGCTTGCCCGATCGCGTCGTCATCCACCGCAGAGGCCGCAAACCCATGCGATCCAGCGCGCCGACGAGGTGCCGCCCGTCCGTCGCGAGCACCGCCGCGGGCCCCTCCCACGCGCCGAGCGTCCCGAGCGCGCGCTGCACGCCTTGATAGAAGCGCCGCGCCTCCGGCGAGAGCGAGGGCACGTCGCGGTACGCCATCGGCATCATGCGCACGAGCGCCTCCGGCAGCGACACGCCGCGGCTCGTGAACAGCTCCACCACGCGATCCATGTCGGCCGAGTCCGACCCTTGCGGCATCAGGAGCGAGCCCAAGGACAGCTCGACTTCGAGGTTCTGCACGCTGTTGCGATTGGCCTTGATCGTGTTGATCTCGCCGTTGTGCCCGAGCGTGCGGAACACCTGCGCGAGGTACCAGTTCGAGAACGTGTTCGTCGAATACCGCCGGTGGAACACCGCCACGTCCGCCGACAGCTCCGGATCCGAGAGGTCCGGATAAAACCGCCGGAGCTGCTCCCCGGTCGCGAGCGCCTTGTAAACGAGCGTGCTGGGCGACAGGCTGACCACGTAGATGTCGTGGATCTGCTGCTCGATCTGCGCCTTCACGCGGTGGAGCGTGCGCGCCAGATCCTCATCCGGGACCATGCCTTCGCCGACCATCACCTGGAACACGTCGCGTCGCGCGAGCGCCGCCTCTTTCCCGAGCGCGCTCTCGTCCACCATCACGTGCCGGAAGCCGAGCGGCATCAGCCCGTGTCGCCGCAGGATCGTCTCCACTTCACGCCGGTAGTGGGGCAGATTCCGCTTCTCGCCGACGGGGAAGAACATCACGCCGACGGAGAGCCGATGTCCGGCCGGCAGGTGCGCGCCCGGCGCCAGGAACCGCTCGAAGTACCGAGGATCCACGCGCAGGAGGAGGCCCGCGCCGTCCCCCGTGTCGTCGATCGCTCCGCCGCGGTGCTCCATGCACGTGAGCCCTTGCAGCGCCATGTCGACGACCTCGCGCGAAGGCTTGCCCGCGAGATCCGCGATCGCTCCGACGCCGCAACCGCCGCGTCCCGGATGTTCTTGGAACCGTCTTCGAAGCGCGGCCACGGAGATCGCCATGAACCGAAGAATGAAGAAGCTGACACCCTGCGTCAACGCGCTGCACCACCCGGGACGACGCGAACACCGTTTCGCGGGCGCTGCGTAGAAGCGAGCATGACGGAGTTATGGTCTGTCCGTGACCGATTCCTGACATCCGATCGGTACGAATCGGATCATGCCGCAAGACATCGCAGCACCCGATCCCGCCGCCAGCGACTCTGCCGCACCCGACGAAGGTGCGCCCGTCGTGCACGCGCCGAATCGGCAGATCCATTGGGTCCAGTCGATCCCGTTCTTCGTATTCCACCTCGTGGCCGTCGTCGGCGCGATCTGGGTCGGTTTCTCGTGGAAGCTGCTCTTGCTCGCGGTCGCCTTCTACTTCATCCGCATGTTCGGGGTGACCGCGGGATACCACCGCTACTTCTCGCACAGGGCCTATCGCACGAGCCGAGCGTTCCAGTTCTTCCTCGCGGTCCTCGCGCAGACGAGCGCTCAGAAGGGCGCGATGTGGTGGGCCTCGCATCACCGCCTGCACCACAAGCGCTCGGATCTGCCCGGTGACGTGCACTCGGTGAAGCTCGACGGCTTCTGGTGGGCGCACGTCGGCTGGATCCTCTCCAAAGAGCACGAGAATACGGACATGGGCCGAGTGAACGATCTGGCCCGTTTCCCGGAGCTCGTGTGGCTCAACAAGCACTTCCTGGTGCCGCCGACGGTGCTCGCGGTGGCGATGTTCCTGATCGGCGGCGCCCCCGCGCTGATGTGGGGATTCTTCGTCTCGACGGTGCTCCTCTGGCACGGCACCTTCACGATCAACTCCCTCACGCACGTCTTCGGCAAGCGCCGCTACGCGACGACGGACGAGAGCAAGAACCACTGGCTGCTCGCGATCGTGACGATGGGCGAGGGCTGGCACAACAACCACCATCACTACCAGCGCTCCGCGAATCAGGGCTTCTTCTGGTGGGAGTGGGACCCGACCTATTACATCCTCTGGGCCCTCTCGAAGGTGGGAGTCGTCTGGGACCTCCACACCCCGCCCGCCCGCGCGATGATGGACAAGCGCGTCGACCTCGTGAAGCGCGACAGCGACCCTGGAGAGGCCTCTCTCCCCCTGAGCGCGGCCAAGGGCCAGACCTGACTCCCCTCCTCCGCGCACACTTCACCTGAGTTTTCCAAGGGGGTTTACAAGGGGGCTCCGCCCCCTCGTATCACTCCCCCGCCCCATCCTCCGCCGACCCCCCGCTCTTCGACGACGCGCGTTCGATCCGATCGCGCCAGGAGGCGGCCTTTGTGCTAATTCGGCGCCCGCCATGACCCTCGGAACGCTTGCGCCGCCGCTGCTCCTCTTGTCCGGTGTGCGCGCGATCGACCCCGCCTCGAACGTGGACGGGGAGGTGGACATCGTCATCGAGCACGGCACGATCACGCGGATCGGCCCCGGCGCGATCACCCCGGAGCTTCGAAACGCGGCCGGAGCGCGCGTGCTCTCGGGCCGCCACCTGCTCGTGACGCCGGCCTTCGTGGACCTGCACGCGCACCTCCGCGAGCCGGGCCAGGAGTACAAAGAGGACATCCGCAGCGGCCTCGCGGCGGCCGCGGCCGGCGGCTTCGCCCACGTCTGCGCGATGCCGAACACGAAGCCCGTGAACGACACCCGCTCGATCACGGAGGCGATGATCGCGAAGGCCCGCGAGCTCGAAGGCCCTGCGCTGCACCCGATCGGCGCGATCACGATGGGCCAGAAGGGCGCCGAGCTCACCGAGATGGCCGACCTCAAGGACGCGGGCGCGGTGGGCGTGTCCGACGACGGACGGTGCGTCACGTCGAGCGCCGTGATGCGGCGAGCGCTGGAGTACGCGCGGACCTTCGATCTCACGGTGATCCAGCACGCCGAAGATCACGCGCTCACCGAGGGCGCGCAGATGCACGAGGGCGCCATCTCGACGCGCCTCGGCCTGCGCGGCTGGCCCCGCGTCGCGGAGGACATCATCGTCGCGCGCGACGTGCTGCTCGCGGAGGCGACGGGCGCCCGCTACCACGTCGCGCACGTGTCGAGCCTCGGCGCCGTGCGCATCCTGCGAGAGGCCAAATCGCGCGGGATCGCCGTCACGGCCGAGGTGACGCCGCACCACCTCACGCTGACCGACGCCGCGGTGATCGGCTACGACACGGCCTGCAAGGTGAACCCGCCGCTGCGCGAGCAAGCCGACGTCGACGCCCTCCGCGAGGCCCTCGCCGACGGCACGATCGACGCGATCGCGACGGATCACGCGCCGCACTCCTCGCTGGAGAAGGACTGCGAATTCGCGGAGGCGTCCCCCGGCATGATCGGTTTGGAGCTGGTGGTGCCGGTGCTCTACGGCCTCGTGACGTCCGGCAAGCTGCCGCTCGCGCGCCTCGTCGACGCGCTCACGCGGGCCCCGTCGCGCATCGCCGCGATCGAGTCGCCGGCCCTCCGCGAAGGCCGAAAGGCGGAGATCGCGATCATCGACACCGAGCGCTCGTTCACGGTGAGCCGCGCGTCCCTCCGCTCGAAGAGCCTCAACACTCCATTTTTGAACCGCACCTTCACCGGCGCCGTCACGCTCACCTTCGCGGGCGGCCGGATCGTCCACGACACGGGCAGCCTCGCGCCCGAGAAGCTATAACGGCGCGCTCCAATGAAGCCTGATCGCAAGACCGTCCACTTCGTCAGCCTGGGTTGCCCCAAGAACCGCGTCGACTCGGAGGTGATGCTCGGCGTCGCCCGCGGCGCCGGCTTCGACCACGTGGACGACGCCGACGAGGCCGACGTGATCGTCGTCAACACGTGCGGCTTCATCGGCGAGGCGAAGAAAGAGTCGATCGACGCGATCTTCGAGATGGCGCACCACAAGGAGTCCGGCCGCTGCAAGAAGCTGGTCGTCTCCGGCTGCCTCTCGCAGCGCCACCCGGAGGACCTCGCGCGCGAGATGCCGGAGGTCGATCACTTCCTCGGCTCCAGCGACATGATGAAGCTCGGCAAGGTGCTTCAGGGCACGGCCGATCGCATGCTCGTCGGCACGCCCGCGGACTGGCTCGTCGACGCCGAGAGCCCCCGCACGCTCTCCACGCCCCGCGGCAGCGCGTACGTGAAGATCGCCGAGGGCTGCAACCGCACGTGCTCGTTCTGCGTCATCCCGGAGCTGCGCGGCGGCCAGAGGTCGCGTCGCGTGACGGACGTCGTCGCGGAGGTGATGCGCCTCGTCGACGCGGGCGTGAAAGAGATCAACCTCGTCTCGCAGGACACGATCTCCTACGGCCGCGATCTCCCGCCCGGCGAGCGCGCGGATCTGCCTCAGCTCGTGCGCGCCGTGGCCGAGGTGCCGGGCGTCGTGTGGGTCCGCCTCTTCTACCTCTACCCCGAGACGATGACGGATCCGCTGCTCGATCTGCTCGCGAATCACCCGCGGGTGGTGCCCTACGTCGACATGCCGCTCCAGCACGCCGCCGACGGGATGCTCCGCCGCATGCGCCGAGGCCACGGCGGCGCGCGCCTCCGCAAGGTCGTGACCGATCTGCGCAAGCACGTCCCGGATCTCACGTTCCGCACCGCCTTCATCGTCGGCCACCCCGGCGAGACCGACGAGGAGTTCCAGGAGCTCTGCGACTTCGTGAAATGGGCCGAATTCGATCGCGTGGGCGTGTTCCGCTACTCCGACGAGGAGAGCTCGCGCTCGTTCACGATCGAAGGCAAGGTCCCCGCGCGCACCGCCGCCGCCCGCTACCGGAAGCTGATGACGCTGCAGCGCAAGATCTCGCAGAAGAAGAGCGAGACGCTGATCGGCCGCGAGCTCGACGTGCTCGTGGACGGCGCGAGCGACGAGCACGAGTACGTGATGATGGGCCGCCACGCCGGCCAGGCCCCCGACATCGACGGTCAGGTGTACCTCTCGGGCGGAGAGGTCCAGCCCGGAGAGATGCGCCGCGTTCGCATCTCGCAGGCCAGCGACTACGATCTGGTCGGCGAGCTGATCGACGACGATCGCATCTCGATCCCCGCCCCCGCGGCGAAGCGCGTCCGCCTCCAGATCTTGCAAACCGATGGACGCAGCGCGCCAACCCGGTTGGCCTGACCGTCCGCGATCCCCCGCGTTTTCCAGCCATTTTCGTGCGATCGCCCGGCTCGACGGAGGGCACGGCGTATGCTGAAGCGTCCGTCGATGCGCCGCCGTTTGCTTTCCTGGATCGGGCTCTTCACCGTCGCCAGCGCGCTCGGGGCGACCTCGTGCCTCAGCCCCACGTTGCCGCTCCCTCCTCCGGACGTGGACACGTCGACGGAGGCCGCGGACGGACAGCACTGGATCATCTCCGGGACGTGCACGCCGGGCGCGCTCGTGACGCTCGTCAACGACGAGACGGGCCTCGGCGCCGTGTACGAGGACCGCACGTCGAGCGGCCACTGGACGATCGAGCTCGAGGCGCAGAAATGCGATAAGGCGTGGGTCTCGCAGCAGCACGGCACGGACGACAGCTCGCGCTACACGTTCGTGATCGACACGATCTCCATCGACAGCCCGGCCGGCACCACCACCTGCAAATGACCCTGGGAGGGCGGCGGCGCGAGGATCGCCGCCCTCGGGCCGTCGTGGTACCGTCGCCCTCGTGTCTCCGACCTCGCCCGCGGCCGATCCGCGAGAACGCACCTCTCCCCGCGCCGCCCGCGTGCTGGTCGTCGACGACGAGCCGGCGCTCCGCCAGGTGCTGGAGATCGCGTTCAAGCGCACGGGCTACGACGTCGTCACGGCCCCCGGCGCGAAGAAGGGCATCGAGGCGATCCGCCAGAACCCGCAGCCTTTCCCGCTCGTCCTGACCGATCTCGTGATGCCCGACGGCTCGGGCATGGACGTCCTCACGGCCGCGAAGGAGCGCACCGGAGCGACGGAGGTGATCGTCATCACCGCGCACTCCACGGTCGAGACCGCGATCGAGGCGATGCGCCGCGGCGCGTACGACTTCGTCACGAAGCCCTTCTCCCCGGCCGAGATCATCGCGCTCGCCGGCAAGGCGCTGGAGAAGAGCACCCTCTTCGCCGAGAACGCGCGCCTCCGCGCCCAGATCGAGCGCCTCGAACAGGAGGGCGGCCAGCTCCTCGGGACGAGCCCGGCGATGCAGCGCGTGATCGAGCTCATCGCGAAGGTCGCGCAGATGCGCACCACGGTGCTGATCACCGGCGAGAGCGGCACCGGCAAAGAGCGCGTCGCCCGCGCCCTTCACGAGCAGAGCGATCGGCGCGACAAGCCGTTCCTCGTCGTGAACTGCGGCGCCCTCCCCGAGCAGCTCATGGAGAGCGAGCTGTTCGGCCACGAGAAGGGCTCTTTCACCGGCGCCGCCACGCGCTCGCTGGGCCTGTTCCGCGAGGCCGACGGCGGCACGCTCATGCTCGACGAGGTGGGCGAATTACCGCTCGCCTTGCAGGTGAAGCTGCTGCGCGTGCTCCAGGAGCGGAAGGTGCGCGCGGTCGGCTCGGCGACGGAGGTGGCCGTCGACGTGCGCGTCCTCGCCGCGACGAACCGCGACGTCGAGACGGACGTGCGCGCCGGCAAATTCCGACAGGATCTGTACTACCGCCTGAACGTGATCCGCGTGGAGCTGCCGCCGCTGCGCGAGCGCCGCGAGGACATCCCGCGCCTCGCGGAGCGCTTCATGAAGCGGTACGCGACGGAGCTCGGCAAGGACGTGCGCGGCCTCACGCCGGACGCGCTGCGCGCGCTCGACGCGTACACCTTCCCCGGCAACGTGCGCGAGCTGGAGAACATGATCGAGCGCGCGGTGGCCCTCGCCTCCGGTCCGACGATCGGCCTCGGCGATCTCCCCGCGGTCGTCTCCGGCCACTCCGCGAGCCCCGCGCCGCGCCTCGCGGATCTGCCGCCCGAAGGATGCGCGATCGACGAGGTCCTCGGCGAGGTAGAGCGCCGCCTCGTGCTGCAGGCGCTGGAGCGCACAGGCGGTGTTCGAACGGCCGCCGCGAAGCTCCTCGGCGTCTCGTTCCGCTCGCTGCGCTACCGCCTCGCGAAGCACGGCCTCGGTCAAGAAGACGGCGACGACGAAGGCGAATGATCGGTGCGGGGGTTGCGCGTCACCGAAGTCGGCGTCATCTCCTCAATCACCGGCACGTCCGCGTGGGAGGGAGCCGCGCACACATGGCGCCGAACGCGGCACATGGACGGCGCACAACCACACGACCAAAAAAGTCAGTCGGCGAGTAGCCAAGTGACATTTTTCGGCACCCTCGCCCTGAAGCGTTGCGCAGGTGGGCGAAAAAAAGCAGCCGAAAGATCGCCTTCGCCCTCGGATCAGAGGACGATCTTCGCATGGCACGGAAGCTGTATTCCCAGCCCGCGATGCGACGGCGCCCGCCCTCTGATTGCGACAGCAGGTGCTCGGTCCATCCGCGATGCTGCTCCGGCAGCGTGGCGCGCGCCTCCGCGACGAGGGGCTTCACCTTGGTGGAGCTGCTCGTGGTGGTCGCGATGGTGGGTGTGCTCGCGGCGCTGGCCTTGGTCGGTTACCGCAAGTACATCGCGTCCGCCGGTTCGGCGGAGGCGATGGCGATGGTGCAGCTCATCCGCCACGGAGAGGCCCAGTACAAGGTGGATGCCTATCAGTACCTGGGTTGCTCCGGCTGCGGAGCGAACGGATGCGCCCCGGGCGGCGGCAGCCTGACTGCCTATTACCCGATGGCGACTCCGGGCCACACAAAGTATTCCTGGGAGCAGCCCTCTCACTCGGATTACGCGTGCTGGCGGCAGCTCAACGTCCGTTCGGACTCGGCTGTTCGCTTTGGATATGCGGTCGTCGCAGGCAATCCGGCGGACGCCGTCGTTCAGCCGTCCGGCTTCAAGAACCTCAGCGCCCTTCCGCAGCCGAAGGATCCGTGGTTCGTGATCCAGGCCGCGGGCGACTACAACGATGACGGCGTGCAAGCGCTGCTCGTAGCGACCTCGTGGACGAGCGAGGTCTACATGGAAAACGACACGGATTGATTGACTCCGCTTCGAGGAGCGCGTCCCATTCGGACGCAGAGATTGAGTCGGTCGCGCCTCGAAGGCGCGGCTTCAATAGGTTTCGGGTCGCCGCGAAGGTGACTGGTCATTCGAGCTCGTTGGTGGACAGGACATAAAGGAGACGACATGCGCGCCTACAAACGGTACGGCAAACGAGGCTTCACTCTGGTCGAGCTGATGATCGTCATCGCGATTATCGGCGTTCTCGCGGCTCTCGCCATCTACGGTGTCCGTCGCTACCTCGCGAGCGCGAAGACGAGCGAGGCGAAGAACACGATCGGCGCCGTCGCCCGTGGGGCGAAGCAGGCGTTCGAGCGTGAGACCGCCGCCAGCGAGCTCGTCGCGGAAGGCTCGAACTCCACGAACGCCAGCCACGCGCTGTGCGGCTCGGCCACCCCGGTTCCGGCGGCGGTCCCCGGTGGCACGAAGTACCAGCCGAAGACGACGAACGGCGACGACTTCAACACGGGCGACGCGACGAACGGCTGGAAGTGCCTGAAGTTCTCGATGACTCAGGCCATCTACTACAAGTACTACTACGTCCTCGGCTCGGGCGGCCCCGGCAAGGCGGCCGGCGCTCCGGATCCGACGGCGACCGGCTTCGAGGCTTCGGCCGAAGGCGATCTCAACGAGAACGGCGCCTTCAGCACGTTCGCCATCACCGGCGCGGTCAACGCGACCACGAAGGAGCTCATCACGGCGACGCAGGTCTTCATCAAGGACGAGTTCGAATGAGGAGCTGACCTGACGGACGCGGAGAGGCGGTCGAGCTTCGCCGCGTCCGGGCGCTCCTTCCCCCAACTCCCGATGGGATCGCGAGGATAGTCGATGAGGAGCAGCTCACGAAGAAGAGGCTTCACTCTGGTGGAGCTCATGATCGTGATCGCGATCATCGGCGTCCTCGCGGCGCTCGCTGTCTACGGAGTCAATCAGTACCTGGCGATGGCTCGCACCGCCGAAGCGAAGGGCAACGTCGGCGCGATCGCCTCCCTCGCGACGGGCGTCTTCGAGCGAGAATACGCAGAGTCGGAGATGCTCACCAACGAGGGCACGTATTCGAAGCCCGCGGTGAACTACCTGTGCACCTCCGCCATCCCGGTGCCCGTCGCGGTCCCTGCCGGGACGAAGTATCAGCCCAACAACGCCATCGGGTCCGACTTCCACACGGGCTCTTCGATCGACGGTTGGCAGTGTTTGGGATACGGCCTGTCGTCTCCGATCTTTTACCAGTACACGTACTTGCGCAGCGGCAACTACGTATCGACGGCGCTCGGCGGTCCCGATCCTGGGCCCGACGGCTTCGAGGCTGCGGCGCGCGGTGACACGGACAACGACGGCACGATGAGCACGTTCGCCCTCTCGGGCGCGGTCACGGGCAAGCGCCTCCGCATCGCGACCGAGGTCTTCATCCACAACGAGCTGGAGTGACCGGCGGGCCGCGCGCTCGTCTTCGGTGGCTCCCATCGGCTTGCCCGCGCAGAGATCTTGGTTCATCGTCGGGCCGCGATGAGGGCCCTCTCGGCGGTGCAAGCGGCGGCGATCTTCGGGATCGGAGGTAGCGTCCTCGCGGTCGCCGTCCCGGCCTTCATCCGCAACCTCAGCGCGTCGAAGCTCACCGAGCCGATCGAGGGCCTCGATCAGATCGTCACGCACGCGATCGCCTACTCCGAGGTGCACCCGCAGGAGATCACGTTCCCTCCGTCGGTGCCGCTCACGCCGTCGCAGGTGCCGCGCGGCGTCCGCGCGCCGGATCCGCCCGAGGCGTGGGAGCACCTCACCTGGAAATGCCTCGATTTCGGCTTCACGGAGCCGCACGCGTTCGCCTTCCAGTTCACCTCCGAGACGGACGCCACCACCCAGACGATGCGCTTCTCCGCGACCGCGCACGGCGATCTCGACGGGGACGGCATGCTATCGACGTTCGAGGTGAAGGGTGAGCGCGTCCCGGGGCAGCCGCCGCGCGTGCTCCCCGGCATGTTCGTCGATCGCGAGGTCGAGTGATGGACGCGGCCGCGCGCGGCTGGCTCTCGTCGGATGTGGCTCGGCTCGCGGTGCTCTGGGTGGTCGCGATCGGCTTGATCGCCGTGTCTCGCGCGCCCGCGGCCGCCACGAACTATCACGTGAAGCAGAAGGAGGACGTCTACACGCTGCCGCCGCCGGCGGTGGTGGACGTCCTGTCGCTGGGGCACCGCGCGGCGGCGGCGGACTACCTCTGGGCGACGGTGCTCGTCGAGCAGGGCCTGCACACGCAGGAGAAGCGGCGCTACGACAACTTGCCGTACCTGATCGACACGAT
The DNA here is from genome assembly GCA_046351455.1 of Polyangiaceae bacterium. Taxonomy (GTDB): domain Bacteria; phylum Myxococcota_A; class Polyangia; order Polyangiales; family Polyangiaceae; genus JADJRH01. The sequence goes on from JAXLYM010000004.1 coordinate 365,298, forward strand.
CAACGCGCTCGATCCGACGTTCCGCGATCCGTACATGCTCGTGGAGGCGCTCACGGTCTTCCAGACAGGCGGCGCGACGCACGAGGATTTGCTGCGCGCGCGGGAGATCTTGGAGCGCGGCGCGCGCAACCTGCCGAACGACGCGGAGGTGCTCAGCGCCGCGGGCTCGTTCATCGGCCTGATGGCCCCGTCGTCGTACCTCACGGATCCGGCCGAAAAAGAGCGATGGACCGTGGCGGGAGCGGAGCTCCTCGCGCGCGCGGCGGAGCTCGGCGACGACAAGAAGCGGATCGGGTGGCAGGCGCTCGGCGGCTACAACCTGCTGCGCAAGACGGGCCGTCACCGCGAGGCCGTGCAGTTCCTCCAGCGCGCGCTCGCGGGCACCGACGACGAGGAGCTGCGGGAGCGCATCAAGGGCACGCTCGACAAGCTCGCGCAGACCGATCAGGCGCTCGAAAAGGGCGAGCAACGAAGGGCCATGGTGGCCTTCCGTCGGCGACAGGATCGCTTCGACGAGATCTGGCGGAAGACGTACGCGCTCGCCAGCCGCACGGCCACGCTGGTGATGGGCCCGCCGTACGACCCGGCTTTCTGCGCGGGCGGCGCTCACCGCGACGACGCGCGCTGCGCCCTCGACTGGGCCGGCTGGGCCGCGCGGCTCGAAGCCGAAGAGGCGAGCCGCAGCGGCCGCTAGAGCGCCGCTCCGTTGATGGAACGGCGCGGCGCTTCGGTCGCGCTCGATCAGTCTTCGCGCGCGGCGCCGCTCTTGAGCAGCGCGTCGATCTCCGCGTCGGGGAGGCCCGCGTCTCGCAGGATCGCGCGCGTGTGCTCGCCCTTCTTCGGCGGCGGAGCGGGCGTGAAATCGCGCGGCGTCACCGGGAGGCGCATCTGCGGCACGGGCCCGCGCGGCGTGTCGAGCGTGAAGAAGAGGCCGCGCGAGCGGAGGTGCGCGTCGGTCGTGAGCTCGGACGGATCGATCGCGGGCTCCACGCAGCAGTCGCGCTCCGCGGCGAAGGCCACCCACTCCTCGCGCGTGCGGCCCGCGAAGATCGCCGCGATCTTCGCCTTCAGCTCCGCTTGATGCGGGCCGGGGACGAGCGCGTCCATCGTCGCTTCGACGCCGACGCCTGCGCAGAAGCTCATCCAGAACTTCGGCTCCAGCGCGGCGAGCGTCATCGGGTGGCCGTCCTTCGAGAGGTACGTCTGGTACGGCGCGATGCCTCCGGTGAGCGGCTCGTCGCCGCGACGCACGCGCTCCCCGACGAGCGCCGACGCCATCGCGGTGCTCGCGAAGCCGAGGATGCCGTCCGTCATCGCGATGTCGAGCGTCGCGCCCTGGCCCGTGCGCTCGCGCTCGCGGAGCGCCGACAGGATCGCGATCACGCACCACATGCCGCCGCTCACGTCCGCGAGCTGCGTCGCCGGCACCTGCGGCGCCGCGCCCACCGGCCCCTGCGCGCCGAGCACGCCCGCGCGCGCGAGGTAGTTGAGATCGTGGCCCGCGCGCTGCGACAGCTCCCCCGTCTGCCCGTAGCCCGTGAGCGCGCACACCACGAGCCGCGGGTTCTCGCGCCGCAGCACGTCGTGACCGAGGCCCAGCCGATCGAGCACGCCGGGGCGGAACTGCTCGAAGAGAACGTCGTACGAGCGCACGACGCGGAGGAACGCTGCGCGCGCGTCGGGCTTCTTGAGGTCGAGCACCGCGCTGCGCTTGCCGCGGTTCAGGAGCTGGAACGCCGCGGACTCCCCCGCCGCGTGGGGCGGCATGTGGCGCAGGTAGTCGCCGGGGCCCGCGTCCTCGATCTTGTCGACGGAGGCGCCGAGATCGGCGAGCACGAGCGTGGCAAAAGGCCCCGGCAGAAGCCGGGTCAAGTCGAGGACGCGAATGTCTTGGAGGGGCCGCACGCGAGATGCGTAGTGCGGCGGCGCGGAGGACGGAAGCCCGCCGGAGAGGCAGCGCGCAAAGGCGAGGCTACCGCGCTCCGGCGTCGGGAAATCAGCCCTGGAGCTCGAAGAGCTTCGACAGCTTCATCGCGAGCATCTGGTTGCCGCTGACCTTGAGCTTGCCGCCGAAGAAGAGCTGCATGCCGTTGGCCTGCGGGTTCTCCACGAGCTTCTGGAAGTCCTCCGCCGCGATCGTCATCGTGACGTCGGCGCCGCCCGGGTTGCCGGCCACCGCGCTCGGCCCCGAGGCCGTGAGGTCGAGGAACCACTCACCGCCACCTTCGCCGGTGACGTTCATCTGGAACTTCGCACCGATCTCCTTCGCCTTGTCGGGGTGCGCGGCGATGCCCGCGGGGAGCGTTTCGTTGAAGAGCTGCTGGATGTCGACGGCCATGGCTTGATGTCTCCGGTTTGCACACTGTGTAGACGCGCTACGAACCGCGCGTCAAGGCGTTCAGGGTGAGGATGGGGCCTCGCGTCTAGATGCGGCCGGCAGTCGCCGGAGGGCTGCGCAGGGCGTCCAGGATGGAGTCCAGGCGGGCGACGACGGCGCGCTGCAGAGCGGCCTGCCCTTCGGCTTCACGCTCCGCCTCGCTCCTCGGAGGATCGAAGAGCGAGCCGGAGAGCTGGGGACCGACCGTCATCACGAACGACGCGATCGCTTTGCCGGACGAGGTCTTCGCGAAGACGTCGTCGTAGCCGACGGAGAGGCACGTGGTGATGAACGTGAGCGCATCCCAGATGGTGTTGCACTTGTCGTTCTTGCCCTTCTCCGCGAGGTAAAAGAGCACCGTGCCCACGCCCACCACGGTCACCAGCGAGTCCATCGGATCGCGCGTGGCGAGGTCCCGAACCTTGCGTTTCGCCCCCTGATACGCGGTCACGAGCGCGTCCTCTCGCGGCTTCGGCCCCGCGGGGGCCCCGGGCGCCGCGCCTTCTTTCGAAGACAGCGCCCGGAGCACCATGTCGAAGGTCGCGTGGAGCGCGGCCTTGTCGAGGTCGCGAGACATGGCTCAAGCCCCGCTGTCCTGCGACACCGGCTCGATCGTCGTGTCCTGCACGCGCCGCGTGATCTCGGCGAGCTTCCCTTGCAGCTCCGGATCGGCGTCGACCGCCGCCCTCACCTCGTCGGGCAGCGTGCCGACGAACGCCCGCACCTTGTCCGCGAGCTTGTCGGTGTCGACCTGAGCGAACGTCAGCATCTCACGGAGCAGCGGATACGCCGCGCCCGCCTCCATGATCGTCTTCAGGATCGGCGAGGCCGACCCGAACATCGAACCCGCGCCGTTCGCGTCTCCGTTCGCGCTCGCGCCGGCCGCGCCCTGGAGCTGGAGCACCTTGATCTCGCTGATCGCCTTCGCGGGCTGCATCAGCTCGCGGGTGACCGACGGGAGCACGTCGAGGGCCTTCACGGCGATGTCGCGCATCAGGAACTTCGTCGCGACGGAGTTCTCGGCCTCGACCAGCTTCTGCTTCGCGAACGCCTCGGCTTCGCCGCGCTTCCGGAGCGCCTCCGCCAGCGCCATCATCGCCTCCGCCTCCTGCTGCGCGGCCTTCGCCTTCGCCTCCGCGGAGATGCGGATGCGGTCGGCCTCGGCCGTGACCTCGATCTGGACCACCTTCGCGGCGGCCTGCGCCTGCAGCTCCTGCGAGCGCGCGACGCCTTGCGCCCGCGCGATCTCGCCGTCGGCCTGCGCCTTCTTCGCGGACGCCTCACCTTCCGCGGTCGCCTTCACGGCCGCGGCCGCCGTCTCCGCCTCGAGCTTCTTCTTGAAGGCGTCGCGCTCCGCGGCGATGCGGGACTGCTGCGCGGCCTCCTCGGACTTGATGATCGCGATCGCCTTCTCGCGGTTGGCCTTCGCGGTCTCCTCCACCGTGATGATGCCCTGCGCGGCCTGCTGCTGTTCGGCGTCGGCCTGGGCCTTGAGGGCCGCCGCGCGCGACGCCTGCTCCTCGCTCTGCGTGATCGCGATCTGCTTCGCGACGCGGGCCGTCTCGATGGCCTGCTGCTTCACGATCTCGGCGGCCTCGACGACCTTCTGCTTCTCGATCGTGGCGGCCTCGAGGGCCTTCTGGCGATCGATCTCCGCGGCTTGCACGGCCTTCTCCTTCTCGATCATCGCGGCCTCGATCTCGCGCTGCTTCGCGATCTCCGCCGCCTGCTGCGCCTTCTCGGTCGCGATCTGGGCCTCGCGCTGGGCCTTCTGGCGAGCGGCCTCGGCGATGGCGATCGCCTGCTCCTGCGCGATGCGGGCCTTCTCGACGGCCTGCTGCTTCTCGAAGGCCGCGGTCTCGCGCGCCTGCTCCTGGAGATAGATCGCCTTCGCCGTCTCGGCGTTCTGCGTGGCCTTGTACTCCTGCACCTTGCGGCCCTGATCGGCCTCCGCCTGCGCCTGGTCCTGCTCCATCGTCAGCGAGCGCTTGCGGGCCTCGACGTTCTGCAGGTGGATCGCGATCTCCTTCTCGCGCTGGATCTGGTTCGTCTTCTCGGCGTTCGACTGCACGCTGTCGGTGATCGCGCGGAGGCCCTCGGCGTCGAACACGTCGTGGGGGTCGAGGTCCTTCACGGGCACCATCGCGAGCGCGGTGATCGACACGTTCTCCAGCGTGAGGCCGTTCTTCGAGAGCTCCTCGGCCAGCGCGGCCTGGATGTGCTCGGCGAACTGCTTGCGCTGCGAGTGCAGCTCGATGAACGTCTGGTTCGCCGCGACGGAGCGCAGCGCGTCCGTGAGCTTGCCCTCGATCAGATCGCCGATCGCGTGCTCGTCGAGGCTCCGATCACCGAACGACCGCGCCGCGGCGAGGACGTCCTCCTTGACTGGCGCGACCTTCACGTAGAGCTCCGTCGTGACGTTCGCCTTGATCTTGTCCTTCGTGACGAGGGCGTTCTTCGCGCTGCGCTCGACGCTCAGCTTGATGGAGCGGAGCGACACGCGCATGAGCTGATGCAGGATCGGATACACGAAGATGCCCTCTCCGATCGCCACCTGATTGCCGCCTTGACCCGTGCGGACCAGCGCCTCGTCGGCGCCGGGGCGGCGGTAGAACCTTGCGAACGCCGTCGCGATGACGACGAGCAGGAAGACGGCCACGAAGATCGAGCCGCCGATCACGATGACTTGGGGATTCTCGTTCAGATTCATCGATCCTTCTCCACGAGGACAGAGGACACGAAAAAGCGAAGACAAGCGGCCTCACCAGAAGTTCTTGGTGACGGCATGAGCACAGTGACAATCCCCCTGACCGCGCGTGCGCGGCCCCTCCGAGAATAACCGTATTCGACCCTCAGCCTCGGAGCGTCGCGCTCTTCGGCTCTTCGGCGGGAGCGGCGTCCTCCCCGGCGCGCTCGTCCTCCAGAGTCTCCGGCGCGGCGGCCCCGGCGGAGATGCGCGGGGACACCTCCAGAGAGGGGGCGATCCGGGGGCGACCCTTCTTCTTCCGCGGCGGCGCGTCGATGTCGAACGGCGCCACGAACAAGAGGTCTCTCTCGCGGTCATGCTCCACGAACACGACCTCTCGCCCCTCGACGATGGACTCTTCACCCGGGAGCGTGCGGCAGATCACGCGCAGCACGTTGCCTGTCGCGTCGGTGATGCGCACCTCGCCGAACTCGGCCCCTACCTTCGACGAGATGACGACACCCGTCTTCCCGACGAGGTCCCTGCGCGACGTGGAGGTCTTTCCGGCCTTCGGGGCGAGGCGGCCGAACAGCTTCGAAACGAGCCGCGTCGCGACGTAGGCGAACACCAGCGCGGCCGGCGCCGACCACGCGAGGGTCGATGTCGGCAAGGTGCCAGTGCGCGAGTAGTACACGCTGTTCATCGAGATACCGCCGAGCGCGAAGAAGACCGCGAACGACTGCCAAACGATGGACAGAGGCATCGTGCCGACGCCCATCCCGGAGAGGACGTCCTTGCCGAGGTGGCCCCCGTGCGACTGCTCCTGATCGGAGTCCGAGTCGTTGTCGGCGTCGCCGTCTTGATCCGCGTCCGCGTCGTGATCCGCGTCCGCGTCGTGATCGCCGCCGGCGTCATGATCCGCATCCGCGTCGGCGTCCGCGTCGTGGCCGTCCACGTCGTGATCCGCGTCGCCGTCGTGATCGCCGCCGCCCGCGAGCAGCCCGAGCACGCCCGAGAGCTGCAGCGCCACGAACGTCACGGCCACACCGAACGCGATGACGAACGGCACGTTCGCCCACGTGAGCAGCGAGGAAAGGAACGTCACGTGATCGAGGCTCCGCCGCGTCGGGCTGCGCGTCTTGGGAATGACATGCGCAGGTGGTTACGCGGCGGGCCGAATCTCGGTCCGGGGCGGACTCCGGTCAACGCCGCAATCGCTGTGCCGTTCTGTATTGACAGGATTCGTGATTGCTTTCAGCCGCTTGAGGCCGGTTCGTCACAGCATGTCGAACGGATATGCGCCGTCCTGATACGCGCGCATCGCGACCGCTTTCCGCAGCTCGTCGTCGTTCTTCTGGAAGTCGCTGACGTGCTGGCGGAGCCGCTTGTGCGCCATGCCGGTGAACACGGTGGTGAGGTCGATCTCGCGGCGCGCGCCCTCTTCGCCGCGGCGCTCGATCGCCTTCGAGGTGCGCGCGAGGCACGCGGCGATGCCGTAGAGGTCCATCGCCATCTCCGCGATGCGGCGCTGCGTGTACTGCATCTCGGCGATGTCGCGGCCGTGCTTGCGGAGCATGTTGTCCGTCTGCGCGCTGAGCTCGCCGGCGTAGTCCTCGAAGATGACGGCCTCGCGCGAGAGGATCGGGTGCACGCGGCCGATGCGCTCGCGGCCCAGCATCGTGCGGGCCTTGCGGACGGCGAAATCGCTGAGGAGGCCGAAGCCCTTGATGGGCTCCCGCATCGCGCGCGACACCTCGGACAGGGCCTTGCCGGGGCCCGCCATGCCGGAGAGCGCGATGAAGGCGCGGAGGATCTCGTTCGTGCCCTCGAAGATGAGGTTGATGCGCGCGTCGCGGAGCATCCGCTCGTACGGGTAGTCGGCCATGTAGCCGATGCCCGCGGCGATCTGCAGCGTCTCGTTGACGATGTACCAGAGCATCTCCGAGCCCACGACCTTGCAGATGGCGCTCTCGATCGAATAGTCGGTCTTCGCGTCGACCATCGCCGCGGTGAGGTACGTCATGGACTCGAGCGCGTAGATCTGCGCGAGCATCGTCGCGATCTTGTCCTTGATCATGCCGAAATCGCCGATCGATCGGCCGAACGCGCGGCGCTCCTGCACGCGCTCGATCGCCATCTTCACGAGCGCGGATCCGAGGCCGACGCAGCCGACCGCGAGGCTCAAGCGCCCGCTGTTGAGCACCTCCATCGCGACCTTGAAGCCCTTGCCGACCTCGCCGAGCACGTTCTCCCGCGGGACGCGCACGTCCTCGAAGAAGACCTCGGTCGTCGAGGTGCCGCGGATGCCGAGCTTGTTCTCGTTGGGGCCGGACGTGACGCCCTTGCCGCGCTCCACGAGGAACGCGGTGATCTTCGGCTTGCGGCCCTCCTCGGCCGGCGACGTGCGCGCGAACACCGTGAAGACGTCCGCGAAGCCGCCGTTCGTGATCCAGATCTTGGAGCCGTTCAGGAGGTAGTGGGAGCCGTCCTCCGAAGGCTCGGCGTGCGTCCTGATCGCGGCGGCGTCCGAGCCTGCGCCCGGCTCCGTCAGCGCGAACGCCGCGACCTTCTGGCCGCTCGCGAGGGCCGGCAAATAGCGCTGCTTCAGCTCCGCGGAGCCGAAGAGGAGGAGCGCCTTCAGGCCGATGGACTGGTGCGCGCCGAGCGTGATCGCGATCGAGGTGTCGCGGCTCGCGATCTCCTGCATGACGCGGAGGTACGAGTGGGTGGAGAGGCCGATGCCGCCGTGCTCGGCGCCGATCTGCATGCCGAACAGGCCCATCTCCTTGAGGCTCGCGAGCACGTGGTCGGGGATCTTGTGCTCGCGATCGATGCGCGCGGAGTCGACGTTCGCCGTGAAGAAGCGGCGGATCGACTCCAGCATGAGGCCGACGTTCTCGCGCTCGTCCGGCGGCGTCTCCGGGAACGGGAACACCATGTCCTCGGCGATGACGCCGTGGAAGAGCGCCTTCATGAAGCTCTGTTCGAACGCGAGAGGCATACGGGCTCCTCGCGGCGGAGCTTACTTCTCCCCCACCGAGACGTCGTCCTCCTTCGCGTCCGCGGTCGACGCGGGGACGATGGAGCGCGCGGTCGGGACCGCGTCCGATTTCGGGGTCGGCACGGGGGACTTCGACGCGGCGCTGTCGCGGACGCGGGCCGCCATCGCGACGGAGCCGGGCAGCGGCGTGGCGGTGGGAGGCGCCATCGACTCGCGCTGCCACGGGTACTTCACGCGGCCGTGGTACATGTTCACGAGCGTCGACGCCATGCGGCTCGTCATCACGCGGAGGTCCTCGATCGTGAGGCCCGACTCGTCGAGCTGACCCGCCGAGAGCTTGGTGAAGATCACGCGCTGGATCATCTCCTCGAACTTCTTGTGCTCGGGCGGCATGATCGTGCGGCTCGCGGCCTCGATGGAGTCGACGAGCATGAGGATCGCCGTCTCCTTCGTCTGCGGCTTCATGCCGGGGTAGCGGAAGTGATCTTCGCCGAGGCCCTTCGGGTTCCCCTGCTCGCGGCACTTGTGCCAGAAGTACTCGACGAGCTGCGTGCCGTGGTGCGTGTACGCGAACTCGACGATGGGCTCCGGGATCTTGCCGTCGCGGAGGATCTTCGTGCCCATCACGACGTGCGCCATGATCGCGTCGGCGGAGATGTCCGGCTCCAGCTCCTCGTGCGGCGATCGCTCGCCGTGCGAGAGGTTCTCGATGAAGTACTTGGGCTGAACCGTCTTGCCGAGGTCGTGGTAGTACGCGCCGACGCGGGTGAGCAGCGCGTCCGCGTGGATCGCCGCGGCGGAGGCCTCCGCGAGGTTCGCCATCGCGCGCGCGTGCTCCCAGCTCCCCGGCGCCTCCGCGGCCATCTTCTTGAGCAGCGGCTGCTCCAGATCCGTGAGGTCGAGGAGCTTCTCGCGCGAGACGTGGCCCATCATCCGCTCGGCCGGATCGCGCGCCATGCGAGCGAGCACGCCCGCGAGGACGCCGCCGCCGAGGCAGGCCGTGACGTACGACCCGAGGCCCTTCATGAGGTCGCCCGCGAGATCGAATTTGCCTTGAAATAACGTCGTGAGCGCGATGAAGCCGATCGCGCCCGCAGCGCCCGCCAGCGTGCCGGCCATCAGCATCTGCTGCCGCGGGTTCTTGCGGTTGAAGAAGAAGAGCGTCGCCGCGATGCCGCGCACCAGGAGCACGCACAGGAGCAGGAGATCGAAGCGCAAGAGCGACGCCGCGACGAACGCGACCGCGACCTCGATCAGGAACGCGGTGCGCCGGTCGAAGACGAGCGCGACCCACAGAGGCAGCGCCGCCATCGGCACCCAGAATTCGGGGAGCGCCGTGAAGAGCAGCAGCGCCTTCGCGAGCACGAGCGATCCGAAGACGAGCATCAGGATGCCCGCCTGCGTGCGGAGCAGACGCGCGCGGCTCTGCCCGAAGCGCCGCAGGTACGCGGTCAACATCAGGCAGACGAAGAAGTGGATCGTGAACGTGCTCAGCAGGAGGCCGAGCGAAGGCGGACGGCGCAGCGACTCGAAGGCGAAGGCGGTGCGGTGATCATCCGAGGACTCGCGCAGCACCGTGCCGCGCGGCACGACGATGCGCGTGTGCTCGTAGGTGATGCGCGACGATTCGCCCCGCTCGCGGATCACCATCGGGCCGTACGGCACGCGCAACGTGACCTGCGTGGGCGCGTTGAAGCGCGGCGCGAGCCAGCCGACGTAGAGGTCGCCCACGCACACAACGGTGAACAGGACGCCGGCGACGATGCTCATCACCAGGCCAGCCACCGCACCTGCTCGGACTCGGGTGCGCAGCATCGTCAGCGATCGACCGCACCGTAGCAGGATCCGGACGCAGCGTGAGAACTACGCGGAGGACACCGACCTCGCCCGAGAGCACCTCACCTCGGAGCTTCTCCGCGCGAACTGTTCGGAAACGGCTTTTTCCCCAGCGTTTTCCGCGTTTCTTTGGCATCCGGGCTCGGATTTTGCTAGCGGTTAGGAATGTCCGCCGTGCGCGCGCTCCTCGATCGATCCGGCGCGCGCGTGCTCGTGATGGGAGTGCTGAATCGCACGCCGGACTCGTTCTCGGACGGCGGCGCCTTCGTGAGCGAAGAGGCGGCGATGAGGCGCGCGAGAGAGATGATCGCCGAGGGCGCCGACATCCTCGACATCGGCGCGGAGTCGACGCGGCCCGGCGCGCCGCAGATCCCCGATGACGAGCAGATCGCGCGGCTCGGGGGCACGATCGCCTCCGTCGCCGCGGACGGCGCGATCGTGTCGATCGACACCACGTCGCCGGCGGTCGCGGAGCACGCGCTCCGGCGAGGGGCCTCCATCGTGAACTGCGTCGATCCGGCGCGCGCGGCGGAGCTCGGGGCGCTCGCGGCGAGGTACGGCGCGGCGCTCGTGCTGATGCACTGCCGCGGCTCGATGACGGCGATGCGGGGCTTCTCCGCGGCCGCGGACTCGAGCTACGTCGACGTCGTGGACGAGGTGGCGCGCGAGCTCCGCGGGGCCGCCGATCGTGCGATCGAGGCGGGGCTCCCGCGCGAGGAGATCGTCCTCGATCCGGGGTTCGGGTTCGCGAAGAACGCGCGGCACTCGATCGCGCTCGTGGCTCATTTGCAGGCGATCGGAGCGCTCGGGTTCCCGCTGCTCGTGGGGCCGAGCCGCAAGTCGTTCCTCGCGCACGCCGCCGCGGCAGAGGCGAAGGACGCGGGGCAGAGCGGCGATCTCGCGCCTCCTGCGCAGCGGCTCGGCGGGACGATCGCGGTCGTGCTCGCGTGCGCGGCGCGCGGGGCTCGGATCGCGCGGGTGCACGACGTCGCGGAGGCGCGGCAGGCGCTCGACGTGTGGAGCGCGATCGGCAAGAGCGAGCGCGCGGGGCAACGCGGGGCCCTCGTCGCACGGGAGGAGGCGCCTCGTGCTTGAAGGGCTCCTGCGGCTGTTCTCGGCGCGGCCTCGGATGGAGATCGTGCGCGACGCCTTCGACGTGCTGCTCGTCGCGTTCGTGATCTACCGCGCGCTGCTCGTCGTGCGCGGCACCCGCGCGATGCAGATGGCGGCCGGGCTCGTCATCGTGTTCCTGGTCTACCTCGGATCGAAGGTGTTCGGGCTCGTCGCGCTGCACAGCCTCCTGTCGTGGCTGCTGTCGTCCGTCGTGCTGCTGGTCGTCGTGATCTTCCAGAACGACATCCGGCGCGCGCTCATCCGCATGGGCGGCCGCGCGTTCTTCTCGTCCGCCCGCGAGCGCGAGACGCGCGTGATCGACGAGGTCGTGGCCGCCGCGACGGAGCTCGCCCGCCACCGCATGGGCGCGCTCATCGCCTTCGAGCAGGACGCGAACATCCTCGAATTCACGAAGAGCGAAGGCATCCAGATGGACGCGGTCGTCACGCGGGAGCTGCTCGTCGGCCTCTTCGTGCCCGAGTCGGTGAACAAGCTGCACGACGGCGCGGTCCTCATCCGCGACCTCAAGATCGCGCGCGCCGGCGTCTTCTTCCCGATGCCGGACATCAAGATCCTGGATCACAGCCTCGGGTCGCGGCACCGCGCCGCGCTCGGCATCACGGAGGAGACGGACGCGGTCGTCGTCGTGGTCAGCGAGGAGCGCGGCACGATCAGCTTCTGCTTCTCCGGCAACATCGTGCAGAACCTCGACGCCGAGTCGCTCCGCAACGCGCTGCTCGGGCTCTTCGGACGCGCGACGCGGAAGGCGAAGGCGCCCGCGAAGCCCGCGAAGGCGGAGCCGCTCGCCTCGGTGGTGACGCCGCGCGCGCCGGGGCCGAAGGCGACGTTGCCGCCGCCGGATCCGAAGGCCGAGCTGCGGGACGCGGGGCCGCCGGTGTCGCGCGCGATGGGCGCGAAGGTGACGGGGACGATCCGCGCGCCGGAGCCTCGCGTGCCCGACTCCGACCGACCTCCGCCGCTGCTCTCGGAGCGGCCGAAGCTCGACTCGATCCCGCCGGGCGCCACGAGCACGCCGGTGCCGAGCAGCGACGGCGTGGCGCTGCGCTCGGAGAGCCGCCTCATGCCGCCCGCGCGCTCGACGTTCCTGCCGCGGGAGACGGGCGACATCGACGACAGCCCGACGGGAGACGACGCGTGAGCCTCCTGTCGAACGTGCGCGAGCGCCTCCGCGCGATGGTGGTCGAGAACTTCTGGCTGAAGCTCTTCTCGCTGATCTGCTCGCTCGCGCTGTACGCGTTCATCCACGGCGCCGAGAGCGCGCAGCGCACCGTCGAGGTCGACGTCGTCGTGCTGCCGCCGCCGCAGGATCGCCAGCTCCTGACGCAGCTCCCGACGCAGGTCGCGGTGATCTTGCACGGGCCGCGCACGCAGCTCGACGCGCTCAAGCGGGACGAGATCGGCGCGCTCCAGATCGATCTCCGCAGCGGGCGCGGGAGCCGGATCGACTTCGACGCGAACGCGCTGCACCTCCCGACGGGCGTCTCCGTGGAGCAGATGTACCCCTCGTTCGTCGAGACGCGGTGGGACGACATCGTGCAGAAAGAGGTCCAGATCCAGGCGTCGCGCACCGGCGAGCCGGCCTCCGGCCTCACCGTGAAGGGGCCGGTGCTCGTGGAGCCGTCGCAGGTCTCGGTGCGCGGGCCGAAGACGACGCTCAACGTGATGCAGCTCGTGCGCACGACGCCGTACGACGTCTCGGGCCTCTCCGAGGGGACGCACCGGCGGCAGCTCACGCTGGATCGGCCGCCCTCGCTCGTGAGCTACGACGTCGACAGCGTGGTCGCGACCGTCGAGATCGCGCGCGCCCTCGTGCCGAAGGAGATCCCGAAGCTCAAGGTGCAGATCGTCGGCATCCTCCGGGCGTCCGCGCAGCCCGCGACCGTGACGGTGAAGATCATCGGCACCGCGGAGGACGTGAACGCGATCGACCCCGACGCCGTGGTGCCGCGCGTGGAGCCGAAGACCGCGGGCTACGACGTCACGAAGCCAGGCAACGCGTACCTCGACGTGCTCGTGGACGTGCCGAAGGTGACGGTCGAGGTGATCCCGCCGAAGGTGTACGTGCAGTGGTGACGCGCCGTTCGACCGCGCTCGCCGGACGCTGACGACGCGCGGATCGGCTGCGATCTACGGCCTCTTGATGACGACGATCGTGACGCGCGTGCGGGCGTTCTGGAAGTACGTCTCCAGCGCCGACGCGAGGCGCGTGCCCACGTTCCAGCGCCGCATCTTGTCCTTCACCTCCTCGAACGGTTTGTCCGAGAACGGCGTCTGCCCCGTGCGGTGCAGCGCGAGCAGGTCCGCGTCCGTCGGATCCAGCATCGGCGCGACCATGCGATCGAGGTAGAGGCTCGCCTTCGCCTGGCGCCGCAGCATGCGGTCGAGCTCATCGGAGCTGATGCCCTCGGCCGAGGCCGCGTCGAGCACGCGATCATGTCCCTCGGCCACGTTGCCGTTGCCCGAGCGCTGCTCGAGGATCGTGCGGGCGCTCTCGGCGCGCTGCGCGAGCTCCGTCGGCTTCGGCTCCGGGACGGTCGGCAGCGCGGCGAGCAGCGTCTCCGCGATGTGGCGATCCAGCGCGGCGCGCACGTGGCGGTCGCGGAACGACGCGCCGTCGGGGTCCGGATCGGCGAGCGCCTCCAGGCGGGCCTCGAAGGCGAGCTCGCGCGCGAACACGAACTGCGGCTTCGTCACGCCGCCGGTCTCGGGCGCGAACCACCGCACCACCACGCGATCCACCGCGGCCGTCGGCGGCAGGATCGGGGCCGCGCTCGCGCCGGGCGGAGGCGGAGGAGGCGGCGGCCGGCGCAGCAGCACCGTGTCCGCGCCGTTCGGCTTCTTGTTCGTGAGGCGGTCGACGAGCGAGCACCCGAGGCTGACGGGCGCGAGGATCGCACACGAGACGAAGAGGAACGCGGCGCGCCGCACGGCGGGCAGTGTACGCTGCTTTCCCGGTCGCGCGACGCCGCGCGCCGCAACGCTCCGATGGGCCGAAAAATAAGCCTCCAGAGTATCGCCGCCGCGTCCGCGATCCTCGCGATCGCGACCGCGATGCTGCCCGCGCGCAGCCAGGAGCCCGCGCCGCACGGCCCCCACCAGGGCGTGCGCGTGGGCCTCGTGTTCGACGTGGGCGGGCGCGGCGACAAGAGCTTCAACGACGCGGCCTACGAGGGCATCGCGCGGTCCGCGGACGAGCTCGGCGTGCAGGTGGAGCTCCTGGAGCCGACGGGCGCGGAGGACCGCGAGGCCGCGATGCGCCTGTTCGCGGCGCGCGGGTTCGACCTCGTGATCGGCGTCGGCTTCATCTTCTCGACGGACGTCAACGTGGTCGCGCGCGCCTTCCCGAACAGCCGCTTCGCGTGCATCGACTACGCGCCGATGGGCCAGGAGATCCCGCCGAACGTCGCGGGCCTCACGTTCCGCGAGGAGGAGGGCAGCTTCCTCGTCGGCGCCGTCGCGGGCCTCACGACGAAGACGAAGCACGTCGGCTTCGTGGGCGGCATGGACATCCCGCTCATCCACAAATTCGAGGCGGGTTATCGCACGGGCGTGCTCGCGGTGTGCCCCACGTGCACGGTCCACGTCGCGTACGCCGGCACCACGCCCGAGGCCTTCCGCGATCCGGTGAAGGGCAAAGCGCTCGCGGTGTCGCAGATCTCGCAGGGAGCGGACGTGCTCTACCACGCGTCCGGAACCACGGGTCACGGCGTGTTCGAGGCGTCGCGCGACATGGGCGTGAAGGCGATCGGCGTCGACTCGGATCAGTACGCGGAGATGCCCGGCACCGTGATCACGAGCATGATCAAGCGCGGCGACGTCGCGGTGTTCGACACGGTGAAGGACGTCGCGGAGGGCCATTTCAAGGGCGGAATGCTCTCGTTCGGCCTCGCGGAGGACGGCGTCGGCTACGTGAACGAGGGCGAGCACGGCGCCGCGATCACGCCGGAGATCCGCGCGAAGGTGGCGGAGCTGCGCGCCCGCATCATCAAGGGCGAGATCAAGATCCCCGAGAAATGATTGGGTTTACAAGGGGGCTCCGCCCCCTCGTTTCACTCCCCCGCCCTGCGGCTGCGAAGCAGGCGCTTGGGGCGGGGCGGGCGGCGCGCAGCGAAGCGAGCACCGACCGGGGGTGGGCACAAAGCCCTTAAAAGGAGGCTATTTCTTCGCGTCGTCGCAGTCGACGGGGATGCGGGCGACGCCGCCGGATTCGGCTTGCTGGAAGGCGCCGACGACGATCGGGGGGTTCCAGTGCGGCTCTTCCTTCTTGTCGGCGTCCTTGTACTGGAAGATCACGTCCTGATCCGAGCCGGGCACCGTGATGTGCAGCGAGCGCGGGAGCTCCGCGTCGCACACGCCGCCGGTCGGAGGGATCGGCTCCTCCACGCCGTCTTCGTCGACGCGCGGCGGGGCCGTGTGGATGGGCGCGTGGTTCGTCAGCTCCGCGTGGTAGAGGTCCACGTTCATCTGCGCGACGCGCACGTCCGTCACGCGGACCCGCTGCTCGCTCCACGGCTTGTCCCAGTCGCTCTGCGGGATCGTGAGGTGGATCTCTTCGAGGCCGCCGCTCGTGCCGTCGACGAGCAGCTTGAAGTAGCCGTTGCCGTCCCACGTGATCTTCGCCTGCTCCGGCTTGTGCGAGAGGACCGGCGCCTCTCCGCGCAAGAGCGAGACGAGCGCGTGACCCGGCACCGGGACCTGCGTCATCCGCTGCAGGTTGCAGGCCTTCGGCGGGCCGTAGAGGAACTGCTTGTTCTTCACGTCGAGCAGCTGGAACTTCTGGCCGTCCGACGTGAGCAAGAACAACGTCGGGCCGAAGGGGCTCACGACCTCGAACCGGACGCGATCCGGGTTCTGCGCGAGGATGTAGATGTCGCCGCGCACGCGACCCTGCTTCGACAGGTTGTCGATCTTCGCCTGGCCCTGCACGCCGTTCACGCACGCGTACGTGGCCTTCATGCGGGCGATCGCGTCGTCCGCCGTGGGGAACTGCGATTTGGGGGGCGTGGCCCCGCCGCAACAAGCGGTCGTACCGCCTGCGAGCAGGGCTGCCAGGACGTGGATCTTCGTGCGCGTCGACATCATGTTCGGCTCGCTCAGGAGGCGCGGAGCGCTTCGAGGAGGTCGACGTCGGGGATCGCGATCGGGAGGCGCGCGCGGAGGACCGCGACGTCCTGCTCCTCGCAGAGGCGCGCGACGCCGAGGCCGTCGAAGAGCTGCACCGGCGCAGCGCCCGTGGCGGAGGCCTCCTCGCGGGCGCCCGAGAGCACCTGACCCGCGGTGAGGATCCAGCCGGCCGTCGCGGGGCCGTAGTGGTGCAGCGCGCCGCGCAGCTCGGTCACGCGCTCGCGACCGACCTCGCGGCCGTCGCGGCGGATCACGACCGCCACGCGGAGATCGTCGCCCACGGACTTGAGCGCGCCCGCGAAGTGCGCCTCACCGCCCGGAGCGCCGGCGCGACGGATCGCCCGGAGCTGCGAGAGGCCGGCCCGCTCCAGCGCGAGCATGCACACCTCGATGAACGCGTGCCCCGGCAGCTCGCCGAGCTTGCGGGCGAACGCGCGGCGCGCGGCGTCGCGGTACCGCTCCACGGCCGCGAGCGCCTCTTGCTCGAAGCGCGCGAGGTCCGACGAGAGGAGCCAATCGGTGAGGGCCACGCGGCCGCCGGCGAAGCGGAACCGCTGGCGCTGACCGCCCGCGGTGCGGCGCGCGTTGTCGGCGCGGATCGCCGCGGCGATCTGCGACTGCACGAGCTGCACGTCGCCCTGGAGCCGGCCGCGGCGCTGCGCGGCCTCCGCGATCTGACGGAGCGACACGGCGCCCGCGTTGCGATCGAACGTGCCGAGGAGCGCGGCCACCGCGTCCGCGAGATCCTTGCCCGCGAGATCGTCGAGCGCGTGCGCGTCGCCGCCCGTGAGCTCGATCACCTGCGGCCCGCGGTACCCGAGATCGCCCGACGCGACGTCGCGCATCGGCTCGCGCGCCTGGAGCGCGTCGCGGTTCGAGTCGCGATCGCGGTTCTCGCGATTGTCGCGGTTCTCGCGACTGTCACGGTTGTCGCGGCGCTGCTCGTACGCGGGGGTCGCGGTGTAGGACGGGAGGCCGCCCTGCGGGGCCGCGGCGCCGCCTTCCGTGGTGCGACCGCGACGACGGCGGCGGCGGCGACGGCGACCGTCCCCGAGATCGCCTGCGCCTTGAGCCGCGCGCTCGTCCGCGGGGCCGCCGAGGATCGGCTGATCGTCGTCGTCCTCCTCGTCGAACATCTCCGCCGCGTCCTTGAGGGCCTCGGCGCGCATGATGTCGTCGGGGCCGGCGGGCTCGGCCGCGGCGACGTCGTACTCGTCCTCCTCGATCACCGGGCGCGACGGGCGCGGGGCCACGATCGGCGCGGCGGGCGCGGCGGGGCGAACCTCGATCGGCTCCGGCTCCTCGTCGGCCTCCGCGGTCTCTTCCGCGGCGGGCTCCTCCGCGACGTCCGCGGCCTCGTCGGCGGCGGCCTCGTCGAGATCGGCGCTGACCTCCGCGGTCTCCTCCGCGACGGGCTCCGCGACGACCTCTTCCTCTTCCTCGCGCGCCGGCTCCTCGTCGACCTTGGCGCGCTTGCTCTTCTTGCCGTCGAGGCCGGCCTTGATCGTCTTCTCGTCCCACTCGCGGAGCGCGAAGACGCCTGGCTTCACGCGGACCAGCGGGTTCTCCGGCGAGTCCTTCTTCAGCATCGCGGCGAGGCGCGCGCCCATCGTCACCTCGGGGCTCTTGCCCACGTGCGAGAGCAGGTTCTTCTCGATCGCGATGTCCGTGATCTCTTTGTAATGAAGCGGCCGGCCGACGAGGCGGAGCACCTCTGCCGCAGCATCCGTGAACGTCATTTGTTCGTCGTATCCTTCGCGCGCCGAAGCTCGGGGCGCGCGTCCCTCTCGCGCACCGACTCCCCGCAGCGAAGCTGGGGAGCGCAGACCGGGGCACTTCTCACCCCGCCGCGGCCGGGAAGCGCTCATCGCTCCCACTCAGCCACAGGCGCTGTTGCGAATCAGGCGCTACCACGGGCTTCGCCCTTCGTCAAATCACGCCAAGCAACATGTGGCGGAGCAAGCTGCGCCACCCGCGTGGGGTGCCGCCTAGCCGTGCGTCCACACGAGGGTGCCGCCCTCGCTGTTCACCGCTCCGTGCCATTCCGGTGGCACGATTGGATCGGTCCATTCGAAGAGCCACGCCGCGTCGGTGGGGGCGAGGTTCACGCATCCGTGGCTCCGGGGGCGTCCGAATTCGTCGTGCCAGAAGGCGCCGTGGAGCGCGTATCCCTCGTGGAAATACTGGATGAACGGCACGTCGTGAAGCTCGAACGAGTCCTGTCCGGCATTGCCATCCATCGTGCCGGAGACGTGCTTCGACCGAATGAAGAACGTCCCGCGGATGGTGGCGGTCGTCGTCTCCGGATCGCTCATGCCGCCGCGCCCCGTCGAGACGAGCGTGCCGTACACGGCGCGCGTGCCCTCCCAGGCCACGAGGAGCTGCTTCTTGATCGAGACGTCGATCCACTTCTTGCCCGCCTGCGCGAAGCCGAGCGGATCGTCGTGGCGCTCCGTGAACACCAGCGCTTCGGCCGCGATCCACACGCCTTCGGTCGTCTCCAGGAGGCCGCCGGTGTGCCCGTTGTGGTGCCCGGTGAGGACCCACGCGCTCCGCCACGGCGCGATGCCGTCCTCCACGAACTGCCCGTTCACGCGCCTCAGCTTGGTGGCGCCGTCGCGCGGGACGAGCGCGGGCACGTAGGCGAGCTCCGGCGCGAAGTTCTTGTCGCCGGAAGGGTTCGCGCCCTCCGCGGGCATCTTCGGCACGACGACGCCGTGAAACAGCGAGATCTTCGCCGGCCGCGTGCGATCGAGCGGCAAGAGATCGAGCTCCGTCGTCAGCCCGAAGCGCCGCCCCGTCCACTCGAACGACGTGATCAGGCCGAAGGCGGACGACTCCTTCGCCTTGCCTGCGTGGCCGGAGCCGAAGTGGAGCTTCTCGTCGGCGCCGTACGGCTTCGGCAGCTCGCGGCCCGCGGCGAGGAACTTCGGCACCGTATCCAGCGGGATCGCCGCGAGCTCGCGCTCGTGCATCTTCGCGTGCGCCGCCACCCCGCCGCCCTCCGCGTGGTCCTGCTCGCGCCGCGAAGGCAGCCGGAAATACAGGTTCGGCGGCGGATCCGCGGAGAACACGTACTGGTACGGGATGGGCCCTTTGCGGTTCGGACCGCGCAGCGCGGCCTCGGCGACCTGGTGGTCCAGCGAGAGCGACGCGCCCTTGCCCACGCACACGAAGCCGCGCGGCAGGATGCGGTACCAGCCGCCCGCGCAGTTCGTGTCGCCCGCGGATTTCTCGGCGCGATCGATGATGGCGCCCGCGCGCAGGTAGCCGAGCTTCGTCGAGCGATCGTCGGGGCTCACGTAGATCCACGTGCGCATCGCGATGCTGGCGATCTTCGCGCCGTGCCCGGGCTCGTGCGCGGCGTCTTCGGCCTCTGCGGGGCCGCTGTCGGCGCCGTCGGGCAGCTTGAGGGCGCTCGCGGGGCCGCCGCGATCGATGGCTCGGCCCGGCGGATCCTCGGCCGCGCCGCAGCCCGAAACGAGGGCCGCGAGGAGGAACGTTGGGGCGAGAGTGCGGAGCCGGGGCGCCACCGGCCGTAACCTCTAGGCGGCAGGCGCGACCCCGGCAACCTTTCATCGCCGGATCTGGTCCGCTAAGTTCTCGGCTTCATGGGAGCCAGCGCCATCGACGCCATCCTCCGCGGTCAGCTCGGGGCCTGGCTGGGCCTCTTCGTCACGGTGCTGATCGCCTCGGTGATCGCGCTGTGGCCGCGCGCGGGGCGCCCCACGGTGGGCCGCGTGCTCTTGCTCTCGGCGCTCACGAGCGTGCTGGCCGCGGGCGGCATCCTCGCGGGGTTGGCGTTCTCGGTGCCGCGCATCGTGTGGCGTGCGGCGCCGCTGCCGGCGTTCGCGGTCGGGACCGGCGACACGTGGCGGAGCCTGCGCGCGCCGGCCGTCACGGTGCTCGATCAGGGCCGCCCGGAGGTCGCGGTGCCGGGCCTCGACGCGGCGGGGAGCGTGCGCCTCTACGGCCTCTTCCGGGGCGCCGCGCTGGAGGGTTACGTGGAGGCCCCGGAGGCGCCGCCGAAGGCCGGACAGCCGCGGATTTGCCGCGTGGATCGCAATGAGTGCCGCGCGTGGCCGAGCGCCTGGCCGGAGCCGGTCGCGGCGCCCTCGTTGAGCGATTTCGTGTGGTCGCGGGACCTCTTCGCGGGGGCGCTCGCCTACGACGTGGAGACAGGCCGTATCCTGCACCATGTGGAGGGCCTTCGCGAGTCGGGCCAGCCGCTCGCGAGCGCGGCGCCGTCGTCGGGCACGGCGGCGCGGGCGCTCTCGGGCACGTGGGCGCTGGAGCAGATCGGTCGTATCGGCAACGAGCCGTCGCGCGACGAGGAGAGCGCCCTCTTCGTGGTGCGGCGTGTGTCGGGCGGCCGTCTCGACGCGGTCCGGATCGTGGCGACGCCGGGAGAGGGCACGTTCAAGTACTCGCTGGAGCGCGCGACGACCTCGCTCGCGGCGGGACCTCGGGTGTTCGCGTGGTTCGCGCGCCCGCTCCTGTTCACGCTGGTCTTATGGTTTCCGGCGGTGACGCTCGCATTGCAGGCGGCCCCGGCGTGGTGGGCGTCGCGCCGTCGCAAGCAATTGGCGGAGGGTAAAGAGGTGCCGCCGATGCCCACGAACGCCGCGGAATTCTCGCGAGCCGCGCGTACGGAGATGGCGATTCGCCTCCACGGACTGGCGCTCTTGACAGTGGGCCTCTCGCTCTTCGCGCCCGCCCTCGTGGCCCTCGTGGGCATGGTCACGTCGCGATAGCCCGTAAGAGACGGAACGACATCGGGTGGATGGGGGGCCGACGCTTCGTTTACAAGGGGGCTCCGCCCCCTCGTTCCACTCCCCCGCCGACGGGCCTGGGACCTGCCAAAGGCCTTGACTACGGCGGAGCCCGCCTGCTCTGCTGCGAAGTGGCCGTGCAGTGAACATCGTGCTCTCGGCCCGACGGCGGCATTCGTCGCGGTCGTACGACACCAAGAAAGGGCGGAATACCACGTATGTCTCTTCGGAACGTCTCCACGCAGGCCATGGTTTCGGTGTCCGAGACCTGGCTCAGTCCCAAAGGCACGCGCCCCTTGATTGAGGCCATCGAGACGGCGGCGCCGCTGCTCTCCCGTGTTCAGAAGGCCCACGAAGGCCTCAAGAAGTCGCAGGCCCAACCCCAGCAGATCCCCGAGAAGCTGCAAGAGATCCAGAAGAAGCAAGCCGAGCTGGACAAGCTGCACGACCGAAAAGGTCGTGGGAGCTACCTCGTGCTCAGCGGCTTCGCCGAGCTCGTCGACGATCCGGAGATGGCGGCCGACATCCTCGCGCTGCGCGACAAGATCTTCGACCCTGCCATCGGATTGCGCGTGCTCCAGGCCAGCTATGCCGAAGAGGCCGGCGAGGTGGTGTTGCTGGAGGAGCGTCTCGACGACGCCGACCTTTCGCTCCTCAAGAAGATGCCTTGTCCGAAGGGGAGTCTGCTCGACGCGCACCATGCGCGCGTGACGGCGGGTAAGAAGCTGGGGAGCTTGGAGCACGAGAAGAACACGCTCCAGTCGGATCAAGGGAGCGCTCCCGGCGAGGTGACCATGCCGGCGGACGTGCTGCGTGCCCGGAACGCCTGGATCAAGGCTGCTCGGGCGCTTGTCCAGGTGCTCGACCTGGACGACCTCGACGCCCCCACCCGCGCCAAGATTGTCAGCCCGCTCGAAGAGGCGGAGCGGAAGGCCGATTCGCGCGCCGCCGGCAAGGCAGCCCCCGCCGATGCAACCCCTGCCAAGCCGCAGCCGGAAGACGGCAAGGCTACCCCAGCCTGATCTTTCTCCCACCTACCCACCCGCCCAACCACCCCCGCCTCCGTCCGTTCGAAAGCCAGGTCGACCCGACCTTGGAACGGACGGGCTCCGTTCAAAAGCCAGGTCGAGCCGACCTTGGAACGGACGGGCTCCGTTCAAAAGCCAGGTCGAGCCGACTCGAAGGCGAGCTAGTACGTCCGAAAGCCAGGTCGACCCGGCTTGGAGACGGACGGGCTCCGTCCGGATGCCAGGTCGAGCTGCCTTTGGAAACGGACGGGCTCCGTTCGAAAGCCAGGTCGAGCCGGCATCTCCACGAGTTGACACCTCCCAAAGCCAGGTTGAGCCGGCATGCTCGCAAGTGGGTATGTTCGAAGATCCGGGTCGATCGACCTTTCAAGCCGAGCCGACTCGCGCATCGGCCGGCGTTACTCGGTGAGAGTCACATACAGAGCACCGGCCTGACGCGCGACGTCCTCTGAGCGCTGGCCTGTCTTGAGCCAATCCGCGACGAGCGCGGCAACCGAGCGCACCGCGGCGATCTGTTCGGGCGATACGAGATAGTCGGTGACGACACCAGGGTCGCGGGCGTGCTCGAGCGCCACGGCAAGTCCCTCCAGCGCGGCAATCTGGTCGGCGTTCGGGGCGCTGACTCCATTCGGCTCACGGGGACCGTGCGCGAGCTCGTAGAGCACGTTCAACCCTCTCGACATCGCTTCAGCACATTCGCGGGCCGGATCAGAAGAGGTCATCACACTTGCCCCTTTTGTAGCAGCACCACCATTTGCCGGGAGTCAATTTCCTACAGTAATCCCCATTGGGAAGGCGTAGCTGCCCTCGCTTTTACCGTAGCCCCCACATGACGCAACGCAGATGCTTGGGGGGGTTGCGGGGGTGCTCCCCCGCTATGCCCCCCTCCTGCCTGGCGTCTTTCTGGTGAGGTGTTCCGGCAAACGGGTAGTCTGCCGGGAGAGGGTCAGTTCGGGATGCAGACGCCGGTGTTGTTGCACGTGCCGGGGGTGCCGCCGGTCATGCAGGCGGTGCCGGAGGTCGCGAACGTCAGGCTGCCGCAGACGCCCGCCGTGCACGCGTCGGAGAGGGTGCAGTCGTTTCCGTCGTCGCAGGAGGTCGCGTCCGCCTTGTTCACGTACGAGCACAGGCCCGTTCCCGCGACGCACGAGCCGCTCGCCTGGCATTGATTCGGCGTGCACACCACCGGAGTCCCGGCGCACGTCCCGGACGTGCACTCGTCCATCGTCGTGCACAGGTTGCCGTCGTTGCAGCTCGTGGCGTCCGGCTTGTTCGTGAAGCTGCACGTGCCGTTCACCGCGTTGCACATGCCGCCCGTCTGGCATTGATTCGGGGCGCAAACCACCGGGCTGCCGCCGCACGTGCCGCCCGTGCAGACATCGGTGCTCGTGCACATGCTGCCGTCGTTGCACGTCGTGCCGTCGGACTTCGTCGGGTTCGTGCACATGCCCGTTCCCGTGTTGCACGTGCCGACGTTGTGGCATTGATCCATCGCCGTGCACACCACCGGGTTCGCGCCCGTGCACGTGCCGTTCTGGCACGTGTCCGACTGCGTGCATGCATTGGAGTCGTTGCAAGCAGTGTTGTTCGCCTTGTTCGGGTTCGTGCAGACGCCCGTGCCCGTGTTGCACGTGCCGACGTCGTGGCACTGATCCATGGCTGTGCACACCACCGGGTTGGCGCCCGTGCAGGTGCCGTTCTGGCAGGTGTCCGACTGCGTGCAAGCGTTGGAGTCGTTGCAGGCGGTGTTGTTCGCTTTCGTCGGGTTCGTGCAGACGCCCGTGCCCGTGTTGCAGGTGCCGGCCGTGTGGCATTGATCCAGCGCCGTGCACACCACCGGATTGGCGCCCACGCACGCGCCGTTCTGGCACGTATCCATCTGCGTGCAGGCGTTCGCGTCGGTGCAGGCCACGCCGTTCGCCTTCGCCGGGTTGGAGCACATGCCCGTCACCATGTCGCAGGTGCCGGCCGCGTGGCATTGATCCAGCGCCGTGCACGTCACCGGGTTACCGCCCGTGCACGTGCCGTTCTGGCAAGTGTCCGTCTGCGTGCAGGCGTTTCCGTCCGCGCACGTCGTGCCGTTCGACTTGTTCGGGTTCGAGCAGACGCCCGTCATCGTGTTGCAGGTGCCGACGTTGTGGCATTGATCCAGGGCTGTGCACACCACCGGATTGGCGCCCACGCAGGTGCCGCTCTGGCACGTATCCATCTGCGTGCAAGCGTTGGAGTCGGTGCAGGTCGTGCCGTTCGACTTGTTCGGGTTCGAGCACATGCCGCTCGCGGGGTTGCAGGTGCCCGCGTCGTGGCATTGATCGAGCGCCATGCACGTCACGGGGTTGTTGCCGATGCACGCGCCCGCCTGGCAAGTGTCGGTCTGCGTGCAGCCGTTTCCGTCGGTGCACGCGGCGCCTGCGGCCTTGTTCGGGTGGCCCGGCGTGCCGTTGTTGCAGACCTCGTCGGTGCATTGATTGCCATCGTCCGCCGGGATGTCCGCGTTGTCCGCCGCGGAGATCTTGTTGCCGGCGCCGTCACACACCTGCTTTTGACAGTCGCCGCCCTGAAGGCCGGAGACGAAGGTGCCATTGTTCTGGTACGCGACGCCGCACTCCTGGTTCACGCACGTCCGCGCCTTGCACTCGTCGTCCGTGCCCATGCAGTCGGCCGGGCTGTTGCAACCGACGCACACGCCGACCGCGTTGCACACGAGCGGATTGCCGCTCGCGCCCGTGCCGCAGTCCGTGCCTTGCGCCACAGGCGGGTTCGACGGCGCGCCGGCCGTGCAGACGTCGGTGGTGCACACGTTGTTGTCGTCCGGAAGGTCGGAGTCGTCGGGGACGGTGACCTCCTGGCCGGCGGCGCAGCGCTTGATCTTGCAGTCGGAGGGGAGCTGTTGCGCGACCGGCAAGTCCACGTTGTCCTTCACGACGTTCGCGCACTTGTGGTCCGTGCACGTCGGCGTGTAACAGAAGCCCACGGGGATGTTCGGGTCGGCGCACTGCTCGTCGGAGTTGCACTCCACGCACGCCCCGGTGCCGTCGCAGAACTTCGCGTCTTTGCCGTCCGGCGTCTTCGCGATGCACGGCGTGTCCGCGAGCGAAGAGGACTCCTTCGTGACGCCCGCGACGCAGTACACACCGCTGCAGTCGCTCGGATCCGTGCCGGGCTGCGGCACGCCGTCGAGCTTGTCGAGCACGCATTTCCCGAGCGCGGCGTCACAGTAGGAGAGCGTGCACGGGTCGTCGGAGGGCGCGCACTCCACGACGTTGCCGCTGTCGTCGAGGTTGCCGCACTCCACGACGCACTCGGCCTTGTCGTCGCATTTTCCGAGGCCGCCGCCGAGGTGGCACGTCGCGCCGATCGCCGGCTCGTGCGTCGCGCCGGTGTCGGTGCACACGTCGGTCGTGCACTCGTCGCCGTCGTCGACGTCGTCCTTCAGCTGCACCTCGGTCTGCTCGCCCGCCTTGCACCCGTACGCCTTGCAATTGCCGCGGATCCCGTCGGGGAAGAGGCCGTCGGACACCGGGGTGTGCACGCACACGCCGTTCGCGCCGCACGTGTCGTCGGTGCAGACGTTCGCGTCGTCGCAGTGCGCGTTCGTCGTGCACACGTCCTCGGAGTCACCGAAGCCGGTGGTGTCGAGGCCGCAGCCGTTCGCGCCGAGCCAGAGAGCGGAGAGGGTGCCGAAGAGGCCCAGGACAGCGTAGCTTCGAGACTTCATTTCAAGGCTCCCGAGGACAAGGAAGGGCGCATGCTCGGCGCAGGATAGCCGAACGTGCGTCGGTTTCGGGAGCGGCTTTGGGAAGGCTTCGCGAAGCCTCGGGCGGGCTTCGACGCGATGTCAGGCGTGCGGAGCGGAGGCCTCGGCGATGGCGCCGCGGTACACCTGCACGTAGCGGCGCGCGGGGCGATCCCAGCCGAGATCGAGCCGCATCACGCGACGACGGAGCGCGGGCCAGCGGGGCGACGTCATGGCCGCGAGGCCGCGCTGCACGGCGCCGAGGAGCGCGGTGCCGGTCGCCTTTTCGAAGAGGAAGCCCGTGCCCGTCTCGAGCTGCTCGTCGCAGTCCACGATCGTGTCCGCGAGGCCGCCCGTCTTGCGCGCGATCGGCAGCGCGCCGTACCGCTGCGCGTAGAGCTGCGCGAACCCGCACGGCTCCCGGTGCGCCGGCACCAGCACCAGATCCGCGCCGGCGTAGAGGCGGTGCATCACGGCTTCGCTCGCGTGCGAGAGCATCACCGCGCGATCCGGGTGCTTCTCCACGACGGCGGACAGCTTCGCGACGAGGTCCGCGTCGCCGTCGCCGACGATCACGAACGACACGTCCCCGCGCAGGATCTTGGGCAGCGCGGTCGCGACGAGATCGGCGCCCGCGGCCGCGGTGATCGGGCCCGGGAAGAACACGAGCGGGCGCTCCGGCGTGACGTCGAGGCCCATCTCCTTCACGACGGCGCTCTTGCAGCGGCCCTTGTTCGTCGAGTCCTCCGCGTCGTACCGCGCGATGAGGGCGGGGTCCGTCATCGGGTTGTGCACGGCGTAGTCGATGCCGTTCACGATGCCGGTGAGCTTGTCTTTCCGGGTCGCGAGCACGCCTTCGTATTTCTCTCCGCCCTCGGGCGTGAGCGCCTCCAGCGCGTACGTGGGCGACACGGTGGTGACCGCGTTCGCCGTCATGATGCCCGCCTTCAAGAAGGAGACGTGCCCGTAGAACTCGATCCCTTCCGGCCGGAAGTGCTCCTCGCCGAGGCCGAGCAGCTTCAGCACCGAGCGCGGGAACAGCCGCTGGCTCGCGAGATCGTGCACCGTCAGCACGACCGGCATCCGCGAGAGCAGAGGCTCCGGGCAGCGGCGGAGCAGGTACGGGACGATCGCGCCGGCCCAGTCGTGCGCGTGCACGAGGTCGAACGGCGTCGCGGTCTCGCTGCGCTGGCGGATCACCTCGACGACGGCGCGCGCGAAGAGCGAAGCGGCCCGCGGATCGTCGAGGGCGGCGTTGGCGGGGCGCGCGACGACGGGACCCGCGGAGGCGGCGGACGCGGCGATCGGCAGATCGAGCAGGAGCAGCTCCACGCCCGAAGAGAGCCGCCCGTCGAACACCGTGACCTCGACCTTGGCGCCGGCTTCCCCCTGCAGAACGAGGGGCGTCAGGCGGCGCGCGACGAGGATGCCCGCGGCTTCGATCGCAGGAAAACGCGGCACCGCGATGGTGACTTTGTGACCGAGGAGCCGCAGCGCCTTCGACAGAGAGGCCGCGACGTCCCCCAGGCTGGAGGCCCGCACCATCGGCGACAGCTCGGAGGCGACGAAGAGAATATCCATGCGCGCGCGGGCATAGCACAACGGGCGGCAGCGCCATATTGCGCGGGTGAGCCCTCGTAAAATGCGCTGTCTCGGGCGCGGATCGCGCGCCTTTCGCGGTATGCTCGGGGCCCCGTGCCCTACCTCTGGCTCATCATCCTCGTCGTCTTCGCGGCGATCGCGCTCTTCTCCTGGTACTTCTCCGACGCGGCGAAGATCCGACGCACGCTGAAGGCCACCCCGCGCATCGACATCGGCCGCGTCGAGCAGGGCCGGGTCGCGAAGATCGCGGGCGCGGTGCGTCCGCTCGGGCAGCCGCTGCGCGCGCCGCTCACGGGTCGAGCGTGCGTGTTCTACGAGGTCACCGTCGAGGAGTACCGCTCGAGCGGCAAGAGCGGTCGCTGGGTCGAGATCATCAAGGACGTCGACTCGCAGGACTTCTTGCTCGAGGACGGCACGGGCCGCGCGCTCGTGAAGTCCGCGGGGATGAAGGTGCTCCCGGTGAAGGATCGCGAGCTGTCGAGCGGCTTCATGAACGACGCGTCGCCGGTGCTCGAGGACTACCTGCGCCAGCACGGCCAGTCGAGCCAGGGCTGGGTGTTCAACAAACGCCTTCGTTACAAGGAGGGCGTGTTCGAGCCGGGGGAGCGCGTGACGGTGTTCGGGCAGTGCCGGTGGGAGCAGGATCCGGATCCGAACGCGGCCGGTCAGGGGTACCGCGACACGCCGAAGCGCCTCGTGGTCGACATGCCGGACCAGGGCAATCTCCTCGCGAGCGACGAGATCGACGTCGGATGACCCGCATCAGCAAGCACGAAATCGAGGCCGCCACGGGCCCGTTCGGACGCGGCGCGCCGATCGAGAGGCCGCCGGACGTGCCGGAGGGATCGGTCGTGAGCATCCTCCGCGTGCCGCCCGAGTGCGCGGGCATGCGGCTCGATCGCTTCGTGCAGACGCAGCTCCGCCGCACCAGCCGCACGCGCACCCAGGCCATCTTGAAGCGCGGCGCCTACAGCCCCGAAGCGAAGCGCCTCAAGGTCAACGACCGCGTGAAGGCCGAGCAGTGCATCCTGCTGTGGCGCCCGCCGTGGGACGAGGAGGCGGCGCCCGTCGACATGGCGATCCTGTACGAGGACGATCACCTCATCGCGGTGAGCAAGCCCGCGAACATGGTCGTTCACCCGACGGCCCGTTATTACGCGAGCACGGTGCTGAAGCGGCTGGAGGCGCGCCGCCCCGGAGAGCGCATCTTCCCGGCGCACCGCCTCGATCGCGAGACGAGCGGCGTGCTCTTGCTCTCGCGCACGCCCGAGGCCGACCGCAAGGTGAAGGTCCAGTTCGAGGCGCGCGACACGGTCGAGAAGCGGTATCTGGCGCTCTCGTGGGGTGCCGTCGACTGGCAGAAGCGCCTCCTGGATCAGCCGATGATGCTGGACCCGGACGCGAAGTACAAAGTGAAGATGCGCATCGCGTCGCCGGGAGAGGGCCTGACCGCGGCCACGGAGTGCGAGATCCTGGAGCGCCGCCGCAGCGACATCACCGGCCGGCAATACTCGATGGTGAAGTGCACGCTACATACAGGCAGACAGCACCAGATAAGGCTGCACCTCTCGGCCGCGGGATTGCCGATCGTCGGAGACAAGCTGTACGGCCCGGATGATGGCTTGTTCGCGCGCGGCGTGGACGACCAGCTCACGGAGGAGGACCGGAATCTGCTGGAGCTGCCGCGCCACGCGTTGCACGCGGCGGAGCTCTCGCTGGATCACCCGGTCACGGGCAAGCGGCTGGATTTGAAGGCGCCTCTGCCAGAGGACCTCGACTCGTTCTGGAAATCGCTGTTCCCGGACTGAGGCTCTGGGGGACTGGCAGTTTGATCAGATCCCTTTCGGGACCTTGTCGAGGTCGATCTGGAGGAGCGCCTGGCGGATGAGGGCGCTGCGGTTTGCCTTGGTGAGGCCGCGGGATTTCAGCTCCTTCACCATGCGGTCGAGCTGCTGCAGATCGTCCTTGTAGAGCGAGATGCAGATGACCTTGTAGTGCTCCGGCTTCGAGAGCGGCTTCGCGCGCGGGCGCTCTGGGGCGGGGGGCGGCGGGTGGTAGAAGGCGCCCGAGAGGACACCTTCGACCTCGTCCTTGTCGAGCAGATCGAAGGCTTCGTTTTGCTGCTTGTACACGGGAGCTCCTTCGGTCCGCTTCACGCGGTGGCCGCCGTCCGCGGGGCCGGGGCGGGCTCCTTCGCGGGCTCTTCGGATTTCGAGGGCGTCGCGAGCCCGGTGATGCGGTCCACGATGACGCCGTAGTCCTCGGCCGCGTTGGAGCCGGCCGCGTACTCGAAGATCGTCTGACCGACGCTCGGCGCCTCCTTCACCTTGATGGCGGCGCGGATCGGAGGCAGGCACTTGTCGCCGAAGTGGTCCTTCAGCGTGGCGACGGCCTCGTTGCAGATCTTGGCGCGACCGTCGAAGAACGTCGGCAGAACGCCCCAGATCTGCACCGGGTGGTGAAGGAGGGAGTTCACGTTCTTCACGGTCTTCAACACCTGCCGCACGCCGACGAGAGACAGGTAATCGCAGGCGACGGGCACGAGCACGCTGTCCGCGAAGACGAGGGCGTTCTGGTTCATGAGCGACAGGCTCGGCGAGCAGTCGAGCACCACGTAGTCGTAGTCGGCGGCGGCGGCGCTCAGCCTGTCTGCGAGCACGCGATCGCGGTTCTGACGGCCGGCGAGGTAGAGCTCCGCGGCGGCGAGCGTCTCGTTCGAGGGCAGGAGGAACAGGTTCGGCCGGACCTCTTTCACCGCGTCCTTCACGGCGAGCCCCATCACGAGCACGTGGTAGAGCGAGCGCTCGCTGCCGGCGCCGAGCGACACCGACACGTTGCCTTGCGCGTCCGTGTCGACGAGGAGGACCCTCTTCCCCTTCGCGGCGAGGCCTGCGGCGATGCTGACCGCGGTCGTCGTCTTGCCGGTGCCGCCCTTGTGGTTGAAGACGGCGATGCGCCGCGGGGCCGCGTTCTGCGCGGGCGCCTCGGCGGCCTTCTTCTCGCCCTTGAGCGGCGGGATCAGCGGGATCACCGTGCCCGTGGGCGCCTTCGCGGCGACGTCGTTCGCGTCGTTGCGGATGGCGTTCTGGAGGTTGCCGGCGTCCGCGCGCGCGGCGTCCTTGGAGCCGTTCGCCTCCGGCCGGATCGCCGAGTGGAGCCCGCTCGCGCGCCGTTCGGGAGCCGGGGCGCCGTCCTCGCGTCGCGTGCGGCTCGCCGAAGCGCCGCCCTTCGATTCGCGCCGGCTCGAGGCCTTGCCTGCGGACGGCGGAGGTTGCGTGAGCGGCCCCGGGGGCGTCGAGAGGGGCACCGCGACGGGCGCGGGCGGAGCGTCGCTGATCGAGGGCGGCGCGGCTTCGTTGGAGAGGGCCGGCGCGGCGGAGATCTCGGGCGGAGCGGTGATCGCGGGCGGCGCGGTGATCGCGGGCGGCGCGGGCGGAACGGGCGCGGGCTTCGGCAGGCGCTTCGCGGCGTCGGCGAGGTCACCGAGGCGCGCGCCCTGCGATTCGCGGACGATCTGCGAGCGGCAGTCGAGGCTGCAGGCGTAGCGCCGCTTGCCGCCCAGGTAGAGCACCTGCGACACGAGCTCGGGCGTGAAGCGCTTCATGCAGGCGTCGCACGAGACGCTGCCCGCGTCGCCGCCGGTCTGGCTCTTTTCCAGGCATTTCTGCGAGCAATAGAACGCGAACCCGCCGTTCTTCTCCTCCATCTGGTAGCGGAAGACGACGTCGAAGCTCGATCCGCAGACGCTGCACGTCTCGGTGATCATGGGACCCTTTCAATCCGACGAGGCGGCACGGCACGTCCGTGCGGTAGTAGCCTGAACACAGGTTCTTTGATCGGGCCAAATTTTTTGCAAAGAAAAATCGCCTGCCACGGATCTTTCGCGCCTCGGATCCAGGGGATGGCAGGCACCGGCCGGCGGAGGGTCGGGAGACGCAGTGCGGTCAGAGGCGGCCGTCCACCACGCGCGTCACGATCACGCGGTAGGCCTTCACCCGGCGCTCCGCCCGAATTTGGTATAGTGCCGGCGCATGGAGACCGGTGACGCCCCCTCGGAAGAAGCCGCGCCGGCGTCACTCTCGCCTCCGATCTCCGCGCGGAAGAGCAAGAGCGCGGACGAGGCACGCGAAAGGGGCCGATCGCGGATGCGTGCCATGACCTCTCGGGAGCGAATGATCCGCGCTCTTTCGCTCGCAGAAGAGACCGAAGAGCTGCTCGTGCTGCTCGGACGCGTCCGCCGGTGAGCACCGCCCGTCGCACCATCGAGGTGGCCGAAGAGGTCGCGTCGCTCCTCCAAGCAGAAGGGGCCAAAGTGGCAGTGATCGGCGCGATGGCGCTCGCGGCGCACGGTTATGTTCGTCGCACGGACGATTTCGATCTCGCGACCGCCACAGACCCGTTCGGGGCTTTGCGCCGTGTTCGAGACGCCTTGTCGGCGCGCGGGCACGAAGTCGAGCTGCGCGAGCCGGACATGGAAGACCCGCTCGGGGGCGTGCTCGTCGTCGAGGCGGAGGGTGCCAGTCCCATCGAGGTCGTGAATTTCTTGAATCCATTCGCGCCACGCCGCGGGCGTTTGGGCAGCGAGGCAGTGAGCACGGCGACTCCCTTCGAAGAGGGCGCGCTGCCGGTGGTCGACTTGCCCCACCTCATCGCGCTCAAGCTGTACGCCGGCGGGCCCAAGAGCGAGCTGGATGTGCTGGAGGTGCTCGCCTGCAACCCCGCCGCGGATCTCGTCGCAGTACGGCAGATGTGTGAGCGATTCGGCCTCTCGGACGAGTGGCAGCGGATCGAGTCGCTTCGAGGGTTTCGAGGGTAAGGAGGCGCGCATGAAGAAGGCGCCGGCGCAGGGCTTCGCGAAGGGGGCGACGTGCGTGTGCGACGCCTCTTTCCAGGATATCTGCGGCTCACCGTACCGCGGCGACATCGAGTGGCTGAAGTCGAAGGGCCTGACGAACGGGTGCACCGCAGACGGCTCGCAGTACTGCCCGAATAAGACGGTATCGCGCGGGGAAATGGCCGTATTCCTCGCCGCGGCGCTGAGCCTGCCGGCCGGGCCGGACGCGTTCGTGGACGACGACGGCTCGCCTTACGAGCCCGCCATCAACGCGGTCGCGAAGGCCGGGATCACGAGCGGCTGCGACGCGCAGAAGAAGCTCTATTGCCCGGACGATGCCGTGAGCCGCGGCCAGATGGCCACGTTCCTCCACCGCGCGATGGAGCCCTGAGCCGCGCAGGAAGACGCCCATGCAGCGCCCCGTCGCGTTCCTTCTCGCCTGTTGCGCCGCGCTCGTCTCTCCGGCGTGCGGCGGGCCTCCCGACACCTCGACGTCCGCGGGCGGCGCGACGTCGACGGGCGGCGCGACGTCGACGGGCGGCGCGACAACGACGGGCGGCGGTGACGCGCGGCCGGACAAGCCGGTTGGACTCAAGAGCTACGTGACGGGCGACGACGCCGACAAGGACGTCGCGCCTGCTGGTCCCGGCGTGATCTTGATGGGCGGCGGCGCCGACGTGGACAGCGCCTTTCAGTGGTGGAAACCGCTCCTTCAGGGGGGCGACGTCGTGGTGCTGCGGGCGTCCGGAGCCGACGGATACAACGATTATCTCTACACCGATATCGGCGGGTGCGACTCGGTCGAGACGCTGCTCGTGGACACGCCCGCGCTCGCGGCCGATCCCTATGTGGCGTGGACGATCCGGCACGCGGAGGGCGTCTTCATCGCGGGAGGCGATCAGGCGAAGTACCTGACGCTCTGGAAAGGAGCGCCCGCCGAGGACGCGCTCCGGGACGCGTACGCCCGCGGGGCCGTGATCGGGGGCACGAGCGCGGGGTGCGCCGTCCTCGGAGAGTGGATGTTCGCGGCGTACAACGACACCGTGTATTCGGACGAGGCGCTCGCGGATCCGTACAACCAGTACATGACGATGGAGCGGGGCTTCCTCGATCTGCCGCTCACCAAGGGCGTCCTCACCGATCCGCACTTCGCGGAGCGCGACCGGATGGGGCGGCTCGTCGCGTTCCTCGCGCGCGTCGTCACGGACGGCTGGTCCAGCGAGGCGGTGGGGATTGGCATCGACGAGGCGACCGCGGTCGTCATCGGGCCGGACGGAGCGGGTCGAGTGTTCGGGAGCGGCGCCGTTTACGTGGTGCGATCAAGCGGCGCGCCGGAAGTGTGCGAGGCCGGTGTGCCGCTCACCTTCAGCGGCCTCACGGTCACGAAGCTCGTCTCCGGGGACGCGCTCGTCTTCCCCGGCGCCTCGACATCGAAGTCCGGAGCCCCCCTGTCCGCGAGCGGCGGCGCCCTGTCGCCCATGAATCCGTATTAGAGCCGGCTCACGTCGCGACGCGCACCGGCAGACAGACGCTTTCGTGAATCTACAAGGGGGCTCCGCCCCCTCGTATCACTCCCCCGCTCGCGCCGTGGGCCGGTCGGCGGCGTCAGCCTCGCCACTCGCAGTGCGGGTGATCCTTGAAGGTGGTCCAGTCGAAGCCCGGAGTGAGGCCTTGGGCGCGCGTCGCGTCGGCGTACGCCTTCCACAGAGGATCGGAGTCTTTCGGGATGAACACGCGACCGTCGCGGGTCGGGTAGCAGTCGGCCGCGCGGCCGCTGCCCGGCTTTCCGTTCCCCTGGTGGTTCGACAGCTTCGTCACCCCGTCCAGCTTCGTGACGATCATTCCGGGGCGACCGTACGGCTGAACCTCCGGACGTCCCTGTCCATAGAGCCATTGCTGGCGGTCGACCGTCCGGAAGCCCTCCACCAGCTTGAACGGTGTCCCCGCGGCCGCGAGGGCGTCGAGGGCGCGGAACAAGCGCTCTCGGAACGCGGGGAGGAGCGCCGCAGGATCCGAGTTGTTCCCCGGCGCGCGCACGGCGGGCGGAGGCAGCAAAAAGGCCACCTCCATGTGCTTCTCCACATCGGCGTCGACGCTGGGGGCGGAGAGCTCGAAGTCCAGCGCCAACCCGTCGCGATCGCCCGTGGGACCGCTCTCCCGTCGCGTGCTCGGGATCAGCGGATAGCGCGGATCGAGGAGCGGTGTCGCGGAGAGCAGGCGGTGGTGCTCCGGGCTCGCCAGGATGTCCTCCACGCGCCACGACTCCTCTCCGTGCTGGGCGTCGGCGTGGATGAGCTTGGCGTCGGCGTCCACCAAGCGGACACCATGGCTGTAGTCGACCCACGCGTCATCGTGGAATGGCGTGCTGGATTGAATGACCGCGTGCCCGTCCCAACCACCATAGATGATCACTGGCAGGAACGGCGCGTGCGGCGGGCGCAGAGGATGGTGGATGTCCGCGCTGATGATGATGTCCTTTTTGTGCCCCGCCGCGAGCCGGCCAGGCTGCCACCCCGCCTGCGCCCGGCGCTGCTTCAACGCCTTCTCGTACTGGACGTAACAAGCGATGGAGCCCATCGTGTGATCCTGGCAAGCCCCGTGGCCGAGCTGGCCTTCGAGGATCACCTTCGCCTCGGCCGCGGCGAAGACAGCGTCGACCACGTTCTGGGTGGGTAAGAGCGCGCCGAGCCCCAACGCCACGCGCTGCGCGGTCGCGGCGAGCATGGGAATCGTCACGAAGTCGTCGTCCGTGCCAATCGCCAGGTAGTCGGGCAGGACCTGAATCTCGAGCGACGGCTTCCCTGTCGCGAGCGGGCCGAACGTGATCTTGGCCGTTCGTCGGAGGAAGTCCGGCACATTGCCGGAGACGATCTCGAAGACGATCCGCTCCTCTCTGTCGCGCAGCGAGAGAGCCGCCACCTCCTGCAAGAAGACGGATCCGAGCGGCGCATTCAAAGGGCGTGAGGGGATCTTCATCGTGCCATGTTCGCCCACGAGGTCGCGACCGCGCCATGGCGATCGACCGCCGCGCGCCGCGGCCGAAAATCGAAGGCGACTTTCGAACAACAATTCAACGGCTTGGTCGCCCGTAGAGCAGGATGCTCTGTGTTTTCGATTGACACATTGACGGGGGCATGATCGCGTCGTCGCGTGGCAACGTCCCCGAAACAAGGCCGGCTGACGTTCGACGCTGAAGGGGGCTGGAGGCCCTACGTTCGTCGGGTGTATTGGCCCAAATACGCATCCGGCGTGACGCTCGGGGCGGGCTACGACATGAAGCTTCGCAAAGCGGCGACCGTGATCGCCGATTTGGAGAGCGTCAAAGTCCCCACAGCAGTCGCGAAGATGATCGCCGAAGGGGCGGGGCTTCAGGGCGCGAAGGCCGACGAGTGGGTGAAGAAGAACCGGGCAAAGATCCCGGAGATCGAGGCCGAGCAGGTCGTCGATCTCTTCGACCGCATCTATCCCAAGTACGTCAAAGACGCCCAAGACCAGGTCGAGGACTGGACGGGGGATCCTGGCAAATGGGCCTCTTACCCGTCGCAGATGCAGGACGTGCTCGCCGATCTGATGTACCACGGCCACCTCGGCAACGATAAGAAAGCGAAGCTGTCCCCTTCGCTCACGGCGTCGAGCTACTCCCAGTTTCGCGAAGCCATCCTCGATTTCGGTTACTGGCGGAAGCACACGATCCTGAAGGACACCGCGGACGGGAGGCCGAACGAGCGCTTTCTCTGGCGCGCGCGCTGGCTGCCGGAGGATCCGAAGCGCCCGGACGTGGTGACGTTCGGCGTCACCGGGCTGCCCAACGTCAAGCTCCGAACCCGCCTGTCGACGCCGTTCGAGGCGCTCCCGGCGGGGATGCCGATCCACCGCGTCATCGAGGGCGTCCTCCTCGTGAACAGCGAGGATAAGAGTCGCACGATCTGGCTGCCAGTCCCGCCGAGCGAAGGGCTCCTCCCCCGCGCGCTGCGCTTCGACTTCGCGAATGAAACACACCTCTTGCGGCAGGGGTTCGAGCTCTTCATTCCGTTGCTCGATCGGACGCTGCTCTCTCTGGCCCTCCGCGTCCCGGAAGGCGGGCCGGCGAATCCGGTGCTCACGCTGGAAGGCGCGCTGATCGGGCCGGATCCCGCGACCGCGAGCGACCCGGTCGGCGGCTGGCCTGCGTTCAAGATGGGCGGCTCTCAAGCGGTGTTCAAGGACGGGCCCGTCCTGGATCTCTCGGGCTCCAAGATCAACGTGTGTCCGCTCTATCCCGGTCAGGCCGAGATCGGCCTCACCAACGCGGCGCTCTCCGTCGCTCTCGAAGAGGGCCAGTCCACGCTGCGCGCGACCCGCCGCGACCCGGCGAGCCCGGTCTCGACGAGCGTGACGTCCTCTCTCGTGTACCGGGGCCGACAGGCCGGGGGCTTCTCCGAGGATATCGCCGTTCCCCTCCGCGTCACGGCGCCCTTCAATGCCCTCGCGAACGCCACGGCCCCCGCGGGCACGACCTCCGCGGGGGCAGCCCGCTTCCTCAAACTGGAGGCCTCGGACGCCGACGCCCGAGGGACGATCGAGATCCTGCGCTCCCCGCGACCGCCGAATCCAGGGGAAGTCTCGGGCCCGCTCGGCGACTGGCTCGCGAGCGTCTCTCTGTCGGACGCACTGCCGAAGCTCAAGGCCTCTTTGCAAGTGGCGAGTTTGGACGTGCCGGCCGGAGAGATCTTCTCGGGCGCCTCCTCGGTGCGATTCGCGGGCCTCTCCCTCGCCCCCACGACCCTGGACGCCGTGCCTGTGGAGCTCGCCGGAGACGAGATCATCGTCGGCAAGCTGGGCGCGCAGATCAAGCTCTCCGACAGCAGCCAACTGGACCTCGTCGGCGGCGCGCTGCGCCTGACGCGGGAGCTCGTGGTGGCCATGGACGGCGCAGCGCCGACCATCGATTTCGAGCTCAGGGACAGCAAGACCCTCCTCGCGACGGACGGCAGTCCGTTCTCTATTCGTATTCTCAAGAACACCCGCGTGCGCCTCGCGCTCGATCCGGGCGGCCCCACGCTGTTCCTGGCGCGCGACGGCGGGTGCGTGGCCGAGATCGCCGTGCCGGGCGTCCCGAACGCCGCGAGCTTCGACGACGCCAATCTCATGAGCACGCGCTTCGTCTTCGACGTGGCGGGGCACGAGGACATCGACCCGAGCGATCTGCCGCCGGGCACGATCCCCAGGGTTTGCCGCATCTCCAGCGGCGGCGCCGAGATCCGGGCCGACGTCCGCGCCAGGCCCATCGCGATCCCGCTCGTGCGGAACGGCCGCGTGCTCGAAGGGACCGTGGCGGTCGCGTCCGGGGATGTGTACATCCACGCGAAGGCGACCGCGGACCTGCCCTATTTCGAGCGCGCGACAGGCACCATGGAGGTCGCGGCGTCGAGCGCGGGCGGCCTCAAGATCGGCGCGCATTTCGACGTCGACCTCGGCAAGGAGTGGACGGATCCGAGCGGCGTCCTGTCGGTCCGGTCTCCGAGCGCGTGGGTGGACGTCAAGTGGTCCGGCAAGTGGGACGTCAACGGCGGAGTCGGCGGGACGCTCGTATTCCGGCCCCCTGCCGCCTTCGGGGACGGCGCCGCGGCAGACTGGCTGTCCAAGCTGTTCTCCGGAGTGGAGATGACGTTCGACGACCTCGCGCTGGGCGATCTCGCGGACGTCGGCAAGCTGGCGAACGGGCTGTCTCTCAAGCTCAAGCTCGCGCGGCCCATCTCCGTGTCGCTCTGGCAAATCCTCAAGACGACCATCGACGACATCAAGCTCTGGGGCGGGGGCATCTCGATCGGAGGCGATTTCGAGGCGTCCCTGCCGGGCGTCGCGAAGCTCTCCGGCAGGCTGCCGATGCTCGGGATCGGGCTCCGAAGAGGCGCCGTTCACCTCGGGCTCGACAAGGACAACAAGGACAGTCGCGGCTTCTCCATGCGCGGGCAGCTGGAGCTCGCCACCGGGGTGCGCGCCGCGCTCTCTTTCCTGCGGGACGACGTCTCGGTGAGCGGCTTCGGGGCGCTGAGCATCCCCGGACTCCCCGAGATGAAGGTGCTGTGTCGACTGGGCCGCACCAAGAATGGCAGGCTCCTCCTCGCGCTCTACTTCAGCGTCGATGTCCCGATCACCGTCTTTCCGGGGATCGTGCTCAGGAAATGGGGCGCGGGCGTCGGGATCAACGAGACCCTCAAAGGCGTCAAGGAGGTCTCCCGAGGATACTCCGAGAAGGTCCTGTCCGGGGAGGTCGCGATGCCGAACCCCGGCGCCATCGAGAGCTGGGCGCACAACGAAGAGGACGAGACTCGCACCATGCTCGTGGTGCAGACGTATATCTGCCCTTCGACCCTCGCCGGCAAGGACGACAGCACCCCTCAACCGTACCTCGCGAACGCGGTGCTGACGCTGAGCTCCGACGGGACGGTGGCGCTCTTCACGAACCTGTGGCTCTTCACGTCGTTCAACGACGCCGAGAAGCAGGATTTCCGGAGCGCGCCGCTCGCCAGGGGGATCGCCGTCCTGAGCCCGCGCCGGAAGCGGCTGGAGGCGCGGTACAAGACCCTTCCGCGCTCGAAGATGACGCGCGATCTGCCCATCTTGAGCGACGCGCTGAACGTGGTGCAGACCGAGGCGACGCTCATCGTCTCTCCGGAGCTCTTCCGGTTCAAGCTGGGGCCGACGCGCGCGGATCTCACCATCCTCGGGATCCACTTCAGCGGTCAGTCTCTGCTGCTCGTCGAGATGAGGAGAGGGGTCCTCGTCGTCGGATATCGCGTCACGCTGGCGGCCAATTTCTCGCAGTCGATCGGCGTGAGCTTCGCGCTCGTGACGGCGAGCGTGCGGCTGTCGGCGAGCTTCGCGTTCGACGCGATGTTCGTGGCCACCGCGAGCTGGATCGGCGGAGACAGCGGCCTCACGCTCTACGGGCGCGCGCGGGTGGACATCGCGGCTTCGCTGGAGATCGAGCTCAAGATCGGCTTCCGGATCACCATCAAGATCTGGCGCTGGAAGAAGACGATCGAGATTTACAAGCGCTTCAGCGCCTCCATCAGCCTGGTGTTCAAGGGCGATATTCAGGCCCTCATCGGCGCGAAGCCGGCGTTCGCCGCGAAGGGCACCATCGAGGTCAAATTGTTCGGCGTGACCCTCCGACTGTCCGCCGGTGTCTCCATCGGCGACACGGACCGGCTGGGGCCGGCGTACGCCGCTCTCAAGGATTACCTGGAGTAGCCATCATGCCTTCTCCTCGATTCTTTCTCTACGGTCGCGCCCTCAGCCAGACTCGGCACCGGTGCATGCTCTTGTCGTCGGAGCCCGCGTGGCCGGACGAGGCTGGCAAGCTCGTGCGCTTTCCGCCCGCGAAGACGGCGCTCCCGATCGGCGCGCTCTTCAACGAGGGCGCGGGCTTCTTCGCAGCAGAGGTGAAGTCGATCGCGGACGAGGCGGATCTGGAGCTCTCGGACCGAGAGGGCGGCGTCGAGGCGTTTCGCGGCCTCCAGACGCTTCAAAAGCACCAGAATACGGGCGAAGCGGAGCTGCGACAGGCCGTCGGAGAGCTGCGCGCCGAGGACGCGTTCGTCGTCGCGCTCGTCCAGGCGTACATCACCGACGCGGCGCTCGTGGATCACGCCAAGATATCGAGCGAGGCGCAGCTCGCGGTGCTCTCCGAGCTCGTGTTCGAGGTGGAGCACGCGACGCCGAAGAGCTTCCAGGAGCAGACGCTCCAGATCGCCGGACAGGCCGTCAAGGTCGAGGTGCGCTGGCCGAAGCCGGTCTCCGCGCGGCCGGTGCGGGTCGTCGCCGAGCAGCGGAGCACCGGAGTCTACTTCTCGTGGGGACAGGACTTCGACGCTCTCGCGGCCCTCCGTGACCTGCAGTCTCCCCCGGACGGCGCGCGCGTGCGGCTCCGGCGGTCGATCGGGGCCTATCCGGATCCCGAGATGCCGATCCTCCGTGAGTTCTTGTTCTCGGGGGTGACGCTCGTCCCCGCGACGGACGACAAGGATCGACAGGATCTGTCGGAGTCGAAGCTCATCGCCATCGACGACCTCCGCCCGACGGATCTCGCGGGCCAGCTCCTGCACTACCAGGTGGAGCTCTGCGACGCGCACAATCAAGTCCTCGCGCAGGGCGGCGTGTCGCTCCGTCGCGAGCGCCTGGACCCGCCGCTCCCCCCGGACTCGGCCGAAGCGACGCTCGAAGTGCGGGGCGACGAACAGAACCGCACGCTCGTCCTCAAGCCCTCGTGGACGCAGCTCGAGAAGACCGGGAGAGCCGACATCTTCCTGGAGGTGTACGCCGAGGAGCGCGAGCTCGACGAGTGCGGCTTCTACGGGGGCGACGACGATCTCGCCCTCCTGGAGGCCGCGCGCGCCGCGGACATCGACGCGTCCGGCGAAGGCAACACCAAGATCAACGACGCGTTCAACCGGGTCGCCGCCGAGAACGATCGCCGCGGGCTCCTGCGCGTCCACGAGATCTCGGCCGCCGATCTGCCGGCGGGGGACGAGATCGCGCTCACGCTCCCGAGCCTCTCCTTCATGAGCCCCGGGAAAGGATATCGGCTCTACGTCGGGGCGCGGAGGAAGATCCAGACTCCGGGGATGACCAGCGCTTCGGCCCTGGTCCCGTGTCAGCACAAGCTCACGCTGCTGCCCGGCTCCGGCGACAAGACGGATCTGAACGTATTCCAACTGGAGCTCTTCGAGAAGGCCCCGCCTCTCCGGTTCCTGGACGCGTCGACGGTCACCGCGACGGCGCTCCTCCGCGTGCCCGCGACACCGCTCGTGCGATTGACGTGGAGACACCTCTCCGACGCGGACGCTCCGGAGCGGGTCGGGGGATATCAGCTCTACCGCCGCGACATCCTCGGTGCGGCCGATCCCACGCCGTTCGTGGCGGCGGACCTGGTGGAGGCGCTCCCGCCGCTGGTCGCGCAGTACCAGCCGATGCACTTCGAGGCCAGCGCGCCTTTCCGGTTCGTCGCCGTGAAGCCCGACCCGCCGACGGTGACCGCCCGCCCCGCGAACCTCGACGCGGCCAAAGGCCTCCTCGATGCGGCGGTGGACGCGCTGTGCAAGGCGCTCCCGGGCCGATCTCGCCTCCCCGCCGGACCCGACAAGGGCGCCAAGGCCGACAAGCCGTCCGGAGGCGAAAAACAGCCCTCCAGCGCGGAGTACATTCAAGGCGCCGCGACCTCGGAGCCTTCACCCGCTCCCCTCACCCCGGACCCGGCGTACGAATGGGCCGTGATCGGCAGGCTCGTGCACGTGCTCGCGGACGCGGGGCTCGTGAAGGACATCGTCGTGAGCGCGGGCGGCGCGCTGGACTTCCTCGCCGCCCTCCGGAGAGAGCTGGAGAACGGCAACAACGTCAAGACCTACGGCAGCGTCAAGGTCCTTCTGGCCCGCACGAGAGACGAAGTCCTCCTCCGGACGTTCCGGGTCCTGGTGCTCCCGCCGATGGACTGGCAAAATGCCAATCTCCCTCCGGTGACCACCGTGCCGGGGAGAGCGTGCCGGCGCTTCCTCGCCGCTCCGAACGAGGTGAC
Organism: Polyangiaceae bacterium; assembly: GCA_046351455.1. Lineage (GTDB taxonomy): Bacteria > Myxococcota_A > Polyangia > Polyangiales > Polyangiaceae > JADJRH01. The sequence goes on from JAXLYM010000004.1 coordinate 406,984, forward strand.
GCTCCCCGGCGAGCCGAAGCCGATCGCTCCCGCCCCGAGGATCGAAGAGCTTCGGGACGTCTCCACCTCTCCGGTGCGGCTCACCGTCACCCGCTCTCGCGAGCTCCATTACGTCGACGAGAGCCTCCGCGACGGGTGGCATCATGATCTGGAGTGGCGCATCCAGAAGCTCGATCGGTACGACCGCGTCCGCGCGGACCTCCACCCCGAGCAAAAGCCCCTCCCGCCGGACCCGCCGAAGCCGGATCGAAGGACGATCTCGGTCGCGGTCCCGCGGACGGAGCCCGTCAAAGAGACCCCCGTGGTCCTGGCCGCGCAGACTCGGGGGGACGCGGCGGCGGCGTTCCACGTCATGGACACGCGCCAGGGGACGGCGGCCGCGGCCAACGCGCTCGCCCGCACGCGCGCGGGCCGGATATCGTGCCACCACACGTGCTCTCAGCAGCTCCCGGAGCAGAACAAGGACCCCATCGCAAAGGCCTTGTCGGGCTGGAAGGTGGAGCAGCAACAGAAGGCGATCGACGACTGGACCCTGGCGTTCTCCGACAAGGATCCGGCGCCGCGCGCGGCCGAGCGCCTGATCGTCCCCGATCCCGCGCTCCCGGGCGTCACGCGTGTCCACGCGCTCTGCGGCGCCGCGTGGGACGTGCTCGCGCGGATGTACCCGGCTCCGGAGGACTCCGCGCACGAGACTGCCCCTCTCCCCGGCGCCACCCGCGTGGTCTTGCCGCTCGCGCCGTATTACCTCGATCACACGCTCGTCGCGCGGATCACGGCCGACGAACAGGCGAGCAGCGAAGCCTCCGCCACCACCCGACGAGCGCCGCGCCAGATCGGGCTCGCGCGGCGGCCGCGCTTCTCGGTCGGCCCGGACGGGCGCTCTCTCACGCTGCGAATCCTGCCTTCGCTGCTCGGGACCCACCTCTCGGGAGCGGAGCACCGCGCGCTCCCCGCGGACCGACCCAAGCTCCGCGACTTCGGTCTCCCGGACGCGGTGGGCGCGTGGCCGGTGGAGATGGTCCCGGATCTCTGGTCGGAATACATCTTGTATTGCAACGCCGGCACGCTCGACCAGATCCGCGCGATCGAGCTGGGCGTCGTCACGCGGCCTCCGCCGGGCACGCCCGCGACCGCGCTCGGATTCCTCTTCCGGGCGAGCCCCGGGGCGACGTCGCCGAAGCTCACCTTCCAGGACGGCGTCCTCGTCGTGGAGTGTCAGCTCGCGGGCGATCTCCCCGTCGTCACCGAGAAAGATCCCGCCGTCCTGTCGTCGAGGCTCTTCGTGAAGCTTCGGCGCGGGCGCGCAACCTCCGACATGATCGCGCTCGTGCCGCGCGGCTGAGAGAAGGGGCCATGGAACTAGAGCTCGTCTTCACGCTCCTCGAAGGCTTCTCGCTGAAGCTCCAATCCGCCACCGTGGACCGCGTGCCGCTCGGCGACGGGGTCGAGCGGTGGACCGTCACGGCGGGCTCGGTGCCCAAGCTCAATCCGACGTCGAACGCGCTCGTTCGGCAAGGGGATCAGCCGATGGCGGACGTCCTGCCGCGGATGGACGTCACGGTCCGATCGGACGGCGCGGCGAACCGCTTCCGCCTCGTCGACGGGGTGGCGCGCGTGTGGCTGCTCGCGAGCGACAAGCTCCGCGTGACCGCGGGAGAGGCCGCGATCACCGCGCAGGGTCTCCTGGTCTCGGCCCCCGCCGGTCGCTTCTTCGTGACGCCCGGGAGCTCCGCGCCGACTCTGGAGTTGCCGCTCGCGCTCCGGATCGTCAAAGCTGCGTGGCAGTATCGCCTCCTGCCGGGGCGTCCGGTCGGCTGGAGTCGCGGAGGATCGCTGGAGACGGCGCTCGAGCCGACGCTGAAGGCGCTCGTGCAGATCCAGGGGCGCGTGGGGCTGGAGCGCGTGGCGGTCGAAGTGGAGGGCTCCGAGTGGCAGAGCGTGCCCGCCTCCGATCACTGGCCCTCGACGTTCCGACTCGGGAGGAGCGTCGTCACGCTGCCCGACGTCCCGATGCTCCTCGCGCCGGACCTGCTCCGGATCGCCTTCGAAAACCCCGCCGTCGCGGTGTTCACGTTCCAGGAAGGGCCGGACCCCGCGACGAGCCAGGCCGACGTCTCTCTGGATCGCGACCGATTGACGCTCCGCAAGGCGCTCCGGTTCGTGGCTGTTCCGGCGACCTCGGAGGCGCCGCCGGACGGGCCCGCGAGGCTCTGGCTGCGCTCGGATCAAGGTTGGCTGTCGATCCAGACCGGCGACGGATCCCCGAAGTCGCCCGGCCTCCGCTGGGGGGAGCAGACTGGCTATGTCGAGACCCGGGAAGTGACGCTCGAACCGGGGGAGACCGCCGGCGGGCGCGTGAGCGTCCTGCTCGATCGGACCGGCACGTCGAGGCTCGTCCTGCGGTTTCCGATCCCGGCGCCGGGCGGCGCGCCGTCCCTCGTGGAGCGCGCGATGAGCTTCTTCGACGCCGGCGTGCGCGTGCTCACTCCACATCACCTCTCGACGGGGAGAGGCCAGCGCGTCGCGGATCTGGTGCCTTATTTCGACGAGCTGTCGAAGCCCCCTGTCTACGACAAGGACAAGGCCCCTCGCTCCGACGCCCTCTTCGAAGACGGGGCCGGGCGGACGTTCGAGCGGCTGATGCTGCTCACCGAGAACCTCTGCAAACCGGCCGCGAGCACGCTCGGCGCGACGATCCAGGTGGTGACCGTGGGGGCCGACTCCGACCTGGCCACGAGCGGCTCCCTCTCGGCGGGACCCGTGCTGGAGATCGAGCTGAACCCAGAGCCCGGGTGGGTCGTCGCGCATCACCGGCCGATCCAGGGTGTTCCGTGCGCCGTCCCGGTCGAGTGGGCCGCCAACGATCCGGACGCGGGGGCGCGCCCGAGCCCGCTCCGGGGGCTCTCGCCGGTCCGCTTCGACGGCGTCGTGGCCGTGAAGCTCCGCGTCGACCCGCGCTGGTTCTCGCTGCGAATCGAGCCCATGAAGAAGGCGCTCGGCCTCGAAAAACCGCCCGCCCCGTGGGGGATGTGGCCAGTCCGGAAAGAGCACCTCGGCCTGGAGATCACGCCCGCCGCCCCGGGCCCGGGCCTCGCGGCGGGGGTCCGCGTGCGCCACGCGTTGCCGCACCTCGACGCCGCCTACCAGGCCGCGGGGCTCGCCGGGCTCACGGAGGCCGGCAGGGACGGCAGCGAGCGCGTCGACGGAGAATACGCGCTGTCCGATCCGCGGACGATCCCCGATCTCGACCAGGTCGCGGCGGCCCCGGAGGGCGCGGATCCCCTCGCGGCGGCGGCCCGGCTGCGCGCCTTCGACGCCGCCCGCGCGCTCGACGCGGCCCCGCGCGACGGCAAGTCCGACAAGCTGATCTCGCTGCTCGTGGACGCGCGCAACATGGCCGCGGCCGACACGATGAGCGTGCCAGTCTTCCGGCTCCTCCTCTGGCTTCGTGGGCAGTCGCTCCGGAGCTTCTCGGTGGTCGCGCCGGACGGCGGGCCTCCGACGCTGTTCGGATCTCCGCTGTTGCCCATCGACGTGTCGTTGGAGGGGGACCTCTGCAAAGTCCGCACGTCGTACGGTCCGTTCGACAGGACCCCTGCGTCCGATCTGACGTTCGAAATCGGCTTCTCCGGCTTGTCCGGCACGGTGCCGCTCCGCGGCGTCAAAGGCACGCTCGTCCTGCCGGCCTCCTTCGTCCTGGGGAGGCTCCCCGGGGCGAAGCCGCCGCCTCCGAGCGACAATCCGGGCCTCCTCTTCGTCGAGTCCACGTCGATGAAGCACGGCTTCACGATGGTGGGCGGGAACCCCACGCTCGATCTCCTGGCGCGCGACCTGACGTGCACCGTCCGCTGCGGCACCGAGATCCTCCGCTCCAGGACGTCCTACGCTCTCACGCTCGCGGGCGCCGGCGCCACGCTGGACGGGCCCGCCGAGGAGGACCCGAGCCGCGCCCTCACCGCGAGCGCGACCGAGCTCTCGCTCACGCTCACGCACCGGCTCCCGGGCCTCACCATCCGCGAGATCTGCGGGACGGCGGGATATCGCATCGAGGTGCAGGCGGGCGCCGTCAACGCGTCCTTCGCCGAGGGCAGCGGCTCGCCGGACCCCGGAAAAGGCATCTCCGTCACGAAGAGTTATCAACGTGTATTCGTCACGGGCGCGCCGGCCGCCGCGATCGAGCCGCCCGTCCGCCCCGTGCCCGCGTGGAACGTCGAGGTGCGCTCGCTCACGCGCTGCCACCTCCTCTTGTCGAGGCGCGGCACAGGCCCGAACGCGGATCTCTTGCAGCTCGAACGGGGCGTGCTCGGCTACGTCGGAGGGACGCTGTTCGGCGCGGACCCGGTCGGGACGGGCGAGCGCGCGCCGCAGGTGACGCTCACGGTCCCCGGCGGGGGCAAGAAGCCGAGCCTGTCCTTCTCGGGCCTCTGGCGACACACCCGAGCGCTCCGCCTGAACGACGCCCCGCCCGCGCAGGACGTGTCGGAGACGATGACGCTGATCCTCTGGGAGCCGGCGCCCGGCGACGTCGCCCGCGCCCGCGCCGCGCGGCTCCTCTTGCAGGACACGGGGCAACCGGGCCTGTCGCTGAAGCCTTTGTTCGAGAAATCGAGCCTGGAGCTGGCCGTGCGGTACGAGATCAAGAGGGGCGCGAACCCGTCGTGGATCTCACTCCAAACAGCTCGTATTCAGCCCGGCGGGCAAACGCTCGATCTCTCGGCGACCCACGCGCTCGTGGCCTATCCCGGGGCGCCCTCGATCACCGCGCTGGTGTCGCGCCGGCCCGGCCTCGTGTTGGGGCTCTGTCCGCCTCCTCGGCCCGGCGACGACGTGAAGACGGCGCTCCTGCGGTGGCCGGCGTCCACCTCGGACAAGCTCCTCTCCGCGCGCGCGCCCGCCTCCACGACGGCGCATTACCCGTCGGTCAGCGAGCCTCTCGCGGGCGCTCGCCCGTGGTTGCCGGGGCCGGAGGGCGATCCGGGGAGCCTCGCCGCGGTCGTCGCCGCGGGCGCCGGCGACAACGCCGAAGCCGCCTGGCAGAGCGCGCTGGACGGGCCGGAGGGCCTCCTCCGCGGCAATGACCTGTTCGCGAGCGCCGCGTGGGCCGGACACACGCTGTATCGGCGGCGGGCGGACGAGACGGCGTGGGTCGCCTCCGGCCTGTGCAGCGCCGATCTGCGCGACGGCGTGGTCGAGAGCACGGGCCCTGTCGTGTGGGTGTTCGGCGAAGCGGGCCTGCAACGACTCCACACCTTCCCGCCGCCGGATCCCACGAAGCCGCCGACGCCGCCCGTCGCCGAGACGAAGGCGATCCTCGCGAGCGCCCGGTGGCACGAGGTCGCGGTGCTCGAGTGGCGCGACAAGGCGGACAAGCTGTTCTGGGATCTCGTCGACTCCCCGCTCCTCGACCGCTTCAAGAGCCTGGACCCCGTCACCTTCGCGGGCACCTTCTCGGGCCGGTCCCGAATCGAGCCTTCCCCGCGCAAGATGCCGGATCTGCCGCCTGAATACCACCTCCTCGCGGACGGAGACTGCCAGATCGACTGCCGCCTTCCGCCCGCGCCCGGGGAGAAGCCGACGGCCGACCGGTGGATTCCGCCGTACGTCGGCCTCGGCGTCCAGATCCAGCCGCCCAAGCAGGCGACGAAGGGCGACGTCGCCTATTTCACGATCGATCGCGCGGTGCCGTTCCGGTTCGATCAGACGCACCCTCTCACGCCGTGCGATCCGTTCGACGCGACGACGGCCCCTCTCCCGAGGCCGGAGCGCGTCCCCGCGAAGCCGGGCACGCTGCCCTACACGCCTCCAGCCCTGGAGCTGTCGCCCTATGCGCCGCGGCCTTCGGAGCGGACCGGGTTCGGCGTCGCGCTCACCGTGGTGTCGGCTCCGGACAAGGGCGGGAACGTCTTCGTGTCGAACGCGCCGTCCGCGGTCCTCCGGGCGCCTCCTGCCTTCGACGATCAGGCGGCCGTACGCGCCGACGTGAGCCGCCCCGTGCAGGACGCGTTCGAGCGGAGAGACGGGCTCGTCACGAGGACGGTCCGCTGGTCCCGGCGACACCCCACGATCATCGATCTCGGCGATCCGACGAAGCCGGTCGCGCTGGCGCTCGGGAGCCCGGAGGCGCGCGTCACGACGGGCGCGCCGGTGCTGCTCCGCGTGCTCCTGAACAAGGACAACCTGAAGCGCTACTACGACGCGAACAAGCCACCGGAGGCGGCGAACAACCCTGCTTGGCTCGTCCTCGCGTTCACGAAGAACCAGGACACCAACGCGGACATGGGCAGTTTGCAGGAGACGGGGGCGGCCTTCCAGAGGACGTTGCGGGTGAAGCTCCTGCGCCTGGACACTCCGATCGACCGTGACAAGATCGATGTCCGCGTCACGTTCCGGGACACCGCCGAAGACGCGTGGATCACCGAGCTTCAGCTCTCCTGCGGGCCGAACGGCACGAAGAACATCCAGTGGGCCGCGGCCTCGGCGAACGGCGCGCCGCCTCTCCTGGTCACGCGCGCGCCCGTTCCGAAGGCGCTGACAGGCGTGCTGCGGACTGGCAAGCTCGACAAGCGCAAGCTGGTGGCGTACGGGCCCGAAGCCCTCGCCTGGACGGCCGACTTCGACCCGGAGGCGACGTCCCCCAAGGTCGTGTGGGAGGCGTCGAGCGAGGTCCTCGATCGGTCCTCCGACAAGGACTCCGTCAAGTACGAGGTGGTCAGTCTGATGAGCGACGGCTCGTTCTCCGCGAGCGAGGCCGTCGCCGCGCCTTCCGCCTGAGCGCTCTTCCCGGGGGGTGCGGCGGCCGGTACGATGGCCGGATGGCCCCTTCTCGCTTCGCTTCGGTCCTGTTCAGCGCGGCCTTTGCAGTGGGGTGCGGCGGCGCCGACTCCGAGTCGTCCGGCTCCACGTCGACCGAGACGACCACCTCGGGGACGACGTCCTCGACGTCCGGCACGACCACCTCGGACTCCACCTCCAGCAGCACCACCTCAAGCTCCACGTCCAGCACGACCGACACGACCCCGATCGGCGACAAGGACCTGTGCGCGGTGAAGGCGCAGGGTCCGTGGTCCCGGAAGATCCGCGGCGCGGGCGGCTCCGTCACGCTCAACGAGATCATGCTGGTTCCCAAGGGCGACGCGGCCCTCGAGTGGATCGAGATCGCCAATCCGATGGGGATCCGGATCGATCTGTCGGGCTTCCGGCTGGACGGCGACGTGAAGTTCACGTTCCCGGAGGGCACGTTCCTCCCCGAGCGCGGCTTCCTCGTCGTCGCGAAGGACGCGGCCGCCCTCAATCAATCGGTCGGGGCGGCGGTCGCCGTCGGATCGTATACAGGCACCCTCCCCGACGCGGGCGGCGCCGTGGAGCTGTGGAACAACGCGGGGCGACTCCTCGACACGATCGCTTATGCGAACACGGACCCCTGGCCGGCGGCGCCCTTCGGATCCGGTGTGTCTCTCGCGAAGCGCGGTGTCGGATTGCCGAGCGAGCTCGCGGAGAGCTGGGCCCCGAGCGCGGGTGTCCGCGGGACCCCGGGCGCGGCGAATTTTCCGGTCGCCTCGGGATCGAATCCGGTGCTCTCGCTGGTGCCGGAGGGGGCCACCTGGAAATACCAGGCTTCGGGCGCGGCCCCCGCGGGGGATTGGACGAGCGTGGGCTACGACGACTCCTCGTGGAGCGCCGCGCCGGCCACGTTCTATGCTTCGGACGCGCCGCCGGCCAACGTGACCGTGACTGCCACGTTCTCCGCGGACAACTACTTTGCTCTCTACGTCGGCAAGGCGGACGGGACGAACCTCACGTACGTCGGGCGCGACTCCGTGGGCGACTGGACCTCGGCGGAGTCCTTTCCGATCCAGGTGGGGCCCGAAGACTATCTGTTCGTCGCGGCGTGGGAGGCGCCGGGCAATGACGGAGGGCCGCAGTCGCTGATCGGGCAAATCACGCTGCCGGACGGCGCGACCGTCCCCACGAGCCCCTCCACGTACGTGTGGACCAAGGGCCCTGTCAACGCGAGCCCCGGCGGCGCGCTGAACGATCCGCCGCCCTCCGTCGCGGCGCTCCAGGGCGTGATCGCCGGCGCCGATGCGAGCCAGTCGTGGACAGCCCCGCAGGCGGGAGCGGACAAATCCTCCGATCCGTGGGGATGGGCCCTGTCCGGCTCGTTCGCGCAAGGGACCGATTTCATCTGGGGGGACACCTTCAACAACGTGTCCGTCTCCAATTCGAGCAACACGTATCTCCTGTTCCGCTCGAAGGACCCTGTCATTCCGCCGAAGGGGCAGACGGAGCTCGCCCTCGGCCCCACCACCTATTATTTCCGGACCAAGCTCGATGTCCCGGCCGACGTCGACATCGTGCAGCCGTGGATGGACGCGCTGATCGACGATGGGGCCGTGTTCTACGTCAACGGCGCCGAGGTGGCGCGCCTCCGCATGCCGGGCGGCGCGGTGGACGAACAGACGCTCGCGTCCAGCGCAGTCGGCGAGGCCACGCCCACGAAAGGCATCCTCGTCGACAAGGCCTCTCTCCCTCCCGGCGACGGCGTCCTGGCGGTGGAGGTGCACCAGGCGGCCTTGAACGATCCGGACATGACGTTCGGCGCCACCCTGTCGTCCTCCGTGAGCGCCAAGGCTCCATCGAGCGCGTCGACGCCGATCGTATTCAACGAGGTCGCCGGCGCGAAATCGGCTTCGTTCTGGGTGGAGATCGCGAACCGCGGCGCCGCGGCGATGGACGTCGGAGGGTACGTGATCGCCTCCTCGGCGGGGGGCGAGGTCACGCTCCCGGCGCACTCCCTCGCTCCCGGAGAGCTGTGGCTCCTCACGATGGCCGATCTGGGGTTCGGCGCGGCGGCGGGTGATGGGGTGTTCCTCTATCCTCCGGATCAAGAGACGGTCCTGGACGCCGCGCGCGTGGAGGGCTTTCCGAAGGGCCGCAGCGAGGCGCACGGCGGCGAGTGGCGCTATCCGGACGAGGTGACTCCGGGCCAGCCGAACGTCTTCGTGGAGCACCCGGACGTGATCGTCAATGAGCTCATGTACCACCCGGCGCCGATCGCCCTCCCGGACGGGTCGATCGCGAAATCGAAGCTGGAGTGGATCGAGCTGTTCAACCGCGGATCGCAGCCCGCGGACGTGAGCGGGTATCAGCTCGTGGACGCCGCCGAATTCGAGATCCCGCAAGGCACGGTGATCGCGCCGGACGGATACCTGGTGATCACGGGCGATGTCGCGGCGATGAAGGCGGCCTATCCGTCCCTCGCGGCGGCCGGCCCGGACAAGCTGGTTGGAGGCCTTCAAGGCGGGTTCGCCGACTCCGGGGAGAACGTGGTGCTCCGCGACGCGTGCGCGAACACCGTGGACGTGCTCCCGTACAAGGACGGCGGGCGCTGGCCGGCCCTCGCGGACGGCGGCGGATCCAGCCTGGAGCGGCGCGATCCGCGGGCCGACAGCCGCGCTCCGGAGGCGTGGGCCGCGAGCGACGAGGCCCCGAAGGCCGAGTGGCAGACGATCACGTACCAGGGAGTCGCATTGCCCAGCTCCGTCGGGCCGGACGGGCAGTGGCAGGAGATCGTGCTGGGCCTCCTCGACCGCGGGGAGGTGCTCATCGACGATCTCAGCGTGATCCAGGATCCGGCGGGCGTGAAGAAGCAGCTCGTCTCGAAAGGCACCTTCGAGGGAGGCGCGCCGGCCTTCCGCATGCTCGGCAATCACCGCCACAGCGAGGTGATCGTGGACCCGACCGACCCGGCCAATCACGTGCTGCGCCTCGTCGCGACGGGCCCGACCGAGCACATGCACAATCACCTGGAGCTCACCCTCCCCGCCGGACAGACCCTCCAGAACGGCGCCACGTACCAGGTGTCGTTCCGCGCGCGGTGGGTGAGCGGCTCCAACAAGCTGAATACGCGCCTCTACTTCAACCGGCTCGCGCGCACGACACCGCTGCCCATTCCGTCCGACGGCGGCACGCCCGGCGCCCCGAACAGCCGCGCGGAGGCCAACATCGGCCCCACGTACGAGGATCTCCACCACTCCCCGACGGTGCCTCAGCCGTACGAGCCAGTGACGGTGTCGGTGCGGGCGGCCGATCCGGACGGCGTCGGCGGGCTCACTCTGTGGTACGCGACGGACGGAGGCGCGGCCCAGAGCGCGCCGATGACCGCGCAGGCCGATGGCCTGTATACAGGGCTCGTCCCCGGGGCCGGGGCCGGCTCCGTGGTGCAGCTCTACGTGACGGGGACGGACGCGAACGGCGCGGCTTCGAGCTTCCCTGCGGCGGGGCCGGCGTCGCGCGCGCTCTACCAGGTGGACGACGGAAAGGGCTCCTCCGGCGGGCTCCACGACGTGCGGATCGTGATGACGCCGGGCGACACGGACTGGCTGTTTCAATCGGTCAACCTGATGAGCAACGATCTGCTGGGCGCCACGGTGATCGACGACGATCGCGAGGCGCTGTACGACGTCGGGCTGCGGCTGAAGAGCAGCGAGCGGGGCCGGCCCGAGGCGGCGCGCGTGGGGTTCGCGCTCAAGTTCCAGCCCGATCACCCGTTCCGCGGCGTCTTCGGCGATCTGATGGTGGACCGGTCGGAGGGCATCGGCTTCGGGCAGCGAGAGCTGCTGATCAATCAAGTCATGAACCACGCCGGCACCGTGACCTCGCAGTACGACGATCTCGTCCACGTGATCCCGCCGCGCGCGGATCTCGTGGGATCGGCCCAGCTCCAGCTCGCGCGGTTCGGCGACCTGCTCCTGGACTTCCAGTTCGACAGCGGCGGCGACGGCGTCCTGTTTGAATACGAACTGATCTATTACCCCTTCACCACGGACGACGGGACGCCGCAGGGCTACAAACTGCCGCAGCCGGACAACGTCCTCGGCGTGCCGATCATGAGCCTCGGGGACGACGAGGAGGCCTATCGATTGCCCTTCATCCTCAAGAACAACCGCTATCGGGACGACTACGAGGGGCTCATCGCGTTCGCGAAGGTCTTCGGCCAGAGCGGCGCCGCGTTCCAGGCGCAGGTGGGGAGCGTGATCGACGTCGACGAGTGGCTCCGGGCGTTCGCGTTCGGCACGCTGAGCGGCGCGATCGACAACTACTCTTCCGGCGCGCAGCACAACGGCAACTTCTATGTTCGGCCCTCCGACGGGCGCGTCCTTTATTTCCCGCACGATCTCGATTTCTATGGGGGCTCCCCCCAGAGCCCGATCGTGGCGAACAACGATCTCGCGAAGCTCATCGCCGATCCGGTGAACCTGCGGACCTATTACGGCCATCTCTACGACATCCTCACGACGTCGTACAACGCGACGTACATGGCCCCTTGGTGCGATCACCTCGGCGCGCTCCTGCCTGCGCAGGACTTCGCGGCGCACCTGCAGTTCATCTCGGCGCGGCACGATTACGTGATGAGCCAGGCGCCGGACTCCGTGATGAGCGCCTTCCCGAAGGTCACGTTCCAGATCACGACGAACGGCGGGCAGCCGGTGAGCGTGGCGGCGCCCATGATCACGCTCGGCGGCCTCGGCTGGATTGACGTGCAGGAGGTCCGGCTCGGGGGCGCGAAGCTCCCGCTCACGTGGCAGAGCCAGACGGCGTGGCAAGCCCCGGTCACGCTGAACTGCGGGGCCAACACGATCTCGCTCGACGCGCGCGACAGGCACGGAGCGTCCGTCGGCGGCGACACGATCACCGTGACGCGGACCGGCGCGGGCTGCCCCTGAGGCTCCTTCGCGCACACCACCTCCAGACTCGCGTGCTCCCCTTGCCGTGCTGGCGTTTTCGTGCGACTGTTCATGGGGAGGCGAGCACGGGAGTCCGGGAGATCGTCCCGCGGACGGTCACCGCACGGTCGTTGTACGGTCTTCGTACGGCAGAGTCCGCGCGGGGGGAGGCCCCGTGTCTCGTCGGGCGACGAGAAAGGCAATGAAACCAGTCAAGGGGGCGGTGCCATGCGCGCATTCGATCGGCGATCCATTCTCTCTCTCTTCTCGTTGACGCTCGCCGGCGTGGCCCTCGCGGGCCTCGGGTGCGCTGCGGGGACGACCGCGGAGAGCGACGACAACGACTCGGACGGGGCGCAGGTGGGGACTGCCCGACTGGCGATCAGCGAAGGCTGGACGCCGTACACGTCGGAGGAGTACGCGCCGATCGGCTGTGACAGCGGGTCGGGGATGACGAGCTTCCAGTGCAAGGGCTCTTACTGCGACAACATCCGCGCGTATTGCAGCTCCACCGGAGGCACGGTCGGCTCCTCGTACTGGACGGCTCCGTTCTCCGAAGAAGGCAGCGCCAACGCCGTCTGCGGCGGCGGATACTGGGTGACGGGAATGGCCTGCACCGGCCGGTACTGTGACAACGTCTCCCTCCAGTGCACGGCGCTCGGCGGCCTCAGCGAGCACAACTGTTACTGGACAGGCTGGGTGTCCGAGGAGAACGGCGGCACGCTGAGCTTCGGCAGCGGCTATTTCATGCGCGGCGCGAGGTGCAGCGGCCGCTACTGCGACAACATGTCGTTCTTCGTCTGCCAGCGGTGACGTGGAACGGTGACGGCGCGACTGACAGTCTCGCTCAGGGGCCTTCGTGGACGCCGAGGGCCAGATCGACGGCTCTTCGGAGCTCGACGGGGTGCGCCGTGGTTGGGTCGTGCTCGGCGAGCCAATGAATGGCCTCGTCCACCGTGGCGAACGTCTTCACGGGGGCCGACTTGCGGGCGAGGAGCGCCATGCCCGAGGAGATGCTGCGGATCACCGACGCGCGGAAACCCTCTCCCTCGATGACCGATAAGATCATCTTGGTGTACGGGGCTGTCTTCGACATCGACTCCGCCATCGCCGCGCGCGCCGCGTCGTCCGGGAGGCCGATGCCGTCCGCGATGACGACGAAGATGTAGACCGGCCTGCCTCGCTCCGTGAAGAGCTCCTTCACGAATGGCATCATCCGCGCCGCGGACGCGACCGTGGGCGGGCTCCGCCAGACGACGATGGCCGTGTCACCGCTCGTGACGAAACGGTGACCCCCTTCGTCGACCACGATTCGAGACATGGGCCTCAGATTACCACGAGTGGACAGGCCCTCAGTGGCGGAAGTGGCGCACCTTCGTGAAGATCATCGCGATGCCCGCCTTGTCGGCCGCCGCGATCGCGTCCGCGTCCTTCACGCTGCCTCCAGGCTGCGCGATCGCCGTGATGCCGTGCTCCGCCGCCACCTCGATGCCGTCCGGGAAGGGGAAGAAGGCGTCCGACGCGAGGACGGAGCCCTTCGCGCGATCTCCAGCCTTTCCGCAGGCGATCCGCACGCTGTCCACGCGCGACATCTGGCCCGCTCCGACGCCCGCGGTCGTCTGTCCGTTCACCAGGACAATGGCGTTCGACTTGACGTGTTTGCACACGCGCCAGGCGATTTCGAGGCTCTCCAGCTCCTCGGGCGTGGGCGCGCGCTTCGTCACGCTCGCCGCCTGATGCGCGCTCACCTCGGCTCCGGCCGTGGCGTCGCGATCCTGGACCAACAAGCCACCTTCGACTCGCTTGAACACGAGCTGATGGAAGGAGGCCGGGAGCCACGCGCCCGTCGCGAGGAGACGCAGCTTCTCCTTCTTTCGAAGCAGATCCAGCGCATGCGGGGAGTACGACGGGGCCACGATGCACTCGAGGAACGTCTCGGCCAGGACCTTCGCGGTGTCCTCGTCGACGTGGCGATTCAAGGCCACGATCCCGCCGAACGCGCTCACCGGATCCGCCGCGCGCGCGTTGCGATAAGCCGCCGCGAGATCCGCCGCCACCGCGACGCCGCAGGGGTTCGTGTGCTTCACCACCACGGCCGCGGGCGCCTCGAACTCGCGCACCGCCTCCAGCGCGGCGTCGAGGTCGACGAGGTTGTTGAACGAGAGCTCCTTGCCGCCCGCGCCCACCGACTCGGCCAGCGCGAGGGCGCCCGGCTTGGCGCTGCGGTCGCGGTAAAACGCGGCGCTCTGGTGCGGGTTCTCCCCGTAACGAAGGGGGTACGCGCGCTCGAACGAGAGGGTCAGATACGTCGGATACGGGTCCCGCTCCTCGCCGCGCTCTTCGCCGAGGCGGTCCTTCAAGGACGAGACGTACTCGGCGATCTTGCCGTCGTAAGCGCTGGTGTGCGCGAACACCTTCGCCGCGAGCTTGCGCCGGAGCGAGAGAGGCACTTCGCCGCCCGCCTCGATCGCGTGGAGCACGTCGCTGTAGTCGTCCGGGTCGCACACGACAGTGACACGCTGGTAGTTCTTCGCGGCGCTGCGGAGCATCGACGGGCCGCCGATGTCGATGTTCTCGATGATCTCGTCGTGCGTGGCGCCCTCTTTCGCGAGCGTCTCCTCGAAGGGGTAGAGGTTGACGACGACGAGGTCGATGCGCTTGCCGCCGATCTTCTCGAGGTCGGCGTCGTCGCGGTCGCCGCGCATCAGGATGCCGCCGTGGACGCGCGGATGAAGCGTCTTCACGCGTCCGTCCATCACCTCGGGGGAGCCGGCGTAGTCCTCCACCTTCACGACGGGGACGCCCGCCGCGACGAGCGCGCGCGCGGTGCCGCCGGTGGAGAGGATCTCGATTCCCTTTGCGGAGAGGGCTTTCGCGAAGTCGACGAGGTTCGTCTTGTCGGAGACCGAGAGGAGGGCGCGGGTGATCACGCGCGCCTCTATACTACGAAGACGCGCGGCGGCACGGTCGATGTTGCAGAATGCGCTCAGATGCCGTCGGTCGGCTCGCGGAGGATCTTCACTTTGCCGTCCAGCCGCTTGGAGATCCACACCTTGTTCTTGGCGTCCACGATCACACACCCCGCGCCGGGGATCGACTCCACCAGATCGAGGCCTTTCTCCGGCCCCAAGATGAAGATCGCGTCGTCGATGGCGTCCGCCGTGAATGCGTCCTTCGCCCAGACTGTCACGCTCCGACTCGCGGTCGCCGGATATCCGGTCCTCGGATCGATGATGTGGTGATAGCGCTTTCCGTCTTTGATGAACGTGCGCTCGTAATCGCCGGCCGTGGAGAAGGCGTGATCTTCCACCTCCAGCAAGGCGAAGTAATCGGTGGGGCCTTTCCCGCGGGGGTCGCGGATACCCACCTTGAACTTCGATCCATCCGGCTTGTCGCCGCGCACGAACAGGTCACCTCCGGCCTGCGCGAAGAAGCCTTTCAAGCCCTCCGCCTCCAGCACGCGCGACGCGGCGTCGATCGCGTAGCCCTTCGCGATGCCGCCGAGGTTCATGCGCATGCCCTCTCTCTTGATGCGCACGGTGCTGGCCTTCGGGTCGATCTCGATCTGGCGGTAATCGATGAGCTTGCGAGCCGCGTCGATCTTGTCCTTCGGCGGGATCGTGGCCTCCGCGCCCTCGTCGAACTTCCAGAGGCCCTTCATCGCCTCGAAGGTGATGTCGAAGACGCCGCCGGACTCCTTGCCGATCCACAGGCTCTTGTCGATGACGGCGAACGTCTCCGAGCCTACTTTCACCGAGGATTTGCCTGCGGCCTTGTTGATCTTGGAGACCTCGCTGTCCTCGCTCCACGTCGTCATCAGCGCCTGCAAGCGGCGGATCTCGTCGAGCGCCTTCTGCAGCTTCGGGCGGATCTCTTCTTCGCCCATCGTCTCGGTGGTGAAGGTCGCGATCGTGACGGTGGTGCCCATCGCGTGGTCGTCGAGGGCGATGCGCTTCGGCGAGAACGGGGCCTTCGCGGTCGTCGTCGCGGTCGCGCCGGCGGCGGTCGCCGTCGCGGAAGAGGCTGGTTTTGCCGGCTCTCTGGAGGGGATCGGCTCCGGCGGCGCGTCAGAGCACGCGGGCACGAGGAGGGCGAGCGTCAGGGCACCAAGGAGGCGGCGCATGCGACGCTCTTACCATGCGCGGCGATCGGACTACTATGCCGGGCCCGATGGCCTTCGACCCGAACCGCATCCCCTCCGACGTCGACGCCGACTCGAACCTCCTGCGCGACGTCTCGCTGCGCATTCACGCGAACCCGGAGCTGCGCTTCGAGGAGCACCGCGCGGCCGCGTGGCTCGCGGACACCGTGCAAGCCGCGGGCGTCGACGTGGAGCGCGGCACCGGCGGACTGCCCACGTCGTTCCGCGCGCGCATCGGCAAAGGCGGCGGGCCGCGCGTCGCGATCCTCGCGGAGTACGACGCGCTGCCGGAGATCGGGCACGCGTGCGGGCACAACCTGATCGCGACGGGAGCGCTCGGCGCGTTCCTCGGGCTCGCGAAGCAACGGGACGAATTGCCCGGCGCCGTCGAGCTGATCGGCACGCCCGCGGAGGAGGGCGGCGGCGGCAAGATCAAGCTGCTGGAGGCGGGCGTCTTCGAGGGCGTCGACGCGGCGATGATGTTCCACCCGTTCGATCGCGATCTGCTCGCGCACGACACGCTCGCGACGAACTGGGTCGACATGACGTTCCGCGGCAAGCCGTCGCACGCGGCGGTCGCGCCGTGGGACGGAAACAGCGCGCTCACGGCCTGTTTGTCGACGTTTCATCTCATCGACTCGCAGCGCGTGCACTTCCGCGACGGGGTGCGCGTGCACGGCTACATCAAGGACGGCGGGCAGGCGGTGAACATCATCCCGGAGCGCGCGGCGTGCGAATTCTCCGTGCGGGCGAGGGATCTGAAGGAGCTCGCGCGCGTGCAGGAGATCGTGCTGCGGTGCGCGCGCGGGGCCGCTCTGGCGTGCGGCGTGGAGGCGGAGCTCGGCGTGCGCGTGGGCTACAAGGACGTGGTCACGAACCTCGCGATGGCGCGGCGCTTCGGCGATCACCTGCGATCGTTCGGCCGCAGCCCGCACGAGGTCGATCCGGACGTGGGCACCGGCTCCACCGACATGGGGGACGTGTCGCACGCGGTGCCCTCGATTCACCCGTGGATCGCGATCTGCGACAAGGACCACGCGACCTGCCACCAGCGCGCGTTCGCCGATCACGCGAAGAGCGAGCGCGGTCATGCGTCGATGATCGCGGCCGCGAAGGCGATGGCGATGACGACCGCGGACCTCCTCACCGACGCGGCGCTGCTCGACAAGGTGAAGGTGGAGTTCGCCAACCGTCGCGGAGCCCGCTGAGGACTCGGCACCTCAGCTCGCACAAGGCGGATCGCCCCACGCGCGGCGGACTGCCACGCTCCTTGTGCTGATTGAATATCCATTTCAACAAGCCATCTCGATAGGCCGGTGTCGCGCCGTTTCGCGCAAAGCGCTCGCGTGTCAATCGGTGACGGACAGGGCCGCGCGTGCTAGGAGCACGCTCGCACTGCCCCTGACCATCAGCAGGCCAGTGTACAGCGCACCAGCAGCGTTTTCTTGCACCGAAATTGGAATAGGAGATTATCGATCATGACGATTCGGCGTTTTGTGCTTCCGCTTTGTCTTGTGGTGGGCGGGCTTCTCGCGGCGTGCGGCGGTGACGAGGGCGGTGAGGGCAACCTGCCGGCGTGCCCCTCCAAGGGGACGACGCTGACCTATGAGAACTTCGGCAAGAAGTTCTTCGCGGACTACTGCACGAGCTGCCACGCCTCCGGCAGCGGCAACCCGGCGGCCATCAGCGCCGGAGTCTACGAGACGCAGGCCCAGATCCAGGCCGCGGCCGAGGAGATTTACGGCGAGGCCGGCGACACGAACACCGGCATGCCCCAGGGCGCCATCAAGCCCACGGACGCGGAGCGGCAGCAGCTCGGTGAGTGGCTGTCCTGCGGCGCGAAGTGACCTCTCCAAGAGAGCAGCCCGCCGGAGTCGAAGTCCGATCCGGCGGGCCGTTTTGAATACGATCTGTGGTGGAGCGCGCCGTCAGACGCCGCAGGCCACGTTCTTGGTCTGGAGCTCCACGCCCGCCGCGTCGCCGACGGCCTTCGCCTCGGAGAGCAGGAAGCGGAACATCGCGTTCGCGATCGGCTTCTCTTTGCGCTCGTTGAAGAGCCACACGGCCTGCGCGCACACGTCGCCGTGCACCTTGGTGAAGGCCAGATAGCGCAGCTCCGGGCCGCCCATGGAGACGCCGCGATCATAGGCCATCCGGAGGGCGGAGAACTCGCGCCACTCGTCGATCGGGGAGAGGGCGCGGCGCTCGGCCACGCGGGTCTTCACGGCGTCGGAGAGGGCCTCGATCACGGCCAGTGCTTCGTCCCGGAGGCGGCGCTGCGCGGCGGACGCGGTGTCGCCGAGCTCGTCCACCGTGTCGTCGAGGGCGATGCGGTGACGCTTCAGGAGATGGAACAAGGCCTCTTCCACGTCGTCGCGGAGGCGGGAGAGGAGGCCAGTCGAGCGATTGGCACCCAGGAACGCGGCCCGATCCTCGATGTCGCGAGCGAGGGAGTCGTCCTCGAGCGCCTCGTCGAACGCGCGGCCCACCGCGGCGATCTCCGCGGGCGTCGGCTTCTTCGCGTGGAGGAGGCGGACGTGCATGGCGAGCGCGCGGGCCAATCGATCGCCCTCCGGCGCGACGGGCGCGGGCGGCGCCTGCGATTCGCGATCTTCGTCCACGGGGGGCGAGCCGTCCGGCACGCTGAGCGCGCGCTCCACGATCGGCCACGCGGCGATGCGGGAAGGCGCGAAGGCCCACCGGAAGAGGAGCCAGTATTTGGTCGGCGCGTCGGGGCGGCCGAGGAGGCGCTTGCCCACGCCCGCGAGGAGCCACGCGGGGCGGCCGGCGTCCACGAGGTCGGCGCCGATGTCGATCACGTCGGCCCACGCTCCACGCTGGGCGGCGGACGCGGCGAGCCACTCGGCGGCGGTGTGACGCGCGGCCGGTCCGCACGCGCGGCTGTCGAGCGTGCGCACGCTCTCGAAGAGGACGCGCGCGCCGTCTTCGTCGCCGCGGGCCAGCGCCATGATCCCGGACGCGGTGATGCCCGCGCCGCGGAGCGTGGTCGCCGACTGGATGCGGTCCTCGAGCCACGCGGCGCTCTCGGTGTCGAAGCTCGATTTGCGCAGCAGCGCGACGGACGCCGCGAGGAGGGCGAGGCTCTCGCGCTCCTCCTGCACCCACGCGGCCCTCGCGACGTAGTACGCCGGCTTCACGAGGCCGAACGGCGCGAGGACGTACCGCGCGAGCGGCCAGAGGAGCGCCGACAGGAGGACCGCGCCGCCGGGGAGATACGTGGCGAGCGTGCGCGGCGGGGCCAGCGCGATGTACCCGGCCAGCGGCGCCGCCAGCACCCACAGGAACACGAAGCGGAGGACGCGGCGCGCCTTCGTGGAGAGCGGAGGCGTCGGTTTGCCTTGTTTCGCCGCGTGGGCCTGCGACGCAGCGATGATCACGCGCACGATCAGGATCACGATGAAGAGCGCCGCGTGGTTCATCGGCGGCTCCACCCGAAGGCGGCGAGCGCGCCTTTCCATGGGCGATCCTGGCGCGGCGAACGCGGCACGTGGACGTCGTCGAGGCCGAGGTCCGCGTCCGGATCCGGGGCTTTCTCCGAGGGATCCGCGATCGTGAGGCGGGCCCACAGCTCCTCTTCGAGGCGGCGATCCGGGTCGCGCAGCTTCGCCATCGCGAGGCGCACCTTGTCCGCGTCACGCGTCGCGGGGCCGACGGGCGTCGGGTATTTCGCGGCCGCGGAGAGGCCGAGCTCCAGCATCGCGAGCAGCTTCTGCCCCTGGCGCTCCACGTCGAGCCGGCTGCACGCGGGGGTGAGCTCCAGCACGTGGAACGCGTTGTCGCGGATGCGTGCGAGCGCCGCCGCGCCCGCGTCCGATTGCGCGCCGTCCATCGGGCTCACCGTACTCCGGATTCGTATCCGCGCTGGCGCTCGCGCACGTCGACGGGCATGAGGCGCTGCAGGTCCTTCACGATGGTGCGCAGCGCGGGCATGTCGTTGCGCTCCAGCGCGCGGCGGCCGTCGCGGACGAGCTCGCGCGCCTTCACGAGATCCGTCGCGCGATCGACCTCCGACGCGGCGTCCTCGAAGAGCCACTTCGTCGAGTCGGGGTGGCGGTTGAACGCGGCGCTCGCGAGGTTGCGGACGACGCGCAGCTGGCGCTCCAGCTCGACGGGATCCTTGTCCTTGCGGGCGCGCTCGACGGCGTCGGTCGCGTCGTGGAGGAGGCGCTGCTCGGCCTTGGTGCCGTACTCGCTGACGAGCGACGCGGCCGAGGAGAGGGCGTTTCGAGCCTCGAAATCGAGCTCGGGCCAGCGCTTCGCGGCGTCGCACTCGTCGAGGATCGCCTCGGCGTCGATGAGGGCGCGGCGCGCCTTCTGGCCCGCGTCGAGGTCGCCGCCCTTCGCCGCGTCGACGTCGCGCTCCGCCTCCGAGACCGCGCAGTCGACGAACGTGAGCTTGCCGATCATGTGCACGTCGTTGCGGCGCATGGAGTCGGATCGCAGCGAGGTCATGCGGTCGCGGAGCTGCGACACCATGCGCGTCAGCACCTCGGGCGAGGCGTCCGGCACGAGGAGGTGCGCGACGTGCTCGAACACCTGCGACAGAGCCGGCACGAACGCGCGCGCCGAGAGGTGGCCGCCGCGATCCAGCTCCAGCGTCAGCTCGATCTGCGATCCGACCGGCAGCGTCGCGGTGATGCCGCTGCCCGGGATCTCCAGCGTCCCGACGAGGCGGCACAGATGCGCGCGCGACAGCTCGCCCTGCACGATCGGGATCTTGAGGATCGGGGGGCTCGCGCCGGTGGTGCGCGCGATCGTCTCCACGGTCTGGTGCATGAACGTGCGGCGCGCGGGGAGCGGGGCGCCGCGCTCGAAGTAGACGCGCACCGTGTCGTCCGCGAGGGCGACGCCGACCGTGCGCGACAGGGGCGGATCGCCGATCGTGAGGCCTTGCACGATCGTGAAGCTCGTGGGGCTCACGGCGACAGGCTTGCGGTCGTTCGCGCCCTCGAACATCTCCACCTTGAAGACGTTGGGCCGGCGCGGGACGAGCTCGATCAGCGCGACGAACGCGCCCTCGGCGTCGAGCGGGACGTCCTCGGATTTCCACTGCCCGTCCGCGCGCGTGAGGCGCACCCACCGCGGGATCGGCTTCGCGCCTTTGGCTTGGTTTTCCGCGTCCGCGAGGCGACCGACGACGTGCGGCGTGAGGTCCGAGGTCATCGCGGGGTACTGGAGCCACAGCTTCTTCGCGGTGGCCTCGGGCTCGGCGGCGGCGCGCGCGTCGAGGCCCGCGGTCGCGGCGTACAGCGCGGCGCCCTGCGCGACGAGCGTCATCGGATCCATCCCCTCGCCGAACGGAGCGCCGAGCGCTTCTTTCACGCGGGCGCGCAGGCCGGGCATCACCGTGGGGCCGCCGACGAGCACGATGCGGCCGATCTGCTCCTTCGAGAGGCCGTTCGATTTGAGGAGGCGCAGGCACACGTCGATCGATCGATCCACGAGCGGCGCGATGATCCCGTCCAGCGTGGCGCGGTCGATCGTGACGTCGACGTCGACGGATCGGCCGTCGACCTCGAAGGCGCCCGGCACCGCGATCGTCGCCTCCGGGGCGCGCGTCAGCTCGATCTTGGCTTCTTCGACGGCGCTCTTGAGCTTGCGCAGGCTCGGCCCGAGGCGCGGATCGGCGCGCGAGAGCGTGACCTCGTTCGCGCGCGCCGTCTCGGCGAGGACGTGATCGAGCAGCGCCCAGTCGAAATCGCGGCCGCCGAGGAAGTTGTCGCCGTCGTGACCGACCACGCGCAGGAGGCCGTCGCGCGTCTCAAGCAGCGACACGTCGAACGTGCCGCCGCCGAGGTCGTACACGAGCCACGCGCCCGTCGTGTCGGTCGCGGACCACCCGGCGGCGAGCGCGGACGCGACCGGCTCCTGGATCAGCTCCACGCGCTCGAACCCGGCGAGGCGCGCGGCCTCCGAAGTGGCTGCGGACTGCGGCAATTCGAACAGCGCGGGCACGGCGATCACCGCGTGCGCGGGCACGAACCCGAGGTGCTCCTTGATGTCGGCGCGCAGGCTCCGGAGCACCTCCGCGGAGAGCTCCTCCGGCTTCTTCTTCGTCTTCGCCGCGACGAATTCGATGGGCTGCGCGGTCCCCATGAGCCGCTTGAATTCGCCGCGCGTGTTGTTCGGATCCGACTCCAAGAACCGGCGCGCGCGCTCGCCGACGAGCACGTTCCCGCGCGCGTCGATGCGCACGACGCTGGGCGTGAGAGAGGCGCCTTGCGGGTTGCGGACGAGGGTGACTTTGTCTCCGTCGAAGACGGCGGCGGTGGAGTTGGTGGTGCCGAGATCGATACCGACGTACTGGGGTCGCGCGCTCACGGCGCGGAGTGTAGCCTACTCTCGGCGAGACCTCGCGCGGTCAGAAGGCCCTGGACGCGCGCGTTCTCGGGGATGCGCGACAGGAACGACTCGGCGAGCTCGGGGTCGCGGATCTTGGCGCGGCTCTCTTCGATCTCGCGGTCCGCGCGGAGGAGCATCGCGTCGGCCTCGGCGTCGCGGCCGAGCGCGATCAGGGACGTCGCGCGCGCCAGCATGCACACGACCACGCACTCCTCGACGGCGCCCTTCTCTGCGAGGATCGCGAGCGCCTCGTCCGCGGTGCGGATCGCCTCGTCGTGCCGGCCGGCCGCGGCGCGGGCCTCCGCGAGGCGGGCCAGCGCCGTGAAGCGCGTCGCCGCGGTCGGCGCGCTCGCGAGGGCCTGGCTCGCCTCGCGCTCGGCGTCCTCGACCCGGCCGTCCGCGACCGCGATCGCCGCCAGCAGCGCGCGCGCCGAGGACGTGAGCCGCACGTCGCGCTGCGCCTCGAACTCGACGAGCGCCTCTTCCTGCGATCTCCGGGCTTCGTCGAGCTTCCCGAGCCGCAGGAGGGGCGAGCCGAGATCGTGCTTCGCGTGCGGCGCCAGGTTCGTGAGGCCGAGGCGCGCGGCCGCCGTGATCGCGTCGCGCAGCGATCGCTCCGCCTCTTCGAGCGCGCCGCACTCGCCGAGGTACCAGCCGAGCGTCTTGCGCGCCGAGCACGCCTGCCGGATGTCGCCGCCCACCTCGAACGCGGCGGCCGTCTCGCGGAGCGCCGCGATCGCGCCGAACGGATCGCCCGAGAACGCAGCGCGGGCGCCCACCGTCCGCGCCTGGTACGCGCGCACCATCGGATCGGACTGGAACATCTCCCGCGCGATGAAGGCGAGCCTCTCGTGGAGCGCGTCCGACTCGGCCCGCTCCCCGCCGACGACGAGCTGCACGATCGTGTTCGAGGCGGCCGCGGCGAACGGCACCGCGAGCGAGAGATCCGGATCCATCGCGACGAGGCGCGCGGCGACCGCGGAGATCGCCGACATGTCGCCGAGCCGCCCGCTCGCGACCACGTGCGCGGAGCACGCGCGGAACCAGGCCGGATCCGTGGGCACGACGAGCGCGAGGGCCTCCGCTCCGCGGCGCGCGGCGGCCTCCATTTCGCCGCGGTGCCCGTGCGCCTCCGCGAGGATCGCCGCCGCGCGGCCCGCGAGGACCGGGCTCGGATCCATCGCCGTCGCGCGCGTCGCGTGCTCGCTCGCCAGCGCGAAATCGTTCCCGTCGAGCGCCTGCTCCGCCGCGCGGAGGAGGAACCCGGCCGCGCGCCCCGGATCGTTCCCGAGCGAGAAATGCCGCGCCAGCACGGTCGCGTCGCGCTCGCCCGCGCGCACGAGCCACTCGCCCGCGAGCCGGTGCCCCACCTCGCGATCCGCCTCCGGGAGCATCGCGTACGCGGCCTCCTGCACGAGGTCCTGCGCGATCGTCATCTGCGCTTCGCCGGGGAATTTCGAGGCCTGCGCGCGCGAGATCCACTCGCGATCGACGAGCTCGCGGAGCCACGAGCGCACCTCCGCCGGGGCGAGCGGCGTCATCGCGACGACCGCGCCCTCCCAGAACGTGCGGCCGAACACGCTCGCCGCGCGCAGCACCCGACGCGCCGCGGGATCCAGCGCGCCGATGCGCGCCTCCACCATCGAGAGCACGGTGTCGGGCAGCTCGCCCCCGTCGCGCTCGGCGACCGCGCGAACGATCTCTTCGAGGTGCAGCGGATGGCCCGCGGCGCGCGCGACGATCCGGGCGACCAGATCGGGCGCGGCGCTCGCTCCGAGGGCGTGGCGCACGAGCTTCTCGCTCGCCTTGGCGGACAGCGGCCCGACGCGGATCACCTGCGGGACGCGCTCCTCCCAGAGGCTCGGGAACAGATCGTCCACCTCGGGCCGCGCCGTCGCGAGCACGAAGAGCGGCTGATCGGACAGCGCCCGCAGCGTCGCGTCCACGAGCTTCACCGTCGGCAGATCACCGAGGTGCAGATCCTCCAGCACGAGCACCACCGGCCCCGCGGAGCACTCGGCGGCGACGAATTCCTGGAACGCGCGCTTGTGCTGATCGCCGAGCAGCAGCGCGTCGTCCTTCGCGGCCGCGACCTCCGGCCCCGCGGACGCGTCGAGCGGCAGGCCGATCAGATTGCCGAGGAACGCCGTCACGCGCGCGCGGTCGACCTCCGGCACGCGCTCGGCCACGCGCGCGGCGAGGCGCTCCGCGCGGACGACCGTCGGCTCGCCTCCGGAGAGCTCCAGCATCGCGAGGATCGCCTGCGAAAGAAGGGCGAACGGCGATCCGGCGGTCATCACGTCGCCGCGCCCGATCCACACGCGCGGCGGCTCTTCCTGCTGCGCGAGGCGGCGGAGCATCTCGACGCGGACGCGCGATTTCCCGACGCCGCCCGGGCCTTTCAGCACGGCCGCCTTCGCCGCGGGCTCGTCCACGCACTGTCGGTACAGCGCGTCGAGCATGCCGAGCTCCAGCTCGCGCCCGGCGCACGGCGTCTTCTTCCCGAGGACCGGCCGCACGTCCCCCGTGCCCGGCCGCAGCCGCCCGAGCAGCGCGAACCCGGTGCCGCTCGCCTCCACCTCGAAGCGCCCTTCGAGCAAGCCGAACGTGGTGTCGTCGATCGCGACGGGCGCGGGCTCTTCGATCGGCGCCTCCGCCGCGGCCCGCGCGAGGTGCGATCGCAGCGTCTCCGCGGCGCGATCGAGCACGTCACCTCGGACGCCGCGCCGGCCCGTCGCGATCGCGATCGTCGCGAGCGGCTCCGCCGAGCGCAGCGCGAGCGCGCACGCCGCGGCCCGCGTCGCGAGATCCGACAGCGCGCCCGCGCCGTCGAACAGCACGGACACGGCCGCGGACTGCACGATCCCCGTCTGCGCCTGGAACCGCCGCGCGATCGGCCCGACGCGCGCCGCGAGCTCGATCGCCGGCCCGCTCGCCTCCCACGTGGCGTCCTCCGAGGCGACCTCCTCCGCGAGGTGTATTCCATCGGTAAATGAAGGCAATTCCGATCCGGACGGGAGCAGCAGGATCGCGGGCAACAGCTTCCGTTCGGCGGACGTGATGCTCGCGCGCCGCGCCGTCGAGAACACGCCGAGCGACCGCGCGAGATCGTGGATCGCCTCCGCGCACGCCGCGCCGTCCGCGGGCCTCCGGTCGCGCTCCCGCGACAGCAGCCGAGCGAGCAGCGCGTCGACCTCGTCCGCGACGCCGGACACGAGCCCGGCCGCGCGCGGCGCCGTCTCGTTCACCGTGCGCGCCATCGCCGCGATCGGCGACTCCCCGTGGAACGGAGCGCACCCCGTGAGGCACTCGAAGAGCAGGCATCCGAGCGCGAACACGTCGGCCCGCGCGTCCACGTCGGCCTCTCCGCGCACCTGCTCGGGCGCCATGTAACCCGGCGTCCCGAACACCAGCCCTTCGCGCGCGCCGGGCCCGGATGCGCGCCGGGAGAGCCGCGCGATCCCGAAATCGATCACCTTCGCGTCGCGCAGATCGCCGCCGCCGAGCAGCACGTTGCTGGGCTTCAGATCGCCGTGCACGACGCCGCGCCGATGCGCCGCGCCGAGGGCCTCCGCGATCCGCTGCCCGAGCAGCAGCGCGTCCCCCACGGGCAGCCGCCCTTGCCGGAGCCGCTCCTCGAGATCGCCGCCTTCGAGCCATTCCATCGCGATGTACGGCTGCCCCTCCGCGGTCACGCCGTGCGCCACGTAGCCGACGACGCCGGGGTGCCGCACCTCGGAGAGCACGCGCGCCTCGCGGAAGAAGCGATCCGCGTCGAACGTCGCCGCGCGCAGGAGCTTCAGCGCGACCGGCTGCCCGGTGACGTTGTCCTTCGCGCGGTACACGACGCCCATCCCGCCTTCGCCCGCGACGCGCTCGATCCCGAAGCGCCCGACGAGCACGTCCCCCGACGAAGCGAGCGCTGGAGGCGGAGAGATCGAGGCGCGGGCCCCGAACGCGCGCGCGGCCCTCGCGCCCGTGTCGATCGTCTGCCCGTCGTCCGCGGAGGATGCGTCGCGCGATCGTTCAGAGGTGCCCCGGGACCGCGCGCTCGACGTGAAGAGCGCCTGCTCGCCGCTCACGGGCCGCAGGCCGCACGCGTCACGAAAGCTCGCGGCGAGATCGCGCGCGGTCTGGAAACGCGCCTCCCGCGGGCGCGAGAAGGCCTTCTCGAAGAAGCGATCCACCGAGTCGCTCAGCGCTTCGACGAAGGCGGTGGGCCGCGGGATCTCTCCGCCGGCGATCGCGCGCAGCAGCGAAGTCACGTCCTCGCCGACGAACGGCATCCGCCCGGTGAGGCAGCGGAACGCGAGCACGCCGAGGGCCCACAGATCGCTGCGGTGATCGAGGTTCCCGTCGCCGCGCGCCTGCTCGGGGCTCATGTACCCGGGCGAGCCGACGAGCGTGCCCGGCATCGTCCCGGCGCCGGTCTGCGCGTGCAGCTTCGCGATCCCGAAGTCGAGCACCTTCACGATCTCCTCGTTCCCCTTGCGCGCGAGGAAGACGTTCGCGGGCTTCAGATCGCGGTGCACGATCCCCATCGCGTGCGCCACGTCGAGCGCCTTCGCGATCTGCCCGACGATCGAGCACGCCTCCTCCGGATCGAGCCGCGTCCGCTCGTCGAGCCGGGACGCGAGGTCCTCCCCTTCGAGCAGCTCCATCACGATGTACGGCGCGTCGTCCTCGACCCCGTAATCGAACACCTCGACCACGTGGGGGCTGGAGAGCTTCGCCGCGGCCTTCGCCTCTCGCTCGAAGCGCGCGCGGGCGGAGGCGGACGCCGCGAGGGCCGGCGCCATTCGCTTCACGGCGACTGGGATCTCCAGCTTCTCGTGGAAGGCGCGCCACACCTCGCCCATCCCGCCTTCGGCGAGCGGCCGTTCGAGGCGATATCGACCTCCGAGGAGCGTCCCTGCGAGAGCCGTTGCCATCCGCGTGGGCACGTGCCCTAAAGAAGGCCGCGGCGTCAATCCCATGATCAGGCGACGGAGCGCATCGATCTCGGTAAGCTCACCCCGGAGCGAGAGGTCCCATGAACCAGGCGGAGCGAGACAGGCTGTTCGAAGAGGGCCTCAATACGTACGAATCCGGGGAACATTACGAGGCGCACGAGCGCTGGGAGGAGCTATGGAACGAGGAGGAGGACGACGGAGAGAGGCTCTTTCTCCAGGCCTTGATCCAGCTCGCGAGCGCCGTGCACAAGCTGCTTCACGACGTGGAGCCGAGAGGGTCCTTGCGTCTCCTGGATAGCGCGCTGCGGAAGACTGCCCACCTCCCGGCGGAGCACCGGGGCATCGACATCGCCTCTCTGCGACAGGCGATATCGGCCCTCCGAGACGAGGGAGAGAGGGTGATCATGGCGGGCCAGAAGAGGCTGGATCCGACGAAGATCCCACGGATTCGAAGGACCGGCGACTCCCTCTCACGCCGCTAAGCCGAGTCCGGGGGAGGCGGGGTCGGCCGGTGCGTCGGGCGCGTTCGCACCGAGGGCGGCGGCTCCTCCACCTCCTCCTCGTAAAACAGGATCGCCTCGGCCGCGTTGATCGCGCGGAGTCGACTGCCCTCCGGGACTGGCACCTTCACCGCGAGCGCCTCCAGCAAGAGCTCGTCGAGGTGGGCGTCGTCCACCTCTTCCTCCGGCGCCATGTCGAACGTGTCCGAGAAGAGCTCGTCAAAGAGGAGATCTTCGGCCATCTCGTCCTCGTCCGTCGCAGGTCTGGCAGCACCGGTGTTGCCCATGGGCGTGGTTCCTTCTCAAGGTGGCATGTTGCGATCACTCGGTGGTTCCTCCGGCAGCAATGGTCTGCTCGAAGGGCTCGTCAGTTTACGCCCGTCGGGCTCAGGCGCCGCTCGGGTCGGTCCCGTCGCGCGCCCACGGGATCGCGAAGTCCCACGAGCTCCCCGCTTCCATGCGCTTCGCCTGCGAGAGGAGCACGCGCAGCGACCTCCGGAGCCGCGTCTTCACGGTGCCGAGACAAGCGTCCAGGCGCTCCGCGATGTCCTCGTCGGTGTGTCCGCCCCAATAACGGAGCACGATCATCTCCCGCTGCTCCTCCGTCAGCGACTCCAAGAGGCGCCCCACGAAGTACGTGAGGCCGACCGCGTCGTCCGGAGAGGCGGAGTCGTGCGAGAGAGACGGCACGTCCTCCAGCGGCGTGTAGACGCGGTGACGCGCGCGGCGCCGATGATCGATGGCCTTCCGCGCAGCGATCGTGTTGACCCACGCCGCGACCTCCGCGTCCGGCTCCACCCTCGTCAACAGATCCTTCGATGCATTGAATACGGCAAGGAAGGCCTCCTGCGCGGCGTCGTCCACCTCCGGCCGGCCGCGGCCGAGGATGACGGACACGACGCGGTACACGTGGTCGAACACGCGCACCTGAGCGTCGAGCCGCCGCGCCGGAGAGAGGCTCCGATCCCGCATCGTGCTGAGGAGCGTGGCCGGCAGACGGGGCGGCAGGAGCCACGTCCCGGAGCTGTCGCCTCCCCGGCCACGATTCGCGTTCTTCGTCATCGAATCCCTCGCTCGTCTCGACGGAGTGCCGTCATGAAACACCTGCCCGCGCTGCCGCGAGCGATCTCCACATCTCCTCGAATACCTCAGGCCCGCCCCGACACGGACCCGGGAGAACGTCGACGGTCGACACGAGAGGAACGCCGCGGACCGCCCAACGGATTTGAAACCGACCGCCTCTCGACGATTGGTCGCGGAAGAGACCTCCGCGCTCTGAATCGTGCACGGAACACCCCACCAAAACAATTACACGCTGTTACTCCGACCCCCCGCAACGCCCCTGAAATCCCCGGCGAAAGCCATGACGCCCATTACAACAGCACGGGAGGCGGCCCCCCAACATGCCTATGACGCCAATGACACGCAGAAAGGAGCCATGACAGCAATGACACGCTCCACTCGCACCCACAAAAAACAAACAGGCTCACGGATCGCCCGCGAGCCTGCCTGACCCCCGCTGCGACAGCGTCAGCCGTCGTCTTCCATCGGATTGCCGAGGTCGTCGAGCAGCCCGGTGCCGCCCTCGATCGGGATCGCCCGAGCGAGCGCGACGCGCTCCAGCAAGAGGCCGAGCGCCGTCGGGTTCGACACGTTCGGCAGCCACGCGCGCGATCCGTCCCAGAGATCGAGCCGGATCGATTTCGGGGCCTTTCCCTCCTTGTCGCCCTTCTTCGGCGCCACGGGCGGCACGCTCACGCGATCGATCTGCGACCACGAGAGGCGCCGCACCTTCGGCCAGCCGAACGAGAGCAGCTCGCGCAGCTCGATGCCATCCGGGTGCACGACGACGCCGCGCATCTGCTCGCGCAGGAACGCCGCCGTCGCGCTCACGCCGAGGACGATCGCGCACACGCTCGCGGGCACCGCGCGGTGCCGGTCGAGCTCGACGACGTACTTGAAGAAGATCGAATTCGAAGGGGCGTTCTGCCCGTAGATGATCACGCCGACGACGATCGAAGCGAACGCGAGGTAGAGCAGCGTCAGCGCGCGCTCGCGGAGCGGCGGACCGAACATCTGCCGCTTGTCGGGGCGATACGTCATGTCGAAGCCCGGGGGCCTGGAGATCCGCGCCATGGATCGAGTTTACACAAACGCCGCGCGCGTCTTGGGCTCGGGGCGTCGATCGCCCCACTTCTGCCAGGCTTTTTTCAGAATTTTCCAAACCTGCTACGACGAGGGGGTCCCTCTTTCACGAAAGGCGCCCGCGGGCGAGGTCACGACGATGGTGCGACGCATCGAGAGAACGGGCTCACGCCTCCGCGCGATCGGCGCTGCGTTCGGGCTCGCGGCCGCGATCGGGGCGCCCGCGGTGCGCGCGGACGTGCCGGCGCTCACGTGGAAATCGACGACGACGTCCCCTCAAACCGCGACCGCCGACGCGAAGGTGAGCGCGCTCCAGAGCCTGTGCGGCACCGTCGACGCGGCGCTCGTCACCGTCGCGAACAGCAACTCGAAGCGCCAGACCGAAGGCCTCGACATCTTCGGCGCGGACGAGCTCGCGTTCAACCTGCGCGCCTCGG
This sequence comes from Polyangiaceae bacterium, assembly GCA_046351455.1. GTDB lineage: Bacteria > Myxococcota_A > Polyangia > Polyangiales > Polyangiaceae > JADJRH01. The sequence continues at coordinate 437,248 of JAXLYM010000004.1, forward strand.
GCGATCCGCACGTGTGGCCGCGCGCGTTCTCGGTCGAAGGCACCGGGCTCGACGACGCGGCGCTCACGAAGCGGCTCAAGGGCTGGATGGACGGGTGGACCACGCTCGGCACGCGCCGCTGCGGGCTCTCGAAGGCCGACAAGAGCGACGGCACCACGGTGTTCTCCGTCGTCGCGGTGGACGCGCTCGCCGACATGACGAGCCTGCCGACGACGGCGCGCCTCAGCCAGTGGATCACGCTCGAAGGCAAAATGCTGGTGTCCGCGAGCGCGGTGAAGGTCGTGCTGCTCGGGCCGCGCGGCGCGCCGAAGACCGTCACGGCCTCGCTCTCGGGCGACAAGATCAAGTCGACGTTCTCGGTCGATCAGAACGGGCAGTGGCTCGTGCAGGTGCTCGCGACGGTGTCGACGGGGCCGCGGCCGGTGCTCGAAGGGCTCGTCTTCGTGGGGCAGACGCCTCCGACCAAGTTCACGCGCGCGGCCGTCCCCGGGGAGGACGCGAGCAAGGGCGTCAAGGACGAGGCGGAGGCGATCTTCAAGATGCTCAACGCCGCGCGCACCGCGGAGGGCGCCGCGACGCTCACGCGCGACGCGGCCCTCGACAAGCTCGCGAAGGCGCACTCCGACGAGATGATGAAGGCGAAGATGATCGGCCACGACGTCGGCGGCGGCGATCCGTCCGCGCGCATCAAGGCCGCGGGCGTGAAGGCGAAGGTCGCAGGCGAGAACGTCGCGAGCGCAGCCAGCCCCGAGAACGCGCACCGCGCGCTGTGGTCGAGCCCGTCGCACCGCTCGAACATGCTCTCGGGCGATTTCACGAAGGTCGGGATCGCCGCGGTGAAGGACGCCGACGGCCGCGTCTGGGTGACGCAGCTCTACGCGGGCTGATCGGCGCGCGCCGTTCGCTAAGCGTTGTGAGGGCGCGCGCTCGACGCGAGGGCGCCGCGGAGCAAGAGGTCCACGAGGCCCTCCAAAAATCCGTCGTCGAGCGGGCCCTGCACGAAGAAGAGCCGGTGGTGCAGCGCGCCGACCATCGCGTGCAAGATCAGCGAGTGATCCAGCCCCGGCGCGAGCTCACCGCGGGCGATCGCCGCCTCGATGATGCGGCGCGGCCCCGTCTCGTCGCGCTCGCGCAGGGAGCGGGCGATCGCGATCACCTCCGGATCCGAGCTCTCCGCCGCGAACATGCGCACGAGGCTGCGCCCGATCGGATCCGTCGCGTACTTCACGAACACCTTCGCCGCGCCGAGGAGGTCGCCGCGGATCGAGCCCGTCTGCGGGAGGACGAAGGCGAAGTTGGCCTTGCGCACGAGCGTGTCGCGCACGAGGTCCGCCTTCGTGGGCCAGCGCCGGTACACGGTCGTCTTGTTCACGCGGGCGCGCGCGGCGACGTCCTCCACGCGGAGGGCGCGGTAACCGGACTGCGACAGCTCCTGCAGCGTCGCGTCGAGCACGCGCGTGACGATCGCGTCGCCTCGGACGAGCGGCTCCTTCTTCAGGCCGGGCTGCGATCCTCGCGCCGGCGGCACGTCCCCGCGGGCGGCGGGCTCCTTCTTCGCGCCGGGTCGGGAGGGGCGCGGCGCCTTCGCGGGCGAGCGGGCGGGCGGCGCTCTCTTCACGACGGGGCGCGGAGCGCGCGCCTTCTCGTTCTTCGCCGTGGATATCGTCGCCTTCTTGGGCTTGGTTCTCATGCTCGTCGGGAGGGTGGAGATCTCGGAGCGTACCGTGACCGCGCGGAGCAGAGCACATGGGCCCGACCTTCGTCCGCACAAGCGGTGCGCGGCGCACAATTCGCCGCGTCTCGTCGATGGAGGTGACCGCTCGCCCCGAGATCCGCTCACGGAACCGACGGCCGCCGAAGGATTCTGCGTGTGCGCGCAAGGCCGGCGCGATCGAGCGGACGCGGCGCGGACGACGCAGAGCGCCTCGACCTCACGTGGCGCGCCGACGGGATGCCGCTGCGTCACCTCGACGATCGGCCGCGCGACGGCGGAGATCGCGTCCTCGACGACTCGTGGCGATGGCAAAGGGCGCATCACGACGATTTGTTGCGATGGCGAGCGCGCATCTCGACGATTCGTTGCGATCGCGGGGAGCGCGGAGGCGGCCCTCGGACCGGGCGGCGTTCCGGTTCGAATCGGCTCGCTTCGGCGGCCCGCGGGGCGAGGTGCACACTATTTAACGAACGCGGGAACCGCCCGTCATCACAACCATTTGTTGCGGTGCGTCGGAGGGCATCACAACTTTCTGTTGCGATGGGCGGTCAGGGTGTTAGAAGCGATCGCAACATGTTGTTGCGATATCCCGAGCGCTCGCAGCAGACCCCAACCCTGTCCGCCGAGGTGGAGCACGAGCTCGCGGTCCGCTACCGCGCGGGCGATCGCGCGGCGGGCCAGCGCATCGTGGAGGGTTGCCTCTCGCACGTGACCGCGATCGCGCGGCAGTACCGACGCTGGGGCACGCCGATGGAGGACCTCGTGCAGCAGGGCAACATCGGCCTGCTGAAGGCGGCGGAGCGCTTCGATCCGGCGCGCGGCTTCCGCCTCGCGACGTTCGCGAAGTTCTGGATCCGCGCGGAGATCCGCGACTACGTGACGCGCAACCACCGCGTCGTGTGGCTCGGCGCCTCGAAGATGGAGCGGCGCGCGGTGCGGTACTACCGGCAGACGCGCATCACGGATCCCGAGGAGCTGTCGCTGAAGACGGGCCTGCCGCTGCGCCTCGCGAACGATCTCTTGCCGCTCCTGGCCGCGCGGGAGACGCCGCTCGACACGCCGGCGCGGGACGATCAGCGCTCGCTCGCGGATCGCCTCGCGGACGGCGGCCCGACCCCGGAGGACGACGCGTGCGCCTCCGACGAGGCGAAGAAGCTCCGAGCGGCGGTGCGCGAGGTGCTGGGCGAGCTGTCGGAGCGCGAGATGGCGATCGTGGAGCGCCGCATCCTCAGCGACGAGCCGGAGACGCTGGAGCAGCTCGGCGAGACGTTCGGCGTCAGCCGCGAGCGCATCCGTCAGGTGGAGGAGCGCGCGAAGCAACGCATGCGAAACCGCCTCGGCCAGATCGCGCCGCACCTCATCGCCGATCGAGCCGCCGCCTTCGCCCGCGCCGCGACCTACTCACGCGCGGCCTGATCTTCGCCGGCGCGGCGATCACGCGGGGTGCGTGTGCGCTTCGATCTCCTGGTGGAACGTGCGGAACGTCGACTCCGCGGGCCACTCGGGGGCGCCTTCGATCAGCGCGCGGGCCTTCGGGATGTCGCCGTGATCGATCGCGATGACGGCGGAGGCGTAGCGCATCGCCCAGTGGACGAGCGGGCTCACGCGCGCGGCGCGATCCAGGAGGTCCTCGTCGCCCTGCTCCGTTTTGTGCGCGAACGCCCGCGTGAGGGCGCCGATCGCTCCGCGCAGCGTGGCGATGCGCTCGGCCATCGGACCGTCGACCTCGGGCACGGGCAACCTCGCGAGGCGATCGGCCTGACGCATGGCCTCGTCGCGATCGCCCTCGAACGTGAGGAGCAGCGATTCCAGGAAGAGGCGGTGCTCCAGCGCGGCGTCCCACGCGGGGCCACGCTGCGCGGCGGCGAGGGCGGCGCGCGCCTGATCGACCCAGCCGTTCGCGGCGAAGGCGGTCGCCGTCATGAGCGGCGCCATCGTGGAGGCGAACGGCGTCTTCTCGATCGACGGCGACCAGCGGCGCAGCACCTCCTCGACATCGCCCGAGACGAGCGCGCGGCGGAGGCGACGGCGCGAACGCCACCGCACGAGAGCGAGCACCGCCAGCGTGAGGAGGAAGCCCGCAGAGACGAGCGGCTTCTCCCACGTGAAGCGCAAGATCACCGCCGCGCCGGCCGCCGACAGAACGAACGCCGCCGTGCGGAGGAAGCTCGAACCGCGGGGCTCGGTGATCGGGTCCACAGCGATCCGACTCTACCGCGCGCGAGCGCCGGCGGCCGCCTTCTGCGCACAAAAGTAGAAGGGCCTGCCACACCCGCTTTCTGTCACCGTTGCTCCCTTCCGGGCCTGGCGGGGTTCACAGCGCGCTGTCGGCAAGCCCACACGTGGCTTACTGCACCAACGAGAGCGGATGTAATCGAGAGCCCCCGATCACGCAAGCGGTACTTTGAAGGAGGTGCCCACCCCCGGTTCGTGCTCGCTTCGCTGCGCGCGCCCCGCCCCGCCCAAATCTCTCGCTTCGCTCGTTCAGGGCGGGGAAAACGTCACATCATCGGGTTCACTCGCTCGGCGCTGGAACGGGGGCGATCGCGCCGGGGGTGACGGGGCCGACGAGCTCGATGCCGAGGCGCTCGGAGAAGCGGAAGATGCGCTCGTCGCGGTAGAACTCGCCGAAGACGATGCGGGTGATGCCCGCGTTCGCGATCATCTTGAAGCAGCCCCAGCACGGGGACGCCGTCACGTAGATGGTGCCGGCGTCGATGCGGACGCCGTTGCGCGCGGCCTGGATGATCGCGTTCGCCTCGGCGTGGATCGTCCGCACGCAGTGGCCGTCCTCCATCATGTGGCCGTCCTCGTCGCAGTGGTTGAGGCCGCGGATCGAGCCGTTGTAGCCGGTCGCGAGGATCGATTTGTCGCGCACGATCACCGCGCCGACGTGCTTGCGATCGCACGTCGCGCGCGAGGACACCTCGACCGCGATGCGCATGAAGTATTCGTCCCAGGAGCTGCGATGCATCGGTTCCCTCTGTGATCTTCGGTAAAATTGCGCGGGCCGTCCGGCGCGCTCAGGTCGCGGCGATGTCGCGGCGGTAGTGCATCCCCTCGAACGAGATGCGCGCCGCCGCTCGGTACGCGCGCTCGCGGGCCTCGGTCAAGGTCGCGCCGGACGCGGTGATCGCGAGCACGCGGCCGCCCGCCGTGACGATGCGGCCGTCGCGCTCCGCCGTGCCCGCGTGCAGCACCGAGACGCCTTCGATCCGAGCCGCCTCGTCGAGGCCTTCGATCACCGCGCCGGTGCGCGGCGACGCGGGGTATCCAGGGGCCGCGAGCACCAGCGCGAGCGACGCGCCGGGCGCGATCTGGACCGCGTTCATGTCGAGCGAGCCGCGCGCGGCGGACGTGAGCAGCCTCGCGAGATCGCCCGTGACGAGCTCCATCAAGGCCTCGCACTCGGGATCGCCGAAGCGGACGTTGTGCTCCAGGAGGTACGGATCGCCGTCGGGGCTGATCATGAGGCCCGCGAAGAGCACGCCGCGGAACGGGCGGCCGTCCTTCTTCATCCCCGCGAGCGTCGGCGCCAGGATCTCACGCTCCACGCGCGCGAGGAGGCCTTCGGGGAGCGGGCTCGGCGCGAACGCGCCCATGCCGCCGGTGTTGGGGCCGGTGTCACCGTCGCCGACGCGTTTGTGATCGCGCGCGGGCGGCAGCACGAAGAAGCGCTCGCCGTCGCAGATCGCGAGGACGCTCGCCTCCACGCCGCGCAGCGTCTCTTCGAGGACCACGGTCTTGCCCGCGTCGCCGAACGCGCCGTCCACGAGCATCGCGCGCGCGGCTTCGATCGCCTCGGCCTCCGACGTCGCGACGACCACGCCCTTGCCCGCGCAGAGGCCGCTCGCCTTCACGACGATCGGCGCGCCGTGCGAACGGATGTGCGCCTCCGCGTCCTCGAACCGCGTCACGGTGACGTGGCGCGCGGTGGGGATGCCTTCGCGCACCGCGAGCGCCTTCAAATAAGCCTTGGAGCCTTCGAGCTCCGCCGCGGCCGCCTTCGGGCCGAACGCGAGGAAGCCGGCCGCTTCGAGCGCGTCGACCGCGCCCGCGACGAGCGGGGCCTCGGGGCCGATCACCACGAGATCGGGGCGCTCGTGCATCGCGGCGTCGACGATCGCGTCCGGCGTGAGCGCGCCCTGCAACGATCGCCTTCGGATCCCGGCGATCTCGGCGGTGCCGACGGAGACCGTGCCCGCGTTGCCGGGGAGCACCACCACCTCGGAGACGGACGGCGACCGCGCGAGCGCCCTCGCCAGCGCGTGCTCCCGCGCGCCCGAACCGACCACCAGCACCTTGCGCGAGCCCGTCATGCGGCGCGTCGTTACTCCAACCGCGCGCTGGCAACCACTGGGAGGACGTAGGCCTCGACGCTGCAGGCGGAGCTGCGCTTCGGAGCGGAGTCCGTCGCGGAACGGACGCAGTCCTCGACGTTGCGCCCGAATCTCCGACGCGCTTCGTTCAGGGGCGTCAGGACCGCGCTTGACCCCCTCCCCCACCCCGTTATTGTCGCCGCCCGGAGCGCAGGAGCCGCTCCCAATACCACGTCACGTGCCCCTCCCTTCGCGAACGACAGTGAGCGATTTGGGAGGGGCGGGCGCACCGCAGGGGCGACCGGGGGTGGGCATCGTCCCGTGGATTTCGGCGCTGCTCCGATCGATCGCTCCCACCTCGTTTTTCAGGAGATTTGCAATGCGCGTCCTCGTCTCCGATGCCCTCAGCGAACAAGGCCTCGCGATCCTCCGGCAGACCCCCGGCGCGACGATCGACTACCAACCCGGCCTCAACGAGGCCGATCTCGCGGCGGCGATCCCGGGGGCGGACGCGCTCGTGATCCGCTCCGGATCCAAGGTCACCGCGCGCGTGATCGAGGCCGCGACGAACCTGAAGGTGATCGGGCGCGCCGGCATCGGCGTCGACAACGTCGATGTGGAGGCCGCCTCGAAGAAGGGCGTCGTCGTGATGAACACGCCCACCGGCAACGCGACCACCACCGCGGAGCACGCGGTCGCGCTGCTCATGGCGCTCGCGCGGCACATCCCGCAGGCGTCCGCGCTGCTCAAGAACGGCAAGTGGGAGAAGAAGAAGTTCGAGGGGCGCGAGCTCGCCGGCAAGACGCTCGGCGTCGTCGGCCTCGGCAACATCGGGCGCATCGTCGCGGATCGCGCGAAGGGCCTTCACATGAAGGTGATCGGGTTCGATCCGATCCTCACGGCGGAGAAGGCCGCGGCGCTCGGCGTGGAGCTCGTCAGCATCGAGGAGCTGCTCTCGCGATCGGACGCGATCACCGTGCACACGCCGCTCACCGCGCAGACGCGCGACCTCGTCGGCGAGTCCACGCTGCCGATGCTGAAGAAGGGCGTGCTGCTCGTGAACGCGGCGCGCGGCGGCATCTACAACGAGGCGGCGCTCCTCAAGGGCCTGGAGAGCGGGCAGATCGGAGGCGTCGCGCTCGACGTGTTCATCGAGGAGCCGCCCCCCGCGGATCTGCCTATTTTGAAGCACGAGCGCGTCATCGCCACGCCGCACCTCGGCGCGTCGACGAAGGAGGCGCAGGCCCGCGTCGCGCTGGAGATCGCCGAGCAAGTGGTCGCGTACCTCACGACCGGCGAGATCAAGAACGCGGTCAACACGCCATCCGTCGCGGGGGAGGTCGCGAAGAAGCAGAAGCCTTACCTGGAGCTCGCGGAGGGCCTCGGCTCGTTCCTCGCGCAGGTGGAGCCGAAGCTCTCGCCGACCGCGATCGAGGTGGAGTGCACGGGGCAAGCGGCGGATCTCGGCGTGAAGGGCATCTCCGCGGCGGCCGTCGCCGGGTGCCTCTCGCGCTACCTCACCGTGCAGATGAACCGCGTGTCCGCGCCCGTCGCGGCGAAGGCGCGCGGCATCACCGTGCGCGAGCTCGCGACCGCGGGCGGCTCCGGCAAGTACGCCTCCATCGTCGCGCTGCGCGTGACCGGCGCCGACGGGACGACGCTCGCGGTGGAGGGATCGCTCGGGGCCGACGGATCGCCGCGGCTCGTGAAATGGGGCTCGTACGAGATCGAAGCGCCCCTCGGCGGCGCCGCGCTCGTGATCACGAGCCTCGACCGGCCGGGCGTGATCGGCTTCGTCGGCAGCGCGCTCGGGGCCGCGCACATCAACGTGGCGCGCCTGCACCTCGGCCTCGGCGCGCCGGGCAACGCGGTCAGCATCTGGAGCCTCGACGCCGACGCGCCCGCGTCCGTGCTCGAAGAGCTGCGGCGCTCCGCGAACGTGCTCAACGTGCTCGCGATCCGCTTGTAAACAAGGACGAACGTGCTCGACCCGATCGTCGATCTGGCCCCCGGCGCCGAGGAGAACGACCTCGCGACCGCGCTCGCGGACGTGCTGCGGCACAACCTCCGCACGAACGCGCGCGCGCAGAAGAGCTTCGGCGCCATGCGCGCGACGGTGCAGTTCGTGGCCTTCGACACCACGCAGACCGTGACGATGCGCTTCGATCACGGGCGCGTGACGATCCACGAGGGCAACATCGGCATCCCGGCGCTCACGTTCTGCGGCGATCGGGAGGCGGTGCTCGGCCTCACGAGCGTGCCGCTGACCCCGTGGCTCGCGCTGCCTCTTCCGGCGCGCCCGCGCGACTGGGCGGCCCTCCGCGGCCTCTACCGGAACCTCGCGGCCGGCCGCCTCATCGTCTACGGCTTCTTCTCGCACGCCCGGCTGGCCACGCGGGTCATCCGCATCCTGTCGTCGCGCAGCGCATAGATCGGCGGCGTTTGCCGGACGCTCTTTGACGGGGCGAGCGCCGATTGATATTCCTCACCCACGTATGTCGGTCCGCCTGCGCTACCTCGCCCATGACCTCGAGGTGCCGCCTGGCGAGTTCGTGATCGGACGCAGCACGGAGTGCCAGCTCTCGCTCGACGACGCGCTCGTCTCGCGCCGGCACGCGATCCTGGTCGTGCACCCGGACGCGGTGTTCATCGAGGATCTCGGCAGCCGCAACGGCGTCCTCGTGAACGGCAAACGCATCCACGGCCCCGCGCGCCTCACCGACGGCGACAGCATCACGGTCGGATCGCAGGTGATGACGCTGATCGGCGTCCCCGGTGAGCCGCCGCCCTCGAAGGCGCCCACGTCGGTCCCGCGCGAACGAAAATCGGTCCACGGCGCCGACGTGATCACGCTCACCGGCGCCGAGAACGAGGAGCTGGTCGCCGCCACCGCCGAGAGCCCCGCGCACGTCATCCCCTCGGAGAGCCCGGACAAGCGCGTGTCGTCGCTCGCGCTCATCGGCGGCCTCGCGGAGAAGGCGCTCGCGATGGGCCGCGCGGAGGAGGCGGAGCGCATCCTCAGCCGCTCGCTGAAAGAGGTGCTCATCAAGGCCCGCGGCAAGAACGACGTCCGCCCCGAGCTGGCGGAGAGGGCCGCTTACTACGCGACGCGCCTCGCGAACGCGACGAGCCGCGGCCTGTGGGTCGACTACATCTTCGAGCTGTACGGCTTGCTGGGCGCGCTCTTGCCTGCGAAACTCGTCGATGAGCTGTACTCCGTGATGCGCAAGGTGAAGTCCGTCGACAAGGGCCTCATCTCCGCTTACACGGACAAGCTCCGCAAGAACGACCACCTCGGACCGAGCGAGCGATTCATTCGCCAGCGAATCGAGGGCCTCGAGCGTCTCGGGGCCATGAAGTGATGCCCGACGTCCGGAGAACCATCCCGGTCCACGTGCGGCGCTCGTTCCTCGGCACCTGAGCAAGAGAGATGGCCTACCGGCTGCGATACCAAGCGCACGACCTCGAAATGCCCATGGGGGAGTTCCTCATCGGCCGCAGCGCAGAGTGTCAGCTCGCGCTCGACGATCCGCTCGTTTCGCGCAAGCACGCCGCGCTCCGTGTCCGCCGCGACGGCGTCACGGTGGAGGATCTCGGAAGCCGCAACGGCGTCCTCGTGAACGGCGCGCGCATCGACGGGCCGACGCCCGTGGGCGACGCGGATCGCATCTCGATCGGCGGCCAGGAGCTGCGCGTGATCTACGTCGACGAGACGACGGAGGCGCTGGCCCGCGAGCAGTATCGCCGCCACACGCAGACGCTCGGCATGGGCGCGGCGGAGCTGGAGGCGCAGCTCGCGAGCGCGGTCACGGCGCCTCCGCCGGTCGCGGTGGCCGCGCAGTCGTCCTCGGTGCCGGTGCAGCCCGGCGACGCGACGACGAACGCGCGCGGCATCCACTCGTTCCAGCTCCTCGGCGGCGTCGCGGACAAGGCGCTCGCGCTCGGCCGCGCGGAGGAGGCGGAGCGCATCCTGCAGGCCTTGTTGCAGGAGATCCTGCGCACCTCGCGCGAGGGCAAGCCGGCGGAGCCGAACGTCATCGATCAGGCCGCGCGGTACGCCACGCGCATCGGCGGCGCGACGAACAAGGCGAGCTGGATCGACTACGTGTTCGACCTCTACGCGGCGGTGCGACGCCCCGCGCCGGCGGCGATCGTGGACGAGCTCTACACGACGGTGCGCAAGATCAAGAGCCTCGAGGGGAAGGCCCTCCGCGCGTACCTCGCGGTGCTGCGCGACGCTCAGCCGTCGTTCGGTCCGGCGGAGCGCTTCGTGGTGCAGCGGATCGAGGGTCTGGAGCGCCTGATCGCGGCGAAGTGACGGGGCGCGCCGGCGCTTGCGGCCTCGGCGCGGGGCGCGCGCCCGCTCTCCTCGCGGCCTCCCCCACCTCGTACGCGAGGCTCGCGGCGGCGGCCTTCGCGATCGCCGATCGCAGGTCCGCGTCCTCCACCTTCGCGAGCGACGTCTTCACGACCGGCGGCAGTTTCACGGGCTCCGGCGACAGGCGCACGTCCGTCCGCCACGAGGGCCGCGCCATCGGCTCGACGGCGCCGACGTGGAACCGCATCGATCGCACGTCGACGCCGCGCGCCCGGAGCTGCGCCACGATCGTGTCCGCGAGCAGCGACAGCTCCTGCGCCCACGTCGAGCTCGCGGTCCGCACGTGCAGCACGCCCCGCACGAGCCGCGTCGGCCGCGCGCGCCGGGCGATCTTGGTGCCGACGGCCAGCTCCCAGTCCTGCGCCGCCACAGGAGGCGGCTCGTTCCCGCGCTCGCTGTCGGCCGCGAATTTCCGCTGAGCGCGCACGATCTCCCCGAAGGCGATGAGCGCCCCGAGCGATTCGGGCGAAGTGAGCCGACCTCTGCGAGCCATGCGCGACGCAAGGTATACCAGCATCCGCCCGGGCGCCCGACACACGCCCATCGTGCGGGCCCGGCGGAGAGGCCGAGTCCGCCGCGAGAGTGCCAGTCTGGGGCCGCCGCCGAAGCCACCTGTCCGCCGGTGACGCGCGCCGAAACCCCTTGTTTCGTAGCGTTTGGTGCCGAAGAAGGGACTTGAACCCTTACACCCGTGAGGATAGCGGATTTTGAATCCGCCGCGTCTGCCATTCCGCCACTTCGGCGCTGTGGGGAGCGCGAACCTACGCGAACGTCGCGGCCTCCGCAAGAAGACTGACGAGGAACGCCTGTGACGCTGAGGCCACGGATTTGTCACGTGAGCCCGATATTGCCTCGATCATGGCGCGAATCCTGGTCGTGGCCCCCGACCTGGCGGAAGCCAAGCTGCTCGACGCTCATCTCCACGGTGGCGGCCACGTGCCCGTGCACACCTCCACCGGACGAGAAGCCGTGTCGATCGCACGGGCCAACCTCCCTGATCTCCTCCTCCTCGACTGGGCGTTGCCCGACGGGACCAGCGTCGAAGTGTGCAAGACGCTCGCGTCGTCCGCCGAGACGCGCAACATCCCGATCGTGATCTTGTCGGACCGCGGGGACGAGGTCGATCGCGTGATCGCCTTCGAGCTCGGCGCCTCCGACTACGTGACGAAGCCGTACAGCCTGCGCGAGCTCGCGCTCCGGATCGCCGCGATCCTCCGCCGCGCGCGGCCCGAGCCCGAGGGCTCCGCGGTCATCGATCTCGGCCGCCTCCGCATCGATCGCGCGGCGTACCGCGTGTGGGTCGACGGCCGCGAGGTGGAGCTGACGTTGCTGGAGCTGAACCTCCTCCTCGCGCTCTACGAGGGCCGGAGCCGCGTGCAGACGCGGGCCGCGCTGCTCGACGAGGTGTGGGGCATGGACGCGATCATCACGACGCGCACCGTGGACACGCACATCAAGCGCCTGCGCGACAAGCTCGGACCGCTCGGCGAATACGTGGAGACGGTGCGCGGCATCGGCTACCGGCTGGCGCAGATCCGCCCGCTGGAAGCCGAGCGCGCCTGAAGCGCGATCAGCCCTGCGCGCCGCCGTTGGGGGGCGTCTTCACGGCGCCCGGAGGCACCGAGTCCGCGTTCACGTCGGCGCGGCGGTTCCAGTGGCGGATGTCCGTGCCCTTCACCAGGAACACGACCGTCTCCGCGATGTTCATCGCGTGATCGCCGATGCGCTCCAGGTACTTCGCGATCGACTGGATGCGCGTCGCCCGGTAAACCGTGGATGGATCGCGCGACATCATCGCGAGCACCTGCTGGAAGATCTTGCCGTAGTGCTCGTCGATGAGATCGTCGCTCTGGAGGAGCTTCGTCGCGCGGTCCACGTCCCGCGAGACCAGCGCGTCCAGCGCCTCGTGCAGCACGCCGAGCGACTCGTCCGCGAGCGAGGAGACGTCCACCACCTCGGGCAGCGGCGACTCTTCGTTCAGCTCGGTCACGCGCTCGCAGATGTTCACGCCGATGTCGCCGACGCGCTCCAGATCCGTGACGATCTTCAGCGCGGTCGTGATGAAGCGGAGATCCGACGCGACGGGCTGGCGCATCGCGAGGATGCGCAGACACAGCTCGTCCACCTCGCACTCCAGGCGGTTGATGTGCCTGTCCACGCGGCGCGTCGTCTGCGCGAGCTCCGTGTCACGGTTGCGATAAGCGAGGATCGCCTTCTGGATCATCTCCTCCGCGAGGCTCCCCATCAGGAGGACCTTCTCGCGGAGCGTCCGCAGCTCGTGCTCGTAGACCTTGCTCGTGTGCTCGCTGGGCATGGCTCCCTCCGTCGCTCAACCGAACCGGCCGGTCACGTAGTCCTCTGTCCGGCTCTCTTTGGGGTTCGTGAAGATCCTGGGAGTTTGATCGAACTCGATGAGATCGCCCATGTAGAAGAAGGCGGTGTAGTCCGACACGCGCGCCGCCTGCTGCATGTTGTGCGTGACCATCACGAGAGTGTACCGCTCCCGCAGCTCGAAAAAGAGCTCTTCGACGCGCGCCGTGGCGATCGGATCCAGCGCGGAGCACGGCTCGTCGAGGAGGATCACGCTCGGCTCCACCGCGAGCACGCGGGCGATGCACAGGCGCTGCTGCTGGCCGCCGGACAGCGACATTCCGGACTGATCGAGCTTGTCCTTCACCTCGCTCCACAGGGCCACTTGCGTCAGCGTGCGCTCCACGATCTCGTCGGCGTTCTTCACGCGCGAGCCGTTCAGCGTGAGGCCCGCGAGCACGTTCTCTCGGATGGTCATCGTCGGGAACGGGTTCGGCTTCTGGAACACCATGCCGACGTGGCGGCGGAGGCGCACCGGGTCGACGCGGCGATCGTAGATGTCGACTCCATCCATCATCACGCGGCCGCTCGCGCGCGCGCCGGGCGTGAGCTCGTGCATGCGGTTGAGGCACCGGAGGAACGTGGACTTGCCGCATCCCGAAGGGCCGATGACCGCGGTGACGCGCTTCTCCGGCAAGGTGACCGAGATGTCGTGGATCGCGTGGAAGCCGCCGAAGAAGGCGTTCAGCTTCTCGACGACGAGGCGCGGCTCCGGCTCACTCGAAGGCTCGGTCTCCGGGAGGGCCGTGACGAGGGACTTCATCGCTTGGCTCCGATGCGACTCTTGGTGCCGAGTCGAGCGAGGATGTTGAGCGCGAGGATCACCACCACGAGGACGAGCGCCCCGGTCCAGGCCTGTTGTTGCCAGTCCTGGTAAGGGCTCGTCGAGTACGTGAGGATCTGGACGGGCAAGGACGCGATCGGCTGATCGACGCGCGTGCTCATGAATCGGTTGTTGAAGGCCGTGAAGAGGAGAGGCGCCGTCTCCCCGGCCACGCGGGCCACCGCGAGCATGATGCCCGTCGCGATCCCGGGCGCCGCCGTCCGCAGCACCACGAACAGGCTGGTGCGCCACATCGGCACGCCGAGCGCCAGAGAGGCCTCCCGGAGGTGCGGCGGCACCATGCGGAGCAGCTCCTCCGTCGTGCGCGTCACGGTGGGGATCATGATGATCGCGAGCGCGACGCCGCCCGCGAAGGCCGAGAAATGCTTCATCGGCACGACGACGAGGGCGTACACGAAGACGCCGATCGTGATCGACGGGACGCCGGACAGGACCTCTGCGAAGAAGCGAATCCAGTCTGCCAGTTTGCCGCGGCCGACCTCCGCGATGTAGACGCCGGAGAGGATGCCGATCGGGAGGCCGATGGCGGAGGCGATTCCGATCAAGGTCAATGTGCCGACGACGGCGTTCCCCATGCCGCCGCCGGTCTCTCCGACGGGCTTCGGCATCTCGGTGAAGAAGGAGAGCGACAGTCCGGCCGCGCCCTTTCGGATCACGTAGAGGAGGATCGAAAGGAGAGGTAAAAGGACGATGACAGAAGCGAGCCCGCACAGGCCGATGAACACGGCGCTCCGCAGCTTGCGCTTCTTTTCGCCCGGATCGGCGACGAGGAGGTGAGTCCGCTCGCTCACGCGGCCGCCTTTCCGGAGGCGCGACGGGCCGTCTGCCGGACGAGCCACCTCGCGAAGAGGTTCATGATCAGCGCCACTCCGAAGAGGAGGAGGCCAATCTGCGAGAGGGCCGATACATAGATGTCCTTGTCGGCCTCCGTGAACTCGTTGGCGATGACGCTCGCCATCGTGTACGCCGGGTCGAGCAGCGAGGTCGAGATCTTCGGCCGATTGCCGATCACCATCGTGACGGCCATCGTCTCGCCGAGCGCGCGGTTGAGGCCGAGGATGATGGCGCCGACGATACCGGATCTCGCCGAGGGCAACACCGCGACACGGATGGTGTCCCACGGAGTCGCCCCGAGCCCCTGCGCCGCTTCGCGCTGGAGATCCGGCACCGCGCGCAGCACCTCGCGCGAGATGCTCGCGATCGTCGGCACGATCATGATGGCCAATACGAGCCCCGCCGCCAGCATGCCGAAGCCGAGCGGCTGACCGTGAAAGAGAGGGAGAAAGCCGAGGTATTTGATGAACGCCGGCTCCACGCTGTCCCGCAGCCAGGGGATCATCACGAAGATGCCCCAGAAGCCGTAGACGACGCTGGGGATGGCCGCGAGCAATTCGACGAGGAAGCCGAGGGGGCGCCGCGCCTTCATCGGGCACAGCTCGGAGAGGAAGATGGCCACTCCGAGCGACACCGGAACAGCGATGACGAGGGCGATGAGAGAGGACACGACGGTGCCCCAGATGAAGGGCAGCGCGCCGAATTCTTCGCGGACGGGATCCCAGGAGGTGCCGGTCAGAAAGCCTGCGCCGAACTTCGCGATGGAGGGCCGCGACGCCACGTAGAGCATCGCGATCATCACGAAGGGCAGCGCGAGCACGATCCCGCCGAACGTGCCGGTCGCGGCCTTGAAGATCTTGTCTCCGAGGTGCGCCCCGCCGAGCATGAGGCCGCGCGTCTCCGAGGGCGGCGGCGCGGAGCTCTCCGTCTTGACCGGAACCTGGGTGTCCGCCTGGCTTGTCATTGCAGCGGCTTGTCGTCCGGCCCCTTCACGCCGGCGAGGCGCTTCTTGGCCTTCTCGACCACCTCGGCCGGGAGAGGCGCGTAGTCCAGCGGGCTCGTGAGCTTCTGCCCGTCTGCGAGGGCCCAGTTGAGGAAGCCGACGAGGGCCTTTCCTTTGGCCGCGTCCGTCTGCTTTCCGTAGAGGAGAATGTACGTGAATCCGGAGATCGGATAAGCCGCGTCCCCTTCGGCGTCGACGATCGAGATGCGGAGATCTTCGGGCATCTTGGCGGAGGCGCCCGCGGCGGCGGCGGTGATGCCCTCCAGCGTCGGAGCGACGAACTTACCGGCCTTGTTCTTGAGGCTGGCCATCGCCATCTTGTTTTGCATCGCATAGGCCAGCTCGATGTAGCCAATCGAGTTGGGCTGACCCTTCACCTGCCCCGAGACACCCTCGTTGCCCTTCGCGCCGAGCCCGTTCGGCCACGACACGCTGGTTCCGGAGCCGGGCCCCTTGGCCCACGCGGGGCTCACGGCGCTGAGGTAATCGAGGAAGATCTTCGTGGTGCCGCTGCCGTCGGAGCGGTGCACGGTGGCGATCGGCTTCTGCGGGAGGTTCACGTCGGGGTTATCGGCCTTGAGCTTGGGGTCGTCCCATTGCTTGATGTCGCCGAGGAAGATGCCAGAGAGCGTGTCCGGCGTGAGCTTGAGCCCCGTGGAGACACCCTCGATGTTGTAGGCGAGGACGACGGCGCCGAGGCACGTGGGGATATGCACGATGCCCTGCGCCTTGCCGATCTGCTCATCGTTCATCGGCGCGTCGCTCGCGCCGAAGTCGACCGTCTTCTCGGTGATCTGGCGGATGCCGCCGCCGGAGCCGATGCTCTGGTAGTTGATGGCGACACCGGGGTTGGCCTTGTCGTACTCCGCGACCCACTTCGTGTAGAGGGGATACGGGAACGTCGCGCCGGCGCCCGTGAGCGCGACCGCGGTGCCTGCGGCCGGGGAGCCGCTGCCGCTGCCGGCCGGAGCCGAACCGCCGCCGCCGGAGCAGCCGACCAGTGCCACCATCGCCAAGAGTCCGCCGAGCGCTTTCCACATGGATCGCCGGGATACACTGGGATTATGTCAGGCACGTGACAACGCCGCGTAAGGTCGATCGGGGCCGGATCGCGCCCCGGGATCGTGCGCGTGAGGCTCTTCGTCGCGCTGGAGTCTGCGTGCCAGTCCCGGGTTCGGGCGTCGCGGCGGCTACGATGGAAGGTCGCTCGCCTTCTCGACGGTGATCGCCTCGTCGAGCCAGCGATCCAGCAGCGCGATATCGGTGGTCGCGACGATCCGGGCGTGAAGGCGCTTGGGGATGGTGAGGCCCCGCTTTTCGAGGATGCGGAGGACGCTCTGCTGCTTCCCTGCGATCAGCCCCTTGGTGTGCCCTTCCGCGCGGCCTTCCGCGTGACCTTCCGCGCGGCCTTCCGCGTGACCTTCCGCGTGACCTTCCGTGCGGACCTCTTGCAGCGCGGCCTCGATCGCGGGCGGCCTCTTCACCAGCAGCGCGCGCGCGATCTCGTCGTCCGCGAGCAGCGAGCTCACCAGCGCGTCCGCGCGCATCGGCCGGACGAAGCATCGATCTTCGATCAGCGCGCCCGGCGCGAGCGGCTCCCAGCGCCCGTGTTTGCGGGACCACTCGGAGAGCTGACGGTCGCGCACGACCACGCAGAAGACGCGACGGACGCCGCGGGCGACGAGGTCCATCGCCTTCTTGGTCGGGACGGACTGCGCCTGTTTGTCGATCACCTCGAACGCGATCTCTTCGAGCTTGCGGCCGGTCTTCTGCTTGGTTTTTCGGTCGAAGATCGGCTCGTAGACGCTCACGTCGGGCGCGAAATCGGAGGCGTCGTCCACCCGCGTGAGCATGTCGACGGCGACGGCGTACGGGTTCTTCACGTGGGCGCCGACGACGCGATCGATCTGGCTGTGCTGGTGCGCGTGCGGCTCGTCCGCGGGCGCCGCGAAGACCTCCACGCCGCGGACGTACTCGACGCGCGTCTCCGGGGGAGCGAGCCTGTCGTCCGGCGCCGGCGCATTGCTTTTGCCTGGAAGACGGAGGGCGGGACCTCCATCCTTGGGCGGGCAGAGCATCGCGTGGGACGGCCGGTTGCGCATGCCGGCGAGCCTACCACATCCGACCGCCGTCAACGCATCTCCGGGCGGGTCTTTGCCGGACAGGCCATGTCACGCCACTCTGCGGTTCCAGGCTGGTCGGCGAGGCCGAAGAGCGCTCGCTCACGCGCGCAGGGGTTCGATCCGTGCGCCGTCGATCGGGTGGGGCCCGTGTGCTAGCGTCGCTCCATGCCCCCCGCTCGTCCCGAGATCATCTACGAAGAGCCCGGGTTTTTGCGCGCGAGCGACATCCAGCCGAAGTCTCGGTACGAGCTGCACGACGGCCACCCGATCTATTGCGCTCCGACGGGTGGAGACGGCGCTCGAAGCACGCTCGCCGGCGCGGAGGTGCTCGACACCGATCCGGCCGTGAACGAGGCGGGCATCGACGCCGGCTTCAGCCCGAGCCCGGGGATGCTGCGCGCGCGCCTCAAGCGCGATCGACGCTGGGAGTAGCGCGCGCTCCGGTGGGGATGGGGAGCCGCGGGACTGTCTACGCGCGCTCGCCGGTGACGACTTGCCGGTAAAGCTCCTCGACCTTGGCTCGCGCCCACGGCGTTCGCCGGAGGAACGTGAGGCTCGACTTGATGCTCGGATCGAGCTGGAAGCAGCGAATGGTGATCGTGTCGCCGAGCCGTTGCCAGCCGAAGCGCTCGACGAGGAAAATCAGCATCATCTCCAGAGTCACGCCGTGGAGAGGGTCTTTCGAGCGAGGAGAGGTCATGTCGATCGCACCGCGACCCTCGCACGAACGGAGCCCGAATGCACGCGCGCCAGCGCCCCGGGATGCGACCATGAGGGGATGTCACTGTCCCCGGTAGTCAGCGCCACTGCGTCACCTTTTGTGACGCTATAGTGCGCGCCGTGCGGAAAACGCGGCCGGGGTGGGGGGCGGCTGCCTCACCGGAACAAAACTAGCCTTGCTCCGGCTGCTGCGAGCCGCTTGTCCTCTACAGATCACTGCTAATCCTCCCCGCTATTAGCCAATACGCGAACGAGTCTGCACGTCACTTCGAAATTGGCGTCGAGATCCCGAATGACAACTACCCCAGCTTCGGCGCCATGTTCAATCCTAACCCGAGCATTTTGCCACCCTGTGGGTCCGATAATTCGTGAACAGGCGTTACAATGCACATCAACCACACCCTTTGTGTCAGCTCTATTGAAACGAACAACGAGCTCCTCGAGAGACGCAGTGTAGGACCACAGTATCGCGCCCCGTCCATCCAGCTTGCCGAGCTCCTCTTGTACAGGTTCGATGTGCATCATCTTGTTATCCTCAGCTCCTCGCGAACGTGACCATCTCGTTGCCTTCGCTGTCCGCGATGTTGGCCTGTTCCGGGCCAATGCCGGGCTCCGTCGCTCGGCGCCCCCTTCGTGAGCTTGCCTCTGGAGAAGGTCGTGTTCCTGGCGGAGCTGGCCCCCTTCGCGGCTCAAGAGGCCCGACGGCCCCTCCAATTAGGTGCACTCGAGAGCACGGCCGCCGACGCGTAGTCCTTCGTCAATCCGTATCCTGAACCACCACAGGGGTCGTCGTGGCCTTCTCGGGCGGGGCGCTCCGCGAGAGCACCAGCGTGAACGTGGTGCCCTTTCCGATCTCGCTCTCGACCGCGATGGTGCCGCCCATCGCCTCGACGAGGTGCTTCACGATCGAGAGGCCGAGGCCCGTGCCGCCGACCTCGCGGGAACGACCCGCGTCGACGCGGTAGAAGCGCTCGAACAACCGCGCCAGGTGCTGCGGCGGGATGCCGGCGCCGGTGTCCTCCACGCGGACGATCGTGCTGTCGCCCTCGGCGCGCGCGCTCACCGTCACCGTCGCGCCGTCGCCCGCGTACTTCACCGCGTTGTCGAGGAGGTTGCCGAGCACCTGATCGAAGGCGTGACGATCGATCCAGGCCTTCGCGCCCGCGCCTCCGTGCACCACGATCTTCATCCGGCGGCGCGCGGCCGCGTCGTGCACGAGGTTCTTGGCGTGCGCGAAGATGGGCGCGAGCTCCAGGAGCACCGGCGAGAGCTTGTACGCTTTGCCTTCGATCTTCGAGAGATCGAGGATGTCGTCGACGAGGCGGCGGAGCCTGCGCGCGTTGCGATCGATCATCTCGACGAACTCACCGGCCTCGTCGCGATCGTCGAGCGCGCCGGAGAGGAGCGTCTCCGCGGCGGTCGTGATCGCGGTCACCGGCGTGCGCAGCTCGTGCGAGACGTTGGACACGAAGTCGGTGCGGATCGTCTCCAGGCGGCGCAGATCCGTGACGTCGTGGAGCACCGCGATCACGTCGCCGCCGCTCTCCTCGCCGGCGCGCTCCGAGAGGCGCACCAGCAAGCGGCGCGGCATCACGCCGGCGATCTCGATCTCGCGCGCGGAGCCCCGGCCGCTCGTGAGGGCGCGGCTCACCATCTCGGCGAGCGTCGCGTTGCGGAGCGCCTCGATCGCGCTCTTGCCGAGGATCTCTTCGCCGGAGACGGCGATGCGGCGCGCGGCCAGGTTCGCGAGGATCACGTGGCCCTCTCGGTCGAAGACGATGACGCCCTCGGGCATGCGGTCGAGGATGCCGTTGAGCAGCTCGTGCTGCTTCTTCGCGGCGTCGCGCGAGCGCGACAGCTCGGCGGCGAGCTCGTTCAGATCGACGGCGAGGGGCGCGAGGGCGCTGCGCTCCGGCACGGGGACGCGGCCGGTGTAGTCGCCGCGGCGCATCGCGCGGAGGACGTCGCGGGCCTGCGAGATGGCGCCCCAGCTCCCGCTCGGACCCAGGCGTGCGAGGACGGCGGCCCCGATCAACGAGGAGATCAGCGCCGCGACGAGGGCCCGCGCCGAAGGCGAGCCGAGCATCGTCGCGAGGGCCCGATCGGCGAGCAGCCACGCCGCGAACATCGCCGCCGCCGCCGCGAGCAGGTGGTACGTTCGGTGCGGCTTCGGCTTCATTTCGTGGGGATTTGGAGTGGGTCCAGGCTAGTCGCCGTCGCCGCGGAAGCGGTAACCGACGCCGCGCACGGTCTCGATGTACTCGCCGGCGGGGCCGAGCTTCTCGCGGACGCGCTTCACGTGGGTGTCGACGTTGCGGGCGGTGACGTCGGTGTCCGCGCCCCACACCTCGTCGAGGAGCAGCTCGCGGCTCTGCACGCGGCCCCGGCGGTCGTACAGCATCACGAGGAGCCGCAGCTCCAGCGCGGTGAGCGCCACCTCTTGGTCTTCGACCCACACGCGGTGCGCCGCGCGATCGACCCGCAGCTTGCCGATCTCGAAGCGCTCCGGCGCCTGCGCGGAGGCGTCGGCGCGGCGGAGGATCGAGCGGACCCGGAGCACGAGCTCGCGCACGCTGAAGGGCTTCACCACGTAGTCGTCGGCGCCGAGCTCGAAGCCGACGATGCGGTCGACCTCCTCGCCCTTCGCCGTGACCATCACCACGGGGATCTGCGCGGTCGCTGGGTTCTGCTTGAGCTTCTTGCAGACCTCCGTGCCGGAGATGTCCGGCAGCATGAGGTCGAGGAGGATCAGGTCGAAGCGCTCTTCTTTCACCGCGCGGAGGGCCTGCTCCCCGGTGAACGCGACGACCACGTCGAAGCCTTCTTTCTGGAAGTTATAGGCCACCACGCGCGACAGATCGCGCTCGTCTTCGACGATGAGGACGCGGTTCGCCATGGCCCGAGGTCCTATCAGTGCATTGTGTCAGGATCGTGGCAGTTTGGGGGCGCCGCAGATTGGCATGCGGGGGGTTGCCCCGCTCGCGCGAAGGCGCGGCTACTTCAGATCGAGGCCGCGACCGCGCGCGCGGACGTACTTCGTGAGGAGGTCGAGATCGTCGCGCGACAGCTCCTCGGCGAAGGCCGGCATGTGGCCCTTCACGCGCTCGTCGTCGAGCGCCTTCTCGCGGTACGTGGACTTGCTCGCGGGGTTCTCGATCTGCGCGCGGACCCACGCGTAGCTGCCGAAGCCCGAGAGCTCCGGTGCGAGCTCGTTCGAGCCGTCGTCGCCCTTGCCCTTGTAGAGGTGGCACATCGTGCAGCGCTTCGCGACGATGTCCTCTCCGGCCTTGCGCTTCGCCTCGTCGATCTGCGCGGGCGGCTGATCCGAGGGGTCGCGGCCCTCGGCGAAGAGGAACTCCGCGACCGCGTCCATGTCGGCCTTCGCCATCGGCTTCCACTCGGCGTCGGCGCCCTCCGGCTTCACGTCCATCGAGGGCATGTTGCCTTTGTACGAGGTGTTGCCGAAGAGGTCGGCGTGATCCGGCTCGTGCAGGACGCGAAGGATCCACTCGCGCGTGGACCACTTCGCGAGCGCGGGCGCCGTGGCCTTCTTCTGCTCGCCCGGCTTCTGCTCGACCTGCGCGGCGTCGTCGGGGCCGAGCGTGTGGCAGCTCGAGCACGAGGCGCGGAACACCTCGCGGCCGCGCCATTTGACGTCCTTGCGGAACATCGCGAGCGGTCCCTCGGGCGGGACGCCCTTCTCGTTCGCGATGCGCAAGGCCACGTCGCGGCGCTCGTCGGCGGCGGCCATCGCCTTCTGGAAGGCCGGATCCGCGGCGTCGTTCGAGCGCGCCATGCGGCCCAGGATCCCCGCGACGAGCAGCCCCACGAGCAGCGGAGCGAACAGCGCGACGCGCTTGCCGATCGCGATCTGACGCGATTTGCCGGCGACGAACGGCACCGCGACGAGCCACGCGCCGAGCGCCGCCGGAGCGAGGCTCGTGCCCCAGAACTCCATCGCGCCGTGGAAGTAGTGGCGGAGCTGGTAGAGCGACATGAAGAACCACTCGGGCCGCGCCGGGTAATCACCGTTCGGATCCGCGGGGCCGGAGAGCGGCGCGCCGTGATCCATCGACGCGAGGACGATCACGACCGTGAGCACCACGGTGCCGAGCACGAGGTCGCGGAGCGTCTGCTCGGGTCCCTTCGCGAACACGCGGCCCTCGGCCTTCGCGTCGTCCTCGGAGCGGCGGCGCTCCCACCACAAGAGCGCGATGAACAGGATCGGCAGCGCGACGACGTGCAGCGAGTAGAAGCGCGTCAGCGAGAGCGCGCCCCAGTCCTTGCCGCCCTGGATCAGCTTCGCGAGCTCGGCGCCGCCCGGGCCCATCGCGACGATGTTCGTCTCGACCTTGCGCGCCCAGTAGCCGAGCTCGTCCCACGGCAAGAGGTGCCCCGTGACCGAGAGGCCGAGCACCGCCGGGATCAGGCCGAGCGTGAGGAAGTAGGTCCACTTGCGGCGGCCGGTGTAGTCGCCCGCGAGCATCTTCACCGCGACGTAGACGACGCTCATCACGAGCATCGTGTGCGACGCATAGTGGTGCACGCCGCGCACGAGCCAGCCCATCGGCTCTTTATACGAGGCGTAGTGCACGCTCGCCCACGCCTGCTGCGGCGACGGCACGTACAGCGTCATGAGCAGCGCGCCGCTGACGAGCATGACGCCCATCAGGATCGCCATCGCGCCGGAGAGCGCGCGCAGGAAGCTCGGCGCGTACGGATCGAGCTGGCGATCGAGCGCGGATTTCGGAGCCGATGTGTCGGCCATGATCAGACCTCCACCTTCTCGGCCGTGGCCATCCGGAATTTCTTGAAGTCGACGAGCACCCAGCCGTCGTCGACCTTCGTCTTCAGCGTGTCGAGCGGGCGCGGGCTCGGGCCCTTCTCGCACTTGCCATCCTTGGAGAAGACGGAGTCGTGGCACGGGCAGTAGAAGGTGCCGCCCGGCTTCGACGTGACGGAGCAGCCGAGGTGCGGGCACACGACGCTGATGCAGAACACGTCCGCGCCGCGCTTCACGAGCCACACGGAGCCGAGCTCCTTCGTCTCCGTGAGGAACGCGTCGCGCTCTTCGGCGACGAGCGTGACGCGCACGGGCTCATCAGGACGCAGGCGATCGAGGCGGATCGCGCGGACCCAACGCTCCTTGCCGCCGCCCGCGTCGTCGAGCAGCGGCGCGAGCGCGAAGCGCGCTGCAGGCACGGCGGCCGCGCCGCCGAGGCCCACGCCTCCGGCCAGGGTCAACATCTTGAGAGCGCTGCGTCTCGAAGCGTCGGCCGGCGCATCGGCTGGGCGGGGCGCGCTCGCATCGTCGGTGGTGTCTTTGTTGCTCATCGGTGCTCGTGAGTGGATCGGCGCGAGGTGAACGGCTCGCTCGCCTCGGCGGGAGTAACGTACCGCACTCGCCGTGATGGTTCGTCATTGCACGCGTCGTTTCCTTCGGATCTTGACCCTCGCGCCGTCGGTGCTCGCCCTCGCGACGCCCGCCTTCGTCGTCGGGTGCGGTCCACGGCCGGCGTGCAGCCCCACCGACGCGAAGGGCTGCATCATCGACAAAGTCCGCATTTTGCAGCACCCGGCGAGCGGTGAGCGCGAACAGGTCGGCGGCGGCGATGTGGCGAGTCGCCTCGCGACGGCGGAGAGCTCGCTCCTCGTAACGAAAACGACAGTCGACATCTTTCGCGAGAAGGGCCCGCTATTCTTTCGCTACGAGCGCTTCGATCGGCTCGTGCTGGAGCGCGATCTCCTGCGGGTGGAGCGGTACTACCGCGCGCGCGGCTTCTACGAGGCGCGCGTGCGCGCCGGGCGCGTGATCCGGAGCGGCGCGAGCACCGTCACCGTGGAGATCGAGGTCGACGAGGGCCCGCCGACGCGGCTCGCGAAGGTCACCGTCGACGCGGCGGATCCCGCGGCGCCGCTGCCGAAAGAGCCTGCGGATCTCGCGGACGCGATCGTCGAGGCGCGCGAAGGGCTCGCGATCGGATCGCCGCTCGACGAGGACCAGCTCGAAGAGGCGAAGAAGCGCGTCACGCGGGCGCTCACGGATCGCGGGTTCGCGTACGCGGAGGTGGCGGCGCGCGCGGTGGTGGATCTCGCGACGCACAGCGCGAGCGTCGCGTTCACGATCAGCGCGGGGCCGCCGTGCACGTTCGGCGCGGTGACGATCGAGGGGCTCGGCGATCTGCCGGAGGCGCCTCTGCGCGCGGCGCTCGGGTTTCAGCGCGGGCAGCCGTTCTCCACGGCGCGCATCGACGAGGGGCAGACGGCGCTCGCGGACTTCGGGGTGCTGAGCTCGATCCAGGTGCAGGTGATGCGCGCGCCCGCGGGGGCGCCGCCGGATCCGTCGGTGCCGGTGCGGTTCCTCGTGCAGCCTGCGTCGCTACGATCGGTCCAGGTCGGCGGCGGCGCGGAGGTCGGCGGGCGCGTGCAGACGCACCTCGTCGGCTCGTGGGAGCACAAGAATTTCCTCGGCGGGCTGCGGCGTCTCGCGCTCGGCGCGCGCGCGGGCGTCGTGTTCTACCCGCTGCAGCTCACGAGCTGGGACGCGAAGGTGCGTCCGATCCCGGACATCCGCACCCAGATCGAGCTCACGCAGCCGGCGTTCCTGGAGCTGCGCACACGCGGCTCGGCGCGGCTCGAGGTGAACTTCTACCAGCCGGAAGCGGCGTACACCGCGGCCGGCCCCAGCACGCAGAAGCTCTACGAGAACCTGGAGGTGCGCGGCGTCGTCGGCCTCGACCGGCCGTTCTGGCGATCGCGGATCCGGCTCGGCACGGCGTGGAACGCGCAGTACCTCGCGCCGATCGGCGTGTGGGGCACGTCGGTGCCGAGCGGGTTCTCGCCGTTGTTCCTGACGTACGGGGAGCTGCGCGCGGCGCTGGATCTCCGCCTCGACAAGGACGACAAGCGCTCCAGCGTGGAGCCGCACAAGGGCATGTACGCGGGCGCCACGGTGCAGCTCGCGGGCATCTTCCCGGACGACGGGTTCGATCTGCGCATCCAGCCGGAGGTGCGCGGGTACGCGCCGATCGGGCGCGACGTGACGCTCGCGCTGCGGCTCGCGGGCGGGCTCCTGTTCCCGATCAACTACGGCTCGCGGATCCTGGATCCGACGCAGAAATGCGTGTCGGGCGACACGCCGTGCGAGAACGCGGAGTCGCGCGACGTGCAGATCATGCAGCTCCGCGGCTTCTACTCGGGCGGCGTGAATTCGAACCGCGGGTACGGGTACAACGGCGTGAACCCGCAGGCGAAGGTGCCTTCGTTGTTCATCGATCCGAAGGACAACATCCCGGTGCCGGTCGGCGGTCGGTGGATGTGGAACGCGTCGCTGGAGCTGCGTTTCCCGATCTACGACAGCTTCGGCGCGTCGGTGTTCGCGGACGCGAGCGACGTGTGGAACGGCGACGAGCTGAAGCCGGACGGGACGATCGGCCCGCACGTGTTCGCGCCGCACCTCTCGCCGGGCTTCGGCTTGCGGTACGCGACGCCGATCGGCCCCGCGCGGCTCGACCTCGGCTTCCGCGTGCCGTGCGCGCAGCGGATCGATCGGTGCCGCGAGTACTCCGTGGCGCTCGGCGGCCAGCCGCGCCCCCTCGGCATCCCCGTGTACGTCGCGATCGCGATCGGCGAAGCCTTTTGAAGTGTCATTACGCCCCCTCCCTTCGCGAACGAAGAGAGCGATTTGGGAGGGGCGGACGCGCGTCAGCGCGGCCGGGGGTGGGCAACCTCAGTCACTCTCGTCTTCGATGTCGAAGTCGCGCTTCGCTCGGAGGCCGATCGCGGTGGCGCAGCGGTCGCACAGGACCGGCTCGTCGAAGCGGACCTCCGCGCCGCGCGTCGTGAGGAGGATGCCGCGGCCCGCAGGTTCTCCCTCCACGACCTCGTCGCACGCGTCGCAGCGCAGCTCCCGCGCGCCGAGGCCGTCGCGTTGTCGAGCGAGCGCCGCGTCTGCGTAGGCGTCGATCGCGATCGCCACCACGTGAGAGTGCGGCGCGCTCGGCGGAGCGTCCTCGTCGAACGACGGGACGGCGTAGATCCTGGGGCTCTTCGATGCTTCGATCGCCACGGACACCTCGGTACCAAGACGCGCCGCGATCCCTTCGAGGGCAGCGCGTCCGGACTTCGGAATGTAGCGGAGAGAGGGAGAGATCGCCACGCGGGCGACCTCTCGGCGGGATCGCTCAGGCGGACGTGTTCGCGGCCTCACGCGCGGCCGGGGCGGCGCGCGGCGGGTCCTGCGGCATGGCGGCGCGGACGCCCCACACCTTGTCGAGGGCGCAGCTCTCTTCGAGGAGCTCCACCACGTCGAGCTGGCGGATCTCGTCCTCTTTGCCGTGCGCCTTCAGGCCGTCGGTGATCATCGTCTGGCAGAAGGGGCAGCCCGTCGCGATCGTCTTCGCCTCGCTCTGCAGGAGCTGCAGCGTGCGCTTCACGTTCACGCGGTCCTTGTTCTGCTCCTCCATCCACATCTGAGCGCCGCCGGCGCCGCAGCAGAGGCCCTTGTCCTTGCTCGCGCCCTCCGCGGCCTCCACGAGGATCACGCCCGGGATCGCCTTCAGGATCTCGCGCGGGTGATCGTAGATGCCGTTGTAGCGGCCGAGGTAGCAGGAGTCGTGGAAGACGAGCTTGCCCTCCACCTTCTTGCGCGGGACGAGCTTCTTCTCCGCGACGAGGCCGAGCAGGTAGTCGGTGTGGTGCACGACCTCGAACTTCGCGCCGAAGTCGGGGTACTCGTTCTTCAGCGTGTTGAAGCAGTGCGGGCACGTCGTGAGGATCTTCTTCACGCCGCCCTGCTCTTTGTAGCCGTTGAGCGTCGCGGCGTTCTGCTCCGCGAGCATCGCGAACAGGTACTCGTTGCCGGCGCGGCGCGCGGGATCGCCCGTGCACGTCTCTTCCTGGCCGAGGATCGCGAAGTCGACGCCCGCGGCCTTGAGGAGCTTCGCCGTGGAGCGCGCGATCTTCTTCGCGCGGTCGTCGTAGCTCGCGGCGCAGCCGACCCAGTAGAGGACCTCCGCCGTCGGGTGCTCCGCCATCGTCGGGACGCCGAGGCCCTCGGCCCAGTTGCCGCGATCGATGCGCGCGAGGTTCCACGGGTTGCCGTTCACCTCGATCGCCTGGAACACGTTCGCGAGCTCCGCCGGGAATTCGCCCTTCACGAGGACGAGGTTGCGGCGCATGTTCACGATCTTGTCGACGTAGCTGATCATCACCGGGCACTGCTCCTCGCAGGCGCGGCACGTCGTGCAGGCCCAGAGGACGTCGGGGTGGATGATGTTCGGCACGAGATCGACCGGCGCGGTCGCGACCTCGGGGATCGGGATCGGGTTCTCGGGATAGACCGGCTCGTGGTGGCCGTGATCGTCGTGCCCGTGGCCGTGATCGTCGTGCCCGTGATCGTCGTGCCCGTGGCCGTGATCGTCGTGCCCGTGGCCGTGATCGTCGTGCCCGTGATCGTCGCCGTGGCCTTCGCCGTGCGCGTGATCGTCGTGGTGCGCGTGGCCGTCGTCGACGAGGCCCGCGGGGCCGCCCGGACGGTTGAGCAGCTCGTGCTCGCGGCCGTACAGGTGGTCGCGGAGGTTGAGCGTCAGCATCTTCGGGCTGAGCATCTTGCCGGTCTTGTGCGCGGGGCAGTTGTCCGAGCAGCGACCGCACTCGGTGCACGTGTAGAAGTCGAGGATCGCCTTCCACGTGAAGTGCTCGATGCGCGCGACGCCGACGGGCTCCGCCTTCTCCGGCTCCTCCGCGGCCTTCATCACCATCTCGCCGATCGCCTCGGAATTCGCAGCCAGCAGAGGCAGGCGGCCGGGCGGGTTGATGTCGCGCGTGAAGACGTTCGGGATGCTCGTGATGATGTGGAAGTGCTTCGAGTGCGGGAGCAGGTTCGCGAACACGAGCACGAGCGACGAGTGGAGCCAGAAGCCGAGGTGCGCGAACAGGACGAGGTTCTGCGGGCCGCCCTTCTCGAAGAGCCACGCGAAGAACGAGCCGGCCGGGTTCGGGAAGAAGCGCCAGCCGATCTTCGCCTCCTCGCCCGTGACGGGGCCGAGGTGCGCGGTCACCACCTGCACGCGCTGGCACAGCGTCTCGCTCAGCTCCGAGCACGCGGCGCCCGCGTACTTCGCGTGGAGCACCTCGGACGCGCCGTCGTACATCATGTCGGCGATCATCATCGTGAGGATGATCGCGAGGATGAGGACGCCCTCACCCGACAGCGTCATGCGCTTCTCGGCCTTGACGACGCGGAAGTAGAGGAACACCAGCGCGCCGAAGACGACGAGCGATCCGAAGACGTCCTTCAGGAACTCGTAGATGTTGCCGAGCGGGACGGGGCCGACGAGCGGAAGATCCGCCGGCTGCGGCCCGAGGATCCAGAGGTTGAACTCGGGATCGAAGCCGCGGCCCCACAGCATCAGCGACCGGAGGAGGAGCACCAGGAAGCCGAGGAAGATCGCCTTGTGGGCGAGCCCGGCCAGCGGGTAGTTCCCCATCTTCTTCTGGACGAACGCGTAGATGTACGTGCCCTTGAGGCGCTCGAAGATGTTGTCCGTCCGATCTTCGGAACGGCCCACCTTGAGGAGCTGCCACTTGCGGTTCGCGCTCCAGGCGAACGCTGCGGTCAGCCCAACGAGCAGCGTGAGCATCCAGGTCGGGTTCATGCGAAGGGATTCTCCGGAGATCGGCGAGCTCTTCCCGGACCGTTCCAGGTTAGTCACCGGGGCGGGCGTCCTCGATCCGCCGGGGAAAGGCCCGACGCTGAGAAAGCCCGGCGGGTTTTTAGGTCGACCCGTGCCCGTCCGTCAACCGCAGCGAATGCGCGCTTCCATCGATCGGAGGACCCCGAACCGGCGACGGACGGCCGGCGGTCGTTTTTGGTAGACTGACCGATCCGAATGGAAGCACCCCTCGCCCCCACTCCTGTCCCGGCTACCGCGCATGCGCCCGGCCCCGCGCCGAGCCTCACGCGGATCGAGGAAACCCCCGCGGAGCGCGCGATCGATCGCGGCCCGTCCCTGGATCCGGGCTGGATCGCGGGCGAGATGGGCACCGGCGCCGTCGCGATCACGCTCCTCTCGGCGACTGATCAGATCCTGGCGCGCGCCCTGATCACGCCCGGCGAGCAGAGCACCCTGCTCGGACGCGCACGTCTCCCGCCGCAGGCGTTGACGCGGACGCTCTTCGTCAGCGACGTCGCGGTGCACCCTTCGGCGCCGAGCGACGCGCGCGCGGCGCTCCTCTATTTCTGCGCGCGCCGGGCCCGGATCCTCGATCGCGCGACGCTGGCCACCGGAGTTTCGATGGAGGGGGTCCGCGGCGCGTCGAGCGGCGTGCCGTTCGAGCGGTGGCCGCAGGTCACGCAGGCGCAGCAGCTCGGGCGCTCGTTCGAGATCCGGGCGGAGCGGGTCGATCTCACGGTGCACCACGCGCAGGCGGCGCTCTCGCCGCGGGGCCACGCGTTCGTGCGCGAGCGCTTCGTCGAGGAGGCGGTGGAGACGCTCGATCGCTGGCTGCCTCGCTTCTTCGGCAACGCGTGGTTCCGGGCGATCCGCTCGGGCTCGCTCGCGAAGCCGCAGTACGTCGCGACGCTGTCGAACCTGCACCAGTTCGTGCGATGGACGACGCGCCTCATCGGACGCGCGGTCGGCGCATCATCGGACGCGCGCGTGCGGGCGAAGTGGCTCCAGCACCTGCAGGGCGAGGTCGATCACGAGGTGATCCTGGAGCGCGATCTCGCGGCGCTGGGCGCGGACGTCGACTTCGTGAAGGGCGCGATGGAGCCGAGCGTCGCGACGCAGAGCTTCATGGTCGCGCAGGAGAGCATGATCGCGTTCCACCAAG
Source organism: Polyangiaceae bacterium (assembly GCA_046351455.1). Taxonomy (GTDB): domain Bacteria; phylum Myxococcota_A; class Polyangia; order Polyangiales; family Polyangiaceae; genus JADJRH01. The sequence continues at coordinate 467,391 of JAXLYM010000004.1, forward strand.
ACCCGGTGCTGTTCATGGCGGCGCCGTTCGTCGCGGAGGGCTTCGCGGCGCGGCTCGATCGCGAGTTCGTCGAGGCGCTCCGCGCGTGCGTCGCGAGCTGGGGCGTCGACAATCCCAAGCAGGCGACCGCCTTCTTCGCCTCGCACATCGAGTACGACGGAGGCTCCGACGGCCACTGGGAGTCGACGCGCTCGGTGCTGCGGGAGCACCTCGTCACGGAGCGCCACCTGCAACGCTTCCTCAACGCGGCGCGCCTCTGCATGGAGGCGTTCGACCGCGCGTACGCCGGCTACGTGGAGGATCTGGCCATCTTCGGCGCGGAGGGCGCCTGACGGGGAGCCCGCAGGATCGGTGAGCCGTAGTTTGTCCGCGTGATCGCAGGAGGGGCTTCCGGAATCCGCGCCGGGCGAGTATTCTGCCGGGCCGTCGTCACTGCGATCAGGGTTCACCGACACCATGACTCCGAGGCATGTCCATCCCGGGATTGAGGTCCGCGCCGGGGCGGTCACCCTCTTCGTGGCCGCGTTCGACGTCTTCCCGTCGATCGCGCAGAAGTATCTGGTTCAGAAGGGGTGCGCGACGGTGCTCGGCGGCAAGATCCAGCCGTCGCGCACGTTCATCCCGCTCGACACCTGGCTGGACACGTTCGACGCGGTGCTCGCGGACATCGGGCCGAACGCGCTCTTCAAGATCGGCCAGCGCATCACCGGCAACCCGCATTTCCCGTCGACGATCACGGATCTGGAGGGCGCGCTGCGGGCGGTGGACGCCGCGTACCACCAGAGTCACCGCAAGGACGGACAGCCGATGTTCGACGGCGGCAAGATGACGGACGGCATCGGCAACTTCCGCGTCCAGCGGGAGGGCCGCGCGAAGATCATCCGCGTCTTCAGCGACACCCCGTATCCTTGTCCGCTGGAGCAGGGCATGGTGAGCGGCATCGCCTGGCTCTTCGACGCCCGCGCCATCGTGGAGCACCACAGCCCGGACCGCTGCCGCACCAAGGGCGGCGACCGCTGCGAATACATCGTGACCTGGTAAGAGAAGGTTGGTGTTTGTTTTGGGGTGCGCGGGAGAGGTCCTGTTTCTTTTGGTGCCTCCTCCTCTACGAGGGGATCTCCCAAAGACGCCGCTCACGAAACGTCTCCCTGGCCGGGCATCGGGAGTGTCGGTGGATCTTGCGTGGGGTCCTGTTTGGCGTCCAGCGTTGATGTCGCTTGTCCCCGTGCCGTGATCGGCGCATCGTGGCCGCACGGGGACGAGGAACCGCGCTATGAAGAACGCTGCCTCCAAGATCGAGCCGACGGTCGCCTACCAGGTCGCCGGGCGCATCACGCGCGCACAGGGGGCGGTCTTCGCCGTCTCCTCCGGCAACACAGAATACCAGGCCCGACGCGCGGCGAGCTGTCTCCTGGCGCCGGAAGAGGGAGACGAGGTCCTGCTCGCCGTCGTCCCCGACCGCGGCGTGTTCGTCCTCGCCGTGCTGGAGAGAGCCGGAGATGGGGCACGGCTCCAGGTGGACGGCGATCTGGAAATCCAGGCTGCGAGCGGGCGCGTCGTGATCGCCGCCAAGGACGGGGTCGACCTCGTCTCCACAGGGCGCATCGGCATCACCTCGGACACCATGCATCTCACGAGCCGGGCCGCGGAGATCGTCCTCGACAATCTCTCGGTGCTCGGCGCGGCGCTGCAAGCCCGGGTGACGCAGGTGAAGGTGGTGGCGGAGAGCATCGATCAAGCCGCCGGCCGCCTCACGCAGCGCCTCCAGCGAGCGTACCGCTTCGTCGCGGAGATGGAGCAAGTACGGGCCGGGCGCGTCGACATCGCCGCAGAAAAGACGGTGAACGTGCACGCGGAGAACACCGTTGTCACCGCCGCCGAGCTCGTGAAGGTCGACGGCGGGCAGATCCACCTGGGCTGACGTCACGCCATGAACGAGCGGACCAAGGTGCGACTGGATATCATCGCTTCTCGCTTCGGCCAGAGGCGCGACCCTTCGCCGGACGCGACACAGGCGTGGTTGGACGCCTACGAGGAGCGGCGGACCGGCGTCCTCCGGACTGCCATGATCGAAATCGCCGAGGTGCTGTCGCGCGGCGGGCACCGGTCGGACGTGGTGCTCGACGTCGAGCCGGAGCTGCGGTCCATCGATCTCGTGATCGCGCCATGGGGGGCCGAGGAGGAGGCGCGGCGCGTGCGCTTCTTCGTTCGCCGAAGCGAAGGCCGCGGGCACCAGATCGTCGCGCACGTGTGGCTCTCTCAGAGTCCTGCAGAGATGACGCGCTTCGAGCACCCCGGGGAGGTCACGGCCGACGTCGCCGAGCAGTTGTTGGTGGACGCGATCGAGCAGATCTTCGCCTCCGCCGCGAGCCGAGCCCGCCGCATGGGAGTCGGCGCATGAGCCCGCGACAATGGCCCTCCGTCACGGTCGTCACTCCGGTAGCCGCCGAGATCGTGGCCTGTCGTCACGGAGGTGTCCTGTGGGCGACGGTCGTCGTCAAGGCGACTTTTCAGCTCGTTCCTGGGCAGGAGGCGCAGCGCGTGTCCCCGATGCCTCTCGTTCGCCAGGACGAGGCGCGCGTGCAAGGTGGCAGTCTGGTCCGAGCGCGTGAGACAGCCCCTCATTTACCGAACGCGGGTGTCGTGCTGACAGGGCACGCGTGGGCTCCGGGGGGCGGGGTCGTCCCGTCCATGTCTGTTCGGCTCGGCGTCGCTCGCGAAAGAGCGCTCCTCGACAAGACTCTCCATGTGTTCGGTCCTCGCCTCCTCGGCTCTTCATCGTCGATCGAGCCCTTTCGAAAGATGCCTCTCGTCTACGAGAACGCGGCCGGCGGTCCCGGTGTGTGGAACAACCCGGTCGGGATCGGCGGTCCCGGCGTTCGTGCGCTCCCCTGCGTCGTGGATCCTCGGGATCCGCGACGGCCCGCGGGGTTCGGTCCTGTCTCGGGCGCGTGGATGCCTCGGCGCGGCTTCCTTGGAGAGACGGAGTCGACGGCGCTGAGCGAGCCTATCTTCGAGGCCGGCCCCAGCTTCGATTGGCGCTACTTCCAGGCTGCCCCTGCGGATCAACTGCTCGACGGGATCCGGGGAGACGAGTGGATTGTGCTCGACGGGATGCACCCCACGCACGCACGTGTCCAGTCACGGCTCCCCCAAGCACGCGCGGCCGCGATCCTGCGGGGCGAAGGACAGTCGGAGCGATCGATCGAGCTGCGCGCGGACACCTTGGTGATCGACGCGGACGACCTCCTCGTCTCGATCGTCTGGCGCGGTCGGTTCGCCGTGGGATCGCCGGATGTCCTCGCGACGGCGCGCGTGTTTGCGGGCGTTTCACTCCCTGGGCACCCTATCGAGTGGCCTGCCCGAGCGACGAAGCCAGTAATGCTCACAGGGCCGGCGGCCCGTGGCTCTGCGCTGGAGACGCAGGATGTCAATCTGGCGGCGCTCCTGGGCGGCGTCACGCCCTTCGACGCCGATCGAAAGAGCGCGCTGCCCTCGCCTTTGGCAGCATCTCCTTCGCCCGCCGCTGCGACGGAGACGGGCGTGATCGACCTCGACAAGGTGTTTCAGCGACCGGTGCCTTTCCTCGCGGCCGACGCGGAGCACCCCTCCGACGCGGCGGCCCCGGCGCCTCGGGGACAGCGACCCACGACGATGTCGACCGGGACCACGGACGTCAACCTGGCGGAGATCCTCAAAGGAGCGGCGCTGTTTGGCAAGGCGCCGGGGTCCGTTCCAGCTGCGTCGGTGCCGATCGCGCCTGTGCCAGTCGCGCCGGTGCCAACGTCTGCGCCCAACGTGTCCTTGCCAGTCGCGCCGGTGCCAATTGCGTCCTTGCCAGTTGCTCCAGCGCCGATTGCATCTTTGCCAGTTGCGCCCGCGAGCGGCTCAGATATGCGCGCCGTCGTACTCGAACGGCTCCGCGAGAAGAGGCGCCTCGACAAGCTGAACCTGCGCGGGGCCGACCTTCACGACATCGACTTTCAGGGCGCGTCCTTGAAAGGGGTGGATCTTGAGGGAACCATCCTCCGCGGGGCGAACCTCTCCTTTGTCGACCTCACCGCAGCACGACTATCCGGGGCCGACCTCACGAAGGCGGACCTCACTTCAGCGAACCTGTTGCGAGCCGTCGGGGAGAACGCGAATTTCGCCGCCGCTCGCATGGAGGCGGCCGATATGCGGCAGGCGCAGCTCTCTTCTGCCATCTTCGACGACGCGGACATGCGCGACGTCTCTGCCACGCGGGCGGATCTCTCGGGTGCGCGCTTCTTCCGCGCGGATCTCTCCTCTGCGAACCTGCGCGCGGCGAAGCTCTGCGGCGCCGATCTCACTCAGGCGAAGACCGACGGGGCGGATCTTCGAGACGCGGAGATCATGGACCTTCGGGTCGACCCCGTCGCCGCTCGACTCCTCAAGTTGCGACTGCCGCGCTCCACTTGACCGTGCATGGAGGGTTTTCTCATGGCCGATCTCTTCACGCTTCGTTGCCAGTCCTTCCCGGAGGACACCCGCGTCGTCGGCTTCCGCGGCTCGGAGGGGCTCTCGCGCCTGTACGCGTTCGAGCTCTTCTTGCAAATCACAGGATCGGAGGCGCGCTCGTTCGAGATCGGGGACGCGGTCGGCGCCAAGAGCGCGCTCGTGGCATCGAGGGGCGACGGGCGCGATCCCTTCGTGTTCGCCGGCGTGCTGTCCGAGCTTTCGCTCCTCCACGAGACCGAGGAGCGATGTCTCGTCCGCGCGCTCCTGGTCCCGCGCCTCTGGCACCTCTCGCAGACGCTGCACTCGAGGATCTTCACGCAGCGGTCCCTCCCGGACATCCTGAAAGCGGTGCTCGAAGAGGGCGGCATGAGCGGCGGAGACTACGAGCTACGGCTCACGGGCCCGTATCGGCCCGAGGAGCATGTATGCCAGTACGCCGAGAGCGATCTGAGCTTCTTGTCCCGCTGGATGGAGCGCGAAGGCGTCTATTACTTCTTCGAGCACTCGGAGGAGGGGGAGAAGCTCGTCCTGACGGACGACAAGTCTTCTCACAAGGACCTTGCGGACGGGGCGATTCGGTATTTCCCGGACGGAGGAAAGGACGTCACGGCGGGCGAGCGCCTGGAGAGCTTCGTGTGCCGGCACCGCACATTGCCCGCGGGCGTGCACTTCCACGACTACGACTATGGCAAGCCGACGCTCGACGTGACGGGGAGCGCGCCTGTTTCACGGAACGGGCTCGGGGAGATTCACCTCCATGGAGCGCGGGTGTTCACGCCGGACGGGGCGAAGCGGCGGGCGAAGATCCGGGCGGAGCAGATGAAGGCGCGCGAGCGGGTGTTCACGGGAGCCGGGACTGCGCTCTATTTGAGGAGCGGCGCCACGTTCGAGATCACCGATCATCCGCGGGCGGCGTTCGACGCGAAGTACCTCGCCATCGAGGTGGAGCACCAGGGCAATCAGCTCGCGGGCTCCGCGGATTTGAGGCGTTTGACAGGGCTCGACGGGGAGGACGTCTATCGCGTGCACGTGACGGCGATCCCGGCGGACACCGTGTATCGCGCGGAGGAGAGGACGCCGTGGCCGCGCGTGTACGGGACAGAACACGGGGTGATCGATGGGGAGGCGGACAGCGAGTATGCGCAGATCGACGATCACGGTCGGTATCTGGTGCGCTTCGCCTTCGACGAGAGCGACCTCGGGGACGGGAAGGCTTCGACGTGGGTGCGCATGATGCAGCCGCACGGAGGCGGGATCGAGGGCTGGCATTTCCCGCTGAGGAAGGGGACAGAGGTGCTGTTCACGTTCCTGGGGGGCGATCCGGACCGTCCGGTGATCGCCGGGGTGGTGCCGAACGCGCTGAAGCCGAGCCCGGTCACGCGGGCGAACCACACGAAGAACGTGATCCAGACGGGGGGACGAAACCGGATCGAGATGGAGGACAAGGAGGGGTACGAGCGGATCACGCTGTCGACGCCGCACCAAGATTCGTATATCCGGTTCGGGGCGCCGAACGATGATCATACGATGATCATCCACACGGATGGCCCAACATACCTCGATGCGGGGCATGATCTCGATGTGATCGTCGGCGGCGAAAAACACGAGACCGTCACGCGCGCTGTCCTGGAGCAGTACAATGCGAAGAAGACGGAAAATGTACCGAATGGTCCTGTCACAGAGACCTACCTTGCGCAGACGACGACCGTCAACAACCTACGGAGCGAGACGCTCGGACAGCAGAAAGTGCTGGTGAACGGTGGTCGCCAGGACACCGTGCTGGGTCCGCTAGAGCAACTGTTCGCCTCTGTCACTCAGCGGACCTACGGCGGAATGATCGACGAGAAATTCTATGGCCCAGCTTCACGTGCTTATTTTGGCAGTGTTTTCGAGACTTATCAATCGGACTTCTCGGCCACCATACAAGGCTCCTACGACGTTACCGTCACAGGACCCGTGAAGCACACGAACAGTGACGCGCACATCATGGTTACGCTTGGCGCGACATCCGACACCTTCATTGGCATCAAGAACGAGAACTGCATCGTCGGGAAAATCGAATCTATGCTGGGGCTCAGACTGGCTCTCATGGTGGGCGTTCAGATTGACCTGAATGCCGCGGCCGCCATCAAGGTTGGGGGGGCGCCGGAGATCAAGGTTCGTTCGGCATTCCTCGAAACAGCAAGCGCAAAGCTCAGCGGATATGCTTCCGCCGCTGTGACACACGCAGGCTTGACGTTGATCGCATAGGGCTGCGGCTCCGCGAACGGCTCCCCCACATACATCCCGCGGACCGCCGCTGGAGGAACTTTGACATGAGGCGCCCCGCTACGTTCGAAGAGATACTTCTCATGTTGTTCCTCGTCGTACTGACATTGTCGGGTATCGGACTCATGGTTTTCCTTGGGGGGCAGATCGAACAGAAACGTCGGGAACACTTGCGGGCGCACGCACGCAGACTCGGACTTGTCGAGGATCCGCTCGCCAGCGAACGCGGCTTTGTTTACCTCGCCAAAGGAATATGGAATGGGGCTCAGCTCGCACTTGGAGTCCGCGCGGCGAGGACGATCTCGGGAGCAACCGCGGCCGCCCCTCAAGTCATCGAGATAGCGGCGGTTGGGCGCGCTCTTCCGGGCGCTGTTCACTTCGTCCCTCGTGAGCGCCGGGAACAGGCTATCCAAGAAGGACATGCCGTAGCGGCCCTCAGCGGAGACGCCGACTTCGACGCAAAAATCGTGGCGCTCACCCCGCAACCGATCCCGGCTGACCAGCGCTCCAACGCGTTCGCTCCCGCCCCAAGCGCGGCAACGATTCCCTGGCTGACAGAGCAGGTGAGGGAGACGTTGCTAGGGTTGAAATCCTGGCGTCATCTTGACGTCCATGGCGATGACCACCGCATCGTCCTGTCGGCCTTCGCGCGTGAGGAGGACATCGACAGGGCGCTGTTGGCGATCCAGCTCCTCGCGGCGGGACCTCAATCATCAGGGCCGCAGGGACCATTTCGCTGAGCTGCTTTAGCCATGCTCCTGCAAATCCCTCTGCGTCGACCAGTCTCTCGCATCGCTTTGCACGAAGGAGGGAGATTGCCAGTTTATCCGTCCCCCGATGGAGCCGGGGGCTCCGTGACGACGCATCTCTGCTTGTTGCTCGTTTCTCGTGCCTTGAGAGCCGCCTCATGAAGGTCATCAAACCCCTGCGCCTCGGCGTCCTCTACCGCGTCCTGGAGCACCGTCGTAGACTCCACCTCTCCGTCGCGATCGTGGCCTTTTTCCCGTTCCAATCACCCACTGCCCTGCTCCACGAACAGGGCCTCTGGCCGTTCCTCGCGGAGCAGCTCGGCGCCGCCGCGCTGGACGCCGGAATGCCCAAGGCGCGACGCGAGATCCTCGTCACCGGGAGCGCCTTCCCGCCCAACAAGGCGCCTGCCCCCGCGTGCCGTGTCCGCGTACAACTCGGCCCCATCGACAAATCCCTCCTCGTCTTCGGAGATCGCCACTGGAAGCACACCGTCCCTTCCGATCCGGTCCCGTTCACCGAGATGCCCATCACCTACGAGAACGCCTTCGGCGGCCCGGGCTTCTCGCGAAACCCGATCGGGAAAGGGTTCGCCCCACCCGAAGAGCGCGGGGCAAAGCACCTCTTGCCAAACGTCGAGGACCCGAAGCACCCCATTCGCGCCCCCAACGACAGACCTCCTCCCGCCGGTCTGGGACCCTACGATCCCATGTGGCCCCAACGAAAAGCCACCTCCGGCACCTACGATGATCGGTGGCTCGCCGATGTCTACCCGGGCTTTCCGGACGACATGGACTGGTCCACCTTCAACACCGCCCCGGAGGATCAACGCACGTCCGCGCGGCTCACGGGGGACGAGGTCATACGGATCGAGAACATGCACCCGCACCACGCCGTGCTGGAGTCCAGACTACCGGGGATCGCCGCGCGCTGCTTCGTGACGCAGCGGGGAAAGAGCGGAGAGGCCTTTCTGGAGATCGGGATGGCCCCCGAGACGGTGCACCTCTTTCCCAACTCCGAGCGTGGAGTGGTGCTGTTCCGCGGCACGCTCGAAGTCACCGACGAAGACGCCGGCGACGTCCTCCATCTGATGATCGCCGCCGAGCACCTCGGGAAACCAAAGCCGATCGAGCATTATCGGCGCGTCCTCACCCAGCGCCTCGACCGCGCGAAAGCACACTTGTTCGCGCTCCGCGATCAAGATCTCTTGCCGGAGCGCGACGGCACGGAGGCCCCTCCGCCCGAGAACACCGAGATCGACGAGATGAAAGGGCTCCTGTTACGGGAAGGGCTGCTCGAAGAGAACCAGCGGCGGCGCGCGCAACGAGAGCTCGACGGCGCTCGCGAGCGGCTCCGCGAACAAGGCATCGATCCCGACACGCACGGCGTCCCCAAAGAGCTGCCCCCCGAGGAGCCAACTCCCGATCTGGAACAGCTCCCGGACTACGTGGAACACGTCGAGAAGATCGCCGCCGAGAAGGAGGCCGAGGCCGAGCAAATGCGCCGAAACGCGGAGGAAGACGCCCGGCGCACGTGCGAACAGCACGGGCTCGATTACGAGGCGCTCCAGGAGGAACAGGAGAGGAAGCAAGGCGGACCACCGAAGTTCTCCGCAGAAGGGCAAATGGAGCACCTTCGAGAGGTCGCCCGCATGGCCAGGAACGCCGGAGTCGATCTGCCCCACGTGGAGGCGCAGCTCGCCGATCCTGGCCTGTTCGCAAAGCTGCAACAGATCGAGTCCAAGCTGCGTGAGGTGTATGTGCGGTTCGCCCACGAGATGCCTCCTGCGCAGTCGGCCGGTGAGGAAGCGCGAGACCGCGCGCGGCGCGAGGTGGAGTCGGACCACGCGGCCGGTCGGAGCTTCCAGGGGCAGGATCTCACGGGGATGTCGCTGGCAGGGATGGATCTGCGAGGGGCCGATTTCCGGGACGCGCTCCTGGAAGCGGCCGACTTGTCCGGAGCCGATCTCCGTGACACGGACTTTTCCGGCGCGGTGCTCGCGCGGGGGAACCTGTCGCGCGCGAACCTCAAAGGGGCCAAGCTGCGCGGAACGAACCTGGGGCGCGCCAATCTCACCGGGGCCCGGGCAGAGAAGGCGAGCGCGGAGAAAGCCATTCTCTACGAGGCTGATCTGAGCGACGCCGACTTCTCAGGTGCGGACCTGACAGGAGCGGATCTCACCGAGGCGAGGTTTCGGCGCACGAGCTTCATCGATGTTCAGGCGGCCTCGACCAATTTTCTCGCGTCCGATCTCTCGGATCTGGACATGATGGGCGCCAATCTCGCCAAATCCAACTTCATCGAGGTCGTCGCGACGGGCGCGAGCTTTCGCGGCGCGACGTTGACATCGGCCGTCTTCGTGAAAGCGAAGGCGAGCGGCGCCGATCTCTCCGGCGCGGATCTGACGAACCTCCGCGTGGTGGGTGAGTCCGTGTTCGAAGACGCGCAATTCCAGGGCGCCAATCTCCGGGGGGCCTCCCTCCGCGCGACGCGGCTCTCCGGGAGCGATTTCACCGGGGCGCAGATGGACGGCGCCGATCTCTCGGAGAGCGATCTGCGGGACGCGAAGCTCCACCGGGTGTCGGCGAAGGAGGCGCGCTTCGTGAAAGCGAACCTGGAGAACGGGGATCTCTCGGCCGCGAACCTGATGAGCGCGCTGCTCCAGCGCGCCGATCTGCGCGGGGCCAATCTGAGCGGCTCCAACCTGTTTCGGGCAGATCTGCTCCGCGTGCGAGTGGACGGAGCGACTCGTCTGGACGGCGCCGAGACCGGGGATCTCCGCTTCGTGAAGGCCAGGAGGGACCATGAACAAGGATGAGCTGAGGGAGCGAGTCCGGTCGGGCGACGTCCTCACCGGGGTTTATCTTGCGCACGCGGATTTGTCGGGCGTCGAGCTCGGCGGCGGCATCTTCGAGAATGTCAGCTTCCGAGGAGCGAACCTCCGTGGGGCGAGCCTCAAAGAGTGCATGTTCTCCGAGTGCGACTTCTCAGGGGCCGACCTGTCCTCGGCGGCGCTGCGACATGCCCTGTTCCACAAGTGTGATCTGTCCTCCGCGGACCTGCCCGGCGCCGCGCTGACCGCGGCGAAAATCCTGGAGTCGGACGCGACGGGCGCCCGCCTCATCAACGCAGATCTCACGCTCGCGCACGTGGTCGATTCTGCGCTGCTGGACGCCGATCTGTCGGGCGCGAACCTGGATCGCGCGGCGCTCGTGCAATGCAAGACGACCGGAATCAGGCTCACGGGCGCCCGGCTGCGGCGGACCGTCGCGATGAAGGCGGATCTGAAGAAGACCTCGTTCGAAGGCGCCTGTCTGGAGGCTTGTGTTCTGAACGAGAGCGACCTCGCCGGCGCCCAGCTCTCCGGATTGGACGTCACGGGGACGCAATTCATCGACGCGGATCTCCGCGGCTGCGATCTGCGCGGCGCGACTCTCGTGCGCTGCGGGTTCAAGGGCGCGTGTCTCTCCGCCGCCAAGCTGGACGGCGCCCAAGCGACGCACGCCGTGCTCGTCGGCGCGAACCTTCAGAGAGCCAGTCTGCGAGAGACGGTGTTGCGGCAAGCGCTGCTCGTGGACGCGGACCTCACGGAGGCGGACCTCGAAGGAGCCTCGTTGTTCGAGAGCGTGGCCCATCGGGCGGTCTGCGTCAAAGCGCGCCTGGTCCGGGCCGACCTGACCTATGCAGATCTCTCGCACGCGGACTTGACCTCTGCGGATCTCTCGGGCGCGAAGCTGTTTCGCGCGCGGCTTCATCGGGTCCGGGACGCAGGCGCGACGATCACGAACCGCGCGACGGCGCTCGGGGACGAGGTGAAGCTGGCGAACGCAGAAGACTGGACTCCCTTTCCTTGATCTCGTCTTCTGTGCTCCTTGTCTGAATTGGAGGAAAACGATGTTCGCTAACACGCAGATGGGTGGAATCGACAGCGGCGCGCCGGACGTGTGCCTCACGCCGAGCCCGGCGCCGGTGCCGGTGACATACCCGAATATCGCCGCGGGCCCCATGGGGACACCCGCCGTATACAATGTCCTCTTCATGTGCGCGCCGGCGCACAACCTCTCGACGTCGGTCCCGCTGACGAACGGGGATAACGTCGGTGTCAGCCTCGGCGTCGCGTCGGGGACAGTGATGGGGCCTTCGCGGCACCTGACGTGCGCGACGACCGTGCTGGTAGGGGGCGCGCCGGCCACGCGACTGACGAGCAGCACGATCCAGAATTCGACCAACTGTCCGGGGGCCCGCATCGCGCCGAGTCAGGTGAAGGTGGTGATCCTGGCGGCGTGACCGGTCGCCGCGAGCCAAGATCAGCTACGGAAACGGGTGGATTCCGGGCTCATCGGGATGAGGTGGGATAGCAGGCGGTCTCCGCGGACGCTGCCGGGGACGGCGCTGTCGGGGCGGGTGGCCTCCAGGGAGTCGGCCTGGGACGTGAGCTCGCACACGAGCTCCAGGAAATCCGGGATCAGATCGCTGCGGATGACCCAGACGACGCCCTCTCCGAGGTCGCGCAGGTGGGCTTTCTCCACGTGCGTCGTGTCCGGGTGCTCGCAGAAATAAACGAACGAGTCCTTTCCGTGGCTCAAGAACCATGTTTTGGCTCTCTCGATCAAGCCTAGAAAGGCGTCCTCTCCGCCGGGTACCAGGGACACGAGGCGCAGAGAGTCGGTCAGGCGGAACAGGTTGGTGCCAGTCTCGCCCATCTCCAGGATCGCGGCGGCGACAGGCTCGGAGCGGTCCCGCGCGACCCAGATCGCCCGCGCTCTCCGCAGGCCGATCTCGCCCCACTGCCGCGTGATGCCCGCGAGATCGAAGCGGTCCGGCACGAGGTCGACCGCCTCGATGTACGGCTGCGGCAAGATGGCGTGGAGCGCTCGCAGGATGCTCTCCCGCTCTTCCTGGGTCGCGGCTCCGTATTCGTATTTCGCACTGGAGGCCTCCGGGAACACCGACGTGGCGCTCACCTCCATGAGCCGGAACGGGGAGGCCGTCGCCGCGCCCGTCGCCGCGAAATGGTCCGCGAACGCGATGTGCGAGCCCTGCACCCAGCGGACGTGCGCCTCCGCGTACGAGAGGACCCACTCGCACCGAGGATCCGTCTGCATGTATTCGAACGCGCGGAGGTAGATGTCGCGGAGGATGTGGCGCGCCCGCGGATCGCCCTGCGTCGCCTTCCGCTTCGCGAGCTGGTGCAACATCCATGTTCGACTGTAGAGCTTCAGCGTGGACACGGACGCCTCGATGCGACGCTCCGTCGGCCACACCGAGTTGTACGCGAGCCACGGCCGCGAGCGCGTGCGCTCCACGAGCGATCGGAAGCTCAAGGACAGCGCCTCGAACTCCCGAGGTGCCTTGCCGGAGAGATTGAAATATCCCGACTCTTTATAAAGCTCCCACAATTTATCGACGTGATCGTCCCCGGGCGCCGTCGTCTGATTGAGCGCCGCCATCACGAGCTCGGGCCAGGCCTCTCCGTTGTCGGGATCGCGGGCCTCCACGCTCATCCCGCACGTCATCGTGCCGTCCGGCGCGGGCAGGAGCGAGCGGACCGTCCCACGCAGGTGGATCACGCGATCGGGGGCTGTCCGGATCTCGATGTCGTCGACCCGCAACCCCACGTAGAGCGCGTCGTTCAATGGGTCCGTCGTGAACGCGATGCCGCCGAACGACACGTCGAGCAGCGGGCGCTCGAACCTCGGTATTTCGGGCCACAGCGGGTGCGCGAAGCGGACGGACACCGCCCCGGCGATCGCGGCCCGCCGGTACCGACGATACCGACTGTAATCCACCCGTTCAGGCACCTTCGTGAGGAGCCCGTAGGCGGCGCGCGTCACCGAGGTGAAGCGCATCTGATAAACGCAGTTGTACCCCGCCACTTCGACGGTCACGTCGCCGTGGAGGAGGGCTGTCTGCTCTGGATTGGACACCACCCAAAACAAGGTGTTGCGTCTCTCGTCGAAGGCTGTCAGGCGCGCCTCCACGCTCGCGCCTCCACACGTCAGCACCGCTCCTGCGATGCGATTTGCGAGCGACTCCACCACGACCCGGATGCGCACCGGATCCGTGATGAACGTCTGTACGGCCGCCATCGGCCGCACGGGCGCGGCTTGACCGCGCGTCTCCGCCACCAACATGAACGCCACGAGGCGGCGGCCTTCCGCGAGCGGAACGTCCCGCAGCCGAGCGACCGCGTGCACGTCGTCGCGCAGCGACTCGATACCCAACATGGTCTCGAACGGACCGAAGGTCCCCTCCGGGGTCTCGAGCATGACACGGCTCGATCGTCCGTACGGGACCTGCGTTCCTGGGAGCGGTTCGAACCACACCGTCGTCGCGTTGAGACGCAGACCCGTTCCGAGGCGTTCGCCGCTCTCCAACCGTACGTGGAGGACGTCGGGCAGAAGCTCGTAACCGGCGCCGGCCTCGTCCCGCGTGCCCTCGCGTCGCAGCACGAACGAGCGCAGCGACTCCAGCGGGAGATCCAGAGTCAGCGACTGATCACGCTCCGACGCGGGGGGCTCTGGGATCGACGGGTCGGGGCGGTGGCTCATCGCGAGTCGGCGAGGTCCTCTGCGGGCATGTGACCGCGAGGCCAACAGACACGGATACAACGCAGAGCGGCGAGGTAGCAAGCGGAAGGGTCGGGATCCCGTCCTCCCGGCGCCCACCATTTTTACGCCAACGACACTCGATGCGACGCTACCATGGCTTCGGTTCAATCTCTCGGGAACAATCCCCCACGGGTCGCATGCGCTGGTTCCGTCGCTTCGCCTTCGCCTTGTTCGGCGCCCTCGCGCCTCTGATGTCCGCGTGCGGCGGCGCGCTCCCCTCGGACCATTACCCGTTCGAGAAAGAGTACGATCCGCGCACGCACGAGTACGTGATCGGCGTCTCGGACGAGCTCACCGTCGCCGTGTGGAAGATGCCGGAGCTGTCCGGCGCCGTGGTGGTCCGGCCCGACGGGACGATCACGCTGCCGCTCATCGGCGAGCTGCACGCCGCCGGCAAATCGCCCACGCGCATCACGAAGGAGATCCGCGGCAAGCTCGCGGCCTACGTGAAAGACGACCAGGCCGTCGTGACGGTCGAGGTGCGCGTCATCAACAGCTACCGATTCACCGTGACAGGACAGGTCGTGCGTCCGGGACCGCTCGCGGCGAAGTATTTCGTGACGGTCTCCGAGGCGTTCATCATGGCCGGAGGTGCCACGCGTTTCGGCTCGCCCGAGCGCGCGATGATCCTTCGAGCCGACGGTTCGGGCAAGGTTCGCAGGATCCCCGTGAACCTGAAGGCCCTCTCGGAGGGGAAGCACCTGGAGCAGGACCTCGCCATCGTGACCGGCGACACGATCGTCGTGCCATGAGCGCTCCGCCCAGCTCCATCCCGAAGGTCACCTCCATGCGCACGAACGAACCAACCAGCGCACCCGGAAGCTCGCCCACGCCGCCGAAGGCCTTCCTCGAAATCCGGATGGGCAACGGCCCGGCGATCCGTCACCAGCTCGACGAGACGCACGTCGTGCTCGGCCGCTCGCCGGATCTGAAGCTCACGCTGGACCACCACACGGTGTCGCGCCGCCACGCCGAGGTGTTCTGCGATCCCTTCGGGCGCTGGTGGATCCGCGATCTCGGCAGCACGAACGGCACCGTCCTCAACGGGGAGGACATCACCGAGCGCGTCCTTCAGCCCGGCGACTTCATCTCCATCGGCGATTTCACGATCCTCTTCACGATCGAGACGCCCACGCAGCGCCGCGGATCCGTGTCGACGCGGGAGCTCGTGGTGCGCGAGGACAGCCCGACGGCGCTCCGCACGCTGTGGGACTTCGAGCCGCCGCGCATCGCCGCGAACCACCTCTTCACGGTCATGGATTTCGGCCGCCGCCTGCTCCACCTGGAGGACGCGGGGGAGCGGCTCAACGCGCTGTGCGAGCTCGCGATCAAGCCCGAATTCCGCGCGACGATGGCGATGGTGATCCGCCTCAAGGGCGCGAACGGGCTCACGGTGCTGGCCGGCCCGCAGCGCCCGCGCAAAGAGGACAAGGACGAGCCGTACATCTCGCGGCGCGTGCTCACCACGCTGCGCGACACGGGGGAGCCGGTGCTCGCGGGCAACCTCGCGATGGGCGAGACGGGCAACCGGCAGAACAGCGTCGACCTCACGATCTCCCGCGACATCCGCGCGCTGTGGGTCGTCGCGTGCCCGCTCCGGCGGGAGGACGACTGCCTCGACGCGCTCTACGTCACGCTCCCTCCGGAGTGCGGCAGCGTCGAGTGGCTGAGCCTGTTCGCGCTCCTCGCGGAGGCGTTCCAGCACTCGGAGTCGGCGTGGGAGGCGCGCCGTCACGCGCAGGCGCACGCGGCGATCGAGCGCGAGCTGGACACCGCGCGCCAGATCCAGCGCGGCCTCGTGCCGAACAAGCTCGACTACGCGGGCCTCAGCGTCGCGATCGGCTTCGAGCCGTGCAAGTGGGTCGGCGGCGACTACGCGGACATCGTGCCGATGCCGGACGGCCGCATCCTGATGAGCGTGGCCGACGTGTGCGGGAAAGGCCTGCAGGCGGCGCTGATCTCGTCGAGCCTCCACACGATGGTGCGCGCGACGGTCGACAACGGCCGCCCGCTCGTGGACCTCGTGACGCGCCTCAACCGGCACCTGTGCTCGTACCTGCCGATGCACTCGTTCGTGACGATGGTGTGCGTCGCGCTCGATCTGCAGACGGGGGAGCTCGAGTGCGTGAACGCGGGGCATCCGCCGGGGATCATCGGCTCGCAGGACGGGAAGATCCGGTACCTGCAGACGGCGCAGAACCCCGCGCTCGGGATGCTCGACGTGCCGCTGCTCTCGGAGACCACGGTGCTGAAGCCGGGCGAGGTGCTCGTGCTCTACACGGACGGCCTCAGCGAGCTGAAGAACGTGAACAAGGAGCTGCTCGGCGTGGACGAATTCGCCGCGGGATTCGGCCGGATCTGCGCGATGTCGAGCGGCGCGCACATGACCGAGCTGGCCGACCGCCTCAACGTGATGCTCGACACGTTCCGCGGCGATCAGCTGCCGGAAGACGACCGCGCCTTCCTCCTGGCCCGCCGCAAGTCCCCCGCCCGCTGATCAGCCGAGCGCGCCGATCTTTCCTTCCACGGCGCGTCCCAGCTCGCCGCTCAGGATGAGCTCCTTGGCGCGCGCGATGTCGACGTGGATGGGGCGGTCCTCTTCGAGCGTGGGGACGACGCGGCGGAGGGCCTCGTGCGCGGCCGTCACCGCGTGCGACGGGCGCAGCGGGCGGCGCTGATCCACGCCCTGCGCCGCGACGATCAGCTCGATCGCGAGGACGTTGGCGACGTTCTCGACGACGTTCGCGAGCTTCCGCGCGCCGATGCTGCCCATGCTCACGTGGTCCTCGCGGGCCGCGCTCGTGGGGATGGAGTCGACGCTCGCGGGGTGCGCGTGGATCTTGTTCTCCGAGACGAGCGCCGCCGCCGTCACCTGCGCGATCATGAAGCCGGAGTGCAGCCCGCTCTGCGGCGCCAGGAAGGGCGTGAGGCCGTTCGACAGCGCCGGGTTCACCATCTGCTCGATGCGGCGCTCGCTGATGTTGCTGAGCTCGGACAGCGCGATCGCAGCCAGATCCAAGGCGATCGCGACCGGCTGTCCGTGGAAGTTGCCGCCGGAGACGAGGTCCGCGCCGTCGTCCGTGAGGAGCACCGTCGGGTTGTCGGTGACGCTGTTCGTCTCGCGGATCAGCACCTCGTTCGCGTAGCCGAGGGCGTCGCGGCTCGCGCCGTGGACCTGCGGGATGCACCGCAGCGAGTACGCGTCCTGCACGCGGCCGCAGTGCGCGTGGCTGTCCATGATCTCGCTCTCGACGAGCAGGCGCCTCAGGTTCTCGGCCACCTTGCGCTGGCCGGGGTGCGGTCTCACCGCCATGAGACGGTCGTCGAACGGCTTCTTCGAGCCCATGAGCGCCTCGATGCTCATCGCGCCGGCGATGTCCGCGGCGGTCGCGAGGCGCGCGGCGTCTCGCAGGGCGAGCGCGCCGATCGACGTCATGAACTGCGTGCCGTTGATGAGCGAGAGGCCCTCCTTCGCGAGCAGCGTGAGCGGCGTCAAACCGGCCTTCGCGAGCGCCTCCGCGGCCGACATTCGCTCGCCCTGAAAGCGCGCCTCGCCTTCGCCGATGAGGGCCAGCGCGAGGTGCGCGAGCGGCGCCAGATCGCCCGACGCGCCCACCGATCCCTGCGCGGGGATCCGCGGCACCACGCCGGCGTTGAGCATGCCCACGAGCGCGTCGATCGCCTCCACGCGCACGCCCGAGCACCCGAGCGCGACCACCTGCGCGCGCAGCAGCATCATCCCGCGGACCGAGGCCTCGTCGAGATCCGGGCCGACGCCCGCGGCGTGGCTGCGCACGAGGTTCGCCTGCAGCGCGAGGATGTTCCGCTCGCTGATGCGCTTCTCCGCGAGCGCGCCGAAGCCCGTGTTGACGCCGTACACCGCGGGCGCCTTGTCGCCGGCCTCCGCGATCGCGTCGATGGCCCGCCGCGACGCGAGCACGCGCTCCTTCGCCTCGGGGCACAGCTCCACCTTCCGGCTGCGGCGCGCGACGTCTTCGAGGTCTTCGAGCGTGAGAGGACGGCCGATGAGGACGGGCGGAAGCGCGGGGATGCTCACGGCGCGGAGCCTAGTCGCGCTCTCGCGGAGGGGCGTCGACTTTTGGTGCGTCGGCGCGCGGCCTCCGTCGCGACGCGGCGCAAAAGGCCGCGGCCCCCGTCGCGACGCGGTGCAAAAGGCCATTGTTCCGCGAGGAGATTCGCCTAAGCTGCGCCCGCTCAACGCTCGCCCTCTCGGGGGAGCCTTGCGCGCAAGGAGCTTCTTCGCATGCGTTCCTTCGCGGCCGCGCTGCTCGCCGCCTTCACGTTCGCCGCCTTCGCGCCCCGGCCCGCGCGCGCGGACGACGGAGGCACGCCGAGCGGTGACGCGGCCGCCCCGCACAACGAAGAGAGCGCCTTCGACGAGAAGCTGGTGCTCGACACGGGCCGACGCGCGCCGCCCGCGCCCGCGCCGGACAAGCTCTCGTTCAGCATCCGCGGGGAGTACGAGCTGCGGTACCGCGTCGCGAGCGATCTCGCGCTGACCGCGCCCGAGTCGGATCTCAGCGCGAACAAGCTCGGACAGAACCAGTACGCGTACCACTGGCTGCGCCTCACGCCGCGCTTTCAGTACCGCGACAAGCTCGCGATCGTGGGCCAGATCGACGTGCCGCGCGGCATGATCGCGGGCGACAAGACCCGGTACGTCGATCAGGTGCGCGACTCGTTCGCGGAGCCGAACTGGATCGAGGTGCACCCGCGCCAGCTCTACGTGGAGTGGGCCTCGCCGATCGGGATGTTCCGCGTCGGCCAGCAGGCGTCGCACTGGGGCATGGGCATCCTCGCGAACGACGGCGACCACCCGACGCTGTTCGGCGACTACATTCGCGGCTCGCTCGTGGAGCGCGTGCTCTACGCGGTGCCGCCGCTCGGCAAGGGCACGCCGCTCGTCTTCGTGGTCGCGGGGGACCTCGTTTACAAGGACAACACGGCCGACCTCACCGGCGACGACGTCCCGAAGCACCCGCGCGCGGGCGACCGCGCGTTCCAGGGTGTGGGCGCGATCGCCTATAAAACAAGGGGATACGAGCTCGGGATCTACGGCGTGTACCGCCACCAGAGCCGCGACGCGACCGCGGTGCTCACGCCGTTCACGGAGACGCTGGAGATCGGATCGTTCGACCTCACCGGCAAGTTCAACCGCCCCGTGCCGGGGACGCGCGCGTTCGTGTACGGCGAATTCGAAGCGGCGATGATCTTCGGGTGGACCAACTACATCCGCGGCGCCTACCGCGCGGGGCTGGATCCGACGGTGCCCGCGAAGGCCGAGCAGATCCAGTCGTACGGCGCGGTCGCGAAGATCGGCGTCGTGCGCGAGGCGCGCGAGGGCCGCGATCGATGGGGCGATCTCGTCGCGGAGCTGGAGTGGGGCTTCGCTTCCGGCGACGCGAACCCTTCGGACGGCGTGACCCGCCGCTTCACGATGGACCCGAACCACAACGTGGGCCTCGTGCTGTTCGACCACGTGATGGCCTGGAAGACGGCGCGCGCCGCGACGATCGCCCAGGATCCGAGCGTCGTCGCGCGCCCCACGCCGGGCCTCGAATTCCTCCCGTCGAAGGGCGGCGTGTTCGGCGCGACGTACCTGAACCCGCGCTTCATCCTGAGGCCGCGCCCGTGGCTGGATCTGAAGGCCGGCCTCTTGATCGCGCAGACGACGGCGGACTTCGTCGATCCGTACCACGCGGGCGCGCTCGGCAAATTCGCGAACTACGACGGCGGCGATCCGCGGCGTCACGACCTCGGCGTGGAGGTGGACCTCGGCATCACGGGCCGCATCGCGTTCCGCCAGGGCACGACGCTCGAGCTCGGCGCAGAGGGCGGCGCGCTGTTCCCCGGCCACGCCTTCGACGACGCGCTCGGCCGCACGCTCGCGAATCAGTACCTGGCGAACGTGAAGGTCGGCGTCCTGTATTAGATGCCCACCTCCACATTCGTGGGATTTACAAGGGGGCTCCGCCCCCTCGTTTCACTCCCCCGCTGCGTCGTGCGACGGTTTTGCCGCATTTCGTGGGATGTTTTCGGCAGAGGTTCCGGCTAAGGGAAAATTCATGTCCTCTGCGAAGCGAAACTGGACCCTCGCTGCGGCGCTTCTGTTCGGGGCGCCGGCCTTCGCTGCGGCCGCCTGCGGTCCGCCGCCCGCGCCGACTCCGCCGGAAGGTGGCACCTCCACCACCGCGGATCCGACCGCCACCGATGCGCCGACGAGCGCGCCCACCGCGACGGCGACGGCCACCGCGAGCGCGACGAGCACGGGCACCGTCGCGCCGGTCGCCACGGGCACGGGGACGATGCCCTCGCTGGACTGCAAGCTGTCGTCGCCGGTGAAGAGCGCCGACGCGTGCACCACCGACGCGGACTGCGGCGTCAGCGATCCGTGCCACGCGCACGCCTGCGTCGCGAAGGCGAAGAGCCACCCGCCGGACAAGTCCACGATCTGCACGCGCCTCATGGACTGCAACAGCTCCGATGCGAACACGTGCGGTTGCCTCAACGGCGTGTGCGCGCTCTACCCGCGCTGACCCAGGAGTAGGAGTCGAGCCATGCAGTACTTCGTGACGTTCTCATCCGGTGACGAGGTCGCGGTCGACGTGGTGCACCTGCCCACCGGCGAGATCCGCGTGAAGGTCGGCGACGCGATCCTCGACGCGGACGCCCTCGTGCCGTCGCCCGGCGTGACGAACCTCCGCGTCGACGGCCGCGTGCTCGACCTCTTCATGGAGGGCACGCCCCCCGACGTCGGCGTGATCGCCGCAGGAAGGCGCTTCTACGCGAAGGTCGAGAGCGAGCGCGAGCGCGCCCTCAACGCGGCGGCCGGTCGCGGCGCGAGCGGAAAAGGCGACGGCCTCGTGACCTCGCCGATGCCGGGCCGCGTGCTGAAGATCCTCGTGAACGAGGGCGACACGGTGGCGCCGGGCACGCCGCTCATCGTCGTGGAGGCGATGAAGATGGAGAACGAGCTCTTCGCCGAGCGAGAGGGCAAGGTCGCGAAGGTGTTCGTCACGCCGGGCACCAACGTCGAAGGCGGCGCCAAGCTGATCGAGATCCAGGCATGATCCCGCGCCTCTCGCTCGGGCATTTGCCGACGCCGCTGGTGTCGCCGAAGCGGCTCGCGGAGCGCCTCGGCGTCGATCTCTGGGTGAAGCGCGACGACGCGACGGGCGGCGCGGAGGCGGGGAACAAGGTCCGCAAGCTCGAGTACCTGCTCGCCGACGCGATCAAGAAGGGCGCCGACACGGTGCTCACGTGCGGAGGCATCCAGTCGAACCACGCGCGCGCCACCGCCGTTTGCGCCGCGTCGCTGGGCCTTCAAGCGGTGCTCTTTCTGCGAACGGCGGGCACGGATCTCGATCCGGCGCGCGCGCCGCTGGAGGGCAACGTGCTGATCGATCGCATGGTCGGCGCGACGATCCGCCTCGTGACGCCGGCGCAGTACGCCGCGCGGAACGCGCTCATGGATGAGTACGCCGCGGAGCTCACGCAGCGCGGGCGCAAGCCGTACGTGGTGCCGTACGGAGGCTCGAACGGCCTCGGCGCGCTCGGCTACGTGGAGGCGATGCGCGAGATCCGCCGGCAGCTCGATCTGAAGCTCGCGGGCGGTGAGCCGTTCGACGTGATCGTGCACGCGTGCGGCAGCGGCGGCACCGCGGCGGGCGTCGCGCTCGGCGCCTCGAAATACGGCGTGGCCCGCGAGGTCCGCGCGATGGCGGTCGATCACGACGCGCCCACCTTCTACGAGATCGTGAACCGCATCATGACGGAGGCGCGCGCGATCGATCCCGATCTCGGCCCGCCGGCGAACCTCATCGTCGACGACCGCGCGAAGGGCCCCGCGTACGCCGTGAGCACGGAGTCGCAGCGCCGCCGCATCACCGAGGTCGCGCGCCTCTCGGGCCTCGTGCTCGATCCGGTGTACACGGGCAAGGCGATGAGCGGCCTCTGGGATCTCTGCGAGAGCGGCGACCTGCGCGGCAAGCGCGTCCTCTTCTTGCACACCGGCGGCCTCCCCGGCCTCCTCGCCGCGGGCCCCACGTTCAACGACGAGATTTAACTGCGCATCTCTGCGTAGCCGAGCAAGAGCGCCCAGATCGCGCTCGTGAGCTCTCTCACGAAGTCGACGCGGAACACGGCCATGTCGTCGCGCTCCAGCACCTTCGCGACCGACGGCGGCGGCGACGCCATCGGCTGGAGGCCCGTCACGAGCGCATGGCACACGACGAGCGCGCGCGCGCCCTCGCCTTCGCGCAGGAACGGGAGCCGCTTCTCGATGCGCGCTCCGGACGCGGCCACGCGATCGCGCAGGAAGCTCTTGAACGTGAGCACCGCGTCCTCCGGCACGTTGTGCTCCAGGATGCTCGACATCAGCGCGAGCAGGTGCGTGAGCGTGGGCCGCTCGTCGAGCGTCTCCGCGAGGAGCTGCGCCACGCGCTTCGGCGTCCACGTGCCGCCCTGATCGAGGCGCGCGTCGATCGCCTCGAACCACGCCGCGAGATCGTCGTGCAGCAGCCCCAGGAGCAGCGCCTCCTTCGTCGCGAAGTAGATGTACAGCGTGCCCTTCGCGAGCCCCGCGCGCTCCGCGACGTCGGCCATGTTGAACGTCGCGAACGTCGCGCGCGCCCACAAATCCCGCGCGGCCCCGAGGATGAGCCGCCGCCTGCCTTCCTTGTCCTCGGCCTTCCGCGCGCGTTGCATGACTGCGGGTCAGGTATGAGGTGACTCGCGGTCATGAGTCAAGGGGCGCCACGGAGAGGACGGAGCTGTGAGGCTGGCACCTCGCCTGATGTCGCGGTAAGCCGCGCGGGATGCCTCCGCCTTCGGATCCTCGCAACCTCCGTGCGAAGTGGCAGCGCGCGCTCGAAGAGCGACGGAAGGCCGGCCTCGCGGGCCCTCCGGTCGACGTGACGCCCGGCAAAGAGCAGCGCGCAGCGCGACCCGCGATCGACGCGAAGAGCGAGCCGCCGAGCCCCGCGCGCGAGACGAAGGACGAGCCGATCGCGAAGGCGCCGCTCGACGCGAAGGCCGCAGGGACGATCCCAGGGGGCGGCGGCGAGGGCGGGGCACGCGGTCACGACGAGGAGGCTTCTCCGAGGGAGGACGCTGCCGCGAACAAAGCGGAGACGTCACCCACGCAGAAAAACGCTTCGAAAGACGAAGAATCCGCGAAGAAGAAGAACGCGGGCGGCGGGTCGTCCGTGTGGAGCTCGATCGGCGCGGCGCTCATTCTGGTGGGCGGCGTCGGCTTCGCGCTGCGCACGTTCCTCGGGCCGGACACCGATTCGAGCGGCGACGACGACGCGTTTTCGAGCACCGCCACGACCACCGCGAAGATGGAGCCGGAGCTCCCGCCGGAGCCCGCGAAGCCGCAGGCGAAAGCGCACTGCGCCGAGCCTTCGAAGCAAGCGTTCGTGGTGGGTGATGCCCCCGCGCCGAAGCCCGCCGGCACCACCGCGGATCCGGACGATCCGCCGGAGGACGAGCTCGCGCCGTTCGCGGTGGAGATCGGACGCGGCGTCCCGTTCGGCACAGGCTTCGCGGTCGGCACGCAGCGCCAGGCCGAGGGCGGCACCGTGTCGATGGTCGCGACGCTCCACGAAGACGGCGGCGACGGCAAGCTCGTGCGCCTCGCGCGCTCCCGCGGCGACTTCGATCCGCCGGTCGTCGCGTCCGCGGGCAGCTCGCTCCTCGCCGCGATGATCGAGCCGAACGCCGGCGGCCGCGCGATCAAAATTGCCAAGATCGAAGGCGATCGCGTCACGTGGGGCCCCGAGCTCTCCGAAGGCCGCGACGAGTCGCTCGCGGTGGATCTGGCCGCGACCGGAGCGCGCGCGATCGTCGTGTGGGACGACGTGCCGCAAGGCCACGAGCGCAGCGTGATCGACCTCGCGACGTTCGACGTGGGCACGCTCCGAGGCAGCGGCGGCCGCGCGATCACGCCGCCCACGATCGACGCGGACCAGCCGCGCCTCGCGCCGCGACCGGGCGGCTACTGGCTCTCGTACCTCGTGCACGGCGACGCGCCGACGGAGCCCACCGCCGCGAAGAACGACAACGACGGCGACGACTCACCCGCGCCGGAGCCGACGTCGAAGAAGCCGAAGAAGAAGCCGAGCAAGAAGGCCGACAACAACGACGACAGCGACACCGAGGCCGCGGGCGAGGCGATCGCGCACACGTGGATCGAGCTGCTCCCGCTCGACGAGAACGGCACGTCGGTCGGCGCGGCGCGCGCGGTGACGCCGAAGGATGGCCGCGTGATCGGCTACGACCTCGAAGACGGCGCGGACGGCAGCGCGGTGCTCCTCTATCGCGAGGACGACACGCCGAACGGCTCCAACGGCGGCCAGGTCAAATCGATCGTGGCGGAGCTCGGCGGCGTCGGTGAGCCGCGCGTCATCGCGGAGGAAGGCGTCGGCGCCGGCGTGCCGCAGCTCTTCGGCAGCTGGGTCGTCATCCACTCGATGTCCGGCCCCGTGCAGATCGGCGCGCTCGGCCCGAAAGGGGACATCGCGTCGGAGATGGCGCCGGAGAAGCTGCTCGGTCACGGCGAGGTGATCGCCGCGTCGAACGGCGCGTTCCTGATCGGGACGCCCGCGGGCCGCGCGATGAAGCTCGCGGTCGCGCGCTGCGCGAGGTGATAATCGCATCACCCCTGTGAAGATCGCCGCCAACGTCGTCGTCGTCCTCGTCGCAGTCCTCCACGTCTACTTCATGATCCTGGAGATGTTTTTGTGGACCGCCGAGCGCGGCCGGAAGGCGTTCGGCACCACGAAGGAGGACGCGGAGAAGACCGCGACGCTCGCGAAGAACCAGGGCCTCTACAACGGCTTCTTGGCCGCGGGCCTCGCGTGGTCGGTGATCGCGGCGGACGTCGCGATGGCGTTCCAGCTCAAGCTCTTCTTCCTCGGCTGCGTGATCGTGGCGGGCGTGTACGGCGCGGCGACGGCCTCGAAGAAGATCCTCTTCGTGCAGGCGCTCCCCGCGACGATCGGCGCGATCCTGGTGGTAGTCGCGCGCTAGTCCCGCTAATCCGCATCTCGTTCGAATGAGCGAGACCGACGATCGCGATCGCGCTGACGAAGAGCCCGCCCCCACGGAGGAAGCGTCCGCGGAGAAGGCGCCCCGAGAGGAAGCCTCCGCGGAGAAGGCGCCCGAAGAGAAGGCGCCCGAAGGCGAAGAGCCCGCCTCCATCGAGGAGCCGCCCGCGAGCGAAGAGCCTGCAAAAGCAGCGTTTCGCGCGCCCGAGGAGGACGAGGACCCGACGCTCGTCCCCGACGGCAACCCGCTGCGCGTCTCCCGCGGCCTCGCGATCCTGATCCCGAGCGTGCTCGTCGCGTTCTTCTTGATGGCGATCCAGAGCCAGCTCCGGTTCGGCGTCCCCATCGCCACATGCGCCATCTTCTGCGCCGCGATCGGCGCGCTCGATCTCCTCGGCACCTTCGACGATCCGGACGTGCGCGTGGCGCACACCACGACGATCGGCGCGCTCGCAAAGCCCCTCGGCCTCGCGGCGTTCGGCTTCTTCGGCACGTGGATCCTGATCTCGCTCGCGGTGTCGGGCGTGCTCGGCCCCGCGATGCTGGCGCCGCTCGTGCCGGCGCATTTCCTCGTGTTCGTGGTCGGCGTCTTCAAGACGGCGGAGGCGCTCGGCGTCTACCGCGACGACCCGATCCCGATGCACCGTCGCCACGGCTTCTGGCTCGTCACGATCAGCACGTTGATCCTCTTGCCGATGCTCGGGAGCCACTCGCTCTCGGATCCGTGGGAGACGCATTACGGCGAGGTCTCGCGCGAGATCTTGTCGCGCAACGACTGGATCAGCACGTGGTGGGCGCAGGAGAACTGGTTCTGGTCGAAGCCGGTGCTCGACTTCTGGATGCAGGCGCTCGCGATGGCGACGTTCGGCGTGCGCTACCAGCCGGGCCAGATGCTCTCGGGCTTCGCGGAGGGCCGGGAGCCGTGGCCCGAATGGGCGGTGCGCTTCCCGATCTTCCTCGTGACGCTCGTCGCCGGATACCTTCTTTACAAGGCGATCGCGAAGGTGTTCGGCCGCCGCGCCGGCTTCCTCGGCGGCCTCGTGCTGGTGACGATGCCGCAGTGGTTCATGGTGTCGCACCAGACGATGACCGACATGCCGTTCCTCGCGACGATGGCCGCGGCGATGGCGTGCGTGCTCCTCGGCATCCACACGAACGGCGACGAAGAGGTCCGCAGCTACGAGGTCGCGATCGGCTCGCTGAAGGTGCGTCTCACCGCGTACCACCTCGTGATCGGCGCCGTGATCGCCTGTGCGCTCCCGCAGATCCTGTACCTCTTCTCGCGCAACTTCGACCCTGCGCACGTCCGTTTCCACGGCGACGCGTTCATGTACGGATCCCCCGGCAACTGCGGCCTCCCCGGCAACGACGCGTGCAAGCCGCAGATCCCGGTGCTCACGGGTTTGCAGCCGTCGCTTCAAGCGGTGTTGTGGGTGCAGGCGCTCGGCCTCTTCCTGTATGCGAACTGGGGAGAGCGCCGATTGAAGCGCTTGTTCTTCATCGCAGCGTGGCTGTTCGCGGCCTTGTCGACGCTCGGAAAAGGCCCCGCGGGCGTGGTTCTCCCGATCGGCTGCGCGCTCGCGTACATCGTGGTCTCACGCCGTCACCGTGATTTGCTGGAGATGGAGCTGACGAGCGGCCTCTTGATTCTGCTGTGCGTGGCGTTGCCCTGGTACCTCGCGATGTACGCGCGTCACGGACAGGGCTTCACGGACCGCCTCATCTTCCATGACATGTTCAAGCGCGCGTTCACGCACGTGCACGACACGAACGAGGGCGACGACACGAGCTTCCGTTATTACGTGTGGCAGCTCGGTTATGCGACGTTCCCGTGGAGCGGAGTCGCGCCGCTCGCGCTGGTGACGTGGATGAAGCGCCGCGAGGAGAAGAGCGCGCAGGCGGACGCGGGCGTGTTCCTCGCGATGTGGTTCGGCCTCAGCTTCGCGCTCTTCTCGCTGATGCCGACGAAGTTCCACCATTACATCCTGCCGGCCGTCCCGCCGATTGCCATGCTGACCGGCGTCTTGTTGGACGACGCGATCCGGACAGCCGAGGACGCGGCGGGAGATGCGCTGTTGCGCCGCCGGTTCGAGCAGGCGCTGTACGGCGCGGTGGCGTTGATCGGAGGCCTCTGCGTCTTCGTGGTGGGCACGGACATCGCGCAGGCCCGCGAGGACATGCCGAACCAGGCGCGTCTGATCCAGCTCTTCACGTACAACTACAAGCGACCGTGGCCGGCGAGCCTCGATTTCCGCCCGACTTTGTGGCTCTTCATCGCGGCGGCGGTGGTCTTCACGCTCGCGCTCGTGGTGGTGTGGATCCGCAAATACGCGGTGGTGGCCTTGTCGGTGGTGGCGGTGGCGTTCGCGATGTGGACGCTGGACGTCTATTTCGTGAAGGCCAGTCCGCACTGGGGCCAGCGCGAGGTGATCGCGGCGTACGTGAAGGAGAGCACGAAGATCGAGGGCCCGCTGATCGCCTATCAGATGAACTGGAAGGGCGAGAACTTCTACACGGGCAACCACATCCCGGCCTTCGTGACGAGCGGCAAGAAGTTCACCGACTACATGTCGGAGCTGAAGAAGCAGGGCAAGAAGACGTTCTACTTCGTGACGGAGCCCCACCGCACAGGCGTCCTGAACAACGAGCTAGGCCAGCCACGCGTCTTCGACAAGGTGACGACCACCGAGCTGAACAACAAGTTCGTGCTGGTCCGCGCCCGGTTCGACTGACCTACTTGTCGCCGCCTGGGGTGGCCGGCTTCGTCTCTTCCGCTGGGGGAGCCAGCTCCTCCGTCTGGCCCGCGCGGCGAGCGGACGGACGCACCTTGTCGGCCAGCTCGGTCTCGCCCGCGAACATGAAGAGCCCGACCAGGAGATTGGCCACGCGGCGGAACACGTCATCGTAGGTTTCGAGGGCCTTGTTCCGGTCGGCCAGCGTGCCCTGCGCCTCGCGGGCCTCTCTCGCGACGTCCTTGTTCGCCGCGTCCAGCCGCTCGCGGATCTCGTCGATCTGATCGGCAGTCTCGGCGGGAGACCAGGTCACCTTCGTCTTGCCCCGTTGCGGAGGGGGGAGCGCCGACTTCTTGCGGAGAGCCTTGGAGACCTCGCCCGCGAAGCGCCAGAGCACGACCGGATCGGAGGGAGTCTCTGTCGAGAAGCCGAGCTCCTTGGTCACCTTGGCGCCGTAGACGCCGGCCACGAGGTTGCGCAGGCTCACCAGCTCTTCGGACAGCTCCGCCTTCGTCTCGTCGCGGCGGGCGCGCGGCTCGGCGTCGTCGGCCAGCTCGTGGGAATGCGCCTCGTCCGTGCGCACCATCTCGTCCTTCGCGCGCTCCAGCCACCCGGCGAGGTGGAGCATGAGCGCCTCCACATCGGCCGGCTCCTGATTCTTCTTCAGCATGGGTGACAGCATGTCTTTGGTGGACTTGCCGACCCGGGGCGCGTGCGTCGTGGCAGCGAAGATGACAGCCTGAGCGCTCTTCTGGCGATCCGTGACCTGCTTCGAGGACATGGGGGATCCTTTCTCCCGTTGTGTTGCTTTTTCCTGCGGTCCTGACCTCCCCAAAGAGGGCGACCGCAACTCGATGTTACGGAACGAGGCGCGCGAGGGAAGAGAAATGGACAGCGTCAGGGATACAAATAGACTCCTCCCCGGACCCCACATCGGAGTTGAATGTGCGAGGGCAGAGGGTGCTGATTTGGTGTGAACGCTGACGCGTTCGTTGGAGAGCGACGTCTTCTCGGTGCTCCAGATCGGGTTTGGCGGACCGCCAAAACCACTTTGGACGCTCCAGATCGGGTTTGGCGGACCGCCAAAAGCATGTTGGGTGCTCCAGATCGAGTTTGGCGGACCGCCAAAGGGGTTCTGGGCGCTCCGGATCGCGTCCGGCGGATCGCCAGAGGCGTTGAGGGGGCTCCGGATCGGGTTTGGCGGACCGCCAAAGGGGTTCTGGGCGCTCCGGATCGCGTCCGGCGGATCGCCAGAGGCGTTGGGGAGGCTCCAGATCGGATTTGGCGGATCGCCACGATGGATCAGGACCGTGGAGATCGGGTTTGGCGGCTCGAAGGGGCCTTTCGAGGCTACCGCGACCGCTTCTCGTCCGGGAGATCCTCCCAGTAAGGTGTGGCGAGGGGGGCTCCGGTTTGTGGATCGAAGCGAATCAATCGCCGCCGCGGAGAGGACGTCTCTTGTGGGGACGCCACCGGAGGGACTGCCGGCGATGTGACGGCCGCGCGCGCCGGTGCGGGCGGCGCCGGTGCGGCCTTGCGAGCACGGAGGAACGCGACGAGGTCCAGCTCGACCGTCTCTGTCCCGTCCAGGGAACGCGTCTTCGGGGGGCTCGCGGACGGAGCCGTGGGGACAGCCATCTTGCTGGAGGCGGACGCGTCGAACGGGACAGAAGGCTTCAGGACTTGGTGGAGGTCGATGGGGCCAGTCTCTGCCCAGTGAGCGGCGCGCGCCGGCTCCGCGGGTGGCGCCTGCACGGGTTCCGGCGCGGACGGGGCAGGCTCCTGCGGTTTCATGAAGCTCGGGACGATCAACCGGGCAGGCTCAAGGACAGCATGTAAGGGAATGGCGTGCTCCGATGCGGTCTGTTCGCCCTGAATAGCCGGAGACGGCGCCGGCTCCATGGAACGGAGAGGCGAATCGGCAGGTCGGCGCACAGCCGTGTAGGCATCGGCGAAACGCACGCGGAGGTCCGTCGTGTCGTGCAAAAGGCGCGCTGCCCATTGCTCTTGGAGCACGCCAAACGCTTGCTCGGTTATGCCCTCCGAAGCGAAGACGGCGCCGCGATCCGCGAACGGATCGTCAAGCTGCGCCAAAACGATGGCGAAGGACTCAATCGATTCGGCGGGGGACCGGCGGGTCGTGCGGGGAGCCATAGGGCAAGTCCTCTGGTTTGAAGATGCCTTCTGAACACTCTCGTTGTCAAGCCGGCTTTCTGGGCCGCATGGTCTCCTATTCGCTGCTGCCTGACCTTTCGTTCGTTCTCTCTAGACGGAGGGTTTCTCCGCACAAGCCGGCGCGCTTTTTCAGAATTCGTCACTTGGCCAAAAAGAAATTGGGTCACCGCTGAAAGGCTGAGCGCATGGGCAGGACCGCGTCAGAGAATCCTTCTCCGAGGTGGGCGATCGCGAAACAAAAGTGCTTGTCGATGGGCGATGTGTGCTGATAAGAAAATGCCAGGTGGAGGCGAACGGAGGAAGCGATGTTGCCTGCCGCGAGAAAAGACGATGCGTTTGCCTGCCCCGCTCACGGCGGGGGATGCATTCAAGGCCCCTGCGCACCGCTGGTCCTGATCGAGGGTCAGCCGGCGGCGCGCGTCGGGGACGGGGGGCCGTGCGGCGCGGAGGCCGTGCCCGACACCATCCTTCGCGGGAACCCGCTGGTGTTGATCGGCGGGGCTCCGGCGGCCGGAGTGACTCACTCCATGACCGGCGGCGGAATGATCGTGACCGGCGCAGCCCGCGTGTTCATCGGGAATCCGGCGCTCGATGCAGACGGCAACCTCGTCCCGACGCCCCCGGAGTGCCAGTTCGTGCTCAGGCTGATGGATCGGCCGCCGGACAACCTGAGTCGGTTTCGGTCGCCCTATCAGGTCGTGCCCGGCTCTCCGATGCTCCACAAATTCCCGCAGATGACGCAAGCCGTGCCGGCACAGGTCACTTTCGTCATGATCCATGGACATCGGATCCAGATCATCTCGCCTGGTCCTGGCGTGCCGGTGATGGTGACGCCCGCTCCCCCCGCCAAGCCGTATCCTGGACAGCTCCCGACGCCGGAACAAGTGGCGGCAGCGCTGGCCAACCTGTCGGAGGAACAGCTCAGCAAGCTGGACGCGGTCGTGCTGAGCCCGACGGGCAGTGAGTGGAACGCGTACTATCAACAACGGTACAGGAATCCATATCACACGGCTGCGGCGGAAACTGGAAACAACGTCACCACGATCTTCCCGACAGGCTCAGCATATTCCAGCGCTGTCCTCGGCCGTGTGATGCAGCACGAAGTAGCGCATCTGGTCTGGCATGACTTGGATCCGTCACAGCGAAACGAGTGGCAAGCTGCCATGGATGCCGACCGGCGCGCCATCAGCGCGTATGGAAACAGCGCAGCCACGGAAGACTTCGCAGATGCGGTGTTGATGTACTCGCTCGTGAAGGGAACGCCCTGCGAAGCCACCATGAAAGCCGCCTTTCCGAAGCGTTTTGCTCTGCTCGAAGAGATCTTTTCGCAGAGAGGTTTCCATACCCCGTGAAGAGACGCCGCCTGCTCCTCGCGATTGTGCTGCT
Organism: Polyangiaceae bacterium; assembly: GCA_046351455.1. Lineage (GTDB taxonomy): Bacteria > Myxococcota_A > Polyangia > Polyangiales > Polyangiaceae > JADJRH01. The sequence continues at coordinate 498,858 of JAXLYM010000004.1, forward strand.
GCTATTGGTTCCGGCGCTCGTCTTCGGCGCCTACAAAGGGTATTGGCAAATGAAAGGCTTCCCCCCCGATGTGGATCGCACCATGCTCGCCGCTGGAGCGAAACCGGAAGATTTCCCCGAGCATCCCGGGAAGGTGAAGTTCTACGACGGGGATACGCTGGTCGGCACGGAGGATGCTGAAACGATGCCCGACCGAGGATTCGTGTACCGAAGGGACCTGAATGGCCGGCTCTATAGTCGTACACCGATCCTGAAATTCGTGAAGACAGGAAGGTTGATCGTCGCGTACGGCCCCGATGACAAGGAGCTACGATACACGGATCTGAACGAAGGTTTTTGACAGACACGACTCGACACGAACCCGAAGCGCCGTCCTCAAAGCCCCATGACACCCACCCTCTGTCCCGCACATAGGTAAAATCCATGGCCCTGAACGCGATCGTGACCCCTTTCCCCGCCGACTTCGAGGTCTGGGAAGTGACCTTCTCGGATCGGTTGAATCAGCCCTTCGAGCTGGTCGTGCGCGGCGCGTCCCGGCATCCTGACATCGACTTGCGCGCGCTGCTGGGGCACCGCATTACGGTCTCTCTCCCCGACGAGAGGCTCCTCCCGACCGTGAATGGCATCGTCAACAAAGCTATCCGCGGGACTCCGGAGCCGAGCGGCGTCACCGTGTACGAGCTGTGGATCGCACCTCCCGAGTGGGTCCTGACGAAGCGGAAGAACAGCCGTATCTTCCAGAAACAGAACGCGACGGCGATCCTCGCGGCCGTCCTGCGAGAACATGCCGTGACCTCGCATGCCACCGTGTTTACGCGAGCGCTAGCGGAGCGCGAGTATTGTGTCCAGTACGACGAGACGGACAGCGACTTCCTCCATCGTTTGCTGGCAGAGGAAGGGATCGCCGCCTATTTCGATCACGGCAACGACGGCCGTTTCACAATGGTGGACGACACGACGATTCAAAAGCCCGCCGAAGCCTCGGATCTCTTCGTGCGCGTGAACTCCGCGAACATGACCCCCGGCGGATTGGCCATTCTGAGCTTTCGAACGGAGCACCGGCTCGCGACCGTGGCCGTCGCTCGGCGCGACTACGACTATGGCCGGCCGGATCTGCGCCTGGAGCGGGCCGAGAGCCCGTTCGAAAAAGCCTCTCCCTCGGAGAGCAACCTGGAAGTCTACGAGTACGAGCCCGATCGCCTCTTGCGGTCGAACGACGGCGGACGGGAGGTCGAACGGGATCTGGAAGCCATGCGCGCGGAGGCCGTAGCGGTGGAGATGGAGACCAGCTTCGTCGCAGGTGCCGGCGGCTCTCTTCACGTGGTCGGCGAGGAGCTTGCCGGCGACTGGCTCGTGGTCGCGGTCAGCGCCGAGCTCAAGTCGGCCCGCTCCAGCGGCGACGGCGAGGATCACCGGCGCATCCGGCTCCGGGCGATTCCTCTCGGCACTCCTTTTCGGCCGGAGCCGCGCAAGCGTCCTTTGATCTTCGGTGCTCAGTCGGCTCGTGTGGTGGGGGCTTCTGCGCCGGGCACGGTCGACGTGGATGATCTGGGGCGCATCTGCCTGGAGCTTCGCTGGGACCGTCGCGACCTCTGGTCCCGGGGCGAAGCCGGCAAGGAGAACCCGACGCGACGCGTGCGTGTCGCCCAAGCGTGGGCGGGCCCCGGATATGGGATCGTGACGGTGCCCCGGATCGGTGACGAGGTCTTGGTGGCCTACGAGGACGGCAATCCGGACCGTCCTGTCGTCGTCGGAAGAATGCACAACGCGGTGAGTCGGACCCCGCTAGCGGGTGGGGAGGACTACAAGCATCTGTCGATCTGGAAGAGTCAGTCTTTCGGCCCGAACGGGCCCCAAGAAGGCTTCAACCTCATCTACATGGACGACACCGCCGGCGCTGAAGCGCTGGTGCTGCGAGCGCAACGAGACATGGTGACGGAGGTCCTCAAAGACTCGAGAACCCAGATCAACGGCAACGAGGACGTCCAGGTGACCGGCGGCCAATCGATCGGTACGGGAGGCGGCCAGAGCACGTCCGTCGGCGGGACGGCGACGCTGAACGCCCAAGATATCCTCGCCACTGCACAGGGGGTCTACTCGGCCACGGGGAAATACGTCAGCGTCGTATCCGGGGGAGGGCTGGTGCTCACGGCTGTCGGCGAGAGGACCGACGTCAGCTACGAGAAGCACCACTTCGAGTCGCCCGCGATGTTCTTTCATGCGGCGAACGGCGTGCAGGTGCTCACCGCGAAGTGCCACATTCAGACGGAGAGCGAGCTGGTGCTGCAGTGCAAGGGCTCCATCATCCGCATCACGCCCGGCGCGATCAATATCACCAGTCCAGGGCCGGTCGAGATCAACGGTACTCCGATCAAGCTGAACTGTTAGGCTCGAACGCGAAGCGCGGCTGTGAGGTTGAGATGAGGATCGGAGCCATCGAAACGAAAGGCATCCGCGGTTTGCCGGATGTTCAAATATCGCTGCTGGACTCCGCCATCGGGGCTCCACGGAGCGTCACCTTGGTCACGGGCCGCAACGGCAGCGGAAAGACCGCGCTGCTGCGCGCGATCGCGTGGGCGTGGGAGAGCGTCGCGGCCAGTCCGCCTCCGTCCGCTTCGCTCGTGGTGCGAGATGGCGAGAGCCGTGGCGTGCTTGGCGCGGCGTGGCACCTCTCTTCAGAAGAAGCGCAATCGGCAGGAAGGCAGTGCGCCTCGATCGTCGAGAGTCGGTGGGAGGTGGGCAGACGAGCCAGCGCAGAGGTTGGTGGGGAAGCGCGCTTGCTTTTCATCGGACGCCCTGAAAAGCTGGGGGTGGGAGCTCTGGAGTGGGTGCCCGCGGGCGCGCAACTTCCGCTCTCGAAGGATCTGCCGCTCTCCGATAGCTCACTTGCAACGATGCTCCTCACGAAGGGGACGAAGGATGCTCCCGACAAGTACGAGCCGCTCTTGGCTGCGTTGCACGATCTCGCTGTTCGCCAGTCTACCGCCGCGGTGAGCCTGCTCGACGAGCGCGGGGTCGCGTTCCGATCGCAGGTCCCCGACACGCTGGAGACGGTGAAGCGAAACGTTGCAACGGTTTGTCCCGATCTCCGCCTGGAGAGCGTCGAGCCGAGGGCGGGACGACGACCCTTGGTATGGCTCCACCGGCGCAACGGAGCCCGCGCGGAGATGTCGGATCTTTCACATGGGGAGAAGCAGGGCCTGTTCTTTGCGGTCCTGTTTGCCGTTGTCGGCTTTCAGCGATCGATTGTCCTCGTCGATACCCCCGAGCTGTACATCCATCCGGCGGAGCATCGCGCGTTCTTCGATGCGTTTTGCAGGCTGGGGACTGACAATCAGCTCATCGTCGCGACGACATCTCCCGCCATCCTCGGCTCGGTCCCGAGCGAGCACATCGTGGATCTCTCGACGCTGCAGAACAAAGGTGCGTGACGGAGTCCTCGGCCAGGGCGACCGCAACGAGCCCCGCTGGGCCCCACCACGACGCTTTGTCCTCCCTAGACTCCAAGAGTGCTCCCGGCGCCGTTCCTATTTCGAGAAGTGACGTCTCCCCTCCTTTTTCTTTCTCGGGCACGTCGGCGGGGCGCTCCGGGAAGCTAGGCAGGCCTCGCTGATGGGCACCGTCAGGATCCATTTCGAAAAATGGAGCTAGCTCGATCTTTTTCGCGGCAGGCAGGTTGAGGCGAGGGAGGCTCCGGCGAAGGCTCCTTCCAGGATCCATTTTTTAAAATGCTGCCTCGTGCATCTTTTTTTCGCTCGCTCTCTCTTGGAGGCGTTTCGGTTGCGCTTGGAGGCCTTTTCGATGGGTGGGCCCGCGCACACGTTCGCCGTGCGCCGCAGCCACCTGGCTGTGCTTTGGTGTCGTCTGGTGCTGGTCTCACCCGCTTCAGGGAGCGGTCCCGGGGCTCGGGAGGGGTCGCTCGAATTCACCCGGGGCCGCTCGCGGAAACGGGCGAGGTTGTCCGCTCGTGGGCGGTTCGCCGTTCCGAAACCGTTTTCTTAGAAGCCCTGGGTGGGGGCCGCCGCTCCTTCCGCGCCGGTGCCCATCGCGCCGTCTCCGGTACCGCCACCGCCGGGCATTCCATTCGTGATCTTCGCGCCGGTCGTCGCGGGCGCCTCGCCGAGATACGCCACGCCGATCGACGGGCCGCCGAGGCCGCCGCCGCCGAGACCACCGTCACCGCCCTTGCCGCCCGCGCCGCTGGCGCAGCCCGGTTTCAAGTCCGTGGCTGCTGCCGGAACGTTGCCGCCCGAGACGCCTTTGCCGCCTGCTCCGCCGGTCTGGCCGGCGCCGCCGTTGCCGCCCTTGCCGCCGTTGCCGGACGTGATGGTCACGCTCTCGAAGGAGAGTGTTGCGCCGAGCGAGAGCACGCCAATCGAAGCGCCACCGCCGCCGCCGCCGTGACCGCCTGTACCGCCGCAGCCGCCTGCGCCGCCGCTCGCGCCGCTCGCGCCGCCGTTGCCGGGGGCGTTCATGATCTTGTTGCAGGCGTTGCCTGTCGAACCGCCTTTTGCGGCTCCTCCTCCACCACCGCCCTGCCCCACCTTTCCGTGCTTGCCGTCGAGGCCGGAGACGCCTTCGTAACCCGAAGAGGTGAGTGTACCGACACCGGAGGCGCCTGCGCCGCTCGTGCCAGGTTCACCAGGATCGCCAGCGGTGCCAGCGGTGCACACCGGGTTATTGGCATCCTGTCCAACACCACCGTTCGTCGCCGCACCGGGGGAACCAGGGCTACCAGCGCCACCACTGAATTCGTCGCTGACGCCGCCTTTGCCACTCACGGACATCTCGGCATCGCACGTGTTGGCGACGCTAGCACCACCGAACAGCATCACGCCAGTGCACGCATCTGCACCGGGTTGCCCATCGTTTCCAGCCGTTGCCGGATCTGCGAACAACTCCCCTTCCGCGCCCGCCGCACCATCGCCCGCCGTGACGTCCGACCGCGTCAGCTTCAGGTCCGTCTCACTCTCCAAGAACACGCCCACGGAAGAGCTGCCCGCCTCCGTCGCCGTCGCGGACGTCACGTCGACATCGTACATCTCCAGCGTCGCCTTCGACGTCACGCGCAGCGCCACGCTCTCCGTGGCCGGCGCGATCGAGCTGCGCTTCTCCTTCGCATAGGCCCAGTCCGCGGCGCAGTCGAGCCCGCCGTACACCAGCGCTCCCGCCTTGATCTCCACCGCTTCCGCGAACGTCTCGCCGCAAAGATAGATCGGCTTTCCCGTCGCCGTCCCCAGCGCCTTCGAGATGCTTTTCAAAGGCGCTTCCTTCGTCCCGGGGTTGGAGTCGCTCCCCTTCGACGACGAGACGAACAGGCCACAATCGTCATCGACAGGGGCCGCCTTGCTCGATGCGATACAGCCGGGGTCCACCGTGGTGGTGGTGCCTCCCGTTCCGCCGGTTCCGGTGGAGCCGACTCCGTCCGTCCCCGTGCCCTGCAGGAAGACGGCCGCATCGGACGACACGTCATAACAAGCAGCAAGACCGAGCAGACAGAAGCCGCCGGCACAAGCGAGGAGCAGCGCTCTACGGTGGTTCTTCATGGTCAAAAGTCTCCCGTCCATACGAAACCCCCACCCGACTGGCCGATCACAGGCGCGACGACCCAGCGACGCTCCGCGGCGTGCTCGGGCGCTCTCGGCTTGCTCGCCCACAGCCAATAAAAAGCAGCCCCGGCGAGCGCGACGCCGCCCCCGATGAGCAGGCCAATCCCGGCGTTTCCTTCCGTGTTGATCCCCGCCCCCTTCGCGCGCCACGCATCGCAGGCCGGTAGTGTCGTGCTGCCTTCTGCGGGCGTCTTCCAGCACAAGAGGTTTCCGTTCGCGTCTTTCGGAGCAGAAGCGCGCAGATCGCCGCGATCGGACTCCGCCACACCGATCAGCACCCCACCTGCGATCAAGGCCGCTACCCCCACTCCCCCGATCACGAACGCCGGCACCATGCTCCGCGCGGGCGGATCCGCCGTCGGCGCAGCGCTCGCCGTGGCCGTCGCGCTCGGCGCCGCGTTGGGCTTCTGGAGCTCCAGGGTCACCGGCATCTCCTGCCCGGCGGACACCTCGACCTCCACCTTCACCCCTTGATACCCCTCCAGGAGCGCGCTCAACGTCACCTTGCCGGGCTCCACGAACACCGGATCTTCGAGGGGCGCTTTGCCGATCACCTGCTCCCCCACGAGCACCCGCGCCCCTTCCACACTGGCCGTCACGTTGAGCGTCCCCACCTTCTTCTTCGCTTCGGCGAGGTCGCGCTCGATGTCCGGTAGCTGCTTGTCGTTCTTGCCAGCCAGTCGACGCGCGGTCGTGAGGTGCTCAGCCGCCTCTCGCCACTTGCCCAGGTGCATCTCGGTCTGTCCGAGGTTGTTGACGAGGCCCTTGCTCTTCTTGTCGGTGAGCGCCCACGCCGCCTCGAAGGCCGCCTCCGCCTGCGCCCACTTCTGCGCTCGGTACAGCTTCGTCCCCTCGCGGAAGAGGTCACGCGCCTTGTCGGTCATCGCCTCGGTGTCGGCCCCGTTCGCAGAGGCGCTCGCCGTCGTGGAGGCGCTCGCCGTCGCGGACGGGCTCGTCGCCGGGGTCTGCGCGGTCGCAGCGCCCGCGGTTACGGCCGAAAGCAGGAGCGCGAGGAGGATCGAAGGTCTTCGAAAGCGCATGGGTCCCTCGTAGCAGATGGTCAGAAATCCGGGTCGCCGTATCGCGGCGCAGATCCCGTGGGCTCCGGTGGGGCCGCGGGCTGTGTCGTCGCGATCGGAGCGTCCGTCGTCGCGCCGGTCCCCGGATTCGCAGGCTTCGCGCTGTTCGCCGGACCAACGTGTTTGGGGGCGCTCCCGGACGGTGCGCTCGTTCCAGTGGGCGGGCTCAGCGGATCCGGTGCGTGCGTCGCGATCGCGGCGTCCGGCGGGTCCGGGAGCACGGTTCCGCTCGGCGTCGCGGTGGCCGCGGTCTCGGCGCTGGCTCCAGGTGGCGGCGCTCGGTCCGTCGCGGTGGCGCTCGTCATCGTCGCGGCGCCTTCCGTGTCATGCGGGCGGGGCCACAGCACGAACGCCAATGTCACCGGCGCGAGCACGCCCACGATCGCGAGCACGCTCACCATCACGTTGCTCATCGGCTTGCGGCCTCGCTGCGACGATCGCGGCTCCACCGACACCGCCGCGGGATCGCGCACCGGCGCGCGCGTCTTCGCGGCGGGCTCTCCCGGGCTCACCACCACAGGCGGGTGCTCGGTCGGTTGTTTCGCCGCGGCGATGCCTTCGCTCTCGATCGCTCGGGCGATGCGCTCTTCCGCGGCGTCTTGATCGCAGAGCTCCTGCGCTCGCTCTCGGCTGGGCAAGTAGCGGCGCAGCTCGTTCTCTTCGTCGCTCATCGCTCACTCCACTTCACGGTTCACCCTTGCCGAAGGGCAGGATCGTGGTCGACGTCGGGGCTGCCGGCGGGCTCTTGCCGCTCGACGCCGGTTTCGGAGGCTTCGCGGTCGCGCTGCCCCCGGAGGGCGACGACGGCGTCTTCTTGATCTCGAAGATGATGTCCCACGGAAGGCCGTCCGGGGACTTGCGCCCTCCCGGCGGAGAGGCCCCCGGAGAGGCCGAAGCCGGGCGTTTCGTCGTCGATCCCGCCGCCGGCTTCGGAGGCGTTTCCGTCGCCGTCGTTCCTGCGTCGTCCTGCTGCGAAGGCGTCACGCCCGAGTCCGTCGCGCCCGCGTCCGTCGCGCTGGCATCGTTCGCTTCCGCTGCGTCCGCGGCCCCCGCGTCTTCCTGCATCGGCCCAGCCTCGGGCGCAGTCACCGCCGGCACGCCCGTCGTCCCCACCGATGCACCGCTCGACGACGCGCCGGTCCTCGCAGGCGCCGGCGCGAGCAGGTACACCGCGAAGGCCGCCACCGCCGACGTGAGCCCCACGAGGACGCCCACCCAAAGGTGCGCGTGCCCGCTGCGAGGACGTTGCGGCCGCACGGGGATCCGCTCGGTCACTGTCGCAGCCAGCCGCGGAGCCGCAGCCGTCGCGGTCGGCGTCGGTGCCGGCGTCGGCGTCGGAAGCTCGGCCGTCGGAGCGGGCGACGAGGTCCACCCGCCGCGATCCGAGGAGCGCGTGTCCCGCGCCGGTTCGAGCGGCTCCGTGCTCATGTACGACAGGCGGCGGTACTCGCCCGTGTCGAGGTCCCTCACCATCCACGATGCGCGCCCGAGCTTCGGATCGCGCGGCATCTCGACCTCCACCGACGCGCCTTCGCTCGCCGCCACCGACGTGCGCGTCACCGATCCGATCTGGGTCGTGAGCACGCGGCGAAGGTTCTCGCTCACACGCGACGGCACCGGCACGCGCGACGACACACGTTCCGACGAAGGCACCGAAGCGCGCCCCGAAACACCTTCCGACGATGGCGCGGAAGCACGCTCCGAGACACGCTCCAGCGCCTTCTCTTCTACGGGCGCCGGCCCCATGCGGACCGTCGCGATGCGCCCGCGCGCGGTCCCTTGAGGCTCGGTGCGCGGGCCAGCATCTTCCTCCGCGACCGGGGAGACGACCTGCACGATCGGCGGGCGACTCACTTCGGCGGTGAGCGCGCGGTCGCTCAGGAGCGGCAGCTCCACCTCCAGCCGCGCCAGCTCTCGCTGGAGCATCCGCAGCGCCTCGCGGCTCGTCGGGCGATCGTCGGGGCGCTTGGCCAGCATCCGGAAGACGATGCGCTCCACCTCCGCGAGCGACTCGCCGCGGATCTCGACGATGGAGATCGGCAGCTCCGTGAGGTGCAGCCGGCCGACCTCGCGCCGCGAAGGGACGTCGCCCGTGCGGCGCTCGAAGAGGAACCGGCCGGTGAGCATCTCGTGCGTGATCTGACCCCAGCTATACACGTCGCTCTGCGGCGTCGCACGATCGCCGCGGTGCAGCTCCGGCGCCATGTAGTGGGGCGTTCCCTTGCCGTCGATCAGCTCGCCGGTCGTGCCCGTCGAGGCGCGCTCCACGGTGCGCGAGAGGCCGAAGTCGACGAGCTTGACGTGGCCCGCGGGGTTCGCCGTCATCATCACGTTCTCGGGCTTGAGATCGTTGTGGATGATGCCGGCCCCGTGCGCCGCGCACAGGCCTTCGCCGATCTGCACGCTGACGCCGAGCGCGTCGAACGTCTCCAGCGTCCCGAAGGCATTGCACAGCACGCGCAGCGACTTGCCGCGCACCAGCTCCATCACGAAGTAGGGGCGGCGATCGTGCATGCCGACGTCGTAGAGGTGCACGATGTTCTGGTGGTTCAGCTCCGCGAGGACGCGGGACTCGCGCAGCGATCCACGGAAGAGCAGCTCTGGATCCATCTTGCCGGGGCGCAGGAATTTGAGCGCGACGCGGCGGTCCAGGATCGTGTCGACCGCTTCGAACACGGTGCCCATCCCGCCCTCCCCCAGCTCTTGTTGGAGGAGAAACCTTCCCACCCGGTCCCCTGCGATCAGCTCGTTCACGACGGCCCCCGCACCATGCGCCAGATCGTCCACAGCAGGGCAAAGAAAAGCGTTCCCGCGAGCGCCGCCGTGAGCACCGCCGCGCCGTAGCTCCGCGCGACCTCGGGGACCGCGGCGCTCGGCGAAGGAAGCGGCGCGTGCAGGCGCGGCGACTCATCCATGTTCGCGAGCACGCGCTCCAGCGCCGCCGCCATCTGCGCCGAGGTCGCGTAACGATCGGCCGGCGCCTTCGCGAGCGCCTTCGCCACCACCGCGTCGAGCGTGAAAGGTACGGGCTGCGCGGCCGCGGACGAGAGCGGCGGCGGCACCGTGAGCACCTGCGCCGCGAGCATGGCGTGCGGGACGCCCGCCCCTCCGATGGGGCTCCGGCCCGCGATCATCGTGTAGAGAAGCAGCCCCACGGCGTAGAGATCCGCGCGGCCGTCGACCGCCTCGCCGCGCGCCTGCTCGGGCGCCGCCACCGCCGGGCTGCCGATGAAATGACCTTCTTCGGTCGGATAAAACCGCGGCTCGCGGGTGCGGGTCACCTTCGCGACCCCGAAGTCGAGCAGCTTCACGCAGCGCCGGCCGTGGCGATCCGGAGCGCACAGGAAGATGTTGGAGGCCTTCACGTCACGGTGCACGAGACCCGCTTGGTGGGCGGCGCTCAGACCATCGAGCACGTCGAGCGCGACGCGGATCGCCTCCGCGACATCGAGCGGGCCGCGCGATCGCATCTCCTCGGCGAGGTTGTGGCCTTCGAGGTACTCGAGCACGAAGTAGGGCCGACCGGCCGGGGTGGTGCCGAGGTCGTGCACCGAAGCGACGTGAGGATTCTGGAGCCGCGCCATCGCCTGCGCCTCGATGCGGAGGCGCTCCACCAGCGAGGGCTCCGCGCAGAGCTCCGGCCGGAGGAGCTTGACGACGACGCGCTTGCCCAGCGCGAGGTGCTCCGCTTCGAGCACCTCCCCCATCCCTCCGCGTCCGACCAGCCGCACGGCGGTGTACGGCGTCCCGGCCAGCGCATCGGGGTGCGGTGAATGGATCGGGGCAAGCGGCTCGGTGTACACGAGACCTCGTCGGGCGGACGGCGCCTTCTGTCCGTCTTCTCCGCATGAAAGGGCGCGCGTTTTCAGAATTCGTCACGCGAAGAGAAAGATTCTCTCGAAGAGCCGCGACGGGCCGGAGCTACGCTGGCGCCGTCCGAAAGATGGAAACCCCGGGCGCGTCGTGCGGAGATCTCTTGGGAGGCATGCCGAGCCGGCGTGCGCTCGACCGAAGGAGAAGAAAGGAGCCGGCGAGTGGCAGGGATCTCCGAGGATGATTTCGATCCGTACGAAGGGTGCGAGCTGCTCCGCGCCTTGGTCGAGGAGGCGATCGCGCCCTTCGGAGACCTGGCCGCCGAGGACGTGGAGGATCTGCGCGACTTCCTCATCGTGCACACCACCACGCACCCCGCGATCGCGCCGCTCTACACGCGGATGAAGCGGCGAACGGTGAACGGCAGGAGCGGGGTCGCCGGCGGGGCGACGACCGAAGAAGACGCGCTGAGGAACGCCGTGCGGACCGTCGCCGGGACGCGCCGCGGAGGGGCTCGGTGAGCCTCCGGGGGACACCGAAAGAACAGAGAGCCTTGCTCGATCGGCTGCGCCCCATGGCCCGCAAGATCGCGAGGAGGCGCGCGCATCTCGGGCGGCTGCTCACCTTCGACGAGTGCTGGGAGGTCGCGGAGTCCGCGCTGCACGACGCGCTGCTCTCCTGGGATCCCGAGAGAGGCGAGATCGAGGCGCACGTCCACGCGACGGTGGATCACGCGCTGCTCGACCTGATCGCCCTCCGAAGGCGGCGCGAGTCGGCCCCCGTGATCGTCGCGCTCCGCGGGATGTACGCGCACACCCGGACGATGCGCGAGCGCGGCGACGTGCTGCACGACACCGACGAGGACACGCTGCGGCAGCTCTGCGACGTGCACGAGGAGCTGCTCGGCGTCTTCGGCGTGAGGCGCGCGATCGCGGCGGATGAGGACCACGCGACTCGGGAGCATCGCGCAGCCGTGCAGGAGGCGTTGAAAGAGCTCGGAACCTACGCCGCGCAGATCGTGTGGATGCGCTTCGCGGAGGAGAAGAAGCTGGAAGAGATCGCCGCGGCCACGGGGACGAGCCTGTCGACCGTGCGGCGCGATGTGGAGAAGGCCGCTCAACGTCTCCACGCCCTTCTGAAACGACGCGGCCACGGACCTACGCTGGGAGAAGAGGATACCCGCCCGGTCGAGGACGTGATCCTCCCGGCCCCGTAGCGTCTCTTTCCTTTCTGTCCTCCGGAGTTGTCGCCTCGGAGTCCACTCCCGGCTTCGGGCTTGTCGCTTCGGAGGCGACAACTGGCCTCCTTCAAGGCCGGACGATCGCGAATTCTCCCCCCAAATAAGCTTTTTTCGGACGTGGCACGCGGGGTGCTCTGACGGTCTGTCACCAACGCGCCGCCGCCGGACTTCGGGCGCTCTCTGCTCCTCTTTGCGAGAGCGGCTGTTCGGGCGGGCGGCTCCACCTTCTGTCCCAGCGAAAGGCACGACCACCATGAAGAAGCTCGCTCTCCTCGCTCTCGCCACGGCGTCTCTCGCGCTCGTCCCCGCTTGCACGGCGGAGAGCTCCGACTCCGATCCTGCCGACGAGACTGTGGGGGAGAGCCAGAGCGCGCTCGTCGTCAATGGGACCGGGTGGGCGTACGTCCTGTCGAGCGGCGCGATCGGCGGAAGCTACGCGTACAACTCCAGCGGCGGCTCGATCACCACGGCGAAGCTCACGACCGGGCAGTACAGCGTCGATTTCAATGGGATCCCGTACGTGAGCCCGAGCAACGCGCAGGCCGTCGCCTACGGCAGCAACGCGCAGTGCAAGCTCTTCACGACGCCCACCGGCAACGGGCTCAAGACGTCCGTCTACGTCAATTGCTATTCGCCGGCCGGCGCCTTCGTCGACTCCGCCTTCACGGTGACGCTGGACTCGCGCTCCGGCAACGACACGGCCCCTTACCGCGGCGCGTTCCTGAGCACCGGCGGCGGCACGAGCCCCACGGCGCTGCAGTCGTGGAATTCCTCGGGCTCCACCAACACGATTGTCTGGAACGCCGCGACGAATATGTTCAACGTGACGCTCCCCGGCCTCTCGCTGGAGAACGCCGCCGTCCACGTGACGGCCATCGGCGCGACCAACAATCGATGCAAAATCAATGGCTGGAGCCTCGGCGTGGTGCGCGTACAATGCATGACGCCCGGGGGCGCGCTCACGTCGAGCACCGGGTTTTCGCTCACGTACCAGGAGCGCTCGATCCTCCCCGTCAAGGCCGGCGCGCACACCTGGGTCACCGGCGGCGCACCGCAGGCGAGCTACAGCGGCGGATACGGCTACTTCACGTGCTTCGTGCCCACGTATTCGGCCGCGACGGTGGGGCAGAGCCTGAAGGTGACGATGACCCAGATCAACGGCACCCCGAACAGCGGGCCGGCCATCGTACCCATGGTCACGGCCTATGGTAACAGCGCCGATTACTGCAACCTCGCCGTCTGGGGATCGACTGGCAATGACGGGAACGCCCAGGTGACTTGCTACACGAACAGCGGAGTCGCCGTCACCGCCGGGAGCTCGCCGTTCACGCTCACGATCTCGTCGCGCGAGGCCCCCGGCCCCTGCTGAGCCCAGCTCGAATGGACGCTGTCCATCCCTCTTCGTGGGCCCCTGTTCACGCGCCGGCGCTCCCAGAATACCGCGGTTACCGCCAGTGCCCTCGCGCTCGTTGACAAACCGTGAGCCTTTGCGTTCTCTCGCGCAGCGGGACAGTCCCGGCGAGCGCAGGAGGAGACGACGATGGCAGTTGGCGGCGAGAGCGAAGGTCCGATGACGTCGGCGACGAGCGCGGTGTGGTCCAATCACGTCCGCGCGGACGGCACGCCGGACGGCTTCACGGTGCGCACCACGTATCCCACGAACCCGAACGGCGTGGAGGTGATGCTGGAGCGCTGGGAGGCCGGCACGGAAGAGCCGCCCCACTCCCACCCAGGCGACGACATGACCGTGGTCGTCGAAGGCAAGATGTCCATCCAGTTCTACAAGAAGGAAGGCGACTCCCTCGTAGCGGACGGAGAGCGGGTGTTCCTGAGCAAGGGCGACACTGGCTACGTGCGCGCCAATCGCATCCACGACGCGAAGTACATCGAGCCTTGCAAGCTGGTGTACGTGCACGACAAGGCCTTTGGCTTCCACCTCGGCTGAAGGCCCTCCCGGCGCCTCTTCGAGCAGCGCTGTTTACGCCCCCGATCGTTCAACATAGAGCTATCATGCCACCCGCATGACGTTCCCCGCCGCAGCCCCGGTCCGCCCGTCGCGTCGCGACGTCCTTCGTTCGATCGCCGCCGGGGCCGCCGCGCCGTGGATCTTAGGGCACCTCGGGTGTGAGCCTACCGAACCCAACGCACGACCCATCGCGCGCCCCACCGCGAGCGCGAACGCGATGCCGGCGCGCGTGCGGGCCGTCTCCACGATGGAGGGCCGCGGCGCGCGCGTGAAGCGCGTGTTCCCGACGCAGCTCCTCGGTTACCAGGATCCGTTCGTGCTCCTCGACGACTTCGCCGTGGCCGAGCCTGCGGGCTTTCCGGACCACCCGCACCGCGGCTTCGAGGCGTTCACGTACATGATCGACGGCGGGTTCCACCACACCGACAACATGGGCAACGACAGCGTGTGCGAGACGGGCGGCACGCAGCGCTTCACGTCCGGCCGCGGCGCGCGCCACTCGGAGATGCCCGCGGGAAGCGGCGTGAACCGCGGCCTGCAGCTCTGGATCAACCTGCCGCGCTCGCTGAAGAAGATGGAGCCGGAGTACGAGGCGATCCACGGCGACGACATCCCCGAGAACGGCGCCGGCGGCCCCGTCGTGCGCACGATCGTCGGCGCGCAGTCCCCGGTGAAGCTGCGCACCGCCGTGAAGTACCTGCACCTCAAGATGCCGAGCGCCGCGCGCTACGAAGGCGAGGTGCCGGACGATCACGTCGCGCTCCTCTACGTCGCCGAGGGCCGCGTCAAGATCGGCGATCTGGAGCTGTCCGCGGGCGAAGGCGCGCAGCCGACGAAGGGCGAAATCGGCCTCCTCGCGATGAACGACGCGCACGCCTTCTTGCTGATCGGCAAGCAGCATCACGAGCCGATCCTCCATCACGGACCGTTCGTGGACTGATCTTCGATCCCGACTCGGTCCGGGTCTGCCCACGTTCTCTGCAAAGAGCGGGATTCGATCGCACAGGAGACGGGGTGAGATCGGCGTCTTCGGCGCGGAAGCGTACTCACGTACGCTGAGCACCGAAGACGTCGAGGTCGCCCCGTATCCGAAGCGAGCGACACCCGCTCTAGCCGCCGCGGCGCTTCGCGAGCGTGCTCTTCAGGAGGTCGATCATCTCCCTCGCCTCGTTGCGCGCGATCACGAGCGCCGCGCCCACGAAGACGATCGCGCCGGCCACGATCTCCGCGGTGAGGCGCAGGATCAGCCACAGCTTGCCCGACACGTCGCCGATCGCCCAGCGCACCGCCAGGACCGCGAGCACCATCGGCGCGCACGCGACGAGCGGGCGCACCAGCGGGAAGATCAGCTTGCTCGAAGGCATGTCGCCCGAGCGCGCGCCGATCACCTGGTAGCTCAGCGTGCTGCCGAACATCACGAGGCCGACCGCCGCGCACGCGAGGAACGGGCCATAGTGGTTGTTCGTGTCCTCCGACGCGGTGACGCGCAGCGCGCGGCCGAGCGCCATCATCACGACGACGATGCCGCCCGCCTTCAGCCACTCCAGGATCATCAGCGTGCGGCCTTTGCCGAGCGCCTGCAGGTACGCGAAGATCGTCCCGATGATCGGGCGCGTCAGCGAGAGGCTGCCGAGCAGGATGATCATCGGCACCGCCGCGAGCCACCGCTCGTTGAACAGCCACGTGAGCGACGGCGCCACCGCCGAGAGCCCCACGCCGAGCGGGAAGCACACGAGCGCCGAGATCCCGACCCACCGCACGAGCTCGCGCGGCCGATCCGCGGGCGCGAGGTTCGCGAACGTCGGCGCGAGCACGTCGCCGAGCGACTCGCCCACGACGCTCGGCGGCACGTCGGCGAGGTTGTACGCGAAGTTGTAGATGCCCGACATCGCCGAGCCGTACAGGTTGCCGATGACGAGGTTGTCCCACCGCCGCGCGCCGATGCTGCCGAGGCCCGCGATCGTGATCGGCACGCCGAACGAGAAGAGCTCCCGCGTGATCTTCCACTCGAGCCGCACGAAGGCGAACCAGTCCTTGAGCTTGGTCACCCACATCGTGCCGGCGCACTTGATGATGCCGCGCACGATGTTGCCCCACACGATCGCGTAGGCGCCGCCGAAGATGATCTCGTGCCCGAGGAGCATCGTGCGCTTGTGGGACGCCGCGAGGGCCAGCGAGACGAGCGCGTACCCGACCTCGCTGAGCGCGCGGAACGCGCTCGACGCCTTGAACCGAAGCTGCCGCGCGAGGATGCGATCCGGCATCGTGCCGATGCGCGTGAGCGAGATCGCGACGAAGAACCCCGGCATGAACGCCGCCATGTGCGGCGACCCGACGTGCGGCCCGATGTGATCCGCGAGCGCCCACGTGAGGCCGAGCGCCGCCGTGCCGACGAGGTGGAAGTAGATGGTCGCGTGGTAGATGTGCTTGTCGCTGATGTCCGCGCGCGTCGCCACGTACTGCGGGAAGCCGAGCTGCGTGATGAGGTCGACCATCCAGCAGACGATGAAGGCGTTCTGCACGTCGCCGTAGTCTTCCGGCAGGACGTAGCGCGTCAGCAGCAAGGTCGAGATCAGCGACACGACGCGCGAGCCGATGCCCGTCGTCGCCATCCAGAAGAGGCCGCGGAACGCCTTCGCCGCGACCGTGGATCGATGCTGGTACTTGTCGTCGCCCTTCGGCGGCGGGTGGCTCGAGTGGCTCGCCTTCGGGGGCGCGTACGCGGCGTCGCCCTCCTTCGAAGATGGCGGCCTGTCGCTCGGCGTGCCCTCGCCCTTCGGCGGTGGCCGCTCGCTCGCGTGGCGCGCCTCCTCGGCCAGGTGGAGCGCCTTGATCTGGCGGATCGCGGACGGCGAGTCGTCGTCGAAGCCGCTCGGAGGCGGCAGATCGATCGATCGCCAGCTCGGCGGATCCGACTCGTGCGCCCCCTCCGATCCGGACGTCGTGCCAGGTTCTTTCTCTGATGTGGGCGCTCGGGGATCTTTCGACACGAGGTTGGCGCTCCGCGGTGACCCGCCAATAGACCGCAATTCAGCGCCGGACGCGAGCGGGTTCAAGGGCCCGCGAGGGCCGCGAAGAATACGCACTCTTTCTGTGCGCACAGGGGTGGTTCGATGCGGCGCCGAGGTTGTCGCGGCAACCCGCCCGGTGTACGCGTGAAGTGGCCGAAACATGCTGAAAAATGCGCTCGCTGACGTGGTCGTGAAGACGAAGGCGCTCGCCGCGTTCCGCGCCGGGGCCGAGCTCGTGGACGGCTTCTTGAAGCGCACCGCCGCGCGCCCGCGGTGGGAGCGGGGCGGCCTCGTCTTCATGTTCCACTCGGTCGCGGAGGAGCCGTCGCCGTTCCGCCTCTCGGTGTCGCGCGCCTCGTTCGAGGCCTTCTGCGCGACGCTCGCCGAAGGCTACGACGTGCTGCCGCTCGCGGAGCTCGAGGACCGACGCCGCGCCGGATCGCTCCCCGCGAGCGCCGTGGCGATCACGTTCGACGACGGGTACGCGGACAACCACGACGTCGCGTGGCCGGTGCTGCGCCAGTACGGCTTGCCGGCGACGGTGTTCGTGACGACGGGCGCCGTGGCCGGAGCGAAGCCGCTCTGGTTCCACCGCGTCGCGCACATCTTCGAGACCGCGCAGCCCGAGGAGCTGCCCGTGATCGTGGGCCCGTGGACCTTCACGCTCGACACCGACGGCGAGCGCGAAAATACGGTCGGCCGCGTCTCCGCGGACCTCAAGAAGATGCCGGCCGGGAGGCGCGAGGAGCTGATCGCGGAGCTCGCGGCGGCCTTCAAAATAAGCGACTTTTCGCCGCTCGCGCGGGAGATGCTCACGTGGGAACAGCTCCGCGCGATGGACGCGGGCGGCTTCTCGGTGGAGGCGCACACGGTCACGCACCCGATCCTCGGCGCGGAGTCGATCGACGTCGCGACGCGGGAGATCGCGGAGTCGCGCGAGGTCCTCTCGTCGGAGCTGCGCCGCCCCGTGAACCTCTTCGCGTACCCGAACGGCAAGAGCGAAGACATGACCCCCGCCGTCGTCGAGGCCGTGGAGCGCGCCGGTTTCCGCGCGGCCTTCACCGCCGAATTCGGCGCCGTCACCGCGAAGAACGACCCGTTCAAGGTCCCGCGCGTCACCACGTATGCGGACGCCGCGAGCGCGCAGCGCCTTCAAATCGAGCGCTTCTTTTACGCTCGCTGAGCCGCGGAGCTACTTCTTCCGCGACGATCGCAGGAGCCGCACCATCTCCAGGATCTCCGACCGCGCGACGATCATCGCCGTGCCCGCGTAGAGCAGCACCGCGGACGGACCGGCGAGCGCGAGGCCCACGTACGCGCTCCAGTGGCCGGCGAGGTACGTCTTCACCCAGCCGCGCACGGAGGGCATCGTCGCGGTCGAGATCGCCTCGAAGACGTAGCGATCGAGCAGCACGAGCGCGAACGCCACCAGCGCCGAGCAGAAGAGCGGCCGGCCCACCGCGTAGAGCAGCTTCGCGAACGGGACGCCCGCGGTGCGGCCCACCGCGAACAGGTACACGAGCGCGCTCACCATGAACGTGCCGCCGACCGCGAGGCACGCCGCCGTCGGGCCGATCGTCCCCGCCGCGAAGATCGCCGCCATGATCACGACGACCTTGCCCCACTCGATGAACATGATGAGCCGCGTGTGCCCGGCCACCTGCATGTACACGCGCACGGCCCACTCGATCGGCCGCGCGATCGACAGGAGCGACAGCACGAGCAGCATCATCCGCACGCCCTGCGCCTGCCACGTGTCGTTGAGGAACAAGGACAGCGGCCGCGAGATCCCCGCGAGGCCCGCGGCGAGCGGGAACACCGCGAACCCCACGAGCGAAAGCGATCGCACGAGCGCGCTCGGCCGCTCCTTCGCCGGCAGCTTCGCGAACGAGGGCACCAGCACGTCGCCGATGCGCTCGCCCACCGTCGTCGCCGGCACGTCCGCGAGGTTGTACGCGAGGTTGTACGCGCCCATCCGCGCCGGCCCGAACAGCGTCGAGAACGCGAGGTTGTCGCCGCGCCGCGCGATGATGCTGGAGAGCCGCGCCCCCGTGATCGGCAGCCCGAAGTCGAGGATCGACTTGAACGTCTTGCGATCGAGCTGGAACACCGTCGTCCACTCGGCGCTGTCCGTCACCCAGAGCCCGAGCCCGGCGCGCAGCGCGCACCGAGCGATCCCGCTCCACACGATCGCCTGCCCGCCGAACCCGCGGTACGCGAGCACGAGCACGAGCACGCTGTAGATGAGCTCCCCCGCGGTGCCGATGAGACCGCTCGTGCGGAAGCGCATGTCGCGGATCAGCATCGACTCGGGGATCAGCGCGACGCGCTCGAAGAACGTCGCGAGCACGTACCCCACGATGTACGGCTCGATGCCGGACGCGCCGAAGATCGGGCCGAGCGGCGTGCGGAAGAAGTACACGAAGAGGAGCGCGAGGATCCCCGCGACGTGGAACAGCACCGCCGCGTGGAACAGCTCCTTGCGCGTCGCGTTCGGCCGCGTGGACACGAACTGGCCGACGCCCAGCGACGCTCCGAGGCTCGCGAGCTGCGTGATCACGAAGGCCACGCTGACCTCGCCGTAGCTCTTCGGATCGACGAACCGGGTCACGAGGAGCGTGCTCGCGAGCGAGACCACGCGCGATCCCACGCCGGTCGCGACGCTCCAGAACATGCCGCGCACGGCCTTCTTTTTGAGCTGCGCGGCGGGCGGGTGCGACGAGCGAGTCGGCGCTTGAGAGGGGCGATCCGTCATCCGCGACGTTCCGCCATAACCTCCCCGATGAGCCTCCAGTACGTGTCGCCCACGTCGTTCCAGGAGAGCGACGGCACCGTGCGCCGCAGCCCCTCCGGATCCCACGAGCGCTTCACGGCCTTCACCAAGCTGTGCGCCAGATCGTCTGGATCTTCCGGCGTGACGAGGATGCCGTTCGTCTCGCGGACGAGCTCGGGGATGCCGCCGGTGCGCGACGCGACGACCGGCTTGCCCGAGGCGAGCGCCTCCAGCACGACGTTCGGGCAGCCCTCTTCGCGGCTCGGCAAGCAGAAGACGTCGCACGCGTTCATCTGCTCGGGCACGGCCGTCGGCAGGACGCGCCCCGCGAAGCCGATCCGATCCTTCAACCCGAGCGCGTCCGCCCGCGATTTGAGCTGATCCATGAGCGGTCCGCCGCCCACCATGTTCACGTAGATCGGCGGCGCGTCCTCGATCTCCTTCAGCCGCCCGACGGCCTCCACGAGCACGTCGACGCCCTTCACGAGGAGCAGGTTGCCCACGTACGTCACCACGGGCCGATCCTGCGGGAGCCCGAGCTTCGCGCGCGCCGCGTGCTTGTCGCGGATCGCGAAGGACTCCCCGTCGACCCCGTTGCGCACGACCGCGATCCTCGATCGGTCCACGCCCATCTCCGCGACGCGATCGCCCAGCGCGCTGCTCACGGCGACGACGCGGCCCGCGCGCTTCAGCGCCCACGCGATCTGCGGCCGCAGCGCGAGGTGCATGCCCGACTTGTTCACGTCGCTCCCGAGCACCGTCACGAGGAACGGCACGTCGAAGAGCCGCGCGAGGTGCGCCGCCGCGACCGCGTCCGGGTACGCCGTCGCCGCGAGGATCAGGTCGAACGGGAACTCGCGCTTGATGCGGCGCACGAGCATCGCCGTGGAGGCCGCGACCGCGAGCCCGTGCGCCGGCCAGAACGCCGGGATGGACAGGTACGAAGGGAAGAGCGCGTCGATCCCGCTCGACGCGTCGTGCAGCGGCTCGATCCACATGCGCGGCGTCTTGAGCCGCCACCACCACGGGATCGGCCCGACGACGCGCATCGCGCAGTAGCGCATGAGCGCGCGGTACGTGTGGAAGCTGTACGGCGCGCGGCTCGGCGCTTCCGGGGACGGGTAGTGGTGCGTGTAGACGAGCGCGCGGGTCACGATCGACAAGCCATACCGTGCCCCACCGTCGATTGAAATCCGGGAGTACCACCTGCTCGGACAGGGGATGTCCGCGTTACGAAATGTGTGCATCCGCGTGACGACCTCGCGAGCTTCTTCTGCATGGCGCTGGGGCCTGTCACACATCACGCGTACCCGGATGTGGCCCTTTCCGAGGTGCGGCTCCTTGCGGTACGTTTCGATCTTTGCGAGCCGCGCTCGGATCGCGCAGCTCGGGAAATCAAGCTCGTTCGTGCAAAAGAAATGACTCGCTCTCGTTGCTGCAAATCACTTCGCCGAGGTGAACTTGGGCGACGACCGGAGCACACCCGACGCAAAGGTTTCTGAACAGAGTGCGCGCCGTGATGGCACCTTCGTTGCTCGATCCGAGCACGTACCTCCCCGCGGGGGCGCTTCGCACCTGTGGACAACACCCGCGCTTGCCATCGCTTCAGCAGACCCGCCAACGAAGAGACCGCGAGCAGGTAGTTCCATCGTGAAAGGCGTCCCGGAAGAGATGTTCACGCTGTCGATCGGAGAGATGGGCGACCCAGACGCGTGCGGAGGCCCGGAGTCCGTGATCCCCGCGTCGATCGCGCCGATTCACCTGCCGAACGGTGAGGTCATCCGCCCCTTCGATCTGCGGCACGAGGACGTGGGCCGCCTCCTCGGCCTCAAAGAGGCCGTGTACGGAAAGCCTTTCGATCGTGCCGTGTTCGAGTGGCAGTATTTCCGGCACCCGCGCGCCGCCGACATCCGCGTCGCCGTGGTCGAGCAGAACCACCAGATCGTCGCCGCGACGACCCGCTTCCCCGCGACATTTCGCCTCGGCGCGGAGGACTGCCCCGCCTTCTTCAACATCGACTCGATGGTGCACCCGGATCACCGGCGGAAGGGCCGAATGCGGGATCTCTATCGCTTCGCGCGCGCCCTCTTGCCGCAGTCCGCGCTCCTGTTCTCGAAGGGCTCCTCGTCTCAGATTTATCCGCTCCTTCTCTCGATTGGACATCAGGAGATCACGCCCAACACGCACCTCGTGAGCTACCCGTCGGCGACGCGCTGGCTGATGTCGCGCCTCCGCCTGAAGGCGCCGCCTTCGGTCGGAGAGGCGCGCGCGCCGGCCGGCTTCGAAGAGTTCCACGCGGTGGAGCGGTTCGACGCGGACTTCGACGCGTTCTTCCGGCGCGTGGCGTCGCGGTACTCGGCGCTCTTCGTGCGGGACGCCGCGTACATGAACTGGCGCTACCGCGACGTGCCGCACCGCCGCTACGTGGTGTTCCAGCGCATCGTGAACGACCGCATGGCCGCGATCGTGGTGCTCTCGGTGCACGGCGACCAGGGCCAGATCGTCGACGTCCTCTGGGATCCCGACGCGTCGGACGAGCCGGAGCGCTGCGTGCGGTTCGCGCAGGCCTACTTCGACGAGCACCAGTGCGTGCGCGTGGTGTGCTTCGCGACGCACCCCCGCCTGCGGGAGGTGCTGAACGGCGCCGGCTTCCTCGATCGCGGCGAGACCCCGCGCTTCAGCGCCTTCATCCCGCCGGAGCGGCAGCTCGCCTTCCAGCGCATCGGCGAGATGCACGTCGTCGACGGCGACGGCGACACCGAATTTTCCTGAGCCGCCGCGATTTTTCCGGATCGGTTGACGGGCCGCCGCGCGCACGCGACGATCCCCGGACCGTGAGCGCAGAGCCGAACATCGTGCAGCGGCTCGAACGCCAGAAGGAGAGGCTGCACGTCTCCATCGGCGCCGTCTGCAACAACAACTGCGTCTTCTGCATGGAAGAAGACCGCGACGGCCGGTACGTGAACAACTCGGCCATGACCCCCGAGCGCGTCCGGTGGATGCTCGAAGGCCACCGCGGCGCCGAGGAGGTGTGCTTCACCTCCGGCGAGCCGACGACGCGCCCCGAGCTCGGTGACTTCGTCGCGTGGGCGAAATCCCTTGGTTACAAGCGGATCAGCGTCATGACGAACGGCCGGCGCCTGTCGCACCTGCCGTACGCCGCGGCCCTCGCGAAGGCGGGGATGAACCGCTTCTACATCTCGATCCACGGCCACACGAAGAAGCTCCACGAGGGCCTCACGCGCACGCCCGACAGCTTCGAGCAGACGGTCGCGGGCCTCGACTCGATCGCGAAATTGAAGCGATTCGGCGTCGAGCTGCACACGTCCACGGTCGTGACGGATCGCAACCTGCCGCACATGACGGACGTGTACCGGTTCCTCCGCGCGCACGGCGTCGACCAGGTGGTCTTCAACGTGATGCAGGCGAACGGCCGCGCCGACACGTATTTCGAGCAGATCTTCCCGCGGTACACCGACATCGCGTCGCAGTTCCGCCGCTCGCTGGACGAGATCGCGGAGGCGCGACCGCAGGCCTTCCTCGTCGACATCCCGCTCTGCACGACGGAGGCGATCCCGGATTTCAACCGCGGCTACGTCGAGAAATACCGGCACTACGACATCGAAGAGAAGTCGACGGTGCCCGAGCCTTCGCGCGACGAGCGGCGCCAGCAGGGCAAGGGCCGCGGCCTCGTCCTCGTCACGCGCAGCGACCTCGACGACGCCGAGCGCCACAAGCGCGACGCGTGCAGCACCTGCAAATACGACGGCCAGTGCGAGGGCGCCTGGCGCAACTACACGAAGCGCTACGGCTGGGATGAAATGCAGCCGATCGTGCGGCCCGTCGTGCCGGTGGCCGCGGAGTAAGCGATAGCTTGCCGGAGCGCGGGGATGGAGGCCATGATGCGGTGCCCGTGAACGCGCCCGCTCAGCCCAACGACGATGTACCGGTCCGGCCGGGTCAAATCCTGGCCGGGAAATACCGCGTGGATCGCGTGCTCGGCCGCGGCGGGATGGGCGTCGTGGTGGAAGCTCGCCACGTCGCGCTCGACGAGCGGGTCGCGCTGAAATTCCTGCTGCCCGACTACGCGCAGATGCCCGAGGCCTCCGCCCGGTTCCTCCGCGAGGCCCGCGCCGCGGTGAAGATCAAGAGCGAGCACGTCGCGCGCGTCTCCGACGTCGGCACGCTGGAGACCGGCTCCCCGTACATGGTGATGGAGTTCCTGGAGGGCATCGACCTCTCCAAGGCGCTCGAGAGCTACGGCGTGTGCCAGATCCCGGACGCGATCGACTACCTGATCCAGACGTGCGAGGCGATCGCGGAGGCGCACGGCCACGGCATCGTCCACCGCGATCTCAAGCCCGCGAACCTCTTCTTGACGCGCCGCCCGGACGGCACGCCGATGATCAAGGTGCTCGATTTCGGCATCTCGAAGATGTCGGGCTCCGGCGTCGACAACCTCACGCGCACCACGACGTCGATGGGCTCCGCGCTCTACATGTCGCCGGAGCAGATGCAGACGACGCGCGGGGTCGATCTCCGGACGGACATCTACGCGCTCGGCATCAGCTTGTATGAGCTGCTCGCGGGCAAGCAGCCTTTCTATGCCGACACGCTGCCTCAGCTCTGCGCGGAGGTATTGACCGGCCGCCCCACGCCGATCAGGCAGCTCCGCGCGGAGGTGCCGGACGCGCTCGCGGCGGTGCTGGAGCGGGCCTATGCGCGCGACCGGGACCAGCGTTATCAGACGATCGCGGAGCTCGTGGCGGCGCTCGCCCCGTGGGCGCCCCCGCGCTCGCAGACCACGCTGGATCGCATCGCGCGGATGGCCGGAGTCACCCCGGCGGTGGCCGGCGCGGCGCCGCGTCACCCCACGAATTCGGGCCTCTCGTCCTCGCAGCCGAACCTCGGCATCTCCGGGGCGAACCCGATCGCTCAGGCCGGGCAGAGCGGCAGTTACCCCGCGCAGGCCGGGCAGAGCGGCGGCTACCCCGCGCAGCCCGCGGCCCACGCGCAGACCGGCGGTTACGCCGCCCAGACTGCCAATTACCAGACCAGCTCGCAGACTGGCAATTACGCCGCCGGACAGGCGCTCGGGCAGACCGGCAATCCACAGGTGGGGGCGCAGACGGGCAATTCGCAGCTCGGCCACGCGGGGATGCAGACTGGCAATCACCTGCACCACGAGCCGCTCGACATCGCCGGTTACCAGGGCCCGATGAGCACGAAGGCCGCGGCGGCGTTCGCGGCGGGCGCGACGACGGGCGGCCTCTCGCGGACAGGCAACCTGAACGGCTCCTCCGGCAAGACTGGCCTCTTCGTGGTGATCGCGGTGCTCGCGGTGCTGCTGCTCGGCCTCGGGATGGCGTTCCTGTTCCTGCGCGGCCGCCCGGACGCGACGGCGCAGTCCGGCGCGACGACCGCGGCGGAGACGGCGCCTCCCGCCCCGACGCCGGCCCCGACGACGATGGTGACGGCCGCTCCCACGACCACGGCCACGGCGGAGCCGACCGCGACGCCCACGACCACCGCGACGGCGGAGCCGACCGCGACCTCCACGGCGAAGCCGAAGACGCCCGGAACCAAGCCGACCGGCACCGGCACCGGCAAGAAGCCCGGCCAGATGACGTCGCGCTGAAGAGGCCTATTTCGCGGCCGGCTGCGGCGGAGTCGTGGTCTCCGCGAGCTTCTTGAAGCGCTGCTCCGGCCCCGGCGGCACGTACATCTGCACCGCGAAGAGAGGCTTCTTTCCCGCGGGGATCCATTGATGGAGCGTGTTCTTCGGCATCGCCGCGACCTCTCCGTCCGCCATCGGGACGTCGGTCAGATCCGCCGCGTCCGGCCCCGTCGTGCCCGCGCGCTTGAAGGTGCCGTCCGCGGTCAGCGGGGCCAGGATCTCCCACGAGGCGTCGTGTAAATGCCGCGCCACCGGGGCGTCCTTGCTCGCGAGCAGAAGGCCGAACGCCGCGCGCCCCTTCGTGAAGCCGAGCCGCGCGTGCATGGCGCCGCCGCCCCACGCGAGGTCGGCCGCAGCGTTGAAGTCCACGACCTCGATGGCGGACGGGCGCGACGTCCACGCCACCTTCTTCAGCGTCTTTCGGTCCTTGAGGAGAGCGGCAGTCTGCGCGATCGGCTCTCCGTCGCTCGCGACGGCCAACAGCAACCGAACGGGCCCTCCGTCGGCCGCGATCTTCACGCCCGCTCCCTCCGCGCGGAAAGCCTGGAACGTGGCCAGATCACCCGCCTTCGACGCCATTTCGAGCGGAACGAGCTTCACCTTGCCGGAGAGCACCACGCCGTAGAGGTCCACTCCGCGGTGCCGCGGGAACGTCAGCGAAGAGGCCTTGTCGGGCAAATCGTGGGACCAGATCGCCGCCGGCGCCCCGCCCTCCGCCGCCGCGCCCGAAGGATACATCCCCGGAACCAGGCAGTCGCGGTCCTTGCATACGGCATGAATCACCAGCTTGAGATCTGCCGCCTTCGGCAGCTCGCCCGAGATCGGCTCCGGCGGCTTCGGCGCGGAGGCGGCCTCCGGAGTGGCCGTCGCGCTCGCGGTGGGCGCTGCGGTGGCGTCCGCGGAAGGCGTCGCGGTGGGCGATGCGGTGACCGTGGCGGAGGCCGTCGCGGTCGCGAGGGGAGGCGTCGCGGTGGGCGTCGCCGGCCCGCAGGAGAGGAGCGCGAACGAGAGTCCGAGGAGGGCCCGCTTCATGGCGCCCTTCTTATCACGAGATCCGGACGCATTCAGGAAGAGACGACGGTCTTCTTGTTCTCCTCGAGCCGGCCCCTGCCCGTCTCTTCGAGCTTCCCCTCGAACCAGCGGCCCTTTCGAGAGCGGGCCACCGCGAGGAGCGTCAACGTCACGAACATGACTGGAATGGCGGCGAAGAGACTCCACGACTCCACGTGGGCGCCGTGGCCCAGCGCGCTCGCGGTGGGGTTCGCCGCGACGTGGCGCATCGGGACCGCCGCGCCTTTCTCGACGTACGCGTTCCATTCCCGGTTCGAGGTCAACCACCGCGCCTCGTCCCCGAGCTGAACCTGGACGGAATACTCGGTGTACGAGTCCCCCTCGCTGTCCGTTTTCTCCTCCTCGCTCTTCGTGATCACGGTGGCAGTCGTGTCGTGACCGAAGGCGAGCCGCTCGAGATAAACGCTGGAGAGGCCGAGGATCCCGATGAGCGCCGCGGCGAGGGGCAGCATGCCGATGAACGCGCGGCGGGCGCGGTGATGAAACCGCGTGTCCAGGTTCTCCGACGACAGCAACATCTCTCCGGAGGATGGCGGCGTGAGCACCCAGCCTTTGCCGGCCGAGGCTCGATAAGCCGTCGCGTCCGACTCCGGATCTGGGCCGTGCGCGAGGACGCCGGACGCGAACACCCGCTCTCCGGCCGTCAGCTCCGCGGTGCGCGTGCGCGTGGTGTCGTTGACGAGGACCATGCGGTCCAGATCGTCGACGAGGAGCGCTCCGGAAGCGGGCTCCACCCGGACGCGCTGGCCGCTCGCGTGGCGGATGTAGAAGGGCCGCATCGTGACGCGACGGTTCTTCTCCGACCACGTGAAATACCAGGTTCCGCTGTTCTCCTTCTCGCTGCCGTCCTGATCGATGTCCACGCGGGAGGCGACCTCTTCACCGGCGGCGAGCTCCACCGTACCGACGACGACCGTCTCTCCGGGGGTGAGCGCCGCGCCCTCGGCGACGGCCCCTTCGGCGGCGGCGGCGCGCGCGGACCGCTTCAAACGAAGGTATTCGCGCACGTCCCGCACGAGGGCGCGCCCGAACAGGAGCAGCGGCAGCGCCACCACCAGCGCCGACGAGAACGACGACAGACCGAGCGCATCGGGGAGAGCCGGACCCGCGGGCATGCGGCCTTTTCTCATTGACGCGTCGCAGAGGCAATCGAGATCGCGACTCGGCCCCTCGGACGTAACCCGTCCTTCGAGGAGAGGCCTTCTCCGAAACGTGCTCGACAACGGCCCCCGGTTCGCCGTTACACTGCGCGCCTCAGAGGAACCGCATGGCCATTCGAAAGATCGTTCCGACGCCCACGAGCACGAGCGCGAGCTCCAGCAGCGGTGATCGGCCCATCATCAACTTGAAGGCGTTCACCGCCCAGCTCGAAGGGGCGACCGACCGCGCGCGCCTCCAGAAGGCCACCACGATGTTGCGGTCGGACCGCTTCCAGCTCTTCAACGACGTGGCCGACGATCACGTGACCGGCGTGGTGAAGAGTCAGGGCGACCCGAGCCTCATCTACGCCTGCAAGATCGACAAGTCCGGCCGCTTCATGTGCTGCACGCAGAACCTCAACCGCTGCGGCGGCCTCAGCGGAAACAAGCCCTGCAAGCACCTCCTCGTGCTGATGATCGGCCTCGTGCAGGCGGGCCGCGCGGACGCGGGCGTGCTCTCTCCGTGGGTGAAGGCGGCGAAGGGAAAGCCCCCTCAGCTCGACAAGGACGCGATGAGCGCCACCTTCGTCAAATACAAGGGAGCCGAAGCGGGCGAGATCGACTGGCGCCCGACCGAGACCATCCCCGAAGATTATTACGCCCTCTGATCACCGGCCCATCGCATGCACACCCTCGATGAGGTCGGCCGCGAGGCGGACACCGTCCGTTCGGAGATCGAGCTACTCTACGTGCGCGGCCTCGGCACGTCGACTCCGGCGGACCGCAGGAAGCTCGCGGACCTCGCCGCCGAATGGGATCGTCTCGGCGCGGCCCACGTCGCCTCGAAGCTGACTCTGGCCCTCCAGAAGGCCGACGCCGACGCGAAGGACGCCGCACGAGCGCTGCTCTCCGCGTACACGAGCCTCCACGTCTTCGAGCGCGTCCTCAGCCTGGAGGCCGCCGCGGACGCGTGGACGGCCCACCTCGAAGCCTCGCGCGCGGAGGAAGGCGACGAATCGGATCCAGGCGAATCGCCGGACGGTTCGACGGTCGCGCCCGCGCCGAACAAGGCCTCTCCCCCCACGGACAAGCCGGCGGCGGCGCCCCCGATCGAAGACCCGACTGGCACGCTCCAGCTCGTCGAAGAGCTGTCCCGCGCGGTCGAAGATCTGGTGCGAACGGGCCTGTCCTCCGCGTCCGAGAGCACCCGCGCCAAGCTGGACGCCTCGTTCAAAGAGGCCTCGCGGCGCAAGCTCCTGCGACTCGGGGCCTCGCTCCGGTACGTCAATGAAGAGGTGGGCCGCTTCCTCGCGGACGACGGCTCCTTTTCCATCCGGCGATTCGCGTTCTTCCTGCACCGCTCGTGGATGCAGGCGCGCGGGCTCGCGAAGGGGATCCGCGAGAAAGACGGCAAGGTGCTCGCGACGCTGCTGATGTCGGGCGCCTCCCCTCCCCGGCCGATTCAATGGATCGACGTCGTCACGCTGGGCGTGCTCAAGCGCACGATGGCGAACGCCTGCACCTTCGATTTCCGCCTCCGCGTCGTCGCCGCGAGCGAGCCGGACGTCGTCGGCAGGAGCCTCGTCTACAGCCTCGTCTTCACCCGCAAGGCGAGCCTCCCGGCCGAGGCATACCTGCATTTGCCGCAGCCGCAGAAGTTCGCGCCGCGCATCTTCACGCTCGGCAAGGTCCTCAAGATCACAGGCTGTGCGCTGATGCTCGACGACCGCGGCGGCCGCCTGATGATGGGCCCCAACACCAAGGTCACGGAGGGTGTCTCTTTCAAGGACTGGCGCCCTCTCTACGGCTTCGACCCCGCGGCGCTCCTCGAACGCGTGCAAAAAGCCCGCGTGGGCCCGCTGGATCTGGCGGTGGAGCTGCAGGAAGAGGTGTATTTGCAAGGGGCCGAGATCGGAGACGCGCCCTCGCGGGAGAGCGACGGACGGCGCCTCTACCCGCTGCGCACCGAAGGCGGCCTCGCGGTCGACGTGGTGATCCCCTCCGGCACCGACGGCGACGATCTCCTGCCGCGCCTCAAGAAAGGCCTCAAATCGAGGGGCGCGCCGCTCCTTTACGGCCTCTGTTATTACGAGTTCGGCCGCATCCTCGTGATGCCGCTCTCGATCATGCAGATGTCCGATCCCGCGAAGGCCGAGCCGGAGCCTGCGGCGCCCGCGGCGAAGGGGAAGGCCCCCAAGCCGAAGCCGCCGCCGAAGACCGCGGAGGAAGACGCGCTCTCCAACGGGGCGCCCGCGTTGATCACGCTCATGCAAAAGAGCTTCGATATGAAGGAGCTGGTCGGCGCACTGGGCCTCTGATCTTGTGTAGTGGGGCTCCGCCCCACAGCCCCGACCGCCCCTTTCCGTGCTTTTCCGAGACTGACACTCTGACCTCGGTGATGTGACATGGCGAAACCCGCGAAGAAGACCGAAGAGACCCTGGATGCGAAGGCCGCCCCCGAAGAGGCCGAAAGAGCGGTGTCCGAGATCCTGAAAGAGCCCGCCGAGATCAAATACGCGCGCGAGCTCCTGGCCCTCCGCCAGAACGAAAAGGACGAGATCCCGGCCGCGTGGAAGCT
Organism: Polyangiaceae bacterium; assembly: GCA_046351455.1. Classification (GTDB taxonomy): domain Bacteria; phylum Myxococcota_A; class Polyangia; order Polyangiales; family Polyangiaceae; genus JADJRH01. The sequence goes on from JAXLYM010000004.1 coordinate 528,814, forward strand.
CTCCCCGCGCTCCGTGCTCGCGTACATCACCGGCACGAAGAAGCCCCTCGTCGCGACGATCGACGGCAAGGAGGTGGAGGTGCCGATCACCCGGAAATTCTTCGGCGACGACACCATCGTGGAGCGCTCCATCGTGACGCTCGCGAGCGAACGTGCCTTGTTGCTCGTCGGCGACCCCGGCACCGGCAAGAGCTGGCTGTCCGAGCACCTCGCGGCGGCGATCAGCGGCTGTTCCACCCTGACCATTCAAGGCACCGCCGGCACCACCGAAGAGCAAATCAAGTACTCCTGGAACATCGCCCGCATCATCGCCGAGGGCCCGAAGCCCGAGAACATGATCGCCTCTCCGTGCATGATCGCGATGCGGCGCGGCGCCATCTTCCGCTTCGAGGAGATCACGCGCTGTGTCGGGGACGTGCAGGACGCGCTCGTGTCCATCTGCTCCGACAAGAACATCGCCGTGCCGGAGCTGCCGGGCGACAACATGGTGTTCGCGAAGCCCGGATTCAACATCATCGCCACCGCCAACGCGCGCGATCAGGGCGTGAACGAGCTGTCCGCCGCGCTCAAGCGCCGCTTCAACTACGTGCATATCCCCGTCGTCGCGGACCAGAAGACCGAGGTGGAGATCGTCCGCACGCGCTCGAAGGAGCTGCTCGAACGCTACCGCATCGCCGCCCGCGTGGAGGAGCCTATCCTGAGGCTGCTCGCCACGGTGTTCCGCGAGATGCGCGAGGGCGTCACGACGGAGGGCGTCAGTGTCCAGAAGCCCTCCACCACCCTGTCGACGGCGGAGGCCATCGGCGTCGCGCTGGATGCGGCCATTCACAGCCGGCATTTCGGCGACGGCTCGGTGGGGCCGGACGCGATCGGAAAGAACCTCGTCGGCTCGATCGTGAAAGAGGACCTCGGCGACGTGAAGGTGCTGAAAGAGTACCTCAACCTGGTGGCGAAGAAGCGGGCCGAGAAAGACCCGATGTGGAAGACGTTCCACGACGCCGCCGCGGCCGCGCTGAAGTAGCGGAGCCTTCGCATGCCCTCTGTCCCGCCGATCGCCGAGCTCCTGGAGGAGCTGTCCGCCGAGCGCGTCGAGGCCCGCGCACAGGCCGTTCTCTCGGAGCCGCTCCATTGGTTCCCGGTGCGCCACCACTCCCCCGCGGTGGCGCGCCACGTGGGCCTCACGATCCACGCGCGCCGCCCGAAGATCGTGTTCATCGAGGGCCCGTCCGACGCGAACGACATGGTCCCGCACATCGTGGACCCGAAGACGAAGCCGCCGGTGGCCATCTTCTGCTCGTACCGCGACGACGACAACACCCTGGGCCTCGCCGGCATCGAGAGCCCCGCCCCGGACGTGCCGTTCAAGACGGGCGTCTACTTCCCGATGATGGCCTATTCGCCGGAGTACGTGGCGATGAAGGCCGCGGCGTCCATCGGCGCGAAGGTCGTCTTCATCGATCTCCCGTACCGCGCGCAGATCCGCAGCGCCGCCGAGAGAGGCCTCGTCCAGCCGGCAGAGGCCGAGTCGAAGGAGCCAGTCCCGACAGAGCCCCACGACATCGAGAAGACGCCCGGAGAGGACGAGGACGCCGAGGAGCACCACGCGGGCCGCCCCACGTGGGAGCACTTCGCGGTCGAGAGCTCGTTCTACAAGCGCCTCGCGGACGCCGCCGGATACCGCACCTTCGACGAGTGCTGGGACGCCCTCTTCGACGTGTCGCTGCGTCACGCGGACACGGAGAGCTTCCGCCGCGACATGACCTATTTCTGCGCCGGCGTGCGCGCGACGACCCCCCGCCAGAGGATGGAGTCGGACGGCACGCTGCTCCGCGAGGCGCACATGTGGCGCACGATCCAGAATACACTGAAAGAGACAGGGACGGATCCGAAAGACGCCATGGTGGTGTGCGGCGGATTCCACCTGTTTTTAGAGCGCGCGGAGGGCCCGACTCGGCCGCTCCCGGCCGGCACGGTGTACACGACGGTGGCGCCTTATTCGTACCTGCGCGTCAGCTCGCGGACGGGCTACGGCGCGGGCAACCGCGCGCCGCTCTATTACGAGCGCCTCTACACGCACTCCGGGAACGACCCGGTGAACGCGCCTGTCGCGGCGATGGTGGATCACGTGGTCGCGGTGCTCACGCGGGGCCGCAAGGACGGCGAGCTGCTGTCCTCGGCCGACGCTATTTCGGTGTCGCAGCATGCGCGCATGCTGGCCAGTCTGCGCGGCCGCTCGGCGCCGGTGCTCGACGACATCCGCGACGCGCTGGTGGCCTGTTGCGTGAAGGGCTCTCCGCAGCACGAGGGCAAATACCTGGTCTCCGCGATGAACGCCGTGGAGACGGGCACCGCGATCGGCCGCGTCACGCCGGAGCTCGGCAAGCTGCCGCTCGTGCACGACTTCTATCGATGGATCGACGAGCTGGACCTCGGCGAGCTGATCTCCCGCGATCGCCGCGGCAAGATGGAGCTGGATCTTCGCAAGCCCGAAGACGAAAAGACCAGCGTCTTCTTCCACCGACTCGCCCAGATCGGCGTCCCCTTCGCGACGAGGGAGACTGCCAGTTCCGATAGCCTCATGTTCCGCGAGGTGTGGCGCGTCGCGTGGGCCCCGAAGGTGGAGGCCGAGCTGATCGAGAACAGCCTGTACGGCGAGAGCGTCGAGTCCGCCGCGCTGGCCAAGCTGGACGAAGAGCTCGCGAAAGAGGCCGAGTCCGCGGGCGCCGTGGCCGAGCGCTTGCTGCGTTCGGTGCAGATGGAGCTGCCCGGCATGGTGATGCGCCTGCAGGACTCCGCCGGCGCCGCCATCGACGCCGACACGCGCCTCGCGTCGCTCGCAAAGGCATTGACGCACCTGATCGTCCTGGAGCGACAGGCCACGCGAAGGCGCCTCCGAAAAGACCTGCTGGACGACCTGATCGAGCGGTGTTTCGGCCGCGCGTGCTTCGCGATGCCGTCCGCGGCGAACGTCCCGCCCGAGGAATTCGGGGAGGTCGTCGAAGGGGTGAAGTCGCTCGCGGAGGTGCTTCTCGGCGAGAAGGGCGACACGCTGGATCGGGACCTCTTCATCGACAACGCGCGCTCCACGCTGGCCGACTCCAAGAGTCCGCGGCTCCGAGGTGCCTTGTCCGGCATCCTCACGGAGATCCGCGCGGAGCCGCCCGAGGCGCTCGCGGCCGAGGTGTCGCGGTACGCGCGCGCCCTCCCCGAAGAGATGGTGTTGTGCGGCGACTTCTTGAGCGGCGTCATGGAGACCAGCAAGACCGCGCTGATGCTCGGCGCCGACGGCGTGGTGCGCGCCATCGACGAGCTGCTCCGCGCCGCGAAATGGGAGCACTTCATGGTGCTGCTCCCCCGCACGCGCGGCGCCTTCGAGGCCGTGCACGAGCGCGCCCGCGTGGCCCTCGCCGACCGAGTGGCCCTCTTGTACGGCCTGCGCGAAGACGAGGCCGCCGCCGTCACGAAGCTGGAGACCAGCGTCGACGCCGCGTTGAAGCTCACCGAGATCGACGCGCGCGTGGGCGACATCATGAAAGACTGGGACTTCGCATGAGCACGCGATCCACGAAATCCGCCGCGAAGAACGCAGGCCCCTCCGCAAAAGCAGCGACGGCCGCGCCCGGCAAGACATTGAGTCAGCTCACCGAAGAGGAGCGCGCCTATCTCAATCGCTGGCGCCTCGTCCTCGGAAAGAGCGCCGAACAATGCGGCATCGGCTTCTCCCCGGGGTCCGGCGCCGGCGACGGAGAGGGCGACTGCGAGGGCGCCGAAGAGGCGCTCGATTACCTCTACAACGAGGGTCGCGGGGCCGGCAGCGGCTCCTCGGCGCTCAACGTCCCCCGCTGGATCGACCGCGTGAGCGAGCTGTTCCCGCGCCAGGCCAAGGAGGTCCTGGAGCGCGAATTGGTGCAACGCAAAGGCATCCACCAGATCCTGGAGCAGCCCGATTTATTGGACCGGATCGAGCCCAGCGTGGAGCTGGTGAAGACGCTCCTCACCCACCGCGACCTCATCAAGCCCGAGACGCGCAGCCTCGCCCGCAAGGTGATCGACAAGGTGGTGAACGAGCTCAAGAAGAAGCTGGAGGTCCGCGTCGAGCACGCGATCACGGGCGCCCTCCGCCGCGACAAGCACTCTCCGAGGAAGGTGTTCCGCAACCTGGATCTGCGCACGACCCTGCGCCGAAACCTGAAGAACTGGAGCGACGAGCACGGGAAATTGCTCGTCGATCAGGTGTTCTTCCACGCGGCCGAGCGAAAGAAGCGCCCCTGGCACATCATCGTCTGCGTGGATCAATCCGGATCCATGCTCGAATCGGCCATCTTCAGCGCGGTGATGGCCAGCATCTTCGCGGAGCTGCCGGGCATCAAGACATCGCTCGTGCTCTTCGACACGAACATCGTGGACCTGAGTGACAAGGTCGGAGCGCCGGTCGACGTGCTCTTGAGCGTGCAGCTCGGCGGCGGCACCGACATCACGCGAGCGGTGGAGTATTGCTCCGGCCTGATCAGCGAGCCTGCGCGGTCGATCCTGGTGCTGATCACGGACTTCTACGAGGGCCGCCCCGAACAGGACCTGATCCGCTCGGTCCGCAAGCTGGCCGACGCCAACGTGCGCATGGTGGGACTCGGGGCCTTGGGGTACGACGCCCAGCCGCAATACAACCGCTCGACGGCCGGCAAGCTGCGCAAAGAAGGCATGGATATCCTCGTGTGCACGCCGGAGAGGCTGGCCGAGGCGATGGGCGAGATCATCGCCGGCTGAAGCACACCGGCGACGACGGACGCGAACGACGAAAAATTTGGCCCGCATTTCCGATCCGCGCTAACCGGCACCTCTCCTCCCGCGAGGAGGATCGATGGCCGGACAAAAGAAACCGTTCGTTTGCACCATCGATGTCACCAAGACGGGTGGCTTCACCTTCAAGCTCGAAAACGAGTCGGGGAAGATCACACAGACCATCACGATGGACGGGACGACCGTCACCATCCAGGTCAAAGGCGAGAAGAGCACCAGCACCGTCACCCAGACCTCCGAGCAGATTGAGCACAAGGTCAAGGGCGAGGAGCAGACGAGCACCGTCACGCAGAAGGCCGATCTCGTCGAGATCAAATGCAAGGCCTTCAAGGTCGAGGCAGAGACCGTGGACGTGAAGTCGACGAAGGCCTCCACCTTCAAGTCCGAGGACACCATGAGCCTGTCGGGCACCAAGGACATGAGCCTCCAGAGCGACGCGAAGCTCTCCCTCACGAGCACGGGAAACCTCTCCCTCTCGTCGAGCGCGAAGATCGAGCAGACCGCCACCGGAGATGCCGTGTTGAAGGGCGCCACGGCCAAGGTCGAGGCGGACACGAAGGTCACCGTGAAGGGCGGCACCGACGTGGCCGTGTCCGGGCTCAAGGTGGCGGTCGACGGGTCGGCGAAGGTCGACATCAACTCTCCGCTCACGACCGTCGGCAACACGCTGACCACGCTCAAGGGCTCGATCGTCAAGGTGGAGGGCACGCTCGTCAAGCTGGGCTGAATACGCTCCACGTGAGCGTGCGGCCCCGCGGCGGCGCGGAAGGACCATGGCGGACGAAAAGCTCGAAGCGGCCTTTCTGGAGGAGCTGGAGGCGCTGGACAAATTCCGCCTCTCGTACTCGGCCCAGCACACGTCCGTCCCTCTCGCGCACGACGACCCCGACGTCCGCCGCATGATCGAGGCGATGGCCTTCTTCACGGCGCGCACGCACCTCGCCGCGATGCGGAGCCTCGACGCCAGCGTCCTGCGCATCTTCCGCCAGCACTTCCCCTTCCTCGTCGGCCCCGTGCCCGCGATGGCGATGCTCACGGCCGCGCCGACGTCGAAATTCTCCGAGGTCACCGAGCTGCCGCGAGGCGTGGAGGTCCTCGTGAGGAAGCCAGTCCGGACGGAGCGCGGCGAGCCCGAGCGCATCTTCCGATTCCGCACCACGTCGCGCCTCCGCATCCTGCCCATTCGCATCGACAGCGTCGAGCGCTACGTATTGCCGAGCGACGATCTCCGCTACGTCGTCCGCATCGCCGCGAACACGGCCCACAACGTGGAGCTCGGCGATCTCCGCCTCCACGTCAATCACGTCGACGATCTCCGCTCCTCGATCATGCTGCACCACGCGCTGCGCACGCAGGTGGAGCGGGTGACGGTGCATTACGGGCCGAATCCCAGGTTGGATCTGGACGGCGAGCCCTGTGACGTGACGTTCGGCCCGCTGCCCGAGGAGCCCGAGCCCGACGCGTTCGAGCAGCCGCTCCAGCGCGCGCGGCTGGAGATGCGGTTTCCGCAACAGGGCCTCTTCCTGCACGTGGGCGGCCTCACGCCGCCGCGCAACTGGCAGCATGTGACTCTGTGCCTCGACATGAAGAAGAGCTGGCCGCGTCAGCTCCACTTCACGTCGGACAGCCTGGTCCTCCACACGGTGCCGATGATCAACGTGCGCCGCGACCTCGCGAGCCCCATCGAGTGCGACGGCACCCGGGACTCGTACGCGGTGAAGCACCCGGACGCGACGGCTCGTTATGCGCTGCTCTGGGCGGTGGGCGCGTACAAGCCATCTCCGGACGGCTTCGTCCCGCTCGCGCCCGGCCTCTTCGGGGACGAGGGCGACTCGTACGAGATCGTGACGGACGGCGCGGGAGAGGACCGCCGGGCGCGCGCGATGCTGCGTATTCAAGGGGCCTATCGAAAGCCGCAGATGGTGGCCGTCGACGCCTTCTGGCACCAGCCCGGCCTCCGCTCGGCGGACCTCGTCGAGCGCGAGGTGCTGCTCGCGGATCGCCACGTGGACGCGGTGAAATGGTCGTGCCCCGGCCGCATCGTGCAGAGCGTGGAGGGCACGCTGGACAGCCTCCGAGACAGGCAGCTACAGCTCATCTCGATGAAGTCGAAGCGCGCCCTCGACAAGCGCGATCTCACGGCCTTGCTGGAGGCGTGCGGCGCGCGCGGGGAGGAGCATTACGCCAAGATCATCGACGCGATCACGGACGTCGGCGTGGAGGCTCGCCCGAGCGGCCAGCGGGAGAACGAGGAGAAGCAGGTCTATCGAATCAGCTTCTCTCGGGTCGACTCGATGGATATCCCGAACCTCCTGTCGTACGGACAATGGCTACTGGCATTGCTCCGCACGTGGTGCGCGAGCCGGATCCTCGAGGTGGTGCTCCAGGTGCCGAGCCTGGACGCCCCCATTCGGTGCGCTTGACGAGGCGAGAGACGGAGACCGCGAATGCCCACGACTGACCCTCTCTGGTTCGCGATCGAGGACGCCTTCACGTTCATCGAGCAGCAGTGCATCGAGGCCCGCGCGGCGCAGCTCGTCCTCGCGGGCATCAAGGCGGACGCGGCGGCCGCGAAGAGCCTCTCCGCGGGCGCCTCCGCCCCCTCCGACAAGGCCGGATCGAGCCAACCAACACAGACCGTATCCGAGCCGTCCACGGACCGCTTCGCGCGGGCGACGGACCTCGCGAAGGACCTCGCGTTCCGGCAGAAGCACCAGCACGGGGCCGACGTGGTGGCGGTGCGCGAGGCGATCCGAAAGCGCCTGTCCGAGCTGCGGGAGGCCCTGCGCGACCGGATGAGGGAGCCGACGCTGGCGTACGCGGTGCTGTTTCCGCTGGTCATCCACATCGACGAGATCGCGATCGCCGCGACGGACGGGGCGGTGAAGCGGTGGGAGCCGATGCAGGGAGAGCTGTTCGAGATCAAGGACGGCGGCATCCGCTTCTACACCGAGCTGGAGCGCTGGCAGAGCCGGGATTACGCGGATCCGCTCATCTTCGAAGCTTATTATTTCTGCCTCAAGGACGGTTATCAGGGCCAGTATCAGCGCGGCTCGAAGCGCATCGCGGACATCTTGTCTTTATTGGAGAACCGCCTTCAGAAGCCGGCGCCCAAGTTCACGGCGCAGCTCAAGGAGCCGAGCAAGGCGACGCGGGTGCCGTTCCCGTGGCAGCTCTACGTGGTGGCGGTGGGCTTCGTGGTGCTCCTGTACGTGATCTTGAGGATCGCGGCATGAGCGCGCCGGCAGACACGCCTCCTCGTGGTGCCATGTTCGATCCGGACAGGCTGGATCGGATCTGGGATGCGATCCGCGTAGTCGCCGTTCCGCGTGATCACGTTGATGACGCCGCTCGCGGCGTTCCGCCCGTACACGGCCGCGGCGGGTCCATAGACCACCTCGACGTGGTCGACGCTCGTGAGGGGCAGCGTGGCCAGCATGTCGGCGGAGCGATAAAGGAGGTCGTTCATCACGACCCCGTCGATCATGAAGAGGTACGTATCGGAGGAGGTCGAGCGCTGGCCGTGGATATAGCTCTTGAAGTAGCGATCTCCGAACGGACGGACGATATCCATCCCCGGCAGATCGTCGAGCAGCTGAGACATCTCGGTGTATCCGCGGTGGCGCAGATCGCGGGCCGAGACGGTGAGCGCCCACCCCGGGGCGGACAGCGCTCCTTCCTTGCGCTTGGAGGCGCTCGACACCGGCGAGTCGAGGACCTCTTTGATGTCGAGCGGGGCGCCTCTCCGCCGGTCCGGGACGGGCCCTGTGCTGCTCTTCGGGAGGTTCTGTTTCAGCTCCTCGGGGACGGTGGGTGGCAGTCCGTCGGGCCCTTTTGGTGGTGCCGAGTCGTGGACGACGATATCGATGTCTTGAGGGACATTGGAGGCCGGCGGAGGGCTCCCGGGAGCGGACGGAACGCCGGTGGCGGGCGGCGGCGGCCCGGGGAGCTTCGGGGCCTCTGGCAGCTTCGGCGCGTCGGGGAGCTTCGGAGCCTCTGGCAGCTTCGGCGCGTCGGGGAGCTTCGGAGCCTCTGGCAGCTTCGGAGCCTCCTGAGCGAGCGCCGATCCCGCGATCGACAGGGCGACGCACGATCCAAGGAGCAGGAGAGGTCTCCCGCGTGGAGCTGGCCGCCGTCCGCGCACGAGGTGAATATCGCACGAGCGACCGGGGAAAGACCAGTTCTCGAACCGCGCCTCCTGCGCCCGCGCCGCGCCGTCTCCGAACCTCCGCGGATCCATGGGGTTTGGGCGCGTCCGGGCCGCGCGGTCGCCCGGGAGCCGAGGAGCGGGGCTCCGGCGGATGTGATAGGGTCCGCGCATGCGCCTCTATTTCAACACGACCGGACCTTGTTATCCCGAGGAGCACTACATGTTGCCCCCGGAGCGGCGGCTCGGTCGGGTGATGGAGCTGATCGAGAAAGGCAAGTACTTCTCGCTCAGCGCGGGGCGACAGACCGGGAAGACGACGTCGGCGCAGTGGCTCACGGCTTCGTACAACAAGGGCGAACGCTTCCGGGCTGCGTGGATCGATATCCAGACGGCGCGTGATCAACCGGACCCTGCGATCGCGTTCCGCACCGTGCTCAACAAGATCGATACGGCCGTATTGAGGGCCCTGCCGGACGTGGGAATTCCCTCGGAGCGCTCGCGGCTGTTGGAAGATCCGAACACGGCGATCACGCGCTATTTCACCGACCTCGCAGCACGGTGCCCGCGCCCTCTCGTCCTGTTCATCGACGAGGCGGACTGCCTGGTCGGAGACGCGATGGTCTCGTTCCTCACCCAGCTACGCGACGGCTACGTTGCGCGTCATGGTGGATCGTTTCCGCACAGCATTGTGCTCGTGGGTCAGCGCGCGGTGCGAGACTACGCGTTGGAGGAGCACCAGCGAGTCGCGGTCTCCTGGCTCGGCACGTCCTCCCCTTTCAACATCACCGCGGAGGCGACGACGCTGACGACCTTCACGCCGGAAGAGGTCACGGAGCTACTGGCGCAGCACACCGCCGCGACGGGTCAGCGCTTCGAGCCCGAGGCTTCCGCCCGCATTTACGCGCTCTCCAGGGGGCAGCCGTGGCTCGTGAACGCCCTGCCGGACGTGGTCGTCGACCGTGACCTCCGCGACAGAACACAGCCTGTCACCGCTGCTCACATCGAGGCCGCGAAAGAGACGTTGATCCTGGAGCGCCGCACGCACATCGACTCTCTGGTGGCCCGATTGCGGGAGCCCCGTGTTCGCCGCGTGATGGACGCCATGCTGGCCGGAGAGCGCCTGATCGGCGACAGCCTGGACGACGACTTCTCGTACGTGAAAGGACTCGGCCTCATCGAGCGCCGAGAGGGTCAGTTCGAGATCGCGAACGAGATCTACCGAGAGGTCGTCCCGCGGGCACTCAGCTATGGCCAGCAGGTCCAGATCTACGAAAAACCGAGCGCCTACGTGACCAAGGACGGCGCGCTGGACATGCCCGCGCTGATGAAGTCGTGGCAGAAGTTCTGGCGGCAGGACGGCCACCTCGCCGCCGCCGGCTTCTCTTATCAAGAGTCGGGCCCCCACCTCATGTTGATGGCCTTCTTGCAGCGGATCATCAACGGCGGAGGCCGCATCGAACGAGAGTACGGCCTCGGCCGCGGAGCGCTCGACTTGTTGATCGATTGGAAGGGGACGCGCCACGCGATCGAGGTGAAGCTGCGTCGAGACACGCAGACGGAGGCGGACGCGCTGGAGCAGGTGAGTCGATATCTGGACTCGCTCGGTCTCTCCGAAGGCTGGCTCGTGATGTTCGATCTCCGGTCCACCGCGCCGTGGGCCGAGCGCCTCACGAATCGAGAGGTGGAGTGGGAAGGCAAGCGGATCCGGATCGTGGGGTGCTAACGAAGATTGCGGTTCGGCGACTCTCAAGGCTCACGTAGTTGTCTTGGCGGGTCTGTCGAGGAGCGCTTCGAAACGCGGGTCGCCGCGGAGGGGGTCGAGATCCGGATCCTTACGAAGCCAGCCTGGGCGCCCCAATTGGCGAAGCACATGATTTATCCAGAGAACGGTTGTAGTCAAGCGTCCAAGAGATCACGGAGCGTGACTATTGATCTCGACTGCTCGCTGATAATGTGACTCGGCCCGCTCCAGCAAAGAGGCGAAGCAACGTTCCAGGGTAGTCGTCTTGCAAGCGGGTGAGCTCCGCCGCGCTTGTCCAGTGCCTTCTTCTTCGACGGCTCGATGGGTGCCTGCTCACGCACCGCCAGGCTCGTCTGCTGACTGAGCTGCTCGACAGCCAAGGGTTTGATCCGGAGCGCTTCGGTGACGGAGGAAAAGACACGCGCAATCTCACTATCGGGATAAACCTCCGCCATGGGCGTCTCAGTCAACGCTACTATCGGATGATAAGGCACCATGTAGAACGGTGGCAGCGCCATTCTGCGAGTGGCGACTCTGGCGCTCTCTCCGCCCCACAGTCGATCCTGATCTCCCCGGGCTTGTCGCGCAACTGGACGCATTCTACAGGCGGTGGCTCCCGCGATCACAAGCCGCCGTCGACATCGTCACCGACGAGGACCTGCGCGAAGAGCTGACCGATTTCCTCGGCGAAGACGAACGTCCGAGCCGGACTTGGAACGCGAAGGCCTTCGCGCTGCGGCTCCGTACCTTGGAGACAGTCAAGCTCTACCGCCCAGTCTGGGACGCGCTCGTTCCTCAAGGATTGCCCGAGGAGATGGTCGTCTTCGAGCGTACGCTCGCCGACGTGCAGGAGCACCTCCGCTCTGCCTCCGTGGACGACGGCGAAATCGCGGAGCTCCGACGCGCTGGCGAAGTCGCGGCCGAGAAACTGCAGACTTGGCTGGACGCTCGCGAAAAACAGCTCGCGCCCGCATTCAGCGAATCCCAGCCAACTCGCCCGCCGCCCTTTTCGAAAAAATCATCCGCCGTTTTCTTTGTCGCGTCCCCCTCCCCTCCTATAATCGACGCGCATGGTGGGCAGGCTCGCCGATCCGTGGATTCAGGCGCAGCTCGACGCCGCGGTCGCTCCCTACAAAGGGCGCATCCCCGACGACGAGCTCGAATGGATGCGCGATCAGCTCGCCTCTGCGCTCGCGATGGAGACGCGCGGCGTCGAGCTCATGCGGCGCGCCGCGCCTCGTCACGTCGAGAAGAGCGGTGAGGTCGGCGCCGACTCCAAAGCGCAAGTCCGCGCGAACAAGCCCCTTCGGCGCCGCAGCGGCAATCGATAACAACGAGTCTCCCGCGGACCACGCGAGAGCAGCTCCCCGCGCCATCGAAGCGCACCGGCTCCCCCGGGAGGACAGGCATCGTGCAGACAGACGTGGAGCGGCTCGTCCACGAAGGGCTCCCCCTCGCGCAGGCGCTGGCGCACCGGTTTCACCGCAAGCTGGGCGGCCTCATCGAAGCCGATGAGCTCCTGTCCGCCGCGCAGCCCGTCCTGTTCGAGTGCGCGCGCACGCACGATCCGGCGCGCGCGCCGTTCATGCCGTTCCTCGCCACGAAGCTGAAATGGGCCCTCATCGACGAGGCGCGCAAGCTCGGGCGGAGGCCGAAGGTCGCGCGGCGCGTCGCCGCCCTCGCCGCGCTGGAGCGGCTCGAAGAGAGCGACGTCGCCGAGGCGCAGGAGGACCCGAATCCGCCCCTGCGCACCGAAGAGGAGTACCAGGCGGACCTGCAGAGCTTCCTCGCGCGACGCGCCGCCGCGATGGTCACCGCGATGTCGACCGCGGACGGCGAGCACGCCGAAGAGGCGACGCCCGAGGTGGATCTGGCGCGAAAGCAGCTCCGGCGCGATCTGCTCGCCGCCGTGGAGAAGCTGCCGGAGAGGCAGCGCGCGCTCGTCACGCGGCACTACTTCGACGGGGAGCGCTTCGACACGATCGCCGCGGATCTCGGCATCTCGAAGAGCTGGGCCAGCCGCATGCACGCGCAGGCGATGGACGCCCTCGCCGCGGAGCTGCGCGGGAAGCACACGTAACGACGCCGCGCGCCCTCCGAGGTGCGCGCGCACGACCGACCCCGCGCGCTCGTCACGGAGCGCGCGGGGACGGCCGCGACGCCGTCAGTTCTTGCAGGCGTACGCCTCGGGGCAGGTGTTCTGCGGGAGGCACTGATCGCCGCACTCCTCGTAGCAGGACATGCACGCGTCGTAGACCTTGTCGGTCACGCAGAACGATTTACTCGACTGCTCCTGATCGCAGCGCTCCGTCGCCTTGCTCTCGGAGTAGCCGCCTCCGCACGCCGCCGCGAACACGCCGAGCACCGTCATCAGAACCGCGGAAACAAACACCTTACGCACCATCGAAAGCCTCCGATTGGCGGGCGACGCCGTCGCGATCGCGGCCGCCGGCAACGACTCGGTGCGAGCTATCTCGCGTCCGGGGGCCGTGCGCAAGCTCAGACCTTGAAATCCAGGCTCTCGGCGGTCGCGAGTCCCATTCCGCCCCCGCCGGAGATGTGGAGCCACGCGCGCACCACCGCGATGGGACGGCCGGTCCGCGCGACCGCGATCGCGGCGTCCCGCAGCTCGCTCACGCAGCGCGCGTGCACGTCGTCGGTGGTCTCGTCGTCCTCGGCCGAGCGCTGCGCCCACACGGTGCCCGAGGGCATCAACATCGTCTTGTGGCGGTCGCTCCACTTGCGGCCCACGAGCTCCGCCCGCAGGAGCTTGCGCGCGTCGGGGGGCGTCGCCGGGTGGAGCTCGTACGACATCGTCACGACGAACGTGCGCATCCGTCAGCCCTTCACGCCGCCGGACGTGAGGCCCGACACGAGGTGCCGCTGCGCCACGTAGAACAGCGCCATCACCGGCACGCTGACGACGAGCGAGCCCGCCGCGAACTTGTCCCACTCCTGCTTGTACTCGCCGATGAAGCTCTTCAAGAGCACCGGGAGCGTGAACATCTCCTCCTTGCTGAGGAGCGTCACCGCGAGCACGTACTCGTTGTACGCGCTCATGAACGCGAAGAGCGCCGTCACCGCGATCGCCGGCCGCGCCGCGGGGAGCGCCACCTTGAGGAACGCCTGGAACCGCGTCGCGCCGTCGACCATCGCCGCCTCTTCGAGATCGATCGGGATCGCCTCGAACGCCGCGCGCAGCTGGAAGATCGCGAACGGCACGGACGTGGACGCATAGCAGAGCACGAGGCCCGTCCGCGAGTTGAGCAGGCCGAGCTTGAACAGCAGCAAATAAAGGGGGATCGCGCTCGCGACCGTCGGGAACATCTGCGTCGCGAGGAGCGTGCGCACGCCCGTGTCCTTGCCGACGAAGCGGAACCGCGCGAGCGCGTACGCCGTCGGGATCGCGATCACGACGCCGACGAGCGCCGTCATGATCGAGACGACCAGCGAGTTCGCGAACTGCTTCAAAAACAGGGGATGCGCGACGACGCCGGTGAGGTGCGCGGTGGTCGCGTCCGTGATCACGGGGAGCACGCGCGCCTCGGGCGGGCGGGTGCCGGAGAACGCGATCGAGATGACCCACAGGATCGGGTAGAGCGAGAACGCGACGGCAATCATCAGCGCGACGTGCGTCGCCGCGGACTCGAGGAGGGACGGCTTCCTGTTCACGCGGTCGCTCCCTTCGCCTTGATCGCGGCGGCCTCGCGCATCGTCGCGCGCGCCTTCCGCCAGTCGTCCCACCGCGTGAAGCCGAACAGCATGAAGAAGATGAGCACCGAGTAGGCCGCGGCGTAGCCGTACTTCGCCTCGCGCGTGAAGGCCCAGGCGTAGGCCTCCGTCACGAGGATGTTCGTCGCGCCGTCGGGCTGGCCCGCGGACACGAGGTTCACGACGTTGAACATGTTGAACGTCCAGATGCCGCCGAGCGTGATCGAGGGCGCGAGCACCGGGCGGATCATCGGCAACGTGACGCGCCAGAGCCGCTGCCACCGCGTCGCGCCGTCGACCTCCGCCGCCTCCAGCACGTCCTGCGACACGCCCGTGAGCGCGCCGAGCGTGACGACCATCATGAACGGGAAGCCGAGCCACACGTTCGTGGAGAGGTTCGCCGCGAACGCCGTCGAGAAGCGCGCGAACATCGCGATCGGCTCGATGTGCGTGCCGAGCAGGTGGTTGATCGCGTTGATGAGCCCCGTCAGCGCGCCGAACTGGCGGTGGAACATGCCCTGCCACACGAGCGCGGTGATGTAGCTCGGCACCGCCCACGGCACGATCAGGAGCACGCGGTAAAACGCCTTCAGGCGCAGCATCGGCTTCGAGAGGAGCAGCGCCAGCGCGACGCCGATGACGACGTGGAAGAGCAGGTTCGAGAACGTCCAGAGGAGCGTCACGAGGAGCACGACGTAGAACGAGCCCGTCGCGAAGAGCGCGCCGCCCTGCGCCGTGAGGATGTCGACGAAGTTCGCGAGGCCTACGAAATGGCTGGATCCGGAGTCGTCGCCGACGAGGTTGCCGGTGAACATGCTCGTCGCGGCGCCGATCACGAGCGGCGCGATCACGAGCGCGCCGACCGCGATGATCGAGTGGATCACGTACCGATACGCCGGCAAGCTCTTCTTGATCTCGACCGCGAAATCACCGCTCTTCGCGCCGCGCAGCCAGTAGAGGACGAGGCCCAGAAGACCGACGCCGACGATCACGAGATAGGGAGTCGGCGACGCGGGCGGCGGCAGCGGGCGGCGCACCATGTCGAAGCGGCGCTTCGCCTCCGACAGCGCGACGTCGGGCGGCGCGGTGCCGGCGAACACCTTGATGAGCGCGCGGTTCGCGGGGTCCCACACGACCTGCATCGCGCGGGACGCGGGCATCGGCGACGCGCTCTGGAGCTGCTTCGCGAACGCCTGCATCGCGGCGTCCTCCGCGGGGATCGGCACGTCCGTCCGCACCGGGAGGATGCGCGCGACGCGGGCGCGGATCTCGGCCGCTTCCCGTCCGGCGAGCCACCTCGCGAGGGCGCGCGCCTCGGGTTTTTCGGCGCCCTCCTTCGTCATCATCGCGGACTCGACCGTGACCCACGGGCGCATCGGCCGGCCCGCGGCGCGCACGATCGGGAGCGGCTCCACGTGGTAGTGGAGGTTCTTCGCGTCGCTGATTTCCCCTTGAAACCAAGGCCCGCTGATCGCGAAGGCGGAGCGTCCTGCCTTGAACAGCTCCTTCATCATGTTGTAGTCGGCGGCCTCGGGGACGGCGCCCTTCTTCATCAGGTCGTACGCGATCGCGACGGAGCGCTCGGCGTCGGGCCCGATGAAGCCCCACTGGTCGTCCTTCGTGAGCATCTCGCCGCCGAACGCGCCGAAGATCGCCGCGTGCGTGTACGTGCGCGGGTCGTACACGAGCGGGACCACGCCGCTCGGGAACGCGCCGGTGAGATCGCCGATCGCCTCGAAATCCGGGGGCGACTTCTTCACGAGGTCGTCGTTGACGAAGAGCGCGACGCACTTCGACGTGAGCGGGACGCCCCACGTCTGTCCGCCTTCGCGCAGCGCTGCGAGCGACACCGGCACGAACGCCGCGTCCCCTTCGAGCGCGTCCGAGGCCGCGCCCACGATGTTGCGCGCGCGGTAATCGCCGAGGTGCTGGTGCTCCGCGATGAAGACGTCCGGCCCCTCCTTCACGAGCGCGGCCGACGCGAGCTTGGAGTCGAACGAGTCGCTCGGCACCGCGAGCACGTCGACCTCCGCCTCCTTGAAGGCCTTCACGATCTCGAGCAGCGCCCTCTGCTCGTCGCCGCTGTACGCGTGCCACAGGACGATCTTCGTCTTCGCGTGCGCGACGGCAGGGAAAAAGAAGGCGCACAGCGCGATCGCGAGGATCGAGATCGAGCGCGCGCGGGGCCGCCTCTCGGTCATGACTCGTTCCGCAAGGAGACGCCGCTCTCGGCGTCGAAGAGGTGGATCGTCTTCAGCCAGAGGGAGATCTGATCGCCCTTCTTCACCGGCGTCTTCGCGTCGATGCGGGCCACGAACGCGCCGCCGCCGAGCGTGCCGTGCACGAACGACTCGGTGCCGAGCGCCTCCACGATCGACGCCGTGAACGCGACGCCGCCGCCGTCATTTTCGCTGCGGTACGTGGGCGATCCGCCGCCCGCGATCTCCACGTCGTGCGCGCGCACGCCGACGGTGACCTTCTTGCCGGCCGCGAGCTTCTTGCCGAACGGCTTCGGATCGAAGGGCAAACGCAGGCCTTCCTTGCCGTTCGCGATCCACGTCGCGCCCTCGCTCGAGAGCTCCGCCTCGAAGAAGTTCATCGCGGGGCTGCCGAGGAAGCTCGCCACGAACTTGGTGCGGGGCCGCGCGTACACGTCGAGCGGGTGCCCGGCCTGCTCCACCACGCCCTTGTTGAGCACGAAGATCACGTCCGCGAGCGTCATCGCCTCCACTTGATCGTGCGTGACGTACACGCTCGTCGCGGACAATTCGTCGTGCAGCTTGCGGATGTCGACGCGCACCTGCGCCCGCAGCGCCGCGTCGAGGTTGGAGAGCGGCTCGTCGAACAGGAACAGCGACGCCCGCCGCACGATCGCGCGCCCCATCGCCACGCGTTGCCGCTGCCCGCCGGAGAGCTGCTTCGGCAGTCGGTCCATCAGCGCGTCGAGGCCGAGCATCTTGGACGCGTGCTTCACGCGCTCGTCGATGACGGATTGCTCGGTCTTGCGGAGCTTCAGCCCGAAGGCGAGGTTCTCCCGCACGGAGAGGTGCGGATAGAGCGCGTACGACTGGAACACCATCGCGATGTCGCGGTCGCGCGGCGCCATGTTGGTGACGTCGCGCTCGTCGAAGTGGATGGTGCCGCTCGTCGCCTCCTCCAGCCCCGCGAGGAGCCGCAGCAGCGTAGACTTGCCGCATCCCGATGGGCCGACGAGGACCGCGAACGATCCCTGGGGCACCTCGATCGAGACGCCCTTGAGGATGTGGGTCTCCCCGAATTTCTTGTGAAGATCGCGGACGACGACGCTCGCCATCGGGCCTCAGTCCTCCGGAGAAACCTGGTCTTGCGGGATGAGCAGCGCCCCGGAGACCGGCGGCAGCGAGATGTCGAGAGAGCCGCTGTCCCCGACGACGTACGCCGGCTTGGACGGCTGGAGGA
Source organism: Polyangiaceae bacterium (assembly GCA_046351455.1). Lineage (GTDB taxonomy): Bacteria > Myxococcota_A > Polyangia > Polyangiales > Polyangiaceae > JADJRH01. The sequence continues at coordinate 546,651 of JAXLYM010000004.1, forward strand.
TATCGACCACCGTCGTCCCCTTGGGCAGCGTGGTGTGCATGGTCGTCGCGGCCATCGGATCCTTCGTCGAGGACGTCTTCGAAGCGTTGGTGTTGAACACCGCGAGCGCATAGTTCGCCCCCGCCGTGCCGCCCGTCCGCTCGAAGGCGAAGATGCCCGCGTCCTCTTCGGTCCCGGTGTGATCCGTCGACCAGATCACGCCGAGATCGCCGACCATCAACGCCGCGTGCCGCTTGCGGATCGCGATCAGCTTCTTGATCCACTGGAAGGTGCCGCCGTCCGTCGCATACCCGCTGTTCCAGAGGTCCTCGCGGTTCGCCGGGTCGTTTCCGCCCGTGAATTCCTGCTCGGTGCCGTAATAGATGCACGGAATGCCATCCTCCGTGAGGAGGAAGAGAAGCGCGTTCTGCAGGTGCTGGAGCGGCGGCGCCTTGAACTTCGACGCTCCCGTGCCCTCGTAGAGGAAGCGCTGGACATCGTGGTTGTCGAGGAAGTTCACCAGTGTCTTGTTCGGCGCGATGCCGGTGCCGTGCGCGTTCGGCTCCGTCCCGAAGTTGGTGCTGCGCGCGTCCCACAGCTTCTGGATGTTGCTCGTCGGCCCGGCGTCGCGGAACACGTCCCGGATCGCCTGGAAATACTGCGAGAAGTAGAACACTCCATCGAGCGAGTCGCCGGACGGAGTCGCCTCTCCTCCGCACGCCTCCCCTTCGCCGAGGGCCTCGTCGTTCGGGTGGGCCGGAATGGCGTGCTTGGTGAAGCTGCCGATCAGCTCGTCATTGCCGTCGAAGGCCTCTCCGAACATGAAGAAGTTCTTCTTGCCCTCTTTCTCCAGCCGGAGCCTCACGTTCTGCGAGAAATACCGCCAGAACGAGTGCTCGACGTGCTTCACGGTGTCGATGCGGAATCCATCGAAGTCGGCCAATTCCACCCACCGGGCGAAGACATCGGTCATCGCCTTCTTCACGTCGCAGCGAGAGGTGTTGACGTCCTTGAGGCCGCCCGGAAAATCCCCGTGCACGAGCTGATCGAGGTCGTCGAAGTTATACGTGCGGCCCCTGCGATTGTAGATGTTGAGGTTCTGGAAGAGGTCGGGCCCCGGTGGCATGTGGTTCGATGCGGGGTCGTATTGCCAGTAGACCGGCGCAGGCCCGCTGAAGCCGAGCGACGTCGACGACTGGACCCCACGAGGATCGAAGTCCGGATCGTACTCCGTCACATGAACCACCTGGGACGGCGTCCCGTCGAGGTGCGGATTCGGCCCGGAGCCGAACACGTCGTTGTCGGGCTGACCGTTCTTGTTGATGTCGTAATAGAAGAGCTGGCCCATGTGGTTCGTCACGATGTCGAGGATGACGAGCATCTTCTTGTCGTGCGCCGCGCGGACCATCGATCGGAGCGCCGCGAGGTCCCCGAAATGGGGGTTGACCTGGCTCAGATCCTGGCTCCAATACCCGTGGTATCCGTCGAACCCGGCGTCGCTGTCGACGTTCTTCACGACGGGGGAGATCCAGAGCGTGGTGACGCCGAGATCCTGGAGATAATCGAGGTGATCCTCGAGGCCCTTCCAGTCGCCTCCGTGCCAGTGTCCGGGCGTGGAGAGGTCGACACCGTAGTTGTTGCCGGCGTCGCCGTCGGCGAACCGGTCGATCAGCACCTGGTAGATGACCTGCTGTCGCCAATCTCCGGCGTGCGTCGAGATCGCGATTTCACCGGCCTCTTCCTCCGGGAACGACATGCACCCGAGAGAGGAGGATACGGCCGTCAAGGCGGCGAGGACGAGAGCGCTCTTTTTCACGTTTCGCATGGGTCAGCCCCCGTAGCTGGATGAGTTGAACCACCACTCGGCGCCGAAGCCGAAGAAATGCTCGAGATCGTGCAGCGCGAAGGGATCGTCCTTCGGATAGAAGGAGCGCGCGCCCTTGTCGCGGAACGAAGCCACGTAGATGAGCCGGAAGTGAGGACGGCTGTAGTCCCCGGCCCCGCCCGGCGAGAGGAACGGGATCACGCCGAATCGCCACATCGTCCCCATGAGCGGAGAGGCCGACACGTCCCCCGCGGTGCCGCCGTTCGACGTGTCCGTGAACAGCACACCGCGCTGCTGCGCCTGGAACGACCCCTCCAGCGCGAGACCGCCCCACTCACCGAAGAACAGATGAGGCCGCAGCGCGAGGATCCCCTCGTCCACGTCGTCGTAATCGAGCGGCTTGGAGGCGTTGCGGAAGGACCGCAGATACCCCGCGGCCATGAGCCCGAAAGGCCCCTTCTCCCAGTTGCCGCCGAGCGCCAGGAGCAATTCGCTCGCCCCGTCCGTGGTGTGGTCCAGCCCGAGCTGCGAAGGCTTCCCGAACTCCCCGTATGCAGCCAGCCCGCGCGCGTACCGCAGGAACAGGTTGAGGTGCGTGTCCCGCTCGCCCGAGAAGGCCCCGAGCTGCGCGCCGACGACGAACCCGGTCTCCCCCGGCACATCCTCGTAGACGTTCGGATCCGTCTGTCGCTGTCCGGAGGGGAGCGCGTGGAATTCACCGTAGACGACGGCCTTGATTCCGCCCTTCTCCCCGACGGGGATGATGTGGCTGAATTTGGCGCTCGCGAGGGTCTTTTGCCGGTTCAGGATATCGACCGTCGCGGAGCCTACCTGGTTGTTGGGGAGCGACCGCCCGTATCCCTGGTAGAAGAAGGAGTTGTTCGGCTGGTTCACGCCCGCGTGCAGCGCGAGCGACGTGCGCCCGCTCTCGGTGAATTCGTACCGCGCGCCGGCGCCCAGGGTGTTGAGGTTGTCGAGGGGCCAGAAGTCCAGCAGATAAAGGTCATCCCCGCGGTACATACGGGAGCCGGCCCACACGCTGAGGCGCTTCAGGCCGAGGTCGCGCTCCTCGATGTAGAGGTTGCGAATGCCCATCTTCACGTCGAAGTCGCCCGTGTAATGGAAGATGGGATTCGCGAACGCGAGCGTCGCCACCACGCGCGTGCGGCTCTGTGTCTTCTCCCAGTAGTCGTCCCGGCGGAGCTCGATCTCCACGTAGTTCGACTCGTCCAGGCGGGAGCCGTGCGCCACGAAATCCGCGTCCCGTCCAGGGCGACCGCGGAAGTCGCTGCCGGCCACCATCCTCCCGTAGGAGCCGAGCGAGAACCCGCTCAGGGGTTTGTCGAGGACGCTCTTCTCGGGAGGCGTCGACTTCGACACAGCGTCCGGCCGCACCGGCGCCGCGGCTTTGACACCCTCCGGCGGCGGCGCGTCTGCGGGCTTGTCCGTCGGAGTCGGCGGGGGTGTATCCGGCGGCTTCGAGGACGGCTCCGGAGCAGGAGCGCTGGTCGTGCCTGCCGGGCCGGTTGGCGCAGAGGCGCTCGGCGACGCGGTGTCCGTGGGAGAAGGCACCTGCGCGAGGGCCGCCGAAGAGACGGTCAGCGCGAACAGGAGGCCACCCGAAATAGCGCGGAATCGCACGTGCCGTACGGTACACGAGCCGAGCCTCGTTGGTCTCCTTTCCAGCGGCGCAAATGACGATTTCTGTCGCGCAAACCATTCGGATTGGGCCCCTGAAACTGGCCTGTCGCACGTGGCCTGTCGGTGCCCCAGAGACGTCGCATCCGCGTCCACCGCGACGAGCCCGAGGAGCCCCGCGCGGCGTCCCGATCGATGCCCCACGCGCGTCGCATCGAGAAATAAGATCGGCGGAGATCGGCGTTCTCCTGTTGACAGCGCGCCTAAACTTTCCGAACCGCGCGCTGCCCAGCTACCATGATGAACGTGCGTAAATCGGTCGTCGCGGTGATCGGCGTGGGCTGTGCCATGGGCGCAGGCCTCGGCTTCGCCGCGCATCGGGTTCTTCCAGCGTCCCCCGTCGCCGCCGGCGTGTACATCGGCGAGCGCCGCCCCCCGGAGGACACCTCCGTCACCGAGTGGCTGATGGCCCGGAGCGCCGCCCTCAAGAAGAAGGCGGTCCACCTCCGTCACGGCGACGCGATCATCGAGACGACGCTCGGCGAGCTCGGCGTCGCGATCGACATCAACACGACGCTGGAGGCCGCCGAGAAGATCGGCCACGAGGGCTCGCTCGTGCGGCGGATCCAGGAGGGCCAGCGCGCCCGCCGCGGCGAGATCGAGGTGCCGCTCGTCTACTGGGTCGACCGCGAGAAGGCCCGCGGCTTCCTGTCGAAGATCGGGGACCGCTTCTACAAGGCCCCGGTCGACGCGAAGCTCGACATCGAGCACAAAAAGAGGATCGTCGAGCAGGACGGGGAGGCGCTCGACGTCGAGGGCACGATCGACGTGATCGCGGCCGCGCACCACCAGGACGAAGAGGAGACGATCGATCTGGTGATCAAGCAGGTGCAGGCGAACGTCACGACGAACGACCTCGCGAACGTGGACATCGAGAAGGTGGTCTCCGCCTTCGAGACGACGTTCGTCACGTGGGGCGAGGGCGTCGGCCGCTCCGGCAACATCAAGAACGCGGCCTCGAAGATCGACGGCACGATCCTCATGCCCGGCCAGGTCTTCTCGTTCAACGACAAGGTCGGCCCGCGCAGCGCGGAGAACGGCTTCGTGATGGCGCCGGAGATCCAGGGCGACGAGCTCGTGACCGGCTACGGCGGCGGCACGTGCCAGGTGTCGAGCACGCTGCACATGGCCGCGATGTACGGCGCGCTGGAGATCCTGGAGCGCCAGAACCACTCGCGCCCGTCGCACTACGTGGGGCCCGGCATGGACGCGACGGTGTTCTACCCGATCGTCGATCTGAAGCTGAAGAACACGCTGCCCTACCCGATCATGATCCACGCGTGGCTCCCGAAGCCGACGGCGATCCGCGTGGAGCTGCTCGGCGGCGATCCGGTCGCGACGGTGACGTACGCGTACGGCGTCGGCCACGTCGAGGACTTCGTGCGGCGGATCAAGGTCGTCGACTACTACCCGCCGGGCCGCGTGTACCGGAAGCAGAAGGGCACGCAGGGCATGGACGTCACGAGCGTCGTCACCGTGAAGTACAACGACGGCCGGGTGCAGGAGTACAAGTACTTCAGCGGATACCGCCCGTCGCCGGAGGTTTTGTGGGTCGCGCCCGGCTACGCCGACAACGATCTGCCTCCGCTCCCCGAGCACGCGAAGGGCGTCGAGGACCGCAACACGGCCCGCGCGAACGCCGCCGACCTCTACCCGATGTGATGGCGCGACGTCCCCTTCACGACACGGATGTGCAGCCGAAACCGCGGTCCGCGCGTCGATCCACCCTCGCCTCGGTGAGAGCAGGATCCGGCCAAAGACCCTCCGGCGTTCGGGTACGTACAGGAAACAGGCGAAAGATGACGAGTCGTTGTAAACTCGCCGTACGATCTGGTCCTCGCGCCCCGCGCGATCGCGTTTGATCGGCCATCAAGAGGACCGACCGGAGCCCAGCCGCAATGAAGATTAGCTGCCAGAACTGCTCCTCCAAGTACACCGTCTCGGACGAGAAGGTCCAAGGCAAGACCGTCAAGCTCAAGTGCAAGAAGTGCGGAGCCACCATCCTGGTGAACTCCGGCGGCGCAACCACGGTCGCCGCTGGCGCGGGTGGCGTCGCGGATCACGCTTCTTCCCCCGGCGAGGCCGCCTCTGCAGAGGGCGTCAGCTACCTCGTCAACGTCGCGGAAGGCGATCAGCGCACGATGACCGTGGCTGAGCTCGTCTCCGCGTACCAATCGCAGGTCGTCACGGCGGATACGTACGTGTGGGCCGACGGGATGGGCGACTGGCAGCCGCTCGGTCAAGTCGAAGCGATCGTCTCCGCGCTGAACGGCGGCACGCCCGCTGCGCCCGCGGTCGCTCCTTCGTCTCCGCCTCCCGCGGTCGCGCCCGCTCCGTCGGCCGCCGAAGCCGTCGCGTCCGCGGCGGGCCTCGCGGCGTCCGCCTCCGCGCGTCCGGCTGCGCGTCGTGACAGCGGCGGTCGCCGCGCCGACGTCTTCGGCAACGAGAAGAACGACGACGTCGCCACGAGCGCGCCGCTCTTCAGCGCCTCCGCGCGCGCCGCCGCCTCGAACGCGGCCGCCGCGGCGAAGCCGGCGCAGCGCGAAGAGAACTCGGTGCTCTTCTCGCTGAGCGCGCTCACGCAGAAGGCCGGCCCCTCCGCTCCGGCGCCCGCGGCGTCGCGCAAGGACTCGCGTGAGGACTCGGGCCTCATCGATCTCCGCGCGCTCGCTGCTGCTGCGGCGGCTCCGGCGGCGGCTCCATCGGCGGCGGCGAGCGTGCTCGGCCACGACGACGGCGGCCTCTTCCCGCTCGGCGTTCCGAGCGCGCAGGCTCCTGCGGCGCCTCCGGTGGCGACGCCGGTCGTGCAGGCGCCCCCCGCGAGCAAGGCTCCGATGTTCATCGGCGTCGGCGCGCTCGTCGCGGCGCTCGCGATCGTCGGCGTGTTCTTCGCGATGAAGGGCGGCGAGGAGAAGCCGCCGCCGGTCGCGGACACCTCGTCGCAGGCGGCGCAGCAGCCCCCGCCGCCGCCCCCGGTGACGGCGACCGTGACGGCGACCGCGACGACGCCCACCGCGGACGCGACGGCCTCCGCCGCGCCGAGCGGCACCGCGGTCGCTGGCAAGGGCGGCACCTCTCACAGCACGTCCGGCAAGGGCGGCGCCGCCACCACGACGTCCGGCAAGGGCGGCACCTCGACGACGAGCGCGGGCGGCGCGTCCACCGCTGCGGCCCCCGCGAAGCCCGCCGCCAAGGGCAACTGCGGATGCGCCGCGGGCGACCTGATGTGCGCGATGAAGTGCTCCGCCGGGCACTGATCACGACCTCTCGACGCTCGCGCACCGCGACGCCTCCGCACGAACTTTGTCCCTCCGCGGCGGTCCTCCTCTTCGCATGAAGATCGCCGCACCCCTCCACCTCCTGATCGCGTCGACGCTCGCCGTGGGGTGTGGCGCGAGCGCGGCCGACGCCGTGCCGGTGGTCGCGGTCGCGGGCTCCACCGATGGACCGCGCGAAGTGACGCCATCCGACGCGGCTACGAGCGGTCCGAAAGAGCTCGCCGTCGCGACGAAGATCCCGTGGATGACCTCGGAGGAAGAGGCGCGCACGAAGGCGAAGGCGCGTCACCTCCCCCTCGTCGTGTTCCTGTGCGCGGATTGGGCCGTCCCTGCGATGCGCATGGATCGCGAGGTGTGGACGGATCCGCGCATCCTGCGACGCGTTTCGGATTTCGTCGCGCTGCGCCTCGACGTCACCGAGGCGGACGCGAACGCGCAGGCGCAGGCGGATCACTTCGATCTGCAGACCATGCCGTCGACGATCTTCCTCGACGACAGCGGCGCCGAGGTGGCCCGGCTCGAGGGCTTCGCGGACGTGGAGCGCGTGCTCAAGGCGCTCGACGCCGCGCGCTCACCGGACGGTTGATCGCGAGCCGCGGCTTTCGTCGCGCGACGCGCGGGCGCTACGATGCGCGCGATGCGCATCCACCACCTGAACTGCGGCACCATGTGCCCGCCGCTCGGACGCCTCACGCGGGGCGAAGGCAGCCTGCTCTCGCGCGGACATCTGGTCTGCCACTGTCTCCTCCTCGAGACGGCGTCGGGCCTCGTCCTCGTCGACACCGGCATCGGCCTCGGTGACATCGCGGCGCCGGGGGAGCGGCTCGGCGGCGGGTTCGTCGCGGTGGTGAAGCCGCGGCTCGATCCGCGCGAGACGGCGATCCGTCAGGTGGAGGCGCTCGGCTTCAAGGCGGCGGACGTGCGGCACGTCGTGCTGACGCACCTCGATCTCGATCACGCGGGCGGCCTCTCCGATTTTCCGGACGCGACGGTGCACGTGTACCGGCCCGAGCACGCGGCCGCGATGGCGCGCTCCACGCCGCGCGAGCGCGAGAGGTACCGCGCGGCGCAGTGGGCGCACGGCCCTCGGTTCGCGCTCTACGACACGGGCGGCGAGCCGTGGTTCGGCTTCGAGTGCGTGCGTCAGCTCGAAGGGCTCCCGCCGGAGATCTTGATCGTGCCGGTGACGGGTCACACGCGCGGGCACGCGGCGATCGCGGTGCGGACCGAAGGCGCGCAGGGAGGCGACGACGCGCCGTGGAGCCAGCGGAGCGGCGGCTGGCTGCTGCACGCGGGCGACGCCTACTTCTACCGAGGCGAGATGGACCCGAACCGACGCACGTGCCCCGTCGGCCTGGAGCTGTTCCAGCGGGCCGTCGCGATCGACGACGAGCGCCGCCGCGAGAACCAGGAGCGGCTCCGCGCGCTCGCGAAGGATCACGCCGGCGAGGTCCGCGTGGTCTGCGCGCACGACGACGTCGAGCTGGATCGCGCCCGCGCCCTCGCGAAATAGAGCCGCTCGAAGAAACTCTGTCACGGATCGAGCGCTCGCCGCACCTGCTTGTTCGAGGACACACCACGCCACGATCCGCCGGCCCGCCCCGCGTCACGCGATGAAGAGATTCGTGATGCGCGGGGCGAAAGAAGAGAGCTGGAGCGACGTTGGTGAGGCAAGCGGGAGTCGAACGATGATCCGAAAGAGCATGGGCCTTGTGGTTGCGACGATGATGCTGACCGCGTGCGTCACCGAGCGGGTGATCATTCGGGAGCCTGGCACCAACGCCGGCGGGAACGGCACGCTGAAGATCGCGGGCGGCGATCCCGCGGACGCCGGTGACTGGGGCATCCGCGGCCCCGATCGCGAGGAGTACGAGCGCGTCGTCCAGAAGGTGGCCGGCATGGTCTCCGACTCGAACGTGAGCTCGCTCGCGTCGCGCCGCGGCCTCGGCGTCATGAACGTGATGTGGGAGGACACCGGCCGCAGCGTCGGCTCCTCGGTCGGCCCGAACATCTCCGACCTCACGCTCCAGGTTCGTTACAACGACGCGTCCGGCCGATCGCAGAGCGCGCTGATGCCGGTCATCCGCTTCCCCAACTTCAGCGATCGCACCGGCGACGTCGCGGCCGACAAGTTCTTCGTCCGCGTCGGCAACGAGCGCGCGAACAAGGGTCCGCTGCGCACGGTGGCGCTCAGCGAGGTGCTGAAGGACGTCAAATCGTTCGCGAGCATGCCGGACAGCATCCTCGGCTCCGGCGACATGACCGCGGCGCGCGACACGCACTACCTCGTGAGCGCGCAGGCCGTGTTCCTCCCGATCCCGAAGCAGGGGAAGGCCGAGTTCAACCCGGTGCTCTTCAACTACCAGTCGTTCCCGGGCTCGCCCGCGGTGCTCTCGATCCTCGTTACGCGCGAAGGCACGAGCGTGCGCGTGATCGAGAATTCGCCGGAGGACGCGTCGGCGAGCGTGGGCAACGGCCAGGAGATCTACTTCAACAACCACGGCCAGCGCGCCGCGTTCACCGCCGAGCGCAAGAGCGACGTGGAGGCGCGCATCGCCTCGCAGGGCGGCCCGCAGACGGAGTCGGATCGCACCGCGCTCGCGAAGGGCGCGGACGTGCTGTTCCTGATCCAGGTGCCGCTCATGCAGGCCGCGCGTCGCTTCGCCCCGCCGATGCCGATGGCGACGAACGCGGGGATGGGACCCGCTGCGCCGGCCGCGAAGGCGTCCGCGGCTCCGATGGCGGACGAGGCCGAGCGCAGCGACGTCGAGCAGGCGGTGCTCGGCCACGGCCCGAACCTCGGCCCGTTCAACGAGGGCCACGGCCTGCGCCTCGTGCGCGATCCGAAGTTCCCGATCCGCATCACGGTGCAGTTCTACAAGGCGACGAGCAACGGCGTCGTCGACGCCTCCGACCTCGACGGCATCAGCAAGTCGATCGGGGGAGTGTACGAGCACGCGGACTTCGTCGGCTCGCTGGTGCTGCCGGAGGACGACGCGCGCCGCCCGACCGCGTGGCAGCACGTCCCGCGCGAGTGGTTCCCCTGGTGACCGTCGTCACCGCGACGTGAGCGCATCCACGAAATCCGCCGCCTGACGAAACCGCCGCCCGAGCGGCTTCTCCAGCGCGCGCATCACCGCGGCCTCGATCGACGCCGGCACCTGCGGCGCGATCGATCCGAGGCGCGGCGGATCTTCGGACCGGATCTTCGCGAGCACCGCGAACGAGTCGCTCCCCGTGAACGGACGCTGCTTCGCGAGCAGCTCGTACAGCACGATCCCCAGCGAAAATAGATCCGACGCCGGCGTGAGGCTCTCGTCCCCGCGCGCTTGCTCCGGCGACATGAACGAGGGCGTCCCGACGAGGCGCCCGCGCAGCGTCGGATCCTTCTCCCCGATCTTCCGCGCGAGCCCGAGATCGATCAGCCACACGTGCGGCTCCCCCGTCGCGCGCGACACCAAGATGTTCGAGGGCTTCACGTCGCCGTGCACGAGCCCCGCTGCGTGGATCGCCCCGAGCCCCTCCGCGGTTTGCCGTGCGATCTCGACGGCCTCGGCGATCGTGACGTCGCGCATTCGACCGAGATCCTCCCCGTCGAGCCACTTCAGGACGAGGCACGGCCGCTCCGTCGCGTCGCGTCCCCACCCCGCGCACGTCACCACATGCGGGCTCTTCACCGCGGCGAGACGCTCGGCCTCGGCGATCAGCCGCGACGTGCCCTCGCCGGTCACGAGGTGCTCGTGGAGCCGCTTGATCGCGACGCGCGCCCCGCTCTCTCGGTCCCGCGCGCGCAGCACCTCGCCGACGGCGCCGCGGGCCACGCACGCTTCGATCTCGTAGCGGAGATCCACGGCGATATCGCGATCCACGGCCCGGCAGTATACGGCGCCGCGCGCGGAGCCTCTCCGGGCTCTTGCACTTCGCGGGCGGATGGACAAATACCCCTCCCCTTTCGAGAAAAATCGTGGAAACCCAACGCAGCGACCAGCAGCCGAGCAAGGCGGAAGGGGCCTCCCAGGCCCAGGCGGCCATGGAAACCATCGTGCGCGAGGAGCAGACGCTCCTCACCAAGGTGCGCGATCACCTCGCCGTGCATCGGCCCTCGCGGCCTCCGCCGATCGAGGACTACGAGCAGCAGCTCATCAGCCTCCGTGATCAGATCGCGACCGCGCACCTCGAGGACGTGCCAGCGCTCGAGCAGCAGATGCAGCGCCTCGCGGGCGTCGCGCAGCGCCGGGCCGCCGCGAGCGAGGTGGAGCCGGTGGATCCTCGGTCCCCGTACTTCGGTCACCTCCGCCTCCGCGAGAAGGGCCGCGCCGATCGCGACGTGCTCATCGGCAAGACGACGCTCGTCGACGCGAAGAGCGGCGTGCGCATCGTCGACTGGCGCCACGCGCCGGTGAGCCAGCTCTACTACCGCTACGAAGAGGGCGCGGAGTACGAGGAGACGTTCGGCGAGCGTGACGTGGAGGGCGTCGTGCTCGCGCGGCGCACCGTCACGATCGACGACGGCGAGCTGCTGCGCGTGTCGGCGCCGCAGGGCATCTTCGTGCGCGCTCCGGACGGCGGCGCGTGGCGCGCGATGGGCGCTTCCTCGGCGGAGCTCGCGGGCGGTCAGGGGAAGGCCGCGCGCCCCGAGAGCTTCGCGTCCAGCGGCTCGCTCGGCACCGGCGCGACGTTCGCGGCGAAGGAGGATCGCCACCTCCCGGAGATCGCCGCGCTCTTGGATCCGCGGCAGTTCGAGCTCATCAGCAAGCCCGACTCCGGCATCGTCGTCATCCAGGGCGGCGCCGGCAGCGGCAAGACGACCATCGGCGTGCACCGCATGGCGTTCCTCGCCTACAACGCGAAGCACCGCTTCACGGCCGACAAGATGCTCGTCATCGTCGGCAGCCCCGCTCTCCGCGCGTACATCAGCGAGGTGCTCCCGGCGCTCGGCATCGGCGACGTCACGGTGGAGACGTTCGCGGAGTGGGCGCGCGACGCCCGCAAGCGCGCGTTCCCCTGGCTCGAAGCGCCCGTCGAGGAGGGCACGCCGACGGCGGTCACGCGGTACAAAACGCACCCTGCGATGCTGCGCCTCCTGGAGCGTCGCGCGGCCGAAATGAAGGACGATCCGCGCGTCCGTCGCGACTCGCGCGGCGTGCTCTGGTTCTGGGCCGACGTCCTCACCGACAAGGAGCGCGTGCTCGCGGCCTTCCGTGAGGCGGCGGATCCCGAGCTGACGGAGGCGCAGGTCCTCCAGGCGTGGCGCTGGTGCGCCGATCGTTGCCCCGCGGTCGTCGAGCTGGATCCGGGCGATCGCGCCGAGCGCAAGGCCGCGTTCCAGGCGGAGCCGACCGACGAAGAGCGCGACGCCGACGAGCTCGGCGCGGACGCGAAGGAGGTCCGTCACGACGAGCGCGCGATGCTCGACCTCGAGGACGACGCGCTCCTCCTGCGCGCGTACCAGCTCCTCCGCGGCGAGCTGCGTCGCGGAAAGAATCCGCTCGCGTACGAGCACCTGTTCGTCGACGAAGCGCAGGATCTGGCGCCGATCGATCTCGCGGTGCTGCTCGGCGTCGTCGCGCAGCACCAGCTCCCTTCGGGCAAGACGCGGCCGCGCAGCGTCACGCTCGCGGGCGACACGGCGCAGCGCCTGCACATGGACTCGGGCTTCCGCGACTGGAAGAGCACGCTCGCGGATCTCGGCTTGTCGCACGTGGAGATCGAGCCGCTGCGCATCGCCTATCGCTCCACGCGCGAGGTGCTCGAGGTGGCGCGCGCGGTGCTCGGTCCGCTCGCCGATCCGACGCCGCCGATCGCGCCGCGCACGGGAGCGCCGGTGGAGCACCACCACTTCCCGAGCGCGGGCGCGGCCGTCGCGTTCCTCGCGGACGCGATCCGCCCGCTGTTCGCTCGCGAGCCGCGCGCGACGTTGGCGGTGCTCGCGCGCCACGCGGAGCAGGCGGACGTCTACTACCAGGCGCTGCGCATGGCGGAGATCCCGCACCTTCGCCGCATCCGCGCGTTCGAGTTCGCGTTCCGTCCCGGCGTGGAGGTCACCGAGGTGCGTCAGGTGAAGGGCCTCGAGTACGACTACGTCGTCCTGGTCGACGTGAACGCGACGACGTACCCGGCGGATCCCGAGTCGCGCCACCTCTTGCACATCGGCGCGACGCGCGCGGCGCACCAGCTCTGGATCGTCTCCACCAGCGCGCCGTCGATCCTCATCCCCGACTGGCTTCGCTGAAACCCTTCGGATCTCGACGTTCCAACGACGTCGTTTCATTTTCTCAAAGAATCTCTTGACCGTACGGGCGACCTGACTAGTGTGCCGCCTGCGCGGTGGAGCAGCCTGGTAGCTCGTCGGGCTCATAACCCGAAGGTCGCAGGTTCAAATCCTGCCCGCGCAACCAAGAAGCCCCGGGATTCCCCGGATAAATGAAGCCTCTCCCGCTGCTCGGAGGGGCTTCTTGCTTTTGTCGTCGCGCATCGTCGAGGCGACATGACGGAGCGGTCGCCGGCCTCATCGAGAGGCGAGCGCCACGCCCGTGACGAGATGCGAGCGCGCACGCCCGTGACGAGATGCGAGCGCGCACGCCCGTGGGGAGATGCGAGCGCGCACGCCTCGGGCGAGATGCGATAGATGCAGACGTCGTAGGAGGAAGCGATGAACCGCTCGACATCCGGCGAAGAAGGCCTCTCTGCGTCCCAGAGGATCGACAACCGCATCGCCGAGCTAGGCGATTGGCGTGGCAAGACGCTCGCCCGCATCCGCGCGCTGCTCAAGGAGACGGACCCGGACGTCGTCGAAGAGTGGAAGTGGATGGGCACGCCGGTGTGGTCGCACGCCGGCATCATCTGCACGGGCGAGGCCTACAAAACGCACGTGAAGATGACGTTCGCGAAGGGCGCCTCGCTGGTCGACCCCGACAAGCTCTTCAACTCCAGCCTCGAAGGCAACGTGCGCCGCGCGATCGACATCCACGAGGGCGAAAAGCTCAACGCGGAGGCCCTGAAGAACCTCTTCCGCGAAGCGATCGCCCTCAACGTCGAGACGAAGCGCCCCACCAAGAAGAAGCCCGCCGCAAAGAAGACCGCGCCGAAGAAGACCGCGACCGCGAAGCGCACAGAGCGCTGATCTCTTGGTGCCCACCCCGGCGCATGCTCGCTTCGCTGCGCGTGCGCCGCCCCTCCCAAATCGCTCACTTTCGTTCGCGAAGGGAGGGGAGCGTGCGCAGTCACTCTTCACTTGCTTCGATTCGCTCGATGCGCGCCGGCACGTGCTTGTGCCACGGCGTACCGACGAACGGGTCTCGGTCCTCGAGGGCGGTCAGCTCGTTCGGGGCCACGCCCGTGACGCGCGCGCCCTCGCTCGCCGGGTACGTGACGCCGAGGCCGTTCGGCAGCGAGATGTGGCCGCGCTGCATCGTGTCGGAGATCTCGACGCGCACGCTCGCGGTGCCTCGCTTCGTCGTGAGCCTCACGCTCTCGCCCGTCGCCACGCCGATCGCCGCGGCGTCGTCCGGGTGCATCCGCAGCGCGCCGTCCGCGTCCTTCTTTCGCCACGCGGGATCGCGGATGATCGTGTTCGCGGTGTACGAGCGGCGCTCGCCCGCCGACAGCACGAACGGGAAGGCCTCGTCGCGCGCGTCGTCCTCCGCGAGCGCCTCGCGCAACGTCACCAACAGATCCGGCAGCGCGAGGTGGATCTTCCGGTCCGGCGTCGCCACACGGCCGATCACGTCCGACCACTCGTCGACCGCGAACACCACGCCCGACGGCGACGCGACCATCGCCTCGAACAGCGCGCGCGTCTGATCCAGCGGCGACGCGCCCGCGAACCCGGCCCGCGCGAGCGACGCCCCGTCCTTCATCGCGGCCCGCAGCACGAGCCCCAGGAGCACCGCGCCCTCGCGCAGATCCTCCGGCACCGGCAGCGTTCGATAGAGCAGGATCGGCGCCTGCGCACCGAGCCGCGGATCGCTCATCACGCGCATCGCGAGCGCCTGCCCGTACACGTCCGGCCCCGCGGCCGCGGCCTCGCGCAGCGGCGCCAGATCCGCCTCCGTCACCGCGCCGAGCGCCTCCACGAGACGCGCGTGGATCTCCGCCTCCGGCAGCGGCCCCGGGATCGGATCGAGCAGCCTTCGGCGCAGGTGGAACACGTTGCGCGGGAACTCGAAGTTGAAGAACGTCGCCTCCGCCTTCTCGAACTGCGTCGACGCGGGCAGCACGTAGTCCGCGAGCTCCGCCGTCTCCGACATCGCGACGTCGATCACCACGACCGCGTCGAGCGCGCGCATCGCCTCCCGCATCCGCTTCGAGTCCGCGAGCGAGTGCGCCGGGTTCGCGCCCTCCACGATCATCGCGCGGAACCGCTTCGGATGGTCTGTCAGGATCTCTTCAGGAATGACGTTGCACGGCACGAGCCCCGCGACGATGCGCGACCCGGTGACCGGGCTCTTCTGCTTCGACTCGCCGCCGGTGAGCTGCACGAGCTGCGTCGCGATGAAGTGCGTGCCGGGCTTGCCGAGGTTGCCCGTCAAGAGGACGAGCAGCTTGTGCAGGTAGCTCACCAGCGTCGACTGCCGGTTCATCTGCACGCCGAGGTCCTCGAAGCTGGAGAGCGCCTTCGCCTCCGCGATGACGCGCGCCGCGCGCCGCACGAGCTCCTCGTCCACGCCCGCGCGCGCCGAGCACGCCGCCACGTCGACGTCGCGCAGCGCCGCGACCACCTCGTCGAGGCCCACCGCGTGCGCCGACAGGAACGCGTGATCGATCCGATCCTCGCTCACGATCACCCCGAGCATCGCCGCGAGGAGCCACGCGTCCTTGCCCGGCTTCACCGCGAGGTGGATGTCCGCCATCTCCGCCGTCTCGGTGCGCCGCGGATCGATCACGATCAGCGTGCGCGCCGGGTCCTTCGCGATCTCCTTCAGCGTCACGCGCGCCCGCGGGATCGAGTGTGAGTGCCACGGGTTCTTGCCGAGGAACAGCGCGACGTCGCAGCGCTCGAAGTCGGATCGCGTCGCGGTCCCGAGCATCCGATCGCTCACCCAGAATTCGCCGGTCTTCTCCTGCGCGAGCGCGCTCGAACGAAACCGCGAGCCGAGCGCGCGCCGCGTGGCCGTCGCGTACGCGCCGCACAGGTGGTTCCCCTGCCCGCCGCCGCCGTAATAGAGGATCGACTCGCCGCCGTGCGTGTCGCGCACCTTCGCGAGCAGCGCCGCCACCTCACGGATCGCCGTGTCCCAGTCGATCGCCTCGAACGTCCCGTCCGCGCGCCTCCGGAGCGGCGTCGTCAGCCGATCGCGCCCGTGCTGGTAGAGATCGAGCTGGTGCGCCTTCTCGCACGCGTACCCCCTCGATGATGGGTGCCTCTTGTCGCCGCGCAGCCGCACGAGGTGCCGCCCGTCGTCCCCGCCGAGCTCCACCTCCAGACCGCAGTTGCACTCGCACAAGATGCACGCCGTCGGCTTCCACGCGTTCGTCGTCATCCCGCGATGGTGGCGAATCCCTCCGGCCGGCGCAAACCGGCGAGCGGGATTTCGCGCGATCACGTGGCCCGATGACGATCCGCCGCATCGGTGATTTCATCCTGCGATGCGCGCCGCCGAGCACCTGCCCGATCGCTTCAACGCCGCCGCCTGGTTCGTGGGCCGTCACCTCGCGGAGGGCCGCGGCGACAACGTCGCGCTGATCATGGACGATCGCAGCCTCACGTACGCCGAGCTGGATCTCCTCGTCCGCAAGCTCGCGGCGACGTTCCGGGACGCGGGCGTGCACCGCGGCGATCGCGTCGCGTTCCTCCTTCACGACGGCTTCGTCCTCGCGGCCGGCTTCTGGGCGGCGCTCGCGATGGGCGCGATCGCGGTCCCGCTGAACACGCTGCTCCGGCCGCACGATCACGCGAAGATCCTCGCCGACTGCGACGCGCGCCTCGTCATCCTGGACCCGCACATCGCGAAGCCCGACGTCGCCCCCGACGACGCGATCGTGTGGACCGAATCCGAGGCCGATCAGCGCGCAGAGGCCGCCGAGCCGATCGCCGACTACGCGCCCACGCACCGCGACGCGTTCGCCTTCTTCCTCTATTCGAGCGGCACCACCGGCGAGCCGAAGGGCGTCGTCCACCTGCACCACGACATGTGGATCGCGAGCGAGACGTACGGCCTCAAGGTGCAAGAGATCACCGCGAAAGACAGGTGCTTCAGCATCGCGAAGATCTTCTTCGCGTACGGCCTCGGCAACACGCTCTACGTCCCGATGCACGTCGGCGCCGCCGCGATCCTCTTCGCCGGACGCCCCACGCCCGAGGCCGTGTTCGCGCAGGTGAACCGCCACCGGCCGACGCTCTTCTACGGCGTGCCCACCGCGTACGGCAACATGCTCGCCGCGATGGATCAGGGCCAGAACGCCGACTTTTCGAGCGTGCGCTTCTGCGTGAGCGCCGGCGAGGCCCTCCCCGCGAGCCTCTTCGAACGATGGCGCGCGAGGACCGGGACCGAGATCGTGGACGGCATCGGCTCCACCGAGATCTGCCACGTGTTCCTCTCCAACCGGCCCGGCAAGTGCGTCGCGGGCTCCACCGGCACGCCGGTCCCCGGCTACGACGTGCGCATCGTCGACGAGACCGGCATGGAGGTCCCGCGCGGTGAGCTCGGCGATCTGCTCGTGCGCGGCGACTCGATCATGGCCCTCTACTGGAACAAGCACGAGGCCACGAAGCACACGCTGCGCGGCGACTGGATCCGCACGGGCGATCGATACTACCAGGACGAGGACGGCAACTTCTTCCACGCCGGCCGCAGCGACGACATGATCAAGGCGGGCGGCATCTGGGTCTCTCCCGTCGAGGTCGAAGGCACGCTGCTCCAGCACCCCGACGTCCTCGAGTGCGCGGTGGTCGGCGACGACGACGAGGACGGCCTCACGAAGCCGCGCGCCTTCGTCGTGCTGCGCCCCGGGGCCGACGCGACCGACCTCGACAGCCGACTCAAGCTCTTCGCGCGGGAGCGACTCGCGCACTACAAGGCGCCTCGCTGGGTGACTGTCCTGCACGAGCTGCCGAAGACCGCCACCGGCAAGATCCAGCGTTTCCTGTTGCGGGCGAAGTCGCCGCGAATCTGAAACAACAGGGTTGCATCCCGTTTCGGCTTCGATCTCTGCGCGGGCGGCGCATGCTTTTCGCGAACAGGCCCCTACCCCTGCAAACTGCGGAGATCGTGGCTCCTCTCCCCCGCAGAATGCGCGGCCAGATACGGTAACCCCTTCGTTTTCAGTGGGTTAACACGCATTCATTGCTGCCATCCGGGGCGTGCTTCACGGTGCCTTTCGTGGCCTGGTGTGTGCTAGTTACCCCGATCAAATGGCGGCCCCCAAGCTCCCCCAGCGGCTGCGGATCCTTCGGACTCTGGAGAAAGAACCCCACCGTTATCCGAAGATCCGTCGTTTCACGATGTTGATCACGTTCGCGACGCTGTACGCGATCCCGCTCCTCGGCGCGGCGCGCTTCGACCTTTGGGCCGGGCACCACCTCGCGTGGGGCAAGCAGACGAACTTCGTCTACGGATTCGGCGCCGTCTTCCTCTCCATCGTGGCCTTTTATCTCGCCACGTTCATCGTCAACGGCTTCGTGGGCCGGCTGTTCTGCGGCTTCGGTTGTCCGGTCGGTGAGGCGTCCCGCGTGGCGGACGCGGCGGACATCACGCGTCGCACCGGCGAAGGACGCCTGAAGGGAGAGGCCAAGTCGGTCGGCTACTCCGCGGCGCTCGCGGGCGCTGCGTGGCTGTGGCTGTGCGATCCGCGGGTGTTCCTGCAGGGCACTCCGAAGGCGATCGGCTATGCCATCGGCGGATTCGTGGGCGGCACCGCGCTGATGTACGCCATCTCTCGGTACGTGCGCTGGCGCCTCTGCCAGGGCTGGTGTCCGATTGGCATTTACTACTCCATCGTTCGGACGGCCCACAGCTTCGGCATCCACTACGACGAGATCGAAGGCACCTGCAAGGACTGCGACTATTGCGCGCAGGCCTGTCCGGTGGACCTGAATCCGCGCGATCTGGAGAAGCCGCAGAACGAGGTGCACGGCGTCGCGATCGAGGGGCTCCCGCAGGCGAATCACTGCCTCACGTGCGGTGAGTGCGTGCGCGCCTGTGAGGACGTCATCTCCCGCAAGCCGGGCCTGATCCCGCCCCTCCGCCTGTCGCAAGGCGTCGACAAACGCCGCCCCGAAAGCGACCTGCCGAAGCCCTTCAAGGTCAAGAAGACCGCGAAGGCCGACAAAGCCGACAAGGCCGAAGAGAAGGCCGACAAGCCTGAATCGAAGGGCGACAAGCCCGAAGCGAAGGCGGAGGAGAAGCCCAATCTCCCCGCCGCCGCGAAGACCGAGGCTGCCGCGGTCTAGTTACCGAGCCGCACGCCCGGGAGCACCGTGCGACGCTCTTCCGTCTCTTCCAGCTTGTCCGATCGAATGAGCAGATGCGCCTGGGTCGTGTCGTCGACCGCGTCCCACGAGCGGCTCGCGAACGAGATTCGACCCGAGGAGTCCGTGGTCAGGAAGTAGCTGCCCGTCGGCTCGTCGTAGGGATACGAGGGCACCACCGGAGGCTGCGGATCGACGGGGGGCGTCGCGATCTTCACGGGGCCCGCTCCCGGAGGCGGCGTCGCGTACTGGCCCAAAAACGCGGCGGCGCTCGGGTTCTGGAACGGGTTCGAGTCCTTGTGGCGCGGGCGGTACGTGCCCTCCAGGGCGGCGAACGGCTCCGCGAAGTCACCCAGCATTCCGAGCGGCGCGCGGCCCGTGCCCGTCACGAAATCGAGCGACGTCCCGTCCACGAAGCTGACCGAAATAACCCGCTTGGAGACGCGGAGAGCGACGCCCGGCGTGCGCGCCGGAATGACCACCTCGTCGACGCTCTTGCCCGAGATGAGGCGGAGCTTGTGGCCCGGAGTGATCTCCCGATCTTCCGACTGGACCTCTCGACGCAGGGTGATCTGGTGCGACGTGTAGAACTGGAGATCCTTGACCTCGTCGTCCGTGAGCCGGTGTTGCGACCGCATCTCGTACGTGAAGGGCACGTAGCTGGCGCAGCCCGTGGCGGCGACCCCGAACAGGGCTGCGGCGACAAAGGCGGCGTTCCTCGGCGAAAAGGCGCGGTGCAGAGAGGGCATGAAGGCCATGATGCCAGGGAAACGGGGGCGCCCGCGATTCCTTTCACCCCGGCCTCGACGTCACGCGAGCGTGCGGCGGAAGCGGAAGATCGCGATCACGAGGAACGTCGCGGCGATCCCGGAGAGGTGCCAGAACGAGCGCTGGATGTCGGCGAACGTGGCGCCGCGCAGCAGGATCGAGCGGAGGATCTCGATGTAGTAGCGCACCGGGTTCACCCACGTGATCGGCTGCACCCACGCGGGCATCGCCTCCACCGGCGTCATCATCCCGGAGAGGAGGAACGCCGGGATGATGATGAAGAACACGCCCATCAGCGCCTGTTGCTGCGTCCGCGCGAGCGTCCCCACCACGAGGCCGAGGCCCAGCGTCGACACGAGGTAGACGAGCGCCGCGCCGAAGAGCAGCGGGATCGAGCCCCGCAGCGGCACGTCGAACACGAGGTTGCCGACCGCGAGGATCAGCGCCTGATCCACGAGGCCGAAGAGCGCGTACGGGATCGTCTTGCCGATCATCAGCGCGACGGGGCGGATCGGCGTCACGAGGAGCTGCTCCATCGTGCCGACCTCGCGCTCGCGGGCGAGGCCCATCGCCGTCACGATCGACGTCACGATGAGGAGGATCGACGCGCCCGTGCCGGGGACGATGAAGATGCGGCTCTTCAAGGACGGGTTGTAGAGGAGGCGCACCTCCAGGCCGACGCGCGGGATCTCGATCATGGCGCCCGCGGGCAAGCGCGCCTGGGCCTCGCGCACCGCGAGCAGCGCCGTGTACTGCTCGATCGCGGCGCTCGCGGAGACGCCTCGCGTGGGGTCGGAGCCGTCGACGAACACCTGCACGCGCGCGGGGCGGCCCGCGGTGAGATCGCGGCCGTATCCCCGCGGGATCACCACCGCGACGATCTCGTCGCCCGCGCGGAGCGCGTCGTTCGCCTGCTCGACCGTGTCGACGTGACGGAGCGTGAAGGTGCGGTCCGCGGCGAGGCCGTCGAGGTACGCGCGGCTCGCCTCGCTGCGGTCGTCGTCGACCACCACCGTGGCCGCGTGGTTGAACTCGAAGTTCGCGGCGAACCCGAGCACCGTGAGCTGCACCACCGGGATCACCAGGATCACGGCCATCATGCGCGGATCGCGGAAGGCCTGGAGCAGCTCCTTCCGGATGAGCGCGAACAGCGATCCGAGGAACGAGGCGCGCGCGATCGTCATGCGATCCTCCGGCGGAAGCGGGCGGTCGAGATCCCGATGACCACCACCGCGAACAGCACCAGCGCGAGCGCGTCCTTCGCGAGATCGAAGGGCGAGACGTCGCGCAGCATGATCCCGCGGACCGCCGCCATGTAGTGCCGCACCGGCAGGATGTTCGACATCACCTGCAGCGGCTTCGGCATGTTCTCGATCGGCATGATGAAGCCGGAGAGGAACACCGCCGGGAGCATCGACGAGACAGCCGCGATCTGCGTCGCCACCATCTGGTTCTTCGTGAGGACGCTGATGAGCAGGCCCTGGCCGAGGCCCGCGATCAGGAACAGCGACGACAGCGCGAAGAGCAGCGGGATCGAGCCTCGGATCGGCACGCCGAAGAGCCACGTGCCGGCCGCGAGGACGAGCAGCATCTGGATCATCGCGACGCCGAAGTACGGCAGGAGCTTGCCGAGCACGATCTCCAGGCGGCGCACCGGCGTGGAGAAGAGCTGCTCCATGCTGCCGCGCTCCCACTCGCGCGCGACGGTGAGCGCCGTGAGCAGCACGCTCATCATCGTCTGGATCACCGCGACGAGCCCCGGCACGAGGAACAGAGCCGATTTCGAGCTCGGGTTGTAGAGCGCGCGCACGCGGGCCTCCACGGCGTCGGGCGACTCGCCGAGGCGCTCGCGGGCGAAGTCGCGGTTCACGATCACCGAGAAGCGGCTCGCGGAGGAGAGCACCGTCTGCGTGGTCGCGTTGTCGGCGGCGTCCACGAGCACCTGGATCTTGGCGGGCTCACCTCGCGCGATCGCCCGAGAAAACCCGCGCGGAATGACGAGGCCGACGCTCGCCTCGCGGCTGCGGAAGAGCGGCTCGATCTCCTCGGCGCGATCGCGCGCGCCGACGCGCACGAAGCTGATGCCGGAGAAGAAGCGCGCGGCGACCTCGCGGCTCTCGGCGGTCGCGTCCTCGTCGACGACGACCACGGGGATGCGATCCACGTCGAACGAGACCGCATAGCCGAAGAGGACCAGCATCAGGAGCGGCATCCCGACCGTGAAATACAGGGTCCCGAGGTCACGGAAGATGTGCATGACCTCCTTCAGCGCGATCGCGAGGGTGCGGCGGATCGCGCCTCGGACGCCGCTCGGGCGGATCGGCCTTCGTGGGGTCGCGTCGCTCATGCTGCGGCCTTCCGTCCGGCGACGGCGAGGAACACGTCCTCCAGCGTCGGCGCGATCTCCTCGGCGCGCGCGAGCTCCGCCCCCGCATTTGTAGCCGCGTCCGCGATCGCCTGCGCGCCCGGCGCGTCGTCGGCGCAGCGCACGTGAAGGCCCGCGCCGAACGGCTCCACCGCGCGCACCCACGGGAGCTTCTCGAGCGCTTCGATCGGAAGCTTCCGCCCGCGGAGCGCGAACGTGCGGCCGGGGACGAACGTGCGCTTGAGGCCGCTCGGCGTGTCGAGCGCGACCAGCTCTCCGTCCACCATCAGGCCGACGCGCGCGCAGTACTCGGCCTCGTCCATGTAGTGCGTCGTCACGAACACGGTGGTGCCGGCGTCCGCGAGCGTGCGGATGATGCGCCAGAAATTGCGGCGCGCCTCGGGATCCACGCCCGCGGTCGGCTCGTCGAGGAACACGATCGGCGGCGCGTGGATGAGCGCCGTCGCGAGCGCGAGCCGCTGCCGCATGCCGCCGGGGAGCGCGCCCGCGGGCCTCGGATCGCCCGCTTCGAGGCCGACGTCGTTCAGCAACGTGCGCCCTCGCTCGCGCCGAAGCGCCGAGGAGAGGCCGTACGCGCCGCCGAAGAAATCGAGGTTCTCGGCCGCGGTCAGATCCGGATAGAGCGAGAACTTCTGCGACATGTACCCGACGGAGAGCCGCACGTTCTCGGGGTCGCGCGCGACGTCGTGCCCCGCCACGAGCGCGAGGCCCGACGTCGGCGAGAGCAGGCCGCACAAGATCCGGATCGTCGTGGATTTCCCCGCGCCGTTCGCTCCGAGGTAGCCGAAGATCTCGCCGCGCTTCACGCCGAAAGAGACGCCGCGCACCGCGGTGAACGCGCCGAAGCGCTTCACGAGATCGCGCGCCTCCAAGATCAGGTCGTCGCTCATGCCGCGGCCCTCTCGCGCTGCGCGCGCGCCTCCAGAGAGAAGTAGAGGTCTTCGAAATCCGGGACGCTGCGCACCACGCGGGCGCCGTGCTGTTCGAGCGCGCGCTGCACCTCGTCGTGCCGGCCCTTCGTCACGAGCGCGCGGATCCGCTCGCCCGCGGGCGTCACGGCGATCACCGCCTCGTGCGCCTCCAGGTACGCGTCGATCGGGCCGCGATCGCTCGCGTACGCCTCCAGCACCACGTCGTCGCAGCCGTTCACGAGCGCGCTCGGCTCCCCTTGCACGAGCACCTTGCCGCCGGAGAGCAGGCACACGCGGCCGCAGCGCGCGGCCTCATCCATGTACGGCGTCGACACGAGCACGCCCATGCCCTCGGACACGAACTCGTAGAGCAGCGCCCACACCTCGCGGCGGCTCACCGGATCGACGCCGTTCGTCGGCTCGTCGAGCACCAGCACCTCCGGCCGATGGAGCAGCGCGCACGCGATCGCGAGCTTCTTGTACATGCCGCCGGACAGCGCCGCCGCGGGCCGATCCTTCGCGCGCGTGAGCTGCGTGATGCCGAGCAGCCGATCGCGCCGCGACGAGAAATCCGCCCGCGAGAGGCCGAAGAGCTGCCCGAAGAAGTAGAGGTTCTCGTCCACCGAGAGATCGCCGTAGAGCGCGAACTGCTGCGGCATGTACCCGAGCTGATCGCGCGCCTCCTCCGGCGCCTTCGTCCACGGGATCTCACCCACGAGCGCTTCGCCTTCGTTCACGTCGATGAGCCCCGTGAGCGCCCGGATGAGCGTCGTCTTGCCCGCGCCGTCCGGGCCGATGAGCCCCACGAGCTCGCCGCGCTCCACCGCGAGCGACACGCCCGCGAGCGCCGTCACGCCCGGAAATCGCCGCACGACGTTGCGCGCTTCGAGGAGAGGAGCGGACTTCACTTGCCCGTTCCCGGGAGCGTCACCTCGGCCGGCATCCCCGCGCGCAGCTCGCCCGACGCGTTCTCCAGATCGACCTCGACCGCGTAAACGAGGCGATCGCGATCCTCGCGCGTCTGCACGTTGCGCGGCGTGAACTCGGCCTCGCTCGCGACGTGGCGCACGGTGCCGGTGAAGACCTTGCCCGGGTACGTGTCGACGCGGACCTCCGCGGTCGCTCCGATCTGCGCGCGGCCCAGCTCCGCGTTCGGGAGGAAGAACGTCGCCTTCACGGTGGAGATGTCGATCATCGTGAGCACGCGCGATCCCGGGGTGAGCACCGCGCCCGGCTCGTGGAGCCGATCCACGATGAGGCCCGCCCGCGGCGCCTTCAGCACGCACTCGTCGACGGCGAGCTGCGCGCGACGCACGTCCGCCTTCGCCGCTTCGAGGCCCGCGCGCGCCACCTCGACCTGCGCGCCCGCGGTGTTCACGCCGGAGGCCTGCGCCCGCGCGGCGAGGCTCGCGGCGCCCACGTTCGCGGCGACCGTCTTCAGCTCGGCCTCCAGGCCCTTCTCCGCGGTCGTGATGCTGTCCTGCTCGTACGTCGACACGGAGCCGGTCTTCGCGAGGGCGTCGATGCGTCCGCGATCGCGCTCGGCCTTCTGACGCTGGATCTCCAGCGAGCCGCTGCGCGCGGAGGCCACCGCCACCTGCGCCTGCGCCGCGCGCGCCGCGTCCTGAGCGCCCGCGACGCCCTTCTCCGCGAGCGTGATCTGCGCCTCCGCCTGCTTCGCGCGCGCCTCCGCGAGGGCGAGGGCCGCCTGCTGATCTTCACAGTCGAACCGGGCCACGATCTGACCTGGCTTCACCGCGTCGCCCTCTTGAACGAGCACCTCGACGAGCCGGCCTGCGACCTTCGTGGCGATGACCGCCTCCGTCCCTTCGAGCGTCGCCGAGCCGCCCGACGGGGCGTGCTTGTACGAGCTCTGCGCGTGCGCGCGGTAGGCGAGGACGGCGGAGAGGACCAGGACCAACATCACGCCGGCGATGAGCTGCTTCTTCATGGGCGGGCTCCGGGTAAGTGAGTACTTACTTCCGCCCGAACGCGTCTCGTGTCAAGCTCTCCTCCATGGCGAAGAAACCTTTGCCGGCATCGGACGAGGCGTCGCCGGCCAAGCCTGCGATCCCCGGAGCTCCCTCGGCCCCGCCGTCGGAGACACAGCAGCGGATCTTGGCCGCGGCGCTGGAGCTGTTCGCGGAGAAGGGCTATGCGGCGACGTCCACCGCGGCGATCGCGAAGCTCGCGGGCGTGGCGGAGAAGACGATCTTCGCCAACTTCGAGACGAAGGACCGCCTGTTCGGCCAGATCCTGAACCCGACGGCGCTGGAGCTCCTCTTACCGGGCGCGCTCGGCGGCGTGCGCGAGACGCTGCAGGAGCCGTGGACGTCGCTGCCGCGGTTCCTCGACCGCTTCATGCGCAACCGCCTCGAATTCGTGCGCTCGCAGCCCGCGAAGCTGAAGCTCATCGCGCAGGCGGTCATCCTCCATCCGGAGCTGTCGGGCCTCCTCATCGGCATGTTCCGCACGGTGATCGAGCCGCGCCTCACGCCGGTGGTGGCGCGGTTGGAGGAGGCCGGCGAGCTGCGTCCGGTCCCGCGCGACGCGCTGGTGCGGATGCTCGTCTCGGTGACGCTCGGCTACATGCTGTCGCGCTTCGTGCTGCGCCCGAAGGCCGACTGGGACGACGAGGCCGAGCTCGCGACGATGATCGACGTGATGGTGAACGGCTTGCGGCCGAGAAAAGAAGCGGTTCAGGGCTCGCGGTAGAAGCGGGGGACGCGGCGGGACACGCTCGTGAGGACCTCCCACGAGATGCGGCCGGTCTTCTCGGCGACCTCGTCGGCGGTGATCACGTCCTTGCCGAGCGCGCCCTCCTGCGGGCCGAGGAGCACGGCTTCATCGCCGGTGCGCGCGTTCGGGATGTCCGTGACGTCGATCATCGTGAGGTCCATCGACACCGTGCCGGCGATCGGGGCGCGGCGGCCATGCACGAGGGCGTGGCCCTTGTTCGAGAGGTGGCGATCGAGGCCGTCGGCGTAGCCCATCGGCACCGTGGCGATGCGGCTCTCACGCTCGGCGCGCCACGTGTGGCCGTAGCCGATCGCGTCGCCCTTCGGCACCGTGCGCACCGTCACGATCTCGCTGCGCACGCGCATCACGGGGCGCAGCTCGGGCAAGAGGCCTTGCATCGGCGCGACGCCGAACAGCGCGATCCCGGGGCGAACCGCGTCGAACCACGCGTCGGTCGTGCGGGCGATCGCCGCGCTGTTGGCCATGTGGAGCGCGCGTGGCTTGAGGCCGCGACGGAGCACCGCCTGGTGCAGCTCACCGAACTTGCGGACCTGCTCCTGCGTCTCGTCGAGCGTGAGCGCATCCGCGCACGCGAGGTGCGTCATGAGGCCGTGCAATTCGATCTCCGGGTGGCGCGCGAACGCGTCGAGCACGTTCGGGAGGTCGCGCGGCGACACGCCGAGGCGGCCCATCCCGGTGTCGACCTTGAGGTGCACCTTGAGCCGCTCCTTGCCCTCGAAGCGGATCACCGTCGCGATGCGCTCGATCTCGGCGGCGTCGTAGATGACGGGCGTCAGGTCGTGCTCGAACATCTCGTCGATGCCGGCGCGGCGCGGGCCGAAGTAGCCGCCCATCACGAGGATCGGGATCTTGATGCCCGCGGATCGAAGCTCGATCGCCTCTTCCAGCAGCGCGACGCAGAGGCCGGGCATGCCGGCTCGCTCCAGGGTGCGCGCGACCGCGGAGGCGCCGTGGCCGTACGCGTCGGCCTTCAGGACGCCCCAGATCTTCGGCCTCTTGATCGCGTCGCCCGCGGCCTTCGTGAGGTGCGACTCCAGCACTCGGTAGTTGTGGCGGAGGTTCGCGAGGTTCACCTCGGCGCGCGTCGGTCGGAGCGCGTCGGCCGGGGCCGCTCTGCGCGGGCGCATCACACGCACGGTCGAACCGGAGCGCGTCACTTCCACATCGGTCATCGGCACGGTGTTTGGGGCGAGCGAACTGACCATCTCTTTTTCCGATAGCTCGACGTTCGCGGGCGGGACAAGATTCCGGCGAGTCATCGCGATCCGCCCCGGAAAAAGCGCAGGCGCTCAGCCATCCTTTTCCTTCTTCTTCTTCTTTTTCTTGGGTGCGTCCCCCGGCTCACTGCCCTTCTCGTTCTTCTGGGCAGTGGCCTTCTTGTCCTTGTCTTTCGAGTCGTCTTTGCCCTTGTCAGGGTCCTTGTCTTTGCCCTTGTTGCCCTCGGGCTTGTCGGCGTCGTCCGCGTCGGTCTTGGCCTTGTACGCGGGCATTCCGGCCTTCGAGTACCAGTCGCGCTCTCCGGTCTTGCCGGGCTCGCGGTTCTCCACCTGACCGCCGCCGGGCTCGGGGCCTGTCGCGCCCGGAGTCTTGATGTCCGGGCCCTGCGTGACTGTCATGTACTCGTCGACGGTGTACTCGGGGTGCGCGTCGTCGTGCGCCTCGGGCGACATGTCGGAGGGGCCGGTGCCGACGAGGATGATCTGCTGTGTCGGCGGATAGGCGTCCGTCCACTTCTCGCGCACGGCATAGGCCCCGTCGCGCACCACGCGGGACGACGTCGTCTTGAATCCGGGGATCCCGCGTTGCGCGAGCGCGCGCTGTCCTTCCGGCAGCTTCGGGCTCGGCCGCTCCACCTCTTCGAACGGCGTCACCTCGTCGATGCGGCGGAAATAGGTGACGGTGAGCGAGCGCTTCGGCCCCAAGATCTCGGCGCGCACGGTGCCGTTCGCGACGGTCTCGTGCAGCACGATCGGGAAGTCGAAGTTGTTCTTGAACCGGAAATTGATGGTCGGATACACCACCGTCGCGTCGAGGCCGAGGCGGATGTAGTAGCTGGGGCGCGAGTGGGGATAGCGCTCCACGATCTCCAGCCCGGCGAAGAACACCGCTCCGTGCAGCGTGCCGGAGATCTGGCACGTGCCGCCGCCGAGGCCGTCGACGAGCTCACCCTGCGCGATCACGGGCGCGATCCGGTAGCCGTGCGCCTCGTCGCGCGGGCCCACGACACCGTTGAAGTCGAAGATCTGGCCCGGCAGCACCACCGCGCCGTCGAGCTTGGAGGCGGCTTGCCGCAGGTTGTACGTGCGGTCGCGCGTCTTCTGGTTGTTGGTGTAGCTCGTCTCGAAATAGCCGAGCACCTGGTCGAACTTCACGTTCCCGAGCTCGGCGGCCTTGAGGCGCGGCTGGATCACCTCCACGGCCGCGTCGACGGTGTCCTCCCCGCGACGGAAGGCCGCGTCGATGCGCGCGATCGTGCCGTAGACGTCGAGCCAGTGGCCCACCTTCTCGGGCACGAGGACCTTCTTTTCGAGGTCGACGTAGGCGTCCTGCGCGGCGGCATCCAGCTCGCCCTTGAGCTCCAGGAGCTTCGCGGTGGCGGCGTTCTCGTCGATGACGATCGGCAGCGGCACGTCGAGCGGCTGCCCGTCCTTGCGCGCGCGGTGCTCGCGTCGGACCGCGCTCTCGGGGCGCAGCGCTTCGCGGACGAAATCGGCGAGGCGCACGCGATCGATCTCCACGCCGAGGGCGCCGCGGCGGAGCTTGCGGGTGGCGCCGCTCGGGAACTTGATGGTGATCTCACCGAGGGCGTAGCGGCGCACCAGATCGAGGGCGTTCGCGGTCGGGTCGCCCTTGAGGTCCACGTTCTGGCCGGCGACGCGGAGGACGGGCGTGGGCTCGGGCTTCTGTTGCTCTTCGAGCGAGGGCGGGATCACGAGGTACGCGATGCCGAGGCCGGTGGCGACGAACACCGCCGCCATGCCCAGGAACCGCTTCACCTCGGAGGAGATCGCCATGAAACGGCCGCCATCTTGGAAGCCGCGCGCGGAGGGGTCAAGCGAACGTCACGCGGACGCGCGCGTCCGGTCCATGCGTGCAGGACCGCGCGAAGGGACGCGGCGCTTCGGAGCGCGCGCTTCATCGGCCGACGCCGCGCAGCGCGATGAGGTCGTGCTCCTGCTGAAGCGCGATGAGGAGATCGCCTGTCGTGGGGTCGAGCGCGGTGCCCCAGAGACCGACGACCTGCTGGCTCGTCCCGGCGTTCGGGGGGACCGAGAGGACCAGAGTCGGCAGCGTGATGTTGGGGGTGCCGTCGGCGTTGACGTCGTACGCTTTCAGCTCGCGATCCTGGTAGTCCACGATGAGGAGCTTCGGCGACGCGCCGAGCCTGTTTTGTGCGCCGAGATAGACGAAGGAGGCCGACCAAGGCAGGTCCGATCCCGGGGTCACCGACTGGAAATCGAGGGGGTCTGTCGCTCCGTCCGAGGGGGTCGTCGTGTACCACCTCCCGTACGAGGAGACGTTGCTGTCCGGGAAGGTCGTGAAGGCGAGATGGCCCGCGCCGTCGTATCCCTCCGGCACGACGCCCAGACCAGACACTGGCCTCGTGACGCCGAAATCGGTCAGATCCAGCTCTTTCTCAAGGCTCATCGCGCCGGGGCTCATGCGGCCTATCTTCGTGAGCGGCGGATCGCTGTAGCTCACGATGCCGATCAGGAGCGACTTGTCCGGGCCCACGGCGATCGGGTCGGCGTTCGGGAGATCGGCTATTTTCTCGGCGATCCCCAGGGCCGCGACGTGGCAATCCGGGTCTCGCTGGACAGGGATCGAGTAGAGCGCCGCGCTCTCCGAGGCGCTCCCGCCCACGACGAGGAGCCGGTCCGGATCCTCGGGGGAGAACACCATCCCTCCGACCCACGTCGGGACCTGCGCCGAGCCGAAATCGCCGAGCTGCACGCAGTCTTGCATGGTGAGGCCGCCTCCGAAGGACAGGGTGCCGTTGGGGAGCGCGTCCGTGCAATCCGGGGCCGGGGCCACGGTGGAAGAAGGGCACTTCAGGCTGCCCGCGCCGCCGCCTCCGCCTCCGGAGGTCTCCGGGATCGGCGCTATCCATTCGCAGGCCACGAGCGCGCTCCCGAGCACGGCCAGCGCTGCGAGCGTGACGGCCGTACGGCGTAGAGGTTCGCTTGTCGAGTGTGGATTGACTCTTCCTGTGCTCATGTGGGTCGAGGCTCCTCCGCGGTTGATTGGGTGAGTGGGTGAGAGCGAGACGTGGTGCCCCCGCGCTCGGGGCGGACGGATCAAGAGAGGGTGCCGTCGGCGAGCGCGGCGACGAGGTCGAGCGCCGCTTTCGAGGATCCGCGCCACTCGGCCGCGAGGGACCGGGACAGGGCCTCTCGCCCCTCGTCGAGGAGGCGGGCGCGGAGGTTCCCCAGAAAGGCGGTCATGCGCTCGTGGACGCGCTCGCGGAGGGCCGGGTCGTCTCCGGCGAGCAGCTCCTCCGCGGCGGCGGCGCGATATCCAGTCACGCCGAGGGCGCGCGCGAGCAGGTGGCGAAGGTGGAAGTCCGCAGACTGCCTGTTTGCGCCGTAGCGGGGGTCGCGGGCGCACGCCGAAGGGCGGAATCCGTGGGCGCGGAGGAGCGTGAGGCGGCGCCCTTCCTCCGCGGAGAAGGGCTCTTCAAGGGGGGACTGGAGCGTCACGCGCGCAGCTCCCCGGCGCTCTTCCGCCGAGATCGGGAGATCGTCCTTCGGGGCCAGGCTCGATGAGGTGTCCGTCCGGGGCGGCGAAGACAGGGCCCTTCGCACCGACGGCGTGATCGCGGCATATCGGCCCTCGCCTTCGAGCGTCGCGGCCAGGAGCAAGGCGTCCAGCTCGCGCATGTGGGTCGTGTACCGGTGGGCGACGAGCGCGCGGATCAGCTCGGGGGCCAGGCGGGGCGCGGACTCGATGTCTCCTCCGGGGAAGAGGCGCTCCGCGAGATCCGGGGCGCTCAGGGCCTGCCGGCGCAAGAGGTGGCGCGCCAGGAGGGGGATGTCCTCGCGGCGCTCGCCGAGGCTGGGCGTTCGAATACGAGCTGTCAACCGTGCGAGCACGTCGTGCTTCAAGGCGCTCTCGGGGCGGTTCGTGGCGGCGACGAGGCGCAGATCCGCCTGCCTCGCGCGGGATTCGCCGAGCCGGTGGTATTCGCCCCCGTCGAGGACGCGCAGCAGGTGGGCCTGGAGCGTCTCGGGCAGCTCGCCGATCTCGTCGAGGAACAAGGTGCCTCCGCTCGCCTCGCCGATGAGGCCGGGGCGCTCGGGGGAGCCCGCGTGGGGGAATCCTCTCGCGCTGCCGAAGAGCTCCGCGTCGAGCAATCCCTCGGGCAGGGTGGCCGCGCTCCTCGCGATGAAGGGACGGCCGGCGCGGAGAGAACAGGCGTGGATCGCCCGCGCGATGACCTCCTTTCCAGTGCCGCTCTCGCCGAGGACGAGCGCGTGGACGGAGCGCCTCGCGATGAGGTGGACGGCCCGGCGGAGGGCCCACGCGACAGGGCTCTCTCCGACGATCCCCAGGGCGTCCGGGCGGCCGAACGGGTGGGGCTCCGTCCCCTCCCACGCGGCGATCATGACAGGCCTCGTCACGCACAGAAAGACCATCTCGTGCCGGATCTCGAAGGTGTCGCCGGGGGCGAGGTCCGCGGACACCACCTCTCGATCGCCGTGGAGCATGGGTGTTCGGCCGAGGCTCTTCACCGCGACTCCGCCCGAGATGCGCCGGATTTCGAGCTGCGCGCGCGAGATCCGCGGGTTCGTGAGGGGGCCCGCAGGCTCGTTCTCTCCGGGGCGCTGGCGGACGAGGCGCACCGCGCGGGGCCCCCGATTGCCACCGTCGCGCCCGAACGTCCAAGCCCCGTGATCGAACGCGGGGAGGACGAGCGCCTCGCCGGCGCGCTCCGGCTCTTCCCGTGACCACACGAGCACGAGGGCGGGCGCTTCGGGCGCTCCGAGGCCTGGTCCGGTGCGAGACAGGCTCTCGGGAGGAAGCGTGGTGTCGTCGGCGAGGGGCATCGGGCGGGTTCGACGGAGGCAGCTCAGTTGGGCAGATCCAGGGGGCCGGGGCTCCAGGAAGAGGCCGTCGACTTGGGCGCCGCAGAGCTCGTCCCCGAGGGGGAGGTCGTTGGAGCGATCGTCGCCGACGGCGGAGGGGCAGAAAGCACGATGCGGGCCGGCTCACGCGCCGAAGCGGTGCTCGCCGTTCGAACCGGGTCCGGCGGTGTGGCGGTGGCGGCCGCGGTGGAGGAGGGCTTTCGGGAAACCGGCTCCGCGGACGCCGCGGGATCGATGGGCCCGACGCTCGTCGCAGGGGAGGCGGCGGAGGGCGGAGGTGGCGTCTCCCGAAAGGCCGCGAAGAGGCTCGCCGCGACGGCGATCACGAGCGACGCGATCAGCGCCGCTCGCACGCGAGACCGCGTCTTTCTCGGCGCTTCCGCGATCGCGGGAGGCGCGCTCACGTGCGCGCGCGCGCTCACGGGCCAGGAGGGGTCCTTGGGAGTCTGCGTGTCGGTCGCCGAGGTCACGCCGCTCGGAGCGGCCTTGTCTTCCGGGGCGCCGACGGAGAGAGCGGTTCGGGCCGGGGGCGCGGCGACGACGGGGACAGCCGTGTTTCGCAGGATCCGGCCCGCTCGCTCCGCGGAGGTCGCCGCCTGAGAGTCCATGAACGGGGCCAGCGCGAGCGCGAGCGCGCCGACGTCCGGATAGCGATCCTCCGGCCGGAGCGCGAGACACCGGACGATCACCGCGTCCAGCGCCTCGGGCACGTCCGGCCGCCGCG